>JAKQHT010000004.1 GCA_029557895.1 Bacteroidota bacterium | reverse complement strand
TCTGCCAATCTGCTTTCGATTTCTTTTAAATCGTCTGCGGTCAATTCCACATTTACCGATTTAATATTGTCGGTGATGTATTCCATTTTGTCCATACCGGGTATGGGAACAATAAACGGTTTTTGAGCCAATAACCAAGCTAATGCAATTTGTACGGTAGAAACATTTTTCTGTTGGGCAACATCGGCCAACATTTCTACCAAAGGCATATTGGCTTTTATGTTTTCTTTGGTGAAACGTGGGAAAACAGCACGCAAATCGGTAGCGGCATCAAAAGTGGAATTTTCGGTAATCGCTCCCGTTAAAAATCCTGTTCCGAGTGGTCCCCAAGGCACAAAACCGATGTTTAGTTTTTCGCACAACGGCAACACTTCTTTTTCGGGTTCTCGTGTCCAAATGGAATATTGATTCTGAACTGCCGTTACCGCCTGAACGGCATGTGCTTTGGCAATGGTTTTGGCATTGGCTTCCGATAATCCAAAATGTTTTACTTTTCCTTGTGTTATCAAATCCTTTACTGTTCCGGCAACATCTTCTATCGGCACATTGGGGTCAACACGGTGTTGGTAGAGCAAGTCGATATAATCGGTTTGTAATCTTTTTAATGATGCTTCAACCACTTTTTTAATGTGTTCGGGACGGCTGTTGAGTCCGCCTTCTTCCGAAATCATTCCGAATTTTGTGGCGATAATAACTTCCTTTCTAAATGGTTTTAAGGCTTTGCCTACCAATTCTTCGTTTGTAAACGGTCCATAGGCTTCAGCAGTATCAAAAAAGGTAATGCCTTGCTCAAATCCGGAACGGATTATTTTTATACCGTCGTTTACATCGACTGCTTTCCCTGTTCCAAAACTTAAATTCATACAGCCCATTCCGAGTGCGGAAACTTCTAAAGTTCCTAATTGTCTTGTTTGCATATTATTCAATTTTTTATATCAAATGACGGATCACGAATCACGAATTGTTCATTCGACAGTGATAATTCGTAATTATTTTAAAGGTGATTTTCCATTCGTTCCTTTTGAACTCGAACCAATGTTTACACCAATGTCGTGAGCAGCTGCAAGGGCTTCGGGTGCACGGTTTCCGTAAACGGTTTCTTGAGAAAATGCATCTTCTAAGGTTTTTATATCGTCTTTGGTCAATTCCACATTTACTGATGTTATATTTTCTTCAAAGTGATATGGGTTTATAGTTCCGGGAATGGGAACAATGTTGGGGCTTTTTGCCAACAACCAAGCTAAGTTGATTTGAATAGGCGTTGCATTTTTTTCATGAGCCATTTTTTGAAGAATGTTCACGATTGGTCGGTTTTTAATCATATTTTCATCAGAGAATCTTGGAAAACTCGCCGTTACCCGTAAATCGTTTTCACGAAACGGAAATCCTTGTGCATATTGCCCAGATAGATACCCCATCCCAAGCGGACTCCAAGGCACCAGACCAATACCCAATTCCTGACAAGTGGGCAATACTTCGTGTTCGGGGTCGCGTGTCCAAAAAGAATATTCGTTTTGCACGGCTGTTACAGGATATTCCTTGTGGGCTCGACGAATGGTAGCTTCGCCTGCGCACGACAAACCAAAGTGTTTAACCTTACCT
>JAKQHT010000017.1 GCA_029557895.1 Bacteroidota bacterium | reverse complement strand
TGGTCTTCAAGATCTGGGATAAGGTATGATCTGATTTTTCCAAAGTCAGGGTTTACTTCCTGGACAATGCCCTCATCGTTTAATTCAGTGCGCCGGCCATAATTCATGGCGCGCACCAGCATAAATAGCATTTCATCTTTTGGAGTTTTGGCAGTGACGAAATCGTAGAGGTGTCTGATGTTCATTTCCCGCAACATTTTTTTAATAATAACTCCGCCCATCGATGAGCTGTCATGAATAATCTTTGAATCATTGAAATCTTGTTGTAAGATACGAACCCGAGCCAGTACGGCATACGGATCGCCGCCTTTAATTGATTCTCGATAAACAACTTTGTAATAAACAGTATTTTCCTTGTCGGAGTTTTCCTTACCGCGCAACTCGGTATAGTCAATCACATATATGACTGTCGGGTCGCCGGTATCAGAAAATCCCCAATCAACACCAATAATATAATCACGACCAGGTAAGCCACGATCAATATACAATCCATCCATCCAAAGTCTGGCTATCGCGGTGTTGTCAAACAACTTTACGCCGCTGGTGATAAAATCACCGAACGCTACCTGACGATACTTTTCCGGATCGGTTTGCTTGATCGATTCAAGTACCGCCTGTTTTTCATTGTCACCGATGAAAATATTGTCAGTCAACGCACCGGTGAGGGTGAAAAAACCATTTTCAAGATTCAATCCCTGTTTAACGATACGGTGATAGTAAGCGTGGGATGGCTTGTCTACCTCCGGAGTTCCGACTATATCTAGCGGTCCGCCGGAATCGATTAACCGGGACTGGATCTTGGCAGGTAACTCTTGACGCAAATGAAGTGATTGTGGCGCCTCGTCATAGCTGATGTAGGCAAATTGCGTACCGGCGAGTGATGACGCTTGGTCTTCACCGGTTGGCACACCCTTAATGCTGGCATTGTTGGCGAAAAGAATCTCGCGCTTGACCTGTTTGTGGTCAACCATGAAGTTCTTAATCCGGCAAACATTGCGGACTTTTATTTCGTTGCCATCTTTGTCTTGCCAGCGGTATAAGAACTTGTCCTGAAAGATGTCAATGACGTAGCGATAGGCCGCATCAACCTGCAATGAGTGAGGCGAAATGTTCAAAGTGCTATAACGGACATCCTTAACAAAGTCAGGCGGTCCATTAACTCCAATCTTATAAAAATTATACCAGCAGTGCTTTACGGCCGTCACAAAGGTATTGTGAGTCACGATGAAATCATCCGTGACATACAGTTTACTTGGATGATTAACTGAAATACACTTAGCTTCTTTCTGGCCAATATACTCAATCATTTTAAGGACCCTATTGCTGGTTTTTTTTCTAACTGCTTTATTATATTTTAACACTTTTCTTGACAAAGCAAAAGGAACAATGGATTTATCACCAAAATAAATGTTCACCCGGTAGGTATTCTTCTTCTTTTCAAAGCATGTTCTGGCCTGACCGCCCAGAGAATTGACCAGAAAAACGCAATCATTTGCCATTTGTTTTGAAATTGTAGTAAACCTTGCCCCAGACCCAATAACGCACCCATCTGTATCCATCAATCCTCTTAATACGCCGATTCTCACCTCTATACTGTTCCATAAATAAACTTCCGGGATAAATTTATCGTATGATCTTTTGCCTCCTAACCCAAGGCTAAAGATAGGATGCTTTTTGCCCCCACTAATGAAATACTGGTACTTTTGTTTACCCAATGATATTGAATTTCCAAATGCTGACACGAGTTCTTTGTCGGATGTAGTGAACCGTATTTGGCCACCGGTAAGGCATCCATCACCAAGTAAAAGTCCAAGAAGATAGGGGTCGTATGGCACTTTTTTGCTTCTAAATTTTACTGGCTCAACCGTGGGAATTGAAATACGTGCATGACTTTTTGGAACCATTCCATATTTGTCTATAATTTTTTTCAAAGTCATAACTTTCCATCTTCCAAAAATAGGGTATTTTGTGGCGATTCTTGATGACTGATCTTGTAACTTCCAAAGGTGCTCAAGACCACACTCAGTTTTAGATCCATCGGTAAAACAAAGTCTATAAATAGGTTTAACACCTTGAGGATATGTGGCTAAAACAGTCGTTTGAGAGCCATTTTGAGTTATTACCTTATCCCCTGCTTTTATTTCACCCATAGTTTTCCAACCGCTGGGTGTTAAGATTTTTGCATCAATTGGTTGTTCTTTACCAAAACGGTTACTTGGGGACAAAATGTTTTTCAAAAAAGAGTGTTCAAGCATTTTTTCAGTCGGCGGAAGCTGACAAC
>JAKQHT010000015.1 GCA_029557895.1 Bacteroidota bacterium | reverse complement strand
AAGGGTTGGCTGATTGTACAGGTATTAGTTTTATCGATTCTACGCCTTTGAGAGTTTGCGGTAAAAGACGAATCCATCAGCATAAAACCTTCAAAAATTTAGCTCAAAGAGGTCAGTGTTCCCTGGGGTGGTTTTATGGTTTTAAACTTCATATTTTTATCAATGATTGTGGCGGGGTTATAGATTTTATGCGCACTCCGACTAATGTTCACGACACAAGCCCTTTGAAAATGAAAGGGTTTATCAATAAACTTTACGGTAAATTATTTGGCGATATAGGATACTTGTCAAAAGAGCTTTTTCATAACCTTTTTTCAAACGGAATTCACTTGGTTACCAAATTGAGAAAGAACATGAAAACCAAATTAGTAACTCCAATTCAAGATGCCTTTTATTTAAGAAAAAGAGCCATTATTGAGACCATATTTGACCAACTTAAAAACATCTTTCAAATTGAACACCCAAGAAATCGTTCTCAGGTAAACTACTTCGACAATGTGTTTTCTGCTTTAATAGCTTACAATTTTGCTGAAAAAAAACCGTCGCTCATAAATAACTTTGTCGATACTACAAATCATCATATTTCAGTAGTTTTACGTCGAACTCACGTTTTTATAGCATTTTGAACTTCTAAAATACCCTTTGAGGAGCTAAAACTCTTTTGTTTTCTAATAAAGCCGTGATTTGTTCTTCGGTTAAAGTATTGCCCTCAATTTCTAAAGATGATTGAATGGTTTTGATTCTATTTTTCTTTCGTAATTCGGTGGCAGGTTTATATAAATGCGTAGCGTTAATTTCTCCTATCTTTTCTGAAATAGAAGCAACTAACGCTACAATTTAATCGGTAATAGCAAAAGGCGGCTTCATTTATGATAGTATCATTTGATATTATCACGAAGATAGGAAATCATTTTCCGATACAAAATTTGCATCATTTTGAAATTTTCAGCGAGATAAGGGTATGAGTGCCAAGTATTGGGCGAAAGCGTTGAAAATCAGCGAAAATATTGGTCAAAATATGAAATGCTCTTAGTACTCTTTTATACTAACTACCCCAACCTCTGAACCAAATAAAAATAATATTTGATTCACTTTATCTAATCGAACCGATTGTTTTCCGTGTTCCAATTCACGAACAAAACGAAGTCCTACACCTGCACGTTCAGATAATTCTAATTGAGTTATTCCAAGTTGTTTACGTTTTCCTTTTATAAATACCGATAATGAATTGCTCATTTTATACCCTTTTGGGTATAAATATATTATGCAAAATTATACCTTTTAGGGTATAAAATAATTATTCTCTGCAAAAATGCGGTGAATAAGCAGTTTAATCTCCGCAAAAATTATTTAAATTGATATTCCGTTAATCTCTGCTCTCCAAATTTAGATAAAATGCCTTGTTCAACTGCCCATTTTAAATCTCTACTGGCTGTTGGTGCAGATATGTTTTTAAAATTCTGCATATAGTCTTTTCTACTAAATGTATTCTTGCCTATTTTGGCTGCAAATAAGCGTATTCTATCTTCTGTATAAAGTGTTACAGATTGAGATTGTAAAAGTCCGTCTAATGACTCTAAAATGATTTCCAACATAAATTCGATAAATGGTGTTGAATTTCCTTTTTTATCGGATTCGGATAATTTGTTGTAATAATCGCTTTGTTTTTGCTTTATTAATGATTCAACAGGTAAATATTCAAATACTGGATATTGTTGCATTAGAATTAAGGTTTGCCACAATCTGCCCATTCTTCCGTTTCCGTCTAAAAAGGGATGGATAAATTCAAATTCATAATGAAAGGCACAACTTTTGATGAGGATTAAATCGTTGTCTTTTTTCAGATACTCAAAAAGGTCTTTCATTAGTCCGTTTACCATTGTTCCGCTTGGTGCAATATGTTCTACTTTTGAACCTTTTACAATTCCAACATTGGTAGTTCTTAATTTTCCTGCATTGTCAATTAATCCATTCATTAAAATAGCGTGAGCTTTTTCTAAATCTTTTAATTGGAAAGGATTAAATCTATTGAGTTGTTCATATACTTTTATAGCATTTTGAACTTCTAAAATATCTTTTTGAGGAGCAATAACTCTTTTGTTTTCTAATAACGCCGTGATTTGTTCTTCGGTTAATGTATTGCCCTCAATTTCCAAAGAAGATTGAATGGTTTTAATTCGGTTTTTCTTTCGTAATTCGGTAGCGGGTTTGTATAAATGAGAAGCGTTAATTTCTCCTATCTTTTCTGAAATAGAAGCAACTAACGTTACAATTTTTTCTGTTATGTTATAAGGTGGTTTCATTTATGATAGTATCATTTGATATTATCACAAAGATAAGAAATCATTTTCCGATGCAAAAGTTAGCAAAGATATTTCCAAGTAACTCATCATTAGACACTTGCCCTGTGATTTCTCCAAAATAATACAATGCCTGTCTGATATCAATCGCCATCAAATCTGACGACAGACCGCTTTCCAACCCGAAACGCACTTTTTGGATTTCTTCCAAGGCTTTCAGAAGTGCGTCGTAATGTCTCGTATTGGTTACAATCGTTTCGTTGTTTCGCAAAGCACCAGTATTCACAAGCGATAGCAAAGTGTTTTTGAGTTCTTCAATTCCGATATTCTTTTTGGCTGAAATGAACAATAGATTTGAGATTTGAGATTTGAGATTTGAGATTTGGCTTTCGTCTAACAAATCCATTTTGTTGATAACTACAATAATTGTTTTTTGGGGATACTTATTTTTTAGGAGTTCAATTTCAGATACTATTTTGCCAGTTTCAAAAGCCCCTCCTTTGGAGAAGTTGGGGAGGCTTATAACAATCTGGGCTTTTTCAAGCTTTTCAAATGTCTTTTGGATTCCGATATTTTCGACTACGTCTTTCGTATCCCTGATTCCTGCTGTATCAATAAAGCGGAAACCAATGCCTCCAATTGTGAGTTCGTCTTCAATCGTATCACGTGTTGTTCCTGCAACATCCGAAACTATGGCTCTTTCTTCGTTGAGCAAAGCATTCAAAAGTGTTGATTTCCCTACATTTGGTTCTCCGACAATCGCTACGGGGATTCCGTTCTTAATCACGTTTCCGACTGCAAAACTGTCAATCAGACGTTTCAGGACAAATTCAATTCGGTTGAGCAGTTCTTTAAATTGCGTTCGGTCAGCAAATTCTACATCTTCTTCTGCAAAATCAAGTTCAAGTTCGATTAAAGAAGCGAAATTTAAAAGCTCCTCACGAAGTTTGGCTATCTCGTTACTAAATCCTCCACGCATTTGTTGCATGGCAATTTGATGTGATGCTTCGTTATCCGAATTGATTAAATCGGCTACCGCTTCGGCTTGTGACAAATCCATTTTTCCATTGAGAAACGAGCGCAACGTAAACTCACCTGCTTGTGCCATTCGGCAACCTTTACGAAGTAACAACTGAATGATCTGTTGTTGGATAAAAACCGAACCGTGACACGAAATTTCAATTACATCTTCCCCTGTATAAGAATTTGGATTTTTGAAAATCGAAACCAAAACTTGATCCAAAATTTTAACCTGCCCCGAACTTGTCGAAGGATCCACGATATGTCCTAAATGAATTGTATGTGTTTTTTGTTTGGTCAGATCCTTGTTCCGTACCGAACGAAAAACAGCATTGGCAATTTCGATGGCTTTATTTCCCGAAATCCGTATAATGGCAACAGCACCCGCTCCCGAAGGGGTAGCAAGAGCAACAATGGTATCGTTCAGTATCATAGTAATAGCAGGTAAATGTTACAAAGATACGGCTTGTATTTTTGAGCCGGTCAAAATAGTTGTTGGTAATTTAGATCATGAGCCGGTACTTCCAAAGTAGGCCGTTTGTCATTTTTAACGCATCTACTTACAATAAAGTTAAAATACACTGATAACCAATCATTTACCAGTGATTCAGGATGACATCTCTGCATCTGTTACAATATCGTTTTTGAGTACTTTTTGCGCCACTTTCCCGACGGACAATCCCTGGACCACTATAGAAAACAGTACAACGATATAGGTTACCTCCAACAGTACTTCCTTGATTTCCCCTGCGGAGTTAGGGATGCTCATTACCAACGCAATGGAAACACCACCACGGATACCACCCCAAACCATCGTAATCAGCGAACCCCGCGTATACGTTCTTTTGCGCAAAATGGTTGAAGCCGGGATAAAAATGGATAACAAACGGGCCAAAAGTACGATTGCGATCGCAACGATTCCCAAAAATAACTGTTCGGTAAGGTCGGGAAGCATCAGCAACTCAAACCCGATGAATAAGAACAGTATGGCATTCATTATCTCATCGACAAGTTCCCAAAATTTACCCAAATAATCCCTTGTAACAGCGCTCATGGCCACTGATTTACCGTAATTTCCAATTATCAATCCAGCAACAACCATTGCCAAAGGTGACGACACATGGGTTTGCTTGGCTACCAAAAAACCGCCCATCACAATGGACAAAGTAATCAATACCGATACTTTATAATCATCAATTTTCTTCATGACCCTACTGGAGGTAAAACCCAAAAGCGCACCCAAAAGAATGCCGCCGCCGGCTTCTAACAGGAACAATTTTGAAATCGAACCAAAAGTGGCATCAAAATCTGAATCAACGGCGAGTTTCAAAACCACGGCAAACATCACGACTGCCACACCGTCGTTGAACAGCGACTCACCGGTGATTTTGGTTTCGATACGTTTTGGCACTTTGGCCTGTTTCAAAATGCCAAGCACCACGATCGGATCGGTTGGCGAAATGAGCGTTCCGAACAGAAGACAATAAATATACGGAATGTTAATCCCCATAAGCGGGGCCACATAATAGAACAACCCGGAAATGATAAATGCCGATAATACCACACTGATGGTAGCATACGTGATAATGGGCAGTTTGTGTTCTTTTAGATCAGCAAAATTCACATGCAGTGCACCGGCAAATAACAGAAAGTTGAGCATGGCGCCCATCAGGATCTCTGTAAAATCAAAATCCTGCACAAGCTCGAAAAATTGTCTTGCCGTATCAGGAAAAAATCGTTCTCCCAACAAACGAACCCCAACCGAAACCATCATCGCTATGACCATGATACCAATGGTACCGGGCAATTTCAAAAAACGAAGGTTCCAATAAGAAAATAACGATGCCAATACAATCAAGACCGAAAATGTGTAATATAATTCCATAAAAAAGCTATTGTAATTTTTGCGAAAATAGGATTTTATAATACAATTACCAGTATTAAAATTTTCAAATTTCAAATTCAGCGCGTCAAACCAATCGTTGCAATAAGCAATGTTTACAATTTTGACGTGCTATCAATAATCTATATATTTGCAACTCAAAAAAAATTGGACAATGAAAAAACTATTGGGTTTATTTTTGATAGGACTGCTACTGGTTTCCTGCAAAGAAGAAGTAAAAAAAACCGAAGGATATGTCATCAACGGCACGGCCAAAGGTATCTATAATGGTGTCAGGGTGTACCTGAATGCCAGCGACATAAACGGCAGGCGCAGCATCCCAATTGGATCGGCCATGGTTATGGACGAAAAATTCGTGTTTGAAGGAAAGACAGATACGCCCCAAATGTGGTACTTGGAAGTAGACGGCGTAAATGGTTTTATCCCGGTAATGGTCGAAAACTCGGCCATCAACATCGTTTTTGACAAAACCGACATCAATGCCTCAAAAGTCACCGGAACCAGATCCAATGAGGTCATGAAAATTTATAATGATGCGGTAGAAAAAATGATGGCCGAACGCAACGAAATCAACCTAAAGGTCAGGACCCATACCGATCCTGCCGATTCTTTGGCCAGAAAAGAAATCATCAGTGAATTCAATAAAATCAATGAGCGGCTGACGAATTACCCATTTGAATTTGCAGCGAACCACAAAGACGCTACTTTTTCACTTGTCATGATAGAAAAGCAACTATTGAGCCCCAAGTCTGATATCAACAAAATAGAAGAAAGCTTTGAGAACCTCAATACCGAAATTAAAAACTCTCAATTTGGACAGATAGTAAAATCAAAGATTTTAACGACCAAAGCCAGCAAGGAAAACCTTGCAAAATTGGATATCGGACAGTCGCCGCCAGAGTTCTCCGGGCCTTCCCCCGATGGAAAGACCATTGCATTGAGCGACATCAAGGGCAAGGCTACAATAATCGATTTCTGGGCATCTTGGTGCGGTCCATGCAGAAAGGAAAACCCAAATGTGGTAAAAGTCTATGAAAAATATCACAAAAAAGGCCTCGAAATCATTGGCGTGTCTCTGGACAGAGCCGGCCAAAAGGACAAATGGGTAAAGGCTATTGCGGATGACAAACTCACTTGGCACCATATTTCTAACCTCAACTATTTCAACGATCCCATAGCCCAACAGTACAACATCCGATCAATCCCCGCTACGTTCATTTTGGATTCCAATGGAAAGATCGTCGCAAAGAATTTGAGGGGAAAAGCCCTTGAAGACAAAATAGCGGAGCTATTGGATTGAGGTCAGTTATTTACACTCCCTTTAGGTTCATGGAGCAAACCGCCCGACCATTCATAAAGAAATGAAACGGTAAACAAAAGCAAGGAACAGACCCGGATTTGTTCAAAGTTTCCCGTACTTGTGCATCACAAAAAGAATGATAATGGGAATGGACAAAAGGGTGACCATCAAAGGATCGGTCACCAAAAGCGACGGAAGCATTATCAAAGTGACCAAAAAACCACCAATGGCACCGCCAAAATGGGCATCATGTCCAATATTCCCAATTCTGTTTTTCATCCCATAAATGGAATAAAAAAGATAACCAATACCAAAAACATACGCCGGAATAGGAATGGGGATCAGAAATAAAAACAGGCTCATTTGCGGTTCTATGAGAATGGCCGAATACAAAACGCCCGTAACCGCACCACTGGCACCAACCGCCGAATAATGGAACTCGTTCTTATGGAAATAAAGCGATAACAGATTACCCAAAACAAGGCTCAAAAGATAGATGACCAAAAAATTGACCGTGCCAACCCTATAGACCACAATATCTGCAAAAAAGAACAGGGTGAACATATTGACAAAAAGGTGCGACCAGTCCACATGAAGAAAACCGGCACTAAAAATCCGAACCTGTTCTCCACGGCGCACAGCCCCAACATTGAACTTGTACCTCTCAAAAAAGCCATAATCATTGAAGCCTTTATATGAAATGATAACATTTGCCGCAATGATGGCAATTGCCACCAAACTCAAATTACCCATAAAACCATAAACATTAAGTTACAATAAAGCCATATATTTGTTGCAAATCTAACATATATTCATGCAATTTCTCGCTTACATCTTGGTTTATCCATTTTTGTGGCTGATTTCCATACTTCCGTTCAGGTTGCTCTATGCCTTTTCAGATTTTCTTTACTTTTGGATATACAAAGTCATCGGATATCGCAAAAAAGTGGTCCAGAACAATCTACGCCTTGTTTTTCCCGAAAAAAAACAAAGCGAAATCAATGACATTACCACAAAATTTTACCATCACTTGTGCGATATGGTCGTGGAGGCCATAAAATCACTGACCATTTCTGAAGACGAAATGAAAAAACGATTCCGATTTACCAATTTAGATCTACTTCATAATATTGAAAACCAAGGTAAAAGCACCATGCTCATGTGCGCCCATTACGCAAGTTGGGAATGGATTTTCATCCTGCAAAAGTATTTAAAAAGTAGAGGCTATGCCGTTTACAAACGTCTTGCCAACCCCTACTTTGACCGTTTGGTAAAACGTATCCGTGCCAAATACAACAGTTATCTCATTACAACCAAAGAAACCATTCCCACGCTTATCGAGGCCAAATCCAAGGGAGAGCTAACCATCAATGGCTTTGCTTCAGACCAAACGGCCAAACCCCACAATGCGCTACATTGGGGCGAGTTTATGGGATACAAAGTGCCGATGCATACCGGAGCTGAAATGCTTTCCAAGAAATTAGACATGCCCGTGGTTTTTTTAAAGGTAAAACGGGCTGAAAGAGGTTTTTACGAAGCTTCGTTTGAATTGATCGCCATGAATCCAAACGAATACAAGGATTACGAGATTACCGATAAATTTTTCAGGCTGGTAGAAAAGCAAATCTTTGAAGCTCCGCAATATTACCTTTGGACCCACAAGCGCTGGAAACACAAAGACATCGTACCGGAAAAATTCAAGTGATCAAAGACTGAACCAAGCATCTACCCTATCCATCCCGGCAGCGTTTCCATGTGCTTTATGGACAAACTCATTGGAGTGCTTGAGGTAATTATAGTCCAAAGCCCATTCTTTATGGTTTTTTGCAAGTGATTTTATACTCTCGCAAACGTATTGGATTTCTGCATTAGTAGTCGTCGGGTGAATGGACATACGAATCCAGCCCGGTTTCCGTGCCAGGTCGCCCAAAGAAATTTCATTGGTCAGCTCGTGCGATTTCTCCATATCAACGTGCAGGAGGAAATGCCCATAAGTACCGGCGCAACTACATCCACCACGTGTCTGTATGCCAAATCGGTCGTTTAACAGCTTGACACCCAGATTATAATGCAAGTCATCTATATAGAAAGAAATCACGCCCAACCGTGTTTTGTGCTGTCCGGCAAGGATGTTCAGGTTTTTTACTGCACCCAATTCCGTGAAAATATAAGTGACGATCTCGTGCTCACGTTTTAAGATATTTTCAACACCCATTTGTTCCTTGAGCTTTATGGCAAGAGCGGTCTTGATGGTCTGGAGAAATCCAGGTGTACCACCGTCTTCCCTATCCTCGATATCATCAATATATTTGTGTTCTCCCCAAGGATTGGTCCAACTTACAGTGCCGCCACCGGGGCAGTCCGGCACCATATTTTTATAGAGCTTTTTGTTGAAAATCAACACGCCCGAAGTACCTGGGCCACCCAAAAATTTATGTGGCGAAAAGAAAATGGCGTCGAGCGAAGCCTCAGGGTCAGCGGGATGCATATCGATAGGCACATATGGTGCGGAACAGGCAAAATCCACAAAGCAGACACCACCGTGGCGGTGCATCACTTTTGCAATATCATGGTATGGAGTGCTGATACCCGTCACATTAGAATTTGCTACAACCGACGCTATCTTCAAAGGGCGGTCTTTATACTCCAAAAGCAGCTTTTCAAGATTTTGAAGGCTGAAAAGCCCATCATGGTCGGGCGGAACAACCTCTACTTTGGCTATGGTTTCCAGCCACGAGGTTTGGTTGCTATGGTGTTCCATGTGCGAAATAAAAACCACCGGTCGGATTTCGTCCGGAACTTTGATGTACTTCTGGAGGTTTTCGGGGATCTTGAGCCCAAGAATGCGCTGGAACTTATTGATGACGCCTGTCATGCCGCTACCGCTGACAATCAACACATCATCAGCATGGGAGTTTACATGGGTTTTGATAATATGTTTGGCCTTATGGTAAGCTCGTGTCATGGCCGTACCGGAAACAGTGGTTTCAGTATGGGTATTGGCCACAAAAGGACCAAAATCGTTGCTCAACTTTTCCTCGATTGGGCGGTACAGCCTCCCGGAAGCTGTCCAATCTGTATAGACGATTTTCTGGGTGCCGAATGGCGATTCAAATTCTTGGTTGATACCAATGATATGTTTCCTGAACTTGTTAAAATAATTTTCAAGTTCAGAAGAAATAGCCTTTGATTTTTCTGTAGAAATCATCTATCCAAATGTTATGGTGCAAATTTACTAAATATTTGCAACAGCCTTTATTTCAGTAATGATTTTATCTGCCAAGGCATCCGCTTCGTCTTGGGTCGGGGCTTCGGTGTATATCCTGATAATGGGTTCGGTATTGCTCTTTCTCAAATGCACCCAGCTGTGGCTAAAGTCAATTTTTACGCCATCGATGGTGGTAAGTTGTTCGTTTTGGTAACGGTTTTCCATCGCTTTCAATATACGGTCCACATCAAGATCGGGGGTGAGCTCAATTTTCTTTTTGCCCATAAAATAACTTGGATAGGTAGCTCGCAATGCACTGGTTTTCATTTTCTTTTCAGCCAACAGGCTCAAGAACAATGCAATCCCAACCAAGGCATCACGGCCATAGTGCAATTCCGGATATATGATACCGCCATTGCCCTCGCCACCTATGATGGCCTTGTTTTTTTTCATCAATTCTACAACATTGACTTCGCCCACGGCACTGGCCTGATAGCTTCCGCCGTGCTTTTCGGTAACATCTTTCAAGGCACGTGTAGAGCTCATATTGCTCACGGTATTGCCCGGGGTTTTTCCCAAGACATAATCTGCACAGGCTACCAAGGTATATTCCTCGCCAAACATTTCGCCGTTTTCATCCATAAATGCCAATCGGTCAACATCAGGATCTACAACGATACCCAGATCGGCACGTTCTTTTACTACCGCCTCGGACAAATCTGTCAAGTGTTCTTTCAAAGGTTCCGGATTGTGCGGAAAATGTCCGTTTGGTTCGCAATACAATTTTAAGGTATGCACGCCCAATCTGTCCAGTAACAGCGGTACCGCTATGCCTCCCGTGGAGTTCACACCATCCACCACAATCTTAAAATTGGCATCCTTTATGGCTTTTATATTGACCAATGGCAGTTTTAAAACTTCGTCGATATGCATATCTATATATGCTTGGTTTTTGGTAATCTTGCCAAGGTTATCGACATCGGAAAAAGCCATTTGATCGTTTTCGGCAATTTTCAGGATTTTTTCGCCCTCTTCGCCATTCAAAAATTCGCCTTTGGCATTGAGCAATTTCAAGGCGTTCCATTGTTTTGGGTTATGGCTTGCCGTAAGGATGATACCACCATCGGCGTGTTCCATGGGAACGGCCATTTCTACCGTGGGCGTTGTGGACAAGCCCAGGTCGATGACGTGTATGCCCAAGCCGACCAGGGTGTTCATCACAAGGTTCTGGATCATTTCTCCAGAGATGCGGGCATCGCGACCAACCACTACCCTATAGTTTTCTTTGTTCCGTTGCTGTTTCAACCAGAGGCCATAAGCAGCGGCAAATTTCACTGCATCGATGGGCGTAAGGTTATCGCCCACAGTACCGCCAATGGTGCCTCGGATTCCAGAAATAGATTTGATGAGAGTCATGCTTAAATTTATAAAATTTTGACAAATATAAGTTTTATGTGTGTGTTCTTTACATATGAATTCGTAAATTCACTTTTTCAAAAAAGTATATCCGCGAGGATTCCCGCTATCACGGGGAATGGCATGAATTTTTTAGCACACATATATCTTTCGGGCGACGATGAACTGATACAGATCGGGAACTTCATTGCGGACGGTATCAAGGGCAAACAGTACCTGAAATATCCTGAAAAGATACAAACCGGCATTTTATTGCATAGACAGATAGACACTTATACCGATGGGCATCTTACCGTAAGGCAGAGTACCAGGCGGCTTCACGAAAATTACGGCCATTACAGCGGCATTATTGTTGACATCCTGTATGATCATTTTTTGGCCAAAAACTGGAATTCCTATTCTGATGTACCGCTAAACATGTATGTTGATGCTTTTTACGAAAGCCTTGATCGGCATTACGGGCTTCTCCCCGACCGTATCAAAAAGATGATCCCGTACATGATGTCCGAAAACTGGCTCCTGAACTATGCCAATATTGAAGGCATACAACGTGTGCTGAACGGCATGAACCGACGGACCAAACTTGTTTCCGGGATGGACAAGGCCACTTATGAGCTACAAATATATTATTCGGAGTTTGAAAAAGAATTCACTTCGTTTTTTGAGGAATTGCGATTGTTTTCCAGTTTAAAATTGGAAGAGATCCAAGCAAAATATTGATAGTCGGACACCATTTTGCCCGATAAACTGAAAATTTATGATAAGAACTATGAACAGGAATGTAAAAAAAACAAAATATGGAGTTTGTATTTAATTTGGTTTATTATTTCTTGATGTTTCTGTCACGTGTAACCGGCTTTAGTTACAAAGAAGTCAACATTATTATTTGGTTTATAATTATTCCTTTTTCGTGGGCTTATTTAGTAGATAAAATAATTAAAAAACACATTTTTAAGTCAGTAATACTATTAGCTATGCTGATGCTTTTATTCTTTATTGATAGTTTTTCCAATTTCTGCAATTGGTTATTTGATGCTTCTGCAGATTTTTTGAGAAGTTTTGACAAATTCGGAAGCAACTATACCAATACCTCCGTTATCATCTGCATATTTATACCTATTGTGGTTTACGTAGTCTTGATACGTAAAGCATATTTTAAGCCAAATCGATGAAATTTTTTTGCATCAAATTGCCATTAACCTTAAAACCTAACCTTTCTGCCCCACGAAATGATGGTCTTTGTGCTTGAACAGCACATTGAAAGTGGTCAAACTGCCATAACAACGGGTAATGTACTGTTGCAAATCGATTTTTTCGTGTTCATCAAGATTGCTGCTATTGATTTTCTGTTCCATCACCCGCAAGCGGTCACGGAGCATGGTGATTTTGTGGAAAAACGTCTCGATCGGGACTTCGTTCGCCTTGAGGTTGGTGTCTGCGGGCTCTAAAATAAGCTTTCCTCCCTTGAATTTATCGGCAATGGTTACCAGTTCGCTCACATCGCTCCATTGCTTCAAAATGGATTTCAAAGAACGTTCCACCTCGTAAAAGCTTATTGTATCCACATCATCTTCTGCAGCTTCTATTACTTCAAAATCACTGTCCAGATCAATGGTTTCCAATCCGTTTTCAATAAAAGTGACCCAATAATGCTTGGATGTCACATTGGTAACAACACCTTTACCATACTCGCCATGATTGATGCGTGAGCCTATGCCTAATAGTTTCATTGTAATCTGTTTAATAATTTTTTAAATAATAATTAAAAATTTTGCCAATATGCAATATTGCCAGCTTTTTTACCTTACAGAGTTTTTGCGATTCCATAGTAAAAAAATTGGCAGACTTCTGCAAGGACATGAAAAACCATGCAGGCGAATGGCAAAAAAACGTTTGTTCATTGCTTTTGCAATAATACCAAATCTGGCCCTAAACTTCACAACAAATTAACAACTAAAATCGTACTTTTGTTTCTTTGTCCTAAAACCGTTTTTAGCAATCGAATGAGCCAATTTGAAGACAGTATCGAGGTAAAAGGTGCCAGAGTGCACAATCTCAAGAATATTGATGTCAACATACCGAGAGAAAAGTTGGTGGTCATCACGGGGCTTTCCGGAAGCGGCAAATCTTCATTGGCCTTTGATACCATTTATGCCGAAGGTCAACGCCGTTATATCGAAACGTTTTCGGCCTATGCCCGACAGTTTTTGGGCAGCCTGGAGCGTCCCGATGTTGACAAGATCGATGGGCTTTCGCCGGTGATTGCCATCGAGCAAAAAACGACCGGAAATTCGCCACGATCGACGGTTGGCACCATTACAGAAATCTATGATTTCCTCCGATTGCTCTTTGCCAGGGCTGCCGATGCGTACAGTTATAACACTGGTGAGAAAATGGTTAGCTACAATGATGCGCAGATCAAGGATCTTATCAAGGATAGTTTTGATGGCAAGCGCATCAACATACTATCGCCAGTGGTGCGCTCGCGAAAAGGACATTACCGCGAACTGTTTGAACAAATTGCCAAACAGGGATTTATAAAGGTGCGGATAGATGGCGAGATCCAAGATCTGGTGAAGGGCTTGAAATTGGACCGCTACAGGACCCACGACATCGAGATCGTGATTGACCGACTAAAGATGGACGGCAACAACGAGACCGACAATAGGTTGACAGAAAGTATCAAAACTGCCATGCAGCACGGCGAGGATGTCTTGATGGTGATAGACCAAGATACGGGCGGTTTGCGCTATTTCAGCCGTAACCTTATGTGCCCGTCCACGGGCATATCGTATCCCAACCCGGAGCCAAACAATTTTTCTTTCAATTCGCCAAAAGGGGCATGTCCCAAATGTAACGGCATTGGCAAACTCTATCAGGTCAATGAGAAAAAAATTATCCCAGACGATACGCTTTCAATCAAATCCGGGGCATTGGCGCCGCACGGTCCATATAAGAACAGCTGGATTTTCAAACAGTTGGAAATTATTGCCCAACGTTATGATTTTGAACTGACCACACCCTACAATTCCATACCGGAAGAGGCAAAACAATTGATCATGTACGGTGGCAAAGAACGGTTTTCTGTAGAGAGCAAGACTTTGGGCCTTACCCGCGAATACAAAATCGATTTTGAGGGCGTTGCCAATTTCATCGAGAGCCAGTACAAAAATTCTGAATCGACCTCCTTGACACGGTGGGCCAAAGAATATATGGACAAAGTGTTTTGTGACGAATGCCAAGGCGCCCGATTGCGCAAAGAGTCGCTCTATTTTAAAGTGAACGGCCAGAACATCGCCGAACTGTCCAACAAGGACATAGCCGATCTTGCGGTATGGTTTGAGAATCTCGCCCCGCAGCTTTCTGCAAAGCAACGCAGCATTTCTGAAGAAATCATCAAGGAAATCAAGACTCGGCTGCAATTTCTGCTGGACGTTGGCCTTGATTACCTCTCGCTGAACCGCAGTTCCAAATCGCTTTCTGGCGGCGAGTCACAGCGCATCCGTCTTGCCACCCAGATTGGCTCACAACTGGTGGGTGTATTGTACATCTTGGACGAACCGAGCATCGGCCTGCACCAGCGCGACAACGAAAAATTGATAAAATCACTTACCTCGCTCCGCGATATCGGCAATTCTGTCATTGTGGTAGAACACGATAAGGACATGATCGAAAATTCTGATTATGTCATTGACATAGGACCTCGTGCCGGACAGCACGGTGGCGAAATCATCAGTACCGGAACGCCAGAAGAACTCAAAAAACACCATACACTAACGGCCGACTATCTTAACGGCACCAAGGAAATCCCCATACCCAAAAGCCGTAGGGAAGGCAATGGAAAATTCATAGAACTGAAAGGCTGCAGTGGCAACAATCTTAAAAATGTTTCGGTAAAATTCCCTTTGGGTAAAATGATTGGCGTTACGGGTGTTTCCGGCAGTGGCAAATCGACATTGATCAACGAAACGCTCTATCCCATAATGAATGCCCATTATTTTAATGGTGTCAAAAAACCGATGCCCTATGAGAGCATCACGGGATTGGAACACATTGACAAGGTCATTGACATCAACCAATCGCCCATTGGCCGCACACCAAGGAGCAACCCGGCTACTTACACAAAGACTTTTGATGAAATACGTAACCTGTTTGCCAAAATTCCCGAAGCGCTGATACGTGGTTACCGGCCCGGGAGGTTCAGTTTCAATGTTCCCGGTGGCAGGTGCGAGACCTGTCTGGGTGGTGGCTTAAGGGTCATTGAAATGAACTTTCTGCCCGATGTGTATGTGGAATGTGAATCTTGCCAAGGGAAGCGTTTTAACCGTGAGACCCTCGAAGTGCGATACAAGGGAAAATCTATCAGTGATGTGCTGGAGATGACCATCAATGATGCGGTTGCTTTTTTTGAGCATATCCCAAAAATCCACAATAAGCTAAAGACCATCAAAGATGTTGGGCTGGGCTACATCACATTGGGGCAGCAGAGCACCACGCTATCGGGCGGTGAGGCGCAACGCATCAAGCTTGCAACCGAATTGAGCAAACGCGATACGGGAAACACGTTTTATATTCTCGACGAGCCTACCACCGGATTGCATTTTGAAGACATCAGGGTGCTTATGAACGTGTTGAACAAGCTTGTGAGCAAGGGCAACACCATACTCATCATCGAGCACAACATGGATGTGATCAAGACCATGGACCATATCATCGATGTGGGCTACGAAGGTGGTAAAGGTGGCGGGCAGATCGTTGCCCAAGGAACGCCAGAGGATGTAGCCAAAGACAAAAAAAGTTATACTGCAAGTTTTTTGAGAAAAGAGCTCGGACAAGCCTAATGGCACGCCAAAAGTTACTTAAAGCACTCTTTTTTTAAGCTTCTGTGCATCGCGTTACATTCAATTAAAATGGAAGAATAGTACGGAAATTGTCTTTTGGGACGAAATAGGTCATCTTAAAGTAAAAATTTAATGTACAATTGGTTATATTTATGCTTGTATAGCAAAAACATCCCGGCATTTCCTCATAGTCAACTTTATTTGGGCAAATGTGCCGATATGAACGACCAATATTATGTACACGGCAAAAATCATAACACACAGAGGGCAAAAACGCATAGCCGTTTCTTTTGAGAGAAAATCTGAACTAATTGCACGTTTCAAGAAATTAGACGGTGCAAAATGGAGCAACACGCTCAAGACATGGCACTTGCCATATACGGAAGTTTATATCCGGAAATTCAATTTAATTTCCGACAGGCCCATTTCGGCAGAAGGAAAGCAGCAAATAGAACGGTTTGTAAATTGGCTACGAAGCAAACGATACAGTGAAAGCACGGTAAAGACCTATACCCAAGCCATTTGGGTTTTCTTGCGGTTTTTTTGTACAAAGACTTTGGAGGAAATCGGGAATGAAGATGTTATTGTTTTTAACAACGAATATATATTGAAAAACAGATTATCGGCCTCGTATCAAAATCAGATGGTGAATGCATTGAAATTGTTTTTTCAAACCGTACAAAACAAAAAGCTGGACATAGAGCAAATACACCGCCCAAAAAAGCCAAAAATGTTGCCCAATGTTTTGAGCAAAGAGGAAGTAAAAGGCATTTTGGAAGCTCATGGCAACATCAAGCACAGGACAATGTTGAGCTTGATTTATGCTTGTGGATTGCGAAGAAGCGAGCTTTTGAATTTAAAACCAAGTGATGTTGATAGCAGGCGCGGCATTTTGCTCATCAAACAAGCCAAAGGCAAGAAAGACCGCATTGCCCCGATTTCAGAAAAAACTATAGAAATGTTGCGAGCGTACTACAAAGCATGTAAACCTGAAAAATGGCTTTTTGAAGGACAACAGAAAGGAGAACGATATAGCGAAAAGAGTTTGGAAAACGTACTGAAACAAGCGCTTAAAAAAGCCAAAGTACCCAAACCGGTAAGTTTGCACTGGCTACGTCACAGCTATGCCACACATCTACTGGAAGCTGGCACGGACTTGCGGTACATCCAAGAGTTATTGGGGCACAACAGTAGTCGCACTACAGAAATATACACCCACGTAAGCACCAAAAGCCTGCAAAACATAAAAAGCCCGTTTGATGATTTGTAAACAAAAAAAATTATCTTTGGGAAATAAACCCTCATGTTTATGGCGCAAAGCCAACTACTATTGGTAATATTTGCGACATTTTGTGAGGGGTATAAACAAGTTATGGGCAAGTGTAAAACGACAGACAACAACGAATGAATACATACCTATTTTTATGGAACCCTAAAAAGTGGAATTGGACGACACTTGAACAAGACATTGAACAAGTGGACTTGACAGGTCGGTGTTCTCAACGTTGGAGTTGTGGTAACACAAAATCAATTCAAACGGGCGACAGAATTTTTTTATTAAAAGTAGGGACAGAACCAAAAGGAATTATCGCAGCAGGTTTTGCTACTTCAACACCGTTTTACGAAAGACATTGGAGCGGAGAAAATAAGGACACATTATACATTGACGTTGACTTTGAAGTTTTGCTCAACCCTGACAAAGAGCCTATCTTGACCGTTGACATTTTAAAAGCAGGAAATTTAGCAAAGCAAAATTGGCGACCAATGGGTTCGGGTAATTCAATTAAGCCAGAACTTGTTGACGAACTTGAAGCGGTTTGGTTTGACTTCTTGACAACTCAAAAAATCAGACATAACCCATTCATACCAGCCGACAACGAAATTCAAAAAACATACACCGAAGGAACACCGAACCAAGTTTCCGTTACGAAATATGAACGCAATCCATTCGCAAGAAAAAAATGTTTAGAGCATTATGGTTTTACTTGTGTTG
>JAKQHT010000024.1 GCA_029557895.1 Bacteroidota bacterium | reverse complement strand
TTTTTTTTTTTTTTTTTTTTTTTTTTTTTTTTTTTTTTTTTTTTTTTTTGAGTTTTGCTTCCTAATTTCTAGGTGTTTAACACTAAATTTTTACGATTATGAAAGCTATTAAAAAATCAAAACGTATTGTTGCAATTGTGTTGGTTTGTATCTTCTTTATTCCAACTATTTTGTCATGTTCAAATGAAAAGCAGTTTATAGATGAATCTGTTAACAAGTACAGGGAATCGGCATTGAAAATTATTAATGCTGTAGAAATTGTAAGTAATTTTGAGCAAAACAATTTTGCTCAAAAGGATGGCGATTATGAAATTACCCAAGAGATGGTTGATCAATATGCTGTTATGCTTGGATATCAAGCAGGAGATTTTGACGTTTATTTAGTAGAACAAGTTATTGATAAATATGCGGATGTGTTGGATAAAGGTTATGAGCAAGTTATAGATGAATATGATTTGTCTTCTTTTACGAAGCTGTCTTTAAAAGATATAGCCGAAGGAAATTGGATTGAAGATTTAGAAAGTCATCCAAATTATCAAAATTTGAGCTTAACAGAAAAAGAGATGCTTTCGGTCGCTAATGCCTATGCCCAAGAATTACAGAATAATGGTAAAGGAATCACGCCAGCTGGTGTGGGTGCCTTTATAGGTTTAATTGTTGGAGGTTGGATTTGTAATGTTTGGTGCGTTTTAGGAGGTGCGATAATAGGTGCCATAATTGGAGAATCAACTACAAAATAAAATGAAAAATATCATAAGTCTTTTAATTTTGTTGTTTTTTGCATCCTGTTCACTCTTTTCCCAAGAAGGCAATAATATGGGCAACAAAGGAGATTGGATAGTGGTAGTTGATGCTGGGTTTGCTGCTTTGGAAGCAGAAGATAACTTTAAGGTTTCTGCAACTGCACAAGGAGCTTTGATTGGTAAGGAATTTATTATCCAAGATAATGCTTCAATCATAACCGGAATAGGAGTTGAAAATGTAAGAGCAGATTTCAATGATGAAATGGGCAGATTGGTTTTTCTTAAAAACAGTCATATTTATCTTCCTGTCGGTGTGAGGTTGTTTTATGATAAAACTCAAAAGGTATCGTTATTTGCTGATTTAGGTATTTATGGTTCTTATCTATTGAAATCAAAAGTAGAAGTTGTATCTGACGATATTGATGATTCAAAAAATGGCTTGGGCTTCAATTTTGGTATTCAGGCATCATTGGGAGCAAAATTTAAATTCATAAATGACCAAAACAGTATCAGTATTGGATTAAAATCCAAAACTGATATGGTCAGTGGCTATAGGAATTCAGTTCAAGAATTTAAGATGACAGATTTATACGTCTTTCAATTAGGTTTAAATCTTCAACTGTAGCTTTTAAGAATTGCACTTAAAAAAAGTTCTTTTAGCCATTGTTCCTATAATCTTTTGTCTTTTTAGTTGTAAGAATAAAACGAGCGATTTTTGGAATAATGCTCAATTAGAGGAAACGAATGCCTATATAGCTTATAGAGGAACTGAAACCAAACAGGGCTTTTTTGCAAGAGATTTCAACCTAAAGGACACATTGAGCTCGCATGTGGGTATTCTTTTATATGACGAAGACAATTGGCTTGTTTTCAATGTGTCGGATTTTAAAGATGGTGGTTCAGATTTCAGGAAGCAGAACATTAGGGATTTTTATGGTTTGGCAGAAGAAAAAATTAACAGTGCTAGTTTGTGGCGCATAGATTTGGATTCTACTGAAGTTATGAAATTGAAAATGTTAATTCACACATACGAATCGAGATTTATAAACTTCGATAGGTATTTTACCTTAAATGATTCGACAAAGCTCTATTGTTCACAATTCGTGAAAGATGTTTTGGTTCAAACAGATTCAAGCAATTTTCATTTTGAACCTGTAAAAAGAGCTTTAGGTGGCATTTACAAGTCGTATTTCAGAAAAGACACATTAGAATATTATCCAGTTGATCTTTTCCAATCCAATGATAGAATAAAAAAGATTGGAGAATGGACATTCAAATAATTATCAATTTTTGATTGCACATATAAATATACTTCCTATATTTGCACCCACAAAATCCCAAAAAGAGAGGAGGTTAAGATACTATGCTGATAATACCGATTAAAGAAGGAGAAAACATTGACAGGGCGCTAAAGCGTTTCAAGCGCAAGTTTGACAAAACTGGTGCCAAGCGCGAACTGCAGAACCGCAAGCAGTTCACAAAACCATCCGTATTGCGTAGGGCGCAAATCCAGAAAGCGCAGTACATCCAGCGATTGAGAGATCAGGAGAGCTTGTAAAAAAGCTGTCCATTGGACGATAAATCAAATTCCTGTCACCGCAGGAATTTTTTTTTGCCCTATATTTATACAGAAAATCTTGACGTCCGCCATGATAGAGCCATTTACTGAATACCTGCTCCGCGAAAAAAATTATTCGCCACTTACCGTACAGGCCTATCGGCACGATCTGGAAACCTTCTCGGGGTTTTTGCAAGACGAATATGGCATTACATCTATTGAAAGCACAACCTATCAGCACATCAGGGCCTGGGTCGTACAGCTCGTTGAGTCTGGTGTATCCAATAGATCCATCAACCGAAAGACCTCTTCCCTCAATACTTTTTTTAAGTTTCTGTTAAAGATAGAAGCCATAGATGCCAGCCCAATGGCAAAGCATAAGGTGCTGAAAGCAGGCAAAAAGGTACAAGTGCCATTCTCGGAGGCAGAGTTGCAAACAGTGTTGGCAGAACTTTCAGATGCGTCCGACTTTACAGGCCTGCGCAATAGGCTTATCGTAGAACTCTTCTACGCCACGGGCATCCGAAGGATAGAACTGGTGCAGATAAAACTGGTCAATATCGATTTGTCAAACAGAACATTAAAAGTCCTCGGAAAGAGAAACAAGGAACGCTACATCCCTTTGATAGACTCTGTGGTCGATACCGCCCGGCAGTATCTCGAAGCACGGCAACAGTTAAATCATATCCAAGACCCGGATTACCTTTTTTTGACCCAAAAAGGGTTAAAAATTTATGAAAATCTTGTGTATAGAATTATTAATCGTTATCTTAGTAATGTGTCAAGCAAAGCAAAGACAAGCCCCCATATTATAAGGCACACCTTTGCCACTCACTTGCTCAATGAGGGTGCCAACCTTAACGATGTCAAGGAATTGCTTGGGCATACAAGCCTTGCTGCAACCCAGGTTTATACCCACAACAGTATAGCCGAACTGAAGAAGGCTTACGCCAGTGCGCACCCTAGAAGTAATAAAGAGAAATAAAGTATAACCAAAAAAACGGAAACATGAAAGTTAACACACAATCAGTAAATTTTACAGCAGACAAAAAACTGATAGATTTTATCCAAAAGCGCATGGACAAACTGGATCAGTATTACGACAAGGTTATCCAGTCCGATGTCTATCTAAAAGTTGACAACACAAGCGAAAAAGAGAACAAGATTTTTGAGGTCAAGGTAAGTGTTCCCGGTGATAGCATCGTCGTAAAAAAACAGTGTAAGACCTTTGAAGAAGGTGCCGACAGTGCCGCTGCGAGCATAGAAAGACAGCTTAAAAAGAGGAAGGAAAAATTACGATCACATATATGATAAAATTTTTCAAAAAATGTTTTGAAACAAAAAATAAATATTTACATTTGCAGTCCGTTAGAAATAGCGGGCTTTTTTTATGGTAAAAAAGCACAAAAAGCCGATGTAGCTCAGTTGGCTAGAGCAGCTGATTTGTAATCTGCAGGTCGTGGGTTCGAGCCCCTCCATCGGCTCTTTTTCAGGTATATAGAAGTCCTTTTGGGTCTTTTAAGAATAAACATGGTATTGGGGAGATACTCAAGCGGCCAACGAGGACAGACTGTAAATCTGTTGGTTTTACCTTCGCAGGTTCGAATCCTGCTCTCCCCACAAAATATCCGTGAAAGCGGAAAATCAACCTTTAAAATTCCAGAATTACAAATGTGATTGTGGGCTAAAGTTTGAAAAACGTTCGTTTAAATTAATGGAATTTTGGAATTTTCTTAATGAAAGTTTCGATAAATGCGGGAGTAGCTCAGTTGGTAGAGCGTCAGCCTTCCAAGCTGAATGTCGCCGGTTCGAACCCGGTCTCCCGCTCAAATTTACGAGTTACACGATGTGACAGTTGTGAACCTGCCTGCCGGCGGGAAGGTCTATAATCGGCGATCGTAAATGAACTGCCGGTGTAGCTCAGGGGTAGAGCGTTTCCTTGGTAAGGAAGAGGTCACGAGTTCAAATCTCGTCATTGGCTCAATCAAATTGCTTATAATTTGAACACTAATATAAATTAAGATTAAAATAAACTAAAAACATGGCAAAGGCAACTTTCGATCGTTCAAAACCACACTTAAATATTGGTACTATTGGACACGTAGATCACGGTAAAACAACTTTAACTGCTGCTATTACTAAAGTATTAGCTGATGCAGGTTTATCAGAAGCAAAATCATTCGACCAGATTGATAACGCTCCAGAAGAAAAAGAAAGAGGTATCACAATCAACACCTCTCACGTAGAATACGCAACCGCTAACCGTCACTACGCACACGTTGACTGTCCAGGTCACGCGGATTACGTAAAGAACATGGTTACCGGTGCTGCTCAAATGGACGGTGCTATCCTTGTGGTAGCCGCTACCGATGGTCCAATGCCACAAACCCGTGAGCACATCCTTTTGGGACGTCAGGTAGGTATTCCTCGCATTGTTGTTTTCATGAACAAAGTGGACATGGTGGACGACCCGGAATTGTTGGAATTGGTTGAAATGGAAATCAGAGATTTGTTGTCATTCTACGAATATGACGGTGACAACGGTCCTGTAATCGCTGGTTCTGCTCTTGGCGCACTTAACGGTGAGCAAAAATGGGTTGACACAGTGCTACAATTGATGGAAGCTTGTGATACTTGGATCGAAGAGCCAGTACGTGATATGGACAAGCCATTCTTGATGCCAATTGAAGACGTATTCTCTATTACAGGTCGTGGTACAGTTGCAACAGGCCGTATCGAGACCGGTGTTGCAAAAACTGGTGACCCAGTTGAAATCATCGGTATGGGTGCTGAAAAATTGACCTCAACTATTACAGGTATCGAAATGTTCCGTCAAATCCTTGACAGAGGTGAAGCTGGTGACAACGCTGGTATCTTGTTGAGAGGTATCGATAAGACCCAGATATCAAGAGGTATGGTTATCGTTAAGCCAGGATCTGTGACTCCTCACAAAAAGTTCAAGGCAGAGGTCTATATCCTTAAAAAAGAAGAAGGCGGTCGTCACACACCATTCCATAACAACTACCGTCCACAGTTCTACGTACGAACTACTGACGTAACCGGTAGTATCCAATTGCCAGCAGGCGTTGAGATGGTTATGCCTGGTGACAACCTTACCATTACTGTTGAATTGATCCAACCAATCGCTATGAACGTAGGTCTTCGTTTCGCTATCCGTGAAGGTGGACGTACCGTTGGTGCGGGTCAGGTAACTGAGATTTTAGATTAATTTCAAATCGCATATATGAATTAAGGTGTTCCGATTTTCGGAACGCCTTGATTTATATTTACGGGTTTACCTGTATGCCAATAGGCAATGCTCAAAATTGAGCGATAAAAAAGGTGGCCTGATACAATATAAAGAACAAAAAGATATCTGGTCACTGTTCCTTTATACGGGTTTAGCTCAGTTGGTAGAGCACTGGTCTCCAAAACCAGGTGTCGGGAGTTCGAGTCTCTCAACCCGTGCAGAATAGAATAAATACCAAATGGACAAGTTTTAAGGTCCAAAACACAATAATAAAATGGCAGGATTTGTAAACTATGTAAAAGAATCTTTTGATGAGTTGAAAAACAACGTCACGTGGCCAACTTGGGCAGAAGCGCAACGGTTGACCATAGTAGTAGCAGTTTTTTCCATCATATTTTCGCTCGCTATCTGGGGTGTTGATACTGTTTTCAGCAATGTCATAGAAACTTATTTTAACTGGCTCAAATAATAAATGTACTTGGAATGACTGAAACAAGCACAAATAAAAGATGGTACGTCATCAGGGCCGTTAGCGGACAGGAAAACAAGATCAAGACCTATATTGAAAATGAGATTGCCAGACTTGGACTTGGCGACTATGTAGAGCAGGTACTGGTACCTACCGAAAAGGTGATTCAGGTTCGCAATGGGAAAAAAATTAACAAAGAAAAAGTTTATTTCCCGGGGTATATCATGATTCAAGCCAATTTGAGTGGGGAGATACCTCACATCATACGTTCCATTACCAACGTTATCGGTTTTCTTGGAGAAACAAAAAATGGCGATCCAGTGCCGTTACGACAGTCAGAAGTAAACAGGATGTTGGGCAAAGTCGATGAACTAACGGTTGATGCCGATGCAAATGTGGCTATTCCGTTTACCATCGGAGAAACTGTCAAAGTTATCGACGGGCCTTTCAATGGGTTTGACGGTACTATCGAAAAGATCAATGAAGAAAAGCGCAAGCTCGAAGTTATGGTAAAGATTTTTGGAAGAAAAACACCGTTGGAATTGAGCTATATGCAAGTAGAAAAAGTTTAAATAATTGTTACACAATAGATAGAACGTCTTTTCAGCTTCCAATCGGGAAGACGGCAATTAAATTTTGAAAAATGGCAAAAGAATTAAGTAAAGTAGTTAAGCTACAAGTTCGGGGAGGTGCCGCGAATCCTTCGCCACCGGTAGGACCCGCTTTAGGAGCTGCTGGAGTTAATATCATGGAATTTTGCAAACAGTTCAACGCGAGGACACAGGACAAGCCCGGCAAAGTATTGCCCGTTGTCATATCTGTTTTCAAGGACAAATCGTTTGATTTCGTGATCAAGACCCCACCAGCTGCAGTACAATTATTGGAAGCGGCCAAAGTAAAAAAAGGATCTGGTGAACCGAACAGAAAGAAAGTAGCAAAAGTAACCTGGGACCAAGTGAAAGCGATTGCAGAAGATAAAATGCAAGATTTGAATGCATTTACAATGGAATCTGCCATGAACATGGTTGCGGGAACGGCAAGATCAATGGGTATCACCATCACAGGGATCAAACCTTATTAAACCTTTTTGAAATGGCAAAATTGACAAAAAAACAAAAAGAGGCAAGAGCAAAAGTTGACAAAAACAAACTTTACTCTCTTGAAGAAGCTTCGGCTTTATTGAAAGAAATCACCTATACAAAATTTGATGCTTCTGTGGACATCGCCGTTAGACTCGGTGTAGATCCGCGCAAGGCAAACCAAATGGTAAGAGGCGTTGTTTCTTTACCTCACGGAACAGGAAAAGACATGAAAGTCCTTGCATTGGTTACCCCAGACAAGGAGCAGGAAGCTAAAGAAGCAGGAGCCGACTATGTTGGATTGGACGAGTACCTCGATAAAATCAAGAATGGTTGGACCGATGTGGACGTTATCGTAACCATGCCGGCTATCATGGGAAAATTAGGACCATTGGGTAGAGTTTTAGGGCCACGAGGCCTTATGCCAAACCCCAAGACAGGAACCGTAACCATGGAAGTGGGCAAAGCGGTAGCAGAAGTCAAAGCAGGTAAGATCGATTTCAAAGTTGATAAAACAGGAATCGTGCACGCACCAATTGGCAAAGCTTCATTTACTGCCGACAAACTGGTGGGCAACGCAAAAGAGTTAGTCTCTACGCTTATCAAATTGAAGCCCACAACAGCAAAAGGCACCTATGTGAAGAGCATTTATATCTCCAGCACAATGAGCCCGAGTATAGCAGTAGATACAAAAGTAGTATAGTAGTAGTTTAACTTTAATAATTATGACAAGAGAAGAAAAATCACAAGTAATTGAAGAGTTGACTGCTCAACTGGCGAGTAGTTCGCATATTTATCTTACGGATATTTCCGGATTGAACGCAGCCAACACTTCCGATCTACGACGCGCATGCTTTAAGGCAAACATTAGGCTGGCAGTCGTCAAGAACACCTTGTTAGAAAAAGCCATGGAAGCTTCTGACAAGGATTTCGGAGACCTTCCAAAAACTTTGAAAGGCAATACCTCCGTAATGTATGCTGAAACCGGCAACGCCCCCGCTAAAGTTATCAAGGCATTCCGTAAAAAATCCGATAAACCATTGCTCAAAGGCGCTTTTATAGAAGAGGCCATATACATTGGGGATAATCAATTGGATGCCCTTGTTGACATAAAGTCCAGAGAAGAATTGATTGGCGATATCATCGGATTGTTGCAATCACCGGCCAAAAATGTTGTCTCTGCACTTAAGTCGAGCGGTGGCAAGTTGGCAGGCATCGTAAAAACCTTATCAGAAAAATAAGGCTAAAAAAACAAGTACGCACTTAAAACAATTATAATTTATTAAAAATTTTTAAAACGATAGAAAAATGGCAGATTTAAAAGATTTCGCAGAAAAATTGGTTAACTTGACAGTAAAAGAAGTCAATGAGTTGGCCGCAATATTAAAAGAAGAATACGGCATCGAACCAGCCGCTGCAGCAGTTGCAGTTGCCGCTCCAGGAGCTGGAGCAGGTGGCGGAGAAGCCGCTGAAGAGCAAACAGAATTCACTGTTGTTCTTAAAGCTGCCGGTGCTTCTAAACTTGCAGTCGTGAAACTTGTTAAAGAATTGACAGGTCTTGGACTTAAAGAAGCAAAAGAACTAGTTGACGGCGCACCAAGCAATGTCAAAGAAGGCGTTTCTAAAGATGAAGCAGAAGGCTTGAAAGCATCTTTGGAAGAAGCTGGTGCAGAGGTTGAGCTTAAGTAAGCGATACCAAGCCTATAATTAAAGGTTTAGGTCTTCCGCCCCGATCGCTATCGGAAGTTGGAATGGCCTAAACCATTTTGTGCATATTAAGCTTGCATAAAAAAACAACTATTATTTTAATCATAATCTCGTACATCGATGTTAGCACAAAAAGCTGAAAGATTAAATTTCTCTTCCATTGTAAACAGAACAGAATATCCCGACTTTTTGGATATCCAGATCAAATCCTTTCAGGATTTTTTTCAATTGGAAACAAAATCAGAAGAACGGGAAAACGAAGGTTTGTACTCAACCTTCATGGAAAATTTTCCGATTACTGATACAAGAAACCAATTTGTTTTAGAGTTCCTCGATTACTTTATAGACCCACCAAGATATACCATAGAAGAGTGTATTGAAAGAGGCCTTACATACAGCGTGCCACTCAAGGCTCGCCTGAAACTCTATTGCACAGACCCGGAGCATGAGGACTTTGAAACCATCGTCCAAGACGTTTATTTGGGAACCATCCCCTACATGACACCAAGTGGCACCTTTGTGATCAATGGCGCCGAGCGTGTCGTGGTATCACAGTTGCACCGATCGCCGGGCGTATTCTTTAGCCAGTCGTTCCATGCCAACGGTACCAAACTTTATTCAGCCCGTGTAATTCCTTTCAAAGGCTCCTGGATCGAGTTTGCAACGGACATCAACAGCGTTATGTACGCTTACATCGACAGGAAGAAAAAATTGCCTGTAACCACATTGTTCAGGGCCATAGGTTTTGAGCGCGACAAAGATATCCTTGAGATTTTTGACCTTGCAGAAGAAATAAAAGTTTCTAAAGTAGGCCTTAAAAAAGTTTTGGGGCGCAAGCTTGCCGCCCGTGTTTTGAACACTTGGCACGAAGATTTCGTAGATGAAGATACAGGCGAAGTGGTTTCTATAGAACGTAATGAAATTGTGCTTGACCGTGATACTATATTGGACAAGGACAATATTGAGGAAATAGTTGAAGCCGATGCCAAAACCATTCTTTTGCACAAAGAGAGCGCACAGCAAGGCGACTATGCTATTATCTACAACACATTGCAAAAAGACCCTACCAACTCTGAAAAAGAAGCCGTAGAACATATATACCGTCAATTGCGCAACGCCGAGCCGCCCGATGAGGAAACCGCTCGCGGCATCATTGACAAACTGTTCTTCTCGGACCAACGCTATTCCCTTGGAGAAGTTGGCCGTTACAGGATGAACAAAAAATTGGGTCTTGATATCGGTATGGACAAACAAGTACTTACCAAAGTCGATATCATTACCATCATAAAATATTTGATAGAACTGATCAATTCCAAAGCAGAAATCGATGATATCGATCACTTGTCAAACCGACGTGTACGCACCGTTGGCGAGCAGCTTTCACAACAGTTCGGCATCGGTTTGGCCCGTATGGCACGAACCATCAGAGAACGTATGAACGTTCGTGACAATGAAGTGTTTACACCTATAGATTTGATTAATGCCAAGACTCTGTCCTCTGTCATTAACTCATTTTTTGGTACCAACCAATTGTCACAGTTCATGGATCAGACCAACCCACTGGCCGAAATCACGCACAAGCGCCGTCTTTCAGCCCTTGGGCCTGGAGGACTTTCCCGCGAAAGGGCCGGCTTTGAAGTCCGTGACGTACACTATACACATTACGGCCGTCTGTGCCCCATCGAAACTCCCGAAGGTCCAAATATCGGTTTGATCTCATCACTTTCGGTTTACGCAAAAGTAAACGGCATGGGATTCATCGAAACACCATATCGCAAAGTAGAGAACGGTGTGGTTGACATCAAGAACGAACCCACTTATTTGAGCGCTGAAGAAGAGGAAGACATGTTGATAGCCCAAGCAAACATCCGTGTGGATGGAATTGGAAAAATCATCGAAGAAAAACTCATTGCACGCCATGAAGGTGATTTCCCTGTCGTTGAGCCCACAAAGGCAAACTACACAGACGTTGCACCCAACCAAGTGGCATCAATATCAGCTTCACTTATTCCTTTCTTGGAACATGATGACGCAAACAGGGCCTTGATGGGATCCAACATGATGCGTCAGGCAGTACCATTGTTACGCCCAGAAGCCCCGATAGTCGGTACCGGACTGGAACGTCAAGTTGCTACAGACTCACGAGTATTGATCAATGCCGAAGGTGACGGCGTCGTGGAATATGTTGATGCCAACGAAATCATCATCAGGTACCACCGTACCGAAGAAGAGGCGATGGTCAGCTTTGATGGCGATACCAAAACCTATCCTTTGATCAAGTTCAGGAAAACAAACCAAGGAACATCCATAAACCTCAAACCTATTGTTAGGAAAGGCGACAAGGTGAGAAAAGGACAGGTGCTTTGTGAAGGATATGCTACACAAAATGGCGAACTTGCACTGGGACGTAACATGAAAGTGGCGTTCATGCCCTGGAAAGGTTACAACTTTGAGGATGCTATCGTTATATCCGAAAAAGTAGTTCGCGATGACATTTTCACCTCAATCCACATTGACGAATATTCATTGGAAGTTCGAGATACCAAATTGGGTAATGAAGAATTGACCAATGACATTCCAAATGTTTCCGAAGAGGCCACCAAAGATTTGGACGAAAACGGTATGATCCGTATCGGTGCAGAAGTAAAACCCGGTGATATTTTGATCGGTAAGATCACGCCAAAAGGCGAATCTGACCCAACACCTGAAGAAAAACTTTTGAGGGCCATCTTTGGCGACAAGGCAGGCGATGTTAAAGATGCATCACTCAAAGCTTCACCATCACTACAAGGGGTCGTTATCGACAAGAAACTATTTTCAAGAGCAGTAAAAGACAAGCGAAAGAGAGCCAAAGACAAAGAAGATATCGATGCACTTGAAGCTGTCTATTACAGAAAGTTTGACGAACTAAAAGCAGTTTTGGTTGACAAATTGTTTAACATTGTCAATGGAAAAACAGCACAGGGAATCTACAACGACTTGGGAGAGGAAATCATTCCAAAAGGAAAGAAATACACCTTGAAGATGCTCAATGCCGTGGATGATTACACACACCTGACTTCCGGAAGCTGGACAGTGGATGAACATACCAACGAACTGATTGCCGATTTGATCCACAACTACAAGATCAAAGAAAACGATCTTCAAGGTTCGTTGCGCCGCGAGAAGTTTACCATATCCATAGGGGACGAACTACCTGCCGGTATCATCAAATTGGCCAAAGTCTACATCGCTAAAAAACGCAAGTTGAAAGTTGGTGACAAGATGGCCGGACGCCATGGAAACAAAGGTATCGTGGCACGTATCGTCCGTCAGGAAGATATGCCATTCCTCGAAGATGGAACGCCTGTGGACATCGTATTGAACCCACTTGGTGTACCATCCCGTATGAACATTGGCCAGATTTACGAAACCGTGCTCGGTTGGGCAGGGCAAAAATTGGGACGCACCTATGCAACCCCAATTTTTGACGGTGCTACTTTAGATCAAATCAATGAATTGACCGACGAGGCAGGAATACCTCGCTTTGGCCACACATATCTTTATGACGGAGGCACAGGCGACCGTTTTGACCAACCAGCAACAGTAGGTGTCATCTATATGTTGAAACTAGGCCACATGGTTGACGATAAGATGCACTCGCGCTCTATCGGACCATACTCGTTGATTACGCAGCAACCATTGGGAGGTAAAGCCCAGTTTGGCGGACAGCGTTTTGGTGAGATGGAGGTTTGGGCACTTGAAGCTTATGGAGCTTCGGCGACCTTGCGTGAGATCTTGACAGTAAAATCTGATGACGTTATAGGTAGGGCAAAAACTTACGAAGCTATCGTAAAGGGTGAGCCTATGCCAGAACCAGGACTACCTGAATCTTTCAACGTGTTGATGCACGAACTAAAAGGTTTGGGATTGGATATTAGATTGGAAGAATAAAAAAGTGAGCAGTAACCAGTATTCAGTTTCCGAAATAAGGAACTGAATACTGTCGCTGATACTTAACACTAAAAGAAAATGGCAAAAAGACAAGATAAAAATACAGTTCAGAGATTCAATAAAATCTCTATAGGTTTGGCATCACCGGAATCTATTTTGGCAGCATCCCTTGGTGAGGTCCTGAAACCGGAAACAATCAACTACAGAACGCATAAGCCCGAACGCGACGGGTTGTTCTGTGAAAGGATATTCGGGCCTGTAAAGGATTTTGAATGTGCTTGCGGAAAATACAAGAGAATCCGTTATAAAGGTATTGTCTGCGACCGATGTGGCGTAGAAGTTACCGAAAAGAAAGTACGGCGCGATAGGGTGGGACACATCAATTTGGTAGTTCCGGTAGCCCATATATGGTATTTCCGTTCGTTGCCAAACAAGATTGGCTATCTTTTGGGCTTGCCGTCCAAAAAATTGGATATGATCATCTATTACGAACGTTATGTGGTCATTCAGCCAGGTATTGCCAAAAACATCGACGGAGAGCCATTGCAAAAATTGGATTTCTTGACAGAAGAAGAATATTTGAGCATTGCAGATTCATTGCCACAGGACAACCAATATCTGGATGACAGCGACCCTAACAAGTTCATTGCCAAAATGGGAGCAGAATGCCTGATAGACTTGTTGGCAAGAATCGATTTGAACGAACTATCGTATGACCTACGACACAAAGCAAACAATGAAACATCCAAACAACGTAAAACAGAAGCTCTAAAACGCCTTCAAGTGGTCGAAGCTTTCCGCGATTCTAATGCAAATCGTGAGAACTTGCCGGAATGGATGATCATGAAAGTCATACCGGTCATTCCACCAGAATTGCGCCCATTGGTGCCGTTGGATGGTGGTCGTTTTGCAACTTCAGATCTGAATGATCTATACCGTCGAGTGATTATCCGTAACAACCGTTTGAAACGATTGGTGGAGATTAAGGCACCAGAGGTAATCTTGCGTAACGAAAAACGTATGTTGCAAGAGTCTGTGGACTCATTGTTTGACAACACCCGTAAGGCTTCAGCCGTAAAAACAGATTCAAACAGGCCGTTGAAATCTTTGTCAGATTCCCTAAAAGGGAAACAAGGACGTTTCCGTCAAAACTTGCTCGGAAAACGTGTAGATTACTCTGCACGTTCGGTAATTGTCGTTGGGCCTGAACTAAAATTGTTTGAGTGCGGATTGCCAAAAAATATGGCTGCAGAACTTTACAAACCATTCATCATAAGAAAATTAATTGAAAGAGGTATTGTAAAAACCGTAAAATCTGCAAAGAAAATTATCGACAGGAAAGAACCTGTTGTCTGGGATATTCTCGAAAACGTCCTTAAAGGACACCCGGTACTTTTGAACCGCGCCCCCACACTTCACAGATTGGGTATTCAGGCATTTCAGCCAAAATTGATTGAAGGCAAGGCCATTCAGTTGCACCCATTGGTATGTACTGCCTTCAACGCCGATTTTGACGGTGACCAAATGGCGGTACACTTGCCATTGGGCCCAGAAGCGATTTTGGAAGCTCAATTATTGATGTTGGCCTCCCATAACATTCTGAACCCTGCCAATGGTTCTCCGGTAACGGTACCTTCACAGGACATGGTTCTTGGCCTTTATTATATGACCAAAGAACGCAAATCAACTGCAGACCATAAGGTTAAGGGCGAAGGCTTGACATTCTATTCATTTGAAGAAGTCAATATAGCTTATAATGAAAAGAAAGTTGATCTCAATGCATCAATCAGGGTTAGAGCCATCGATTTTAATGACGAAGGAAAACTAGCTCCAAAAATTATAGAGACTACTGTAGGACGCGTGCTTTTCAACGAAAAAGTACCACAGGCTGCAGGCTATATCAATCAGGTATTGACCAAGAAATCCCTACGTGATATTATTGGCCACATTCTGAAAGTGACCTCGGTGCCCGAAACCGCAGAATTCCTTGACAATATCAAGGACTTGGGGTACAAATTCGCTTTCCAAGGCGGTCTTTCATTCAGCTTGGGCGATATCATCATCCCTGATCAAAAACAGGTAATGATCGACAAAGCCAATAGTGAAGTTGATGCCATTATGACCAACTATAACATGGGATTGATTACCAATAACGAGCGTTACAACCAAGTGATCGATATTTGGACTTCAACCAACGCCGAGTTGACCGAGCTTTCAATGAAACGTATCCGTGAGGACCAACAAGGATTTAACTCCGTATATATGATGCTCGATTCCGGTGCCCGTGGTTCAAAGGAACAGATCCGTCAGCTCACGGGTATGCGTGGATTGATGGCCAAGCCCAAAAAATCCAATGCAGGTGGTGGAGAGATCATTGAAAACCCAATTCTTTCCAACTTTAAGGAAGGACTATCGATTTTGGAATACTTTATCTCTACCCACGGTGCCCGAAAAGGTCTTGCCGATACGGCGCTCAAAACGGCCGATGCGGGTTATCTGACCCGTCGTTTGGTCGACGTATCACAGGATGTTATCATTTATAGTGATGACTGTGGTACTTTGAGAGGTATCGAAGTTTCTGCGCTTAAGAAAAACGAAGAGATTATTGAAACTCTTGAAGACAGAATCGTTGGTAGAACTTCCTTGAACGATGTCTATGACCCAATGACCGAAGAAATTTTGGTCAAGGCTGGAGAACATATCGACGACCACATTGCAAAACGTATTGGTGAGTCCGCACTCGAATCTATAGACGTACGTTCTGCACTGACCTGTGAAGCCAAACAAGGTATCTGCGCCAAATGCTACGGCCGTAATTTGGCTACCGGCAAAATGGTTCAAATGGGTGAAGCAGTAGGTGTTGTCGCAGCACAATCTATCGGTGAGCCTGGTACACAGTTGACACTTCGTACATTCCACGTTGGTGGTATTGCCGGAAACATTTCCGAAGAAAACAAATTGGCAGCCAAATTTAATGGTATCGCTGAAATTGAAGACCTTAAAGTGGTCAAAGGAACTGATAACCAAGGCAATGAAGTAGATGTAGTAATATCACGTACATCTGAACTCAAATTGGTTGATGTCAAGACAGGCATTGTGTTGAGTACAAATAACATTCCTTATGGTTCGTACATTTATGTAAAACCTGGGCAAAAAATATCCAAAGGCGATATTATCTGTACATGGGATCCATACAACGGTGTGATCATTTCTGAATTTGCAGGTAAAGTATCTTACGAGAACATCGAGCAAGGTGTCACTTACCAAGTAGAAATAGATGAGCAGACCGGATTCCAGGAAAAGGTTATTTCAGAATCAAGGAACAAGAAATTGATCCCAACGTTGCATATCGAGGATTCCAAGGGAAATACCTTGCGCTCGTACAACCTTCCGGTCGGGGCGCACTTGATGATCAACGATGGCGAGAAAATCAATATTGGCAAGGTGTTGGTGAAGATTCCACGCAAGTCGGCCAAAGCAGGCGATATTACAGGAGGTCTTCCACGTGTGACAGAACTTTTTGAGGCACGTAACCCTTCGAACCCTGCCGTTGTGAGTGAAATCGATGGAGTAGTATCTTTTGGCAAGATCAAGCGAGGCAATAGGGAGATAGTCATCGAATCCAAATTGGGTGAAGTGAAGCGCTATCTTGTGAAACTCTCTAACCAAATCCTTGTTCAAGAGAACGACTATGTAAAAGCAGGTATGCCGTTATCTGACGGTTCTATCACTCCGGATGATATCCTTAACATCAAAGGGCCATCTGCGGTACAGCAATATTTGGTTAACGAAGTACAGGAAGTCTATCGTTTGCAAGGTGTAAAGATTAATGACAAGCACTTTGAAGTTGTTGTTAGACAAATGATGCGCAAAGTACAGATCATAGATTCTGGAGACACCATTTTCCTTGAGGACCAATTGGTTCACAAGTCAGACTTTATCGAAGAAAACGATAAGATCTTTGGAATGAAAGTTGTCGAAGATGCAGGGGATTCCAAAACTCTAAAAGCTGGACAGATCGTCACACTCCGTCAATTGAGGGACGAAAACTCCATACTTACCAGAGAAGACGGCAAGTTGGTAGTAGCAAGAGACGCAAGACCCGCTACCGCCACCCCTATACTTCAAGGTATCACTAGAGCTTCGTTGCAGACCAAGTCGTTCATTTCTGCGGCTTCCTTCCAGGAAACCACTAAAGTGTTGAACGAAGCTGCGGTAAGTGCCAAGATTGACGACCTTGAAGGCCTTAAAGAAAACGTGATTGTAGGACACAGGATTCCTGCCGGAACCGGTGTCAAGCGCTACGAGCACATCATTGTGGGATCTAAAGAAGAGTTCAATGAAATGATGAAAGTGAAAGAAGAGCTGAACTATAATTAATAACTGAAAAGGCTGTCTCAAAAGCTCACTTTTGTCAAGTTGAAAACTTGTTTCAACTTCTTATAAACATTGACAATCAATGTTATGGGATTCCTAAACAAGAGGAAAGACAAGCGTAAGCACTATTGGGACAGCCTTTTTTATTTCAAATCCAATTTTTAAATTGAAATAGTATGAACGATAAAAACGAAGCACCAAAACAAGGGCAGATCAATATAGAACTTGATGAAAAGACCGCTGAAGGCATTTATTCCAATCTGGCCATCATCAACCATTCTGTATCAGAATTTGTTGTCGATTTTGTGAGCATCATGCCGGGCACGCCCAAGAGCAAGGTAAGATCCCGTATAATATTGACACCTCAGCACGCCAAACGATTGCTCAAGGCACTTGGTGACAATGTGGGCAGGTTTGAAAAAAACCACGGCGAAATCAAGGATTATGAACAACCTCCGATACCACTAAATTTTGGCCCAACAGGACAGGCCTAAAACCAAAAAATCCCTTTGAGAACGCTTCAAAGGGATTTTTTTCTTCAAATAAATTAAAAAACATAGTTGGTCAGGCTACTTCATCGTTACTATTGTTATAAGAAAACTTGAGAGCACCCGATGGACACTTCCTCACTTGGCGGATGATGCGTTCCGTGGTATCGCCGTCAAGGTCGATCCATGGGATGACGGAATGTCTGAAAACATTTGAGAGTTCTTTTGCGCAACGTTCGGCGTTGATGCAAACACGGGGTTCGTAGGTAACAGTAATATCTCTGTTACTGAATACATTGTCAGTAGTTTCCATAAGTAGATCAATTTGGGGTCTGAATCTATTTTTATGTTGAATGAAAGTTGTTAAAAACCAGTTTCAAAAACTTCATCGGATTAAAAGTAATGATAATTTGATAAAAAAATACTTAAAAATTTGAATTTTCGATGAAATGCACGTCAAAGATTGAATAATTGACAAAAAAACACCGTATTGTGTTTGTGTGATGGACTGTCATTTGTCATGCTGTTCCGATGATTTTCGGGGTTATTTCGGCATCTCGAAAGAATGATAAACTTGGGATTTTACCAATATGTCCAAAATATTCCTGAAAAAATCCTGAAGCAAATCCAGGACGAAAGTGTTGTGGAATTTGTTGTTTTGAATTTTTTAAAAATACTTTCCTATCGAAATTCAGAAGTAAAATGAAAGGTTATGTCAGGATATTTTTGCTGCGTCATTTGAAGCGAAAACTGAGAATCGGCCAAAAACACCAACTGTCCTTGTTTGTCCGTGGCAAGGTAGCGCTGTTTTACGGCCATAAAATCTTTGAACGATTCGCTCTTTGGGTCTTTGGCATCCACCCAACAAGCTTTGTAAACATTCAGGTTTTCATAAGTGCATTTGGCACCATATTCATGTTCTAACCGATATTGGATTACTTCATATTGCAAAGCTCCAACAGTTCCGATGACTTTGCGCCCATTGAGTTCCAGCGTGAACAATTGTGCCACACCTTCATCCATAAGTTGGTCAATCCCTTTAAAGAGTTGTTTAGATTTCAACGGATCGGCATTGTTAATGTACCTAAAGTGTTCCGGCGAAAAGCTTGGAATCCCTTTGTAATTAATGATTTCGCCTTCGGTCAGCGTGTCTCCGATCTTGAAGTTGCCCGTGTCGTGCAGCCCTACAATGTCGCCCGGATAGGATACGTCCACGATTTCTTTCTTTTCTGCAAAAAACGCATTTGGGCTCGAGAATTTCAACTTTTTGCCATGTCTTACGTGCAGGTATGGCGTGTTGCGTTCAAACTTGCCGGAAACTATTTTCACAAATGCCAATCGGTCGCGGTGGTTAGGATCCATATTGGCATGTATCTTAAAAACAAATCCTGTAAATGCCTTTTCGTCAGGTTGTACCAGCCGTTCTTCGCTTTGCTTTGGACGGGGTTTCGGGGCAATTTCCACAAAACAGTCCAAAAGCTCACGAACACCAAAATTGTTCAATGCCGAACCAAAAAACACAGGTTGCGTATGGCCATCCAGATAGGACTGTTTGTCAAAAGTTGGATAGATGCCATCTACTAATTCGAGCTCTTCACGCAGGGTGTTGGCTGATTTTGAGCCGATGAGCGTGTCAAGTTCGTCGGATTGCAAATCCGATATTTCCACAGTTTCTTCAATATTTTTGCGACTGTCGCCGCTAAAGAGGTTGATGTTTTTTTCCCAAATGTTATAAATGCCCTTAAAATCATATCCCATACCTATCGGGAAACTCAAAGGTATTACGTTTAGTTTGAGCTTTTGCTCTATTTCATCGAGAAGATCAAAGGCATCTTTGCCCTCACGATCCAGTTTATTGATAAAGACAATCATCGGAATATTGCGCATCCTGCACACCTCGACGAGTTTTTCGGTTTGTTCCTCAACACCTTTTGCCACGTCCACCACAACAATTACGCTGTCAACTGCGGTCAGGGTTCGGAATGTGTCCTCGGCAAAGTCCTTGTGGCCCGGAGTATCCAGAATGTTGATTTTGTATCCGTTATATTCAAACGCTAAAACCGAAGTGGCCACAGAAATACCGCGTTGGCGTTCAATTTCCATAAAGTCGCTGGTGGCTCCTTTCTTGATTTTGTTGCTCTTCACGGCACCGGCCTCTTGTATGGCGCCGCCAAAAAGCAGTAATTTTTCGGTCAGGGTGGTTTTACCGGCGTCCGGGTGAGAAATAATCCCGAAAGTCCTTCGCCTGTTGATTTCCTTTGTAAAGCTCATAGGTTCTGAAAATGGTGCAAAGATACTTTATAATTTAAGATTAAAAACCCGTTTGAAAATGTTTATAGCCAAATTTTGGAAATGGATATCCAGATAACTTTCGGGGTTTGGGGTGGGCATGTTCTGTCTGAAAAAAATTAATCCGAGTCGCAAAAATGCCAAAAAAAGAAGAATACACCATATTTGCATCCCAAGTATATGACTATTGGAGCGGTGGGGCGATATGACGTTTGCCATTGTGGTCATAATTGTAATGCCGAACGATGTGCGGATCATGCCTGTGAATTGATTTTGATCAATTGTTTTGCAAAGAACTTGCTTATATCCAATATTTGGAACTATGGGTAAAGTTCCTTCTTTTAAAAATTATTTCAAACTTTTGATAGCACATCAATGTTTGGTAACACATTGATTTTGGGTAAAATAGTAACCCGAATGCAATGGGTGGGACTAATGGGGCTTTGATGCCACTTTTAATACTTATAGAATTTAAATAAGATTTGTTGACATAAAACCAGACAATTAGTTTAGTGATCCTTGGCATTCAAAACACTTTTGAAAATGGAAGCGATCGATCACAAATTTTTATTTTGGATAATCAAATTGTGATATAGTTGAAAACGATTTTAGTTTTCGCCACAGGTATATCATTATTTATTTTTTAGTGGTACTTTTGTAAGCTATGGAAGAAGAAATAGTGATTCTCGTCAATGAAAATGATGAACAGATAGGGACTATGCCCAAACTGGAAGCTCACGAAAAAGGTTTGCTCCACAGAGCCTTTTCGGTATTTGTTTTTAATGACAACAACGAGTTGATGCTCCAGAAACGGGCTGCTCACAAATACCACTCGCCGAAGCTCTGGACCAATACCTGTTGCAGCCACCAGCGTTTGGGGGAGAGCAATGTGGCCGCTGGACAGCGCAGGTTAGAGGAAGAAATGGGCTTTGTTGTGCCGCTGCAAGATGTGTTTTCTTTTATCTACAAAGCACCTTTTGACAACGGACTGACAGAACACGAGTACGACCACATTTTGATAGGCCATTATAGCGGTGTGCCAACAATAAACCCTGATGAAGTAGCCGATTGGAAATGGATGTCGCCCGAAAAAGTAAAATCCGATATAGAACAGCATCCGGAAGTTTATACCGAATGGTTCAAGATTATCTTTGATAAGTTTTACGAACGTATAGATTTGAGAAAAAATGAAAGCGACCGTTAGCAGAAGGGCGCATTTCAATGCTGCGCACCGACTATACCGAAAAGATTGGACCGATGAAAAAAACGATACGGTTTTTGGCAAGTGCAATAACCCAAACTTTCACGGCCATAACTACGAATTGGTTGTGAGCGTAACAGATGCCATCGACCCGGACACTGGCTATGTCATCGACATCAAGACCTTGAAGGACATTATAAAAGAAGAGGTCGAAGATGCCTTTGACCACAAAAACCTGAATCTCGATGTGCCGGATTTCAAGGATTTGATTCCCACTGCCGAAAACATAGCCGTGGTGATATACAACAAGATAAAGCCAAGACTGAAAGCTACCAGTCTTTTGGAAATCACACTTTACGAAACCCCGAGAAATTTTATAACCTATTCCGGCAACTGATAAATCAATGAAGCACAAGTTGTATCCGTTAAAATTTGAACCCATTCTAAAGGAAAAAATTTGGGGCGGCCAAAAGTTGCGTACCATTTTGGGCAAGAACTCAAACCTGCCAAACATTGGCGAAAGTTGGGAAGTGAGCGATGTTGAAGGTAATGCATCCATTGTGAAAAATGGTCCAATGGCGGGTCAATCGCTCAAGACGGTTTTGGAAAATTACAGGGAAGCCTTGGTTGGAGAAAAAAATTTCCAAAAATTCGGCTCCAAATTCCCGTTGCTCATCAAGTTCATCGATGCCCGTGAAGACCTTTCCATACAGTTACACCCCAATGATGAGTTGGCCGCAAAACGCCATAATTCCTTTGGAAAGACCGAAATGTGGTATGTGATGCAGGCCGATGACGATGCCAAGCTGATAGTGGGGTTCAACCGCAAAGTAACACCAGGGCAGTACCTGGAACACCTTGAGCAAAAAACACTTACGGACATTCTTAATTTTGATAGTGTAAAAGAGGGCGATACTTATTTTATTGAAGTGGGAAGGGTGCATGCCATTGGTGCGGGAGTGATGCTTGCCGAAATACAGCAAACCAGTGACATAACCTATCGGGTATATGATTGGGATCGCAAGGATGACCAAGGCAAAGAGCGCGAACTTCACAATGATTTGGCTTTGGATGCTATCGGTTTTGACATGCCCGATGATTATAGGGTCGATTATGACGGTCGAAAGAATAAAACCAATGCTATGGTCAGTTGTCCCTATTTTACAACCAATTATTTAAAATTGGACAAACCCGTTCAAAAGGAAAACAGGTATGATTCTTTCATCATCTACATATGTGTGGATGGCGCTGCAGTGATCCATACCGATGAAGGTGACGAGTCTTTGGAAAAAGGCGATACCATTTTGATGCCTGCGTGTGTGGCAACATATCAAATTGTGTCCGAAGGTGCTACGTTATTGGAAGTTTATGTGTAACTTTGTGCCCAAATAAAATATATCAAAGTTATGGCAAACGTAAGAAACCTTAAGAAAGACATCAATTTTGTCCTTGGTGACATTATTGAGGCGGTTTATATCTGGGAATACAGCAATCCAAAAAAAGACACTAAAGAGAGCGATGCGATTGTGGACGAAGCAATTGACGTCTTTGATGCATTGATAGCAAAAGTGAACGATAAAAATGTTGAGAACAAGAAAGAACATTTCAGGGCTATTCAAAAAGAATTGGAAATCAAAGGAAACGAACTTATCGAAAAATTGAACAAATTGGGGTAATTGGACTATCCTAATGAAGTAAAAAAAAGCCCTTTGTGGGGCTTTTTTTTATTGACATCGGTAGTAAATTTTTAAATTTGACGATGTTGTGTATTCCGTTATTCTTTCTTCCTTTCGTCAATATACTTCTGGAGTTCTTTGCCGTAAAACGACGCCTTTACTTTGGGTGTCAACGAATTGTTTATTGTGTCGAGAAACTTCACGTTGGCATCATATATTTCTGCCAGAGCAAGGTAAGGTGCCACTTCGCTATCGTGGTTGTTCACGGCAAAGTTTACCGTATATAGGTATTTTCTTTTGAGCAGGTTGTCAATTTTCGCCTGTGCTTCATTTATTTTTGTTGGGTCCATGTCTTTTTGGGCATCAAGGCTTTCTTTGATCAAAGTCAGGTTTTGGTCGTTGAACCTTGACATCATAAGTTGGTATTCTTCGAGTTTTTGCTGCTGTTTGGAGCCTTTGATTTTGGTGTCAAGTTCAAAATTCTTAACAGAAGTTGTCAGCTCTGTGGTGCCATTGTCAGCAAAAAACGATACGATATGATCTTCATTATCATATTTGTGCAATTTAAGGTAAAGCATTTGGGGCGATTCTAATGCCGTGCTCAACTCAAAAGCAGGATTGCCATTGATAACGAGCGAGTCGATCGTCACCAAACCGGAATCTTTCAGCATTTGGAGATATACTGTGCCTTTTTTTAATCCTTTGATATTGCCTTTCAAAGTGAAATTGGATTGGTCTTTCGCACATCCGGATAATAAAACAACTAAAAGATAAATGAGTGATTTTTTCATTTTTTTGATTTGGAATTTGGTGCGCAAATATCATAATAAATTATAGATTGTTACTAACCGTTGGAAGCTATTTTCATCAGTTCGGCACATAAAATGGCGCCATAGGTGCCAATAACATAACCAAAGACAGCCAATAAGGCGCCAACGGTTGCCAGGCTCGGATGGAAAGCTGCTGCTACCACTGGGGCAGATGCTGCACCACCCACGTTGGCCTGACTGCCGACCGCCAAGAAAAAGTAGGGTGCTTTTATGGCTTTTGCCACAATGATCAGCAGCAATGCATGTATCGAAATCCAGACCAATCCTATCAAGATAAGTCCGGGATTTTCAAATATTTTTCCAAGATCCATTTTCATCCCGATGGTCGCGACAAGAATGTAAATGAAAACGCTTCCTATCTTGCTTGCCCCTGCGCCTTCGTAGTTTTTGGCTTTTGTGAAAGACAAAAGGATGCCCATTAGGGTTGCAATGGAAATCAGCCAAAAGAAGTTGCTGCCAAATGAAGACAGCGCACTTTTTGGGTCACTGACGGCCTCAAAATTTTCCATGAGATAGGATGATATCTTCTCTGCTCCCAAATGTGCAACCCCTACAGATACAAAAGCGAACATCAGTATGATTATAATGTCTGTTACAGACGGATTGCGGGTTATTTTATCGGTAAAATCCTGTACTTTTATTTTCAGCTCATCAATGGCGGAATTATCGGCCTTGAGCCAACTGTCTATTTTATTTTTCTTGCCAATACCATAAAGTAGCACGGCCATCCATATATTGGCAACCACAATGTCCACCAATACCATGCCGCCATAGAGTTCTTGGTTGTACTCATAGATTTCCAACATCGCTGCTTGGTTGGCCCCGCCGCCAATCCAGCTGCCCGCCAGTGTGGCAAGTCCTCTCCAGACAGCGTCAAAACCCGCGCCTCCCACGGTCTCCGGAGAGAAGCTAGATATAATCAATATGGCTATAGGACCTCCAATAATTATCCCCACAGTTCCGGTAAAAAACATAACCAGGGCTTTCCATCCAAGATTGAAAACAGCCTTGAGGTCTATGCTGATGGTCAAGAGTACCAATGATGCCGGGAGTAGGTATTGGCTTGCCACGTAATAGGTTTTGGATACATTGGCATCGATGAGGCCGGCAGAATTAAAAATTGCGGGAATAAGGTAGCACATCAAAAGTCCGGGGACGTAAGTATAGAATTTGGGCCAAAACCCAGAAGTTTTTGATTCGGTGTAAAACACAAATCCGAGAGCGAGCATCAATAGTCCAAAGACTATACCGTCATTTGCAAAAAGTGGTCCGTTTTCCATTTATTATGATATTTAAGCTGCAAAATAGCACAATTTACCCTTTAAAAAAATTGTCCGTTTGAATGAGGTGCTACAAACAGATTGTGCTCAAGTTTATTTGTGGCCAATTCTGACAATCCATAGAGTTTTTTTGAAAAATTGTATTGTTTGGCACGAAGTTTGGTTTAAGTAAAATGTAAATGATTATGCTCTACACAGAAAAAAGGAGTAGTTAACCTTTAGAGACGTTAACTTTACATTTTGGTTGGTTAGTTAATCGAAATAGCACCTTGAAAGAGGTGCTATTTTGTTATTGGTACGTGCTTTATTTGTTGATGAATGCCGATACAGCTGTAATGAGCGCTTCCGAAACCTTTCCGGCGTGGTCGTTGTAGGATTTTGCGTTTTCTTGGTCATCGCCTTCGATGATAAAAAGCACATGGTTCATCTTTTCTATCAAAACAAATTCAGAATGTTTTGCGGCATCGTTCAACAGTTTTGCCTCTTCAACGCTTACCTGTAAATCCTTGGTGCCGTTGACAACAAGTACAGGTATGTCCAGTTTTTTTAGTTCCTCTGCCGGGTCATATTTCATCCAGTTGGCCATAAAAGGCTGTAGGTCAGTGTCAAAAATTGATGCCAGTGCAGGTGGGTAATCTTTAGTGGTTTTGCCTTTTTTCAGAACGCTAAACACGCGTTCGGCTTCAGAAGCGAGCATTGGTGCGGTCTTTTGGATTTGTTCGGTGATCACTTTGTCAATGCTCTGTCCTGCTCCCGCTATGGATACCAAGCCGTCAACGCTGTCCATTGAAGCCAAGATGCCAACGAGACTTCCCTGGCTATGTCCCAAGATGAAGATTTTTTCAAATGTGTTTTCTGCCCTAAAAAACTTGATGACGTCCATAGCATCTTTTGCAAAATCGTCAAACATAATATTTGGGTCCAAAGCGCCTTTGCGAATCTGTTTCACGACCCGCTTATCGTACCTGAAGGTAGCAATGCCATTTTCCGCCAATCCAACAGCCAGTTTTTTCAGGTTATTTGTTTTTAGGAAATTTTGGTTGCCGTTCCTGTCTGTTGGGCCTGACCCACCGATAATGATCGCCAGGGTTTTTGCGCCTTGCTCCGGTACCAACAGGGTGCCATCAATGTGTTTTGATATGGCAACTTCACTTTCTTTGTGGCCCATTTCTTGGGGAAAGGACAATGTGCATGTAAGTAGGCAGCATGCCAATAGAAGCAAATTTTTCATTTTGATGCTAATTTTTGTTGCGGTAAATTTATTGTATAATTCAAAAACGTAACAATTGCATTTATATTTTTGGATAAAAAATGTATCCTCAAAAACACCTCGAAACATGCATTTTGTCGATTATTTATCGTATTTAATCTATAAATGTTAAAATTTATTGCATTTCATCGAAATAATATGCATTTCAACCAAATAATTAAATTTTAATTTTACTTTTGGTGTGTACTAAATTAGTTTTTAGTTCAATGGATTAATTAATTAATATTTGCATTATGTTGTTGGCTTTGGAGACCCCAAATCTACAGTATAAATAAAAAGCAAATTAGGAGAGCCGAGGTTGAGGGACCTCGGCTTTTTCTTTGTTTTAAACTGCTTGACCAATATAGATCTAATTTTGGACAAGCTCTGTCACATTGGGTAATTTTAGTAAATTAGCAAACAGATTATGAAATTCAATACCCTGTTATATATAGTTGCATTCTCTGTGCTGTTTGCTCCTCGGCAACAAGAGTTGCCTGAAGGATTTGTCTATGTCCAGTCGGTCATTAAGGACCTTGATGTGGAGCTTCGCTACTTTTCTGCCAACAACTTTGTTGGAGATACCATCACGGGCTACCATTCCAATAAATTGATACTGACGGTGCAGGCTGCAGAAGCCTTGAAAAGGGTTCAGGACGAACTCCAACAGCACAATCTTTGCCTCAAAGTGTATGATGGCTACCGTCCGCAACGAGCGGTTGACCATTTTGTGCAATGGGCAAAGATTTTGAAAGATACCATCAAGAAATCAGAATTTTACCCGAAAGTGGATAAACAACATTTGTTCAGTGAAGGCTACATTGCATCGCGTTCGGGGCACAGTAGGGGCAGTACCGTTGACCTGACCATAATAGACGGCAATACAGGTGTTCCATTGGATATGGGCAGTCCGTATGATTTTTTCGGAGAGCAATCCTGGGTTGATTATGAAGGGATTACAGAAACCCAAATGGCTAACAGGATGTTGTTGCAAAGGGTTATGCTATCGCACAATTTTAGGAATTACCCCAAAGAATGGTGGCATTTTACATTGCGTTGGGAACCGTTTCCGGATACGTATTTTGATTTTGCAGTTGAGTGATTGACCCTTTATTCTTCACGGAAAACCTTGTAAGTCACGCCAATACCATAATTGTTGAGGCCAAGCTTTAACAATCCGGACTGTACATCGCCATCTTTTTCAAATTTGGACCATTTGTTGTCATTGATAAATACCCGCTTTATGAAAGTCCTGTTTCCGGGGATTTTGTCAGTAAAGGGGAGTAGGGGCCTGAAATTTGTGGGAATTTTGACAGTGTTTTTGCCATCTTTGATTTCTTTGTATTTTTTATTGGGCAACAATTTACCCGAATGGTCGGTATAGCCCAAAACTTGCAACGATACAAAAAAACCATTGTCTGGAACATCAATGGTATGTTGTGACACATCAAGCACAAAGGTGTTCCCATTTTTTTCTGTGGTTCTGAACACGATGGTCTCATATGTGAGCGCTTTCCCTGGTTGGCCATTGTCGTTATAATAAAATTTCACCTTGAACAATGTGGAAAAAGGTTGTTTTTCGGTATTGGCTTTTTTTCGTTTTTCCCAGTCTTTTGATTCGAGCGTGACGGGGATGTGTACTTTGGCTATTTCTTGTGTTTTTTGGCCGTCATTCGGAAAATATACTGCAATTTCAGACTCTATCGTAGGAAGCCAACAATGGTAGTAATCGTCATCAAGGTAGGGCTTTAATGTTTCTTCCTTGAATTTCCGATCTTTTGTGTTGCGGATGACCACTTCATTGAGATGATCTATTTGGGTTTTCATGTACAACGTTGGGCCAAGGTTGACTGAAGGAACCACCAAATCTTTGTACCCGAGAGCAGATATGTACAGTGTGTCTATATCAGGGTACAATTTTTCAGTGAAAATAAAACTGCCCTCGTCATCGGCAAAGACACCGTTGCCATTGCCGAATGATATGGTTGCAAAAGATACCGGCTGTTTTGTTGTTTCGTCTTTAATGACGGTTTGGGAGATTGCCTGTGCGATCGCCAAAAGAATAGTGGAATATGTCAACAGTTTACGAAGCATTTTTTACAGTTGTGATCCGGTGGTTTATCTTTTCTTCCAAAAGGTCAAGCGTTAAAGTGTCCAGTTCTAGGATTTAAGTTGCGGCAACTCACTTATAATCAATGGTTTTGATAATACGTTGCCGCTTACGGTGCCTTCTCTCATACGCTGTTTTGCACTTGCCATCCACGAAAGGTTGCCGTTATGGCGCTTGAGCCAGTTTTTGTAATCTTGTGGGGTTTTAAAAGGTTGTACTCCCGATCCACTTGCCCATTGGCCTATGTACAGGTTCGTCGACCGCATTTGATCAATCGGTGTTTCAATTTTAAAGAGTGGTTCTTGGAGGTTGATATCGTATTCCCAGAGTAATACCTGTTTGCTAAAATGTTCGTTTTCATTAAGTTCATCGTTTTTGAATTGCATGAAGCTGTTTTTGGGATCCGAGTAGAATTTCCGCTCTTTTTGTATGAATTCACCAGTGAGAAAGTTGGGCAAATAATCGTTGTGCCTTGTGTCTCCGATGATTGTTGCTTCTAAAGGGTATATTTTATTTTTTTCTTCATAATAACTTTTGAGTAAAGCAGAAAAATCTTCGTATATTTTAGTATCTCTATTGACCTCGTTTTGTTGAGGTTGTTTGCTGTCTTTACAGGAAGCAAATACAAGGGCAAAACACAGAAAAAAGACAGGTTTTTTCATGTTATGTGGCATTGTTATGGATTGAACAACCCTAAAGATACTTTAATTTGTAATAAAAAAATTGATATTGACTGGTTTTTTTGCTCCTGCAATACCGATTGTTGATTGGTTGTAAAGGTGTTGATCCCGAACATGTCTTTAAGCAAAACATTTTTTTAATTTTGCGCATCGATAAAGCAGATTCCCGATGGTACAGTACAACCCGAAAGACTGGATAACTTTTATTTTCCGTTTCCATAAATCCGATACGTTTAGACAACTCATTCCAATGATGATTTTCATAGGGCTATACACCTATGGTGTGGCCTATCTTGAACTTGAATATTGGAAGTTGTCAGAAAAAAGCCCGCTGTCACGGATCACGGTCATGCACGGCATGTTGGGTTTTGTGATTTCGTTGCTTTTGGTCTTTAGGACCAATACCGCATATGACCGTTGGTGGGAAGGAAGAAAGCTGTGGGGCGCACTGATGAACAACAGTAGGAATTTGGCCATCAAATTGTCGGTAATATTGCAGGAAAACCACGAACGGGAGTACTTTAGAAAACATATTCCGGGATATGCGTCAGTTTTGGCAAAGCATCTGACCAATGTGGAGACCGGTAAGCAATTGTTTGATGACGTTCAGATTGATATCGATCAACAAAAGCATCGGCCCAACCAAGTTGCCGCAAAGATTTTCCATAAGATCAACGACTTGTACTGCAGGAAGCTAATCACTGGTGACCAACTGATTGTCTTGAACAACGAAATGCAGGCGTTGACGGACATTTGCGGAGCCTGTGAGCGTATCAAGAACACACCAATCCCATATTCTTACAGTGCTTTTATCAAAAAATTTATTTTCTTTTATGTGATGACGCTGCCGTTTGGCTATGTGTTCAGTTTGGGATATTATGCCATTCCGGTGGTCATCTTCATTTTTTATGTCCTTGCAAGCCTGGAGCTCATCGCCGAAGAAATTGAAGATCCGTTTGGGCTTGACGCCAATGATCTTCCCGTTGAAAAGATAGCCTCAAACATCAAAAGGCACGTTGAAGAGATTATTTAGCAATCTTTGATCGTGTAGGTTGCAAAGGTGTCTTTGCCTATTTTATGAGAAATACCTTCAGATTTTTTCTTTTGTTTATTGATTTGAAAGGAGCAAAACCGTTTTAGTCGCTATATCAATGCATTAAAAGTTCGATTTGGAAAGATCAGATAGGCAAAAGCTGTCCCAAAAGTGTTCTTTCTTGCCATTACTGCTTTGATTTATACCTCTATGGTATTGTTTTTAAGCAGTTAAATAAGGATAAACCTATTCAGCTTGACAAGAGAAAGCATTTGAGACAGCCTCTTATTAAAAATTGACAGTTACTTTTATTTGATCATTTGATAACTGCGTTTTATGAAGTCGCTCAATTCTTTGCCTTTGAGCAAACCTTGAGAAAGCTTCGCAAGGTCGAGGCTCTGGTTGATGAGGCGTTCTTGTGCGTCTTTTTCTTTTGTGTTGAGAATTTCCCCAACCAATTCAGAATTGGTGTTTATGACAAGGTTGTACATTTCAGGGAAATTGCCCATGCCAAACATGCCTCCGCCAGTGGCCTGCATCTCTTTCATGCGCCGCATAAATTCGGGCTGTGTGATGATGAAGGGCGATGCGTCACTGTCCATGGCTTCGAGTTGAACCATAAACTTTTCTGACGGTACTGCGCCTTTGATCACGGTTTCCAGTTCTTTTTTCTGTTCATCGGACAGTTTTGAAATTTTTGTGTCCTCTTTTTTGATAAGGTTGTCAATGTGATCGGCATCCACCCTTGCGAAAGATATGTTTTCCTTGCTGGATTCGAGTTTTTGCATCAGGTGCGACACAATTGGAGAATCCAATAGCAACACTTCGTAGCCCTTGGTTTTGGCAACTTCAATATAACTGTGCTGTGCATCTTCGTTTGAAGCATACAGGATCACGGTTTTATTGTCTTTGTCGCTCTGGTTGTCCTTGATTTTGTTAATCAGTTCGTCCCAAGTGAAAAAAGAACCATCAACTGTAGGATAAAGCGCAAAAGCATCGGCTTTTTCAAAGAATTTATCTTCGGACAACATTCCATATTCGATTACGATTTTGATGTCGTTCCATTTCTTTTCAAAATCCTCGCGGTTGTCATTGAACAACGATTTTAACTTGTCTGCCACTTTTCTGGTGATGTACGAGGAAATCTTTTTTACATTACCATCGGCCTGCAAATAGCTTCTTGATACATTCAGCGGGATATCAGGAGAATCGATAACGCCTTTCAGCATGGTCAAAAATTCCGGCACGATACCTTCTACATTATCGGTCACAAACACTTGGTTCTGGTACAATTGGATTTTGTCTTTCTGGATGTTGAGGTCGCTTGTCATCTTTGGGAAATATAAGATGCCGGTCAGGTTGAAGGGGTAGTCTACATTGAGGTGGATATTGAACAAAGGTTCTTCAAACTGCATTGGGTAGAGCTCTCTGTAAAATTCTTGGTAATCTTTGGTGTCCAGATCGGCTGGTTGTTTGGTCCAGGCCGGGTTGGGATTGTTTATGATATTGTCAACCGTAATTTTCTTATGGGGTTCTTTGGATTCCTTGCCGTCTTTGTCGGTGATGGTTTTGGGTTCAAAATCAGGGTCGTTGATCTCTTTGGTCCCAAATTTGATCGGGATTGGCATGAATTTGTTGTATTTCAGCAACAATTCACGGATTCTTGATTCTTCCAAAAACTCTTTTGAATCATCGGCAATGTGAAGGATGATTTCTGTGCCCCGATCTTTTTTGTCGGCAGTTTTTAAGGTAAACTCCGGTGAACCGTCGCATACCCAGTGCGCTGCGGGTTCATCTTTATACGATTTGGTAATGATTTCCACCTTTTCGGCTACCATAAAGGCCGAGTAGAAACCAAGGCCAAAATGCCCAATGATACCTGTGTCCTTTCCGGCGTCTTTGTATTTGTCCAAAAACTCTTCGGCGCCCGAAAACGCAATCTGGTTGATGTATTTTTCAACCTCTTCGGCTGTCATTCCGATACCTTGGTCGGTGATGTAAAGCCTTTTGCCTTTCTTGTCGACTTTTACTTCGATGATTGGATTGCCATATTCCACTTTGGCTTCACCTATGCTCGTAAGATGTTTCAGTTTTAAGGTCGCATCGGTAGCGTTGCTGATAAGTTCCCTCAAAAAGATTTCGTGGTCACTGTACAGAAATTTTTTTATCAGTGGAAAAATGTTTTCTACTGACACATTGATATTTCCTTTTGTCATGGTATGTATATTTTATGGATATTGGTTTTCTGTTTCTGTATTTGGCAAAAAAAATACCAAGCCCATAAATATGACAAACTGGCACAACTCCGAATATATTATGCACGCATAACGAATATGGTTTTTTTTTGAAATTCATACTTGCCTAAATATTTATATTGCGAACCCTAATAGTGATTATATGTACAATTCAAAAATAGTCGGCCTTGGATCTTATGTGCCCGACAATGTTGTTACCAACGAGGACCTTTCAAAAATTATGGATACCAATGACGAATGGATCCAAGAGCGAACCGGCATTAAAGAGCGGCGTTGGGTCAAGGAACATTCTGGCGATACTACAACGACCATGGGTGTCAAGGCCGCAAAGGTGGCTATAGAGCGTGCCGGAATCGATAAGGACGACATTGATTTTATTGTGTTTGCAACCTTGAGCCCAGATATGTATTTTCCGGGGCCTGGCGTTCAGGTACAGCACCAACTTGGCCTCAAGACCGTAGGCGCTTTGGACGTAAGGAACCAATGCTCTGGTTTTATTTACGGGCTTTCTGTAGCTGACCAGTTTATCAAAACGGGCATGTACAAGACCGTTTTGGTCATTGGGAGTGAATTGCATTCCCGCGGATTGGACAAAACCACCCGTGGCCGTGCCGTTTCGGTCATTTTTGGCGATGGCGCAGGAGCTGCCGTTTTGACCCGTACCGAAGATACTGCCAAAGGTGTCTTGTCCACACATTTGCATTCTGAAGGTGAACATGCCGAAGAATTAGTGGTTAAAGCTCCTGGGATGGCAACGCGTTGGGTAACAGATATTTTAAAGGACAATGATGTTAATGATGAAAGCTATTTCCCTTATATGAACGGCCAATTTGTGTTCAAGAATGCCGTGGTGCGTTTCAGCGAGGTCATCATGGAAGGATTGCTAAAAAACAACCTGAAAAAAGAGGATATCGATATGTTGATACCGCATCAGGCCAACTTGAGGATTTCGCAGTTTGTACAGAAAAAGTTCGGACTAAATGATGGTCAGGTATTCAACAACATACAGCGTTATGGCAATACAACGGCGGCATCTATCCCAATAGCATTAACGGAAGCTTGGGAACAAGGAAAAATAAAAGAAGGCGATACCGTGGTGCTGGCGGCGTTTGGAAGCGGTTTTACTTGGGGTAGCGCTATCATAAAATGGTAAAAAGATCCGAAGCGAAAACACCACGGATCTTTCTACGGACCAACTTAACTAACACTTAAACTAATTCTACCTAATTAACTATACGTTGAAATTTTGATTTTAGTATATACTGTCGGATATTTAACGTTATATTAACACAATGGGCTGAAAGTCAGATATAATTCTTGCGTACAGAAAACCCGAAACATTCGTTTCGGGTTTTCACGTTCAATGCCTAGACACTGATGGTGCCATCTACTGTTAAATGGCCAATGAACGATTTGTTTACATAAATCCGCTGCCTCCTGATGTTTCGTTGGCATCCCTTGTTTTGCGTTGTATGGCTCGGTATTTGGTTCCTCCAAATCTATATGCAAAACCGACGTTCCAGGTATTGCTTTCCCAGTGGAACTGCCCGGTTTGAGGTGTGGGTCGGTCGCCTTCAAACTCAAATTTCATGGTGTTAAAGATGTCGCTATAGTTGAAACTAAACGTTGCCCTTTGGTCTTCCATGAACGAATAACGCAATCCGGTATTGACCATGAACATTGGTTTTCTGGTGACTTGGAGGCCTTTCTCTTCGCCACGGTACATGGTGAAAACGGAAAGGTTCAATCGTTTGGTGGCACTGAAGTTGCTGAAAAATCGGAAATTGTACACCACATTGTCCACGCTAACGGTTTCCATCACAATGTCGTCCACGGTTGCGACATCTGATGGAACGGTCAATCGCTCTGTGATGCCTTTTTGCGTTCTGGAGTACAAGTCAAAGCTCAAGTTCAGGTTCCACCATTTGGTAGGCCTCAAATTGCCGTTGATTTCCAGTCCGAAAGCCGTGGTGTTGTCAAAATTGTCGAAGGTCAGGATGTTTTTGTTGATATCCAGCCTGTCAATGAATACGGCTCTGTTGATTTCGTCTTCCACAAGTCTGTAAAACACGCCACCGGTCAATGAGCCTATCCCAAATTTACGGGTGTAGTTTGCTTCTATGGAATTGGTGAACTGTGGTTGTAGTTCGGTGTTTCCATATGAAGAAATCAATGGTGTGCTCCATTGACGGATAGGATTTACCTGTTGCAGCCCAGGTCTGTCCACACGTCTGCTGTAGCTCACCTGATAGGAGTTTTTATCGCTTGGGGTGTAAGTAAGGAACACTGAAGGATATACCTGTATATAATCGTTTTTAAAGGAAGTTGACTCAACAGAGTTTTCAAGGTTTCTTATGGCATTTGCATCTTCGGTCACGCTTTCTGCCCTTAAACCGACCTGGTAGTTCCATTTATCAAAACTTTTGCCATAGGTTGCATACACAGAATAAATGTCGCGTTTGTACTCAAAATCTGTTTGCGGTGTCGGGATGTACTCATCGCCGTTGTTGGGGATATTGTCTTGGTTCTCGTTGACCGACAGGCCCGTGGAGCTGTAATCTATGCGTGTGTCAAACAATCGGGCTTCTGCGCCAAATTCTAATTTTGTGTTTTCGGAGAGCGGATTCACATAATCCACGTTGATGGTGAGCTGGTCTCTATCGGTGCCCACTAAATCGTTATAATCTGGAGGGAAATTCAAATTTATTGAGTTGAAAGACGCAATTTCATTTTCTTCATAAACACTGTAATCGGCTTCGATGTCCAGTGTTTCGCCTTCTTTTTTGAACTTATGCTTGAACGCTCCGTTATATTGTGACGAAACATTGTCTGAAACATTGTCAAACAATTGCACCTGTAGAGGTTGGTTCTGATACAGTATGGAAGTTGAACCATTCCCTTTGCCATCATAAATGTTTTGATTGGTGAAGAATGAGATGGTGTTGTTGTCGTCCATATAAAAATCCAGACCTACTTTGTACAGATGCGATTTGTTGTTGTTGAAGAACTCAAACGACTGCAAAGATTGATCGTCCAATCGTTCAACGCTGCCATAATTGGTGTGCTTGCCAGTGTTGTTGCCATAATTGCCGTATAGATTGAATTTTCCATTTCGGTAATTCATGTCGATCGATCCGTTGAACTTGGCATAGATTTCTTTGGTGAGCCCTAAATTAACGTTTCCATTGAAACCAATATTGGTGTTTTTGTGTAGGATGATGTTGATGATGCCGCTCATGCCCTCCGGGTTGTACTTTGCCGAAGGATTGGTGATAAGCTCTATTTGTTTAATGGAAGATGATGGAATCTGTTTCAACAATTGGGCAATAGGTACATTGGATAATTTGCCATCCACCATTACCCGCACATTTTCATTGCCGCGGAGGCTGATGTTGCCGGTTTGTTGATCAACATTTATGGACGGGATGTTGTTCATGATGTCTGAAGCCGTTGGGCCTGTAGTGGTCAGGTCCTTGCCGATGGTGATAACTTTGCGGTCCACTTTTTGCTGGATGGTGGTAACTTCTGCCACGACCAGGACCTCGTCAAGACTTGCCGCATCTTCTTCGAGCAGGATGTCGCCCAAGTTTATGTCGTAGATTCGTTTGCCAATCTCCACACTTTTTGTGACTGTCTTATAGCCGATGAACTGGATATCCACATAAATTTTCCCTTCGGGGATTTTTTTTATTTCAAAAACACCAGATTCGTTGGTAATGCCACCGGTAAATATATCATGCGTATCGGTCTGTACGATGATATTGACATATGGCAAAGGTTGATTAAGTGCAGCATCCAGGACACGCCCGGTTATTGAACCTTCCTTAATGTCCTTGTTGGGTGATGGTTGTGCTGTCAGGAATGCTGAAAGCAAAAGCATGTGAAGCAAGAGTAGTTTTTTCATTTTTGATTGATTGTTTTTTGATTAATGATTAAGACTAATGATGCAAGACAACTAATTAAATTGTTGTTGCTTCATTTGGATGATACTCGATAGACGTCTAAATTTGGATCCCGTTACCTGTTTTAACTAAACTTAACAAGATTTTAACAAAAACCAGAGCTATGCCCAAAAAGACACTTGTGTTTGGAGCCTCAATTAATCCGGATAGATATTCGTATCTGGCCATTGTCAGATTGTTTGATAAAGGTCATCCCGTGGTGGCATTTGGCCTGAACGAGGGTGTTGTGCATGGGGTAAAAATCGACAATAAACTCAAAGCTTATGAGAAAGTTGATACCGTTACCTTGTACATGCGTCCAAATCGACAAGTAGGGTATTACGATTATTTGGTTTCACTAAAGCCCAAAAGGGTCATTTTTAATCCTGGAACAGAAAATCCGGAATTTTATCGATTGCTCGAAAAGGAGGGTATTGATGTTGAGGTAGCCTGTACTTTGGTGCTGTTGGGGATCGATCAGTTTTGACCCAGAATACTTGCCTGGACTTTTTTTTGTGATATCAGGAACAAGCCGATAAATGTTAAGAACCCGTTCAATATCAAAATAAAAAACCCAAACTCAAACCCAAACCATTTTAAGCTGTTGATACTGACAATGTAAGAAAGTAAGGGCGATATTATCGCTATGATTGGTACAAGCTTGTCCTTGACATTTATGTTTGTGAATAGCCCAAAGGCATATAGACCCAAAAGCGGCCCATACGTATAGCCGGCAAAAACAAACAACCGTTCTATGACCGATGCGTCATCCACCAGATATTTAAACCCGACCATGATCGCCACAAAGAGCAGTGAAAACCCAACATGTACCAGTCTTCGTGCTCTCACTTGTTTTTTGCTTTCAAACCGTTTTTCTATGTCCATGATATCTATGCAAAACGATGTGGTCAGCGCCGTTAGTGCACCATCGGCACTTGAATAGGCTGCTGCAATAAGCCCCAAAATGAATACGGTGGCCAAGCCAAATCCCAGATCAGATTGTGTAGCAATGGTCGGGAACAGCAAATCTTTGCTTGCGTCAATGCCGTTTTGGTGGGCATAATGGGTGAGAAGCAACCCGAGCACCAAAAACATCAAATTTGCCAAAACCAGTATGCCGGTAAACCAAAACATGTTTTTTTGAGCATCTTTTAAGGTCTTGCAAGTCAGGTTTTTCTGCATCATGTCTTGATCGAGTCCGGTCATGACTATGGTAATGAACGCTCCGCTCAAAAACTGCTTCCAAAAGTAGTTGGCACTTTTGAAATCATCAAAAAAGAAGATCTGCGATAGCTCACTTTGGCTTACATAGCTGATTAAGTTTGATCCCGAAATGCCCAAACCATCAGAAATGTAATATATAGAATAGCCTACGGATACCAACATGAACAGCGTCTGTAGCGTATCTGTCCAGACAATGGTTTTTATGCCGCTCCTGAACGTATAGAGCCAAATGAGTGCTATGGTAATGGACACTGTTGCCCAAAATGGGATATTCAGACTGTCAAAAACAAGGCTCTGCAAAACGATAGCCACCAGATACAATCTGAAACTGGCGCCTATGGTTCTTGAAAGTATGAAGAACAAGGCTCCGGTCTTGTAGGAAAACGTGCCGTAACGTTCTTCCAGATAGGTATATATCGTGGTAAGATTCAGTCTGTAATATAGCGGCAACAAGATAAGACCCACAACGGCATAGCCTAAAATATAGCCCAGAACCACTTGGTAATACCCGAATTTTGAAGCTTCTACCCATCCAGGCACCGATATGAATGTTACCCCAGAAAGAGAGGCGCCAATCATCCCAAAAGCCACTACATACCAAGGCGATTGCTTGTTGGCCTTGAAGAACGTATCGTTATCGCTGTTCTTTCCCGTGAAAAAGGATATTAAAATCAAAAGGCCGAAGTATGCGGCTATCAACAAAAGGATGGTTGTGGGCGACATAGTGTTTTATGGTTACTGAGCAATATTAAGTAAATTTAAAGGAAAACCACCCATTTTGCCGATTGGCTTTTTGGAATAGCATCCCTATTTTAAAAAAAAATATTTCACTTTGAGGCTGTTCAAGCTTATCTTTTGCCATTAAAAAAACGTAAATTCGCAACCATGGAATTTTCATCTAAACTTCTCGAAAAAGCCGTATCGGAAATTGGGCATTTGCCCGGCATCGGCAAGCGTACCGCCTTAAGGCTGGTGTTGCACTTGTTGCGCCAACCCAAAGAGCAGACCGAACAATTGGCCTTGGCGTTGGTGTCCTTGCGCAACGATATCCAATTTTGCCAAAAATGCCATAATATAAGCGACAATGCTCTTTGTGAAATCTGCTCAAACCCACATCGTGATGAGGAAATCCTGTGCGTTGTTGAGGACGTGCGCGATGTGATGGCTATCGAAGCAACCAGTTCGTTCAGAGGTTTATATCATGTGCTTGGGGGAAAAATTTCGCCCATGGACGGCATAGGTCCAAATGATCTCAAGATCGATACCTTGATAAAGAAAATCAATCAAGGAAAAATAAAGGAGCTCATTTTTGCGTTAAGCCCAACGATGGAAGGTGATACTACCAATTTTTACATTTACAGGCAAATACGTGATAAAGACGTGGTTGTTTCTACCATTGCCCGGGGCATTTCTGTGGGCAACGAACTCGAATATGCCGACGAGGTTACACTTGGCAGGAGCATCGCAAACCGCGTACCTTTTGAATCCTCTTTAAAAATGTAATGAGTTTGCAGCTTTCGGTAGTCATACTCAATTACAATGTCAGGTACTTCCTGGAGCTGTGCCTCAAGAGCGTACAGGCTGCAATTGCCGATTTTGAGGCCGAGATTATCGTGGTGGACAATGCTTCTACTGACGACAGTTGCCAGATGGTAAAAGCCCTGTTTCCGGAAGTCATCCTCATTGAAAACAATGAAAACCTTGGATTTTCAAAAGGTAATAACCTTGGTGTACAAAACGCAAAAGGTCGTTATGTCTGTATCCTAAACCCCGATACCGTTGTGGCCGAAGATACCTTCAAGATCCTGATGGATTTTGCAGAAAACACACCAAAAATGGGAATTGTAGGATGCAGGCTTCTGGATGGCAAAGGACAATTTTTGCCCGAGAGCAAACGTAACGTGCCCACGCCATTGGTGTCCATAAAAAAGATTTTAGGAAGCTCAAAAGACTACTATGCCAATCACCTATCTGAAAAAGAAACAGGGAAAGTCGCTGTTTTGGTTGGAGCTTTTATGCTGTTGAGACGCTCTCTATATAACGATGCCAAAGGTTTTGATGAAGATTATTTTATGTATGGTGAGGATATGGATTTTTCGTACAGGGTACAAAAGATGGGCTACGATAATTATTACAATCCCACAACATCCGCTATTCATTTCAAAGGAGAAAGTACCATAAAAAACAAAACATATGCGAATCGGTTCAATGGGGCGATGCGAATTTTTTTCAAAAAGCATTTCAAGCCAAATGTTGTATATGACGTGTTTATTGGGTTGGGTATCAAGATTATCGTGTTGTTGCCCAAAAAATCTACCAATTCAAAACCATTGGTGTCCGGATACGAATTGCTTTCCGATGGGCCGATTGAGCCACTTCGTTCAAAACTTGGTAATAAACTTCGTTTGTATAGTCCTGAAAATCGGGAAAAACGGGCCGTCCAACTAATTTTTGACAATAATGTTTTGAATTTCAAGGAAATTATCCTTCACATGGATGGTCTCTCCAAAGTGCAAGGCATGACTTTTAGGATTCTTCCAAAAAACGCCCGTTTCATCATTGGTAGTGATAGTTCCACAGGCCGTGGAGAGGTGTTGTGTTTTTGAATGGACCAAAGATTTGTTAATTATGTTGTGCAGTAAATTCTATCGGATGTATAAAGAAGTCTGCCTTTTTTCATTAATTTTGCAATGCAAATAACCAAAAGCACCATTATACTGACTATATGGCAAGATTTGAACTAAAACTTCCCAAAATGGGAGAAAGCGTCGCAGAGGCAACCATTACCAATTGGCTAAAGAACGTTGGCGATAAGATTGAGGCCGATGAAGCTGTACTCGAAATAGCAACAGACAAAGTGGACAGTGAAGTTCCGAGTGAAGTCGAGGGCATCTTGGTCGAAAAATTGTTCAATGTAGATGATGTGGTACAGGTGGGTCAGGCAATCGCAATCATTGAGACCGAAGTTTCTGCTTCTGTTTCTACTGCCGAACCTAAAGCTGATGCCGTCAAAGAAACTGTTCCAGCCGCAGCCATTCCTGTGCAACAAGTAGCCCAAACTGTCGAAGCAGCCAAAGCTGTTGTGTCTCCGGTAATTTCATCCGAGGGTCGGTTTTATTCGCCGTTGGTCAGAAACATAGCCAAAGAAGAAGGTGTTTCGCAGGCCGAACTCGATGCTATTGTAGGTACTGGTAAGGACGGTCGTGTAACAAAAGATGATATTCTTGGTTACATAAAAAGTAGGGCAGAAGCTCCGGTACAAGCCCAACAAGCATCGCCACAGGCGCAGCAACCTGTTGCAGAAACCGAGCCGGTCAAAATGGTAGAAACTTCACAGAAAACTGCTGAAACACAAAGTAATGTTGCTGAAAAACCAAAAACAGCACCTGTAGTGGCAAGTGGTGATGACGAAATTATTGAAATGAGTCGTATGGGTAAACTTATAGCCCATCACATGGTTGAATCCGTACACACTTCGGCGCACGTGCAGAGTTTTGTCGAGGCAGATGTTACCGAAATATGGAATTGGAGAAATAAAGTCAAAGACGAGTTTTTTAAACGCGAAGGAGAAAGCCTGACGTTCACACCCATATTTATGGAAGCCGTTGCAAAGGCGCTCAAAAAATTCCCAATGATGAATATTTCCGTGCAAGGCGATACAATTATCAAGAAGAAGCATATCAACCTTGGCATGGCGGCGGCATTGCCGGATGGCAACCTGATAGTACCGGTCATAAAGGATGCAGACCAGCTCAATTTGGTGGGCATGACCAAGCGTGTCAATGATTTGGCAAACAGGGCAAGGCTCAACCAGTTAAAACCCGACGAAATACAAGGTGGAACATATACCGTTACAAATGTCGGTACGTTTGGAAGTATTATGGGAACGCCCATCATAAACCAACCGCAAGTTGGTATTTTGGCATTGGGCGCCATAAGAAAAGTGCCTGCCGTCATAGAAACACCTGCAGGAGATTATATAGGCATCCGTTACCGTATGTTTTTGTCGCACTCTTATGACCATAGGGTGGTAAACGGCGCACTGGGAGGCCAGTTCGTAAAAGCTGTCAAAGACAACCTCGAAGCTTGGGACAGCAATAGGGAATTGTGATATATAAGCAAATGATAATCAAAGCACTTTTTTAAGGTGCTTTTTTTTTTGATATATAAAGGGTCCAATCAATTTGGTTTTGCATATTTTACTTCAATTTTTTGTGTAATTTTCAATATTATGGAATGGAGTTGAAAAAAAATAGTATATTAGCCATAACGATTTTTGAATATTAATTAAAAACATTGAAATTTATGAGAAAAATTACTACTTTATTATCTACATTTAGTTTTGCATTCGGCATGTTGGCCCATGCCCAAACGACCCTTACAGAAACAGTGGATGTTGACGTAGCGGGAATTGAAAGTCGCTATTCACTTGGAGATCCTGGCAATGTTTATCTAACCATACCTTTGGATGGATTTGCAGACCTAACCGATTGTGAAAATCCTGTGCTTGAATTTACAGGCATAAGTTGGGATACAAACCAAACAGCTAATTCCCCTTCATGGCTATCTGAAATGGTTATTGGTTTTGATCCCGATTTAGATGGTGCTGCAGATGTGAATCTTACGCCTGGTGCCGGCGTTAATAATTCTGGACCCGGTTCTTATTCCAGTGACGGTATTATAGATTTAGTGGCCGCAGGTCTTTCATATTATTTAGTAGCCAATGATATTTCGGGCAGTATGTCACTTGAATTTTTTGAAAGTTTTGATGATGGTTCGGTTGATCCCGATGGAGTTTATGACAGTGGTTCTATTACGATTGAGTACCGTTTAAGCTGTTCCAATACCCTTGGTGTTAATGAATCGTCAGATTTGGCCAGTGTGACGATGTATCCGAATTTAGTGAATGATTTTGTCACATTTGTCAATCCAAGATCTGTTGAGGTACAATTTGCCCAAATCTATGATATTTCTGGTAAGTTGGTACAATCAATTGACCTATCCGATATGGGCGTAGAGAAAAGAGTTGATGTTTCCGAATTGGCTTCTGCCAACTATATCGTGAAAATCCAGTCAGGATCAGGGGTTATTGTCAAAAAATTGATAAAACAATAAGCTTTTTCCGTAATTGACTTCAAAAAAAGCACTGCTCAAAAGGCAGTGTTTTTTTTTGTAAATTCATCAAAGGGTACAATAAATTTCTCTTTCTTTTTGAAGTTTATTATACTTCCTCGTGTAAAATGGATGGATAAAGCAGAGCCAATAAGAATTTTTTCAAGCTGCATATTTGTCTCCAAATGGCAATAATTTAATATGTCCGCTCAGGATCAAGTTTTATTGCATATAATGTGATGTCCCAAGTTGAAATAATCAATGATTGCTGTTGTGTGGGATAATATGTAGTGGTCAGGTGTTTCTGTTCTGCGCCATTTCAAATGTTGTCCCATCTTCAACTAACTCGAGTTCAATTTTTATTGTTTGATGGTCGGTGGATGGTTTAGAGGTGTTTTGAAATGATTACTTGAGTTTTCATTGCAGTGAGTGCATGCGAAGGACATGTGGATTTTTGTTTGAAAATTTTCATTCTTTTTCTGAATTCTCGAAATTGCCGGGTATTATTTTGAAAAGCAGATGACCGGCCCAAACAGAATTCATTTAAAATTCAAATCGCCCGGCATATAAAAGCACCGTTCTTAATTTATCTCCCTATCTTTGCCAAAAATGGACCAAAAATGAAACTCAACCTCAACAGGCCAATTTGTTTTTTTGACCTCGAAACCACGGGTGTCAACATCACAAACGATAGGATTGTGGAAATTTCTATCCTCAAAATCCATCCGGACGGTAAGGAAGAAAGCAAGACCTGGTTGGTCAACCCCACCATTCCCATTCCCAAGGATGCTACCGCCGTGCATGGTATTTCGGATGCTGATGTGGCTGGCAAACCCACGTTCAAAGAATTGGCAAAAGAAGTTTACCACCTCATTAAAGACGCAGATTTGGCAGGGTTCAATTCCAACCGCTTTGATATTCCACTGTTGGCAGAAGAAATGTTGCGGGCCGATGTGGATTTTGATATGAAAAACCGTGTTGCGGTCGATGTCCAAAATATCTTCCATAAAATGGAACAGCGCACGTTATCGGCGGCATATATGTTTTATTGCAATAAAAACCTTGATAATGCGCACAGTGCCGAAGCCGATACCATTGCCACTTATGAAGTGCTGAAAGCACAAATAGAAAGATACGGCGCACTCGAAAATGACATAAAATTTCTGGCAGAATTCAGTTCGCGAAAAGAGTTTGCCGATTTTGCCGGATTTATCACATATAATAAAAACGGTGAGGAATGTTTTTCGTTTGGAAAGCACAAAAACAAAAAGGTCGAGGATGTGCTCAATGAAGAGCCCGGCTACTTTGGGTGGCTTCTCAATGCCGATTTTCCGCTATATACAAAAAAAGTGCTTACGGGAATTAAGTTGAGAGCATTGAACAATAAATTGGATTAATATAACAATACAATAATGTTTTGGGCCAAGTCCCAGATAAAGTAAACAGAGCGGTCTTTGAACCTTTATCCCTAATTGTAATGAAAATCATCTGTGTAGGAAGAAACTATTCGGAGCATATCGAAGAGCTCGGCAATGCCAGGCCCGACACGCCTGTCATTTTCCTCAAGCCAGATACGGCACTGTTGCAAGTTGGCCAACCCTTTTACATCCCCGATTTTTCCAGTGAGATACACTATGAGGTCGAGGTATTGGTAAAGGTCAATAGGGTGGGAAAACATATTGACAAAAAATTTGCGCACAAATATTATGAAGAGATCGGTCTTGGCATCGACTTTACGGCGCGCGACCTGCAAGAGGACCTAAAATCGAAAGGATTGCCATGGGAACGTGCCAAAGCTTTTGACGGTTCGGCGGTAGTTGGCACGTGGATCTCAAAGAAAAATTTCGATGATTTGCAGCATCTCAACTTTTCGTTGATGCGCAACGGTTCATCGGTACAAATGGGCAATACCGCGCAAATGCTTTGGAAAATCGATGAACTTATCGAATATATTTCAAAATATTTTACATTAAAGACAGGAGATATTATCTTTACCGGGACGCCCAGCGGGGTCGGCAGGGTAGAGACCGGAGACGAGCTCACGGGTTTTATCGAAGACAACGAAATGTTTAAGCTAACAATCAAATAAATGGAAAAACACTATAAACTCTTCAGGGTACGCGAGCTTGCGGATGGCGATAGCGATTTTGTTGCGGCACTTGCCGCAGCGTTTCTGGAAGAAGTGCCGGAAGATGCCTCTCGCCTCAAAAAAGCAGTGGCCGATAAAGATTATTATACGGCTTACCAAGCGGCCCACAAGATGAAACCCACAGTGGATCTCTTTGAACTTGGTGTTTTGGAAGACCTAATCGAAGTGCAAGATTGGGGGAAGTTTGAAAAGAAAGATTTGGATGTCTCTGGTAAATTGAAAATTGTCCTGGCCGCCATAGAAAAAGCCGTCGAAGAGATAAAACACGATTTCAATCTCTGACAAAACATGTTTGCCGAGATTATTACCATCGGCGACGAAATCCTGATTGGGCAGGTCGTTGATACCAATTCCGCCTATATAGCCAAATGTCTCAATAAGATAGGTGTATCCGTACATCAGGTCACTTCGGTTCAGGACCAAAGCACACACATCAAAACAGCATTGCAAGAAGCTGAAAGCCGTGCCGATATCATCATCGTTACGGGCGGCTTGGGACCAACAAAAGACGACGTTACCAAAAAAACCTTTACCGAATATTTTGAAGACCAATTGGTCAGGGATGCGTCCGTAACAAAAAATATAAACAGACTTTGGAAACAATTTAACCAGACACCGTCACAGTTAAATCTCGACCAAGCTCTGGTGCCGTCCAAAGCACAGGTTTTGATGAATTTGCACGGCAGTGCGCCCGGTATGTGGTTTGACAAAGCTGCAAAAACAATCATCTCGTTGCCCGGTGTGCCTTTTGAGATGAAAGCATTGATGACATCGGAAGTCATGCCGAGGTTGCAAAAACGCTACCGTTTACCGTTCATTCAGCACAAAACCATCCTTACACACGGTATTGGCGAGAGCAAACTTGCCGAAATGATAGCGTCGTGGGAAGATGCATTGCCGTCGTTCATCCATCTTGCATATCTGCCCAATTTCGGTAGGGTACGTTTGCGTTTGTCAGCAAAATCTGATAATGGCCGTATGATTGAACAGGCTATTAAACAGCATGTTGAGCTTTTAATGCCTTTGATAAAAGACTATTTTGTGGGTTTTGAAGATGAAGGCACCATCGATGCCGTTATCGGTAACCACTTGGCCAAAATGCAAAAGACCGTAGCCGTTGCAGAGAGTTGTACCGGCGGAAAGATTGCCGCATCGTTTACTGCCATTGCCGGAGCATCACGATATTTTAAAGGCGGTGTGGTGTGTTATGCCACCGAATCAAAAATCAAGATTTTGGGTGTTCGGCCCGAGCTTATAGAACAATTTTCGGTGGTCAGTAAAGAAGTGGCAGAAGCTATGGCCCAATCGGCGCGGGCATTGTTTGAAACAGATTATGCCCTTGCCACTACCGGGAACGCCGGCCCTACCAAAGGCGATTCAGAGGCCGAAGTCGGTACTGTGTGCATTGCCTTGGCTACTAAAACCGATGTGTTTTCAGAGATTTTTAACTTTGGAGACCACCGAGAAAAAGTCGTCCAGCGTGCCACTGCAAAAGCTCTCGAAATGCTCCATAAAGAAATTTTAAAAAAGTAGGGCCATTAGTTTGTTGGAATAGTAAAGTTTTACTAAATTTGCACCCTGTTTTGAAATAACACATTTTAAAGTTAAAGAAGAATGTCAAGAGTTTGTGAACTGACCGGAAAAAAAGCAATGGTAGGAAACAATGTTTCCCATGCGATGAACAAGACAAAACGCAAGTTTGATGCTAACCTCATCAAAAAACGTTTTTACATTCCTGAAGAGGATAAATGGGTGACCTTAAAGGTTTCGACGGCAGCATTGAAGACCATCAACAGAGTTGGCATATCTGCGGCTATCAAAGAAGCAAAAAGCAAAGGATTTTTAAAATAAACGGCCACAAGCTAAAAAGTTAAGACAATGGCAAAAAAAGGCAATAGAATACAGGTTATATTGGAATGTACTGAGCACAAGGAGTCTGGTATGCCCGGAACGTCACGGTACATTACCACAAAAAACAAAAAAAATACGCCCGACCGTATGGAGTTGAAAAAATTCAACCCCATCCTTAAACGTATGACAGTTCATAAAGAAATAAAATAATTTAAGCCATGGCAAAGAAGACAGTAGCATCCTTACAGACATCCTCAAAAAGGTTGACCAAAGCAATCAAGATGGTTAAATCGCCAAAAACAGGTGCCTATACGTTCGTTGAGTCCGTAATGGCTCCAGAATTTGTGGACGATTTTTTAAAGAAAAACTAAAATATATACACACTATATTCCCGCAACTGCTTTCTATTTTGAAAGCAGTTTTTTTTATGCCTATATTTGACCCTGTGGAATGACAAATTTTCAGGTTTATAGATTAGGCTCGATTGTTGACTCCCGAAAAGAAACAAAATGCATCATGAGTTTTTTTAAAAAAATATTCGCTTCAGATAAAAAAGAGACCCTGGACAAAGGCCTGGAAAAATCCAAAACCTCGTTTTTTTCAAAGCTCAACAAGGCCGTAGCCGGAAAGTCAAAGGTCGATGATGATGTCCTCGATAATTTAGAGGAAGTTCTGGTGTCGAGTGATGTGGGTGTCGCTACGACCTTGAAAATCATCGAGCGCATAGAAGCGCGAGTTGCCAAAGACAAATATCTTGGCACTTCCGAACTCAACAAGATATTGCGTGAAGAAATTGCGGGACTGCTTTCGGAAACCAATACTGGCAATGCAACTGAATTTTCACTTCCTCAACATAAAAAACCGTACGTGATTATGGTTGTAGGTGTCAATGGCGTCGGTAAAACAACGACTATTGGCAAGCTGGCTTCGCAATTTAAAAAACAAGGATTCAACGTGGTTTTGGGTGCTGCCGATACCTTTAGGGCTGCCGCCATCGACCAGCTTCAGGTGTGGGCAGATAGGGTGGGTGTCCCAATGGTGCGCCAAAATATGGGCAGTGATCCAGCATCAGTGGCCTTCGATACCATTAAAAGCGCGGTAAACCAAAACGCAGATGTGGTGATAATAGACACTGCTGGCAGATTGCACAATAAGATCAATCTCATGAACGAGCTTACCAAAGTAAAACGGGTGATGCAAAAGGTGGTCGACGATGCGCCACACGACGTATTGTTGGTATTGGATGGTTCTACAGGCCAAAATGCCTTTGAGCAAGCCAAACAATTTACCGCAGCAACCGAAGTAACCTCACTTGCAGTTACCAAGTTGGACGGTACCGCAAAAGGAGGAGTGGTTATCGGTATTTCCGATCAGTTTCAGATTCCCGTGAAATATATAGGTGTGGGAGAGGGGATTGATGATCTTCAGGTTTTTAATAAGTTTGAATTTGTAGATTCCTTTTTTAAGTAATTCGCATCAAAGACCTATAACAGCATTGATTTTATCCCAAAGTGCTTCATCAAACCCAGAAAGCCCAAAAGTAGGGTTTTCGGGGTTTGCCACTTCACCCATTCGCACGATGACCAATTTTTTGCTTGGCACAATATAAAGTTTCTGGTCGTTCTTGCCCAGAGCAGCGTACATATCTGCTGGAGCGTTTGGAATCAATTCGCCCTGAAACTCAAACTGGACCATGGGCAAGTGGTATGATGGTTTGCCATTGATCCACCATAAGTAACCATAGGCAAGGTTGATGTTTTGCGAGGTATTGGTAGCTTCGTTCAAAAATGCCTCGGGGACTATCTGGGTGTTTTCCCATTTTCCTTTGGCATAGACCATCAGCCCAAAGCGTGCCATACTTCGCGTGTTGCTCCAGTAAACCCTCAAAGCATTTTGCGAAATCCAAGTGCCGCCCATCCCAATTCGGTTTTTTAATTTGGCATTGAAGTAATCGGTCCAAGATTGATTGCTGGCTGCTGCTACCACATCTTGCATTTTTACATAGACATTGTGATAAGCCCAACGTGTTCCCGCATCAGATACATATTGGAGGTTTGGTGGCGAAACGTCATCGCCTAAAGCATCATTCAGACCGGAGGACATCGATAGCAAATGCTTGCAGTTGATTAGGTTTTCTTTTTCTAATGGCGCACTCGTCCATCCTGTACCGAGATGGTCCGAAACCTTATCGTTGATGTCGAGCAGCCCCTCGGCTTGCGCAATACCCGAAACGGTGGACGTTAAGGTCTTGCCAGCGCTTGCCCAGTACCAGGGCATTGTAGCAAAATGGCCGTTCAGATAGGCTTCAACCACAATTTTGCCATCGTAAAGCATGATGAATCCTTTACTGTGTTTTTCTTCCAAAAAATCGAGTAATGGCTGTATCTGGTTTTCGTTCCAACCAAGTTCAGTGGCGGTTATTGTTTCCCAGGTGTCAGAACCAATGGGCGGGAAATATGTATGAGCACTATCGGGGGTATCGTCGGGTGGTGTTGGATCGTCGGAAGCACAATTCAAAAGAAAAAGAAAAAACAATAAAGGCAAGGGGAATAGTTTGGTGTTCATGGTATTGAGCTTTTAGGTATGACTAACTTAATATACGAATGGTTTAAAGTTTTGGTTGTTAATATTCGATTCCGGTATGTCAAACCAAAAATCTTAAATCATTGTGTATCTTTGCACCTTCGACAATTAAATTAATGGTATTCCTGCTTTTGTGGGAAATAGATATGAGAACAAAATCGCTCAAGAAAAACCGTATCAATGTTGTAACGTTGGGATGTAGCAAAAACGTATATGACAGTGAGGTGCTTATGGGCCAGCTAAAGGCCAGTGGCAAAGATGTAGTGCACGAGCAAGAAGGAAACATTGTGGTCATCAATACTTGTGGTTTTATCAATAACGCCAAAGAAGAGAGCATAAACACCATACTGGAGTTTATGCAGAAAAAAGAACAAGGAATTGTGGATAAGGTGTTCGTTACCGGATGTTTGAGCGAACGCTACAAGCCCGATCTCCAGAAAGAAATACCCGATGTGGATCAGTATTTCGGTACCACAGAACTGCCAAGTTTATTAAAAGCACTAGGTGCAGATTACAAACACGAACTTATTGGCGAACGGTTGACCACCACGCCCAAAAATTATGCCTATCTCAAGATTGCCGAGGGCTGCGACCGACCTTGCAGCTTTTGTGCAATTCCGCTGATGCGAGGAAAACATCGAAGCACACCTATTGAAGAATTGGTCCTTGAGGCAAAAAAATTGACTGCCAATGGAGTCAAGGAATTGATACTCATTGCGCAAGATTTGACCTATTACGGATTGGATCTGTACAAAAAGCGCAATCTTGCCGAACTTTTGGAAAACCTTGTAGAAGTTGATGGTTTGGAGTGGATACGTCTCCATTATGCATTTCCTGCAGGATTTCCTATGGATGTATTGGAAGTAATGCGCAAAGAACCCAAAATATGCAACTACATCGACATCCCTTTGCAACATATCTCTGACCCTATTTTAAAATCGATGCGTCGCGGTACCACCAAAGAAAAGACCACCCGATTATTGCGGGATTTCCGAAACACCGTACCCGAAATGGCTATCAGAACTACTTTGATAGTGGGCTATCCCGGCGAAACTGAAGCCGATTTTCAAACTTTGAAAGACTGGGTAAAAGAGATGCGTTTTGAGCGATTGGGCTGTTTTACCTACTCTCATGAAGAAAATACTCATGCTTACAATTTGGTCGATGACGTCCCTGAAGCTGTAAAACAACAACGCGCCAACCAGATTATGGAATTACAATCGCAGATTTCGTGGGAATTGAACCAAGAAAAAATAGGGAAAGAATTCAAGGTGGTCATAGACCGAAAAGAAGGCAATTACTTTGTAGGGAGAACAGAGTTCGATTCGCCCGATGTGGACAATGAAGTGCTGATCGATGCCACTAAATGTTACCTGAAGACCGGTGAATTTGCTATGGTTCGAATTACCGATGCGGCCGATTTTGACCTATATGGCGAAGTTGTTGAAGCTTATTGAAATTGTAAAACGATTTTAGAATTTGAGATTTGTGGTTTTATCTGGTTTAAAGTCCAAAGCCATTACTGTTTACCATAAATACTGCGTTGACAAAAAAGAGCTTGCCGTTTTCCCAGAAACTTCGGAACAGGGTATTGTCCACTATATACACAATGCTGCCGTTGCCATATGGTTCTTCTCCAAAAACCAGAGAGTTGCCAATATTTTTCAAGGCTTCGCTACCGGCAAATCCCGATATGGGTTTAGGGTTGTCTTCAAGCCACGCCACATTGTAGCCCTTCTCAAGCAGGCTGTACGAAGTGTTGTCAAGCTTTAGAGTGAAATAGGAGTCTTCATAACCAAAAGCCATGGGATGTGTGGTATCCACTCGGCTTTTAAAAATTGCCCCGGAGATAAAATTTTTTGCAGACTCGCGTTCTCTTTGTGCATAAGGGACAAGGTTCTTTTTTGCGGTGGTGTCTTGTGGTTTGTTGTGTTTCAGGGCAAAACCATCTTTGTCGGCAAAGACATTGAGCGCTCTTTCAATGGCAATGAGCTTACCGCCCTTGCTTATCCAATCTTTTAATTGTGCCATGGCGCTATCATCAAACAAACGGCCATAACGGCCATCGGGGAGTATCAGTACATTGTACTTGAATAGGTTGAGATTTTTGAAGTCTTCAACCCTTACCGACGTAACGGGATACGAGAGTTGTTGTTCAAAGAAATGCCATACCTCTCCATAACCCAAGGTAGAAATACCGTCACCGGAGAGCACGGCAATTTTCGGCTTGTTGACGGGTTTCACGTCGGGTGAACCAAAGTCCGGGCCAGATTTTGAAAAACTACTATGGGTGGCTACAAGTGTCCTGTTAAATTTGTTTGCAATTGAGACAAGTTTGGTGTCAAAATCTGTTATGCCACCGTTGTCGCCACGGGTAATTATTAGTGAGCCTTTATCAAAGTTTTCTTCAGGACTTTTTGTTTGGAACGATTTTTCGGTAAAACGGACTTTAAAGTTGAGGTTTAACAATTCTGAAAGGAATTTTGCGTCTGTCATATTGTCCCATTTGGCAATGTAAGCTACAGCTGATCCATCAATAGAAGTTTGAGGTTTTTCGGACGATACCTGGCGCATTGGAACCTGAGTTGAGGTCGAAATTGCCTCGACACCATATACATACGGCAAACTCCAAGCCGTGATGTCGTAGGTAAGCGAATCTGCTAATTTGGTTTTGGGTTCAAAAAGCACCTTGACCATTCTGCCTTTTGGCTGATTGGTGTTGATGACCAAATCCTCTGCGGTGGTGTTGAATGTTCCATTTTTTTGGGTTGAATATACAACACCACTGACCTTGGTGTTTTGGGCATTACCGTACTGAATTTCATGCAGATCCAGAAGTTTTTTTAAAGCTTCGATTTTATCGGGTTTTCCTCGAAGCACATAACTTTTTTCTTTCATAGTTGAAGTGGATCCAAAATATTCTTTGAATTCTTCATTGAGCTTTTTGGCATTTTTTGAGCTGATTTCCACGGTAGAAAGCCCAGTGGTTGTGTGGTGGGCCACCCTGTCCACCAGGGTAACAATTTCACCTTCGTCATTGAGAATGCCCAGCCCTGCCTGTCCCGCTTGTTCGTAGGTCATCCCGATGGCTCCCAAATATGTCGGGTACGTGTCACCATAGCTTGGGTAAAGGAGGTCAAAACGTTCCCGGGTAAAGAAGAGCCAACCTTTTTCATCAAAATATTTGGCGTTGTTTTTTCCTATTTCCACTTGAAAATTGCGTTGCCAGTCCGTGATAATCTCGTGCAAAGGTTCGGCGGCGGGTGCAAAATAATACGGTTCGTTTCTACCTTGTTCGTGAAAATCGACATGGATTTGGGGCAACCATTTGTTGTACATCTTGATTCGGGCCTGCGATTCTTTTTGAGATGCCCAAAACCAATCGCGGTTAAGGTCAAAAAGGTAATGGTTTGACCGCCCATAAGGCCAAGGCTGGTTGTGTTCCGAAGCCTGTTGGTCTATGTTGTAAGGTGTTCCGGTTGTTTGGTTAAACCAGTTAATATAACGATCGCGACCGTCAGGATTCAAACAAGGATCAAGAATTACCACGGTATTTTCCAGCCAATCTTGATGTTTTGTCAATAACTCATAAATGGTTTTCATCGATGCCTCGGTGCTCGATGCCTCGTTGCCGTGCACATTGTAGCTCAACCAAACAACGGCAATGTCGTTTGTACCGGAAGTACCACCCAACATACCGGTCTGTTTCAGGTTGTTTTCTCTTATTCGTTCAATGTTCTTAATGTTTTCTATTGAAGAAATATAGGCAAGAAACAACGGTCGGTGCTCGTAGGTCGTTCCATATTGTTCTAGGATGATATTCCCAGGTGCTTCTGCAGCAATCTTATTATAATAATCCACTACTTGATGGTGACGCGAAAACCTAGTGCCCAATTCATATCCCAAAAAATCTTTTGGGGACGTCACTTGTTGGGCAGAAATTGAAAGCCCGAAACATAAAAAGAGGACCAAAAAAAAGCGATGCTTGTTCATAGGAGGGTTTTTACGGAATTCTAAAAGTAAATATAGGTCGAAAACGGAATTAACTAAAATTATCGTCCAAAAAAATTAAAGAACCTTATCTTTACACTGTAATAGACATTTCTATGCAGGCAAATTACATCCCTTATAGCGAAACCCGGTATTTTTCGTCGCTCATCTGTGATTATCTCGTTCAAAAGGAACATTTGAAACCCTATTATAATAGGTTTTCGAGCATTGAAAATTTTAAAGGTCAAATAAAGGAAAAGCAAAAATCCTATGACCACACCTATCGCGATGTGTTGACCAATGCCTTGATGGTGCAATATGAAGGTTTTGACGTTTCGCCCCATACACTCGCCAACATCAAGTTGCTTAATGACCGAACCACTTATACGGTAACCACGGGCCATCAATTGAATTTGTTTACCGGACCGCTCTATTTCTTTTATAAAATCATCTCTGCAATTAACCTTTGCAAAGCATTGAAAACGAGTTATCCCGATTATGATTTTGTTCCTATTTATTGGATGGCAAGTGAAGACCACGATTTTGAAGAAATCAATTTTTTCAACTTTAAAGGAAAAAAAGTACAGTGGAACCGTGAAGCTTCGGGTGCTGTTGGTGGATTGGATTTGGACGGGTTGGACCTCGTTTACGACGTTTACGCTTCGCAGTTGGACAAAAGTAAAAATGCCGAAACGCTCAAAGACCTGTTCAAGTCTGCTTATTTGGAACATGCTGATTTGGCATCGGCCACACGGTTTTTGGTCAATGCGCTGTTTAAGGATCATGGTTTGGTTATAGTTGATGGTAACGACCTGTGTCTGAAGCGATTGTTTGTCCCATATATCCAAAATGAATTGGTTGACCAGTTGTCTTTTGATAAAGTGACCGAAACCAATGAAAAACTTTCAAAACTTGAGAAAGGCTATAAGATACAGGTGCATCCGAGGGAAATCAATTTGTTTTATATAAAAGGAAACCTTCGCGAACGCATTGTAGAAAAGAATGGGCTATACGAGGTACTTCACACGGGTTTACGCTGGGACAAAGACGAATTGTTGCAGGAAGTTGCCCAGCACCCCGACAGGTTTAGTCCCAACGTCATCCTACGGCCTTTGTACCAAGAGGTCATTTTGCCAAATCTCTGCTACATAGGTGGCGGGGGCGAACTCGCCTATTGGTTGCAGCTGAAGTCCAATTTTGAAGCTCAAAATGTTGTTTTTCCAATTCTTTTGTTGCGCAATTCGGTCCTGGTCGTCAGCCAGAAACAAAAGGTAAAATTGGAAAAATTGGGACTATCGGTAGCAGATTTGTTTTTGTCCCAAAACGATTTGATGGACAAGATTACCAAAGCACTGTCTGATATCAACATCGATTTTTCTTCTCAAAAAGCACAACTCAAAAAACAATTTCAAGACCTGCACCAACTTGCCGAACAAACCGACAAATCCTTTAAAGGCGCCGTTGCGGCACAGGAAACCAAGCAGATAAAAGGCCTTGAACATTTGGAGCAACGCTTGCTCAAGGCGCAAAAACGCAAACTTTCCGATATTCTCGAACGTGCCAAGGCCTTGCAGGATGAACTTTTTCCAAGGCAAGGATTGCAAGAACGCAACGTCAATTTTTCGGAATTTTATTTAGAATACGGTAAAGCGTTCATTTCAAAACTGACCGACAACTTACAGCCGCTCAAAGAGGAGTTTTTGGTTCTCGGGTTTAATGAGTTAGAAGATAGCATTGACCCTGTTGCAAGTTCAGGGAAATAGGTTCGAAGGAGCCTGGATTTGTGATTTGATACTTATCTTTTGGAATTTTTCTTTAAGTCATATTCGTATTTCCCAAATCCTTTCTATTTTTGCACATGCAGCACAACAATGTCCTTATTTTAGATTTTGGGTCTCAATACACCCAATTAATCGCCCGAAGAGTCCGAGAACTCAACATCTATTGCGAAATCCATCCGTTCAACAAAATTCCAACCGATACAGATGGCTTTAAGGCCGTTATTCTATCAGGAAGTCCCTTTTCTGTAAGGGCCGATAATGCACCACATCCCGATTTGTCCAACATCCGTGGCAAAAAACCATTGTTGGCCGTTTGCTATGGCGCACAGTATCTTGCACATTTTTCTGGTGGCAAGGTGGAGGCGTCCAACACCCGCGAATACGGGAGGGCCAATCTGTCGTTTATCAAAGCTAATGAATCCCTGTTTGACAGCATAGCAACCGGAAGCCAAGTGTGGATGAGCCATAGCGATACCATCAAGGCATTGCCCGAAAACGGTGTTCTCATCGCCAGTACCGTCGATGTGCAAAACGCCGCTTACAGGATAGAAGGCGAAACAACTTTTGGTATTCAATTTCATCCAGAAGTATATCATTCCACTGACGGCAAGAGGTTGCTCGAAAACTTTTTGGTGCATATTGCGAAGGTTGAACAAGATTGGACGCCGCAATCGTTTGTAGAAGAAACCGTTGACTCCCTTAAAGCCCAATTGGGGAATGATAAAGTTGTGTTGGGACTTTCTGGCGGTGTGGACTCGTCAGTTGCGGCCATGTTGTTGCACAAAGCCATAGGCAACAACCTTTATTGCATTTTTGTGAACAATGGCCTGTTGCGAAAAAACGAATTTGAAAACGTACTAAAACAGTACGAAGGTATGGGCCTCAATGTGAAGGGCGTTGATGCTTCGGCACGTTTTTTGGGAGCTTTGCAAGGGTTATCGGACCCGGAGCTGAAACGGAAAGCTATAGGCCGTGTGTTCATTGATGTTTTTGACGACGAAGCCCATCGCATTGAAGATGTCAAATGGTTGGCTCAAGGTACTATCTATCCCGATGTCATTGAAAGTGTTTCGGCTACCGGAGGACCAAGTGCCACCATAAAAAGCCACCACAACGTTGGTGGACTGCCCGATTTTATGAAACTGAAAATCGTGGAACCATTGAAGGCCTTGTTTAAGGATGAAGTTCGAAGGGTAGGTGCGACCATGGGTATGGATAAGAACTTGATGGGACGCCACCCTTTCCCGGGACCAGGATTGGCCATTCGTATTTTGGGTGACATTACTGCCGAAAAAGTCCGTATCTTGCAGGAAGTAGATGCGATCTTTATCGACAATTTGCGTTCATGGGGATTGTACGACAAGGTTTGGCAAGCCGGCGCCATATTGTTGCCGGTGAACAGTGTTGGTGTCATGGGTGACGAACGAACTTACGAAAAATGCGTGGCATTGAGGGCTGTGGAAAGTACTGACGGTATGACTGCAGACTGGGTAAATTTGCCATATGAGTTTTTGCAAAAAACCTCAAACGAAATAATAAATAAAGTAAAAGGCGTTAATAGGGTAGTGTATGACATTAGTTCCAAGCCGCCCGCCACTATCGAATGGGAATAACGAGTTTATAATTAAGTAGATGAAAAAAGTCTTTATAACCTTATTGTTAACACTTGTTTTCCAGGGTTTTGTGTACTCGCAAAATTTCAGGACACACAAGGTCAAACAGGGAGAAACCGTAGAAGCCATTGCAAGGCAGTACAGGGTAACGGCTAAAGATATTTTTGCCCTCAATCCCGACGCCGGAAAAACATTGGCCGCAGGTACGGTGCTCATCATACCCGATGCAAAGGGAGGTTCTGGCGAAAAGACCGAAACCCGTGAATTTATGGGGTATCAAAGCCATAAAGTAAAACGCAAAGAAACCCTGTACAGTATTTCGAAGCAATATAATGTTGAAATCTCGGACATCAAGGAACACAACAAGCAATTATATTCTGAAAACCTCAAAAAAGGCGACAAAATACGGATACCAAAATACAAGACCATTGTGCAAAATGTTTCCGTTAAAGAAAATGTGCTAAAAAAATACAAAGTACAACCTAAAGAAGGCAAGTGGCGCATTGCATACAAATTTGGCATTACAGTGCCAGAACTCGAAGCGCTCAATCCGGGGATGAATGCCATATTGCAGCCCGGTGATGAAATCAACGTGCCAAATATTGAAAGTCACGAAGAACAAACCGCTGATGGCGATCATGGTTATTATGTTGTTCAGCCCAAAGAAGGATTTTATAGGTTGAAAGTGAAATTGGGACTTTCCCAAGAACAACTCGAAACCCTCAATCCGGGACTCTCGGAGTCGGGGTTGAAAGAAGGCATGGTGCTAAAAGTGCCCAAAAGCGTAAAAGTAGATGGCGTACAAGGAGAAATCATTAAAAGCAATCTTTCGGAAACTATAAAAAACTTTAGCACCAAGCGCCTTGCAATGTTCTTGCCATTCAAATTGGACAAAATCGATACCGATTCTGTCCAGGAAGCTAAAGACATCATGAAGAACGACCGATTGGTATCGGTGACCCTCGATTTTTATTCTGGCGTAAAGTTGGCGCTCGACTCTGCCAGTCAGATGGGCATATCCGTGGACCTCAAGGTCTTCGACACCCAAAATCAGCCATCGGAAGTGTCAACGCTCTTGTCCAATAACAATTTTTCGCGTTACGATGCCGTTATCGGTCCGGTCATTGCCGGAAATTTTGCTCGTGTAGCTTCGCAATTGCGGAAAGACAATGTGCCAATCATTTCACCGTTGATGAAGCCAACGACGTTATACGAAAATGTCTTTCAGACCATTCCTTCCGACGAGTATTTGGAACGAGCCATGATAAATTTTGTCAAAACAGATTCGTTGCGGAGCAATGTCGTCATCATTTCCGATTGGGCTACAAAAGACACCTCGGACCGTATCAAGTCTGAAATACCGATGGCTTCACAGGTATCGTCCCAGAAAGGGAGTTCAGGAAAAGATGCATTTTATGTGGACACCGCCAAACTGTCCTCGCTTCTGAAAAACGGAAAGAACTATGTGTTCATAGAAACTGGAAATGCCGGCCTTGTCCTCAATGTAGTAAGCACGCTGAACAGTTTGAACAGCCGCGAAAAAGAAATTATTTTGGTCACGACTCGAAGAACAGATGCCTTTGATTATGAACATATTTCAAATTTTCATTTAAGTAATCTCAAGTTCCATTATCCGTCGGTGAACAAGCCTTTTGATTCCGATAATCCAAACGATTTTGTGATAAATTACCGTAAGATCTATGGTGTGGATCCAAACAAATATGCGACTCGGGGCTACGACCTTACCTTGGATGTGTTGTTGCGATTGGCTTCGGCTGACGATTTTTACAAAAGCTGCGCCAATGATATTGAAACAGAGTATGTGGAGAACAAATTCAGGTATGCCAAACAGCTCACCGGTGGATATTATAATGAATCGGTCTATATTCTCAAATACACGCCCAACCTTACTATAGAAGCAGTAAAGCGATGACCTCAAAAGTGACTTATCTTGGCAACTTGCGTACAGAATGCACCCATTTGCAATCTGGCAACACCTATATTACAGATGCCCCGATAGACAATAACGGGAATGGAGAAGCCTTTTCTCCGACCGATACAGTAGCGACAGGTCTTGCCAACTGCATGATGACAGTAATGGGCATAAAGGCCCGAGATATGGCAGTTGATATGAAAGGCGCTTTTGCCGAAGTTACCAAGTTTATGGCAGCCGACCCAAGGCGTATCTCAAAAATAAAAGTGGTATTCAAGATGCCATTTACGGCTGATGAAAAAACCAGGGACATCCTGGAACGTACTGCCAAAACCTGTCCCGTTCAGTACAGTCTCCACCCAGATATTGAACGCGATATTGTTTTTCTTTGGGATTGAGACGGGTCGTTGCTCCATTTTCGGGCAGTAAAATTAAAAATATTAAAATGCAGCCTTTAGAGCCAAATAAGGAATTTCTTCTTAAACTCGCCAATTACAAGATGCCTTTTGGGAAATATAAGGGTTATTATCTTTTGGACATTCCCGAATATTACTATGTATGGTTTTTAAAAAAGGGATTTCCGAAAGGCCAGCTCGGTGCGATGATGCAGCAGATGTACGAAATTAAGCTCAATGGTCTTGAAGATTTGGTTCAAAGTGTCAAAACCATTCACCGGCAATAATTTTCCAACATATATCCGGCAGGCCCAACGGCTTTCATAAATATTGTTTTTTGCCGTTCCAAATTGTAAAACAATAGCTGAAACTCTATTTAAATTTTGTAAATTTGCCTGCGTTTAATAGCGCAACATGGCATCTACCAAATACATCTTTGTGACCGGAGGCGTGACCTCATCGCTTGGCAAGGGCATTATTGCGGCCTCACTGGCCAAACTCCTCCAAGCACAGGGCTACCGTACCACCATTCAAAAACTCGACCCCTACATCAATGTTGACCCCGGTACGCTAAACCCTTACGAGCACGGCGAATGTTACGTGACCGACGACGGGGCAGAGACCGACCTCGACCTTGGACATTACCAACGCTTTTTGAACGTGCCAACCAGCCAATCCAATAATGTCACTACGGGCAGAATCTACCAGAGTGTCATTGAAAAAGAACGAAGAGGCGAGTTTCTTGGCAAGACCGTACAAGTCATCCCCCACATTACAGACGAAATTAAAAACAGAGTACAAATCCTCGGAAAATCAGGAGATTATGACATTGTCATTACAGAAATTGGAGGTACAGTAGGCGATATCGAATCCTTGCCCTATATAGAAGCAGTGCGCCAACTGAAATGGGATCTTGGTGAGCATAATGCCATTGTCATACATCTTACATTGGTGCCCTATTTGTCAGCCGCGGGTGAACTCAAGACCAAACCTACCCAGCACAGCGTAAAAACTTTGATGGAAAGCGGAGTGATGGCCGATGTTCTGGTGTGCCGTACGGAACATGAACTACCGGCCGATTTAAAGCGTAAGCTGGCACTGTTCTGCAATGTAAGGGAAGAAGCCGTTATCCAATCCATTGATGTATCTACGATATACGATGTCCCGAATTTGATGTTGCAACAAGGTTTGGACAGCGTGGTACTCAAAAAACTGGGACTCAGCAGTTCAAAACCCGATCTTGAAAGGTGGAACCAATTTCTGCAACGGCACAAAAACCCAAAAGGTGAAGTGATCATTGGCTTGATAGGAAAATATGTTGAACTTCAAGATTCATACAAATCCATTTTGGAAGCTTTTATACATGCCGGAGCCGAAAATGAAGTAAAAGTAAGGGTAGAACCCATCCATTCCGAATATATGACCCCAGAGAACGTTGCCGAAAAATTGAAGCACCTCCATGGCGTATTGGTTGCTCCCGGATTTGGTGAGCGCGGTATAGAAGGCAAGATAGAAGCGGTGCGGTATGTCAGGGAGCAAGGTATTCCGTTTTTTGGTATTTGTCTTGGTATGCAGGTCGCCGTAATAGAATTTGCACGCAATGTACTTGGCTTAAAAGCTGCCAACTCTACAGAAATGAACCCAAAAACGCCACATCCCGTCATCGATTTGATGGAGTCGCAAAAAAATGTCATCGACAAGGGCGGCACCATGCGTCTTGGTTCATGGGATTGCAAATTGACAGAGGACAGCAAGACAAAAATAGCCTACGGAAGCACCAACATCAAAGAACGCCACCGACACCGTTACGAATTTAACAACAATTACAAAGAACAAATCGAGCAAGCAGGCATGAAAGCTACCGGCCTCAACCCAGAGACCAATCTTGTGGAAGTCGTTGAAATTCACGAACATAACTGGTTTGTAGGAGTGCAATACCACCCCGAATATAAGAGTACGGTGGCCAATCCGCATCCGTTGTTTGTGGCATTTGTAAAGGCAGCTCTCGCATTTAAACAAAACAAAAAGGGTGTCAGTATGGCACAAAATCAATAATGGAAAGCTTTTTGCTAACCAATAACGTCAAAAAAATAAATTAACTAACATCCTTATCCAAAAAAAGAGCATATTGGGCAAAGGAACTGAATGAACATGGAAGAAAAAAAATTAGACCTTAACTCCATAATCGGCTTCGTGCTGATTTTTGGAATTTTGTTGTACATGCTTTGGCAAAACCAGCCTACACCCGAAGAAATCGAAGCCCAAAAGGCCAAACAAGAACAATTGGCCAAAGAAAAAAATAAGGAAGAAAGCCAGGAACAGTCGAGTTACCAAATAAGTCCCGACGACTTGTCCAATATGTCCGGAAGCGATTCTACAAAACTTGCAGTACTCAAAAACAAGTTTGGTGCCTTTGCCTATGGTGCTGGGCTGGAAACCGGACAAGATGCCATTACCGAGGTCAAAACCGATCTGTTGACCTTAAAATTCAATAGTAAAGGCGGGTTTTTATCCGAAGTAAAACTAAACAAGTTTGTCAATTACGATTCGGTCCCGATCTATTTAATAAATGACAACAATTCTGTTTTCAACATCACTTTTGGTACCTCTGATAACAGAACGCTCAACACCAAAGACCTATATTTTCAACCACAAGTTACCAATAATGGCGACAAGACCATTGTCTCCATGAAGCTCAAAGTGTCAGAAAATGAATTTCTTGAGCACAGGTACGAAATTGCAAACGACGACTATATGATAGGCTTGACACTTCGCTCACAAGGTTTGAGCAGTGTCATCAACTCGTCACAGAATATGGTACTGGACTGGAGGATGAAAACCTTTCGCCACGACCAAAGCATTGTTTATGAAAATCGTTATACACGTTTGACCTATCAACACGATGGTGGCAACAAAATCGATAAATTGGCACAGGGCGGCGATGATGAAGAGGAAGAAAAAGATGTCAGTTGGATTTCATACAGACAGCATTTTTTCAGTACCATATTGGTTCCGGATACGCCATTTAAGTCCGTTAAGTTAGCCTCAAGAACTCTTGTAAAAAATGAAGACATAGACACGGTTTATACCAAGGAATATGCTTCAAAGTTGGCGCTCAATATCTCTGGAGGCGAGTTGAGCCAACCAATGAAACTGTATTTTGGCCCAACTGACAGTAAGATTTTAAAGAAATACGAAAACAACCTCGAAGAAAGTATCCCGTTTGGTTGGGGCATATTTGGGTGGATCAACAAAGCGTTGTTCATCCCATTGTTTGGTTTTTTGAGTTCAATCATGCCCTATGGTTTAGCCATTATAGCCATGACAATACTTATCAAGCTGTTGCTATCTTTTGTTCAGTACAAGCAGTTTTTGTCACAGGCCAAGATGCGTATCCTCAAGCCTGAAATAGATGCCATCAGGACCAAGCATAAAGACAATAACCTCAAAGCACAACAGGAAATCATGGCATTGCAGAACAAGGCAGGCGCAAGTCCGTTGAGCGGCTGTTTGCCCGGCCTGATGCAGATTCCGGTGTTCTATGCACTGTTTATGTTTTTTCCCGCAGCTTTTGATTTGAGGCAAAAAAGCTTCCTTTGGGCCGATGACTTGTCTTCGTATGATGTCATTGCTGAATTGCCGTTCAACATTCCGTTGTATGGCGGCCACGTGAGCTTGTTCCCGATTTTGGCGGCCATTGCTATTTTCTTCTATATGAAAATGACCACCGGCGACCAAGTGGCGGCACAACCACAACAAGAAGGCATGCCAGATATGGGCAAAATCATGAAAATCATGATTTACCTTTCGCCATTAATGATGTTGATATTCTTTAATCAATATGCGTCCGGATTGAGCTTGTACTATTTCATTTCAAACCTGATCAGTATCGGCATCATGCTCGTTATCAAAAATTATATTTTGGACGAAGACAAAATCCATGCGCAGATTCAGGTTAACAAGGCCAAGCCCAGAAAGCAGAGCAAGTTCCAGAAACGAATGCAAGAAATGATGGAGCAGGCCGAACAGCAAAAACAGGCACAACAGCGACGCAAGAATTAAGTTTGAAAGCTACGGCTTTACACGATTTTTTTCTGAACGCAATTACGCCTTACGATTAACGTTATGATAGTTATGAAAACTTTTGCAACGATAGTAGTATTTACCTTTACTTTGTTGGGTTTTGCTCAACAGGCCAATCAATTGGATGCCAATGGCCAGCGGCATGGGTTCTGGAAAAAGAACTTTGATAATACCACTCAGCCAAAATATGAAGGTACCTTTGAGCATGGTAAGGAAGTCGGAACCTTTAAGTTTTATAAACTTGTGGATGGAAAAAGCAAGTTGAGCGCCACCCGCGAATTTTTACCGGACAGTGACCTAATCATTGTCAAATTTTTCTCTTCAAAGGGCAAGCCCATCAGCGAGGGAATGATGAAAGGAAAACTGTTTGTCGGCAAGTGGACGTATTACCACAACAAGACAAAAGGTGTGATGATGACCGAAAATTTTAACGACAACGGACTTCTTGAAGGCGAAAAATTGGTCTATTACGAAAATGGACAAGTGGCAGAAAAATCAAATTATACCAATGGCCTGATTGACGGTGTTTCTTATTGGTATTCGCAAAATGGCAAAATACTGAAAGAGTTTCACTATAATAGAGGGGAATTGCACGGCGATGCCAAATATTATGACAACCAAGGCACATTGTTGGCCGAAGGCACTTACAAAAATGACAAAAAGCACGGCATCTGGAAGTATTACGAAAACGGCAAGCTTGTCGAAGAGAAAGACTACACCGTGCGTAGCAAGAATCCTTATAAACAATAGTCTATTTGATGTCTTCAGATGTTGATGTGGTCTTATGGTCGCCCCATCGGTTTTGTTTTTATTCGTTCCTAAAGTTTGATTAACTAAAAAATCCAATACTACATCTTCTCAAACAAACAACAGGTTGCAAAACGATAAAGATGTGATTTTAACACTTGCTTTTTCTCAATGAATTGGTATGCTGCATGTTTTGTCAAAGTTGTATTGTTGTGGTAAAAAAAAAAGAATCAGGACATATTGAATTCAAAAAAACAATTTACATTTTTTTGACAATAACAGGATGTCGCCAATTTATGAAAGCGTCTGCTTTATTTCGTAATTTTGCACCATGAAACGAGTAGTAGTTGGACTTTCCGGAGGTGTGGACTCAAGTGTTGCCGCTTATTTGCTTAAGCAGCAAGGATATGAAGTCATCGGGCTTTTTATGAAAAACTGGCACGACGATACCGTGACCATCAGCAACGAATGTCCTTGGCTCGACGACAGTAACGATGCCATGCTCGTGGCTGAGAGGCTTGGCATTCCGTTTCAGACCATCGACCTGAGCGAGCAGTACAAAGAGCGTATCGTGGACTACATGTTCAACGAGTATCAGAACGGCCGCACGCCAAATCCCGACGTTCTTTGCAATAGGGAAATCAAGTTTGACGTGTTTCTCAACATTGCGCTCCAACTTGGCGCAGACTATGTAGCAACGGGACATTATTGCAGAAAAGATACCATCGAAATCGACGGAAAACAAGTTTACAGGCTGCTTTCGGGCGTGGACAAGTCCAAAGACCAATCCTATTTTTTATGCCAATTATCGCAAGAACAACTGTCCAGGTCTTTGTTTCCCATAGGCGGGCTCACAAAGCCACAGGTGAGGGAACTGGCCAAAGAAATAGGACTTGTCACTGCCGATAAAAAAGATTCGCAAGGTCTGTGTTTTATTGGTAAAGTAAAATTGCCCGATTTCTTGCAACAACAGCTAAAACCCAAAGAAGGCATTATCGTAGAAATCCCCAAAAACAGTGTATGCTATCAGGAAGCCATGCCAAATTTTGATACGTTACAGAGTAAGTTGGCTTATTTGAGCAAAAAGCCCCGATATGCTGTTTCTGACGGAAAAATAGTAGGAAAGCATCAAGGCGCACATTATTTTACCAAAGGACAGCGCAAAGGATTGGCCGTGGGCGGTACACCAGAACCGCTTTTTGTCATTGATACTGATGTTGCCGAAAATGTCATATATACCGGGCAAGGCAAGACGCATCCCGGACTGTTCAGAAAAGCATTGTTTGTCAATAAAAATGAAGTGCATTGGGTGCGCGAAGACCTAAAGATCAACTCTGGCCAGACAATGCGTGTCAAGGCACGGATACGCTATAGGCAAACGTTGCAAGAAGCCACCTTGCACATGGCCGAAACTGGAATGTATGTTGAATTTGAAGAACAACAGTCAGCCATTACCGAAGGTCAGTTTGTGGCTTGGTACTGCGATGACGAATTGGTAGGTTCGGGAGTTATTTCTTAAATTGCACGAACATTGAGTTTTTTTAATTTTATCAATTGTCATCATGAACATTAGACTATGTATCATTGTCATAATGGTTTTCCAGGCATTTGCATTCGCACAAGAAGAAGCCTGGGTCTATCTGGCCGATAAACCGGGCACCACCGAAGCCTTGCAAAACCCGATTACTATACTTACACAACAGGCCATCAACCGAAAGGTTGCTCAAGGTGTTGCCATCGATGTGCGTGACGTTCCGGTCAGTGAGGATTATATCGCCCAAATCAAAGCCCAACCCGGCATTATGGTCTTGGCAAAATCAAAATGGTTCAACAGCTTGTACGTCAGCGGTATGCAATCCAGTATTGAAGCCCTTGGTGCATTGCCATTCGTGGCATCGGTACATTTTGCAAACCATAATTTAGACAGACAAGGTCGAGCGGCATCTCCAAATGATAAATTCGAACTTGAAGAAACCCTTGTCGATTTCAATTACGGTTCTGCTCAAAATCAAGTAGAAATGCTTAACCTTAATGTCCTTCACGAACAGGATTTTACGGGCAATGGCATTGTGATTGCTGTTTTGGATGCTGGATTTCCTAATGTCAATACCATGGGGGCATTTCAACGGATGCGTGACAATAACCGCCTTTTGGATGGCTACGATTTCGTGAACCGTACCAATGATATTTATGCTTATACCGGAAGCAATCACGGCACAAAAGTGTTGAGCACTATGTCAGGTTACATCCCGGACAGCTATGTTGGCACTGCACCTGATGCATCTTATTACTTGTTCCGAACAGAAAATGCGGCCATCGAAAGTCCTGTGGAAGAAAGCTATTGGGTCGAAGCCGCTGAAAGGGCTGACAGCCTTGGTGTACATATCATCAATACATCATTGGGTTACAATACATTTGATAATCCAAATTACGACTATACGGTCAATGACATGGACGGAAACACGACCTTTATTTCTCGTGGTGCCAATATCGCTGCCGAAAAAGGTATTTTAGTGGTAGGTTCTGCAGGCAATTTGGGTAATAACATTTGGCAGATTGTCTCTGCTCCGGCCGACTCCGATGGGGTGTTTACCATAGGTGCTGTTGATGAGGCCGGCAACTATGCCTGGTTCAGTTCACGTGGCAGCAGTGTGCAACCGACACACAAGCCCGATGTGGTGGCAATGGGTTTGGGTGCTGCTGTCATCAATGAAAACAACAATATCGTTTACAATAACGGCACATCTTTTAGTTCGCCAATCATTGCCGGGGCTATGGCATGCCTGATGCAAGCACTTCCGGGAACAGATATCAATCAATTGAAACAATTGGTAAGAATGTCTGCCTCGCAGTATCAAACACCGGATTATTTTCTCGGATTTGGCATTCCAGATTTTGCAACGGCTTTAAACAGCGCACTTTCCGTTCAAGAACAAGTGGATGATAGCATCAAGTTTTATCCCAATCCCGTAATCGATATGTTGTATATCCATCATTTTGGGGTATCCCAAAACGTATTGATCAACATTTTTGACCTTACGGGGAAATTGGTTCTCCATAAAGAAAATAGCGCATCCAATATTCCGTTTGATGTATCGGGATTAGTGACTGGGATATATTTTATGGAAATAAAAACAGGCATCCGAACACATGTTTTTAAACTTATAAAAATATAAATGGGCAATAGAATTACGACACTTTTTCAAATAGAACACCCCATCGTGCAGGCCGGGATGATCTGGGCGAGCGGTTGGCGGTTGGCAGCTGCGGCAAGCAACTCCGGTATATTGGGTTTATTGGGAGCTGGCTCCATGTATCCGGAAGTCTTGCGAGAGCATATCCGTAAATGTAAAAAAGCCACAGACAGACCCTTTGGCGTCAACGTGCCAATGCTTTATCCCAATATTGAAGAAATTATGGATATCATTGCGGAAGAAGGTATCAAGATAGTTTTTACTTCCGCCGGAAATCCCAATACGTGGACGCCATGGCTCAAAGCGCGCGGCATCACGGTGGTGCATGTGGTCAGTAGTGTAAAGTTTGCCCTCAAAGCACAGGAAGCCGGTGTCGATGCCGTGGTGGCAGAAGGTTTTGAGGCCGGAGGCCATAACGGAAGGGAGGAGACTACCACACTTGCACTGATACCCATGGTAAAAGAACAGATACGGATACCGCTGATTGCTGCCGGAGGTATTGCCAACGGGCAGGCCATGCTCGCCACAATGGTTTTGGGTGCTGACGGTGTACAGATAGGCAGCCGATTTGTCGCCAGTGAAGAGGCATCTTCGCACCCCAATTTTAAGAATAGCGTTGTAGCTGCAAAAGAAGGTGAAACTCAATTGACACTCAAAGAATTGGCTCCGGTAAGGTTGTTGAAGAACAAGTTTTATAACGAAATACAAGCACTCTACAAAACCGGTGCTACTGTCGATGAACTGAAGGCGCATCTGGGCAGGGGAAGGGCTAAAAAAGGAATGTTTGAAGGTGATTTAGAAGACGGCGAACTCGAAATCGGGCAAGTGGCAGGACTGATTCACGATATCAAACCGGTATCGCAGATAGTTGCAGATTTGCTACGGGAATTTGAACAGGCCAAAAACACTGTCAGGGATTTTTCTTGGTAATAGTAGGTGCTTCACTCGAAACTGATAATTTTTTGAGTAAATAAAAATAGCCTGATTTTACAAATCCGTTTTCCCGATAACGATTATCTTTGCGCTTCAAATTTCATACGTGACACTTTCGCACTATACCAAAGAATTTAAGTACAATCTACGGCTCGCAACCCCTGTGATGCTTGGGATGCTTGGCCATACATTTGTAGGGTTGGTAGATAATATTATGGTTGGTCAGTTAGGTTCTGCTCAACTTGCCGCTGTGTCTTTGGGCAACAGTTTTATCTTTGTGGCAATGTCCTTGGGCATCGGCTTCTCTACAGCTATTACACCATTGATTGCCGAAGCAGATTCCCAGCAGGATTTTGAAAGCGGCAAAACCTCGTTCAAACATGGGCTTTTTCTGTGTACGGTATTGAGTGTCTTGCTTTTCCTTGCCCTGCTATTGGCAAAACCCTTGATGCACATAATGAAGCAACCAAAAGAAGTAGTTGACCTTGCCATGCCTTATCTTGATCTTGTGGGCTTTTCGCTGATACCGCTTCTTATTTTTCAGGGGTTTAAGCAATTTAGCGATGGACTGTCATTGGTAAAATATCCGATGTATGCCACTATTTTGGCCAATATGTTGAATGTTTTTTTTAATTATGTTCTGATATTCGGTAAGTTGGGATTTCCTGAAATGGGTATCGTCGGTGCGGCCCTCGGTACATTGTTGTCGCGTATAGGGATGTTGCTGTTCTTGGGATGGTTGTTGTACAATACGGCCAAGACCAAACCATACATTGTCAACCTCCGTATTTTCCATCTCGATAAGGCAATGCTTAAAAAAGTATTTCATTTGGGCTATCCCAGTGCTATGCAGATGTTTTTTGAAGTGCTCATCTTCACTGCGGCTATTTGGTTGAGCGGAACTTTAGGGAAAAATCCGCAGGCGGCCAATCAAATAGCGCTCAATTTGGCAACAATGACCTTTATGGTGGCCTCTGGCTTGAGCGTCACGGCAATGATACGCGTCGGGAATCAAAAAGGACTCAAAGATTATCCCGAATTGCGCCGTATTGCAAAATCCATTTTTTTGCTCGGTGTGATGTTTGCTACGATTTTTGCTATTATGTTTTGGTTGCTCCACAACGTTTTGCCCACTATCTATGTGGACATGAACGACCCATTGAACGCTATGGACAATGCAGAAGTTGTCAGCCTCGCCGCCTCCTTGCTGCTTTTGGCTGGTGTTTTCCAGATTAGCGATAGCATGCAAGTCATTGTTTTGGGAGCCTTGCGTGGTCTGCAAGATGTCAAAATACCAACACTCATCACCTTTGTGTCTTATTGGGGAATTGGGTTTCCGATAAGCTATGTTCTGGGAAAGGCAGAAGCGCTTGGAAGTACAGGTATTTGGTTCGGATTGGTAGCGGGATTAACAAGTGCCGCCATTTTGTTGTACATTCGGTTTGAATATCTGACAAAAAAGTTAATTTTGAAGAAATCAAATACTTGATATTATGGAATTGCCAAAATTTATATTGGGAGACAATACAGATTTTCCAGATGCTATCTACATCATACATACAGATTTCCCGCGTTTTATACTAAACCTCGAAAACGATGAAGTCGAATGGCTAGAAGAATTTGATGACGACGACCAAAAGGAAATCGAATCTGAGGCCGAGAACCTCATTCAGCTTGCGACAGATTTTTACGATAGGGAAATCGACAGATATAACGAATAATGCTCGATCAGCTCCTTAAATACGATACCGAATTATTTATTTATCTCAATAGCTTGGGCTCAAGCACCTGGGATCCGTTTTGGATGGCCTATACTGCCAAATTCAATTGGATTCCATTGTATGCCATTTTGCTGTTTCTCATTTTTAAGCATGTTGGCAAAAGAAACATAGTGATAACCGTTGCCGTGGTAGCTCTAATGATTCTCTTTACCGATCAGGTTGCCAATCTGTTCAAGCACGGTATGGAGCGTCCAAGACCTTGTCATGTTGCGGGATTGATTGATACCATAAGGATCGTAAAACCCGGTTGCGGTGGTCGTTTCGGCTTTTTTTCAGGTCATGCCGCCAATGCCATGGCTACGGCAGTTTTTGTTGGTATAATACTGCGAAAGCGGTTCAAATATCTTTTGTACATGCTTTTGGCCTGGGCATTTTTGATGGCTTACAGCAGGGTGTATATCGGCGTTCATTATCCGTTGGACATTACCGTCGGAATGATGTTTGGTGCGATTTCGGGATATATGTTTTATAGACTGTACCGTTACCTGACTGCCCGATTGGTCAAAGTTCAGTGAGTATATAAAACTCTCCTATAAGCCTGTCGTTGTGCCGGCTTCCGATTGTGGGGTTGAGGTCAAAGCTTGCTTTTTCTTCGATATGGTAACGTTTTTGTAAGGCATGTCGGTCCTTTTCGTTGAGACCGCTGCCAATAATACCAAACTGTTTTTCATTGGGAAATGAGTAACTGCCGTCAGCCATTTTCAAAGGTTTTATTATATCGCCATAATACCATATAATTTCCGGAGACACATAGTCCATTCCGTAAACGGTCAGGTTTTCATGGTTGGTAATAGTCAATGGGCTAATTGGTTTGCCAACGCTGTTTTTCAAAACAGGAAGCACAAACATAAAGGTAGAAACAAAAAATGCTACCGTAAGTAAAAAGACGTTACGGAAGTTTTTTTGTTTCAAAAACAGAATAATGGCAACGCCAATGAGGATCATGATTAAGGATGAAAATGCAAACCCGATCCAATGCTTTTTTAGGCTTTCACCCAAAAGAAAGAAGAGTGCCACTGGAGCGCCAAGAGCCACAATTCCTATTAGACCAAAATTGAAATGTACAGGCAATAGCGTTTTCTTTTCTTTTAGCTCCTTGAACGATCGTATCAGATATTCTATGTAAAATCCGGTGTTTATGGCCATCGGGATAAGTACGGGCATAAGGTATCTCGACTTTTTTTCGGGCACAAGCGATAGCAGCAACACGGCCAAAACCGTCCAAAGCAAACTGAACTGGTATGCCTTCAGATTTGAAACCCTTTTTTTTAGATAAGGGTACAAAAGTGCAATAAACGCGGGTATGGTCCAGATTCCGCTCTGTGCAAAAAAGCTCCAGTAATAATATATAGGTTTGGTGTTGTAACTATGCCAATTGTTGGTTTCGCGTTCGGCAATCGATACAAATGTTTCGGGATCCATTATTCGGACATACACAAACCACCATCCGCCGATCATTATCGCCACAACGAAAGCTAAAATCAGAATTGGCCATTTTCTTTTAAAACCTTTGAAACGGTAGATAATTCCAAATGAAATCAGAAAAGGGAGAAAGAGGGCGTACATTGGTATGGGTCCTTTTGACAAAAAAGAACAGCCCATAAAAAGTCCGGCGAGCAAACCAAATCGCAGCCTATTTGTGTCGGTATAATACAAAACGGTCAAATAATAAATGCCCATGAGCATAAACCCGTGTGCAAAAATGTCCCATGGCGCTTCAAAAACAATTCCAATCACATAAAATGAGCTGATACCTATCAAGGCATTGCAAATGCTGTGTGCAGTATTGCCCAACAGTTTTTTTGAAAGAAGAAAAATATAAATTCCGATAATTGCGATAAAAATAATGGCCGGCAACCGGAGCGCCGTGATGCTTTTCATGCCAAAAAGCAATCCAGAAAGTGCCGTAAGCCATGTGGGCAAAGGGGGTTTTTCATAACGCGCTTCGCCGTTCATGGTGGTCAAGAGCCAATTGCCGTCATCGACCATTTCTCTTGCGGTAATAAAATTTCGGGCTTCCATGATGCTCACGGGAATGGTTTCGTTACCAAACAACAACATCGCCAAAACAACAATGACCATAATCGCTATAGGCCTGTCATACAGAATTTTTGGCATTCTCTTTATGGATTAAGTAAAGATTTCTGGCGTAAATGATTGAGCCAATACCGTGTCCCACCAACAAGACAGGATCTTGCCTGAAAATGGCGTATGTTAGGATGAGCAATGCACCGGAAAGGCTCAACAGCCAAAAACCAAATGGTAAGGCCGATTCTTTTTTGTGTTCGGAATACAACCACTGATACACAAACCGGAACGTAAAGATCAATTGTGAAACGATGCCAAGAAGCAAGAGCCATAACGGGATATCTTTGTTCTTGAAAAGTATGTCGACATCAATTCGGTTGTTGTTGAAATAATAGATGATTATCAATGTGGGCACCAGTAGTAATACCCATTGAAGTACCGGATGGACTTTGTGCCATTCACCTTGAAGTTGTAGGTTTCTTATATAGATAAAATAAGTAATGCACTGGCCGAGCATGATGGCAAAATCTTGGCGGAGGTAACCATAAATAAAAAGTAGGAAGGATGCCACAATGCTCAAGGTCCAAAACGTGCTAGGGGTAATGACTTTTTGTTGGCGTTCCGATACAACCCATTGGATGAGGAGTCTCGAAGAAAACAAGATTTGTGCTACAAACCCTATGCTATATATTAACCAGTGGCTCATTTAACCTTTTTTGCTTATTTTGTAATTGATGTATTTTTTCTTCATCCAAAGATAGGCAAAGCAATCCATCAATGGGCCAAGCAATCGGTTCCAAAGTCCAAAATTGGCTTTACCCGCAATGCGTGGAAAATGTCTTACCGGAACCTGTATGATTTTTCCTTCTTGGAGTAGGATCATGGCCGGCAAAAAACGGTGCAAGCCTTTGAACATCGGGATGCGCTTGGCATATTCGGTCTTGATAACCTTGAGCGGACATCCTGTGTCGTCCATGCCATCATTGGTAAAGGTACGACGAATGCCGTTGGCAATCTTTGAGGACAGATTCTTCACATACGAATCTTTTCTTTCGGATCTTACCCCAGTGACAAGATCGTAAGGGCCGATATGTTCCAATAGAAGATTGAAGTCCTGCGGTGAGGTCTGGAGGTCAGCATCCATATAGCCCACCAGTTCGGTATCGGCATGGTCAAACCCTGCTTTGATGGCCGCGCTCAAACCCTTATTGCTCTCAAAACAAAGATAATGAAAGTCGGTGTTTCTTTGGCAGATAGACTCAATGTACATCTGGCTATTGTCTTTTGAGCCGTCGTTTACAAATAGGATCTTGGTAGGAAATTTTGCTACTGGCAAATATGCCAGCAGTTCTTTTTCTACCCGTTCCAGATTGTCCTGTTCGTTATAGACGGGCACAATGACGGTAAACCTGTGATCCATTTAGTTTGGGTTGGTTCTTGCAAAAATATCTATTTTTAAATGAAAGGCTTAAAAATGATTGTCTAAATTATATAAAAAAGATTTAACTTGCGCCTCAATTACATAAACGTCATTTTATGAAGATATTGGTTACTGGAGCGGCTGGGTTTATAGGATCGCATACGGCAGAACAATTGCACGCCCTTGGACACGAAGTTGTTGGGGTAGATAATTTCTGTGCATATTACAGTGTGGATCTTAAAAAATTGAATGCCAAGTCTCTGACTGATAAAGGCATTGAAATCATTGTGCAAGATTTGAGAAATGATAATCTATTAGATTTCTTGCCTACTGATGTCGATTATATTTTCCATTTTGCGGCACAGCCAGGAATTTCGGCAACCTCAACGTTTGAGGATTATTTTAGCAACAATGTCATAGCTACCAAAAATCTTATCGATTATGCTTTGGCGTGCAAGCAATTAAAACTGTTTGTCAACATCGGTACATCTTCCATTTACGGGCTTGAGGCAACTTTTGCCGAAGACATTGCGCCCCGTCCTGCATCACATTATGGTGTCACAAAGTTGGCAGCCGAGCAATTGGTATTGCAAAAAAGCAGGGAAGAACGTTTTAAATCCTGTTCTTTAAGACTTTACTCTGTAATTGGCCCACGGGAGCGTCCAGAAAAAATGTACACCAAATTGATAGCACTCGGCCTTAACGATGAAGCATTCCCACTGTATGAAGGTAGCGACAAGCACTTGAGGAGCTTTACCTATGTGGGCGATATCGTAGATGGCGTTGTCAGTGTCATAGGCAATGAAGATGTGGTCAATGGCGAAATATTCAACCTCGGTACAGAAGAAGAGCATACCACACAAGAAGGCATTGAGGCCGTGGAAAAGATTTTGGGGAAAAAGATAAAAGTTAACGTTATAGCCAAGCGTGCCGGCGACCAGTTGCGCACAAAGGCCAATATTGACAAAGCTCGAAAACTGCTGAACTACAACCCGACCACAACCTTATTAGAAGCCGTAAAGGCGCAAGTGGATTGGTACAAGTCCAATTTTTGAAATCCGTTTTTATAATATTGTTGGTGCCTATACAAAAGCTAGGTGCTTAAAGGCGTTATTGCATGTTGGGCAGTAACACTATTTTATTCCCAGAACCATTTCTGCTGCAGCAAAAGGTGTTGTTTTGCCTTGGTCGAGGAGTGATAGTTGCCTATCCAGTTCTTGCTTGACGCGTGGGTTGTCATAAAAATCGGATTTTAGACGTTCTTCGATAGTTTGGAGCATCCAAAACTTGTTTTGGCCTTTTCGTTTACTGTCAAAAAAACCGTTGTCTTTGGTGAGCAGCCAATAAGTATTAATCAATTCCCAAGTTTCGGAAATCCCTTCTTTTTTCAGAGCGCTTGCCAGTAGTACTTTGGGTTTCCAGCCGGAATCTTTGGCAGGGTAGAGGTGGAGGGCACGGCCAAACTCTGCTTTGGCATTTTTGGCCTGTTTTAAATTGTCGCCGTCGGCCTTGTTGATGACAATGGCATCGGCCATTTCCATAATGCCACGTTTTATGCCCTGAAGTTCGTCACCTGCCCCGGCCAATTTTAGCAACAGGAAGAAATCCACCATGCTATGCACGGCAGTTTCGCTTTGGCCTACACCAACAGTTTCGATGAGTATCGTGTCAAAACCTGCAGCTTCGCAAAGGATGATGGTCTCTCGGGTTTTACGAGCCACGCCTCCAAGGGAATTCCCCGAAGGGGAAGGCCTGATATAGGCATGTTCGTTTTTTACCAAATCTTCCATCCGGGTCTTATCGCCGAGTATGGAGCCTTTGCTCAAGGTACTGCTCGGGTCAACAGCCAGTACCGCAACCTTTTTTCCCAAGCCGGTAAGGTGCATCCCAAAGGCTTCTATAAATGTACTTTTTCCCACTCCTGGGACACCTGTGATACCAATCCTGATGGATCTGTTAGCATGTGGTAGGCAGAGGTTCAAGATCGCTTCAGCTTTTTTCTGGTGGTCCTTGTTGGTGCTTTCCACCAAGGTTATGGCACGGCTCAAGGCTGTCATGTTACCGTTTATGATGCCGTGGGTCAGATCATCGGTTGTGGGCTGCTGTAACCGTTTGTTCTTGAGGTTCTTTATGGCAATAGCGTTGGTAGTCCCTTGTGTGGATGCAGGTTTTATGCTTTCAGGGGTGTTGTCGCTCGTTGTCAAGATGGTGGTTTGTTTTCTTATTGTGGTTGTGTTGCAATGATTTCCATGGGAACCTCAATTTTAGTAAGATCCCAGACCAAGGTCATTTTTAGTTCGTCGGTGGTGTTGTCAAAAGCTATGGTAAACTGCTCCACGGGTTTTTCGATACTTTTTACTGGCTGGATGATGTTTATAAGGTCAAATTGTGGCTCGCGCATGGCCCGCATTTGTTCATCAACCCCCCAAGGATATTGTTTGGTATTGAAGATGACGTTCCATGCAGTGTCATGTGGAATGGTCCACAGGGTATATTCGCCTTTGGGCATCCGCTTGCCCTCAATCATCAAGTCTTTGTTAGTGATAAATGTTGTCGCTTCGTTGGCTCCGGTGCGCCAAACCTGATCAAAAGGTACCAATGCACCGAAAATTTCACGGTTTTTTTTGTAAGGCCTGTTGTAGAGCACTTCGAGTTTGGTATCATTGAGCTCAAATTTCACGATATCTTTTGGGCTCAATCGCTTGCTAAAAATATCTTCAAAAAAATAGGCGTACACAAAAAGCCCCAGCGCAACAATCGATAGGGTGATGATGGTCCATTTCAAAAATCGGTTCATAGGGGATACTGATAAAAATTGAGTATAAATATAAATGAAAAAATGCCGATAACTTAAGTCATTAACGTCGTTTTGTAATATTTTGATATAATTTTTGCACGGTAATCCGCAGGAAATGTCAAAATGTGGTGATAAGTTAAACTTTTTTGGATGTGAGAGATGTGTTGTGATAAGGTAGTGGTGGTTGGGATCTGTAAATACTGTCATGTCAGACTTGTTGCAGAAGATCTTTAGCCCAATCCCAATAAATTATTCATGAATCAAATTTATGGATGCAAGTTCATGGCGTTGGGTTTAAGGAGGTAGCCTCATCAGGTTTAGGACCGCACAGGCAAATTTGGGATTTGGAATTTTTTACTATCATCCAATATGCATCTCAACATCTCAGCAAAAAATTAACAATCATTTATGCAACATTCACATTTTTGTCTCGTCCTTTATATTGAACCCAACCTAAAAAAACCAAAAGCACGTCCAGAGCATGTTTCAAACCGATATCATTGAAAAATGCAAACAGAACGATAGAAAGGCGCAGATGCAACTCTATGCCCAATATTGCGATGGCATGTATGCGGTGGCAAGCCGGTTTGTGAAGAATCCTGTGGAAGCTGAAGATATCGTACAGGAAGCCTTCATCAAAGCCTTTGCCAAGTTGCACCAATACAAAAAGGACGTAGCTTTCGGTGCCTGGTTGAAACGTATCGTCATCAATAAATGCATTGACTTGCTGAAATCCAAAAGGGCACATTTGCTCCCTTTGGATGAGGTTCACCTCAAAGCGGTCGATGATGTTGATGGCGAATGGTTGGTAGAAGACCTTATAACAATAGATCAGGTAAAGCAAGCCATTTCACAATTGCCCGAAACAAACAGATATGTGGTGATGCTTTATCTGGTTGAAGGTTATGACCATCAGGAAATTGCAGACATTTTAGGCACAACCGAGAGCAACTCGAGAACCCAATTGTCAAGAGGAAAAGTAAAACTACAGGAACTATTAAAACATCGTTACAATGGCGAAAGACCTTAAAGAAATGTTTAAAAGGGAGCATCTCAAGCAAGATAATGCCATGCCAAAAGGTCATCAGGCTCGGTTTTTGAAAAAATTGGAATCCGAGCTTCCAAAAGTAGAATCCAAACATCCATTTGGTTTCTGGAATATTGCGGCAAGCGCAGTGTTACTTTTGGGGTTGGGGTATGGTGCATATCGGTTTTTTGGGGATGTACAACCCGTTGACCCATCCAGCGATACCAAGATGTTGGCCGTGAAGTCCCTTGGCGATGTGTCTCCAGATTTGAAGAAAGTAGAAGACTACTATGTGGCCAACATAAACCTTGAATTGTCCAGTGTTAAGCTCACACCCGACAACAAAGAACTGTTTGATGGCTATATTGAACGTTTGGAAGCTTTGAACAAGGAGTATAACCGCCTTTCCTTGGAACTTACCGAGAGCGGTCCAAATGAACTGACGGTAAGTGCCTTGGTCGATAACTTGAAATTGCGGCTCAATTTGTTGTACCGTCTTAAAAATCAATTAAATCAATTGAATACGTCTGAAAAATTTCAGAACAATGGTTGAACATGAAAAACTAAAGAGATGAAAACACCAAAAACAATAATCTTTTTTTTGATGCTTGCGGTTGCTTTCAGTACCACTGCACAGCAAAAAATCCAAAAACTCAAAACTTCGGTCAATGCAAACAAAGACGTGAAAATCAACCTTAACACGAGTTTTACCAATATAGAAATAGATACGTGGAACAAAGACCAAATAGAGGTTGAAGCTTATCTTGAAGGCGAAAAACTCACGGGTGATGCACTTGATAAAGCACTAAAGAGTTGGAACATTGAAGTCAATGGGTCCAAAAGCGAAGTTACCATAACCTCGACAGGAAACGATGGCGAGCGAGGACTGCCTTTTGGCAATTTTGCTTTCAATTATGACAGAGATGCCATGAGAGCACTGGAGTTTGAACTGGCAGATTTACCAGAATTGCCCACAATCCCCAAGCTGCCAGGATCACCCCCTTTCCCTCCCTTGCCAGAAATGCCGCCACTTCCGGAATTGCCCGAAGGGATTGGAACGATCTATTTTGATTATGAGGCTTATAAAAAAGATGGCGAAGCATATTTAGAGAAATGGAGCAGAGACTATGAAGAAAAATATGGGAAAACGTATCAAAAGAAAATGGAAGATTGGGCAAAAAAGTTTGAGAATATCGATTATGATGCTTATGCCAAAAAAATGGAAGCCTGGAACGAGAAATTTGGAAATGCGTATAACGAGAAATTTGGGAAAGATTTTGAGCTTAAAATGAAAGCATGGGGCAAAGCGTTCGGTGAAAAATATGGGAAAGATTTTACCAAACATATGGAAGCATGGGGCGAAAACCATGTCAGGGATATGGAAGCGCGAACAGCAGAGATGCATGCTCATCATAACGCCATGAAATCGCGTCATAGGGATGTTGCGCAACACCGGCTTGAGATTGAGAAACGCATTGAGAGAAAGGGAAATGCCAAACTAAAAAAGACCATAAAGATAAAGATGCCCAAAAAAGCCAAACTCAATTTGAACGTCAGGCATGGTGAACTTAAGATGGCGTCGATCATTTATGACCTCCGAGGCGATATTTCACATTCGGCATTGATGGCCAACAGCATTGATGGAAGCAAAACTTCCATCAATGTTTCCTATTCGCCCGTACTTATTACCAACTGGAACCATGGTGAATTGAAGCTCAATTTTGTGGATAAAGCACAGATAGAAAATGTGAACAGCTTGGTGCTGGGTTCCAATACTTCTAACATTGTCATTGCTGGGCTTAACGGTAATGCTGTCATAGATGGCAGTTTTGGGGAGCTGGAAATCAGCAGTATTCTCCCCTCATTCAATAACCTCAACATCGAATTGGAAAACAGTAAGGCTCTTTTGGCATTGCCCATAGCCGATTTCAATCTTCAATATAAAGGAAATCGTTCCAAACTAAAGCTCCCAAACAACAAGTTGGACGCCTCGACTTCTTACTCTTCGGGCAATAGTGCAAGCAGCAAGCGCATAGCAATCAATGCAAAATTCAGCGATGTTACTTTGCAGTAACACATACTTGTAATTTTGTTTTAGCCAGATCAACCGGCATTTCATAGTTCGTTTCAAAAGCCATCAATTCAAAATAAATTGATAATCAATATCATCAACCGACAGTATGGATAAGGATTGTCTATCATATTGCATCAACCCTTTTATTTCTTCAAGTTCGGCACGGGTAAGCATCAAATAGAGGTTATCCTGCAAGGTTGGAATTGGGATCTTGCGTTTTGTGCCATTGCCGTAATGCTGCTCCCAATAATCAAGATCCAGACTTTTCAAGAATTTATAAAAATTCACGAACTCCTTTTTGCATAGGCTCAAGTGAAATTGCCCGTAGGATAGATGAAATTGCGCGCAGGACTTACAATAGACCAAGCTTCCATATTTGGTACGGTTCAGGATTTGGGGTTCATTGCTCATCTTTTTATCATGGTTTTTATTGTTGCGCCAAATATAGTTATTTAGAATTATTTTAAATAAGCTTTTGTCAAATAATTTTGCAATGTATCTTTATGGCATAATCAAAACGATAACAACTATGGGACATATTGAACTCTTTGAGAAGGAAAGGGCTTTGGGGTATAATTGTTTTGTGGATACCTGGATTCCTAACTACTACTTTTTTTTGGAAAAATTGCCCCAACTTCTGCAAAATAAAGTATCCAACAAACATTTGCTCGCCGTTGGTTGTGGCACGGGCAATGAAATCGATCAATTTTGTAATGACCAGAGTTGGCATGTCACAGGAATCGATCCTTCGCCAGAAATGATACAGCAGGCCATTGAGAGATTTGGTAAACGCCCAAATGTCCATTTGATACATGGCGCTATTGAGCATTTTGAACCTTTAAGTCCTTTTGGTGCTGCCACTTTGTTACTGGTACTTCATTTTATGAAAGACGACGGTTCAAAATTGCAGCTCCTCTCTGCAATTTCAAAAAAACTGGAACTTAATGCGCCGCTCATACTTTTGGATATTACGGGCAAAGATGAATCGTTCAAAGATAACCTCAACCTTTTAAGTTTGCTGTTGCCTGAAAGTCTTCCAGAAGCTGAAGTGGCCCAAAGGTTGCAAAGAATTGAACGTGCACTATATCCCGTTTCTGAAGAACGTTTGGTTCAGTTATTGCATGAGGCGGGTTTCGGACAGCCTTGCCGATTCTTCCAAACTACTATATATATGGGGTGGATTGCTTACAGACGGTGAAAAATCAAGTTAGCGCAAGTTAATGTTAATCAACATTAAAAAACAATTTGTTGTCAATTGAACAACTATTCGGTTGGTCCCAAAGAATAAATGTCCTGCACAAGCAATTTTACAGTGGTCTCACCGGTATTTATCGTAATGTCAGCAGAGGGAAGTCCCCAAAACCCGTTGCCTTCATGGAGTTTGAGCACTTCTTTGGAGCCGTCTTCATAAAAAACCGATAGTGTCCCGCCTTCCAAAACGTATGTAGTGTGATATGGATGTTCGTGCCAATCTAAAGTGTCTCCTGGTTTTAGTGTCAGTTCGTACATTACGATGCCTCGGGAGTCCATGACCATTTTTGTCATTTCTGGGGCTATTGTAGGGGTTCCTTTATCGCGGTTGTACACCCATCCGTCCATTTCAACTTCAAACGCAAACCGCTTTCTCAACAAGGCTTTACCGTCTGTTTCAACGCAAGCGGTGAGCAAAAGCAGGCAAATCAAAAATGCAATGTGGACACCATGGTTTGCTTTTATGGAGGATGGTTTTTTCATTTTAGCGATGCATTTGTGATAATCTGTCTAAAAGTCGCTGATTCTGTCGTTCCGTACCGATAACTTTTGGGGTTGTTTCTGAACCTGAAAAATCTATAAATATAAACTTAAAAAAACCGAATCCCGAAGCAAGCCCGGGATTCAGCTTGACAGTGTGTTTTCCTGTTCTCGGCCTATTACTCCTCCGTGAGCACCCAATCGCCTTTGGCCAGTAATGGTTCGGCTTGTTTGTATTTGACGGTTCGGTTTTCGCCGCTGATCACATGCTTGATGGTCACTTTGTCGTTACGGCCAATTTTTGGTTTGTCCCTGACGATGGTTTCGATGATTTCATGGCGTTGGGTATTTCCCGCAGCCCTGGCTTGCGCCGAGCGCTCGTCCATATTGGGGATTTCGTCTTTTTGGGTTTCGAGTTTTTCTTGCTTCCTGGCCCTTGCTTCTTGGATGGTGTTTTGGGTTTCGTTTGGCAATTCGCCTTTGAACAGAAATGAAATCACTTCTTTGTTCACTTGGTCTATCATCTGCTTGAACAGTTCAAAGGCTTCAAACTTATAGATGAGCAATGGGTCTTTCTGTTCATGTACTGCCAATTGCACCGATTGTTTTAACTCGTCCATTTTGCGCAAATGCGTTTTCCACGCGTCATCTACGATGGCCAATGTGATGTTTTTCTCAAAATCGTTGATAAGTTGTTTGCCATTGGTGTTGTAGGCTTTTTCAAGGTCGGTAACTACTTGTAAGGTCTTTACGCCATCGGTAAACGGTACCACGATGCGCTTGAACTTATCACTTTGGTTTTCAAACACGTTTTTGATGACAGGAAAAGCCATGTCGGCATTGCGTTGCATTTTCTCCCTGTAATTCTCAAAGGCAGCTTTATAAATTTTCCCTGCCAATTCGCTTTCGGAAAGTTTGCCAAATTCTTGCTCGGTTACGGGAGATGACATCGAAAAATAACGGATGAGTTCAAACTCAAAATTTTTGAAATCGTTGATGGCTTTATTGTTCGTTGCTATGCCTTCGGAAGTGTCAAAAATCATGTTTGCCAAATCCACTCTCAAACGTTCGCCGTGTAGGGCGTGACGACGACGTTTATATACTACTTCACGCTGCGCGTTCATCACGTCGTCATATTCCAAAAGGCGTTTTCGAACACCGAAGTTGTTTTCTTCTACCTTTTTTTGTGCCCGTTCAATGGATCTGGAAATCATGGCGTGCTGGATGACCTCGCCTTCCTTCAAGCCCATTCTGTCCATCATTTTGGCGATCCGTTCACTACCAAAAAGTCGCATCAGGTTGTCTTCGAGAGACACATAAAATTGTGAGCTTCCGGGGTCGCCTTGACGGCCGGCACGACCACGCAACTGTCGGTCCACACGACGTGAATCGTGGCGTTCAGTCCCGATGATGGCCAAGCCTCCGGCTTGTTTGACTGCCTCCACAAGTTTGATGTCGGTACCACGACCAGCCATGTTGGTGGCAATGGTGACCTGACCGGGCTGTCCGGCTTCTGCCACGATGTCGGCTTCTTTTTTGTGTAGTTTGGCGTTCAAAATGTTGTGCGGAATCTTTCGTAGTGTCAGCATTTTGCCAAGCAATTCACTGATTTCTACAGAGGTGGTCCCAATGAGTACCGGACGGCCTTCTTGTGACAGTTTTGTAACTTCTTCGATGACGGCATTGTACTTTTCGCGTTTTGTTTTGTAAACCAAATCTTCGCGGTCATCACGTGCTATGGGCCTGTTGGTAGGGATTTCCACGACGTCAAGTTTATAGATTTCCCAAAACTCGCCAGCTTCGGTCACGGCAGTACCGGTCATTCCCGAAAGCTTTCGGTACATCCTGAAATAATTTTGGAGCGTTATGGTGGCAAAGGTTTGGGTCGCAGCTTCTATTTTTACGTTTTCTTTTGCCTCGATGGCTTGGTGTAAGCCGTCACTGTATCGACGTCCGTCCATGATACGGCCGGTCTGCTCGTCCACGATCATTACTTTGTTGTCAATGACCACATATTGGATATCTTTTTCGAACAGGGCATAAGCTTTAAGCAATTGGTTGAGCGTATGGATCCGCTCCGATTTGACACCAAAGTCACGGAAGAGTTCTTCCTTGGCTTCGGCTTCGGCTTCTTTGGACAAGTTTTGGGCTTCTATTTTTGCGATTTCGGTGCCGATTTCCGGCATCACGAAGAAATTGGGATCGTCGTTTCCGGATAGAAACTCCACACCTTTATCGGAAAGCTCTATCTGATTGTTTTTTTCATCGATAACGTAATAGAGTTCTGCATCTACTTTTGGCATTTCTCTATTATTGTCCTGCATATAATGGTTTTCGGTCTTTTGTAGCAATTGTTTAATGCCTTCTTCGCTCAAAAATTTGATGAGTGCCTTGTTTTTGGGCATCCCTCGATAGACTCGCAACAACTTGAAGCCTCCTTCTTTGGTGTCACCTTCGGCTATTAGTTTTTTGGCTTCGGCCAGTACGCCTGTCAAGTATTGGCGTTGCACATTTACGATACTGTCAACTTTGGGTTTCAGTTCGTTAAATTCGTGTCGGTCGCCTTGTGGCACGGGTCCAGAAATAATCAAAGGAGTACGGGCGTCATCGACAAGAACAGAATCTACCTCATCCACAATTGCGTAGTGGTGTGGGCGTTGTACCAAATCGTCGGGCGAGTGTGCCATGTTGTCGCGGAGATAATCAAAGCCAAACTCGTTGTTGGTGCCATAAGTGATGTCTGCCAGATAAGCTTTCTTGCGTGCTGCAGAATTTGGCTGGTGGTGGTCAATACAATCCACGCTCAGGCCATGGAACTCAAACAGTGGTGCCATCCATGCGCTATCGCGTTTTGCCAGATAATCATTGACGGTAACAAGGTGTACGCCTTTGCCTGCCAGTGCGTTGAGGTACATAGGTAACGATGCCACGAGGGTTTTACCTTCACCTGTCTGCATCTCGGCAATTTTACCTTGGTGCAATGCCACACCGCCGATCAACTGTACGTCGTAATGGATCATATCCCAAGTGATTGGCTTTCCTGCAGCATCCCAAGAGTTGGACCATACGGCTTTGTCTCCGTCGAGTGTGACGTAAGTCTTGCTGCCGGAAATTTCCCTGTCGAAAGCTTTGGCGGTTACCGCGATTTGGGTGTTGTTTACAAAGCGTTTTGCCGTTTCTTTGACCACGGCAAAGGCTTCCGGTAGAATCTCGTTGAGTACATCTTCGGTTATTTTATATATGTCGTCCTTGATGCGGTCTATTTCTTGATAAATGTCTTCGCGAGCATCGATGTCTTCGGTTGCTTCGGCTTCATTTTGAAGTTTTTCTATTGCCTCGTTAAATGGTTGCCGTGCTTCGGCAATTTTTGATTTGAAAAAGTCGGTCCTGTCCCGAAGCTCGTCGTGCGATAATGCTTCCAGTGTTTTTTCAAAAGATTTGATTTTGTTGACAATGGGTGTGATGGCTTTGACATCTTGTTTGGATTTGTCGCCAACAAAAACCTTAAGTACTGAATCTAAAAAGCTCATGAGGTTGTTATTTTTTTATTTTCCGAACCGCTTTTTTGACGGTTCTATGTTTTAGTGAACGTGTTTGCGTGCTTATTTTGAAGCGCACAAAGATACGGTTTGTGATATGTTTATTATAAAATAGCCCAAAAAAAAAGTCTCTTAATGAGACTTTTTAACTATTCTTTTTGATTTTTTTAATATTCGTCCTCGTTCCAGAGGTAGTCTTCGTCTGTTGGATAATCTGACCAGATTTCTTCAATTGAATCGTATGAATCGCCTTCGTCTTCGATGGCCTGTAGGTTTTCAACCACTTCCAATGGCGCTCCGGTACGGATGGCGTAATCAATCAATTCGTCTTTTGTGGCCGGCCAAGGTGCGTCGCTCAAATAGGATGCAAGTTCTAATGTCCAATACATTTTGTGTGCGGTTTTAAATTTCTGCAAAAATAATTTTTTTGTCCAAAAAGCCAAGAAAAAAATGAATTATTTCAAGGTTAATTTTACATTATTGGTAAGAACGTTTTAAGCAATTGAAACAGTGTTGTTTATGTGGTTTAGTTTTTTTTCGGGATCCATTTTATTTCTTCTGCTTGCAGATCATTGGACAACTTTCGTGCCAATACGAAAAGGTAATCGGAAAGACGGTTGAGGTACATTAGTGTTTCTGGCAGAAAAGGCTCTAACTCGTTGAGTGCAGAGGCCAAACGCTCGGCCCTACGGCAAACGCAGCGTGCTATATGACAAAATGACACGGTTGTGTGCCCGCCCGGCAAAACGAAGTGGGTCATTTCGGGAAGTGAACCGTTCATGGCATCTATTTCATCTTCGAGGAGCTGGATGTCTTCTTGCGAAATTTTTGGGATGTTCAGGCGTTCTTTTCCGTTTTTTAGGATGGATTTTTCTGGGTCTGTTGCCAGAATGGCGCCTATGGTAAACAGCCGGTCTTGTACCTGCATCAGTATTTCTTTGTAATGTTTGCCAATGGATTGGTCGCGGATGAGCCCGATGTGTGAGTTGAGCTCGTCAACTGTACCGTAGCTTTCAATACGGATGTGGTGTTTTGGTACACGTGTGCCTCCAAAAAGTGCCGTGGTGCCTTTGTCGCCGGTTTTGGTATAGATTTTCATGTTTTTTTTTAAAATTTTGAATACTGGAGATAGTGTGTGTCAATTCCAGTTTTCGTCAAAATCAAGATGGTCATAATCGTCAACGTCAAGGTCGTCCTCATCGTGATAGCCATCGGGGTCGTTGAATTCGTCAAAATCCTCATCGGCCTCAAATGATTTTTCTGGGGCTTCATCCGGGATTTGTCCGTGGGCAAAAAGCAAATTCGGATAGTCAACACTGTCAGTTTCTTCGACAATTTCTGCCAGTTCCACAAAGAAAGTCCACATGCTCAAGAAATCGTATACATAGATGAGCTTTGTGGATGCTTCGTGCACCACATCGTTGATGGCGGTTTCTTGCATGAGCTTGGCATCGCCATATTCACTCATGTCAAAAAGCGAATATTCTTCGCCTTGGTTCCAATGGTCGTCACTTATATAGAATGAAGCCATTTCTGACCCGTCAAATCCAAAAGATTGCGTGATGGCGTTATGGAGGTCTTCCAAAGTGTCGTCTTCGCGGATTTCCAAATCGCGGAATACGTTGTCTTCTGTGTCGTTATCGAGGATAACCCTGAATCTGTAAATCATATTCAAATATACTATTTTTTTAGTTTATGGCTATAGTCTTCCGGTGATGATGTGTTCCGGTCATTGGGTTGTTGGGTGTTTTTGGCAATTGTGTTGTTTTGGAGCTGTCTTTAAATGTCGCGGTGTTGGGTTTGAACCCTGAAACACAATGTTTGTGGACATAACGGTAGGGATTGGATTGTACACAAAAATGTATTTAAAGGCTTTCGGTGTTTATTTGCTAAAGCGGTGCAATGTAAATGTCATGGCCGTGAGCAAAAAGAATGCTCCAACCTGATGCAGGACGCCCAGCCAGACCGGTACGGCGAGCATGATGGTTAGCACGCCGATAAAAAACTGGACCCCCACCATGGCGAACATTGCATTGACTCCTTTGTTTTGGTAAACAGTCAGATCCATGCGTTTTGCCTTGTACCATAAGATCATGATAAAGATGGCCACTATGTAAGCCAGTGTTCTGTGTACAAACTGAACGCCACTTTTTCCTTCGATGAAGTTTTTGTAAACAGGTTGCAGTTCGATATAGACCGTTTCGTGTATAAGTTTTCCTTCGTTCATCAGTGGCCAATGGTTGTGGATAAATCCGGCATCCAAGCCAGCCACGAACGCTCCATAAACAATTTGCAAAAGTAGGACAGCCAAGCCCCAGCGCATCAAGTTCCTGAATTTTTTGTCAATAGTTTTCTGTTCGGGGAACATCAAATCGAGTGCGACCCAAAAGGTGTAGGCAAATGTGATGAACGCAGTGATGAGGTGTGCCGCAAGGCGGAAGTGGCTCACGTCCGGCCTGTCCACCAGACCGCTTTTCACCATCCACCAGCCCAAAAATCCTTGAAAACCACCCAGAGCCATCAGTATGATAGACTTGATCATGGTGGATTTTGATAACTGTTTGGTAACCAAAAAATAACAGAAAGGAATCAAAAATACCAGCCCAATCATTCTGCCAATAAAGCGATGGAGCCATTCCCAAAAGTAAATGTCCTTAAAATCTTCGAGTTCAAAGTGGTTGTTGAGCTTTTGGTACTCCGGATATTGCTTGTAAAGGTCAAAGGCTTCGTGCCATTCGGCTTCGTTCATTGGCGGAAGTGTGCCGGAAATCAGTTTGTAATTGGAAATGGACAGACCGGAATGGGTCAGCCTCGTTATGCCGCCCACAACGACCATCACGAAGATAAGCACGCAGCCTGTGAGCAGCCAATAAATGACTTTTTTGTTGTCTTTTTTCATTTTTTTATAACCTCTCAATCAATCGTGCCTGCCTGCCAAGGGAAGGTTTACGAGTATCGATTTTGTAACTAGTTTTAATTTCTTTTTCAATTTTAATTTTCTGCTTCACTTTTCTTTAACCCCAAGCGTGAACCTTCTTTGAGCATCAGTTCGTAAGCCGCCTCGTATTCATTGGGGATGTCGCCTTCGAGTATAGCTTCCTTGATGGTTTCTTTGATAATGCCGATTTCTTTTGACGGACTGATGTTAAAGGTTTTCATGATGTCTTCACCCGAAATCGGGGGTTGGAAATTGCGGATTTGATCGCGCGCTTCTACCTCGACGATTTTTTCTCTTACAAGCTTGAAATTGTTATGGTACTTGGCGAATTTTTTCGGGTTTTTGGTGGTAATGTCGGCTTCACATAGCGTCATTAAATCCTCCACATGGTCACCTGCATCAAACACCAATCGTCGCACTGCCGAGTCGGTAACGCCTTTTCCGGAAAGTGCAATGGGGCGGGAACTCATAAAGACCATGCGCTGTACGAATTTCATCTTTTCGTTCAGGGGCATTTTCAATCGTTTGAACAGGCGGTACACCATTTTTGAGCCTTCGAGTTCGTGGCCGTGGAACGTCCATCCCACTTTTTTGTTGTACCTTTTGGTGGGTGCTTTGCCAATGTCATGCAGCAGTGCTGCCCAACGCAACCAAACGTCATCCGTATTTTTTGAAATGTTGTCCACTACTTCGAGCGTGTGGTAAAAATTGTCCTTATGTGCTTGGCCTTCAATCTCGTCAATGCCTTTGAGGGCGGTCAGCTCTGGTAAAATATAGTACAGTAGTCCCGTTTTTTCCAATAAGATAAATCCTATTGAAGGCTTGTCGCTTTCGAGGATTTTGTTTAGTTCCACGACGATGCGTTCGTAGGTGATGATTTTAATGCGGTCTTTGTTCTTTTTGATGGATTCTAACGAGGCTTCTTCAATGTTGAAGCCCAATTGTGTGGCAAACCGTATGGCCCGGAGCATCCGCAGTGGGTCGTCATTGTAGGTCACATCTGGATTGAGTGGCGTGCGGATGATCTTGCCCTGCAGATCCTGAATGCCATTGAACGGGTCGAGCAGTTTTCCGAAACGGGCTTCGTTCAAATCGAGTGCCATGGCGTTGATGGTAAAATCTCGGCGGTTCTGGTCATCTTCAAGTGTTCCGTTTTCAACAATGGGATTGCGGCTGTTTTCGGTATAGGATTCTTTACGTGCGCCAACAAACTCTATTTCGATGTCACCATGGCGCAACATGGCTGTGCCGTAGGTCTTGAAAATCTGGATTTTTGGATTGTTGGGCAGGTTTTTGGCCACTTGTTTTGCGAGTTCGATACCGCTCCCGATGGCAACGATGTCGATGTCCTTGTGCTTGCCCCGTTCCAAAATAAAATCGCGCACAAAGCCGCCAATGACGTATGCGTCAACGTTTAGTTCCTTTGCCGATTGCGAAACGATTTTAAATATTGGATGTTGTAAGGCTTCTTTCACGGAAATTCCAAATTAACAATCAAATATCAAGTGCCAAATTCTTGAAACCTCGATTTGGGGTTTTGGATTTGGGTTGTATGTCTGATTTTTAACTTCTTATAATTTTCACGCTGCCATCATTTCCCAATTTTATGATTGACGATGGCTTTGTGCTGATTTTGTTCCGGTGCAAATTTACGACATAGTCCACACCTTTTATAATGTCGCGGTCTATTTCTTTGAACGATTTTGGTGTTGGCGCACCGCTGATGTTGGCAGAAGTAGAGACGATGGCGCCGTTGAACCGCCTCAAAAGCTGAAAGCAGAAGTCGTCGTTGGGTATGCGGATGGCGATGGTATTATCCGGGGCAATAAGATTTTTTGCCAGATGTTGCGGTTCGTCATAAATGATTGTAATCGGTTCTTCGGAAATGGCAATGATGTCGTAAGCCGCTTCGGGAATCTTCTTGATGTATTTTTTGAGCATCCGCTCATCTGCAACAAGACAAATCAGGGCTTTGCTGTCTTCGCGCTTTTTCAGTTTGAATATTTTTGCGACGGCCGCCTCGTTTGAAGAATCACAACCTATGCCCCACACGGTGTCTGTCGGGTAGAGGATGAGGCCGCCTTGTTGAACAACCTGAACAGATCGTATTAACTCATTCTGCATACTGAAAAGTTATGGTTTGTTTTTGCTTCAAGGATTCAGAAAGTGGCGCGCCTTTGAAAATAAGACCCAATAAAAACCATTTTTTTGGTTTGATCAGAAATGTTGTGCAATAATAGAATCTTATAAAGGCGTATTTTAAATATGAATAATTCTTTTTGAGAACGTACATGTATGATATTAGGCCTTCTTTACTGATTGATTTTGAAGTGCCTGTGCTGGCACCTTGGTAATGCAAGATCTTTGCTTCCGGCACCAATGTGATTTTGTAATTTAATTTTCGCATCCTGTAGCAAATATCCATTTCTTCAAAGTACAGGAAAATATTGGTGTCAAAACCGCCAACTTTCGCAAAAACATCACTATTGAAAAACATAAAGGCACCATTGACATAGTTGACAAAAATTGGGTTGCTGTAAGTTTTCTTTCTTTTGGGATGGGTGTTCGGAAAATTCTTTTCAAGAAAGCTTCGCCCAAAGAGCAATTTTCTGATTCCTTTATCGTGGTCAAAGGACGGTACATGTTCTTTGAACTCATTATAGTTTTGGGCAGTAGCGACGCCTATCGACGGATTGTTTTCCATATATCCGAAGAGTATGGTCAGGCAATCGTTCATCAATAATGCATCGTTGTTTAAGAACAGTAGATATTTGGCGTTTGCAAACTGTACACCAAACATATTGCCGCCCCCAAAACCCGTATTGATGCAACTTCTGTGCAAATGGATGTTTTCAGATTTTGGAACGTTTGCTTTTAAATGGGTGAAGTCATCGGTTCTGGAGTTATTGTCAACGACAATAATCTCATAGCGGATAGAGTTGGATGTCTGTTCCACGATGGATTTTATACATTCAATTGTATGTTTTGCTGTATTGTAATTGATTATGATTACTGAAATATCTTTCATTTGGTGCTTAACTATTATGATTGTGGGATGGTTTGCTAAACTAACTCTAATATACGGATTATTTCTATATGTAGTGAATTTTTGTAAATTTGAAAAAATAGGGCAATGAGAAAAATAGCGGTTTATACGGCTTTGTTTGGTGATTATAGCGGGTTGATAGAACAGCCCAAAATTGACGGCGTGGATTATTATTGCTATACGGACCGTACTGATTATGTGTCCAAGGTATGGAACATTGTCCAAGTACCAAAACCTATAAGCGGCGACGATACAAGGAGCAATAGGTACTATAAAATTCTTCCCCATCTGCATTTGGACCGTTCCTACGAAGTAAGTGTCTATATCGATGGGAATATTTTGATTTTGAGAGATTTTTCAGACATTGTGAAGATGGCCTTGGATCGGGCAAAAATGGCGTGTTTTGACCACGCACAAAACAAAATAGACCCCAGGGACTGTATTTATGAGGAATATGAGGCCATTAAGGAGATTGCCCTTACTGACGGTGTTTTCAAAGATGATTTGCAGGTTATGGAGCAACAAATGGATAGATTCAGACAGGAAGGATATCCTGATAACCATGGGCTGATCACTGCGCCCATCCTAATACGAAAGCATTTTGACAAAGATGTGATAAAGCTTATGGAAGCTTGGTGGCATATTGTTAAGAACGAAAGCAAGCGCGATCAGTTGAGTTTTAATTATGTCGCATGGAAATTGGATTTCAAACAGTTGTATCTTATTGAAGGAGATGTCAGAAAGGGAAATCCTTGGTTCCATACCATTTCACACCGTCAAAAATATCGGTTTAAAGTATTTAAGGTAAAGATGTCCAAGTTTTTTGGGTTCAGATAGTTGGCCCATTAAGTTATATCGGCACTGTTGTTTGGATTTTGTTCAAAGAGCTTTCGGTTTTTGTTCGGAATATTTTGATGGTTATAAGATATTCCGGTAAACCTCGATATATTGCCTTGCGGCTTTGTCCCAGTCAAAACTTGAGGCATGTTCGATATATTTTTGCGAAAGCACCTGCCGGTTATTGTTGAAGCTGTCCAAGCCGCTCATTACAATTTCGGCCATATACTTTGGATCGTAATTGTCCCAGTAAAATGCGTCGCTACCGCCTATTTCGGGCAAAGATGTATTGTTTGAAAGAAATACGGGTTTTCCGAACCTCATGGCTTCAATGGGCGGGATGCCAAAGCCTTCACGCAATGATGGAAACACAAAGGCCTCACAATGTTGCAGATAGTATTGTTTGTCCAAATCACTGATTTTTCCGGTGATCAATACACGTTGTCGCAGATTTAAATTATTGATTGCACTTAATAGTTTAGTATTGGCATAATCGGTTTGGTTGTTGCCCGACAAAACCAGGTCAAATTCTGGTAAATGTTGCAACATTTCTACCAATACGTGAAAATTTTTGCGTTCGGTAAACTCGCCGATGGTAAACAAATAAGGACGTTCTGTACTTAAGGAAGGTTTGTAATCATCAGGGAGCGTGATGGCTCTGATCGGGTTTCCATTGTAGATTACATATTCTGGCACATCGGGTATCTTAAAATACCGATGTGCGTCTTTTTTTGCGAATTCCGAAATATAGGTGATTGCGTTACTTCTGTCAAGTTTTGCCTGAAAACGTTTGCTGACCTCATGGTTTGGGTCGGTTGATACCTCTTGGATAAAATTCACATCGTGTACCGTCAATATGTATGGAACATCGTGATAAGGCTCGATTTTGGTATTCTGGTTCAGGGAATGCCAAACGTCATATTTTTTTCGGATACGAAAAAGGGGATATCGGCTGTAAGAACGGTATTTTCTGTAGCAAAAATAGTCGCCAAATTCTTTTTTCAGGCTATCAATATCTTTTGCGTGGAGTGTCATTTTGAAATCGCCTATGTTGGCATTGCGAAGGCTCTTTATCAAATGATAATTGAACTGGCCGAAACCAAAATGTTGGTTTTTGATATTGTGTGATTCTAAAAAAACGTTTTTCATTTATGAAATATTTCTGTACATGGTCCATAAAAACAAATAGCGTTTGAACACCGCAAAGGCACTCAAATATGCCAGTATAAAACCTTCTTTGCCGTCCAAAATGCCGAGTTTCACAAAATACTGATGAAAAAACCTCCAAAAAGGCCTGACAAAAAAATGGTACAGGTTGGGCCTTGACTTTTTATCGTAAAGCATCGTTGCCTGCAACTTGGCGTAGTGCGTCAATTTTTCGTTGTAAGTGTCAAAGCTGCTGTATGTATAATGCTCCAATGCGTTTTTGAGCATTTCCACTTTTCCCTCGACCTCAAGGGTTTCGTGCACCAGACTGCCGTTGTATTTTCCGGTGCCTTTCCTGAAAGCCCTGACCACGGCATCGTTTTGGAACCCGCTGTATTTGATGCGTTTTCCCATAAAGTGGATGTGCCGTTTCGCTTTATAGGCATTGGCGTTGTTATGGCCGATTTTTGATTGGATTTCTTTGGCCAATTCTGGCGAAACCGCTTCATCGGCATCAAAAAAGACAATCCAGTCGTGTGTTGCCAAGCTTATGGCAAAGTTTTTTTGAGAGGAAAAATTGTCAAAATCCCGAACCACGACTTTGGCCCCCAACGTTTCGGCAATGGTAACGGTACGATCCGTACTGTTGGAATCCACAATGATGATTTCGTCTGCAAAGGATAAGTCCTTTATAAAACGCTCTATGTGTTGTTCTTCATTATATGTGATGGCGAGAGCGCTGATCATGTGGTTTATTGGGATGGCCTTGTTATCTTTGTACCAAAAGTATGAATAAATCCAAAGTATTGCTACAAAATCGTCCAAACTATGGCAAAGTTACCCATATTGATGTACCATGATGTTTGCAAGGATATCTCCCATAGCAAAGGCTTGACCATAGCTGCCGATGTCTTGGAGTCCCATTTTTCATATCTTTCAAAAAGCGGTTATACATCATTGCACTTTGAGCAATTGCAAGACTTTAATGTAGATAATCCCTTACCGGGAAAATCGGTCATTATCACCTTTGACGATGTGTATGTCAGCCAGTTGGAGCTTGCATATCCATTATTGAAAAAGTATGGGCTCAAAGCTACTTTCTTTATTCCATTTGAATATGTTGGTGGTCGCGACGCCTGGAGCACCAATTCAAAAATGATTATGGACGAAGTGCAATTGGCATCCATGGATCGGTCTGTTGTGGAGCTTGGCCTACATTCGTTTCATCATGGCAACTATGCAACGATGGGTATCGAGGAGGTCGATATGGATTTTGAAAAATGCAAGGATTTTGTGAAAAAAACAGGATTGCCGGTAAACAATATCCTGGCATATCCATATGGCAAATTCCCAAAGGAAGAGCCCGCAAAAGGCAAATTTTTCAAATGCCTCCACGAGCATAAAATGGCTTATGGGCTCCGCATAGGCAACCGTGTTAACCGATTTCCCTTTAAAAATAATTATGAAGTGCAACGTATTGATATTAAGGGAGAAGATACACTGTTGAAGTTTAAACTGAAACTACGTTTGGGCAAGTTGAAGCTATTTTAAGCCTCTTTGCAATAACATCAATTTTGCATACCTTGAGAAGACGCCGTAAGCGTTGATGCCTGCCACTGCCAAACCCGGAATGCCATCCAAAAAGCCACCCTTGACAATGTACTCGTGAAAAAAGCGGTATGATGGTTTAAAGACCAATAGAAAATAATTGGTCCTTTTGTTTTTTGCCTGCATTTGTTCGGCCTGAAACCAAGCATAATGGTCTTTCTTTTTTAGGTTGTGTTCCAATCCTTTATAAGTGTAATGCAAGACCTTGTTCTTGAGTTTTCCCGTTGTTCCGTCCACGATTAGCTTTTCGTGCACGTTTCCTTCAAAATGGCATTTATCCCTTTTTACCAATCGTGTTACATCATTGTGGTGATGGTACATAAAACGGTTCATGAAAAAGTGCGGAAAGTGCAATTTGTATGCCGTGTGCTTACCGGTCGCCATCACGTTTTCCATTTCTTTTTGCAAGGCATGCGTAATCCGTTCATCGGCATCCAAAAACAAGACCCATTCGGACGTTGCGTAAGACAGGGCATGGTTTTTTTGATTGGAAAAATTGTCGAACTGCCTTTCTATGACCTGGCAATTATGGGCCTTTGCTATCGCTGCGGTCTTGTCGGTACTAAAAGAATCAACAACTATGATTTGGTCTGCAAACTTTACAGAATAGAGTGCGCCTTCTATATAGTGTTCTTCGTTAAAGGTCGGTATGATGACTGTAAGTCTGGACATGGTCAAAGTAAATTACGAATTTACTAAAATAACTTTATCTTTGCCATACCATGAAGATAGATACATCCATCATCATCAGTACTTATAATTCGCCGGACTGGTTGGCAAAAGTTTTGTGCGGCTATAACAACCAGACTTATCGACAGTTTGAGATTGTCATTGCAGACGATGGTTCGGGGGAAGAGACGTTTGATCTTATCGAAAAATTCAAAGGAGCTGTTTTTTACAACATTGTGCATGTGTGGCATGAAGATCGCGGATTTCAAAAATCACAAATCCTAAATAAAGCCATCCTTGAGTGTCAGGCCGATTATATTCTTATGTCTGATGGTGACTGTATTCCCAGGCCCGATTTTGTTGAGCAACATGTGAAATACAGGGAAGAAGGCTATTTTCTTTCGGGAGGTTATTTCATGTTGCCCATGGCTATTTCGAAGGCCATTACGGAAGAAGATATTTACAGTGGACGGTGCTTTGATATTTCATGGCTCAAGAAACAAGGGCTTAAATCCTCTTTTAAGAACAACAAACTGACTTCTTCGGGATTTAAATCCTGGCTTTTGAACAGATTGACCACCACCAATGCGAGCTGGAACGGTCACAACGCTTCAGGATGGAAAAAAGACATCCTGGCCGTAAACGGATTTGATGAACGGATGCAATATGGGGGTCAAGATCGGGAACTGGGAGAACGCTTGATGAACATGGGCATCAAAGGTAAGCAAATCAGGTACAGTGCAATCTGTTTGCACCTGGACCACAAAAGAGGTTACAAGACCAAAGAATCCATTGAGCGCAACCTACAGATCAGAAAAGATGTCAAAACCCAAAAAAAGACTTGGACGGAATACGGTATTTCCAAGGAAAAATGAGCCTTGCTGCCGGGTTCATTTTCTGTAGCCTTTGAGATGGTGTTCCAAAAATGGCAATAGTTTTGGAACGATGGTTTCCGGGGTCAGTTGATTGTACAGAAAGCTCGGATCTTCTTCTATTTTCCTCCTGACATCTCGGTCTTCTGAAAACAAATTGGGATGCTCGTCCAGAAGATGTATCGACGTGTGTTTCACGCCGTCTTCAAAGCTCGCCCACGATTCTTTCATCACATACGGCGAAAAGATGGTAAAAGTCGGTTTGTCCAAAGCTTTGGAAATGTGAACAATGCCGCCTTCGTTGCCCACAAGCAGCGTGCATTGGTTCATCAGCTGTACAAAACCACGGATACTGTCTTCATAAATGTCCATGATGATACTCGATTGATTGCTGCATTGGGCATAAATTTTTTGCGCATCCTCTTTTTGGTGCGGAGCATAGTTAAAAAGAACATAGGCATCAAAAGTCGAGGTTATAAAATCAACCAATTGGACAATGTAGTTATAAGGCATCGATTTTTGCGGTGTACTTCCCAACACGCCAAACATAATCACGGGCTTATTGTAAGCGGCCAATTTACCGTAATTTTTTTCCGATTCTGTCAGGTAGATTTTTGGTTCGTAAACCGGATTTTTGATGTCAAAAACAGAAGTTGCCAAATGTACCCTATCTTCTATGGCTTTGCCGCAAGGTTTGCTTTTCTCTTTTAAGAAGCCAACAGGATGCGTGTAAAAATTCAAAATCGGGTCTTTTTCCCTTTTCTTGAAACCGACCCTGATTTTCGCATTAGAAAACAGACAGATCAATCGGCTTTGGAGCTTGGCATAGGGGTCAAAAATGATGTCGTAACGGTCTTTCCGGATTTTTAGGATCAACCTTATCAGATTGGGGATTTTTTTGAGCTCTTTTTCATTGATAGCGATGATGTTCTGGATGTTCGGGTTGTTCTCGATCACGCCGGTCGTGAAATCATACACCATATAGTCAATTTCAGAATCCGGATACACCTGCTTCATATTGGCTGCAATGAGCGAGGCCAAAAGCACATCGCCAATACGTTTGTTTTGGATGACCAGAATTTTTTTCATTGAGCAAATTTGACCAATAATTATATGTTCGCAAAGTATTATATTTTCTTCTTTTATTAAAATCTCAATTGATATATCTTTGGAATCTATGAGCCAAGTAAAACAAGCCGTACATTTTCATCCGGATTATGAATCGAAAAAAGCGCAGATTCTCGAATGTATAGCGCATTTTGATGGTGGCGGAAAGGCTGTTTTGCAAGGCGACCGCAACACGATCAAAAGTTTTGAAATTGATGGGGAAAAGATCAATATCAAGTCGTTCAAAGTGCCCAACCCATTCAATGCCTTTGTGTACAAATACATCCGAAAGCCCAAGGCTGAACGTTCTTTTGAATATGCCAACAAACTTTTGGGATTGGGTATTGCCACGCCTTTTCCCATAGCGCATATTGAAGTGTATTCAAAATTTGGTCTTGCTGATAGTTATTATGTCAGCAAGCACATCGACTATGATTTTGACTTTAGGGTTTTGATACACCAGCCGAGATTCCCGGAGCGGGTTGCCATTTTGCAACAGTTTACCGAATTTACGTTTAAGTTGCATGAAAACGGGATAGAGTTTTTGGACCATTCGCCTGGCAATACTTTAATTGTCAAAAAAAGCGATGGCCAATTTGATTTTTATCTGATCGACTTGAACAGGATGCGTTTTGGGTCTATGGATTTTGACAAGCGCATGCACAATTTCCGACGTTTGTGGCTGTCCAAGACCATGGTAAAGATCATGGCAGATACGTACTCAAAATTGTACCGCAAGGGATATTACGAGACCTATGAACTTATGCTCAAGCATAGTAGGGATTTCCAAAGGAAGATAGACCGAAAAAAAATCCGAAGGGCGGGGCGGAAGCTTAAAGTTTAGTGTTCAACAACCCTTGCCCCCAAAGCGTGATTCGCAAATGGCTACACTGCCACGTTATATTCTCTCAAGGCATCGTTCAGTGATGTCTTTTTGTCTGTGCTTTCTTTCCGTTTGCCAATTATCAGAGCGCAAGGGACGTTATAGTTTCCGGCCGGGAATTTTTTGGGATAGCTACCGGGAATGACCACCGAACCCGATGGTACAACACCTCTCATTTCTTTGGGCGTTTCGCCGGTCACATCAATAATTTTTGTGGAGGCCGTCAGTACCACGTTTGCACCAAGCACGGCTTCGCGTTCCACACGGACGCCTTCCACAACAATGCTCCTGCTTCCTATAAACGCATTGTCTTCAATGATGACCGGAGCTGCTTGCAAAGGTTCCAAAACCCCGCCAATGCCAACGCCACCGGACAAATGGACGTTTTTTCCTATCTGGGCACAACTGCCCACTGTAGCCCAAGTGTCCACCATTGTGCCTTCGTCCACATAGGCACCGATGTTTACATAGCTCGGCATCATGATGACGCCCTTTGAGATATATGCACCGTGTCGGGCCACGGCATTTGGCACCACCCGAATACCCTTGTTGGCATAATCTCTCTTTAATGGGATTTTATCGTGGTATTCAAAGATGCCCGCTTCCAGGGTTTCCATTTTTTGGATGGGGAAATACATTACCACTGCTTTTTTGACCCATTCGTTCACTTGCCAGCCTTTTTCAACAGGTTGTGCCACCCGCAATGTTCCGGCATCGAGCAGGTCTATGACACTGCGGATGCTTTCCTTGGTGATTTCGTCGTTAAGTAGGCTTCGGTCTTCCCAGGCTTTTTCTATGTTGTGTTGCAGTTGTTTCATGGCGATGGTAGCTTTTTGCAAAGATACAGTTTTAGATTTCGATAAAAAAAATCGAAAATTTTGTGTGACCTATCTGAAAATCCCGTGTCTGAAGTATTAGATGAATGGATTTATACTGTAGAGGGTGTATAAACCATTTGTTAATTATGTTTTTGCATTAATTTTTCGGGATCCTTCCATGTTTTTTGGGAGGATTCTTTTTTTGTAACTGTCTTGGTTTTTTCCTTTTAAACGGTTATTTCTTTTATCTTTGAAAAAAAAACTATGGCCCGGATTTTGGCAATAGATTATGGAACCAAGCGCACCGGTATAGCGGTTACCGATGAATTGCAGATCATTGCTTCTGGGCTTGCAACGGTAGATACCCAGGAACTCTTGCCGTTCCTCAAGGATTATTGCAGCAAAGAGCCGGTTTCGTGTTTTGTGGTGGGCGCTCCAAAGCAGATGAACAACGAAGTTTCCCAAAGCGAACCCGCCATCTTGGCATTTACCGAGCGTTTGGGCACAGCATTGCCCGACATTCCCATTGTTCGTGCCGATGAACGCTTTACCTCAAAATTGGCATTTAGAGCCATGATAGACAGTGGTCTGAGCAAGAAACAGCGGCGCAACAAAGCTTTGATCGATGAGATCAGCGCCACCATCATCCTTCAAGGATATCTCGATTCTAAAAGATAAATGCCACGGTATCCATTATTTTCGGTTCAACATTTGTATTTTTGCGGCCTAATTATTTTTTATAGATTATGACATTGCCCATTGTTGCTTACGGAGATCCGGTCTTGAGGAAAAAAGCGCAGGACATTCCCCAGGATTATCCCAATCTTTCAGAACTTATAGCCAATATGTACGAAACCATGTATGGTGCTTATGGTGTGGGTTTGGCAGCGCCACAGATAGGGTTGCCCATACGTCTTTTTGTGGTAGATACCAGCCCGTTTTCTGAAGATGAAGAATTTACATCAGAAGAGCAGGACGCGCTCAAAAATTTCAAGAGAACCTTTATCAATGCCCGGATTCTTGAAGAAGAAGGCGATGAGTGGGCCTTTAACGAAGGTTGTTTGAGCATTCCGGACGTGCGCGAGGACGTGTTCCGTAAACCCGTGGTGACCATACAGTTTCAAGACGAGAACTTTGTGGTACATACCCAGCAGTTTGATGGCTTGATTGCCCGTGTCATCCAGCACGAGTATGACCATATTGAGGGCATTTTGTTTACCGATAAGCTTTCGGCGCTCAAAAAAAAGCTTATCAAATCGCGTCTTGCCAATATTTCCAAAGGAAAAGTTGATGTGGATTACAGGATGCGGTTTCCGGACTTAAAAAAGAAACGTTAAAAATATAATCCCAAAAAGGCAAACGTTTATATTTGCCAACTTCTTAAAAAATGATGACTATGAGTTTGGACAAGATCCTATCCATTTCCGGCAAGCCCGGACTTTATAAAGTTGTGGCGCCCACCCGAAGCGGTTTTGTAGTGGAGTCGTTGTTGGACAAAAAGCGCCTTAGCGTAAATGCACAGAGCAATGTGAGCCTTTTGAGTGAAATTGCCGTCTATACCCTAAACGAAGAATTGCCCTTGCGCGAGGTGTTCAAGAAGATCATGGACAAAGAGCAGGGCAAGCCCACTTCGGTTAACCACAAAGACGATAAGCTGGACCTTGAGGCCTATTTTTTTGAAGTCCTTCCCGAGTATGACGAAGACCGGGTATATGCCAGCGATATCAGAAAGATTGTGCAGTGGTACAACCTCCTTCAGCAGCACGATCTCTTGGCAACTCTTGAAACTGCCAAAGAAGCTGAAAGCGGAGCAGCGGAGTGATATCTTTGCGGTCAAAACCCTGACATAATTCTATAGTATTGAACCAGGCTTAACGTTGGTTGGGTGTTGCTACATTGGTGGCCGGCCTTGTCATGGCCGTAATTTAATGGCAGTTCTTGTTTTGGTTGTGAATTGCTTTCAAAAGTTCTAATTTAGCTATGATTTACAACAATCGAACTTTTACGAACATATCCGAACCTTTGTGAATTGCCTGACTTTCCCGAAAATGTAAAAGTATTTGTTTTATTGGTGTCGTTCATCGCATAAATTAAACACTTCCATAACCGTAAACGAAAGTTATGGGCCTTTTGTGGAACAATCATTCTTTACGTATTGGTTCACTATAACTTACGTCAAAAAAGTAAGATGTTAAAAAAATCGATACTCCTCGAAAACAAGGCTTCTATTACCACAAAAAATCTTCAATTGGTCATAAAAACCGAAGCAAAAGAAGGCACGATACCGATAGAGGATATTGGTTTTATTGTGTTAGACCACCCTGAAATTTATATCAGTGTTCCTGCTATGAATCTGTTGGTTGAAAACAATACTTCGGTTATTATCTGTGGAAATAATCATTTACCCAACGGAATGTTTCTCAACCTAAACAGCCATCATATCCAACAGGAAATTTTTAAAAACCAGATCAATGCAAGCGTTCCGTTGAAAAAACAATTGTGGCAACAAACTGTTGTTGAGAAAATCAATAACCAAGGGATTTTACTCGAAAGAATCACCAAAAAGAAAAACAATTTTGATTTTTTGGCATCCAAAGTATTGAGTGGAGACAGTTCTAATATGGAAGGTGTTGCGGCAAATCAATACTGGAAAGAATTTTTTGATTTTTCATTTAAACGTGAACGGTTTGGCGATTATCCCAACAATTTTCTCAATTATGGCTATGCCATTTTGCGAGCGGCAACAGCAAGAGCATTATCGGGAAGTGGATTGTTGAATACTTTGGGCATTCATCACAAAAGCAAGTACAATGCGTTTGCTTTGGCAGATGACATTATGGAGCCTTTCCGACCAATTGTTGATGAAAAGGTTTTTGAACTGATTCAGAAATATGACGAACAAGAACTTAACACTGTAATAAAATCTGATGTATTACAAATTTTGACACGGACGGTTTATTTTAAAGATGAAAAAAGCCCATTGATGGTTGCGCTGCAAAAAACAGCCAGCTCATTGCAACAATGTTTTACAGGAGAACGAAAAAAAATAAAATATCCAAAATTATGGAACTAAACGGTTACCGGATCATGTGGTTATTTGTATTTTTTGACTTACCAACCGACACCAAAAAAGACCGAAAAAACGCATCGGGATTTAGAACAAACCTTTTAAAAGACGGATTTTCTATGATGCAATATTCGGTTTACGTGCGTCATTGTGCCAGTAGCGAAAGCGCCGATGTTCACCAAAAACGCATATACAATTTATTGCCTCCGCTCGGTAAAGTGAGTGTATTGAGAATTACCGATAAACAGTTTGGCAATATCATCAACTATTGGGGAAAGGCCGAAGTGCCAAAAGAACCACAACCCAGCCAATTGGAGTTGTTTTAGAGTGTTTGAAATAAAAAAATACTCCAATCTTGGGTTATCAGGCCAAAAAAGAAGCGTTTTTTATCACGATATTTTACCTTAATCTTTTGAATATTAGAAGGTAACAAGCCAACTAATATCGTGTTTTCTAATCTTTAATCAAACCACAACA
>JAKQHT010000018.1 GCA_029557895.1 Bacteroidota bacterium | reverse complement strand
AATCTGTTGCCTGAGGTCAATATTGTCCATATAATGATAGATTTTTTCATTTTTTTTTCACTACTGTCCGACTAAAGTAGTGGAAACTTGTTAAAACTCAAAAGGGAGTCACCAATATAGATTGGATAACTCCCCCGATATGGTATATTTGTTGTACCACCAACATATTAACCATATGGGCAAAAATACTGAAATTAAGTTTGTCGGACAGCCGATTTTCAGACAAATATTGGATTTGCTAGAAATAATTGATTTGAGATCCATCATTAAGCGTAATGATTCGGATAGGTACTACAAGGCATTCAAATCTCGGACACACTTGGTAACCATGCTTTTCGGCATCCTGAGCCGTTGTGACTCTATGGGTGAGATCTGCGACGGGATGCGGGCTATGAGTGGTAAATTGAATCACTTGGGGCTTTCACAGTCTCCTGCCAAGAGTACGGCTTGCGATGGTTTGCGCAACAGAACGGACAAGTTTTTTGAGGACGTATACTTCTCTCTGGTCAAGGCCTATAGTTGTTTTTTGTCGGACAGCCGAACATATGGGCTTACATTCAAGGAGGTTCTTTTGATTGATTCTACGACCATTCGTTTGTTTAGTGACATTCTAAAAGGCGTCGGACGCAATCCCAAAGGTGATGGCAAAAAGAAGGGCGGTTTAAAAGTACATATGTTGATAGATGCAGTGCAACAGGTTGGACGTTTTATCAAGGTAACAGAAGCCAAAGTTCACGACAAGAACTTTCTGAAATCGTTGGAATTGGAGAGTAATTGCATGATCGTCTTCGACAAAGCCTACAATTACTACTATCAATTTGCCTTATGGACGGCACAAAACGTATTTTTTGTCACTCGCCAGAAGTCAAATGCGGTCTACAAGGTCATAAAGACTGTCCGGGAAAGCGAACCTGAGAAAAACAAACCGATGGTTACACGTGAGGAGTTCATTGATTTGGAATACACCCTTGAGGATGAAGATGGCAAGCGATTGAGTGGCCCCAAGGCTGTTGTCACCCTGCGAAGAATCTGCTATCAAGACGAGAAGAACCGGAAGTACGAGTTTCTAACCAATAACCTGAAAATAACAGCTGAAGAAGTCGCATTTCTTTACAAAAAAAGATGGGGTATCGAGTTGCTTTTCAAAAAAATGAAGCAAAATTTTCAGCTCCACTATTTTTATGGAGAAAACGAAACGGCTATCCGGACACAGGTTTGGTGTACGCTTATCGCACAGTTACTAATGACCGTTTTACAGAAGAAAGCAAAAACAGGAAAGGCATTTTCGATAATCGCTACATTGGTACGTATCCATTTGATTAGCATGCTCGATGTGTATGAGCTGCTTCAATCTACAAGACGATGTTATGAACGATCACGAAGGGCTCCACCAGTAAAAGGCCAACTAGCCTTTGATTGGGCCTAAGAGTAGAGGTCGCTTTTACGAATTGGAACAAAAAGTCCATTTGGAGGGCTTCAAGTTTGATATTTGAGTGAATTTAAATTTTTGTCGGACAGTAGTGAAAAAAAAACAATTGTCAAATCGGGATTTTTTATCAATAGCCCTTGTATCCTAGGATTGACGCATTTTCCAATCACACATATAAACACATTCGTGATCACTTCAAGGCGTTGGTGAGTTGATTATTTTATTTGGTACGAATGGTTGTTTATCCCCAACAAATTCAACGGTCATTAATCGATCGTTGTTGCCGCCCTTGGGTTATTACT
>JAKQHT010000020.1 GCA_029557895.1 Bacteroidota bacterium | reverse complement strand
CATTGCGGCGGGGCGCACCTCTTACCATCCCGAACAGAGAAGTTAAGCCCGCCAGCGCCGATGGTACTGCACATAGCGGGAGAGTAGGTCGCCGCCTCATTCGAAAGTCCCCAACATCTATTTGTTGGGGACTTTTTTTTTGGCTTTTTTTCGAGCTACGGTGAGTCCCGGTGGTATAAAGGTAGTTGTCTCGGATTTCCTGAAATCAGAGCAAGGAAGGGTACAATGCGACACCGGGGCGAAAACCCATTAAATAATTATTGGCTCTTGACTTCAAGGTCAAAGTTGAACTCGGTACTGATTGATATGTATCTCTTTGTTCGAAAATAAAAAAGGGAATCAAAACTAAAAACAGCTCCGATTCCCTCTTCAGATTGATTAATAGCATCTTTTATATCATTCTACCACAATTTTTTTTGTGGTTTGTCCGCCATCGGTTTCTATTTTTAGGATATACAATCCTTTGGCATATTGGCTTACATCCAGTTGTTTGCTGCCAACAGCACTTAACACTTTATTACCCAATATATCGTACAGTGTTAATGTTTTAATTTGTTGTTCGGTAAAAATATTTAAAATGTTACTTACCGGATTGGGGTAAATTACAATATCTGTAAGGGCTTGAATTTCCTCAATGCCCATAGTGCTTTCAACAAATTGTGTCTGAACCGTATTGGTGACAATTGGCGGGTTTTGATCAAAGTAGATAGAAGCCGTATTCTCTACGATGTCGCCTACTTGCACATCGTCTTTGGCCTTGATATAAAAACTTATCCAACCTTGACTTGCTTCGGGGTCGTTGTCTGTATAATCCAGGTAAATGTCATTGAAATCAAATTTCATAAACACTTTATCGGTGGTGGTTATCTGATGCAATTGCACCGGATGTGAAGCTTCCACCAATGTCAACGTATGCAAATCCAATTTTTCATCCAATTCATCAAGCACAGAAACGTCCTTGGCACTGAAATTTCCTTCATTTTCAAAGCGAATGGTGTACAATAGCCATTTTTTGTTGATGTCTTGCTCATTGAGCACATCTTCCAAACCGGGAGAAATCAATTTATCATTAGGATCCCAAGAACTTCTGACCACGGTATTTCTTGGCGGCGGAATGTAGAAATCTTTTGGTTCGGTAAAGGGCACTTCTTCATTGATATCATCTGGGTGGATGTAAGGATTAAACTCAACCGGAGAACCGAGGAAAGGATTATCGTCTTCCCTTGGCATGAGAACAAATTCCCGAGGTACGGGATTGCCTTGTTCGCCACCCAAATCGGGACCGCTTGCACGCGAAAAACCATAGCCGATGGCCGTTCCGTTGAAAACAGGATCGAATATTTCGGTTTCAATCTGTACGACATAAACCTCAAGGGGCGAAATTTGCGGAATGGTAAATTCCAAATGAATTTCATCGCCCAAATGGTTTTCTGTAATTTCGTAACCGACTTCTTCCAGTGTATAATCTATTCCCAAGATCAATCTCTGTAATGCCCAATTGTTATTGTTGGGATTGATGGTCATGTTAAAAATGGGACAGGTATTGTTTAAAGGCGTTATTCTGAAGAGTTTTGTTTCCAAGATTTCCGGAAGTTCAAAATCAGGATTGTCTGTTTCTGCCTTGAACGTGTATTTTAGGGCCACATTGTTATAGGTGCGCGAATAGGTTACATTGCCGATAGCTGTGGTAAATACATTTTCAAATCCGGTGCGTTGTAAGGCAAAAGCACCATTTTTATTGCTGTCTTTTACAAGTAGTCCGTTAATGATTATTGGCTTCAACATAAAATCTTCCACCCACGAATCTTCTGTGTTTTGCGTGGGTTCTATGGTTTGAAACCTGATATCTGTGGTTGTATTGGGTGCCAATGCAGGTAAAACAATATCATAAGGCACACCCAGTTGGTAATAGTTGAAATAATATTCGCCGTTAGCATTGGTGTAAGTGGTTACTTTTTCTTCACCATTTACGACCAAAGCTACTCGCTGGTTGCCAAACTCTTCGCCTGCATCAAAAAGGTCATTTTCATTGATGTCCAGAAACACGCGTCCTTTCACTCCAAAGGTTTCACCATCGTACAGGTTATAAGCTGTGGGACTATCATCCATGGTCAGTCTCATGAAATTTCCGGAGGCGTGAGCCCAAAATTTTCCTTCATGATCCAAGGTTACACTACTTGGACGATAAAAGTGTATATCAGGAGAAATGGCATTTATATTTCCTAAACTACCATCCAGTTCAATGAATTCGCCTTCGTGGTTGTTGGGAAAGTCGGTCATTTTAATCAGTGTGGATGCATCAATTTTAACAATGTACAAGTTGCCCTCTGTATCGGCTACGGCATCTCGCATATCGCTGTAAAAAGTTTGGTCGTTGGGCGTAAAATCTATAAAATTGCCATCTTTAAAATAAACCAATCTTCTGCCGAATAATATCAAAATTCCACCATCGGGTAGCGGTACAAAGGCTGACACACCTGTTGTACTACCACCTGGCTCATGGGTAAAGGCGTTTAATTGCTCTGTGGTAAAATCGTATTGATACAGTTCAATAATTTGGGTATTGCCATTGTATTTTGAAAAATAGGCACGTCCAGCTGCATCGGCACCTATATCATATAATCCATTGGGCAATTCACTTAAATCATATTCTCCAATAAGACTATTGTCTTTAAAAATTTTGATTTTTTTAGAATTATGGCTCCATGTCCAAATCTGATCTTTGTAACGTAAAACATCATTAAAGGAAAAACTGTTTTCGTAATGAATATCAATGTTTTGCGGATGATAAAGTTTATACAATTTCTGCGGACTACCACCGTAGTAAACTGGATGATTGTCTGTGTCAATAACGAATTGCCTACCGTGTAGGGGTATGTTTTGATTATAACTTACTTTTAGATTATCATCATAACCAATAAAAGAATGTACTCCGTTGTCATTTCCATTGCTCCACCACACGCCGTCGTCAGCAGCTTCTGACTGATGGAATCTTCGTGTAAATGCCGTGCTGATATTACCAGGTTCATCATCACTACGCCCGGTCCAATGGGTACCGTCATATACGATAGCTTCTTCATGTTGGTTGAGTGTAGTGCTATTTGAGCCACAAAACAAATAGGTTTTATTGTTTTGGGTATGAACAGCATCCGGAGCATAAGTTAAACCAAAGCCCAAATTTCTCAAATCGTCTTGCGTATAATAGGTAATGGTATAATCCGCAGGATTTATGCTTACGATACCACTAAAACTGACTGTGGTAACCCAAAGCTGTCCATTGACATCAAACGTCATATATTGGGGATTTATATTTGCGGTTCCCGATACGGTCGGAATGTGCATATCGTGTACGATGGTGTTGGTCTCTACATCAATCAGGTAAAGTTTCCTGCCTTCATAATTATTTGAGGTAACACTAACCCAAACATTTTGGTCGTTTTCAAATACCATGTCTTGTATGTAATTGGGATTGGTTGTTAAATCTTCATCGGGGATGATTTCTACCATTTGATTGTTTGCTGCATCGTAGCGGTGCACTCCTGCGTTTGACAGGACATATAATGTATTATTATTATACACTAATTTGTATATTCGAGAAGAACCAGTTGGCGCTGGTATGGGTAGAAGTTCTTCACTAATACTGTGCTTTAAAAGGAGTCCGTGAGCACCTTGGTTGGTTACGATTACCGAGAAATATAGCGTTCCGGTGTCGGGATCGAATGCAAATTTTTCGGGTCTGGCTAAATTTTGTGATGATAAAGATATAGACCCTTTTTCGAAAGTGTTGATATCTACCCAATTCAATGCGTAATTATTAGAACCATTGTAATACATGCGCCCTTGCGTATCTAAAAGTGCACGAGAAACAGAAGTATTTGGGTTATTGGACAAATCTCTTGCCAGAGCCAGATTGGGATAGTTTTGCCAAGTACCGTCTTCCTTTCTTTGCGAAATTCCGGCGGTGGTGACAAATACCTCATCATTGTTATAATAATTATCTGCCATGGAGCGTATTTTATTGGAGTTCAGCCCAAAACTTGTTTCCACTACACCAAGACTTCCTTTTTTATCACAAAAAGTGAGTTTGCCTTGGGTTTCGGGGATGTCTTCGCCACATTGACCCAGAAAATAAATCAATTTGGTGCCGGTTTGGTAAATTTCGGCTTTTTGAGGGTTGAACTGCGCAAATGCGAGTTGGGAGCAGAGCAACAGCCCGATGAGGCTTTGCATGGTGTGGATGTGTAGTTTTGTTTTCATTGGTTTTATGGCTTTAAACCTCGCCCCCGGCCCCTCTGCGGAGGAGAGGGTAGTGAGATGAGTGTTGTTAATTTGGTTATGATATATATTTTGTTATAGACCTGCTGTTGTAGGCAGGTTTTTACTGTTCGCTTATTGTTTGTTTTAGTTGTGTGACTAATTTACAGGATGATAAAATTCAAACTCGCCGTTTGCGAGATGGGGTTCTGTTATAAGTTCATTGTCTTCATTATAATATTCATGATTTACAATGCCTTCAAAGTGTCCTACATAAGCTACCACCTGTTTAAATGTATTGTCTTCGGTAATATTTCTCATTATAAGTTTGGTAATGTTTACCGATACGCTGGAGGCAGACAAATCAAATTCTTCAAATCCAAAGGCTATTTCAAAACCGTTGGTGTTGTCGCCCAAAATTTCCACCAATCCTTCTCTTGCAGGTGTCATTATCGAAAAACTAGTGAGTTGACCAAAATCCAGGATATAAGCACCTGCAGCCTCACCGGAATTTCCATTGACTCCCGTCGGGACATATACGGTAGAAGCACCGGTTTGTTGTGACATGGGGCTCAAAGCTTCCATGGAAAACGTGCCGTTTACTTTATTGCCCGTAAGGCTGTAAGATACTTTGGCGTAAAAATTTCCATATTCTTCTTGTTCTGCATCATCACTATTGCTGCACGATGTCAGGATTACAAGCAATGATATTGCGAGTAGTTTTGTTTTCATAATTTTGGTTTTTTATTGGCTTGTTGTTTTTGGAATTTGAACATTTTCCAATTTCTTAAATGTTTGCAAACCATTTTTCATAGTGTTTCCCGAGGATTGGCACAGGGTTTTCGTTTTCGTTGACGGCATTTATCAAGCCCATGACCCACATATAGATCAGGACAAAAAACCCGATAATATTGATTATCCAGCCCAAAATGGGCACCATCCCGATAATGCCCAATAAGATTCCCGTTAAGGCAAGGCCCAATGATTGGGCGATGTGGTATTTGGCAAATGGCCATTTTTTGTCATTGTTCATCACAAAGGCCACAATAAGCCCGATAATGGTAATGTAGGCAATGATGGCGATGGTTTTGCCCTCGTTTTCTACGGTGGTTTTTGCGTTGTTTGATTCTGTTGGTTCCATCTGTTTTGTAGTTTTCGTGTTTTGCTTTTTAGGTCTCTATTGCCCTACTTTTTGAAATGAATGGCCATCAATATTTGCCACAGGCTGTTTTTACGATTCCTGAAACCGGAATGGTGATTTCGGGGTTTAGCATTTGGCCCATCACACCCTCGAATTCATAATGAATATAGTCTGCTGTCCATTTGTGAATGGTCAATTTTCCATTGGTGAGGAATAGGGTTTGTTCGTTATCCACGATGTTCAGGTTTATATAGGCAAATTCCTGATTGGGGTCGATATTCACTTCAAAGCTGTCGGGCACCCGTGAAATATAATCAGGGCTATACATTGTCAAGTTCATGGTGAATTTTTTAGGGACGGGTTTGTCCAACCGGGTGCGGATTTTGGACACGACGTTCACTTCCACATCATCGTGCCACGAACTTTGGCCGACTATGTCATCGGTTTCGTACCGGTAGGTTTCCCCATCGACGGTCAAGGTCATGCCTTCTTCCCCCTTTGTTGTCCCGGAGGGGTTTTTGTTTGCATCATTGTTGCAAGCCACCATTAGGGTAAAAGACAGTAGCATTATCAAGTAATATGGTGTTTTCATTTTACAAAGTTTTACTATTGTGTCGTTTCAAATTTTTAGTAAGACGTATCGGTGTACTGAAAATCCCCATACACGGTATAGTCTTCCCATTTTTCAACCCGGTCTTCCGTATAAAAGAAATCCATCACGCCTTCAAACCGGCCTTTGAAGAAAGCGAGCTTCATGGGGTTATACTTATTTTTTTTCAGGTGGGTGATGTGTACCGAGACCGTTTTAGCATGGAAAACCCGGTCGTTTACCGTAATGGTCATGTGATACATGTCGTTCAAATCGTTTAGTTCAAATAAGCCCTCTTTCACGGGAAAATTTAGAATGACAGATTGCTTGGTATCACTATCACCCAGGCCGAACGTTCCCTTCGAAAATGTCGAGGTGGAAACCAGCATGTTGTGCTCGAAGATATTCGAATTTGGTGTAACCTCGATGGTATAAACACCGTTCTCCCTCGGGCCGTTCAGGGCAAAGTTGACATACGTACCTTCTTTATCATTTTCCCCTACCGGTCCGGAACTTTCGTTGCAGGATGCCAATATGGCGCACAACACCAAAAAATAGCCTATCATTTCTTTTTTCACAATGACCGTTTTTTCTTTTGTGTTATTGTATCATTAGCCCAAATTCGCCTGTTATGTTGTGGTCGCCAAGATTTTGTCCGCTAGAATCTTCAAGCCTAAATGTCCCTGAAAATGTGCCTTTGAGCTTGGTCAAGTGAAAGGCTTGATATTCCATTTGAGTAATCGTGACATTTACATCGCTCGCCGTATATACCTCATTATGAGAGAAAATTATAATTAAATCAAAATTTATGTCTATGACCTCGTCATATTCGGGAACATGAAATGTACCGGTTGTAGGATTTATGGTCAGGTAAAAGTTTGATTCGGACATTGTTTTATACACCGTAAAAGCTACTCCTGCGGGAGTTTGGAGCGACTCATCTACATAACCTACTACACCAATTGTGTTGAAATCATTGTTTTGAGTATCCCTGAACTCAAAATTGTTGTTGGTCACAGGGCCCGAAATGGTAAATATTGCGTACGATGTGGTTTCGTCCTGTGGGTCCTCATCGTTATTGTTGTCGTCACTGCTGCAAGCCGATAGTAGGAGCGTAGGCAATAATAGTAAAAGATATAATGTTGTTTTGATTGTTTTCATGATTTGTGGTTTTTTATTAATATTTATTATCAGTCATCATGTAGAGTGTCGCGTTTTAACTCGTCCGATGTAGTGTTTATATTTTTTTAAGGTGAAATGGATCAGTGGTTTTCAAACAGTTTTCCCGATAGCTGACCATTATCCCATTTTAGATATTAAGATTTTATATATTGAACTTTACGCCACCGGCAATGACTAATTGACCGCCGTCGATAATCACATACTTCAGTTCTGCAAATGGTGTGATGCTGCTACCTATATTAAAATTGGCACCACCGCCCAGATTGAGCCCTATACGGCCATCACTGGCTGAAAAATCTCCAAGAAAACTAAGTTCTTCAGCATATTTTACCTTTACACTTGAATAATTGAGCCCGGCAAGGCCATATACCTCTACTTTTTCTTCTTGCAGAAAGTAATAATTGGCGTTGGCATTTACTTCAAACCAGTTGATTTTAATGCCCGTTTCTTTTTTTGGCAAATAGAAAATAAATGAAGGCGAAATGGTCAATTTTTCGATTACTGGAAATTCGGCATTGGCGCCAATACCCAAGTTTTTTATCTCTGTGCCATAGGCCAAAAGCCCGCCAATCCTGGTTTCGGTCTGTGCCGAAGCAGTTAATGAAAAAATAAGGAAAAGGACGATTGCGGGTAATGATTTGATTGTTTTCATAGTGTTATTGATTTAAAATTGATTAATTGATTAATTGATTAATAGCTTGATTATTGCTTGAACATTTGTGCGCCGCTCATAAAGTTCATTTCTGTATATTCAGATTTTTTTAATGAGATCGGCGTGTTTTTCAGGGATTTGGCTATGATATTGGCGTTGTTTTTTGATTTTTTCTTATCCACCAGGTCCATTTCGAGGATCATCTCGTTTAAAAACTGTTTAATCAGTTTGGGATCTATATCGGGGAGTTCCATATTTTGTTGAGCGCCAAAATTGAAAAAGTTGGGCAGTTTGATGGGGGCATCCTGGGCATGATAGATTTTCATCACATACCGGTCGTTTTCCATCTGGATACCTTTGCATGTGTAGCCGATAATGGTTTTTTTGGGTAGTTCGGTAATTTTATAATCTTCTTGTTTGCCTGCTCCGGCATCGGGAATGGGATACATCTGCACAATCTTGCGCCCCTGCATATCCATGAACATTACCATGGTTTTTAGATCCATGTCGAAAAGCATGGTCATTTGCCCCATGTCCTTGGTGTCTTTGGTTGCCATTATGGCACCTTGGTAGGTGGCATTTGGTTTAATCAAAAAGGTCATGTGGGCAACATCTTTCTTTTTGTCGCCCATAACGGCTTCGGTGGCCAATTGCCAGTCAAAATCATAAGAGTTTGGGAGGTCATCCATCGAAACTTTGTGGTCTCTCATGGATTTTCTTATCGATTTGATCATTCCTTTTTGGTCACTGGTATCATAGTCGTCTTCGTCAATGTCGTCCTTACTCTTTTTGTTGCCCAAAACTTTTCCCATAGAGGACTCTGCCAAAAGGCGGTGTTGTTTGGCCGAACTATCTTCGCGTGCTGCGGGCAGTTTAATATCTACCGGTTTGTAGTCGTAAACCAGTCGGTTTTCTCCGGGCGACATAGAAAATCCATACATGAGGTTTGTTGAAACGTTTTTGGATACCTTGGTGTAGATTTCCACCAATCGCCCTTTATCGTCAAACAGCACATAGCTTCCTTCATAGCCCGGTTCGTTCAAAAACTCAAACTTGGTGTAGGTCTTCCCCATTAGGGTTTGCTTGGATTCTTTGAAATCCTCGTACCTGAAATCCTCGGGTTTGTAAACTGAAGAAAATTCTACATAGCCCTGGAACACGTTGGGCTCCATGTCCATATCGGCTTGTTTTTGTGCATTGGCCAAAAAGGGTTCGGGCGGCAGCCTAAGTGCTTCGAGTATCATGTTGTGCATAAACAAACCTTGGCCGGGTATGCCAATCTTTCCTTTTACATATTCGCCATCCATTTGACTGTAAAGAAAGCCTTCGCTGTCCATATAATCTGGACTGCCCGTTTCTTGGTTTTCCACCTTAAGCGCTAAAGCATCGGCATCAAAATATTGAACTACTTTTTGGTTGCCGTTTTCATAATTTGTTATAACGACATCTTCCCTGTAAAATGCTCTTTTAGCATCGGTGTTTTTATTTAGTGCCGTATTTTCAGAAGCAACTACATCTACTTCACCTCTGTTTTGTGGTGCTTGCTCCTTTTGTTGCGGCTCCTTTTTCTTATCTTCTTTCTTGTCTTTTTTGCCAACGGCGCCGTCGATGGTCTTTTCGGTGGTTTTGCTCACCGTCTGGTCGGTTTTTCGCAATATGGTACGCTCTGCAGACTGTTCTGCTCTCTGTTTCATTTTTTTCAATAATTGTGCTTGTGCGGGCATCGAAAAGCACAACAAAAGGAGCAAGATTGTGGTTGTTTTAAAAAGTCTCATATTAATATTTATAATTTAAGTTGTTATTTTTTGATGATATAGTTGGTATTGGTCTTTTTTTGAATAGACTTTACAACTGCATTTTCTTGATTAATACCAAGCCTTTACTTCCTTCCAATATCATGGTCGGTTCAATGTTTTGATAATTTTCGTGGGTATTTACTTCAAACTCAAAATGAATTTCTTGTTAATTCAATGCGGATAGGTTGATGCTGCCTTTGCTAAAATTGAGTTTCTTGTTTATTGGCCTTTCCGCTTCAGGTTCAAGATCAAACAAACTAAACCTGTTTATTGAGTGAAAATGTGGGTATTGTTAATGGTTTGTTTCCAATTAGATTTCCGTTTTTGCAGCAAAGGCAAGAATAGTATATGTATATATTAGGTGTGCGTATTATTTTCATAGTCTCAAATATTAAGGATGGGACATCGATAATTTATATAAGACCAAAATTATTTAATTGCTGATATTTAGTGTATTACATATGTTTCAAAAGTGCAAACAAATGTTTTTTTTTTTGATACGGATGCGGGTTGAAGTATTCCTGATTGAAGTTTTATCGTATCTTTTCTTGATATTCGACCGGAGTGCAGCCAAAAGCTCGTTTAAAACATTTGGAAAAATATGATGGCGTGTTGAAACCAACCAAAAAGGAAATTTCTGAAATATTCCGATGGCTTTCGAGTAGCTTCTTTGCCATTTTCAATCGTTGTGAACGAATGAATTCTGAAGTCGAAATACCTAAAGTTGCATGGAGTTTTTTGTGAAGTTGCGAACGGCTCATTCCCATTAGCTTCGAAAACTCATCGCTGGAAAGAGAAGGATTGGTGATGTGTTCTTTTATGTTTTTTTCAAGTTTTTGTAGAAACTCCTGTTCGGTAGAAGTCACATAAAGTTCAGGCGAAAGATCGAAAGTTTTGGAATATAGCTCTTTTAGTCGTTTTCTTGTATAGAGGAGGTTTTGTATTTTTAGATGTAAAATACTGGTATTGAATGGCTTGGTTATGTAATCATCCGCTCCGGATTGGAGTCCCTCAATCTCGTTTTTGTCACCTGTTTTGGAGGTAATCAAAACTATGGGGATATGGCTGGTTTGTTCGTTGAATTTAAGTTCATTACACAAAAATATTCCAGATTTTACCGGCATCATCACATCGCTGATTATAAGGTCTGGCATGTGTTTTTTAGCCATTTCAACACCTGTTTTTCCATTATCTGCCTCAAAGATCTGATAGTTATCAGTAAAATTTGAAATAATAAAGGCCCGCATATCGGGGTTGTCTTCAACAATGAGCAGTCTTGCAGATTTTTGGTTGCTTGAGTTTTCCAAAATTGCCAAAGGTGTATCGGTTTCAGGAATTATATGTTGTTCAATTTCAATAGCAATGCCTTCTGTATCGGTACCAAAACTGTTTTCTTTTTTGTTTGGCATCTCAACAGTATTTTTAGTGAAATACGAAGGCTCGACGGGAAGTGATACCTTAAATCGTATCTTGTTGTCCAATATGTTAACGGTAATATTGCCGTGAGCCAGTTCTACTAGTTCTTTAGTGATGTTCAGACCTATGCCGGTACCGTGAGTGTGCTGTTCGACCCGATAATAGCGTTCGAAAAGCTTTGAAACATCAATGTCAATTCCTGGCTTGGTGGTGTTGGTTTCCACCAAAACCCAATAACCGTTTTGGATGTTCGACTCTATGCTTATGTCCCCATTTTCTGGGGTATATTTTAGTGCGTTCGACAATAGGTTTGTAGTTATCTTTTCAATAATGTCCCGGTCAAACCAGACATTCTTTATTTCTTGGATGTTTGTGGTGAAATGTATGTTTTTCTTGATAGCTTCTTTTTGAAAATTGTCGATAATGAGCTGCAAAAGGGTTGTTATATCGCCTTGTTGTACTGAAAGTTTTACATTGCCGGCTTCCAGTTTTGCCAATTCGAGCATTTGGTTAATAAGACCCAGAAGACGTTTGGCGTTGCGCTGGATCAGCCTGAATTCCTTTTTTTCTTCGGAGCTTGATGTCTGAAGCTTGGCCAATTTTCGTTCAACGGGAGATAAAATCAGTGTGAGTGGGGTGCGCAACTCATGGGTAATGTTTTCATAAAAACGGGTTTTGGTGATGTTGAGCTCTTCCATTGCTTGTGTTTTCATCTTTTCCACCTCAAGGGCATAACGATTTTTTATGCGGCGGTCATCTATTTGCTTGTTCTTTAGGGCAACTACAATGGAAAACAGAACGATTTCAAGAATCATCAGTTTAAGAAAAATAGTGTAATCATTGAGAACCAAGGACATTATATTACCCATGATGAGTACCAAACTTCCCAAGAGCACAATCTTGGCGATGGTGTCGGGCTTTTGGAACATCAATAAAACAAACAGCCCAACGGCACACACCATGGATGTCAACCTAAAGGCATCCATAACCAAAAATCTATATGGAAAAAAGGGAAACAACACCATTTGAATACCATAAAGAACCCCAAAAACCAAAATGCCAAATAATAGGTTGCGTGTAAAAATGTAGACTTTTGGAAAATTGTGCTTAAAATCCAAAAAATGGAACACAAACCAAGTATAACAACCAATGTTGGCAATATGGGTAAGTTGATTAACATAGTAACTAAAACCCGGGATTGTTGTTTGATAAAAATTGATAAACAAGGGCAATCGATTGGCATAGTACAAGGCCACACCAAAAAGGTATAGACCATAAATCAGATAACTTTTGTTTTTACTTATAAAAAAATTAACCAAAAACAGGTAAAAAGCAATGAACACGCCACCAAGATAAAAAAGAATGTCCTTTTTGGAATGGCGTATTTGTAACATGTCATGGATGAAATTTGTATTATCGTTATCAAAAAAATAATGGGGGTGGGTCATCCAGTTTTTTCTGCTCCATTGCGTCAAGGCAATCTCATTGTAGTAAAACGGACGGGAAAAATCAATGTCAGAAGTTTTCAGCGTGAGCGTATAAAGCTGAGGGTCCGCAATGATTTCATTTTCATTTTTATTTTTATAAAAAATACCGATATTTTGAAGACTGTACTTTTCAGGACCTTTCACAGGAACATATACATCGGTAAAATCTGTCATCCCAAAGTAGAGAAACAGTAATTTTTCGTCTGTTTCTTTTTGGATTGAAAATCGATACCAGTGTTTTGATTGGGTATTGTATGTTTTGGGTGTTTCCGAAACGAAATCCCTATCTATGATCTCGTCGAAAATCAGGGACCTGGAAGGATCTTCAAAGTGCGCAATGTTTGTTATTTCTTTTAAAACTGTTGCATCCGTCCGGTCTTCTGTGCTCTGCCCCCAAAGCCATAAAGGGAAAAGCGCCAACAGTACTATAGAATTGGGAAAGTATGGAAATAGTTTTTGTATAACCAAAACATAAAATTTGTGCAGGTATGAAATCCTACCATAAAATTAGTGTTTTTTTGGTAAGGAACATCATTGCTCATCTTGGAACTTCTTGCAATTTATGGAATTATTGCTAAAGTTTTTGAATAAATATTGGCAATTGTGATAAACGAAATCAAGAAAACAGTTACGTTAGACAATAAACGGCGCAAAACTGTATTTCTTTTTTTGGCCATAACGCTTTTGCCAATTGCTTGTGCTTTCAAAAAAGATTTGGCAAATCGATCAAAAGTGCTGTCCGTTCAGTCCATTAAAATCTTAAAAAGACTGTATGAAACAAAATAGTCAAACAACGGTATTGGACTAAAAGGATGTTGGTTGACCATGGCGGCAAAAAATGATAATTACCCTTTGCCCCAATGAATCCGGAAAAAAATGTCTTGACTGTGTAAGCGAAGTATTTCTTAATGTTTCAGAACACTTCGAGAAATCACAATCTTTTGGATTTCGGATGTGCCTTCATAAATCTGCGTAATCTTTGCATCGCGCATCAATCGCTCCACATGGTATTCTTTGACATAGCCATTGCCACCGTGGATCTGGACCGCCTCAATCGTTGTTTCCATGGCTGTTTTTGAAGCGTATAGTTTTGCCATGGCACTCGACATATCATGGTTTTTGCCCTGGCTTTTTTCCCAAGCCGCTTTCATGACCAACAACCTTGCAGCTTCGATCTCTGTTGCCATATCGGCAAGTTTGAATGCGATGGCTTGGTGGTTGCAGATTTCTGTTCCAAAAGCTTTGCGCACTTTTGAATACTTTAACGCCAGTTCATATGCCCCAGATGCAATACCCAATGCTTGAGACGCAATACCTATACGACCGCCAGATAAGGTTTTCATGGCAAATTTAAACCCAAAGCCCTCTTCGCCAATTCTGTTTTCTTTTGGGACTTTCACGTCGTTAAACTGCAATGTGTGCGTATCGCTTCCGCGGATTCCCAATTTATCTTCTTTGGGACCGATATCAAAACCCGGCATTCCTTTTTCAACAATAAGTGCATTGATGCCCCTGTGGCCTTTTTCTCTGTCAGTTTGCGCAATAACAAGATACACGTCGGCGCGACCGCCATTGGTTATCCAGTTTTTGGTGCCGTTTAGCAAGTAGTGGTCACCCATATCTATCGCAGTGGTGCGTTGCGATGTCGCATCGCTTCCGGCTTCGGGCTCACTTAAACAAAATGCACCTACAGATTCACCTGTAGCCAATTTGGTTAAATATTTTTGTTTCTGGGCTTCACTGCCATAAGCCTCAATACCATAGCACACCAACGAATTGTTTACAGAAACGATTACCGAAGCTGATGCGTCAATTTTTGACAATTCTTCCATAATCAATACGTAAGAAATGGCATCCATGCCACTGCCACCGTATTTTGGGTCGACCATAATGCCCAAAAATCCTAAATCGCCCATTTTTTTTACAAGTTCTTGTGGAAAATGTTGTTTTTCGTCACGTTCTATAACACCCGGCAATAATTCGTTTTGTGCAAAATCGCGAGCGGCGTCGCGTATCATTAAGTGTTCTTCGGTAAGAGTAAAATCCATAGTAAAGTTGTTGGTTTGATAAAAAACGATAGCAAAGATAACGTTTTCGTAGTTTTATTTCAAAACGTCTTTGTAATTTTACCGATATGGTGCAAAAGGGCTATAAAGTTATTGGAGTTATGTCAGGAACTTCGCTTGACGGTATCGATTTGGCATACGTGGAGTTTTTATTTGACGGTCAATGGCAGTATAGATTTTTGGAATGTGAGACCGTGCCATACGATTTGTATTGGCAAGAACTTTTGAAAAACCTTGTCGATCTTTCGCCCGAAAGTCTTTCGGAAATAGATGTGTCTTATACCCGATACCTTTCGGAAATTATCCGATCATTTATGGCTAAACACACAATTGCCCACATCGACGCAATTTGTTCGCATGGCCACACTGCTTTACATCAGCCCCAAAACAGATTGACATATCAAATAGGCAACAGGCCCGAAAGTGCAAAACATATCGGTCAGAAAGTTGTTTGCGATTTTAGGTCGCAAGATGTGGCCCTTGGTGGGCAAGGTGCGCCATTGGTGCCCATTGGAGACAGATTGTTGTTCGGCAATTATGATTTTTGCCTCAACCTGGGTGGGTTTGCAAATATCTCAACAGAAAAAGACGGGAAAAGAATAGCTTTTGATATATGCCCAGTGAACATTGTCCTTAACCATTATGCCAATAAATTGGGAAAACCCTATGATGAAAATGGGCGGTATGCTTCACAGGGTACGGTAAATGAACATTTGCTGGAAAGGCTCAACACGCTTCCGTTTTACCGCAAAACACCTCCAAAATCTTTGGGTCTTGAATGGGTCAGGGAAGAAGTTTTCCCAATTTTAGAACAGTCAGGTTTAAGTGCAGAGGATGTTTTGGCCACGTTTACAAGGCATATCGCATTACAGGTCCGTGATGTGGTTGGCTTACTTCCCGGGACAAAAGTTTTGGTTACCGGCGGCGGTGCCTATAATGCGCACTTGCTTCAGAGTTTCAGGGATTTAACAGCCTGCATGTTTGTGGTTCCTTCATCTCAATTGGTAGAATTCAAAGAAGCTATGGTCTTTGGTTTTCTTGGCGTTTTGAGATTGCGCGGAGAGACCAATTGCCTGAAAAGCGTTACCGGTGCAAGTATCGATCATTGCTCCGGAAAAATTTATCAACCTTAAAAAAACAATAAATGGTGGTCAAAGCCTATTTGTTTGTTATATTTGTTACCTGCAACAATAGCGTTTTCAATGAAAGATTTACTTCAAAAGTACGAAAACAAAGAACCCGAAATAATATTCAACTGGAAGGATCCTGAAACCGAAGCCGAAGGTTGGACCGTCATCAACTCTTTAAGGGGAGGAGCTGCAGGAGGTGGTACCAGAATGCGCAAAGGTTTGGATATGAACGAAGTGTTATCGCTTGCCAAAACAATGGAAGTGAAATTTACGGTTTCAGGGCCATCGATAGGTGGCGCCAAATCGGGTATCAACTTCGATCCGCACGACCCGAGAAAGAAAGGTGTTCTACAACGATGGTACAAGGCGGTTTCGCCATTGCTGAAAAGTTATTACGGTACAGGTGGCGACCTGAACGTGGACGAAATTCACGAAGTCATTCCAATAACCGAAGAAAGTGGCGTTTGGCATCCGCAAGAAGGTGTTTTTGAAGGACATTTTAAACCGACACAAGCAGATAAGATCAATCGGATAGGCCAATTGCGGCACGGTGTCATCAAGGTTATCGAAAATCCAAACTACTCACCCGACGTACGCCGAAAATTTACCGTTGCCGATATGATCACAGGCTATGGTGTTGCAGAAGCCGCAAAACATTTTTATAACGTACATGGCGAATCCATTGTGGGAAAAAGAGCCGTAGTTCAAGGGTTTGGCAATGTTGGAGCCTCGGCTGCTTTCTATCTTTCGCAGATGGGAGCAAAAATTGTCGGGATCATCGATGTTGTCGGCGGACTGATCAATGTAGAAGGTTTTACATTTGAAGAAATCAAGGATTTGTACCTCAATAAAAACGGTAACAACATTTACCATGACCATTTGATCCCATTTGATGTGATGAATGAAAGGATATGGTCATTGCAAACAGAAATCTTTGCACCTTGCGCAGCTTCGCGACTTATTACCAAGTCGCAGGTTGACCAAATGATTGATACCGGCCTGGAAGTGATTTCCTGTGGTGCCAACGTTCCTTTTGCCGATAAAGAGATTTTTTTCGGCCCAATCATGGAATATACGGACAAGAAAGTGAGCCTGATACCGGATTTTATTTCCAATTGTGGGATGGCACGGGTGTTCGCCTATTTTATGGAACAAAGAGTGCAGATGACCGACGAAGCGATTTTTCGGGATACGTCCCAAAGAATCGCACAGGCCATACAAAACGTTTATGATAAAAACCAATCAAAGACAGGTATAAGTGAGACTGCTTTTGAGATAGCGTTAAGCCAACTAATTTAAAATCAATTTTATGGAAACAGTAATAATTTTAGTTTTTTTTACCGGGTATTTGGCAATCACTTTGGAACATAACCTGAAAATAGATAAGCTCATACCTGCCTTGATAATGATGGCAATCAGTTGGGCTATGATTGCTTTGGGGCTTGAAGCTTTTCCACAATGGTTTGATTCTGCAAAACATGGACTTGTAGAAGGATTTGCCAATTTTGCACATGAAGAAAAATCGAAACTATTGGAAGAAACCCTCTTGCACCACATGGGTAAAACTTCGGAAATATTGATATTCCTGCTTGGCGCGATGACCATTGTTGAGATAATCGACTATTTTGATGGGTTTTCAACAATTAAAACTTTCGTTAAAACAAAAAGAAAGAAGAAAATTTTGTGGATCTTTTGTGGCTTGGGCTTTACTCTGTCAGCCATTATTGATAACCTAACTGCCACCATCGTTTTGATATCCATATTGCAAAAAATAGTGAAGGACAGGAGTTTAAGGCTTTGGTATGCTGGACTCATTGTCATTGCCGCCAATGCCGGTGGAGCTTGGTCACCTATTGGCGACGTTACCACCACTATGCTATGGATTGCCAACAAGGTGTCATCGGATCACCTTTTTGTTTATCTGTTCCTGCCTTCATTAATTTGCGTAGCATTGCCAGCTTTTATTGCCTCAATGATGCCTGTTTTTAGAGGAAATATAGATGTAGAAGAAACTGAAGACAAGCCCAGGCATCGCTTTAGTTCCACCATGCTCTACATAGGTCTTGGATCTATCATTTTCGTGCCGGTCTTTAAAATGATTACCCATTTACCGCCTTATGTAGGCATGATGCTATCGCTGGGTGTTGTGGCCATTTTTGCAGAGATTTACAGTAGTTCAAAATTTACTATCAGTGATTTTGCGGCGAGAGAAGAAGAGAAGAAAGGTCACCACGGCCCCATCCACACTTCACTGTCCAAGATAGAATTGCCAAGTATCCTGTTCTTTTTGGGGATATTGATGGCCGTTGCGGCATTGGAGTCCTTGGGCATCTTGTTTAATTTTGCCACGACACTCAAAGAATCCACGCCAATGCTCGGTACCGAACTTCATCATACCGGGGTTTCAGATCTGGTAGTGCTTTTGCTGGGTGTTGCTTCTGCAGTTATTGACAACGTACCTTTGGTTGCTGCCAGTTTGGGGATGTTCTCCGAGCCTATGGACAACGAACTTTGGCATTTTGTTGCTTACGCTGCGGGCACGGGAGGCAGTATGCTCATCATAGGCTCTGCGGCCGGTGTTGTGGCTATGGGCATGGAAAAAATCGATTTCTTCTGGTACTTGAAGAAAATATCTTGGCTGGCGTTGATCGGGTTTCTTGCCGGAGCAGCCACCTTTATGTTTACCAGAACAATATTTTGATATATACTTAATATAAATTTTGCACGTTAATACAATAAACCAATAACATTTATGATATTACAAGATAGTCTGCAACAAGGCAGTGAGTTGCTACAAGAAGGAGGCGAATCCGTTGAAAAATCATTGTCCATCTTCGAGCTCATAGCCAGTGGTGGTGCAGCGGGTATGCTTATTATGGCACTGTTGTTCGTTCTTTTGGTGGTAGCCATGTACATCTATTTTGAAAGGCTTTTTGCCGTCAAGGCAGCATCAAAGATTGATTCCAATTTCATGAACCAGATAAAAGACCATGTCACACATGGTAAAATCGATTCGGCCCAGATACTTTGCGCCCAAGCCAATACGCCCGTTTCGCGGCTTATCAGCAAAGGCATAAGCCGAATAGGCAAACCTCTTGAAGATATTAGTACCGCACTTGAAAATGCGGGCAGGCTGGAGGTGTACAGTCTTGAAAAAAATGTGAGCGTATTGGCGACCATATCCGGTGTTGGCCCCATGATAGGGTTTTTGGGAACAGTAATCGGGATGATCCTGTCCATTTTTGAAATTGCCAATTCCGGAGGCCAGATAGACATCAAGCAGCTGTCCGACGGACTTTATACCGCCATGACCACAACCGTTGGGGGTCTTATCGTTGGCATTGTGGCATATATGGCATATAACCATTTGGTTGTCAGGACCGACAAGGTCATTTATCAGATGGAAGCAAATTCATTGGAATTTTTGGATCACCTTAACGAACCCATTTAATGAAAATCAGGGGAAGAAACAAGGTCACACCGGAGTTCAACATGTCTTCCATGACAGACATTGTGTTTTTGCTGTTGATATTTTTCATGTTGGCATCAACTTTGGTAACGACCAATGCAATAGACATCCTTTTGCCCAAAGCAAGCGGCAAAACAGAAAACAAAAAATCTGTATCTGTGAGTATTACCAAAGATCTGAACTATTATATTGACCAAAAACTTGTTGGGGAGAGTGTTTTGGAATACGAATTGAAAGATCTTTTGGGAGGGAAGGACGAGCCGACTATCGTTTTACGTGCCGAGAAATCCGTTGCCGTCGAAAATGTCGTGAAGGTCATGGACATTGCCAACAGAAATAAATTTAAAGTTATTTTAGCCGTACAGCCCAATAACTGATGAAATATTTTGAAACCAAACACGAACGCAATTCAGCTAAAATCACCACGTTGATAGTGACGATTTTGGTTCTTTTGCTGTTTGTAGTTGGGCATACCTATTTGGATCCGCCCATAGAGTATGGTGTTGCGGTCAACTTTGGAAATTCAGAACTTGGCAGTGGCAACATCCAGCCATTGGAACCCGTAAGGACCGAACCTCGAGAACCAGTTGACAAACCCCAAGCTAAAGAAAGTAAAGTTGAGGAAACCAAATCCGAACCGGACAAATCGAAAAACTCCGCTGAAAAAGTATTGACCGAGGATAATGATGAAGCCATAGCCATCAAAAAACAAAAAGAAGCTGCTGAAGCCAAAGCACAGGCTGAAGCAAGGGCAAAAGCCGAAGCCGATCGCATCCAAAAGGCAAAAGAAGCCGCCGAAGCCAAGAAACGACAGGAGGAAGCTGAAAAAAAAGCCAAACTCGATGAACTAATTGGTGGCGTCAAGAAATCCAATGGCAAGGAAGCCGGGGGAGAAGGTGACGATTCGTCGCCGGGAGATAAAGGCCAATTGGATGGCGATCCATATGGGCCAAGTTATTTTGGAGATCCCGGAATGGGCAGTGGCGGTAATGGTACCGGGTATGGACTGAAAGGGCGGGGTAAACCCACCCATGATAAAGTAAAGCCCGAATGCGATGAAGAAGGACGAGTTGTGGTTGAAATCCATGTAAACCGCGATGGACGCGTGGTAAAGGCGATTCCCGGCAAAAAAGGAACCACAGGTGGCAGTTGTCTTTTTGATGCAGCAGAAAAAACAGCTTTGACTTTCAAATGGCCGGCAGATCCCAAAGCACCGACCAACCAAATAGGTTTTATAAAGATTGATTTTAGCGTTAGGCGATAAATGAGCTATCAAGAAACCGTAAACTGGATGTTCCGACAGTTGCCAATGTACCAAAACCAGGGCAAGACCGCATACAAGGCCAATCTTGAAAACACCATTCTGCTTTCGGGACATCTAGGTCATCCGGAAGAAAAGTTTAAGGCCATCCATGTTGCGGGAACCAACGGAAAAGGTTCTACGAGCCACATGCTGGCATCCATCCTGCAAGAAGCCGGTTATAAAGTTGGCTTATATACATCACCGCATTTAAAGGACTTTAGGGAACGCATCAAAATCAACGGGAAAAACATCTCGAAAAAGGCTGTTATGGATTTCATAAAAGGCCACAGGCTGTTTTTTGAAACCTACAAACTGTCTTTTTTTGAGATGACAGTTGGATTGGCATTCGATTATTTTGCCAAGGAAGCAGTAGATGTCGCCATTATTGAAGTAGGCCTTGGCGGCAGATTGGATTCAACAAATATCATAAACCCGTTGGTGAGCGTCATTACCAATATCGGTATGGATCACACCCAGTTTCTGGGACATTCACTTGCCGAAATCGCCTATGAAAAAGCAGGGATCATAAAAATAAAAACCCCTGTGGTTATAGGGGAAACCCAACCCCAAACCGAAGATGTATTTAAACTCGTTGCAAATAGGCTGCAATCTAAAATTTATTTTGCCGACCAAGAAGATATAAAGATCCTAGAAAGCGATTTAAAAGGCGATTATCAGAAAAAGAACATTGTAACGGTTATACAAACGATATGTGTTATCAAGAGCATGGGTTTCCATATAAAAGACGCAGCAATTGTATCTGGACTTTTAAAGGTCGTTGAAAATACAGGGTTGCAGGGTAGATGGCAAATTATCCAAAAGCGTCCCAAGGTAATTTGTGATACAGCACACAACAGGGAAGGGCTTATGTATGCCATGGGTCAATTGCAAAGAGAGCGAAGAGGTGCGCTTCATGTGGTTTTTGGAGTTGTCAACGACAAAGATCTGGATCCTGTTCTGCCCTTATTGCCAAAAGATGCTACGTATTATTTTTGCAAACCGGATATTCCTCGAGGTTTGGACGCGCGAATGCTTGAGGCTTTATTCATTGCAAATGGCTTTGAGGGAAAATCTTACAGTGGTGTTACTGAAGCATATAAAGCTGCAAAAAAAGCTGCATCTACCACAGATACAATTTATGTTGGTGGGAGTACCTTTGTAGTAGCCGAAATAATTTGAATTTTTGAAAAAAAGCTTTTGCAGTACCAAAAACTAATTTATATTTGCAGTCCGATAATGTAGGGCGATTAGCTCAGCTGGTTCAGAGCACCTCGTTTACACCGAGGGGGTCGGGGGTTCGAACCCCTCATCGCCCACAAAAGTTCATACAGAGTATGGACTTTTTTTTTCATAAAGGGTCATTAACTCAGTTGGTTCAGAGTGTCACCTTGACAGGGTGGAAGTCACTGGTTCGAATCCAGTATGACCCACGACAAAATCCATTTTTATAATGGATTTTTTTTTATAGAAATTCCAGAACTCTTTCCAGGACCATTCCCCTCGATCCTTTAATAAGTACCGTACTGTCTTTTATTGGGCTTTCGGTCAGTTCGGATTTCAAGGTGTCAAACGTTTCAAATTTTCTGATATCCACATTGTCCGGGTTGGTGATGGTGTTGAAGAAGTTTTCACCTACAAGATACACCTTGCCGATCTTATTGTTTTCGAGGTAATCGACAATGTTTTGGTGTTCTGAACCGGACGCATTGCCAAGTTCAAACATATCGCCCAATATCAAGGTTTTATCTTGTTTTTCCAATTGTTTTAAATTTTCAATAGCAGCCATCATACTTGTAGGGTTGGCATTGTAGGTATCCAAGATGATTGTGTTTGTGGATTTCTCAATAATCTGCGATCTTTTGTTTGTTGGGGTGTAGTTTTCTATTGCGGAAGCGATGGCATCAGGAGTTACCCCAAAATATGATCCGATACGTATTGCTGCCGTAATGTTGGTAAAATTGTATTCTCCGGTAAGCTTGCAATTTATTGTATGGGTATTGTAGTGCAATGTAACATAGGGTTGTGAACTAATCAGTTCCAACTCCGGACCGTCAGGATCCATTTGGCCAAAATATAGTACACGGTCATAAGCTGCAGCTTGTTGTACTTGAATTTTGTCGTTTTCATTGACAAATATGGTTTTTTGATGTGCTTTTAAGTAATCATAAAGTTCGGATTTTGCCCTGATAACACCTTCTATACTGCCAAAACCCTCAAGGTGCGCTCTCCCGAAATTGGTAATCAGCCCATAGTCTGGTTGGGCAATTTTGCACAGAAACTCGATTTCTTTCGGATGGTTGGCACCCATTTCAACGATGCCTATTTCCGTTTTTTTGTTCATTGCCAAAATGGTCAAAGGTACCCCGATATGGTTATTGAGGTTTTCTATCGTTGCGATTGTCCTGAATTTTTTGGACAGGACTGCATTGATCAGTTCTTTTGTCGTTGTCTTACCATTGCTGCCCGTTAGCGCAATGATGGGAAAGTTCAGTTGGTTTCTGTGATGCGTGGCCAATTGTTGCAATGTGGACAGGACATCATCCACCAAAATACAATCCTTGCCCTGATGGTCAGGATTATCAACAACACAATATCTCGCTCCGAGTTCAAGTGCTTGCTCGACAAAGTAATTTCCGTCAAAGTTCTCTCCTTTTAACGCAAAGAACATGCAGTCTTGGGTAAAAAATTTCCGTGTGTCTGTACAAGCCGAGGTGCATTGCAAGAAGCGGGTATAGATTTCCTTTATTTCCATGGACTAAATGTAACAAAAAAGCCCCAACGAAACTGTCGGGGCTTAAATATTATTTAAAAGAATGTGAAATTATTTTCTTGATTTGTTTTTTGTCTGGGATTTAGAGCCTACCCTCGACATAGCGCATCTAAAACCAATGTAATCGGTTGCCATGTCTTGAGGGAAATAGCGGCGTTGAGCTGGGTCTATCCAATACTCGCGGTCTTTCCAAGAACCTCCTTTGTAAACCCTAACGTTGTCATTGATCAATGATGTTCTGTCGTTGGATTTGTCATATTCTTTGATTAGGACACCCGAAGAATCTGAATATACTCTGCTTTGTGGCGAATTGTACATCTTGCTGGTTTCTGAACCTCCAGTTTCGTTTTCATCAAAGTTGTTGCCATATTGTCTTGATGATCTTTTGTCTCCATCCCTGAAATTTCGGTTGTCACTTTGGCTGAAGTTGGTTCTTAAATAAGCGTCGTCAGCATCAATTGGTACCTGTAGGATTTCGCCTGGCAGGTTTCTTGCCACAATTTTACCGTTGCTCAAGGTGTCATAAACGATTTCTGCAGAAGAAACGATTTTTACAGTTCCGTCTTCATTGATTGCATTTTTAGTATAAACGTTACCTCGGTAGTAGTTGAAATCATTGAATTCGTCATCTACAATGGGCCTATACACATCGGCTACCCATTCTGCAACATTTCCTGCCATATCATAAAGTCCGTAATCGTTTGGTTCATACGACTTCACGGCGTTGGTAATATCTGCGCCATCGTCAGACCATCCGGCAATCCCGCCGTAATCGCCTTTGCCTTGCTTGAAGTTGGCCATTTGATCGCCTCTTGATTTTCTTTTTCCGGATCGGGTGTACTGTCCGCTCCAAGGGTACTTTTTGCGTCCCCTGATGGTGTTGTAATTCCTCAATTCGTTAAGGCCAAGGGCTGCATATTCCCATTCTACTTCTGAAGGTAGTCTGTATTTTGGAGAAATTATACCGGTTTCTCGTGTTGCATAGACATTTACAGGCTCGCCAGCGGCATTGGTCTGTGGTCTTCTTCTGCCGCCTTCCAATATGTCGCTGTTTCCTCCATAGGTTTCAGAAGGGGCGTTAATGTAGGTGTCAGTATTAAAATTTGAATCGGCAGTGATATCTTCACTTATACGTGCACCTCTTTTGATGTACCCGGCATCCTCCAGACTTTTTTCGTTGACACGATCCGTTCTCCAGTTGGCAAACTCTACGGCTTGTATCCATGTGACGCCTACCACAGGATATTCACCATAACCTGGGTGGCGCAGGTAGTTTTCTGTCATCATTTCACTGTAGCCCAAGCGGTTTCTCCAGACCAATGTGTCGGGTAGAGCGCCTTCATAGATCAATCGATAGTTCGGATCATCTGGCGGATAGGTCTTTTTTACCCAATCCAAATATTCGAGGTACATCTTGTTGGTTACCTCGGTCTCATCCATATAAAATGACTGAACGTGTTGTTGGTTTGGGCTGTTATTCCAATCGTGCATAGGGTCATCCTGCACTTTTCCCATCGTGAAGGTGCCGCCCTCAATAAACACAAGACCTGGGGCAGCTTCCTGTCCTTTGTATTTTGTGTTGTACTGGAAACCTCCCTTTTTGTCGTTGATTTCCCATCCGGTAGCTCTGGATTGGTTGGCAGATGATGATCTTTTGCATCCTACCATTGTTAAAGATAACATTAGGGCTATTAGTATCCTTAAGTTAAAGACGTTTTTCATATCCATACTTTTTATGTAAGTAAGTTAAATTTTAGTGACGCAATATAGTAATTATAGTTATATCCACAACAAAATTCTTGAAAAAAAATGCATTTCATCCATTTTTTTGAGCATTACAACGGATTTTTAATCATTTTATCGATGTTATTGACCTTTCATATAACGTTCGGATACCTTGATTATTGCATTGGTGTTTGGACAAAAACAGATACCGTTCAATACTAACGACATTTATCCGACGTTAGTATTTTTGATGTGCAAATTGCTGTAAAATGATGTTTTAATACTTAATTTTGTAGCTTTCCTATGCTTAATAACTAATGTTTTGATGAAAAAATTCCTATTGTTTAGTATTGTTTTGGTACACCTATATATATATCCGCAACAAAAAAAGGTGGAAATAACTTGGGAGGGATATAAAGTTTATCAGGCAGGCCGCTTTAGTGTAGAGTTGCCCGCATTTGATGAACGCCATATGGAATACAATGATCAGGGATTATTCTATTTTGATGAATGGGAATCCGGTTTTGCGATCAACGAGGCATCGGCAACTTTGGAAAATGTAGTTTATGAAGCATTGGGTGGTACCAACCTTAAGGATTTGCCGTTGGCCACAGTGCCTACTGTCCCAAAGCTGATTTTGAAGAATGCTGTTGACAGGGGTCGTGTGAGCGTGTTGTTGAAGATTACCCCCATTGTCAATGACAATGGTGTCCTGAAAAAAATTATGTCCTTTACGGTAAACTATGCGCCTGCTTCAAGTAGGGCAAACGCAGCAGCTTTACCGCCCAGCATTACCAATTCAGTTTTGAATTCGGGAAATTGGTATCGGTTTTATGTCGAAAAATCCGGAGTTTACCGATTGTCCAAGAATTTTATTAGAGGCTTGGGGGCCAATACGGATGTTGATCCAAGAACCATCAAAGTCTATGGTAATGGTGGTGCTATGTTGCCCTTTGCCAATTCGGATCCATACCCTTATGACCTTACAGAAAATGCCATAAAATTTGTAGGAGAAGAGGACGGTGCCTTCAATGACGGCGATTATATCCTCTTCTATGCGGAAGGACCAAAGGGAAACATAGACAAACCCAATGTGAATACTCATTTGAACCCCTATACCAATCGTTCATACTATTACATAAACATTGGGGGCGGGTATGGCAAGCGCATCCAGTCAATGCCGCAACCCGATGCGAATCCCGATATGGTGGTCACTACCTTTCAAGACTACCAATACCATGAGGTAGATGCTTACAATTTGGGCAATATCGGGAGGCGTTGGTTTGGCGACCGTTTTGATTATGAAAACCAAAAAACCTTTGAATTTACCTTTCCTGACCTTGTGGCATCAGAACCGGCATTTTTCAAAGTTTTGGTCGGAGCCACCGCAGAGGTATCGACCACGATGAATGTAAAGCTCAACGGAACAGATTTAACTTCATTTACATTGAATCCTTTTGGAGACAATTCCGTTGGGACCGGCGGTGCATTTACTGGAAATGTGAATCTTGCCTCGCCAAATGTTAGCACGACATTGATTTACAACAACAACGGAAATCCATCGTCTTTGGCATACCTAGACTATTTGGCCATTGAAGCCACGCGAGAACTGAAGTTCGGAGGGCGTCAATTTTTCTTTCACAACAAATCGGTTGTGACTGCTTCAGGTATTGTTGAATACAGAATTGCCAATGCCGCAAACATGTCCGAGGTTTGGGATATTACCGATAAGTATGACGTTACAAGTGCTTTGAACGTTGATCGAGCGGCTTCTTTTGCCTTTAAGGCGCAAGCGGGAAGTAAACGCACCTACTTGGCGGTTACCCCATCAGATTTCTATGAGCCGCTACGCGAGAGCAATGCCACGGTCAACAACCAAAACATCAAAGGAACGATCTTTAAAAATGCCCAAGGGCAGTTTGAAGATGTGGATTACATCATCGTAACAGCAACCGCATACCTGTCGCAAGCGGAACGTTTGGCGCAGATCAACCGTGATCAATATGGTCTCAACGTCAAGGTTTTGGATTTAAAGGACATCTATACAGAATTTAGTTCCGGACAACAGGACGTTGCCGCCATACGGAACATGGTTCGCTATGTGTATTACAATGCCAGTGCGCCAGATAAGCGCATCAAATACCTGTGTCTATTTGGCGACGCCTCCTATGATTACAAAAACAGGATCCCCAACAATACCAATATTGTACCGTCTTGGTATTCCTATGAGAGTTTCAGCCTTACAGGATCTTACATCTCTGATGATTTTTATGGTGCAATGGATGAAAACGAAGGCGAAATGACAAGCTCCGACAAGCTCGATATCGCCGTTGGAAGGATATTGGCCGACACTCCTCAACGAGCTAAAGAACTTGTGGACAAAATAGCACTATACCATCAAACAGGGTCCTATGGCAGTTGGAGAAATAACTTTGTGGTAGTTTCAGACGATCTTGGTTCGGCAAATGAGGCGCAATTGCAAAATACCTCTAACCAATTGGCCGATAATGTATCGCAATACAAACCTTTTATCAATTCGGTCAAAATATTTTGTGATGCATATGAACAGGAAGCTACATCAAGCGGGCATCGATACCCAAAAGTTAACAAAGCCTTCAAAGATGCCATTGAAGTAGGTGCCATAGCCGTCAATTATTTTGGGCATGGGGGAGAGGATGGTCTTGCCCATGAGTTTATCTTTACCAAGGTTGATGCCCAAAATTTGCGTAACTACTGTAAGTACAATTGCTTTATAACCGTTACTTGTGAGTTTACAAAGTTTGACAATCCAAATAGGCCAACCGCCGGTGAGTATGTTTATTGGAACAAGGAGGGCGGTTCTATTTCGCTGATAACAACCACAAGATCTATCTTTTTACCAGTTGGGGTTACTTTCAATAGGGTGTTGACAGGGCAATTGTTCGCCTTCGGTTCCGATGATTATGTTTCTGCGGCAGAGGCATTGAGGCGCACCAAGAATGACCCTTCGATTTCAAATCAAAAAGAAGTGGTATTCTACATTGGTGACCCAGCTTTGAAGTTGGCCATTGCCAAACCAAACATACGGCTAACAAAAATCAATGACCAGCCAATAGGTTCCGGTAATGACGTGTTGCAAGCATTGGGTAAAGTGAAGCTTTCGGGAGAAATTGTTGACGAATCAGGCAATTTGATGACAGGGTTCAACGGTGTGCTTTCCACAACGGTATTTGACAAGAATCTTCAGCGCTCTACTTTGGGAAATGACGGGATAAGTTCCGGAGGGCAGTTGATCATTATGGATTTTGAAATGCTCGGCGAAAAGATTTTCATTGGTCAGGCTACAGTCAATAATGGCCTTTTTGATTTTGAATTTGTCGTACCAAGAGATATCGGCGTGCCTGTAGGGACTGGGAAAGTGAGTTTTTATGCCAAGACAGACAACCCTTTAATGGACAAAACAGGCGCAAGTTTCGACATACAGGTCGGGGGAATAAACCCCAATGCTGCAGAAGACAACATTGGACCGGTCATCAAACTGTTTATGAACGATGAGAGTTTTGTCAGTGGTGGCATTACCAACGAGTCCCCAACACTTTTGGCAAAGCTCCAGGACGATAACGGCATCAATACGGCAAGTGGCATTGGCCATGACATAGTAGCTATTATTGACGGTGACGAAACCAATCCGTTTGTGCTCAATGATTATTACGAAGCAAATGTGGACGATTACCAGAATGGACAGGTGAGTTATGCGTTCCGCGATTTGGAACCGGGACTGCACACGCTGACCCTCAAGGCGTGGGACGTTTATAACAACTCCTCAACGGCCGAAATCCAATTTGTAGTGCATAACGGCAAGGACGAATTGGTCATCGAGAACGTGCTCAATTATCCAAATCCGTTTATAAATTACACTGAATTTTGGTTCAACCACAATAGTTCACAACCTTTGGACGTTTCTATTCAAATATTCACCGTTTCGGGCAAGCTTGTCAGAACATTGAACGGGCAGACCGGAACAGGAGAGTGTTGTAACCAAGGTGCATCCAGCTTGTCAAGAGATATTGTCTGGGACGGTCGCGATGATTTTGGTGATAAAATTGGAAAGGGCGTATATGTTTACAAACTAAAAGTCCGCTCTAACCAGCTCAACAAACAGGTGGAGAAAATTGAAAAACTTGTAATACTATAAAAAGATTTATATTTGCTTAATCAATCGGTGGTAAAAGCTACTGACGGAACCAACAAAAATTTATGAAAAAATACGTTTTAGCCCTTTTTACATTGTCAATTTGCAATGCAGCAATATCCCAAGAAACAGTTATTATTCCCAATTCGGTTGATTCAAGGGTGATTACCACAGGAGTTCCATTCTTGTTGATTGCTTCGGATGCTAGAGCCGCAGGGATGGGCGATATGGGTGTGGCAACATCAGCAGATGCACACTCACAACAATGGAACCAATCAAAATATGCGTTTTCCTTGGCAAAATCAGGTATTGGGGTGAGCTACACACCGTATTTGAGCAAATTGGTCAATGATATCTTCCTTGGAAATGTTACTTATTTCAACCGATTGAACGATCGAAGCGCCCTCGGGGTAAGCTTTAAATATTTTAGTCTAGGTGAGATTGAAATCCGAGAGTATGAAGACGACCTTGGCATCCTCGAAAAACCGAACGAACTCACATTTGACGCTTCGTATTCCTTGCGCTTGGCAGACCAATTCTCGATGGCGGTAGGTTTGAGATATTTAAGATCGGATTTGAGGATTCAGGCAACGAACAATTCTACTGCAAAGGCAGCAAGTTCTATTGGTGTCGATATTTCCGGGTATTACCAGAGCGAGGAGAATGCTTATGACAGCTTTAACGGAAGGACACGTTTGGGGTTTGCCATACAAAACTTGGGCCCGACCATCAAATACGATGAAGGGGGAAGAGAAAATTTCTTGCCCACAACATTGCGTTTGGGCGGTGGTTTCGATTTTATATTTGATGATTACAATACCCTTGCCCTAACAGCCGAAGTGACCAAGCTTTTGGTACCTACGCCACCTATTTTAGGAAAGAAAATTGTTTACAACGAAAGCGGGCAAACTCCGGGCTTTCAATCAGATGAAGACGAAATTGTTAGTCAGCAGGACAACTATATCATTTCTGGCCAATCCAATGACGTAAGCTTTATCAAAGGTATATTTCAATCGTTTGGAGATGCTCCTGGTGGGTTCAGTGAAGAGCTGAAAGAATTTACTTGGGCACTTGGCGCAGAGTACCGCTATCAAGACTCATTTGCCTTGAGGGCGGGCTACTTTAATGAGAGTGAGGATAAAGGCGCAAGGAAGTTCTTCGCCCTTGGTGCCGGATTCAAATATACCACCATCAACATCGATATGTCTTATCTGTTCTCGGCCTCAAAGGTACAAAGCCCATTGGAAGGAACGTTGAGATTTTCGCTCACCTTCAATTTTGGCGATGGCGAATACAGTGAATATTAGAATCGACAAAGTAAAATATCCAAAAAACTATTGTTTTTATCCAAAACAATAGTTTTTTTTGTCTATAAGGGTTTTAGTTACCGGTCCAAAAATGAAAACAGTCAAAGTAGAAACCATTTTGCAAGTCTTTGATAACATAGACGAGCTCCCCGCAGAAGCAGCATCTCTAATGGAAAACGCCAAACAGGCGCGCTTAAAAGCTTATGCCCCTTACTCGAATTTTTCGGTCGGCGCCGCACTGCTGCTCGATAATGGCCAGGTCGTAACAGGGAGCAATCAAGAAAATGCGTCCTATCCATCCGGGTTATGTGCCGAGCGCACGGCCATATTTTATGCCGGGGCACAATTTCCCCAAGCCAAAATAATAAGGATGGCCATAATTGCGGGTTCAAATCTTTCTGAAACCTCATCGCCAATTCCCCCTTGCGGTGCTTGTCGCCAATCTATCGCAGAATATGAAATCAAGCAGGTAGCGCCAATTGAAATTTACTTTATGGGCGAAACAGGCAAAGTCATAAAATCAAAATCTTTGGCCAATCTGTTGCCATTGATGTTCGATAAGTCTTTTCTATAACGATTTCGTTTAAATTTTACGATATAGCGTTTTTCCATTCGTACTTAAAGTATTATTTTTGTTGTTCGCTTATGCCAATTTTAGATTGGTGTCTCATCGAAGAATGTTTAATAATTCAAAATGGTCGAGTGCTATTTTTATTTATAACAATTGACAAATGCAAAAAATAACAAAAGAAGTTTACCTGAAGTGGTACGAGGACATGCAGTTCTGGCGAAAGTTTGAAGACAAGCTTGCAGCCGTTTATATCCAACAGAAAGTCAGGGGATTTCTCCATTTATACAATGGACAGGAAGCAATACTTGCCGGCGCACTGCACGCTATGGACCTTACCAAGGACAAAATGATTACCGCATACCGCAACCACGTACAGCCCATAGGGATGGGAGAAGATCCAAAACGTGTCATGGCTGAACTGTATGGTAAGGGCACAGGTACTTCACAAGGGCTTGGTGGCTCCATGCACATTTTTTCTAAAGAACACCGTTTTTATGGTGGCCACGGCATTGTCGGTGGGCAGATCCCTTTGGGCACAGGTATGGCATTTGGAGATAAATACCACGGGAGCGACGCCGTGACCATTTGCTGTTTTGGAGACGGTGCTGCACGACAAGGTTCGCTGCACGAATCGTTTAACCTGGCCATGCTATGGAAACTGCCAGTTGTCTATGTCTGCGAGAACAACGGTTATGCCATGGGAACATCGGTAGAACGAACCGCCAACCATACCGATGTCTGGAAACTTGGATTGGGCTATGAGATGCCTTGTGGCCCCGTGGACGGTATGAATCCTGTGAAAGTAGCAGAGGCTTTTGATGAAGCGATCCAAAGAGCACGCCGTGGCGAGGGACCAACGTTCCTTGAAATGAAAACATATAGGTATAGAGGCCATTCCATGAGTGATGCCCAGCATTACCGTACCAAAGAAGAAGTGGCCGAATACCAAAAAATTGACCCTATCATACAGGTTAAAGATATTTTGACCAGTGAATACAACGTGACCGAACCAGAGATTGAAGTGATAGACCAACGTGTTAGAGATTTAGTGGCCGAATGCGAGAAATTTGCCGAAGAGTCGCCATTTCCCGAAAAGAACGTCATGTACGATGTGGTTTACGAACAAAAGGATTATCCATTTATACAACACAAACTCTAAGCTATGGCAGAAATTATAAACATGCCGCGTTTGAGCGACACAATGGAAGAAGGCACTGTTGCTGCATGGATGAAAAAAGTTGGCGATAAGGTCAACGAAGGCGATATCCTTGCAGAAATAGAAACAGACAAGGCCACTATGGAATTTGAATCCTTTCATCAAGGCACCTTGCTTTATATCGGCGTCAAAGAAGGCGAAACCACAAAAGTCGATCAACTTTTGGCCATTATCGGAAAAGAAGGAGAGGATATTTCGGCATTGATCAGTGGTGGTACATCAAAAAAGGAAGTCCAAAAAGAAAATACATCAAAAGAAGAAACAAAAACAATTTCCTCACCTATAGAAAATGATGGGAAGAGGCAATTGCCGGAAGGTGTCACGGTTGTAACAATGCCCCGTTTGAGCGATACGATGGAAGAAGGTACCGTGGCAACATGGATTAAGAACGAGGGCGATGATGTTAAAGAAGGCGACATTCTTGCCGAGATCCAGACAGATAAAGCCACAATGGAATTTGAATCATTCCAATCAGGAACCTTGCTTTATAAGGGTATCCAAGAAGGCCAATCGGCCAAAGTAGATGCGCTGCTTGCGATTATTGGGCCAAAAGGCACCGATGTTTCGGGTATTGCCTCAAATTATAAAGTTGATGCCGCAGCACCAAAAGCCGAAGAAACTCCCAAACAAGAAACTGCAAAAGTTGCGACGCAAGTAGAAACCAAGCTAGTGGCAGAACAAGTTCCGGTTTCAACTTCAAGTTCCCATAGAATATTTATATCGCCTCTGGCCAAAAAAATGGCAGATGAGAAAGGTATCGATTTAGCCAGGGTAAAAGGTTCCGGAGAGCATGGTCGAATCATTAAAAGAGACATTGAAAACTTTGTTCCTGGCGAGGCTAACCGATCGGCGGTTGGAAAATTTGTGCCTGCCGGACAAGAAGATTTTGAGGAAAAAGCCAATTCACAAATGCGTAAAATCATTGCCAAACGTTTGGCAGAATCAAAATTTTCGGCACCGCATTATTACCTCAACGTTGAGTTTGATATGAACAACGCTATAGCTTTCAGGGAACAGTTTAATGCAATCCCTAACACCAAGATTTCGTTCAACGATATGGTGGTAAAAGCCTGTGCACTGGCCCTCAAACAGCATCCCCAGGTCAATTCGCAGTGGTTTGCTGATACAATGCGCCTCAATAACCACGTTCATATTGGTGTGGCCGTAGCTGTAGAAGACGGGTTGGTCGTTCCGGTGGTGCGCTTTGCCAATGAGCAAAGCTTGCCACAAATAGGTGCAGCCGTCAAGGATTTTGCAAGCAGGGCCAGAAGCAAAAAATTGACTCCGCAAGAAATGGAAGGAAGTACCTTTACGATTTCCAATTTGGGAATGTTTGGTATCGAGAGTTTTACATCTATAATCAACCAGCCAAACTCTGCAATACTTTCTGTTGGTGCCATTGTTGAGAAACCGGTCGTGAAAAACGGCCAAATTGTAGTGGGCAACACTATGAAACTTTGCCTTGCCTGCGACCACAGAACGGTTGATGGCGCTACGGGCGCACAGTTTTTACAGACCTTGAAAGGCTATATCGAAAATCCGATAACTATGCTATTATAGCCATTTTATAATTGAAAATAATAATCCTGCTTTGTGCAGGATTTTTTTATCTTTAAACATTTAAAACAAAGCAATCCAGACATGAGGAAACTTTTTTTATTTTCGTTAGCATTTTCCTTGCTTTTTTTTGGCTGTAAATCTTCTGCAAAGTCAGGGACAGAGCCTTCAAAACCGGAACGGGAGCCAATTACCGCCATTTTGGACATAGCTGGGTTAAATGCTGCTTCATCTGTCGAGTTGAAAGAAACCGTCTCCTATCTAACTTCCGATGCATTGCAGGGTAGGGCAACCGGTACGCCGGGCATTGAAATGGCAGCCAAATATTTGGAAAGCAAATTGGAAACTTACAATATCAAACCTTATTTTGAAACTTACAGAGACCATTTTACCGTTAAAGAAAAACCTGCATGCAACATAGTGGGATTTATTGAAGGAAATGACGAAAAACTCAAAAACGAAGTGGTCATCATAGGGGCCCATTATGACCATATAGGGTTTGGTAAAAAAGTTGGAAACGACTCCATTGCCAATGGGGCCAATGATAACGCTACAGGAACAAGTGCGGTATTGGCATTGGCAAAATACCTGTCTGCAGTCAAAAACAACAAACGCAGTGTGATGGTCGCCTTTTTTTCTGCCGAGGAAATGGGGCTCTTGGGCTCAAAACATTTGGCCAACAAGTTGCATTCAGAAAACATCGACCTTTATACAGTGATCAATATTGAAATGGTTGGTGTCCCGTTCAAAGATAGGGATTATGTGGCGTTTTTGACCGGATATGAATTGTCTAATATGGCAGAAAAAATCAATGAATATGTTGGCGAGAAGCTTATCGGTGCATCGGATGTGTCAAAAAAATATGGTCTATTTCGGGCTTCGGACAACTATCCGTTTTATGAAGTGTTTAAATTGCCGAGCCATACCATATCTTCCTGTGATCTGTCAAATTACGACCATTACCACCAGGTGGGCGATGAAGCCGATAAACAAGATTATGAACATATGGCACGTTTGGTCAACAAGTTGGTTCCCGCCGTTGTGGCTATTTGCAATACGCCATCTAAAGAAATTGTAATGAACGATGAGTAAAAAAGTTGTCATTACCGGAACGAGCAGGGGAATTGGCCTTGAACTCGTTAAGTTGTTCAGCAAAGCTGGCCACCACATTCTGGCACTGTCGAGAAATTTGACTGTTTTGCAACAGTTGGAGCTTCCCAATGTAGTTGCCATCCCTTTCGACCTAACCGATGAAAGCAATTTTGAAACCGTTAAAACTTTTGTTTCGCAAATTTGGGGCGAAGTTGATATAGTAGTGCACAATGCAGGGTTGCTTGTCAACAAACCATTTGAATCGACCACCCGTGAAGATTTTGAAAAAGTATATGCTGCCAATGTATTCGGTCTGGCATCACTGACCCGAACACTATTGCCTTATTTTTGCAAAGGTAGCCACGTGGTCAGTATCAGCTCGATGGGAGGCGTACAAGGAAGCGTGAAGTTTGCCGGACTTTCGGCTTATACTTCAAGTAAGGGAGCAGTCATAACATTGACAGAGCTTTTGGCCGAGGAATATAAAGACAGCGGCATTTCATTTAATGTTTTGGCCCTTGGTGCAGTACAGACCGAGATGCTCGCAGAAGCATTCCCTGGATATAGGGCAACGACCAGTGCAGAGCAGATGGCAGCCTATATTTATGATTTTGCACTCAATGGCAATGCGTATTATAACGGAAAACTATTGCAGGTTTCAAACTCAACACCCTAAAAATATCGTATTTTTGCACAATGCAAAACACGCTTCTAGCATATATTCCACATACAGCGATTTCTCGGGTCACAGAACTTTTACAACATGATAATCTGGTAGTAAAGATCAAGGACGAACGCAAATCGCGACATGGTGATTATAGGGCGCTGCCCAATGGAAAGCACCAGATTACGATTAATTCAAATTTGAATCCCTATCGGTTTTTGATAACCTTAATCCACGAAATAGCACATTTTGAGGCGTATAAAAACAAAGGATGCCGCATCAAACCGCACGGAATGGAGTGGAAGCTAACCTTTCAGCATTTGATGTTGCCATTTTTGAACCCTGAAGTGTTCCCGTCAGATTTGTTGCCCCTTTTGGCAAAGCATTTTAAAAATCCAAAAGCCAGCAGCGATACCGATGTAAAATTGGCGTTGGCACTAAAACAATATGACCAACCTAATGATAAAACATATATTTTTGAAGTGCCTCTTGGAAGTCATTTCAAACTTTACAACGGAAGAGTTTTTAAGAAAGGCACAAAACGCCGGACGCGGTACGAAGGTGTTGAGGTAGCTTCTGGCAGGTTGTATTTGTTCAACCCAAATGCAGAAGTGACCCTTATCAACACGGATTTGCCTGTAGTTGGGTAATGTTAAAATCTCTCGAAAACAAAGCGAAAGTTAAATCAAATAGTTTCCTCTCTTTGGGGAAAAAGTCTTAAAGGCAATGGGACAGAAAAATTATTACGCCATATTAATGGCAGGTGGTGTGGGATCACGGTTTTGGCCGGTGAGCACCCAGGCGTTTCCAAAACAGTTCCACGATATGTTGGGAACCGGCGATACGCTTATTCAAAAAACATTCAATAGGCTGTCGAGGCTTATCCCAAAAGAAAATATATTCATTTTAACCAATGAATTGTATAAAGATTTGGTATTTGAACAATTGACAGAAGTTACTGGTCGCCAGGTAGTTTTGGAGCCAGCAATGCGCAATACCGCACCGTGCATTTTGTATGCGGCACTAAAGATCCAAAAAGAAAACCCCGAAGCCGTGATGATTGTTGCGCCCAGTGACCATTGGATTGAAGACGAAACGGCATTTTCACAAAACGTACAACAAGCATTTGATTTTTGTTCCCAAAACGATGCGTTGATGACACTTGGCATCCAACCCACATTCCCCAATACGGGCTATGGTTACATTGAGTTTGATAATTCAGCGACCGATGCGATAAAACCGGTAAAACAATTCAGGGAAAAGCCAGATTATGCCACCGCCAAAAGTTTTATAGAGCAAGGTAACTTTCTTTGGAATGCCGGAATCTTTATGTGGAGCGCCAAGAGCGTGATTAAGGCATTTCAAAAGAACCAGCCGGAATTGTTCGCCTTGTTTCAATCGGGAATTTCAGCGTATAATACGTCCGATGAAACTGCGTTTATCGCAGAACAATACCCAAAAGCCGAAAATATTTCTGTGGACTACGCCATAATGGAAAGTTCAAAAAACGTGTACGTAATCCCCGCAACTTTTGATTGGAACGACCTTGGTACTTGGGGAAGCTTGTACGACAAGCTCGATAAAGATGCTGAAGACAATGCCGTGGTTAACGCACGCACCCTGGCCATAGATGCCCCGGGCAATCTGGTACGGACTAATAGTGACAAAATCGTGGTAATAGACGGCCTTAAAGATTACATTATTGTTGATAAAAATGAGGTTTTGCTTATCTTTCCAAAAGAAAAAGAACAAGACATCAAGAAAGTGCTGCAAAAAGTAAAGGAAAAGTTCGGTGAACATTATGGATAAATCACAAGAGAGCAAAATCGATATTAACGAAGAAAAGGACAAAGGCGCAACCATAGAGCAATCAAAAGATGTTGTGCGAAAAGATGCACAAGGTTTATGGGTTAGCATTAAAAAATTTGTAAAAGAACTTCTCGATTTCAGGGAAGATACCGACCGAGAAGCTACTTTAACCGCTATTAAGGCAGATATACCGTTCAAGGGCGCAACGGCATGGATCCTGATTTGTTCAGTCTTTGTGGCATCGGTTGGGCTCAATGCCAACTCGACTGCCGTAGTGATCGGTGCCATGTTGATTTCGCCGCTTATGGGCCCAATCCTTGGAATAGGACTATCGGTAGCCATCAACGATATCGATACCTTGAGGAAGTCCATGATCAATTTTGGCGTGATGATTTTTTTGAGCTTGGTCACAGCCTTTCTGTTTTTTTATCTATTTCCGTTGAGCCAGGACACCTCGGAACTGCTCGGTCGTGTGAAGCCCGACATACGCGATGTGCTTATTGCCTTTTTTGGCGGCCTGGCACTCATTATCGCAAGGACAAAGCGCGGTACCATAGCCTCGGTAATTTTTGGCGTTGCTATCGCAACAGCGTTGATGCCGCCACTTTGTACTGCGGGGTATGGACTTTCGCAAGGCAACTTTGACTATTTTTTCAGTGCATTGTATCTCTTTATCATCAACACGATTTTTATCGCTTTGGCAACGTTTATTGTGATAAAGATATTGGGCTTTCCCATGTTTGTTTATGCCAATTCCAAAAAGCGGAAACGTATTGCGCAATTGGCTACCACACTGGCCATTGTGGTAATGGTTCCGGCCTTTTTTACCTTCATTGATGTGTGGAAAGAAAGCAAGTTTGAAATTGCTGCCAAAATGTTCATCGACAGAGAACTTGAGGCACTCCCCCATGCCGAGCTCATCAAAAGGAATGTCTCTATCGAGTATTCCAATGTGGGTAATGAGCCTTCTACGCTGACCATCAATAGCTTTGGACTTGATAATATTCCGGATGAAGCGATTTCGCTTTTAAAAGACCGGATGAATGATAAAGCTTATGCAGCATTGAAAGGCAGTAAATTGATATTTAACCAAAACCGATCAAAAAACTTGGACAACCTCAAATATATGGAGCAGATCCATTATCGTGATTCGTTGGACCTTTTGTCGCAGGCAGAAAAAATAAAATTTTTGGAAGAAAGGGTAAAAAGGCTCTCAAAATACGAGGCGTTGCAAATCCCTTTTGAGCAATTGACCAAAGAGGTGAAAATCAATTATGAAAATATTACCCAACTTTCCTATTCGAGTGTTATAACATCCAATTTTTCAAAAATAGATACCATTCCGGTTTTTACCGTAAAGTGGGACAACTCCAAAATTGGGAACGGGAATATACAAAAGGAAAGGGACAAGCTCGAGCGATGGCTCAAGCACAAATACAGTCTTGATACTTTGAAGGTGGTTCGCTTACCTTAACGCCTAAATGTCTTCTTCAATATACATTTTGCGCACCCGTTTGAACAGCTCCGAAGAATAGACAAAGTTTGTCACGGCTTCATTATCGGTCTTGAAAATGGTCTTGTTGGATCCTTCCCATTCTTTGAAACCGTTTTTTAGGAAAATGATTTTTTGTCCTATTTCCATTACCGAATTCATATCGTGCGTATTGATTACGGTCGTTATGTTGTATTCTTCGGTTATTTCCTGGATAAGGTTATCGATAACAGTCGCTGTATTTGGGTCCAGACCGGAGTTGGGTTCGTCGCAAAAAAGATATTTGGGCTTATTGACGATGGCACGGGCTATCGCCACACGCTTTTGCATCCCGCCAGAAGCTTCGCTTGGCAATTTGTTGCCCGCATTGGCCAGATTGACCCTGTGAAGTACAAAATCCACTCGGTCTTGCATTTCGCCTTTGCTCAACTTGGTAAACATCCGCAATGGGAACATGACATTCTCTGCAATGGTCATCGAGTCAAACAAGGCACTGCCTTGGAACACCATGCCCATCTGTGCCCGGAGGTCGCTCCGTTCATCTTTTGACAGTTCGGAATACACCTGGCCGTCATAAGAAATGGTGCCTTGTTCGGGTACAAAAAGGCCTAACAGGCATTTTAGAAAAACCGTTTTTCCCGAACCGCTCTGGCCAATGATGAGGTTGGTTTTCCCTTTGTCAAAAACCGTGCTGATGCCTTTGAGGATTTCGTTTTCGCCGAAAGATTTGTGTATGTCATTTACTTCGATCATCAGGCAAGTAGCATTTGGGTCAATATATAATTACAGAGTATGATCATCACGCTGGTCCAGACAAAAGATGTCGTACTGGCTTTTCCCACTTCGAGCGCACCGCCTTTCATATAGTAACCATAATACGACGGAATGGTGGCCAACAGGAATGCGAACACAAATGTCTTGATAAAGGCATACGTCATATGAAATGGCGTAAAGTCCATTTGAACTCCTGTTATATAATCGTCCAAAGAACTAAAACCACCATACACACAAGCTGCCATTCCGCCTAATATCCCCAAAAACATCGATATGGAAATTACAAACGGATAAAGCATCAGGGCAATGAACTTCGGAAATACCAGATAATTGATGGCGTTGATGCCCATGACTTCCAAAGCATCAATTTGTTCTGTTACCCGCATGGTACCGATACTTGAGGTTATGAACGAACCGACTTTTCCTGCAGCGATGATAGAAATAAACGTGGGCGCAAACTCCAGGATTACCGATTGCCGAGTCGCAAACCCTACAAGGTATTTCGGGATCAATGGATTGTTGATATTCAGTGCGGTCTGTATCGTCACAACGCCTCCCACAAAAAACGAAATAAACGCCACAATGCCCAACGAACCAATGATCAGGTCGTCGATATCCTTCAAGATCAGCCCGCGCATCACAGACCACTTGGTAGGATTGTGGAACATTTCCTTGATCATCAAAAAGTAAGTGCCGATATTATGAAGATATGACATAGCTTTGTTTGAAACGCTAAGGTAAAAAAATCTTGAGAGCATGGTTAATTTTATTGTGATAAAATTTGTGGTAAACCGTGGCACATTATTAATAACGCCGTTTGTAATGATTTTTGACAATTGCACTTTGTCCCGGCCCAAGATTCAAGTCAAATCCCAACCATTTCATTTTTATGTTCACTGGATTTCATATTCGGTTCAAATTAGTATCCCTTTGGAAGCTACAAGTTTGGTGTTTTTAAAACAAAAAAACATGTTACTGCATCGATTTCCATAAAACCGAGACTTATTACTCTAAATTAAAATCTGTATTTTTGAACATCTTATAAATTCTTACATCGATGAAAAATCCAATTATTTGTGCCATAGCTTTATGCATTGCTTTTGCAGGCTTTTCACAAAAAACCAATCATTTAAAAAATAAAGAAGAAGCCACACGCCCCAAACTTGTTGTGGGCATTGTTGTTGACCAAATGCGTTACGATTATTTGGCCCGTTTTTACGCCAAATACGGCGAAGGCGGCTTTAAACGCATGATGAATGAAGGATTTGACTGCCGTAACCACCACTACAATTATGTGCCTACTTACACGGCTCCGGGGCATGCATCGGTCTATACCGGCACAACGCCCAAATATCACGGCATCATTGCTAATGATTGGTATGACCGGGACTTAAACAAAATGGTGTATTGTGCTGGTGATACCACCGTACAATCTGTGGGCACGACACATAAAGCCGGGCAAATGTCGCCTCACAGAATGCGCACCACCACATTTGCCGATGAAAACCGACTGTTCACACAATTGCGGGGCAAAACCATAGGTATTGCCTTAAAAGACAGAGGCGCCATACTTCCTGCAGGACATACGGCAAATGCGGCATATTGGTTTCATGGCAAAGACGAAGGCAACTGGATTTCGAGTTCGTTTTATATGGACGAATTGCCAAAATGGGTTAACGATTTTAACAATAAAAGGTCTGTTGACAGCTATTTGAAAGTATGGGATACCTATTATGATATAGCAACTTACACCGAAAGCGGCAGCGATTTGAACACCTTTGAAGGCGGATTTAAAGGAAAAGAAACCGCAACCTTCCCATATGATTTGGCTACGCTCAAAAATGATAGCGGCAATTATGATATTTTAAAAGCAACGGCATACGGTAATAATATGACAACAGATTTTGCCATTGCAGCCATAGAAGGCGAACAGCTTGGTAAAGATATGTTTACAGATGTGCTCACGGTTAGTTATTCCTCAACCGATTATGTGGGTCATAATTTTGGTGTCAATTCAAAAGAAATTCAGGATACCTACATTCGTTTGGATAAAGAACTGGAACGTTTGTTTAATTACCTCGATGCCAATGTGGGCAAAAACCAATACACCGTATTTTTAACCGCCGACCACGCCGCCGTTGAGGTTCCGGCATATTTGAGCAGTTTGAAAATTCCTTCAGGATATTTTGAGAGTAAAAAATTCAGGGAAGATTTAAATTCTTATGTTGCGGAAAAATATGGTGAGGATTCAGGTATTATTGAAAACGTGTCCAACTTTCAGGTGTTTTTAAACCGAAAAAAAATTTTAGATAAAAACTTGAAAATTATTGATGTCCAGCAAGATATAGCAGATTATATCATTGCTTACAAAGGTGTCGATAAAGTATACATTTCTGCCGAACTCAAAGGTTCCATGCATACAAGCGGCGTAGAATCGTTATTGCAAATGGGTTATAACCAAAAACGTTCGGGTGATATTGCATATGTTTTGGAATCGGCAACCATTTCATACAGTAAAACCGGCTCAACGCACGGTTCGGCATTTAATTATGATACCCACGTGCCATTATTGTTGTTTGGTAAAGGCATCAAGCACGGACATACCTTTCAAAAAACGGTAATTCCCGATATAGCGCCAACCATATCGGCACTTTTGGGCATTGGTTTTCCGAGCGGCGCAACGGGTCAACCATTAGAATTTGTTTTTGAATAGTTTGAAGAACAAGAAAATATATACCATTGTCGCCATTGTTTTGTTGTTCGGTATTTATGGGTATGAGTATTATTTAGAAGAAAAAGAACATCAATCGGCCGTAACACAAGGCAAAACACCAAAATCGGGGACTAACGATTTTTTTTTGCCTACGAGTACAACCGGTCAGGTCGTACATCATCACGGTTATTCTTTGTCGTACAGTGAAGCGCACGAACAAGCCGAATGGGTAGCTTACGAACTCAAAAAGGCACATCTGTCAAGCACCAATTTTGAACGTCCTCTTTTTGAAATCGACAAAGCCGTAAAAACCGGTGCGGCACACTGGCGCAATTATAAAAATTCGGGATTTGACCGTGGCCATTTGTGTCCGGCAGGCGACAGAAGATATAGCAAAGAAGCCTATGATGAAACGTTTTTGACCAGTAACATAAGTCCGCAAAAGAGCGATTTCAACGCCGGAATCTGGAATACCCTTGAGCAAAAAGTACGGTATTGGGCAAACAAATATGACGGTGTTTTTGTGGTAACTGGCGGCGTTTTAAAGGGCGATATGCAAACAATAGGCGATGAGCATGTGGCAGTGCCCAACCAGTTTTATAAAATCATTTTGGACAACGATAATGGCACTATAAGAATGATAGCCTTTTTGATGCCGCACGAAAATTCAAACCAACCCTTGTACAAATTTGTAGTTTCGGTTGATGAAATTGAAGCACTTACCGGCATTGACTTTTTTCCCGAATTGGAAGATGAATTGGAAAACAGGCTGGAAGCTATGAGCGATTATAAGGGGTGGAGTTTTAACTGATTTTTCCGTGAAAATGGAAATCTTGGAATTAATTTTTGGAATTGATATACAAAAGGATTGACTTCGCCAACTACGGAGTGCTGAATATCTTTGACTCCGTGCTCTGTCAGGAAAAAAATGATAATCAGGCAAATATGTTTGTAATAGTGCTGTGGTGTGATTCTAAACTAAAATTTTGTAAACCAATATGCTTATTTGCATAGTTCAGGATTCAATAATACAATCTCAACCGGTATTTAAGCTCCATTTTTTTGATGTCTGTATTTCCTACGCATCATAATCATTCTAAATCTCAAGTGGTCAAAAATCAACCCGATTAATAAAATAAATGCAGGAAACAGCAACGTATTGAGTTTTATGTATGAGTAAAGCACGCCGCCAATGATACCGCCGGCAAAAAAGAAACTAATGATATACAGGCGTAATTTTATGGTCGATTTTATCAGCTTTCGGTAAGGTGCTTGGCTTACAAATAACAGTTGCGAGAGTTCAATCCCCAAATCGGTAAATAACCCTGTTAAGTGCGTGGTTCTCACAATAGTATTGGATATTTTGGTCACAAACGAGTTTTGTAAACCCATGGCAAATAGAAGCAGGCAGGCAATAACGTTTGATGATTTGAGCAGAGATACGTTGTGCAAAACAGCCACCACGATAAGCACGCTTGCTTCCAAAACGGTTGGCATTATAAAGACATTCAGCTTTTTTGAAGCGGTGGCAAGTTCTATCAAAATTCCGGAAACAACAGCGCCCAAAAGGAACGAAACGATATAAAGCAAATAAACGACGCCCTGAAAAAACTCAAAATTGAACACATCATAAATAAACAGCGCAAAATGTCCCGTAACATTGGTGGTAAGTTGCTGTATTGCCAAAACCCCCGTAACGTTTACAATGCCGGCAACAAATGACAACGTGGTTGCAATCTGCAAATTATGCTTGTAGGTTCTATTTTTACCTTGATGCCTGAACATTACTAATTAAATTTTGAAAAGATCCCTTTCCAACGTGTGGTTCTTATAAATTGCCCTTGTTCTTTGGTAACCAAAAAAGCGGTATTTTTACTTTTTGCCTTGAAAAATCCGGTCATGTAGTCGTTAAAAAGACGGACACTTCGTTTTTTGTATGCCAGCTTCAATGCCGAAATGAGCGTGATGATAAATCCGTAACGCATCTTGTACATCGCTTCGCCCTGTAAATATTTTGAGGCGCTGTTGTAGCTTTCGCCGGTAGGTTTCAGGTGCTTGACTTTCAGGGATTCATCGGTCAAGATAGTCCAACCGTAATATTTTGCCAGCAATTCATCAACGGTGTCCCAACCCATTGAGGCTTTGAGTTTGCCTATTTGCAAAAAACACGCTTTCCGATACGTTTTCAGCGCACCGCGAATGTGGTCCTTGCGGGTCAAATTTTCCAATTGCCACTCGCCGTTTTTCTCGATATGGCAAAATCCGGAAGCCATGCCGAGCTTCGGGTTTTTATTAAAATGAATGGATAGTTGCTGCAAATAGTTTTCCGGAAAAATCAAATCGGCATCAAATTTACAGATGACGTCATAAGCATCATCAAGTGTTTCGAGTCCTTTGTTAAATGCGTTGATAATTTTTGCACCGGGTAAATGCACGTCGGATGATGTGCTGTTTACCAAAGCGATCCACGGATATTGTCCTGCAAAACGCATCACAATTTCGGCAGTAGCATCGGTTGAATGGTCGTTGACAACCACTGCTTTTTTTGGTAAAAGTGTTTGTTTTGCCAAAGATTCCAGCGTTAGCGCAATGTAATCTGCTTCGTTGTGCGCCGGAATGATGATGTAAAAGTTCAAGGTCTAAGAGTCAGCGTTGATTGGACGGATCAAAGTTACACTTATTCCGAATATTAATTACAGAAATGATTAAAGTTCGGTAATGGGCAATTAATTATTTGTTATCGGGTCGTTTATTGATTATAAAAGTGATGCATGATAATTTATGTCCCAATAACTTTTAATTTCCAATTTTTCGTCAACACTGATAAACTATGGCATTAATATGCATCCCTGCGCCAACACTTGCAAACATCACAATATCATCTTTTGAAATGCTTTGGTTTTCCATCTGGTTGTTTTTTACCAAATCAAAAAGCGTTGGGATGGTCGCCACCGAGCTGTTGCCCAATTTCTGGATGCTCATGGGCATAATGCCTTCTGGTATTTCAGTGTTGTAAAGCTTGTAAAAGCGTTTTAAAATGGCATCGTCCATTTTTTCGTTTGCCTGATGGATGAATATTTTTTTTACATCTTTTATATCTATGCCGCTTTTATCAAGACAGGTTTTCATAGCTATAGGCACTTGACTTAATGCGAATTCGTAAATCTTTCGGCCATCCATTTTGATGTAGCGGGTATCCGGACAAAGTTCTTTGTTGTTGGAATTCCCGAAGTACAAATAGTAAGCTTCATCATACGTAAAACTAGCAGTTTCGTGGGCTAATATGCCACCATTTTCATTTGTGGCCTCCACAATGGTCGCACCAGCACCGTCAGAATAAATCATCGAGTCGCGGTCGTGCTTATCAACAACCCGCGATAAGGTTTCTGTCCCTATCACGAGGCAGCGCTTTGCAATACCGGCTTTTATAAATGCATTTGCCTGTATAACGCCTTCAACCCAACCGGGGCAACCAAAGAGAATGTCATAAGCTACGCATTTCGGGTTTTTGATGCGCAAGCTGTGCTTGATCCGAGAAGCCAAACAGGGCAAAATATCACTCTGTATTGCATTGTGCTTTACATCGCCAAAATTGTGGGCAACAATGATGTGGTCAATATCTTCCGGGTCAATATTGGCATCGGCTATGGCTTTTTCGGCGGCAAAAAACCCCAAATCGGAACTGTTCAAGTGATTATAGGCATAACGTCTTTCACCAATACCGGTTATTGCCTTGAATTTTTCGATAATTATGTTGTTGTCGTGCTTTATCGCTGTGCCGTCTGTATTTAAAAATTGATGTTGAAAAAAATTTTCGTTCTTTTCAATGCTACTCGGGATATAGCTTCCTGTACCGGTTATTTTAACTGCCATATTGGATTTTGGTTCGTTATGGGGATTCATTTATTTAACGGACTAAATTACATTTTATTCAGATGTGTTGGCATAATATTAATACTGAACATTAATTTTTAAGGTTATTGATGAAAACTGAAACTAATTTTAGTGATTAAACAAAAAAGCCCTCATATAGAGGGCTTTTTTTAAATAATATTCAGCTTGTGTGGAGTTGCTGGATTCTCAAGGCATGTTCAAACAAGAAATTTGAAACCAAAAACACCTCAACAAAATCACGCTTCAACAAAATCTTCAATAGGTGCACAGGTGCAAATCAGGTTTCTGTCGCCATAAGCATCATCAACACGTCTCACACTCGGCCAGAATTTATTGTCCCTGATATATTCCAACGGATATGCCGCTACTTCTCTTGAATATGGAAAATACCATTCATCGGCAGTGAGCATGGCCAGCGTGTGGGGTGCGTTTTTAAGCACGTTGTTGTCGTCGTCTTTTGATGCGGCATCAATTTCTTTTTTAATGGAAATCATCGCATCGCAAAAACGGTCCATTTCGGCTTTGCCTTCACTTTCGGTAGGTTCAATCATCAGGGTTCCCGCAACAGGGAATGATACCGTTGGGGCATGGAATCCGTAGTCCATCAATCGTTTGGCAATATCGGTAACTTCTATGCCATTGGCCTTAAACGGACGGCAATCTACAATCATCTCGTGTGCAGCACGACCGCGTTCGCCCGAGTACAAGGTGTCAAAATTACCTTGCAAGCGTTGCTTAATGTAATTGGCATTCAATATCGCGATTTTGGTTGCCTGTGTCAAACCTTCGGCACCCAGCATTTTGATATATCCATAAGAAATAAGACATACCAGCGCAGAGCCGAACGGTGCGGCGGAAATAGCGGTAATGGCTTTTTCTCCTCCTGTTTTAATCACGGGATTGCCCGGCAAAAATGGTGCTAATTGTTTGGCAACGCAAATAGGGCCAACGCCCGGGCCTCCGCCACCATGAGGTATGGCAAAGGTTTTGTGCAGGTTGAGGTGGCATACATCGGCACCTATGGTTCCCGGATTAGTAAGCCCAACCTGTGCATTCATGTTGGCGCCGTCCATATACACTTGTCCGCCGTTGTCGTGGATTATTTTGGTAATTTCTCTTATGGCAGATTCATACACCCCGTGCGTGGACGGATATGTGACCATCAAACATGATAGGTTGTCTTTGTGCAAAATGGCTTTTTCACGTAAATCGTCAACATCGATATTGCCTTCTTCGGTCGATTTTGTAACTACAACTTTCATGCCTGCCATAACCGCACTTGCAGGGTTTGTGCCGTGTGCCGATGATGGAATCAAGCAAATGTTTCTGTGATGGTCGCCGCGCGATTCGTGATAGGCTTTGATGACCATCAATCCCGCATATTCGCCTTGTGCCCCCGAATTGGGTTGCAACGACGTTGCGGCAAAGCCTGTAATTTCGGTCAATTGGTTTTCTAATGCCTTTAGCATTATTTGGTAGCCTTCGGCTTGCTCAACCGGTGCAAACGGATGCATATTGCCCCAGTTTGCCCAGCTCAAGGGCAGCATTTCTGCTGCAGCGTTCAATTTCATGGTACAAGAACCCAATGAAATCATCGAATGGTTGAGCGATAAGTCTTTGCGTTCCAACATTTTTATGTAACGCATCAGTTCTGTTTCTGAATGATGACTGTTAAAGACATCCAATGTCAAAAATGAAGTTTGGCGTTGTAAATCGTTTGAAATGAAATTGCCTTCTGTTAATGACGAAAGTTGTAATGGTTGTTTTTGTGCGGCTTCGGCAAAAATAGCAATGATCTCGTTGGCATCGTTCAATGATGTCGTTTGGTTGAATGAAATCGTAACCGTATTGGCATCAGGATAAAAGAAATTCACTTCACGAGCTTCTGCAAGAGCTTTTATTTTAGCGGCATCGGTCTCCATTTTGATAGTGTCAAAAAATGAAGTGTTGGATTGCTTGTAGCCCAATTGCGTCAAGGCATTTGCAACGGTTGCGGCGGTGTTGTGAACCTTATTGGCAATAAATTTTAGCCCTTTAGGGCCATGATATACGGCATACATGCCTGCCATAACTGCCAACAATACTTGAGCTGTGCAAATGTTGGAAGTTGCTTTATCGCGTTTAATGTGTTGCTCGCGGGTTTGCAGTGCCATTCGCAAGGCTCTGTTGCCGTTCATGTCTTTGGTAACGCCTATGATGCGCCCCGGAATATCACGTTTGTAAGTCTCTTTGGTGGCAAAATATGCAGCATGTGGACCGCCGTAACCCATTGGAATCCCAAAACGTTGCGTGCTTCCCACAACCACATCGGCACCAAATTTGCCCGGTGCCTCAAGTTTTACCAAGCTTAAAATATCGGCTGCTACGGCTACTTTTATTTGGGAGGCATTGGCTTTTTCTATAAATGTTTTAATGTCGGTAATTTGTCCGTATTTTCCCGGATATTGCACAATGGCTCCAAAAAATTCCAAAGAAAAATCAAAAGTTGCTTCATTACCTGTAACCAGTTCTATGCCGATGGGTACTGCCCTTGTTTGCAGCAATTCCAATGTTTGTGGCAAAACGGCGTCCGAAACAAAAAATTTGTTGACGTTGTTTTTCTTTTGGTCACGCTCGCGAACGGCAAAAAGCAAATTCATGGCTTCGGCCGCTGCGGTACTTTCGTCGAGCAATGAGGCGTTGGCTAAATCCATACCGGTCAAATCAGTGACCATGGTCTGGAAGTTCAATAATGCTTCAAGCCTGCCTTGAGCAATCTCGGCTTGGTAAGGTGTATAGGCTGTGTACCAGCCCGGATTTTCCAAAATGTTGCGCTGTATGACCGAAGGCACAATGGTCGGGTGATAGCCCAAACCTATATATGATTTAAATACTTTGTTCTTTTTTGACAGTTCGTGAACATGGTTTAAATATTCGTATTCTGTCATTGGACTGTCCAGATTCAATTCTGTTTTTAAACGGATGTCATCGGGTACGGTTTCGTAGATTAATTGGTCTAAACTTTCTACACCAATCGTTTTAAGCATTTCGTTTTGATCGTTTTGGTCGGGACCAATATGACGAAGCGCAAAAGCATTTGTATTCATCAGAAAAAAAGTTGTGTTTTGATGCGCAAAATTACGGAAATCTCTCCCTTTTTTTTAAACCGAAAACTAAAGTTTTCAACCAAGCGGACACCTTATCAACACAATGTGTATTTTTGTGAAGTGCAAACGTTAAAACGCATCCTCGATTTTTATATTAACAGCAGTGTCCACGTGGCTTTATCGGTGTTTTCGATGTCGTGGGTCACTTTGCGGAAGTTCCAGTTGCCTTTTGATGCCGACCTGCTGTGTTTTGTTTTTTTTGCTGCCGTCACGGGTTATAATTTCGTCAAATATTTTGGCTTGGCCAAGTTCCATTACCGCAGTTTGGCTGGTTGGCTCAAGGCGATACAGATGTTTTCATTTTACTGTTTTGTTGCCCTATGTTTTTTTGCGCTGCGCTTGCCTGTTAAAACCCTTTTTTTTATTGCTGGTTTTGGGGTCGTTACGTTTTTGTATGCTATTCCATTTTTGCCCAAACGTTTTTTTATGGACCAACAGAAAAACCTTCGGGATATCGGCGGGCTAAAAGTGTATGTGATAGGTTTTGTGTGGGCAGGTGTTACGGTTCTGTTGCCGCTGTTTCATCAGGGTTATCCATTTCACGCCGATGTGTGGCTAACGTTTTTTCAGCGGTTTGTTTTTGTTATCATTTTGATGTTGCCGTTTGAAATTCGCGACCTTCAGTACGATAGTTTAAGGTTGTCCACCATTCCGCAAAAAATAGGGGTTAGGAACACAAAAATAATGGGCGTTTTATGGGGAATGCTCTTTTTCTTTCTCGAATTTTTTAAGGATGACCTCGATCCTAATGAAATCATCATCACACTGATTATCGCGGTTATAACTTTGATATTCGTGGTGCTTGCCAAAAAAGAACAATCCAAATATTACAGTGCGTTTTGGGTTGAAGGTATTCCGTTGTTGTGGTTGATGTTGGGTTTTGGTATGTCAAAGTAGTCCAGCACGTTTCAACAAGGCTTCCGGTTTTGGTTCGTGACCTCTAAAACGTTTGTAAAGTACCATTGGATCTTCAATACCGCCTTGCGACAGTATGTGTGCCTTGAATTTTTCGGCAACGTCTTTATTGAAAATGCCTGCTTCTTTAAAGTATTCAAATGCGTCGGCATCCAAGACTTCTGCCCATTTGTAACTGTAATATCCCGATGAATATCCGCCTTGAAAAATATGCGAAAATGAAGTGCTCATACAGTTTTCTGCAACATCCGGAAACAGGTTTGTGTCCTTGAAAGCTTCATTTTCAAGTGCCTTAACATCGGTTATGTCCATTGGGTTTTGCCCGTGCCAATACATGTCCAATATTCCGAAACTCAACTGCCGCAAAGTTTGCATTCCTTCCTGAAACGCCGCCGAAGCTTTGATTTTTTCTATCAAATCCATTGGAATCACTTCGTTGGTTTCATAATGGCGGGCAAACAATTTTAAGGCATCTTGCTCATAGCACCAATTTTCAAAAATTTGGCTTGGCAATTCTACAAAATCCCAAAAGACGCTCGTTCCCGACAGGCTCGGATACCTCGTATTGGCAAGCATCCCGTGAAGTGCGTGGCCAAACTCGTGAAATAAGGTCGTAACTTCGTTGAAAGTCAACAGCGATGGTTTGCTTTTGGTGGGTTTGGTAAAATTGCACACAATGGATATATGTGGCCGCTCGTTGATGCCGTTTTTGATGTATTGCGGCTTGAAAGAGGTCATCCAGGCGCCATTGCGTTTTCCTGCTCTCGGGAAAAAATCGGCATAGAAAATGGCAACCAACTGTCCATCGGTATCGGTTACTGTGTAAGTGAGCACATCGGGATGATATTTGTCAATTGTGTCGATTACTTCAAAATGCAGGCCGTACAATTTTTGAGAAACGGCAAATACGCCTTCAATCACGTTTTCCAATTTAAAGTAAGGTTTCAATTGCTCGTCATCCAGTTTGAACAATTGCTGTTTTAGTTTTTCGGAGTAGTAGGCAGAATCCCATTTTTGAAGTTGGTCAATGTTGTCCAGGTTTTTGGCAAAATGTTGCAGGTTTTCAAATTCGCGTACGGCTGCCGGTTTGGCTTTAGAAAGTAAATCGTTTAAAAAGGTATAGACGTTTTCGGGTGTTTTTGCCATGCGTTCTTCAAGGACAAAATGCGCATGTGTCTTGTAGCCCAGCAATTGTGCGCGCTCGTGACGGAGTTTTGCAATGCTCAACACGTGGTTTTGATTGTCCAGCTCGTTGTTTTGAAAGCCTTTTTTTCCAGCGGCAATGGCAAGTTCTTTGCGCAATTGCCGGTTATCGGCATAAGTCATGAACGGGATATAACTTGGGTATTCGAGCGTAAACAACCAGCCGTTTTTGTTTTTGCTTTCTGCTAATTGTTTGGCGGCTTCAAGTGTGCCTTCGGGCAATCCCGCAAGCAAATTTATATCCGTGAGATGAAGTTCGTAGTTGTTGGTTTCTGCCAGGACGTTTTCGCCAAATTTGAGTTTCAATTGGCTCAATTGTTTGTCGATAGCACGTAATTTTAGCTTGTTTTCTTCCGATAGATTAGCACCATTGCGTGAAAAACTTTTGTACTTTTTGTCTAAAAGTGTTTGTTGCTCAACAGATAGATCATAGTTTGATCTTGAATCGTAAACGGCTTTTACACGTTTGAACAAGGCTTCGTTGAGCGTGATGTCGTTGCTGAATTCCGACAACATAGGCGAAACTTCCTGCGCTATTTTTTGGATTTTGTCGTTAGTTTCGGCAGAATTCAGATTAAAAAAAATACTCGAAATGCGGTCCAACTGTTCGCCCGAAAATTCCAATACCTCAATTGTGTTTTCAAAAGTTGGTGGTTCGGGATTGTTGGTTATGGTATCAATTTCTGCTTTTGCGCTTTCAATGGCGTTTTTAAATGCTGGAATAAAATCATCGGGCTTTATTTTAGAAAATGGTGCTGTATCAAATTGACTATCAAAAGCTGTATTTAAAACGTTGATGGTTGTTGTATGCATGGTGAAACGGAATATCTTGTAAGTATTTTCTTTATATCGAATTGATTATGATTTAATTAACTTTTATAATTTGGAGTTTAATCTGAAAATGGATTATTTTTGCGCCAATATATTAAATAGGAGGCTTGACCATAATAGTCTTCAGATTAGTTGATTAATAGCTTTTTTTGAAACCTTGTCATTGAAAAAATGGCAAGGTTTCTTTATTGGATCTCTCTTGATGCTTTGAGAACTTTGGCCTTTAAGGTTTCTTTGTAAGCAATAATTGTTTCCTGAATAACTGGATCCGAACTTCCTAAAATCTGTGCTGCAAGTATCCCGGCATTTTTAGCGCCGTTTAAAGCTACGGTAGCCACAGGAACTCCCCCCGGCATTTGCAAAATAGATAGTACCGAATCCCATCCGTCAATGGAATTGCTCGATTTTATTGGGACACCAATGACCGGAAGTGGTGTTAGCGATGCAATCATTCCCGGTAAGTGTGCCGCACCGCCAGCGCCGGCAATAATGGCCGAGAAACCTCTGGTATGGGCGTTTTTTCCATAATCGAATAATTTTTCTGGCGTGCGGTGTGCAGAAACAATATCCACTTCGATTTCAATATCGAATTCATTCAAAATGTCTATCGCTTCTTGCATTACGGGCAAATCGCTTTTGCTGCCCATGATGATTGCTATTTTGTTCATCTTTTTGTTTTATTAAATTGTCACTGATACAATTCTTTGATTTGTTCCTAATTCTATTTTTATCCAAAACGGTTTCAGGGATTGTGCCAATGATTATTTTCATCGCTTTATTCTTCCCGATATTTGTTTTGCCATTGCGTTTTTATGGTTCCAATCCAATTTGTCCAAATTGGAATTTAGTGCCTGATCGTTGTTTTATGTGCTGATTACTTGGATCTTGGCTTTTACGTCTTCTGCAATCTTCCTTGCCTCGTTAAGGTCTTTGTTCACAACGGTTACATGTCCCATTTTTCGGAAGGGACGCGTTTGTTTTTTGCCATAAATATGAGGTGTTACACCGTCAAGCTGCATGATTTTTTCAATGTTTTCATAAACCACATTACCGCTATGGCCTTCGGCGCCGACCAGATTTACCATGACGCCCGCAACTTTACTTTTTGTATTGCCCAAAGGTAAATTTAAAATGGCCCTTAAATGCTGCTCAAATTGTGACGTATAGCTCGACTCGATGGTGTGATGCCCTGAATTGTGAGGCCGTGGAGCTACTTCGTTTACAAGGATGCCATCATCCTGGGTCTGGAACATCTCTACTGCCAATAGCCCTACGTGGTTCAATGCTTTTGATGCTTTTAAGGCCACTTCTTGTGCTTTCATTGCTACAGAAGTTGGTATGCGCGCAGGACAAAGGACATATTCCACTTGGTTGGCTTGGGGATGAAATTCCATTTCAACAACGGGGTACACCGCCACTTCGCCATCGGCATTCCTGGCAACAATCACGGCAATTTCGTTTTTGAACGGAATCAATTTTTCGGCAAGGCATTCTACATTGGGCAAGTCTTTCAAATCGTCCTCGCAGCGAATAACTTTTACGCCATAGCCATCATAACCAAATTGTGCACTTTTCCATACGAACGGATAGGACAACCCACCGTTGTAAACCGCTTCATCGATCTGTGTCGAATGTGCAAACCGAACAAAATCGGCTGTTGGGATGTTGTGGTCCACATAAAATAGCTTTTGGTGCACCTTATTTTGGATGTTGCGGAGCGTATTGGACGAGGGATGAACGATCACACCTTCTTTTTCGAGTGTTTCGAGTGCATCCACGTTCACGTTTTCAATTTCAATGGTAAGCACATTTACTTTTCTGCCAAATTCTACCACGGTTTGATAATCCATCAGGTCGCCCGTAAAAAATTCGTTGCTTCCTATCCTGCATGGCGCATCGGCACTCGGGTCGAGCACGCAGGTGTGGATATCCCATTTACGGGTTTCGGTCAAGAGCATCTTTCCCAATTGGCCGCCCCCCAGAATCCCCAACTTAAAATCCGAAGAAAAATAATCCATCCTTTTTTCCAATCGAAAATGAAGAAATTTTGGTTAAATTATAAAATTAAAAAAGAATACATCTTTATGACACAAAAATACACCGAAACTCTTAAAAAACGTAAACCTTCGCTCGCAATTCGTCGTACAAAAATGTATCTTTGCAAAAATATTAGCAATTATTACCTTGGTTAAGCTTCACAACCTCTACTTTAAACCGTTTATTTCCGAAAGCGAAATTCAGGAAACCGTGGCTCGAATGACCAAAGAAATTGCCGATGATATAGGCGACGAGATTCCGGTATTTGTGGGTATTCTCAATGGGTCGTTTATGTTTGTTAGCGATTTTGTCAAGAAATTTCCCAAGCCGTGCGAGGTAACCTTCATCAAGCTTGCTTCGTACGAGGGGCTCAAGTCCAGCGACGATATCAAACGGCTCATTGGCATCACGCAAGACCTTACCGGTAGAACGGTGGTAATTCTCGAAGACATCATCGATTCGGGCAAGACCCTTGGCGAAGTACATCGCATTTTTGAGAATGAAAAGGTAAAGGAACTTCGTATAGCTACCCTGTTTTACAAACCAGAGGCGTACAAAAAAGATTATAAGATCCACTATGTTGGCATAGAGATCCCAAACAAGTTTATCGTCGGATATGGTCTTGATTTTGATGGACTTGGAAGAGATTTGCCTGAAGTATATCAATTAAAAACCACACAGCACATGATAAATATTGTCCTCTTTGGGCCACCGGGAGCAGGTAAAGGTACCCAAGCAGCTTTCTTAAAGGAAAAATACGATTTGGTACACATCTCCACCGGTGATGTTTTCCGCAACAACATCAATAACGAAACTGCACTCGGGATGCTCGCCAAATCCTTTATGGACAAGGGAGAACTCGTTCCGGACCAAGTCACTATAGACATGCTCTCCAACGAAGTAGAGAAAAATGCCGATGCCAAAGGTTTTATTTTTGACGGTTTTCCGCGTACAGATGCACAAGCAAAAGCTTTGGATGACCTTCTTGAGAGCAAAGATTCCGAAATCAGTGCCATGATAGCCCTTGAAGTCGATGACGAGGTGCTGGTGAAACGCCTTTTGGAGCGGGGCAAAACCAGCGGAAGGACAGACGATGCCGATGAAAATATCATCCGCAACCGTATTCAGGAATATTACAAAAAGACCGCACCGCTCAAAAATTACTATTCCGCCCAAAAGAAATATTTCGGTGTGGACGGGATTGGAAATATTGAGGCAATCACACAGCGATTGAGCAATGTCATTAACAAGTTGTAATCGTCCATAATTACGATTTACGAATTTTTTTTACCATTTGTACCAATTGCTGTTCAAATTGTAATTTGTGCACTGACTTTAAATTCGGTGGTTGAAAATCGCAAATTGAGATTTGGAATATGGTAATTGATATTGATTAAACCACTCTTATGACCGAAGGTAATTTTGTTGACTACATAAAAATCCATGCAGCCTCGGGCAACGGCGGCAAGGGATCTGCTCACCTGCATCGTGAAAAGTTTGTGGCCAAGGGCGGTCCCGACGGTGGCGACGGAGGACGAGGCGGCCACGTCATCGTTCGTGGCAACAATAACCTTTGGACACTTTTTCACCTTAAGTTCAAGCAGCATATCAAAGCGGGACATGGCGAACACGGAGGAGCATCCCGCAGTACAGGAGCTGATGGAGAAGATGCCTATATCGATGTGCCGCTGGGTACCGTGGTCAAAGACCCTGAAACCGATGCCGTCCTTTTTGAGATTACCGAAAACGGCCAGGAAGAAATCGTGGTACAAGGCGGAAAAGGAGGACTGGGCAACTGGCATTTCAGGAGTGCTACCAACCAAACGCCCAGATATGCGCAGCCCGGCATCCCCAAACAGGAAAAAGATATCCTCCTCGAACTCAAAGTGCTTGCCGATGTGGGACTTGTTGGTTTTCCCAATGCCGGAAAGTCAACACTGCTATCCGTGATGACCTCCGCAAAACCCAAAATTGCCGACTACGAATTTACCACCCTAAAACCCAATCTTGGCATTGTCGAATACCGTGATTTCAAGTCCTTTGTCATGGCAGATATTCCAGGGATTATTGAAGGTGCAGCCGAAGGTAAAGGGCTTGGGCATTACTTTTTGCGCCATATAGAGCGCAACTCCATTTTGCTGTTTCTTATCCCTTCCGATGCGCCCGATATTTTGGCGCAATACGAAATCCTATTGGATGAACTTCGTCGGTACAATCCCGAAATGCTTGATAAAGAACGTCTTATTGCTATTTCAAAGAGCGATATGCTGGATGACGAGCTCAAGGCCGAGCTCAAGGCTGAACTCGATAAGACTTTACCTGTCGATTACCTCTTTATTTCTTCCGTTGCCCAACTGGGCATTACCGAACTCAAGGATAAATTGTGGAAACTCCTCAACACATAATCGTGTTGTAAGAATTTATGTTACTGTAAAAGGCATGTCTTTTTGTGCCTTCGTGGCTGTTTCCGTAATTTTAGGATGTGGGATAGGTTGTTTGAAACCTTTTAAGGAGTGTGCAGTTTCCAAATAAAATGAGCGGGTAACTCAAAAATCCGTATCTTTAAAACAAAAACGCCATGAAATACGCATCGCTTTTTCTGCTCGCCTTACTTCTTGTCGCATGTGGCGCTGTACGTGTCGATTACGATTACGAAAAAAGCACCAATTTTGATAACTATAAAACATACAACTATTACGCAGAGCTCAATACCGGCCTTGGAGATCTTGATACCAAACGCCTGCTCGATGCTTTTGATGCCGAGATGCAGGTCAAGGGTTTTATGCTTTCGGACTCGCCAGATTTTTTGGTAAATATCCAGAGCCAAGCCTATCAAGATACACAGCGAAGCAATGTGGGTATGGGTGTGGGCGGTGGTGGACGTAACGTTGGAGGCGGTATTTCGATAGGTATTCCTGTGGGGAAGAGCACCTACAACCGCCAGATAACGTTTCACTTCGTGGATGATGACAAAACGGGACTGTTTTGGGAAGCCGTCAGTGAAAGTAACTATAACCCAAAAGCCAAGCCCGAACAACGAGAGGCGCAAATGAAGGCCATAGTCACTAAAGTATTGTCAAAATATCCGCCGGGAGGAAATAAATAAAGGAAATGATAAGTTTTATCAATACTTCGGTAATCGCTCTGTTACCAACCTTTTGACTTAAGCAGTTCGGTTTTTAATGCCGACACGATTATTCCTTCACGATTTTCTTCTGTGCCAAGATTGTTCCTTGGTGCGAAATGCCCATAATGTAGATGCCGGTACTCAAGTCTCCCAAATCCAAAGTAGCCGAGCTGCCATTGGCACGTACGGTTTGTATGGATTTCCCGTCAATGGAAGTCAGTGTGATGTCAAAATTTTGTAACGACTGGCTTTCGATTACTACGTTCAGTACGTCCTGTGTAGGGTTAGGATAGGTTTTGATTGCCAATGTGTGTTGCTCACTGATAATGTCCCCGATGCCCAAATTATTCATTTGGATTGTCCAGGTAACGGTATAGGTGTGGAAGTTCTCGTGTTCATCCACGCGCAACAGTTCGCTGTTGTCGGTAATGGACGCAGTCAGTGTGTTGGTGCCGAGAACCATATCGGGTTCAGTTAGTGTTATCGCATTGAGGTTAGTACTGAAATCGCTGCCATTGAGTGTCCATTGTGTGGCAAGTGTATTGGGAATGGGCAATACCAGATCCAGCGAAATATCTAATGGCAATGATGGGTCGGTATGGCTGGTCTGAGAAGGAGAATAGCCGACTATGGGCGACACAAGACCGTGGATCCTTTCTATGATGCCTTCTTTGCAGACATTGCAAAACGGATAGCCAAGGTACTGCATCTTGCAGAGTTGATGCGGTCTGTACCATGTAGCGGGCGTTCCTGAAGTGCCATAAGGATAAATACCAACACCATTATAGTTGAGCCAGTTGCGCCAACGAATAGTCGCTGGGTTGTTGTTTTGGGTCATGTTTATGGCTTCTTGAACCAAGGCATCACCGGGATAATATTCATCTTTTAAGAAAGCAAACGAATGACCAAGTTCATGAATGGCAATTTCTATGGAACTTTCATCTGTAGAAGCAAAAGCAAACGCACCGCCGCTACCACCGTAATAAGGGGCGTTTACCAAAATCAAAGCTATGTCAAAATCTGGAAAGTTGTTGGCTAACACGTTGTTAATTAATGCGTAATTTGATGAAAACAGTAATCTGTGTATATTGTAACTGTCATACTGTGTGCCAAAAAAATTGTTGACGTTCATTACCGGAACCGGTGGGGAGGTAGGCTCGTCGGGTGCGGTACCGGGATGTGTTGCGCCACTTTCTGCTGATGCCACTTTGATGATATAAACATTAAAATAATCGGTGTATTCTGAAAATGGAGACTGAGAGAACAATTCGTTGACAAACGCATTGGAATGGGCTTCAAAGGCGTCAAATTCCGATGGTAAATAACCATCCCCCATAATGACCAGATTGATGCGGTTGTCGTTATCACCGGAATATTTGATGTTTTGTACCTCAAAGGTCTGGGCGTTGAGCGTGCAGAATGCAAGCAAAAACAAGAGGAGTATAGATGGTTTCATACTTATGGTATTGTGTTGGTTATCAGTTTTGTAGTGGCATTGCCAAATATGTCGATTAGAAATAGATCGATGGTTGTGGTATTTTCGTTTAATTGTAATTTGATGGCAAGTTCAGCTTTGTCTAGGTCAAGTTGGCGTTTTTCAAAAGCGCCATCGTCATTTAAGTACTCGACAATGGGTTTTAATGGATTTTCAAAATACGTGGATTCCAATTCTTTATGGAATTTGTCATACTGTACACATCTAATGGCGCCTGGGCTATTCAATGGTACTTTGTTGGAATGGTCCTTGCGTCGGCCTTTGGTGATGGTTTTGCCCAAAAAATTGACTTCGGGCACAGAAGTGTCCGTTTTAATAAACGAATAATTGAGAAAAAGCAATTTTGGCCCCTGTTCTTCTTTGGGGCTAACGGTTTGTGCTGTCAGATCGAATGCAAAACAAGATAATAATGTTGTCAAAAAAACAATTGGCAACAAACGTAAATGGATATTGGATGTCATCATTTTGCAAATATTTTCGGAACAATCAATCAAAACACGCACCGAAAGTTTAAAGATATAAAAAAAATCGAATCTCCTTCTGTGACGGATCAAATATAATGATATATAATTGTTAATGAAACAAATGCCTTTGTATCAAGGTGATAAACTGCTTAACATTGCAAAGACTTGATCCTTATTGACTTACTTTCAGTAAATTTCCTTTTTAGGGAAATAGGTACGAACGAAATTAGTTGTCCACCAAAGAATATGAACCTTGAAAACTCATTGGTTAATAACGAAATAGCACTTTATCTGTCGCCGAAAAGCTTCATTATTTCCTAGCCCATAAGGTTTTGGGTGGAAGGTGCAGGTTGCTTTAGTTTCAGATTTACTGCCAACTGACCGCCGGGCCTTCTACTCAACCAACACCCTCGTGCCTTCGCTATGGCTGCTAAACTCTGGAGCATACATGCTTTGAACCGTCGTGATACCATTGCCCATATTTCCGGCATTATTTATTCGCAGGTCATATTCAAAGACATAGGTGCCTTTTGGTAAGTAATCAAAGAAAAAATTGGTGGCCGCATCTTTGGTGCTTTCGTAGTAACCCAATCCATCTTGCCATTTGTAGCGCGAGAGTACATTGATAGGTTCAAAACCAGCGGCACGCATGTCTTTCATATGGACAAATTCCATGTCGCGGTCGCTTCGCAATTCGATTCGCACCCGTACCAAATCGCCAACTTTCAACTTGGTATCGGCGTTAATTTCCGAAATCTTCTCGCCATGGTCGGTATTGGTCTTTAGGAAAAGCTTTTTGCCCAATCGTAATGGCGTTTCGGCAGTTGTGATTTTATCCAAATCTTCAAAATATTGCCAATAGAGCGCGCCCCAAGCTATTCCATCACCTTTTTTGGTCATGCTTACGGTGGCCATTTCGGGTTTGACCTCACTGCCGTCCCATGACGTTTTGAAATAGCCGGTACCTGCTTCAACCTTGGTATTTTCGAGTTTTGAAGGTGTTATGGTTTGACCTGCGACCAAAACTTCCACGGCGTCGGTAATTTTCAGCCAATCACTGCCTCGAAGCAGTAATGCATAGATGGCGTTAGCGGTAGCTTTTGTGGTGCTCCAGCTATTGGTCTGTTTGTTCTTCAACAACCAAATTTTCAGATTGTCAATGGTCTTGACATCGTTTTGTATTTCTCCAAACGCCTCAATCATTAATGCTTGGGTCTCTATCGGTGCCTGGTACCAGTACCAAGTTGGTTTGTTGTCTTTCCAGTACATGCCCAACTCGTCATTGGTAATGCTGTTTTCTTGTAGCGATTTCATGATTTTATTGGCCATGGTGTTGTCTCCAGTTCTATGCGACACAAGAGCCATCAAGCCTTTGGCGTACAATGGTCTTGATAACCAATATTTTTGAATCTGTGTTTGATAATATGCGGCAATGGATTTGGCTTCTTTGCTTTTCTCGATTTCGGGAAAGAAGCTGCGCATATAGAGGTAGTGCAATTGGGTATTGCTCAAATGGTCTTTGGACAGATCCACATTCTTATTGTACTTTTTGAGTTCTTTGTATTCCTTGACAAATTCGTCATCGAGATATTTAATTGCTTTGACAACCATATCATCGGTTTTCGATTCCGGTTGAACAGTCTGGCCGGTAACGTTTAAGTGTTTTAAATGTCCGAATCCGGTAATGATATGCTGTGTGATGTAGCGGTTGTTGGGGCCGCCTTCAAACCAAGGCCATGCACCGTTGTCCATCTGGTTGTTTTGCAATTTTCGCTTTGCGGAAGCCAGTTCATTGGTCATTTTGTTTAAATCAAACAAAAGGGCAATGCGTTTTTTCTGTTCCGTTTCGCTCTGTGCGTCCCGTAACCATGGTGTTTCTTGGATAAGAATGTTTTTCAGTTCTTCGTTCTTTTCCAAGTTAGAAAGCAGGGCATCGGAATTTCGCCATTGGTTAAATACCTCCTGTATCCTCGGATTGCTGTTTGCGATGTGACCGGCCAAAGCATTGGCATAGTACCGCGAAAATATCTGTTCGTTGCAATCATAAGGATATTCCATCAGGTAGGGGAGTGCCTGGACAGCATACCATGCAGGGTTGGACGTGATTTCTAAGGTCAATTTGTGGTTTTTCAAGGTGGTTGAACTATTGGTTTTCAATTTGTCCAAAGTATAGGTACGTGTTTCATTGCTGCGGACCCACATGGGTAATGTTTCTGTAACGAGCATTCGGTTGCTCAACACGGGCAGGGCATTTTGTTCGCCATCACTGAAGTCGCCCGCTCTTGCCACGATTTTGTATTGCACCGCATTGATGTCTTCGGGTATGGTCAAGTGCCACGATGCTTGTGTGTTGCCTTTGGCATGGGCCGTAAATGCCTTAACTGTACTCGATTTGACAAGCATTTGTGTGATGTCGTTACCGGTAAAGGCATCTGTCAGGATGAGTTGCGCAGAACCTGATAGTTTCTTGTCGGTCAGGTTCGCAATTTTGGTGCTGATAGTGATTTGGTCTCCGTGGCGTAAAAAACGTGGTGCGTTCGGGATAACCATAAGTTCTTTTTGGGTCACGGTTTCCAGTGTAGCCGTTGCGCTTTCCAATGTTTTGGTATGTGCCAAGAGTTGCAATTTCCACGATGTCAATGCTTCGGGCGTGGTAAAGCTAAAGTTCACGTTGCCATCTGAATCGGTCTGTAATTGGGGAAAGAAAAACGCTGTTTCGTTGAGGTTTTTTCTGACAGAAATGTTGTCCAGAGGTTGATTTTCATCTGTATCGTTCAATGGATGATCGCCATAATTCGCTTTGTCACTTTCTGTTAGTGCCATGTTGCCTCCTTCGGTTTTTTTATAGCTCTCTTGAGCCATTGCATCAACTTCTTCTTCAACTGCCCGATTGTCACTTGCCATTGGAAGTGCCGATTGCTCAATAATTCCGGCTGATTTTCTTCTTGCCATATATTGATTTCCATAGCCGAAATAAAAACCAAACCAATCGAGTTGGTCATAGCCTTGGTATGGGTAGCTGACATAATTGTTCTTGTTGTTTCGGACTGTAAAATTTCCGCTACCAAAGCTCCGTCCGGCATTGCGTGTGCGGTATGGACTGTATGTGGGTTTGTAATTCGGCGAAAAATGCCAATTGTGTGGTTTGAACTGATCCAAAGAACGGTCGTACATGCTTGCCAATAGTTCAGCGCTGACCTTGTCGCCTTTTGGGCCTTTGATTTTGAAGCTCCATGTTTCATCGGTCCCGGGCTGGAGCTTGTCCCTAAACGTCAGTGTTTCTATCTGCAAATCAGTAGATGGATATGGGACAGAAATGGTTTGGGTACCAGATTCAAAAGAGTTGAAAGCTGCATAACTGTAATGGATGGCAAAACCACCCAAATCGTTTTTAGTAACCGGAACAACGATCGTTTTTTTGGAATTGTTCAGTGGTGCAAGGTAGGTATTGATGGTTTTTTGATCTTTTTCTACCACAATGGTAACGGTAATGTTTGCCGCCGAACCAAAGGTGATGAGCACATTTTCACCGGGTGTATATGAAATTTTGTTGGTTGTGACCGTGAACAACTGTTGGTCAGGAACAGTTTTGTCATTGTCGTCAAATACCAAGGTACGGGCTTCATCTATAACATCTTGTCCAAACTTGTCTTTGCTTTCTAAAATTGCAATATAGTTACCGGAGTCCCATTTTTTTATATTGTCCAAGGATAGCTCTTTCGATATTGATGTGTCAAATGGTCTTTCAAAGACCAGTTCGCCTTTCTCCCGTGTAGCCATATTGGATGCATCATCATAATCTATATGGGGAAAACGCTGCCTAAATTCGTTTTCTGACAATGATTTGTAATCGGGAGCTTCCCAAGGGCGTGGCCTTAAAGCGGTAGAAGGCGCTTTGAGTTTGTAGATTTTGACAGTTCCGGTTGATGGTACGAACTCACCATTGAGATTTTCTGTGTTTATGGTAAGTTTTTGGTCTTTAGAGTTTTTGTCTAGTTTTGAAGGTATATTGACCGAAGCTAACAATGCGTGGTAGCCTACGTTCACGATGGTTGTGGTGCTTCGGGTTTCGCCATTGATGTCGGTGATGTCTGCCGTGATTTTGTACTGAAATATGGGTAGGTCATTTTTGTTGGCACTTTCATCGGGAATGGCTTTAAAATCGATTTCAAATTCGCCCTTGTCGTTGGTGAGGGTTTCGCCATGTGTAATTTCTTGGGTTTCGCTGTTGTGCCAAGGGCGTTTCCAATAATACCAGATCGGGTAATTGATTTGACGGCTCACGGTATAGGATACTCTGGCATCTGTAATGTTGCTACCGGCATAGGCCATTGCCATGCCTTTAATTTTAATGGAATCATTGACCTTGAAGGTTTCGGTCACGGGATTGATCTTGGCTTCAAATTTTGGGCGTTTGTATTCTTCGACCGAAAAATAGCTGGCGGCTGTAACACCGGCAAAAAATTCGATGCTGAACTGTCCGGTAAGGCCATCGATTGGCAGGATAAATTCGCCGGCAACAGAGCCAAATTCGTTGGTTCTAACCTTCAGTTCTTTTATGATTTCACGATTTGCGTTAAACAGGATAACCTTGCAATCCAGATTTGGTGTCACTTTCGATTTTTCGTTTTCGGTTTCCATGGCAATACCTTTGAAATAGACTACTTGACCGGGTCTGTAAATACTTCTGTCGGTAAATAAGTAGGCATTGTTCCGAACGGCTTGCTTTATCTGTTTGCCATAGAAAGGATTGATATAATAGTTGTTAAAATACGCCGTGTCGTTCCCATGGCTGACTTCAAGATTCAGGTCGATAAGGCGGTTTGTATCTTTGTTGATGGTAAATTCGCCATTGCCGTCGGTGGTTTTTATTTCGGAAATGGTTGAGCCGTTATAGCTTTTTTTATAGGAGAGCTTCACTTTAGTGTTGGCCAATGGTTTTCCGTTGTTGCGGTTGAGGAGTTGGAAGGTTTCTTCATGGCCTGAGCTGCTGTTGAGCAGGGCAATATCGGTAACCTGAACATCCCTGAAAGCGTAAAAAGTTCCGTTTGTGTCTTTTGGCGACACAAAAATCAGATAGCTCCCGTTTTCCAATTTTGGAAGTACGGCCTCAATAGTGTGGTTTTGGTAGTCTGCCTCGTTTTTTGCGGTAAACTCAAATGAAGTTTTGGCATCTAATTTTTTTATAAAGGCAATTTGTTCGTCTTCCCGGTAGAGTTTTTTGAAACTGCGAAGATTTTCATTTGAAATGGGATAAACCTTAAAGCTCAATTGGGAAAGATTTTTGTAGTCAATCTTTACGAGGTTTTCTTGTTGGACGGGCAGGAAATTCTCGGACTGCAACTGTAAGGAAGGTTGGAGGATGGCCTGTTTTAAAACTTCACATTTAATGGCACCTCTACTTTTTGGAAATCTTGCGATGGTGGTATTGCAAAGATCGAGGGCTTCCTTGAGTTTCCATCGATGGGTTTCGTTGGTTTTTGGCCGATAGGTCTGTCCTTGCTGTTGGTAGAGCGATGCAATTTCATAATCATATATGGCAGAAACGGCTTTGCCCTTGTAGCGTTTGCTGGTGGTTTTTAATGTGTTGAGGAATTGTTCGTCCTTGCCTTCAACAGTGGTGTTGGTCCTTACGAAATGCAATCGCTCTATATCCACATTTACCAAAGCGTCCGGTTCGGCATCTTTCAGGTGGAACGTTATCAACTTTTGATAAAGTTTCAGCGCGTGCAACTGCAGTGAGGATGTGTCTTTGGAAGTAATATCTTTTTTTGAGAAAGTTTCGGCGTCGCTCAAATAGTCGGCGCTCTCTATCACGAATTTATAGGAGGGATGTGCAATGGCTGTTTCGTCGGTTTTGTAAAATTCGAGTGCATTGTGTGCCAATAGGTCAAAAAGCGTGGGACGAAATATCTTTGATCCTTCTTGTTCCAATAATATATCGGTGTACCCATCAAGTTTGGTCTGTTGTAGAACCGTTAGGTTTTCCAATGATTTTTGGTAATTCAGGTGCACTTCATCGAACAAGGTCTTTAGGTCCCAGGTTTGAAAATCGGTGGGATCCACTTTTTCTGTGGTATTGGTACGGGCATAAAATTTCCATCGGTTTTGCTGAAAGTACTGCCAGTACATTGTGGCAAGCATATTTTCCAGAATGTTCTTTGTGGGTGCTTGGCTATGCGCAATGGTGTTTTTAAAATCGGCCATTATTTGAAGTTGCGCTTCTTCTTCGAGTGTTAGTGCATATTTGCTTTTATAAAGCAACGTTTTGATTTGTTGAGGCGCATTGTTGTCCTTTTTTGCCTTTATTTCAATTTGCTTAACGATTTCTAGGGCCGATTTTGGCAAGCCTTCGTTTTCAAGCTTCTCGACCTTTTTCCAGAGGTCATTGTAATTTGTGTTTTGCGCTTCGGCAAAATTGGCAAAAATAGAGATCATTAGAATAGAGATAAAATATTTCATGGTTCCGATTTGTTTTATTGAATTTCCATACACTATTATGCAATATAGATGCCAAAATTCAATTTTTCGACAGTCAATGAGCCAATGGCCATTTTGATTGAGTGAAGTTAAGGATTTAATGGGGCAAACCATTATCTTTGGAAAAAATTATTTTGCTCTGCAAAACATATGAAACAGTTGGTATTCTTTCTTTTATGGCCTTGTTTTTTTTCAGGTCAACCGGCGTTGGACGGAGTAGAAAAATTAATCGGGAAAAAAGAATTTGCCAAGGCGGAAGAAGTGCTGGGGCAGTATCTGGCAGAACATCCAAATGATTTAAAGGCTGAAGAGCTTTTGGGCGATGTGTTTGCCCATCAAAAAAAATGGGACGAAGCCATTGAGCAATACCGCAAATTGGCAAATGAAAACCCTAACAACGCTCAATACCATTACAAGAGCGGCGGTGCCATGAGCATGAAAGCAACGGCCACCAATAAACTCAAAGCACTTTCCATGGTTGGTGATATAAAAGAAGCCTTTAAAAAAACCATTGCACTGGATCCTGGGCATATCGATGCTCGATGGGCATTGGTAAAACTGTACATGCAGTTGCCAACACTTGTCGGGGGGAGCGTCAAAACGGCCTTGAAATATGCCGATGAACTTGAAGCCATCTCTCCGGTAGACGGGCATTTGGCCAAAGGGTACATTTATGAAAATAGCCAAAAGGCAGAACTTGCCGAGCAACATTATAAAAATGCCGTGCTTATAGGAGGTTCCAAAACCTGTTTTGAGACACTTGCCAAATTTTATGAAAAACAAAATCAGCCCCTCAAAGCGATGGCCACCCTGTTTGATGCAGAACGGTCATTGAAATTGAACACCTTTAATTATGAAATAGGAAAAACTGCCGCAGTATTTGGCGTTGAGCTCAACAAGGGCGAACAGGCATTGGCCCTATACCTAAAAAATTTCAAGGACATGGATGGCGTCCCAAAATCGTGGGCGCATTATAGGATGGCACAGATTTACAGGCAACGCAACAATAGGGACAAAGCAGAAGAATACATACAGATGGCACTCGGGACAGAGCCACAAAACAAGGTTTTTCAGGAAGAACAGGCATTGATAAACAGACTTTAGAACAAACAAAACGATGAACGTACACTTTATAGCTATTGGCGGCAGCGCCATGCACAATCTAGCCTTGGCACTCCACCAAAAAGGATACCGCATTACGGGCAGTGACGACGAAATTTTTGAACCTTCAAAATCCCGATTGGCCGCCAAAGGAATTTTGCCCGAAACCTTTGGCTGGTTTCCCGAAAAAATCGGTTCACATCTCGATGCCGTTGTTTTGGGTATGCACGCCAAGTCAGACAATCCAGAGTTGATAAGGGCACAAGAACTGGGGCTTAAAATTTACAGCTATCCCGAATTCCTCTATGAACAGTCCAAAGACAAGACACGGGTGGTAATCGGTGGCAGCCACGGCAAAACAACCATTACCTCCATGATTCTCCATGTGATGCACTATCACGGAAAGGACGTCGACTTCATGGTAGGAGCGCAGTTGGAAGGCTTTGACATTATGGTAAAACTGACTGAAGACAATGAATTTATAGTGCTCGAAGGCGACGAGTATTTGAGTTCGCCAATTGACACCCGTCCCAAGTTCCATCTCTACAAACCCAATATAGCACTTTTGAGCGGAATCGCTTGGGATCATATCAATGTGTTTCCTACGTATGACAATTATGTGGAGCAGTTCCGGATTTTCGTGGACAGCATCGTCAAGGGTGGGAGCATAACCTACAATGCCGAAGACCCGGAAGTGGCACGTGTCGTGGAAGCATCAGAGAATACCATTCGCAAATTGCCTTATTATACCCCCGACCATTCGGTCAATGACGGCCAGACTCTTTTAGAAACCCCCGAAGGGCCTTTGCCCATTGAAGTTTTTGGAAAGCACAATTTGAACAATCTAGCGGGAGCCAAATGGATATGCCAGCACATGGGCATCGATGAAGAATATTTTTACGAAGCCATAGCAACTTTTAAAGGTGCCAGCAAGCGACTTGAAAAAGTTGCCGAAGGAAAAGCCAGCGTGGCCTACAAAGATTTTGCACATTCGCCAAGTAAGGTTAAAGCGACAACCCAAGCCGTAAAAGAACAATATCCCGATAGAACGTTGGTGGCCTGTTTGGAGTTGCACACATACAGCAGTCTCAATGCAGAATTTTTAAAAGAATACAAAGGAAGTCTGGATGCGGCAGACGTGGCTGTCGTGTTCTATTCGCCACATGCCGTTGAGATTAAAAAGTTAAAAGAAATTTCGCACCAACAGATTGCCAATGCCTTTGAACGGGAAGATTTGGTGATTTTTACCAATGCCGATGCCTTTAGAAAGTTTCTTTTCTCTCAAAATTTTGACAACAAAACCCTTTTGCTAATGAGTTCCGGAAACTATGGTGGCTTGGACTTTGATGCAGTAAAACAGCTGATCAAAGATTAAGAATTCTGTTTATTTCTTGAACATGAAATAAACCGCCAGTACCAAAAACACGAACGAAATGATATGATTGGTACGGAAAGTTTCGGTTTTGAACACCAACAGCGTAAAAATTGCAAATACCGACAGTGTGATAACTTCCTGCAACACTTTGAGTTGGATTAGAGAAAACGGTCCGTCATTGCCTTTGAACCCAATTTTGTTGGCCGGTACCTGAAACATATATTCAAACAGGGCAATGCCCCAGCTGATAAGGATGATGGCGATGAGGCCCAACTTGTTGAACCATTTCCATTCAGCAAATTTTAAATGCCCGTACCATGCAATGGTCATAAAGATATTGCTCAAGATTAAAAGGCCGATGGTTGCGAAAGCTTTCACTTGTGTTCTTGGTGTTTATGGTTAATATTTTAATGATTTTAAAATGGTCAAGGCTGCTTTTTCATCTCCGTCAAGTACGAAAATCTGTATTTGGTCAAAAAGGCCTGAGTATGCAGAATCCGATTTGTCGAGTTCATAAAAAGTGATGCCTGCTTCTTCAAGTGCATTTTTAAAACCCATGGCCTGGACTGTAGAAGCGCCGGAGAATACTTTCTTCATTTTGTCTTTCATAGCTTTATAGTTTGAATATTTTTTCCATAAACGTTCTGATGTTTTTTTGATTGGTCTTTATGAGTTCCTCGCGTGCATTCCGTAAGTTTTCAGGGCTTTTGTCCTGTGACAATTTAAATTTGCCTTCCCAGTGCGTAATCTCTATTTCAAAGCCTTTAATGTAATTGATAAGTGCATCCATACGAGGGTCGTCAGGATCCAGTTGAAATTTGTGTTCTGGAGCTTCAAAGGTTTTGGCCATATCCATAAGTGCTTGCTTTACAGATAAGGCATCTTCTACGGAAGTTACGGTTCCTTTTAAATGTACTTTTACATAATTCCAGGTGGGTAGGTTCGGTGTGGTGTAAATGCTTGGTGAAATGTAACATTGTGGTCCTCCGAAAATTACCTTTACGCTGTTGCCATCTTTCAATAGTTCGGCCTGTGGGTTTCCGGCATCGATATGCCCCGAGAGTTTTCCTTCAGAATAGACCAAAGGCAGATGTGTAACCAAAGGTTCTCCGTTCTTTACGGATATGAGCGTGGCCAATGGGTAGGACTTGATGACCTCAATCATGTGGACTTTGTTATTATCCTGATGGTGTGGTGGCGGGTACAAAATAAATATGGTTTTTAATTTAAAAAGATGTGATGGAACATAACGAACTCCTAAGTTTAATGTTTAAGTCTCGCCTTCGGGCCTCAAACAATAGCAATTTACCGCTTACTGCTCAAAAGCTTTGCAAGCCAACTTGAAACGTAAGACAAAATTAACCCTAAACAAAAAAGATTTCATAATATTGCCTTTGTCGAAATCCGAGTTGAAATTTACGATATTAAAATGAATTTTATGGCAGAAAAAACGCCATCGTTTCCCATAAAAGATTGGTCAGAAGACGATCGTCCAAGAGAGAAATTGCTTCAAAAAGGCAAAGAAGCTTTGAGCGATGCAGAACTGGTGGCCATTTTGATAGGTTCGGGAAGTCGAAATGAAAGTGCAGTCGATCTTTGCAAACGGATTTTGGCAAGTACGGGCAACAACCTTAATGCTTTGGGGAAGATGTCTGTAAAACAACTGACCGCTTTCAAGGGCATTGGAGAAGCAAAGGCCATTTCAATTGTTGCAGCACTTGAGCTCGGACGAAGACGGAGGCAAGAAAATGCTTTGGAGCGGAAAAAAATTGCTTCGAGCAAATCGGTTTTTGAGTTGATGCAACCCATCATCGGAGAGCTTTCCCATGAAGAATTTTGGGTGCTGTTCCTTAATAACGGCAATCAGGTAATCGCCAAAAACCAAATGAGCAAAGGCGGGATGACCGACACTTTGGTGGATGTTCGATTGGTTATGAAAATGGCCCTTGAGGTCGGTGCCATAGCACTTATATTGGCTCATAACCATCCATCGGGGGCGTTGAAACCCAGCGATGCAGACATACTGTTGACCAAAAAACTGAAAATTGCTGCCAATAGTATGGATATTAGGTTGCTCGACCACCTCATCGTTACCGAAAATGCTTATTTTAGCTTTGCCGATGAAGGAATGATTTAAATAAATGTCAATTTTCAAGCGACAAATTTCATTGGTTTGGACATAATTTTAAGCTTGAAGTTAACTTTAAATTGAAACCAAGCCATCTAATGCAGGCCATAAATAACATTGGCATTTTGGAATTTTGTTATTTGGAATTTATTAATTGTTACTCGTTTACACCCATAAAGTTACCCCACGTGTCAGATTTGTTTTCAAGCAGATCTGCACCCGTATATTGGGTTTTGAAGTGTCGTTTACCACAACCGTAGATACGTTCATAGCCCATGATAACCTCAAGATGTCCTATGGCAAACAGCCTTTGGGCAATGAATTTTTTGTGCGAAGCCACGACCTCCTGTTTGAGCAAGGCTTGTCCGACACCGAAATCCACGTTCAGGATTGGGAGCATACCAAATGTTTTTTTCCAACGGGTGAAAAAAGCCATCTGCCTTTTGACATTTTTGCGGCTGCTTTTTATCTGTTGAGCCGTTACGAGGAGTATTTGCCCCACGTTAAAGATCGTTATGGACGCTATACCGTTATGGAAAGCCTTGGATTTAAAAATGGCTTTCTGAACCAGCCGGTCGTTGACATTTGGGCCTATAAGTTCAGAAACGCATTGCGGCAGATGTTTCCAGAGTATGAATTTGTTTCACGAGCATACAAAGTACAGCCCATCATCGATGTGCCCATGGCCTATCTTTACAAACAAAAAGGACTTATACGTACACTCGGAAGTACTTTGACCGATCTTTATCGTCTGCGGTTCAGGTACTTTTATCAACGATTTCTTGTCCTTGCCGGATTTCAGAGGGATCCATATGATACCTTCAAATGGATCATCACCAAGCAAAAACAATGTAAGGTCAAGTTCATGGTGTTTTTCCTGATAGGCAATTATTCTACCTATGACAAAAACATCAACATCAACAGAAAGGCATTTGTATCACTGATAAAGTCAATTGCAGATTATTGCAATGTAGGTCTCAAGGTTTCATACTACGGACTGCACGATCTGCAAATTTTAAAAAAAGAAAAACAAACAATGGAAGCGGTACTAAATTTTGAGTTGATAGCTACGCGAAATTCTTTCTCAAAGCTCAACCTGCCAGATTCTTACCGCCACCTGATTGAACTTGAAGTAAAAAAAGATTACACTATGGGATATATCAGTCATTGGGGTTTTAGAGCCGGTACTTGCACACCATTTTGGTTTTATGACCTTGATTATGAAGTACAGACACCATTGGAAATCAATCCGTTCCACATCATCGACAGTGTTTTGCTCAAAAAAACCTCTTTGCTCGACAAAAAGCAGGAATTGCAACGCCTTATGTTGGAAGTGAAAAAAGTGAATGGTACATTTGCCCCGGTATTCCACAACCATTCATTTAGCGATGAAGCACAATGGAGAGGGTTCAGGGAATTATTTTCGGACGTATTGGATTCAGTAAATGAAACTTAAAGGAATCAAGCACATTTTTTTCGACCTTGACCATACGCTTTGGGATTTTGACAGAAATTCGGCGTTGGCCTTTGAGCGTATTTTTGAGATCCACATGATGGATATTGATCTGGAACGCTTTTTGGGTTTTTACGAACCCATAAATTTCCACTATTGGAAAATGTACCGCAATTCTGAAGTTGATAAGGAACAACTGCGGTATGGCCGCCTGAAAGACACATTTGACCTTATGGGAATGACAGTGGGCGAGGAGTTGCTCTTTAATCTTTCGGAAGATTATATCAAATACTTGACTACGTTTGGCCATCTTTTTGAAGGTACTCTGGATATTCTCGATTATCTTAAGCCCAACTATCGGTTGCACATCATTACCAATGGTTTTAGCGAGGCACAGGACAAGAAAGTGAAAATTTCCGGTATCGATCACTATTTTGAGACTATGACCAATGCAGAAATGGCCGGTGTCAAAAAACCCAATCCGATCATTTTTGAACATGCGCTGAATCTCGCTAATGCCTGGCCTAACGAGAGCCTGATGGTGGGCGATAATTATGAGGCCGATATTCTTGGAGCTCTCAATGTGGGATGCGATGCCATTTTTTTTAATTACAGGAATGATCAAAGTGATCCGTTGATCAAGCAGATTCGTAAACTTTCCGAATTAAAATCGTATCTGTAAATACTTTTTTGACAGACATTGCGTTATTTAGCTATAACCAATCCAGATGCACGCCTTTCCAGCTCGTATTATCTTATGTTTCCTGTTGCTGATTTTTGTCGCGGCATGTGCCAAGGACAGTGATTTGACCGATAACAACTCCTCGGCGCCGACTTCTTTAGTTGAAGTTAAAATGATCGATACAGAGCTTGAAGATTCTTTTTCAAAAGACGGAGGTAACCAGGTTATTATTGTAGATTCGATACCAATTATGGCTCCAGTCCAAGAGCTTGCAGCACAAAAGTTACAAAAAATACACCTTACAACCTCGCTCGTCAATGAACATGATCAGGATTATTTGGTTGTGATGGAATTCTTGGACAAATTTTATGATCGAGCATTTTCATATCAGGTTTTTGTTGATGCAGGCAATGAGGATTTCCCAAGAGTGGTTACCTGTCGGATGGTTATTGACGCTCCGGAGCTCGAAAAACTCATGGAAAGCACACATATACGCTATACTGTACAGCCAGCCGATACCATTTCGGTTCCGACAAAATCTTCAGGTGTATTGAAATTACAGGCAAACGCCACTTATTACTTTGGAAGTTAAATTGCTTAAATTGTAGCATCAGTTTTTAAAATCCTATCGCAAAGTGTATCTTTACAAATTGAGAAGCAGTTTCTAAAAAAATGGATATGTACAGAATTTTTTACCTATTTGTCCTCGCTTTTGCAGTTCAGATCAATGGTTTTGCTCAAAACAGCATCAACGATTACAAGTATATCATTGTGCCACAACGCTACGAATTCTTGAAAGAAAAGGACAAGTACCAACTCAACTCGCTTACCAAGTTTCTTTTCAACAAGTATGGCTATACTGCTTACATTGAAGGCGAAGATTTTCCATCTGATTTAGCTGATAACCAATGTCTTGCTCTTATGGCTGATGTTGAAGATAGCAGTAGTATGCTCCGAACCAAAGTGAGCATCAGTCTCAAAAATTGTGATGGCAAGCTTATCATGACTTCCAGGGTGGGCGATAGCAAGGAAAAACAGTACCAGAAGGCTTATAATCTCGCTTTGCGGAAAGCTTTTGAGACGTTTCAGCATTTACAGTATGCATACCGGCCCAATGAAGTGGTAACTTCTCGATCTAAAGCAATAGCAGCTACAGTTGAAAAGACAAAGCAACAACAAGAAATTGAAAAGCTCAAAGAGGAAATAAAAAGCTTGAAAGAAGAACAACAATCAGCGCCAACTGCGCCCGAGCCAAAAACAGCAACATCAGTAGTGCCTGAACCCGTCACCAATGTTGGAAAAAATGTGGGATTGAATGCAACACTTTATGCCCAACCGATAGATAAAGGCTACCAATTGGTTGATAGCACACCAAAAGTAGTGTTGGTACTCTTGGATACAGGCATCAAAGATGTCTTTTCAGTTAAGGACAGCAAAGCCATTGTTTACAAAAAGGATAGTGTATGGATATATTCTGAAGACGGTAGCATCCTGTCGGGAAATCCGATCGATATAAAATTTTAATTCTACTTTGGTAGGAATTATTGGTGCGAAGCTTGAAGGCAGCCCATTTGGGTTTCAGCCCATCATTTTTAAAAATTCATCCTTGCGCCTCGTGGAAACCTCCAGAACAGTGTGGTCCTTCAGGGTCACATAGCCGCCTTTGCCTTTTGTATATTTTGAAATAAATCCCATATTGATCAAATGGGTATTGTGGATACGGAAAAAACCGTGATCCGTCAACAGTTCCTCAAAAGTTTTTAGGGTTTTTGATACCAGAACGGGTTGTTTGGCACCATTGATGAAAATATGTGTGTAGTTGCCTTCCGATTGGCAGCGCACAATTTCTGAAATATCCTGAAAAAGATAACCGTCCTGGGTGGGAATGGTGATTTTTTTATGCCGTCCGCTATGTTGTACGTTAGAAAGCAAAACATCCATTTTTTCTGAAAAATCCTTGGTTTTCAGCTTTTCCGATACTTTTTCAAGGGCGAGTTTCAGTTCGTCTTCGTCTATGGGTTTCAATAAATAATCTACCGCACTGAACTTAAAGGCTTGTACGGCATATTTTTCGTAAGCTGTGGTAAAAATGACCTCAAAATCGACCTGTTCCAAGCGTCGCAACAGGTCAAAGCCGGTTTTGTCATGGATTTGTACATCGAGAAATACTACATCTGGCGTAAGGTGCTTCAAAAGCTTTTCGGCCTCGTCCACAGAACGGCACGCAGTGATGACATCCACATCGGGTTGCCGTGCCAATATGTCCTTTAACCAATCGATGCAGTGCTGCTCGTCGTCAACTATGATGGTTTTTATCATTTTTTTAAAAAGCTGTTTCCAACGGAAGCCGGACTTCCACCAAAACGCCCTGTCCGTCGGGCTTGTTCCGGATGGTCACGTTTCCGTTGGCCTGTTTGTTTTTGTTTATGATGTCTATGCGTTTTCGGGTGATGTTCTGCCCCAGTGATTTTTTCAGTTCCGATGTATCTGCGTTCGGCGTTATGCCTGCCCCGTTATCGTCCACGGTGCATTGAAGCATATCGTTTTCTTTCTTGATTTTGATGTTGATGTGTCCGGTACCTTCTTTTTTTGAAATGCCGTGCCAGATGCTGTTTTCCACAAAAGGCTGCAAGATCATGGGTGGTACCAGTGTGTTTTCTTTGTCTATTTGCTCGTCAATTTCAATGGTATAGGTGAATTTGTTGCCCAAACGCTGGTTTTCCATCTGCATATAATCTTCCAGAAGTTCAAGGTCGGCATCGAGCGGAATTTCCTTTTCGTTGGAATGTTCCAAGGTCTGCCGCATGATTTTGGCAAACTTTGATAAATATGTTTTTGCTTTGTTGGTGTCGTTCTTGGAAATGTAATCACCTATGGAGTTGAGCGAGTTAAAGATAAAATGTGGGTTCATCTGTGCCCGAAGGGCTTTGAGTTCGGTTTCGGCAACGGTCGCTTTATATTCTGCTTCGTGCTGTTTTTCAAGTGCATCCCTCTTGCGTTTGTACATGAATAACCAGATGCTGCCAGACAAGATCAATAAGCCTCCACCAACAAAAAATAGGGTCTTGATGAGCTTTTGTTTTATTATTTCGGATTGCGCTAGGGCTTGTTCTTTTTCATGTTCTGCCCTGATTTCGGCCTCTTTTTTTTCGTATTTGTACTGTTCTTCAAGGCGGGTAATTTGCTCAAGGTTTTCTTGGGACATAATACTGTCCTGAAGTTTTACCGCCATTATTTTATAATTATAGGCATTTTTGAAATCGTTTTTTTTGAGATAGAGTTCTGCCAACAGACTGTTAATGTCAGATTCAGCCTGTAGGTAACCGGTTTCCTTTGCCGTTTTGATTCCTTGCTTCAAATATTCTTCGGCTTCAGATAAACTGGTTTTGGTTACCGGCAAGTTTAAAAGTGCTTCCCCTAAATATTGGAGGACGATGGTCTGTCCATGCTTGTCATTGATTTCTTCATAAATGGGCATGGTTCGTTCCAAATATTCTATGGTTTTGTTATAATCGATGCTTGTATAGGCTATGCCCGTATTGGTCAAGGCATTGGCCATGCCTCTTTTGCTTCCCACTTCTTCAAATAGGGTATAAGCTTGTTGTTGGAGTTCAATGGCTTTTTGGGGCTGTTTCAGGTTGTCATAAGCATTGGCCATGTTGCTCAAGGTGTTGGCTTCATTATATTTGTTGCCATTTGTTCTATAGATTTTTAAAGCTCTTTCGTGGTATTGAATGCCCAACTCGAGGTTCTTTCCCATACGATTGTATATCAATCCTATATTGCCCAATACTGTTGCAGCTTCTACGCTCTCTGCCATACCGTTTATTTCGTAGATCTTTAGGGCTTTCAGGTAGTTTTCCAAAGCATGTTGATAGTCAGTTAGGTACATTTGGCTGATTCCAATGGAATTCTGGACGGTTGCCATTTTTATATAAGCGTCCAAGGATTCAAAAATCGCATGGGATTTTTGGTAGAGTTCTATGGCTTTATGATAGTCGCCTCGGTTTTGATACACCCATGCCATACCATACAATATCACACCTTGTCCATCGGCATCGTTGATGGAAACATCAATATCGTAAGCCTTTTGAAAACAGTTTAGCGCAAGGGAATCCTGGTTCATGGTCAGGTGATTGTTAGCTTTGTTGATATAGGCTTTGGAAATACTGCTTTTTTGGTCCAAAACGGTTGCCAATGCCAATTGGAGGTCAGCATACTCGAGCCCTTTTTTAGGGTCAATATCTGTATAACCACTTGCTAAACCATCCAATAATTTGAGTTTGATTGTATCAGCTTCTTTATGGTTTGCCAAAAGCGTTTCAATAGAGTCTATTTCTCTCTGCTGGGCAAAGCCGTACAACGAAATTACCAATAAAATAAACAACAGAGAAGTATGCCTCATAATGGCTTGGGTTATTGAAGGCTATCGATTGGTTATTGGGAAGCAAGCTAAAATTAATATTTTTCAACAACTATCAAAGCGTTTGGTGCAAAAAATAACCCAAATCGGGCAGAAACTAATTGGTTGTTGATAATTAGCTATGGTAAAGATAGTTTTGATGTACCTATCAATCGATATACTATGAAAACACTTTTAAAAACCACTTTTTTGATGTGCTGCCTTGTTATGTTGAGCGGTTGCAGCAACGGTCTTCAAGGTACGTATGTAGGAAACGACAATGCCTTTTTTGACCAATTGAACTTTACTTCGGGCAATACCGTGGAAATCGTGTTCATGGGTGTCACCAAAGAGGCCGAGTACACCGTGGACGGCAAGAAGGTGCGTATCACAGCCGCAGGAGAGACCCAAGTATTTACCCTTACAGACAAAGGTTGTCTGGATGGCGGCGGGATGTTGGGAAGCTATTGTAAAAATTAATTTGACCCTAAATGCACTATCATCATGAAAAATTTCAAAACCCTCCTTTTTTTGCTTATTTCCATAAGCTTCTCTTGCTCCTCCAATGACGATGGAAATAGCGATGACCAGCAAGGCGATGGCGACCCGTCATCGGAATGGTACATCCGTTTTGAGCTTAACGGAGAGCTCAAAACTCATGACGAAGGCGCCTTCTCGTACATCGATTTTTATGAAAACGGCAATGTTTCGTCCATTTCGTTCGGTGCAAGTACCAACACCATGAACAATCCGCAGGAAAACTTGAGGCAAATCAGTATGGTTCTGACCAATTTGAGGCAAGAGTCAGACCTTGGCGTGGGCACTTATGTCATTTCGGGATATTTTGCCGACCCAGAGTACAATTATGCCATTAACTTGACCTATGGTGGACCCAATTTTGCGACCGTTTCCACGGAAGTGACCTTGACCATTGACCAGATTACGGATGTCTATATTTCAGGCACATTTTCAGGTGATATGTTCGTGGCCGAATCGCCCGATACCATTATTTATGAAATACGCAACGGCGATTTCAAATTACAAAGAAACGATTGAAGCAACCCAAAACGTCTAAAATTCAAAACCCTTATAAACTATGAAAACACAACACATCGATTACGGAAAAGCCCTATTGAAAGTACTTGAACTCATTATTGTAAAACCCTTTACATTGCCCTGGCATATTTACAATAGTGCCTTGAGAAACCTTTCCAGTTCCGGAGCGGATGATTCCGAAGAAAAGGTGTTGGCCAATGACTTTCCACTGTTCACCTGGTTCATTCGCATGTTCGATGCCCTCATTGCAATAACCTATCCCATAGGGATAGTCATGGCGCTGATAGCCGGACTCAACAAATATATGGGCGGTTTCGGGCCGTTCCTTACCACGTTGATTATTGCTTATTTTATGCCATTGGGCATTGGCTTGATTCGTGAACTTTATCAAATCACATTAAAATCATTGTTGTATCTAAAAATTATTTCAAAGAAATAATGTCTTACGGTTAATGCAACCATTGCTTTTTGTGGCAATGGTTTTTTTTTTTAGATTGGGCACTATTTAGAAATATGTTTATGAAAAAGCGCATTTTTTTTCTGGTAATTGTTATAGTGATCTTGGTATTGCTGCTATTGAAATTCTGTAATCCCAGACCAATGCAACCATTGGAGGATGGCTCCAAACCATCAGCGGCAATTTTGAAATCAGAATTGCTCCGGCTCTCTGACGACGAATTGAAGTTTGCCATAGATTTCATGGTTTTTAGGGATAGCAAGAACACAGAAGGCAGTGTCAGGGGCAAAGATTTATCAATGGATACGCTTAAACGTCCTTTGACCGTATTTTCTTTAACAGATTTTGACAAGACCAATCCCAAACAAAAAGAATCATTCTCGGCCATTTTACTTGTTGATCATAGTGGCAGTATGAACACCAATGACCGTGACAAAAAGCGGTTTATGGCCGCCAACATTTTCAATCAAAATTTTGGAAATGATAACTACCTGATGCTTTGGGCATTTGGTATTACCAGTAAGGGCTATGGGGCCATAGGGCAGGGTTTTGTACAAGATACGGCAATGTTCAAAAAACAACTGGATTCACTTCAGATGACACGTGTTGCGGGGGGAAGCCCTCTGTTTCAGGCACAGGATTCTACTTTGCAATATTTAGATTTGAATGCAAAAACAAAAATAAAGGCTTTACTTTCTTTGACCGATGGAATGGCCGGAGGCAAAAAGGCTTATGATCAAGCTGTTTCCAGATCATTGCAGACCAATGTACCATTATATAACATAAGTTTGAAAAAAGATTCTGAAGTGCTCCGTCAACAAGCGCTTGAGACCAATGGCGCCTATATTTATGTTGAAGAAACCGAGGAGCTATTGAGCATTTTCGGGAATCTGGGAAGCTTGGTAAACAAAACGGCCGTTGTGTACCATACAGAGTGGGTTGCAAAACCTGTAAAGGGAAATTTAAAATTTGGCAAAAGCCTCAAACACACACTTAAAGTTAAGCTTCCTTACGGCGAAATTATCGATCTTCCTTTTGAAATTGATTTGGTACAAAGCAATTGATGTCGCAGACTTTGATGCAAGTTTGCAATCAATAACCATATTTCTCTTTCCACCGTTGTCTCAAAAACTCACGTTGGGCATTTTCTCGCTGATTGTTTCCAGGTGAAAACAATTGTGTATTCTTGATATCTTCAGGCATAAACTCGTGTGGTACAAAATTGTTTTCGTAGTTATGAGCATATTGATAATTGTCGCCATATCCAAGTTCTTTCATTAATTTCGTTGGTGCATTTCTGATGGACAATGGTACAGGAAGATCACCGGTTTCCCTTACCAACAGCTGTGCCTTATTGATGGCTTCATAAGAAGCATTGCTTTTGGGCGAAGTGGCGAGATAGATGGCACATTGGCTCAAAATAATCCGAGATTCAGGGTTACCAATTACAGAAACTGCTTGAAAGGTGCTGTTTGCAATCACCAAAGCAGTCGGGTTGGCATTCCCTATGTCTTCACTGGCCAAAATGAGCATGCGCCTTGCAATAAATTTGACATCCTCACCACCTTCTATCATGCGAGCCAGATAATAGACCGCCGCATTTGGGTCGCTACCGCGAATGGATTTAATAAAAGCCGAGATAATGTCGTAATGTTGTTCGCCGGTTTTGTCATAACGTGCCATATTGTTCTGCACACGCTCTTTAACGGCGTCATTGGTAATGGTTATTTTTTCAGTTTGCGGATAGCTAGTAACAACCAGCTCAAAGATATTGAGCAGTTTTCTGGCATCGCCCCCCGATAGTTGTATCAACGCTTCTGTTTCTTTTAATTCAATATTTAATTTTGACAGAAATTCGTCATCATTGACGGCACGTAGCAACAGGATTTCCAAATCTTTCTTTTCAAAAGCGTTGAGGACATATACCTGACACCGAGAGAGTAGGGCAGAGATAACCTCAAAACTTGGGTTCTCGGTTGTGGCACCAATGAGTGTTATCCAGCCTTTTTCAACTGCTTGCAATAGTGAATCTTGTTGTGATTTGCTAAAACGATGGATTTCATCAATGAATAGAATCGGGTTTTTGCTGGTAAAGAGCCCGCCACTTTGCTTGGTCTTTTCGATGACATCTCGCACATCTTTGACACCACTGTTAATGGCACTCAATGCGTAGAACGGCCTACTGGATTCCTTGGCAATGATATTTGCTAAAGTGGTTTTCCCGGTACCTGGTGGTCCCCAGAATATCATGGATGGAATGATGCCCTGTTTGATGTGCTGTGTCAAAACGCCTTTATCGCCAACCAAATGGGACTGGCTGACGTAATCTTTTAGGTGTTTTGGACGTAATCGTTCTGCTAAAGGTTCGTTCATTGTGTAAAATTACGAAATATCACATGACAAATTTTCATAAGACGCTCCTTTGGTAGGTTATTTGTTATTGTCCTTTATAAAATGCGTTGTTGCATTGCAAGAACCTATGTTTTGGATGGTTGAGGTGAGGTATGAGGAAGAAGTAAGAGGTAAAATGCGATTGGGAAGTAAATAATGTACTTTCATTATGCCGCCCAATTCATACCGCCTATTACTTGTTTGCACAGCACATTATTCAAAACCAAAAATCGTTAATTATAACATGTCCCAACACGAACAGTTTAGATATTCCACCGGGGTTTTTGCTTACCCATTGGCGTTTGTGATTGTGCTGTGGCTTGTTTTTTGGGCACAAGTGCGGTTTTTTCCCGAAATCAAAGATTTTGGAATTCATCCCCAAACGTTTCAAGGTCTTCGGGGTATAGTTTTCAGTCCGTTCATCCATAATGATATTCAACATATTTTTAATAATACGGTGCCGTTGTTCATCCTGTCTATGGCACTGTTTTATTTTTATAGGCCCATTGCTTGGAAGGTTTTGCTTTACGGAATCCTTCTTTCTGGAACGATTACTTGGATAATTGGCCGACCATCAAACCATATTGGTGCCAGTGGCCTTGTATATGTACTGATGGGATTTGTCTTTTTTAAAGGAATTTTTGCCAAGTATTATCGGTTGGTTGCGCTTTCACTAATTGTAGTTTTCTTATACGGAAGTATGATTTGGTATGTATTTCCCGTAGAGGAAAAGATTTCTTGGGAAGGCCATTTGGCGGGTTTGTTAACGGGATTATTATTTGCTGTGGTTTTTAGGAAAGCCATTGCAAAGCCCGAAAAGTATGTTTGGCAGCAACCGGACTTTGTAGAAGAAGATGATCCTTTTTTAAGACATTTTGATGAAAATGGCAATTTCATAGAGCATATAAAGCCCGATATTGAACTTGAAGAAACGGAAGCACCATTGAAAATCACTTACCATTTTAAGAAACGCAACGATTAGAGGCGTTGTCTGACCACTTCGTACAAAAACGCCCCACAAGCTACCGATACGTTCAGGGATCCGATGTCGCCCATCAATGGAAGCCTTGCTTTCTCATCAACGATTTTCAGCACCGAAGGATTAATACCTTTTCCTTCAGAACCCATGATGATGGCACAGGGCTCTGTAAAAGAGATGTCGTAGAGGTTTTTGTCTGTTTTTTCAGTTGCCGCAATGGTTTTGATTCCCGATCCTTGCAGGTAATATACTGCATCCTTAATATGGTCCACTTTACAGATTGGCACTTTAAAGATGGCTCCGGCACTGGTCTTTACTGTATCGCTGTTCACTGGTGCGCCTCCTTTTTTTTGTATGATTATGCCAGAAACACCCGTGCATTCCGCAGTGCGTATGATGGCACCAAAGTTCCGTACATCAGTCAATTCATCAAGTAGTAAGAATAAAGGAGTTTTTCCAGAAATTGTGGCTTCTGCAACCATATCCTCCAAAGAATAAAACGTTATGGGTGACACATACGCTATTACACCCTGATGATTTGCGGATAACTTGTTCAGTTTTTGTACAGGAACGTATGATGCGGAAATTTGGTGCAACCTGATTAGTTTCTCCAATTCGCTTATTGTTGTACTACGAGTGTTGTTTTGTATATAAACTCTATCAATACTTTTATTGGCCTTTAAGGCTTCCATAACTGCATTGACTCCATATATTTTTAATGTTTCCTCCATGTATAAATGGTACGTATAAATTGTATAGTGCTAAAAGAAATATTTTATGATTCTTTAATAAAAGGATCTCAAGACAACAAATTTACAAAAGCGAATTAACACGACCTTTTGTATTGATACATTTTATTCCTTTGGTTATTTTACTTATCGGTTCTTTTGCAAATTGAATTTTTTTGGATTGCTCTTCCTTTAAATAAAAAGGGTAGCTGCTTTGCTACCCTTTTTATTATGATTGAAAAACTAAATCGAATTTTTCTTTTTAGATTTTCAACGTTGCATTTGATAATTGTATTTATCCTTGGAAAACTGTTTCCATTGTTTCGTAATCGACCAATGTATAGGTTGTTCCACTCTTTGTAAGCAGATATATTTTTGCATAATCTGGATTACCTTGAGCATAGCCGCCATCAACAGAGTTCCAATGAGTACCCAAGTCGATAACCTCTTGTATCTGACCAACTTTAGTTACGGTTAGTGTAACAGGGAAATTGACAGGTGGATTAAACGACTGTCCACTTAAGGAGTACATTGAGGCAAAGATTACGTAAGTTCCATCAGCAAGAGCTCCATTTTCATGGTCATCGGCAGTAGTTATATCGCTTGTACCAATGTAGATGAATTCTGGGCAACCGCCCCATGAATGGACTATCTCGGTAGAACCGCTTCCATCGTAGAGCTCAAGATCGAAGTCAACAGCACAATATTCATCACCCCATGCAAAAGTGATATCTAATTCGTTGCTTACATAATTTGTGATATTGATGGTGTAGGTAATTCCGCCACCATTTACCAACAATTCCCTATTGTTGTAAGTTTCTAACACTACAGTTACGCTTTCGTTTCCTTCTGGAGTCACGTCAAATACGGCTTCAACAGGTATAGAAATTGATCCACTGTAAGCAGGCACTTTTACAATATAGCCCTCTGGACCTCCAGTATGGTATGGGTCTTCTCCATTGGCATAGTCGATTTTTTCACCGTCACCAATTACATAATCTGAAAAGTCAGCATTACCAGAAACAGGTCTGAATCTAAGATAACCCTCTCTTGAGATTGGACTACTTATTGATAAATCAATGGTTGCAGTTGAGCCTTCTGTTATTGTTAGGGTTGTAGCTCCAACATTGCTAACAATTGGTTTATCTCCAGATGGTGAGTGGTTAAAATTGTCGTCCTCACAGGAGGTCATTGATACCAAACCTGCGATAAGCATCAGCCCAATATATTTGTTTTTTATTATATTTTTCATCATTTAATGCTTTATTAGTTATTGACGTATATAAGTCATTTCATAAATATTTGTTCCTGTAGCAAACACAATGGTATAATGTATTTCAAACCCTAATTCAGTTACAACACCGTGGACACCTGTTGGAGAACCTTCATATTGGACTCCTCCCCAAGTATTTGAATACATGTTCATCAAAAATTGGTCAGGAAGAATCGTCAGATTACCACAGATATCTTCAAAAGAAAATCCTTGGTCAGGACCTTGAGATCCTGCTGGCCAAGGGCCAGTGGTCAATGTATGGAAGGTATTAGCCGCTACTTCCACAACAGGCTCTACACCCATAGAGTATGAGTTGTTGGCAGGAAGTATTACACCAGACACCAAATAATTGCCTTCAAGTTGAGATTGGCAACCTACAAATGTGATGGTCATTCTACTGTATTGTGCAGATACGACTGCGTCATCTGAAGTAGCAGAAAGATTTATGATAACACTTGTAGGGCCATCTGGATCCAAGCTGCCGGTATTGACATAGATAGGTAACAATGCAAAGTTGCTGTTTGCAGGGATTACCAATGTACCGGTATTATTGACAAAATCGTATTCCTCACCTTCCACGGCTGTAGATGCAGGGTCAACAGAATAATTCAATACAATGTCACGATCGTAGTTACGACCATCAGGACTACCTTTGAGAGATACTGCATATTGTTTTTCAACGGCTCCAATATCTTCAAAATAGCTGTTGGTAGCCGCGGCTTGATCAAAGCCAACAATATAGGGAGTCGATTCGATGTTCGCTGGAACATCATCGTCAACCAAGCAGGAGTTTAACAAAGCTGCTGCAAGGATACTTATTGAGAATATTTTAAATAGTTTCATAGTTTCTTTTTATTTTAGTTAACATCCCAAAATATATGGGTATTGAAAGCATCTGTACTGGTTTGTGTAGGCACGTTTTCAGCATTACCTACGTATTCAGTTATTGGGTACATTAGCCTGTTAAACCTGTTTGGTTGTTGCGCTATCGTTGGGTTAGGAAATACAGGGTAACCTGTCCTTGTGTACTCTATCCAAGACTCAACGGCGTGAATACCCATTTGTGCAATCCACTTTTGGGTCATTATAGCCTCTATCTTGTTCGAGGAACCTGTCCAACCTATCAAGTTAACATTTTCACTTGAGGTCAAATATGCGCTTGCTGCAGACGCGATACCAAGTACAGAAAATGATTCAGAGATACCACTTCTAAAAAGTGCAGCGGCGTCACCACTTATGTAGTTTCTGTAAGCAGCTTCAGCTTGAAGAAACAAACTTTCAGCAGCTGTCATAATATAGCCGTCTTGATCTGGACCTATATCAAGACCAGGACCTAAATGCGACAGAGGAGTAGCACCTGCTGGGTCGTTCTCACCTTGCACCACACCATTTATTGAGCCACCTTCAAGTGTAAACAATCGCGCAACCCTTGGGTCGTAAATGTTGGTTGTAACACTGTTTTGGGTTGTTTCACCTGTCAAGAACTTGGCAGTATAGTCAGCAGGAACATAAAGTATCGCTGTACTTGTGTTGCTCCCACCTACGTTATGGAATTGTGCATAGAATGGGTTTAACTGACCGGTAGCATCTGCATATCCGGGATTAATGGTAACATTATCACCCGCACCTATAAATTCTGCTCCGTTCAATGAAGCAAACTGGCTGTTGTAAATACCTGTCGCTTGTTGCCTTAGAAGTAAACGCAGCTTAAGAGTATTTGCAAACCTTACCCATTTTGCCATATCACCACCCATCATTACATCTTCGTTTCCAACAGTAAGAGCCTCTAACGGCGCGTTGTTAATCAAAGATATAGCGGTATTCAACTCATCCAATAACATGCCATATATAGCCTCGTCATCATCGTAAGACGGTTGAATGTTTCCACCCAATTTGTGGGCTTCAGTATAAGGGATATCCCCATAGAGATCAACCAAATATTGGAAATAATAGGTTTTCATGATGCGAGCAATCGCATTATGGTTAGTGTATTTTGGATCTTCATTTGATGCAATCAACGAAAAGGTTGATGTATTCACATAAATGTTATTCCAAATAGCAGCATAAAACGTGTTGGTGATATCATAGGAAAACTCTGTTTGGAATGCTCCGGTAAAGTTTGTAATGTCACCTGCCCACGCTTGGGTCATTAGGTTGCCCAATCGGTTGGCTGTGGTTGGCATGGTCGGGAATGACTGTACCATGGCACCTGCCAACATCATATCAGGCGAAACGTTATCCGTTGTCGGATTGTTTGGATCCTGATTCACATCCAAATAATCGCTGCACGTATAAAGTACAGAAGCAGCAACTACAAAAGTTAAAATTTTAAATATTCTTTTCATAATTATTTTTTTTAAAAGATTATGTTAAGCGAAAAGCCGTAAGTTCTTGTTTCAGGGTATTGGTTGGTGTTGGTTACACCGACGGCATTACCTGTTGTAAAGTTACTTTCAGGGTCAGCATACCCCCTGTTGGCTTTTGGCAAAATGGTAACAGGATTTCTTGCAGTTACACCAAGTGTAACGGCTGTAAGCGCTGTCTTTTCCAAGAATTTGGAAGGAAGGTCATACTTCAATCCTAGCTCTCTGATCTTAAATGCCGTTGCATCCAAAATGTTTTGAGAAGCAACATTGGCAACATAAGTACTATAGAATTGTGATAGTGCTCCTGTAGTGTTACCCGTTGTTACACTTGTGTTAGCTACATATGTACCGCTTGCAGCATCATAAACTGATGAGTTAGGGTAGATGAAGGCTCCTCTGTTGTAGCCACTTTCATACAAGTGTCCTGACCAAGTCAACCAAGATTTTGTCTGACTGTAAAATTGGTGACCTGTTCTGTAATCAAAAGTTCCGGACAAAGTAAAGTTTTTGAATCGGATTTGTGTGTTCAAACCAAGTATATAATCTGGGTTACTGTAGCCCAAAGTCTTGAGGTCTCCGGCAATTGTTGGATTTCCGTTAGAACCGATGATAACCCTACCTTGCTCGTCTCTTTCAAGGTCATTACCTTTTAACATTGGGAATTCTTCACCAACAACAGCGTAAACTCCTGCACCAGAAGCTGTATAACCACCGATGAACAATTCACCGTTATCGGAAGCCAATTTCTTGACAATGGTTTTGTTGGTTGAATACGATAGGTTAACATCCCATGAAAAATCAGGCGTACTGAACACTTTCAGACCCAAGTCGATCTCACCACCAGTAGTTTCTGAATCACCAATGTTGATCAACGTAGAAGTCAGACCTGAAGTATAGGATGAACTGGTTCTCATAATTTGGTCTTTGGTCCTTGTTTTGTAATAAGATCCGTCCAAAGTAACCCTGTTTTTGAAGAAACCAAGGTTGGCACCTATTTCAAATGAAGTAATGAACTCTGGGGTCAAACCAGTATCAACGGTTGAAGTTGGTGACACATAAGAGTTTTGACCGGCAAATGGAAAACCGGATGCTTGGTTAACCAACGCATTGATTTGGTAAGCTGCAACGTTACCGTCATTACCTACGCGCACAACGCTACCAAATAGTTTCATGTGGTTAAGCACATCACCACCAAAATTAAATGCTTTTGTAGGCAGGAATGAAAGACCTACACTTGGATAGAAGAAACTGTTGTTCTCATCTTCAAGGACAGATGTCCAGTCATTTCTGGCAGTAGCGTTCAAGAACAAAAAGTCTTTATAGCCAAGGTCAACTTGACCGAATACGCTATATCTGCGAGTTAGGTACATGTCATCTCCTACAAAACTATTGGTTAAAGTTGAACTAACATTGTTGGTTGAGTAAATTCCTGGAATGGTCAGGTTGTCACCACCAGTTGCTATGTAGTTAAACTTACTATAACGGTTATTTACCCCAACGTTGGCCTTAAAGCTGATATCTTCTGTAAGATCATAATCAAAGTTAAAAACAACATCGGTATAGAAATCCCTGCTAACCTGTTGAGATCTTGAGAAACTTGATGTGATAATCCTCTCGAAACCTGTGATATCAATTACCGATTGCGGGTCGCTGTAGGCATTTGTATAAGATAAATAGCTATTTGAGTACAACAAAGCGTTGGTGGTCATGGCAACATTGATGTTGTCATTGAACTTGTAACCTAACTCACCGGTCAAACTGATCCTGTCGGTATCGTTATAATACCTGATATTGTCTCTTTTCCAGTAAGGGTTGTAATAGTAACCGTTCCAGTGGCCTTCATTGCCGGAATGTTCAAATGCTTCAACGGGAATGTTGGAAGCTACTTGCAACAAATCTTCATATAGACCTCTAACAGCCTCTTGGGTTTTTTGTTTAGTATAAGTTACGTTACCGGAAACTGTCCAAGCGCCCAATTCTTTACCTGCTTTGAAGTTAAAGGTGTTTTTTGCCAATTTGTCATTTTTGATAACAAATTCGGTATCCCTTCTTTGGGCAGAAATGTTTACATAACCATCTTTAAGGTTACCGGAAGATAAAAGCACAGAATTTTGTGTTGTAACACCTGTCTGGAAAAACGGTAAAATGTTGTCATATCCTAAAGAAGAGTAAGGTCTGGTAACGTATGAGCCATCTGCTTGCGGCAAACCGATGGTAGTCAACTGACCGTCAAATTCAGGTCCCCAACCACCATTTTCATAAGTATAGTTGCTCCATCCTTCAGAACTTGACCAACCTTGGCCATAACGTGTCTGTCTTTCAGGAACAAAAGAAATAGTTTCAAATTCAGCAGATGAACGTAGGTCAACAGTGAATTTCTCATTATTTTTACTTCCTTTTTTCGTAGTAACGATAACCACACCGTTAGCACCGGCAGATCCGTAAAGAGCGGCACCGTTAGGGCCTTTCATAACGTTAACTGACTCAATGGCGTTAGGGTCAATGGATTTAAGGAAGTTCATAGTTGATATTGCGCCATCAATAACCACCAAAGCTTGGTTGTCACCTGTAAGCGAACGGACACCCCTTAATACGACCCTTGTTTCGTCACTAACACCACTTGATGTCGTGTTGATCTGCAAACCGGATACCTTACCGGTAAGACTCGATACAACATCCGGGTTGTTGGCTTGGATGATGGCACCTTGTTCAACTACTTGGTTGGCGGTAGTAATTTCATCAGGTTTCTTTTTGATACCCAATGCGGTTACAACTACCTCTTCCAGAGCGTTGTCAGGTTGCAGGGTTACGTTAGCAGTGCTTGAAGTAACAGTCACTTCAAGGGTCGAATAGCCAACGTAGCTAAATTGCAACACATCCCCTGTAGCAGCCCCGATGGAATATTTTCCATCAAAGTCTGTTGTAGTACCAGTAGATGTTCCCTTTATTATGACAGTTGCACCTGGTAATGGTAAGCCGTCCTGATCGGAAACCGTACCGGTAACTGTCTGTTGCTGTGCAAAGGATATTTGCACCACAAACGCCAGTAATAGCGTTAAAATTCCACTAAACTTTGTTTTCATTTTTAAATTTATTTGAATTAGTCTATGCCAAAAATCATAATAAAAAGTTAATTAAACAATAATTATTGGTTAATTTTTTTTTTTTTTTTCGGTAAGCCCTTTAAATCACTGCCTTTATGATTAAAAATTTGCTGTCAGGCTGATGTGTATTTTTGAATTTGAGAGCCTCAAAACGGCATCGTTAATCTTGCCTGCAGCGTAGTTGAATTTCAGTAGACCGGCATTGGTCAAAAGCCCGAACCCAAACCCAAAACCAAAGAGTTTGTCTTTTGTACCGTTGGTACTGTTTTCTATATAACCGGTATCAAATACCGTGTGGGCGTAGAGGTTGCTGTTCATTTGAAAGCGGTATTCTGTATTGAGGACCGAATACAGGTTGGCCACAATGCTGTTCTCTTCAAAACCCCTAATGGAGTTGATGCCCCCAAATCTGAAAAGTTCGTTTTCCAAATGGCTGTCCGATAGCAAGGCTGCCCCGGAGAGTTTTACAAAGATGCTGTTTGTGTCGTTGAGGTTAAAAATCCGTTCGGCGACCAAAACGAATTTCGATTGGGATTCTTTTGTGTTTTCAACACTCCTGCTGCCGAAGCCTCCCGAAAGCTGTGCCTGGAATGCGATCGGGAACAGTGCACTGCTCCTGTTTGTTTCCACAAACTGATAATCCATCATATAAAACGACGATTTGTAATCAAGGATGTCCAAAACCCCGGAATCTAACAGATCGGTAGAGTTGATGGCGTCGACCCCCAATGCCACCTTATGCCCCGTATTGATTTGATAATTGATCTTGGCCGACTGTGCAACCGTGACAAAGCTTGAGTCTTTTTTGAAAATGTTCAGCCCCAGCTCAAGCCCCAAAGGAGAGCCAAATAAATAGGGCAAATCGGTTTTCACATCGAAGGTTTTCTGTTCGCTTTGGTCGCTTTTATATTGAAGGCTTATGGACTCTCCAAAATTCAAGTTGTTGGTCAAGTTCAGGTTTAGGTATCCGTTAAATTCTATTTTGTCAGTGTTTTCATTTGTGCCGAAACCCAGAAAACCGTCAAAGGTGTTGCTTGGCCTTTTTTCTATGTATATATATATTAAGGTAGAATCTCTCGTAAACAACACTTCGGGTTCTTTGGCTTGGGTGGCAAACTTGAGGTTTTCTATCTTGGAAGTTTTCGCTTTAATGGCGTTGAGGTTGAAAACTTGCTTTGCATCCAACTTGAGGTATCTCTTGATGTACGATTTTGGGAATTTTTCGTACCCTTTCACGATGACGGAATCCACCGACCTTTTTTCTGACCTTTTGTTTATGTCCAGGTCGGCCCGAAGACTGTCGCGACCCGACTTTTCGACATTTACCAATCTAAGAGTCGCAAAGGGGTGGCCTTTTTCCGAAATCCGTTCATTGAGCAATTTGAGGGTCGATTCAAGATCCCGGATATCTATTGCAATATGGTTTTTATCAATTTTTCTAGAAACGGGCGCCAATACTTCCGGAGGTAAGGATTCAATAAAGAAAATATTGATGCCTTTAAATAAGGTGTTCAATTCGAATGACACCGTATAGGTAGAGTCGTTACTTTTGTTGAGTTGCTTGAGCTCACAATCAATGTAGCCCAAATTAACCAGACGCTCTTTTATCAAAAACGTCTCATCCTGTAACGACAAATAATCGCTGAACACTTTTTGATAACCCAAAGAATCTATGGTGGCTGTTTCCCGATCCGAAAAACCGGTTGCCGTCAAATACAATGTCTGCGACCGTGCCATGGCAATGAAAGCACATTGGAGCAATACACATGAAAATACAGTTTTAAAAGCCATTGACGGTTCGGTAGCGTTTCAAATCTAACGGAAATTATCGAGACATAATACTTGAGATGTTAAATAATTTAATGGTGCTAATAAAATTAATCGATTTACATTTGAAAAACTGAAATTAATTTCTACCTTTGCAGCCCTCTAAACAGGGGACTGAATATAATTATATAGTAATATATGCCAACAATTTCACAATTAGTACGAACAGGAAGAGCCAAAATAACCAAGAAGAGTAAATCGGCTGCTTTGGATTCGTGCCCTCAAAGACGTGGGGTCTGTACGCGTGTTTACACCACAACGCCAAAAAAACCAAACTCTGCAATGCGTAAAGTTGCAAGGGTAAGGCTTACCAACGGCAATGAAGTGAACGCTTACATCCCTGGTGAGGGCCACAACCTCCAAGAGCACTCGATAGTATTGGTTAGAGGCGGAAGGGTAAAGGATTTGCCGGGAGTTAGATACCACATCGTGCGTGGTGCCCTCGACACCGCTGGTGTTGCGGGAAGAACGCAACGACGTTCTAAATACGGTGCAAAACGCCCTAAAAAGTAATTAGAAAACTTTAAGAAGAAGACATGAGAAAAAGACAGGCCAAAAAAAGACCACTTTTGCCAGATCCGCGTTTCAATGACCAGTTGGTAACGCGTTTCGTCAACATGATGATGTGGGACGGCAAGAAATCTGTCGCTTTCAAGGTGTTTTACGATGCCATTGACATCGTTGACGAAAAGAAAAGCGATGCAGAAAAAACAGCCTTGGAAACATGGAAGGACGCATTGTCCAACATTATGCCGCACGTAGAAGTACGTAGCCGCAGGGTGGGTGGTGCTACGTTCCAGATCCCAATGCAGATACGTCCGGACCGTAAGGTTTCAACCGCTATGAAATGGTTGATCGGTTATGCCCGTAAGCGAAATGAAAAATCGATGTCGGCCAAATTGGCTGCCGAAATCTTGGCAGCTGCCAAAGAAGAAGGCGCTGCCGTGAAAAAACGCATGGATACCCATAAAATGGCGGAAGCAAACAAAGCATTCTCACACTTTAGATTTTAATTGAAAGATGGCAAGAGATTTAAAATATACAAGAAACATAGGTATTGCTGCCCATATAGATGCAGGAAAGACGACCACTACGGAGCGTATCCTTTTCTATACAGGGGTGTCCCACAAAATTGGTGAGGTGCATGATGGCGCTGCAACCATGGACTGGATGGAACAAGAGCAAGAGCGAGGTATTACCATTACTTCTGCCGCTACAACATGTACTTGGCAGTTTCCAAGAGAAAATGGTACGCCTACACCAGATGCAAAATCATACCATTTTAATATTATTGACACTCCCGGGCACGTTGACTTTACTGTTGAAGTAAACCGGTCGTTGCGTGTATTGGATGGGTTGGTGTTCCTTTTCAGTGCTGTTGATGGCGTTGAGCCTCAATCAGAAACCAACTGGAGATTGGCAGACAACTACAAAGTGCCGCGTATGGGCTTTGTCAACAAGATGGATCGTCAAGGTTCTAACTTTTTGGGGGTTTGCCAACAGGTAAAAGATATGTTGGGCTCCAATGCCGTGCCGATAGTACTGCCAATTGGTGAAGAAGCTGACTTTAAAGGTATTGTTGACTTGGTGAAAAACCGTGCAATTGTATGGCACGATGACAACCAAGGCTCAACGTTTGACGTTATCGAAATTCCTGCCGACATGAAGGCAGAAGTAAGCAAATACAGAGCCCAATTGATTGAAGAAGTAGCTGGGTACGATGAAAATCTTTTGGAAAAATTCATGGAAGATGAAGATTCCATTACAGAAAACGAAATTCACGCTGCATTGAGAGCTGCGGTAATGGATATGTCCATTATCCCAATGGTTTGTGGTTCTTCATTTAAAAATAAAGGTGTCCAGTTCTTGTTGGATTGTGTATGCCGTTATTTGCCTTCACCATTGGATAAGGAGGCTATCGTTGGTGTCAATCCAGACACTGATCAAGAAGTTGTTAGAAAACCATCTGTAAGCGAACCGTTTGCAGCATTGGCATTTAAGATTGCTACCGATCCTTTCGTTGGTCGTTTGGCGTTTTTCCGTGCTTATTCCGGCCGTTTGGATGCTGGTTCTTATGTTTTGAACAATCGTTCAGGCAATAAAGAGCGTATCTCCCGTATTTACCAAATGCATGCCAACAAACAAAATGCCATTGAGTATATTGAAGCTGGAGATATTGGGGCTGCAGTAGGATTTAAGGATATCAAAACAGGGGATACCCTTTCTGATGAAAAACATCCAATTGTTTTGGAAAGCATGCAATTCCCCGATCCTGTTATCGGTATAGCCGTTGAGCCAAAAACCAAGGTAGATATTGATAAATTGGGTATGGCTTTGTCCAAACTGGCCGAAGAAGATCCAACGTTTACCGTAAGGACCGATGAAGCATCTGGACAGACCATCATATCTGGTATGGGTGAGCTTCACCTTGATATTATTGTAGATCGTTTGAGACGCGAATTCAAAGTGGAGGTCAATCAAGGACAACCACAAGTAGAATATAAAGAAGCCATCACAAAAGTGGCACAACACAGGGAAGTTTACAAAAAACAAACCGGTGGCCGTGGTAAGTTTGCTGATATTGTGTTCACACTTGGTCCTGCTGATGAAGGTAAGACCGGACTTGAATTCATTTCTGAAGTTAAGGGAGGTAACATTCCAAAGGAATTTATCCCATCAGTAGAAAAAGGTTTCAGATTGGCCATGAGCAATGGTCCTTTGGCAGGATACGAAGTTGACGCCATGAAAGTAACCCTTTTAGATGGTTCTTACCATGATGTTGACTCGGATCAACTGTCGTTTGAGTTGGCAGCAAAACTCGGTTTCAAAGCCGCTGCAAAAGCCGCAAAAGCAGTTATCATGGAGCCAATCATGAAATTGGAAGTCCTTACACCTGAAGAAAACATGGGTGATATCGTAGGAGACTTGAACCGTCGTCGTGGCCAGATCAATGACATGGGCGATAGAGCCGGTTCAAAAGTAGTGAAGGCCAGTGTGCCACTGTCAGAAATGTTTGGTTATGTAACCTCATTGCGTACACTGTCATCAGGAAGAGCTACATCAACAATGGAATTCTCACATTATGCCGAAACCCCTGCCAATATTTCTGAAGAAGTTATCAAAGCAGCAAAAGGCGTAGAAGCTTAAATTTTAAGAACATGAGTCAGAAAATCAGAATAAAGCTAAAATCTTACGATCACAATTTGGTTGACAAATCTGCCGATAAAATCGTTAAAACCGTAAAAAGCACCGGAGCTGTGGTCACCGGACCCATTCCATTGCCAACCAACAAAAAGATTTTTACCGTGTTGCGCTCGCCGCACGTCAACAAAAAGGCAAGGGAACAGTTTCAGTTGAGTTCTTATAAGCGTTTGCTTGACATCTATAGCTCTTCTTCAAAGACTATTGATGCCTTAATGAAACTGGAATTGCCAAGCGGAGTTGAGGTAGAGATCAAAGTGTAATGTTTGCTGGCGTCCCGATAAGAGATTGCCGCTTTCGTGAGAATAAAAATGTCCCACCGCTGCGGGCGCGGGAAAAACGGAAAAATACATTTCAGGGTTGAAAGTATTTTGACCCTGAAATTTTTTAAATACGTAATTATTAATAACAATTGATTGAAAATCGAAAGTTTCACATGAAACCGTAAATCGTAAATCGCAAAAACAAAAATCAATATGTCTGGGTTAATTGGAAAAAAAATCGGCATGACCAGCATCTATGACGAAAATGGGAAAAACATCCCTTGTACCGTCATCGAAGCAGGACCATGTATCGTTACCCAAGTCAGAACCGAAGAGGTTGACGGGTACAGTGCTCTTCAACTTGGTTTCGATGACAAGAAAGACAAAAGTGCCAACAAGGCCGAAATCGGTCATGCAAAAAAAGCGGGCACTTCTGTAAAAAGAAAAGTCGTTGAATTCCAAGGATTTGAAGATAAATACAAATTAGGCGATGCCATCACGGTTGAGCACTTCATAGAAGGTGAGTTTGTGGACATCGTAGGTGTTTCAAAAGGAAAAGGGTTCCAAGGTGTTGTAAAGCGCCATGGTTTTGGCGGTGTTGGACAGTCCACGCACGGTCAGCACAACCGATTGAGAGCCCCGGGTTCTGTAGGTGCCGCATCATATCCTGCACGAGTGTTCAAAGGCATTCGTATGGCCGGAAGAATGGGTGGCGATAGAGTGAAAGTTGAAAATTTGAGAGTTTTGAAAGTTGTTGCCGACAAAAACTTGTTGGTAGTGAAAGGATGTGTCCCAGGACACAATAACTCTTACGTAATCATTGAGAAATAATGAAAGTAGCAGTTTTAGATATCAACGGAAAAGACACAGGAAGGAAAGTAGAGCTTTCCAATGAAGTGTTTGCTATTGAGCCCAATAACCATGCGGTCTATTTGGATGTAAAACAATTTCTTGCTAACCAACGCCAAGGTACCCACAAATCCAAAGAGCGTGGCGAAATTGCCGGAAGCACCAGAAAACTTAAAAAACAAAAAGGTACCGGTACGGCACGTTCCGGCAGTATCAAATCTGGCGTTTTCAAAGGTGGAGGACGTATGTTTGGTCCAAGACCAAAAGATTACAGTTTCAAACTTAACAAAAACGTAAAACGTTTGGCAAGGCGTTCTGCCCTGTCCATGAAAGCCAATGACAACAATATTGTCGTTCTCGAAGACTTCAATTTTGACGCTCCAAAAACCAAAAATTTCATCAATGTTTTGAAGGCTTTGGGGATTGATGGTAAAAAATCTTTGTTTGTGTTGGGCGCTTCAAATAATAATGTATATTTGTCGTCACGTAATTTGAAAGGTTCTGACGTTGTAATCAATTCAGAATTAAACACTTACAAAATATTAAACGCAAACAAACTAGTCCTTTTGGAGAGTGCTTTAGAAGGAATAGAATCGAATTTAAGCAAATAAAGAAACCATGAGTATCTTAATTAAACCTATAATCACCGAAAAAGCGACAAAAAATAGCGAAGAAAACAATTGCTATACTTTTGAGGTGGATACCAAGGCGAACAAGATTGAAATCAAAAAGGCCGTTGAGTCTGCCTATGGGGTTTCTGTTGAAGAAGTTCGCACTATGAATGTCCGTCCAGACAGGAGAACCCGTTACACAAAAACTGGAATCCAGCACGGTAAAACAAATGCTTCAAAAAAGGCAATTGTACAACTGGCGGAAGGAGAGACTATTGATTTATACAGCAACATGTAATTAGACAACAATGTCAGTCAGAAAGTTAAAACCAATCACATCAGCACAGCGATTTAGAGTAGTCAATGGGTTTGACGCCATTACTACTGATAAGCCGGAGAAAAGCTTATTGGCTCCGAAAAAACGAACTGGTGGTAGAAACAGTCAGGGAAAAATGACCATGCGCTACATAGGTGGTGGTCACAAAAAAAGGTACCGTATCATCGATTTCAAACGCAACAAAACCGGTATTCCGGCACAAGTTGCGTCTATTGAATACGATCCGAACAGAACAGCTTTCATTGCACTTTTGAACTATCAAGATGGAGAGAAACGCTATATCATAGCCCAGAATGGACTACAAGTCGGACAGACCGTAGTTTCTGGAGAAAGCGCTACACCCGAAATAGGCAATGCTATGAAATTGAGCCAAATACCGCTTGGTACAATCATATCTTGTATCGAATTGCGTCCCGGTCAAGGTGCTATTATGGCACGAAGTGCCGGAACATTTGCACAGTTAATGGCAAGAGATGGCAAGTTTGCCACAGTTAAGCTGCCATCTGGCGAAACCCGCTTGATTCTTCTCGAATGTATGGCTACCATCGGTGTAGTATCAAATTCTGACCACCAATTGATTGTGTCCGGCAAAGCGGGCAGGAGCAGATGGTTAGGTAGAAGGCCACGCACAAGACCGGTAGTTATGAACCCTGTTGATCACCCAATGGGTGGTGGTGAAGGACGTGCTTCCGGAGGTCACCCAAGATCAAGAAAAGGCATACCGGCCAAAGGTTACAGGACACGTTCCAAAACCAAAGCCAGTAACAAGTATATTGTAGAACGTAGAAAGAAATAATTGAGATAATATGGCACGTTCATTAAAAAAAGGACCTTACATCCATTATAAATTAGATAAAAAAGTTGCTGAAAATATAGCTGCCAACAAAAAGACCGTCATCAAAACTTGGTCAAGGGCTTCAATGATAACCCCTGATTTTGTTGGCCAGACGATAGCAGTTCACAACGGTCGCCAGTTTGTTCCGGTATATGTCACCGAAAACATGGTAGGTCACAAATTGGGTGAGTTCTCACCTACAAGATCTTTCCGTGGTCACGCAGGCGCCAAAAACAAAGGTAAAAAATAACAAGAGCTATGGGAAGTCGTAAAAAACAAATGGCAGACGCCATTAAAGAAGAAAAAAAGCAGATAGCTTTTGCAAAGCTCAATAACTGTCCTACCTCACCAAGAAAAATGCGATTGGTCGCAGACTTGGTAAGAGGAAGAAAAGCAGAAGATGCCCTTAACATTCTTAAATTCAGTCAAAAAGAGGCTTCTCGCCGTTTGGAAAAACTGTTGCTATCTGCAATAGCCAACTGGCAGACCAAGAATGAAGACGCGAGTATAGAAGATGCAGACCTGATTGTAAAAGAAATCAAGGTTGACGGTGGAGCCATGCTCAAGAGATTGCGCCCTGCGCCCCAAGGTCGTGCACACAGAATCAGAAAACGTTCTAACCACGTAACCATCGTGGTACGAGCCATCAATAACACACAAGCTTAAATAGGGATATGGGACAAAAGACAAATCCAATCGGGAATCGTTTAGGAATTATCAGGGGATGGGAATCCAACTGGTACGGTGGTAATGATTATGGAGACAAACTTGCCGAAGACGACAAGATCAGAAAATACGTTCATGCTCGTCTATCAAAAGCCAGTGTATCTCGCGTCGTGATTGAACGAACGCTCAAGCTTGTGACCGTTACCATCACTACTGCCCGTCCGGGTATCATCATCGGAAAAGGTGGCCAAGAGGTGGACAAACTAAAAGAAGAGCTTAAAAAGATTACCGATAAAGAAGTTCAATTGAATATCTTTGAAATCAAAAGACCAGAGTTGGACGCTTTTTTGGTGGCATCCAGTATCGCTCGACAAATAGAGAATCGCATTTCTTACAGACGAGCTATCAAGATGGCCATCGCAGCAACAATGCGCATGAATGCTGAAGGTATCAAAGTACAGATCAGCGGTCGTTTGAACGGTGCCGAAATGGCACGTAACGAACACTACAAAGAAGGCAGGATTCCACTGTCAACTTTTAGGGCCGACATTGACTATGCACTGGTTGAGGCACATACCACTTATGGCCGATTGGGCATCAAGGTATGGATCATGAAAGGAGAAGTTTATGGCAAGCGCGAACTGTCGCCGCTAGTCGGACTTTCTAAAAAGCAACAAGGAGGAAAATCAACTGCGGAAGCTGCTCCAAGGAGAGGAGGAAATGGCAAGTCTCGCCGCAGAAAGTAATTTTTTAAAGATAAAGAGAAATGTTACAACCAAAAAAGACAAAATTCCGTAAGCAGCAAAAAGGCCGCATGAAAGGAAATGCCGAAAGAGGCCATTTGCTTTCCAATGGGATGTTTGGTATCAAATCGATACACGAGAAAGGCATGTTTATTACCTCCCGCCAGATAGAAGCGGCCCGTATTGCCGCTACCCGTTACATGAAAAGGGAAGGCCAACTTTGGATCAAGATTTTTCCGGACAAACCTATTACCAAAAAACCACTCGAAGTACGTATGGGTAAAGGTAAAGGTGCCGTAGAATACTGGGTGGCAATTGTCAAGCCAGGAAGGGTGCTTTTTGAAGTGGGCGGCGTGCCAATTGAAGTTGCCAAAGAAGCATTGCGCCTTGCTGCACAAAAACTACCAGTAAAAACAAAGTTCCTAGTCGCAAGAGATTACGAAGCTTAATTATTTAAATTATGAAGCAATCAGAAATTACAAAGCTATCCACAGCTGAACTGCAAGAACAATTCGGTGAAAGCAAAAAACGCTATACCGATATGAAAATGGCCCATGCCATTTCCCCTTTGGATAACCCTATCCAATTGCGCACATTGAGACGTAGCATAGCAAGACTGGCAACTGAGTTAACCAAAAGACAAGCACAATAATTTGTATTCCGCTGAAAGATGGAAAATAGAAATTTAAGAAAAGAACGTATAGGCGTTGTTACAAGTAACAAAATGATGAAATCCATCGTGGTTTCTGAAGTGAAGAAAGTGAAACACCCTATGTATGGTAAGTTCGTCTTGAAAACGAAAAAATACGTTGCTCACGACGAAAAGAACGACTGTAATATTGGAGATACCGTCAGGATCATGGAAACAAGACCTATGAGTAAGTCCAAATGTTGGAGATTAGTAGAAATAATTGAAAGAGCGAAGTAATCATGTTACAACAAGAATCAAGACTAAAAGTAGCAGACAATACCGGGGCAAAAGAAGTTTTGACCATTCGCGTATTGGGCGGTACCAACAGGCGCTACGCATCTGTTGGCGACAAGATCGTTGTGTCTGTCAAAGACGCAACGCCTAACGGTAACGTCAAAAAAGGCGCTGTATCTACAGCCGTTGTTGTCCGTACCGTCAAAGAAGTAAGACGCCCCGACGGATCTTACATCAGGTTCGATGACAACGCATGTGTCCTATTGAACCCACAAGGCGAAATGAGAGGAACCCGTGTATTCGGACCTGTGGCAAGAGAACTCCGCGACAAACAGTTTATGAAAATCGTATCACTGGCACCAGAAGTGCTCTAACGACCAATAACGATTATGAAATTCAAAATTAAATCAGGAGACAACGTAAGGGTAATTGCCGGTGACCATAAAGGTTCCGAAGGCAAAGTGCTCAAAATCGTAAAAGATAAGAACAAAGCCATCGTAGAAGGCGTGAACATGGTAAAAAAACACACCAAGCCCAGCGCCCAGAATCCTCAGGGTGGCATTGTAGAAAAAGAAGCTGCTATCCATATTTCCAACCTTTCGCTTTTGACCAAAAAAGGCGATACAACAAGAGTTGGCTATAGAATGGACGGCGATAAAAAGGTGAGATTTTCCAAAAAATCAAATGAAGTAATTTAGTTATGGCTTACATTCCAAGATTAAAGAAAGAGTACAAAGACAAAGTAGTCGCTGCTCTAATTGAAGAGTTCGGATACAAGAACGTTATGCAGGTTCCAAAGCTCCAAAAGATAGTAATATCCAAAGGTGTAGGGGCTGCAGTAGCAGACAAGAAACTCGTTGACCATGCTGTTGAAGAATTGACCAAGATTTCTGGTCAAAAAGCAGTGACGACCCTTTCTAAAAAAGACATCGCAAACTTCAAGTTGCGCAAAGGGATGCCCATCGGGGCATGCGTTACCTTGAGAGGCGAGCGTATGTATGAGTTTTTGGATAGGTTAGTAACTTCAGCATTGCCCAGGGTTAGGGATTTCAACGGTATCAAAGCTACCGGCTTTGACGGCAGGGGAAATTATAATTTGGGCATTACCGAACAAATCATCTTCCCTGAGATAGATATTGACAAGATCAACAGTATCTCGGGTATGGACATTGCTTTTGTAACCTCTGCTGAGACCGACAAAGAAGCTAAATCATTATTAACAGAATTAGGTTTACCATTTCAAAAGAATTAAGACATGGCAAAAGAATCAATGAAAGCCCGTGAGGTGAAGAGACAAAAACTGGTCGCCAAATACGCTCAAAAGCGCAAGGCACTCAAAGAAGCCGGGGATTATGAAGCATTGCAAAAACTTCCCAAAAACGCTTCACCGGTAAGACTCCACAACCGTTGCAAGCTTACTGGAAGACCAAGAGGATACGTACGTATTTTTGGAATCTCCCGCGTTAAGCTTCGCGAAATGGCAAACCAAGGATTGATACCAGGCGTAAGAAAAGCCTCTTGGTAAGCAAATAATTATAGAATGTTAACTGGGAGAAGGTTTGGGACGAACCAAAAACCACTTCCGAAAACCAATAATAAATGAATACAGATCCAATTGCAGATTACCTGACCAGAATCAGGAACGCAGTAAAAGCAAACCATAGGGTTGTTGAGATCCCTGCATCAAACCTCAAAAAAGAAATCACCAAAATCCTTTTCGACCAAGGCTATATTTTGAGCTATAAGTTCGATGACAGTACCGTACAGGGCATCATCAAGATAGCCCTAAAGTACAATAAGGAAACCAAAGAACCGGTTATTAGAAAGATCCAAAGGATGAGTAGACCGGGTTTGCGTAAATATGCAAGCGCAGACGAGATGCCAAGAATCCTTAACGGTCTTGGAATTGCGATTGTTTCTACCTCACATGGGGTAATGACAGGCAAACAGGCAAGAAAAGAAAATGTTGGAGGTGAGCTATTGTGCTACGTTTACTAAAAATAAAAGAGCAAGATTATGTCAAGAATAGGTAAAAACCCAATAGTAATCCCACAAGGAGTAACTGTAGATATTAAAGACAATGTAATAACTGTCAAAGGAAAATTAGGTGAACTATCTCAAGAATTTTCTACTGTCAAAATATCTGTTGAAGAAGGAACTGTAAAAGTGGAGCGTGCTTCCGACAGCATTGAAGAGAGATCAAAACACGGACTTTACAGAGCATTGGTAAAGAACATGGTCGATGGCGTTTCTACTGGCTGGACCAAACAATTGGAATTGGTAGGTGTAGGTTACAGAGCCTCAAACCAAGGCCAAAAATTGGACATGGCACTCGGATTTTCACACAATATCGTTATGGAACTTGCCCCTGAAGTAAAGGTCGAGACCATTTCTGAAAAAGGAAAAAACCCAATCATAAAGTTGACCTCACATGACAAGCAACTGGTAGGACAGGTAGCAGCAAAAATACGCAGCTTCAGAAAACCAGAACCTTACAAAGGAAAAGGTATCAAGTTTGTGGGTGAAGAATTAAGAAGAAAAGCAGGTAAATCAGCTTAATAGTATAATTATGGCACTGACAAAAAATCAAAGAAGATTAAGAATCAAGAAAAGGATCCGCAAGGTGGTTTCTGGTACACCGTCCAGACCCCGATTGGTCGTATTTAGGAGCAATAAAGAAATTTATGCACAAATAGTTGATGACGTGGCCGGAAAAACCATCGTATCTGCTTCCTCAAGAGACAAAGACATTGTTTCTTCCAAAGGTACCAAGTCTGAAACGGCAACCTTGGTAGGCAAGACAATTGCTGAAAAAGCAGTCAAAGCAGGTGTTGAAGCCATTGCTTTTGACAGAGGTGGATATCTTTATCACGGTAGAGTAAAATCTTTGGCCGATGGCGCCAGAGAAGGAGGACTTAAATTTTAAGGCATTATGTATCACAAGTATAAAAACGTAGAAATTGTAAAGCCAAGCGGACTTGAGTTAAAAGATCGTCTGGTAGGAGTTCAAAGGGTTACCAAAGTGACCAAAGGAGGTAGAGCTTTCGGGTTCTCGGCCATCGTGGTTGTTGGTGACGAAGCAGGTGTTGTAGGACACGGTTTGGGTAAATCCAAAGATGTTGCCACTGCCATTGCAAAGGCCATTGAAGACGCCAAGAAAAACCTGGTAAGGATACCTATCATCAACAAGACTTTGCCGCACGAACAAAAAGGTAAGTTTGGCGGAGCAAGGGTAAACATCATACCTGCGGCAGCTGGTACGGGAGTAATAGCCGGTGGCGCTGTAAGGACAGTATTGGAAGCTGTTGGGGTTCATGACGTTTTGTCAAAATCCCAAGGGTCTTCAAACCCGCACAACGTTGTAAAAGCTACTTTTGACGCTCTTCTGCAGTTAAGAGGCGCCAGTGCTGTTGCCAAGGATAGAGGCATATCCCTTGATAAAGTATTTAACGGTTAATAGAATTACAATGGCAAAAATTAAGGTAACAAAAGTAAGGAGCGATATCAAGCGACCTGAAACACAAAAAAGGATCTTGAAAGCTTTGGGCCTTCGAAGGATGAACCAATCGGTAGTTCACGAAAGCACACCAAGTATCCTTGGGATGATCAATAAAGTTCAACATTTAGTTTCTGTAGAAGAAGCAAAATAATACAGCATAACAAATGGATTTAAGTAATTTAAAACCGGCCGAAGGTTCAGTAAAAAACAAAGGCAAACGTGTGGGCAGAGGACAAGGCTCTGGTAAGGGCGGTACCGCTGCACGTGGCCATAAAGGTGCAAAATCCCGTTCAGGCTATTCCACAAAGGTAGGTTTTGAAGGTGGCCAGATGCCACTTCAGCGCCGTGTGCCAAAATTCGGCTTCAAAAACATCAACAGAGTAGAGTACCTTGGTGTCAATCTTGATACCCTCCAAAAGTTGGTTGACGAAAAGAAAATCAATGACACTGTGGACTTTGTGACACTTTTGGATTTGGGATTGGCCCACAAGAACGATTTGGTAAAGATTTTGGGACGTGGCGAACTGAAATCAAAATTAAAAGTAACCGCCCACAAATTTACCGCTTCGGCTAAAGCTGCTATTGAAGCTGTTGGAGGTGAGGCTGTGACTTTATAAGATCATTTTAAGGATGAAATTTGTAGAAAACTTAAAAAATGTTTGGAAAATAACGGAACTCAAAGATAGGATCCTGCTCACGCTTGGCCTTCTTTTAGTTTATCGTTTTGGTGCCCAAGTGGTACTTCCCGGAATCGATGCCGCACAATTGGGAGGCCTTCAGGACAGTACAGACCAAGGTATCTTGGGACTTCTCAATGCGTTCACTGGTGGGGCTTTTGCCAATGCTTCTGTGTTTGCTTTGGGTATAATGCCCTATATATCCGCTTCCATTGTGGTCCAGTTGATGGGTATTGCCATACCATATCTCCAAAAACTGCAAAAAGATGGTGAAAGCGGCAGAAAAAAAATCAACCAAATAACAAGGTGGCTGACCATCGCTATCTGTTTGGTTCAAGCACCGGGCTATTTGGCGAGCTTGCCTGCATTGGGCATTCCTACATCGGCATTTTTGCTCGGAACAGGAACTATGTTCTATGTTTCATCGGTTATCATTTTGGTAACAGGTACCATCTTTGCCATGTGGCTCGGTGAAAAAATTACCGACAAAGGTATCGGTAACGGTATTTCATTGCTTATCATGGTTGGTATTATTGCCCGTATGCCTGCTTCTTTTATGCAAAACTATGCCTCAAGGATCAGCGGTGGCGGTAACGGCGGCCTTATGATGATCTTGATTGAACTGGTTATCTGGATGCTGATCATACTTGCATCAGTAATGCTGGTCATGGCGGTCAGAAAGATTGCTGTCCAGTATGCTAGGCGTACAGCTTCAGGAGGCTACGAAAAAAACGTTTTTGGATCGCGACAATTTTTGCCGTTAAAGCTCAATGCGTCTGGTGTTATGCCTATTATCTTTGCACAAGCTATTATGTTTGTGCCAAGTTTGATAGGAAAGTCGTTTGGAACAAGTGATTTTGGCCAGTGGATGCAAACAGAGTTTACCGATATCTTCGGGTTCTGGTACAATGTTGTATTTGCTTTATTGATCGTTGTTTTCACATATTTTTATACGGCAATCACGGTACCGACAAACAAAATGGCCGATGACCTGAAACGCAGTGGTGGTTTTATTCCCGGCATCAGGCCTGGCACTGAAACATCCGAGTATCTTGACAAGATCATGTCGCAGATTACTCTTCCCGGATCATTGTTCTTGGCACTGATAGCTGTATTTCCAGCAATTGTGGTCAAAATTATGGGAACACAGCAAGGATGGGCTTTGTTTTTTGGAGGCACATCATTGCTCATCATGGTAGGAGTTGCAATAGATACCATGCAGCAAGTAAATTCATATTTACTGAACAAGCACTATGATGGATTGATGAAAACCGGTAAAAACAGAAAAGCAGTAGCTTGATACCATGGCAAAACAATCAGCAATAGAACAAGATGGATCAATCATTGAAGCATTGTCAAACGCAATGTTTAGGGTTGAGCTTGAAAACGGACACATTGTCACGGCACATATTTCTGGAAAAATGCGCATGCACTACATCAAACTATTGCCCGGTGACAAAGTAAAATTGGAAATGAGCCCATACGATTTGACAAAGGCTCGCATAACATATAGATACTAATTAAGATGAAAGTAAGAGCATCAGTTAAAAAAAGAAGCGCCGATTGCATATTGGTGCGTCGAAAAGGAAGACTTTACGTCATTAACAAAAAGAACCCTAGATTCAAACAAAGACAAGGTTAATTATTATGGCAAGAATTGCAGGTATAGACATACCCAAACAAAAGAGAGGCGTTATTGCATTGACCTATATCTACGGTATAGGAAAGAGCAGGGCACAAGAGATTTTGGCTAAAGCCAAAGTTGACGAAAACACAAAAGTACAGGATTGGACAGACGACGATATCAGTAATATCCGTGAGGCTGTTGGATCATATACTATTGAAGGCGAATTACGTTCAGAGATCCAGTTAAACATCAAACGTTTGATGGACATCGGTTGTTACAGAGGTATCCGCCACCGTGCAGGACTTCCTTTGAGGGGTCAGCGCACCAAGAACAACTCAAGGACAAGAAAAGGTAGAAGAAAAACAGTTGCCAACAAGAAAAAGGTAACTAAATAATAAGTAATATGGCAAAAGCAAACACCAAAGTCAAAAAGCGCAAAGTCATCGTTGATTCTGTTGGTGAGGCCCATATCGCGGCATCATTCAATAATATCATCATCTCTTTGACCAATAAAAAGGGAGATGTCATAGCATGGTCATCAGCCGGAAAAATGGGTTTCAGGGGTTCAAAAAAGAACACGCCTTATGCAGCCCAAATGGCCGCCGAAGATGCATCTGCAGTAGCAAAAGAAGCAGGGCTCAAAAAAGTCAAGGTTTACGTCAAAGGACCGGGCAACGGTAGAGAATCTGCAATTCGTTCAATCCACAATGCAGGAATCGAAGTAACGGAAATTATCGATGTTACCCCATTGCCGCACAACGGTTGCAGACCTCCAAAACGTAGAAGAGTCTAATAATTATATTAAGTATAACCGAGAGACCTTTTGCTTGTCGAAGGATAAGTTAAGACCTTAATTCACAAGCACTCTCATAATAAAAACAAAATGGCAAGATATACTGGTCCTAAAACTAAAATAGCCCGTAAATTCGGCGAGGCTATCTATGGAGATGATAAAGCATTTGAAAAAAGGAACTATCCTCCAGGGCAACACGGAGCTAACAAGCGTCGTGGTAAACAATCCGAATATGCTATCCAGTTGATGGAAAAGCAAAAGGCAAAATATACATACGGTATTTTGGAACGTCAGTTCAGGAACATGTTCAAAAAAGCGACCGCTGCTCCAGGCATCACCGGTGAAGTATTGCTCCAATACTGTGAATCGCGATTGGACAATGTGGTCTATAGAATGGGTCTGTCCACTTCACGAAGCGGCGCCCGCCAATTGGTGTCACACAGGCACATCACCGTTAACGGTGATATCGTCAACATTCCGTCCTACCAATTAAAAGCCGGAGATAAGGTTGCCGTCAGGGAAAAATCAAAATCCCTCGAAACCATACAAAACGCATTGGCCAGCTCAAGCGCCGTTTACGAATGGATCACCTGGAACAACGATACCAAGGAAGGAACCTACGTTTCCGTTCCTGCAAGAGTACAGATTCCAGAAAACATCAAGGAGCAGCTAATCGTCGAATTATATTCAAAATAACAACTGATACTAATCGCAATATGGCAATATTAAATTTTCAAAGGCCCGACAAAGTAATCTTGATTGATTCAACCCCTTTCGAGGGTAAGTTTGAGTTCAGACCACTTGAACCCGGTTATGGGTTGACCGTTGGAAACGCTTTAAGGAGGGTCTTGTTATCTTCTTTGGAAGGGTTTGCTATTACATCTGTCAGGATAGAAGGCGTTGACCACGAATTCTCAACCATAGCAGGTGTTGTTGAGGACGTTACGGAAATCATACTTAATCTGAAGCAAGTGAACTTCAAGCGCCAGATTGACGAGATCGATAACGAAACCGTTACGATATCAATTTCCGGACAAGAGCAGGTCACTGCCGGCGACTTCCAGAAATTTATTTCCGGATTCCAGATTTTGAACAAAGATCTGGTCATTTGCAATCTTGATCCGAAAGTGAACATCAACTTGGAGATCACCATCGAAAAAGGTAGGGGCTATGTGCCGGCCGAAGAAAACAAAAAAGCTTCGGCTCCAATTGGTACAATCTTCACGGATTCTATCTATACACCTATAAAAAACGTGAAATACAGCATCGAAAACTTCCGTGTTGAACAAAAAACAGATTATGAAAAGCTGGTTTTTGAGATCATCACAGATGGTTCGATACACCCAAAAGAGGCACTTACCGAAGCGGCTAAGATACTTATACACCATTTCATGTTGTTCTCCGATGAGCGCATTACTCTCGAAGCTGACGAAATCGCACAGACAGAAACCTATGACGAGGAATCGCTTCACATGAGGCAACTACTAAAAACCAAATTGGTCGATATGGATCTGTCCGTTCGTGCACTCAACTGTTTGAAAGCCGCAGAAGTAGATACACTGGGAGACTTGGTGTCTTTCAACAAAAACGATTTGATGAAATTCAGGAACTTTGGTAAAAAATCTTTGACAGAACTTGAAGAATTGGTAAATGTCAAAGGCCTGAACTTCGGGATGGATTTGAGCAAATACAAATTAGATAAAGATTAACAATGTATCATAGTTTGCTCCCCAAAAAGGGTTGATGCAAGATGATGCAAAAAAAAACACGTCATGAGACACGGAAAAAAAATTAACCATTTAGGTCGCAAGACTGCACACAGGAAATCAATGTTGGCCAATATGGCTTGTTCCCTAATAGAGCACAAGCGTATCAACACCACTGTTGCAAAGGCCAAAGCCTTAAAGCAGTTTGTGGAACCAATGATCACCAAATCAAAAGATGACACTACCCATAACAGACGTATCGTTTTTTCTCGTTTGAGACAAAAAGATGCCGTTACCGAATTGTTTAGGGAAGTAGCACCAAAAGTTGGTGATCGTCCGGGAGGCTATACCCGTATCATCAAGTTGGGCAATCGATTGGGAGACAATGCAGACATGGCCATGATAGAACTTGTGGATTTCAATGAGCTTTACAATGCCGGTAATCAGGCTAAAAAGAAAACCACGCGACGTGGTCGATCCAAAAAAGCCGATTCTGCACCTGCAGTAGCCGAAAAAACTCCCGAAGTACCGGCCAAGACCGAAGAAACAAGCGGTGGTGAAGAATAATGATCGATAATTCATAAAAATAAAAAGGATAAACAATTTCTGTTTATCCTTTTTTTGTGCAATTTTGTAAAACCTTTTTTCAAAATGAAATACAGAAAAAGAAAACCCGCACTGATACTTCTTGCCGATGGCACAATCTTTCACGGAAAATCTATTGGTAAAGAAGGCTCTGCTTTTGGCGAGGTATGTTTTAATACAGGGACTACAGGCTACCAAGAGATTTTTACAGACCCATCTTATTTTGGCCAGTTGATGGTGTCTACCAATGCCCACATAGGAAACTACGGCACCAAAACCGATGAGGTAGAATCCGGATCGGTAAAAATAGCCGGGCTTATTTGCAAGAATTTCAGCTACGACTATTCAAGACCGTCAGCAGATGCATCGCTCGAAAGTTTTTTTGAGGACAATAACCTCCTGGCCATTTCCGATGTAGATACAAGGGCTTTGGTGGGATACATCCGGGACAATGGCGCCATGAACGCTGTCATATCCACAGAAGTGGACAATGTCGAGGGATTAAAGCTGCAATTGGCCAAAGTGCCCAACATGGACGGTTTGGAACTCGCTTCCAAGGTCAGTACCAAAGTCCCTTATTTTGTGGGCAATGAAGACGCCAAGTACCGTATTGCCGCCCTTGATCTTGGTATAAAAATGAACATTCTTCGCAATCTTGAAAAAAGAGATGCCTACGTCAAGGTGTTTCCGTACAACGCCACTTTTGAAGAAATGGCAAAGTTCAACCCCGATGGTTATTTCATATCCAACGGCCCGGGAGACCCAGAACCTTTAAAAGATGCCATAACACTGGCAAAAACAATCATGGACCGCAACCTGCCGCTGTTCGGTATTTGTCTTGGACATCAAGTCATTGCATTGGCAAATGGCATTTCAACCTATAAAATGCACAACGGACATCGTGGCATCAATCACCCCGTCAAAAATCTTATCACCGGAAAAGGAGAGATTACTTCACAAAACCACGGGTTTGCAATCAACCGCCATGAAACAGAGAAACATCCCGATATAGAAATCACGCACGTTCATTTAAATGATAATACGGTGGCCGGAATACGGATGAAACATAAAAATTGTTTCTCGGTACAGTACCATCCAGAGGCAAGCCCTGGACCACACGACGCGTCCTACCTTTTTGACCAATTTATCGAGAATATCATGAATAATCAGTGAAGAAACGGCAATAAAATTTTAATTTCCCTACAGTTTTTCATTCATAAGATAGCCTCCTGATTTTTTATCGCAATAATGAAAGGCAACAGAAAAAAAAGAACGACAATTTCGTAACTTTGACATTTAGAATTTAACAACATAAAACCAATATTATGAGCATTATCATCAACATCCACGCACGACAGATTTTTGATTCAAGGGGCAACCCTACCGTAGAGGTCGACGTCATAACAGACAATGGTGTATTGGGCAGAGCTGCCGTACCTTCTGGAGCATCGACAGGAGAACATGAAGCCGTGGAGTTGAGGGATAACGACATATCTTATATGGGTAAGGGCGTTCTCAAAGCCGTTGAACATGTTAATTCGGTAATTGCCCAAGAACTTATCGGGACATCCGTTTTTGAGCAAAACAAGATTGACCAAACCATGATTGCGCTTGATGGTACCAAAAACAAATCAAAACTTGGCGCCAATGCCATTCTGGGCGTTTCGCTTGCCGTTGCCAAAGCTGCTGCTAACGAACTTGGGATGCCATTGTACAGATATATCGGAGGTGTGTCTGCAAACACCTTGCCGGTACCTATGATGAACATCATCAACGGAGGTTCGCACAGCGATGCACCGATTGCTTTTCAGGAATTTATGGTGATGCCCGTTAAGGCCAAAAGTTTTACCCACGCCATGCAAATGGGAACAGAGATTTTTCACAATCTCAAAAAAGTACTGCACAGCAGAGGATTGAGCACAGCTGTGGGTGATGAGGGCGGTTTTGCACCCAATCTTCCCGGTGGAACCGAAGACGCTTTGGATACCATCAAAAAAGCCGTAGAAAAGGCGGGCTATAAATTTGGCGATGACGTTATGATAGCTTTGGACTGTGCTTCGGCCGAATTTTATGTGAACGGAAAATACGATTACACCAAGTTTGAGGGAGACAAAGGCAAAGTGCGTACAAGCAAGGAACAGGCTGATTATTTGGCAGATCTGGTTTCAAAATACCCGATAGTCTCCATCGAAGACGGCATGGACGAAAATGATTGGGATGGTTGGAAATACCTGACTGAAAAGATCGGCAATAAAGTACAATTGGTGGGCGATGACCTGTTCGTTACCAACGTGGAGCGTTTGTCCCGAGGTATAGAAAAAGGCATTGCAAATTCTATACTTATCAAAGTAAACCAAATTGGTACCCTGACAGAAACCATTGCAGCAGTAAACATGGCGCACAATGCTGGTTATACATCGGTAATGTCGCACCGCTCTGGTGAAACCGAGGACAACACAATCGCCGATTTGGCAGTGGCTTTGAATACGGGACAAATCAAAACAGGTTCTGCGTCACGCAGTGACCGTATGGCAAAATATAATCAGTTGCTGCGCATTGAGGAAGAATTGGAGCAAGTCGCCTATTTTCCTGGATTGAAGGCCTTTAAGGTAAAATAAGCTTTTTAGAACGTATATAGAAGCCCGTTGGTCAACTCAAACTGGGTTTTGGGAATGGTTGTCACAGGTACGGCATCATAAATGTAGCTAAAGTTTGTCTTGAACGACAGCCCACCGGTTATTTTGAACAAAATAGAGGTATTGCTCGACAACCTATAGTCGGCAAAACCTGATAATTTTGGTTGGTAATATGTTGTACCTATCAATGCGAAGCCCTCTTTTGGAAACAAGCTAAAAGAAATATAGGCACTCACCCTAATGTCTTCCTGAACCCGATCTGGCACAATATCCGAAGCTTTTTCGTATTCGTACATGATCAGTGTGCCGAGATAAAATCGGTAATTCTCGTTGGCGTATAGTTTGAATCTCGGCCCAAGCCCAGCAAGGCCCCTAAAATCGATTTCCGAAATGGCGTCGTATTGAGCCTGGAGAAAGGCTTCCATCTTTATTTTTTCCGAAACCTTCCTGTTGTACCTCAAATGTTGGGTGCCTTTGTTCACAAAAGAGTTCCTTTCCAGCTTTTCAAACTTCAGGTCATTGACAAATAACCACAGGTTTTTCTTGTCGTTGTACTGCACGTGGGTTTTGTTGTCGATCTTCAAAATTCTGTTCGTGTTTTTTATCAGCCCTACATCCAAACTTACCGATCCCGTCCATTTGGCAGAATCCGTGACTTTCCTGAGTGTTTCAACATTGATAACCTGCGCATGGGATGTTTTTATAAAGAACAATATCAAGATTATAAAAAGATATCGATGCATAAACGATTTACTAAATGAAACCACAAATTTACTAAAATCAATGGTATCGATTTTTGTCAAAATATAGCATTGATTTCTTAAATGTCACAATTGTTAAAATGCTTGTAAAGTTCCTTTTTAAATCACTTTATATTTCGTAAATTCGTGACATCTTTTCGGATACACCAATCAGATTAAATTTTTATGAATATGTCAGAAAAAGCTACGATAGAAATAAGCGGAAAAAAGTATGATTTTCCTTTAATAATAGGAACTGAAAATGAGGTTGCAATAGACATCAGCAACTTAAGAAGTACCACCGACAGTGTCATAACCATGGATCCCGGCTACAAGAATACAGGTTCTTGCGAAAGTGCCATTACTTTCTTGGACGGCGAACAAGGGATTTTGAGATACAGGGGTTATTCCATTGAGGAGCTTGCAGACAAAGCCAGTTTCCTTGAAGTGGCCTATTTGCTGATTTTTGGAGAACTTCCCACCAAAGAGCAGTTGGATAAATTCCACTCGGATATCAAAGCACAATCCGTAGTTGACGATGATGTCAGAAAAATTGTGGATGCCTTTCCAAAATCGGCTCACCCGATGGGCGTCATCGCTTCTCTGACGAGTGCTCTTACCGCCTTCAACCCATCTTCCGTTAATGTTGATTCGGAAGAAGCTATGTACAAGGCCATTGTGAAAATATTGGGCAAATTTCCGGTATTGGTTGCATGGACTTTCCGTAAGAAGAATGGGTTGCCGTTGGATTACGGGGACAAGAACCTTGGATATATAGAGAACATTCTCAAGATGATGTTTAAGCAGCCCAATGAAGAATATATCTTTAACCCAATAGTAGTGGACGCATTGGACAAATTGTTGATTCTCCATGCCGACCATGAGCAAAACTGTTCTACCTCTACGGTCAGGATTACAGGTTCTTCGCATGTGGGGTTGTTTGCATCACTTTCCACAGGGATTTCCGCACTTTGGGGACCATTGCACGGCGGTGCCAACCAAGCCGTTCTTGAAATGCTCGAAGCTATCGACCAAGATGGTGGCGACACCGAAAAATATATGGCCAAGGCAAAAGACAAGGCAGACCCGTTCCGTTTGATGGGCTTTGGTCACAGAGTTTACAAAAGTTTCGACCCAAGAGCAAGGATTATCAAAAAAGCCGCAGACAGCGTGTTGGAAGATTTAGGTGTTGAAGATCCAATATTAGAAATTGCCAAAGGTCTCGAAAAAGAAGCATTAAAAGACCCATATTTCGTTGATAGGAAACTCTATCCCAACGTAGATTTCTATTCTGGTATCATCTATCGCGCCATGGGTATCCCGACCGATATGTTCACTGTGATGTTTGCACTTGGGCGTTTGCCAGGGTGGATCGCGCAGTGGCGAGAAATGCGATTGAAGAAAGAACCAATCGGTCGCCCGCGCCAAATTTATGTTGGCAAAACCTTGAGACCGTTTGTACCGATCGATAAGCGATAAAGAAGTTGATACAAATACAAAGCCCCATTTTTTTAAGTGGGGCTTTTTTATATTTTCAAATTTATAGAGTTGGATCTTTGGCCCTGGGAAAACTCTACATAAATTTTTATGGTGTTTAGGTATATTATCCCGATATTTATTGCGCATAAATTTTTGTCGTTATACCGTGATGGACTATCTAAAACTGAATATTAAAAACGAAACTTCGCGACTTCGCGAAGTAGTGCTTGGCACGGCACAAAGTAACGGCCCGACACCAACGGAAGAGGAAGCCTACGACCCCAAATCACTGGAGCATATCAAGGCCGGGACCTATCCGATTGAAAGAGATATGGTCAAGGAAATGGATGCCGTTGCAGAAGTGTTTAAAAAATATGATGTAAAAGTCCATCGCCCGAAACTGATTGAAGATTACAACCAGATTTTTTCCCGCGATATAGCCTTTGTCATTGACGATATTTTCATCAAGGCCAATATTTTGCCGGAACGGGACCAAGAGTTGGATGCCATTCAGTACGTTATAGATAAAATTGACCCCGGCAAGGTCATTCGTCCTCCAGACGAAGTGCACATTGAAGGCGGCGATGTCATGTTGTGGAACGACCATGTTTTTATAGGTACCTACAAAGGGAGCGATTATAAAGAATACATCACGGCCCGAACTAATATGGAAGGCGTCAGGTTTATTAAAGAACTGTTTCCAAACAAAATAGTTAAAGAATTTGATTTGGTCAAGTCCAAGATAGAACCCCGTGACAATGCCCTGCATTTAGATTGCTGTTTTCAGCCCGTTGGCAAGAACAAGGGCATCGTCTACAAAAGCGGCTTTAGGGAAGAAAGCGATTATGTTTATATACTGAAACTTTTTGGCAAGGACAACCTCTTTCACATTACCCGTGAAGAAATGTACCACATGAACAGCAATATCTTCTCAATTGATGACGATGTAGTTGTTTCTGAAAGGAATTTCACAAGGTTGAATAATTGGCTGCGCAACAATGGCTTTACAGTGGAAGAAGTACCTTATGCCGAAATAGCAAAACAGGAAGGATTGCTTCGCTGTTCTACAATGCCGTTGATAAGAGATTGAAAATCTTTATTTTCTGTACAAGAAATAATTATTTACCAATTCGATATACATCCGTTTTGCCTCTTCGGGTGTAATGTTCTTGATTTGGAACAATGCGTTTGTTTTGAAAGCATTGATAATGGGACGACTACTCCCAGGGCGGTCATAATTGTTGGTGGCACGTTTATAATAAGCATAAAGGCGTAACAGAAAATCGGCCGGAAACGGCTCCGTGTAGTTGTTGATGCGTTCTACCGCCTCTTCAAATTCCTTGTCCAACGTTTCGTGGTTCATGTTCTGTCGGCAATCACACTGATGCCGCCTCTTACTTTTTGGTTGAGCGTTACCTTGATATTGGTGTCCAATGGCAGAAAAACATCTACCCGTGACCCAAATTTTATAAATCCCGAATCGGTACCTTGTACGACTGCTTCGTTGGCTTTTGCATAGTTAACAATGCGTTTGGCCAAAGCTCCGGCAATTTGTCTGTACAGCACTTTTCCAAAGGTTCTGTTTTGTACCACAACCGTAGTGCGTTCATTCTCTTCGCTTGCTTTTGGATGCCATGCCACCAGAAATTTTCCCGGATGGTATTTGCTGTAAACCACTTGTCCCCCAACAGGGTAGCGTGTTACATGGACATTGATTGGCGACATAAAGATGGATACTTGCAGCCGCTTGTCATTAAAAAATTCCTTTTCAAAAACCTCTTCGATGACCACGACCTTACCGTCCACTGGAGAAAGTACATGGCCATCATCCAGTTTCCCTTTTCGCTTGGGGTTTCTGAAAAATTGTAAAATGGTAAGAAATAAGATAACCAAAACCAACATCAAGGTTTTTTGTAGCCATACAATGGAAACCAGATGGTCGATAAGTATTATGCTGACTACCAAAGCTACCAGGCTGCCGAATATGATTTTATGTCCTTCTTTATGGAACATAGGGAAACATCTTTAAGAATAAATAGAAAAATGGTGCTACAAAAATAATACTATCGAGTCTATCGAGCAAACCTCCGTGTCCTGGCATTATTACACCGCTGTCCTTTACATTGGCCTGCCTTTTGAATTTTGATTCAATCAGGTCGCCAAGCGTGCCAAAAACGCTAACTATAATGCTTAATATCAGCCAATTAGTAAAATTCAGGGTTCCTGTGAAATTTGCAATGAAATAACTTGTGAAACAGGCTAACAAAAGGCCGCCCAGAAAGCCTTCAACAGTTTTTTTGGGTGATATACTCGGAAAGAGTTTCTGTTTACCGAAATTTTTCCCAATAAGGTAGGCACCGGTATCGTTGGCCCAAACGAGTATAAATGCGCCCAAAAGTAGCTTTGGAGTAAATTCATAATTGTTGTTGGCAATCAAAACCAGAAATACAAACGAACTTGATAAGTAAAAAGTGGTAAGAATGAACCTCTTGGTGGAAAACAAGGGGATGGTTTTTTCAGAAAACAAATCCTTGATAAGCAATAGATGAACAAAAATGGTGATGACTTGCAAAATCTGTATAGCTTCGCTAAACCCAGACCCGGGAGAAGCCGTAATGCACCAAAACCCGAATCCAAGGTACATAATGGCAAATATGGCATAAGGCCAATAACTATTGAGCTGTATCAATTTTTTGAATTCAGCCATACAGACCAGCCCAAATATAAAAACCAGTACGATGAGGGCATATTGGTGGTAGATGCAGAGTATTAGCAAGGTTATGTAGAGTATGCCTGAAATGGCTCTGGTACGGAGCTCGTTCATCTAAAAGTCTTCTAAAAGAAGTAAATACAAGTTTTTGGTGCTGCTTCCATATGTAAGAAAATCTTTGTCTTCAATGGCCTTGAAGTGCTTTATGGTAGTGATGTTGGTGGGTATTCTTTCCCTATACTTGTTCTTGATACCTCTCAAACCTTCGCCAATACTTTCTACAAACTGACTTGTTGTGGCATACACCACAAAGTTTGCCGGAAGATCTTTTAGTTTTTTTTCGGCAATCTGGTTAGAGCATATCAAAAGGGACCCATCATCGGCAATAAGATATTCGCATGTGGTAAGAAAATAGGTGCTTACGTCAAGATTGGTGGAGGGTTTGAGATCAAAATCCTTAAAGAGTTCTTTTAGCCTTTCGTCGGTAAGGTATACCTGCTTGTCACCCCATTGGTTTTCGTCAAGGATTTGCTGGAGGGTCTCAAAAATTTCTTGCATATTTTCACAATACAAGAACTTACCTCCATTAGCCTTGAAGTTTATGGTAAACTTTTCGTCAATGGGAAGTTTTATCTCGGGCATATATTTGCCGCGTTCTTCGTTTTTTATGTTATCTCCATCACCGTCTTTTAGTCCGAAGATTTTACGAAATAGACTCATTTTACGGGCTGATCTTAAACCTGATTTTTAAAAATGATTATCCCAAATATAAAAAAACTTAAATTAACCAAAGGCCGATTTAAGTTTTTTTAATACAATTGATTTTTTTAACTCAACAAATCGTCCTTGACTTCTTCCTTTTGATCGGTATTTGTATCTGAAGCATCTGTTTTGCTGTCTGTTGCGTCAAGACCGTTTTCAGATGCCAAAGATGGGTCGGGAGTTGTGTTTTTCTCTTCGGCAGGTTCATCTTCTTTATCAAAAGGTCTTTTTCCGAATATTTTTTCAAGATTGTCCTTAAAAATGACTTCCTTGTCCAGCAACACTTCGGCGAGTTCGGTGAGCTTGTCCTTATTTTTTTCCAATATATCAACTGCTCTGTCGTATTGTTCTTCAATGATTTTTGATATTTCATCGTCTATTACTTGGGCGGTCTGCTCGCTGTAAGGTTTTGTGAAACCGTATTCGCTTTGCCCGGTAGAGTCGTAGAAGGTAAGGTTGCCTACTTTGTCGCTCAAACCGTAGATGGTTACCATGGCTCTAGCCTGTTTTGTAACCTTTTCAAGGTCGCTCAATGCACCAGTTGAGATTTTTCCAAAGATTACTTGCTCTGCAGCTCTGCCACCGAGTGCAGCGCACATTTCGTCTAGCATCTGTTCGGTTCTTACGATCAATCTTTCTTCTGGCAGGTACCATGCTGCGCCAAGTGAACGGCCTCGGGGCACGATGGTCACTTTTACCAATGGTGCTGCGTGTTCGAGCATCCAACTGATGGTTGCATGTCCTGCTTCGTGGAATGCTACAGCACGTTTTTCTGCCGGTGTAATGATTTTGTTTTTCTTTTCCAAGCCTCCGACAATCCTGTCAACGGCATCGAGAAAATCCTGACGGTTTACCGATTTTTTGTTTTGCCGGGCTGCAATCAGGGCAGCTTCATTACACACGTTGGCAATGTCGGCACCAGAAAATCCGGGTGTTTGTCGAGCTAAAAAATCAACGTCGAGGTCATCGGCTTTTTTGATGGGTCTCAAGTGAACTTCAAATATCTCTTTTCGTTCCCTGATGTCAGGTAAGTCAACGAATATCTGTCGGTCAAAACGACCGGCACGCATCAAGGCTTTGTCGAGAACGTCAGCACGGTTTGTGGCTGCTAATACAATAACATTGGTATTGGTGCCAAAACCGTCCATTTCGGTCAGTAGTTGGTTGAGTGTGTTCTCGCGTTCATCGTTAGAGCCGGAAAAATTGTTCTTCCCCCTGGCCCTGCCTATCGCGTCAATTTCATCAATAAAAATAATGGCCGGCGATTTTTCTTTTGCTTGTTTGAAAAGGTCTCTTACCCGCGATGCGCCAACGCCTACGAACATTTCCACAAAATCCGAACCAGAAAGCGAGAAGAACGGAACCTTGGCTTCGCCGGCAACAGCTTTAGCCAATAGTGTTTTGCCCGTTCCGGGAGGACCTACCAGCAAAGCACCTTTGGGGATTTTGCCTCCGAGTGAGGTATATTTGTCGGGGTTTTTCAAGAAATCCACGATTTCCTGTACTTCTTCTTTGGCACCTTCAAGTCCTGCCACATCTTTGAATGATGTCTTGATGTCAGTTTTTTCGTCAAAGAGGCGCGCTTTTGATTTTCCGATGTTGAAAAGTTGACCGCCGGCACCGCCACCGCCACCGGAAGCCATGCGCCGCATGATGAAAATCCAAACCCCAATTATCAATGCAAATGGAAGCAGTGTCATGAGCAGATCGCCCCAGACATTGTGCTCGGTTTCAAAAGTTAATTTGGTGTCGGCCAGGTTGTTTTCTTCAATGGTTTTGGTAATTTTTTCTTGAAATAATGCCAAATCACCAAACTCGAATTTGTAATTTGGAGACGGTGAAAGAGTTGGGAGCAGATTTCTCGGCTTTGTTTTTTTGTGCGTTTCAGTTTCAAGTGCTTCAGGAGTGAGATACACCTTTGCCTCGCGATTGTTGACAATGACCACTCTGGCAACCTCGCCGTTTTTGAGGTAGTCAAAAAACTGTGACGGTGTAACTTGGGCTGCCGGTTGCTGTCCAAAGCCCGATCCAAGAAAATTTATACTAAAAAAACCCATAATGATTATAGCGTATATCCAGTACGCACTCACTCTTGGTTTTTTGTTTTGGTTTTTTTCGTTTGACATGTATGAATTTTAATAACTGGTTTTTATTGCGGTCGTCTTTGCGTCGCCCCATAAGCTTTCGATGTCGTAATATTCCCTAATGTGTTTTTGGAAAACGTGAACCACGACATTGACGTAATCCATAAGCACCCATTCGGCATTGTCGCTGCCTTCTACGTGCCATGGATGGTCTTTTAGTTCTTTGCTGACTTTTTTCTGTATGGAACCAACAATGGCATTGACATGGGTGTTGGAAGTACCTTCGCAAATGATGAAATAATCGCAAACGGTATTCTCTATGTTCCTCAAATCGAGGATTTTTATCTCTTTTCCTTTCATGTCCTCGATACCGCCCAATATGGTCGTAATCAATTGATCTGCATTGTTGTCTTTTTTCGCCATTAATTTTGTTTACAGTTAGTGCAAAGTTATTATTTTTTAGTTCTTTTGGAATTATAAAAATCTTAATTAAATTATAATTTCAATTGATTGTTTTATAATGCACATAATCAAACTTAATGCCATTGACTCCACCAATTCGTTTTTAAAGCGTATCAGTAACGACGGACCGCTTGAAGACATGACGGTCGTTGTGGCCGATTATCAAACCGATGGCCGTGGACAGATGGGTACACAATGGGTTTCTAAAGACTCCAATAACCTGTTGTTCAGTGTGTTTAAAAAAATTACAGGGTTGGATGTCGATGCGGCATTTAGTGTGGCTATCGTGGTGGCATTGTCGGTTTTTAATACGTTAGTGAAATTGCAGTTAATGAACGTCAGGATTAAATGGCCTAACGACATTTTGTCAGGCAATAAGAAGCTTGCCGGCATCCTGATAGAGAATGTTGTAAAACAAAATAGGGTACAGGCATCGGTTATAGGGATAGGGATTAATATCAATCAGGTACATTTTGAGGATTTGCCAAACGCCTCCTCGTTGATTCTCGAAACTGGCCGTTTGTTTGACAGGGACGAAGTATTGCAGATGGTTTTGCTTGAATTGCAAGCCTATTTTCAGATTTTGGAATCGGGAAAAAGTAGTTATTTAAAACAATTGTATGAGGCAAACTTGTTCCGCAAGGACAAGCCATCTACCTTCACAGACGCAGGAGGCACAAAATTTTCCGGATTTATCAGAGGCATTACCGAATCCGGAAATCTGAAGATTGAAATTGAAGATGCACAGATCAAGGAATACGACCTTAAATCTGTGAGTCTTTTGTATTGATAGCTTTTTGCAGATTGCCGACCAGAGTTTCGATGAACTTACTGATAGGGCCTTTGACCATCATGCCTATCATAGCGTTGAATTCGCCGCTGAATACCAATTGAACATCGGTTTCGTTTTCGCCTATTTCGGTAAGATTTGCCGTAAGGTCAAAGTCGAGTTTGCCGCCGTCGGCACCTAAAACTATTTTATCATAAGGTACGCTTTCTCTTTTGCGAAGTGAAATTTCAGGCATTCCGGAAAGCGCAAAAGTAAAACCGCCATTGGCATTGGGTTCGAACTTTGCCACATTTTCGGGCATAAGCTGTTCAAAATTTTTGGGGTCAGAAAGAAACTCAAATACGTCTTCTTTTGATCTGTTTATGGTTTGTTTTTGCGATTCTAATTTCATGGGTTATTGTTGTTTTGTCAAACGCTCGTTCCAGTTTGCCGGATCGGCATTCCAGATGGCCAATAGTTCTTGTTCTTGTTCGGTTATGTATTTGGTGTCCAAGGCTTGTTGAAGCAACGTCCTGTAATCGCTCAACGTGTTAAGGGCCACATTTTCTTTTTTGAAGTTTTCGATAGCGGTCTCAAATCCATACGAAAATATGGCTACCATGCCCAAAACGTTTGCATCGGCATCGCGCAAGGCCTTGACCGCGTTGAGGCTGCTTTTTCCGGTGCTGATGAGGTCCTCGATCACCACGACGTTTTGGCCGTTTTGCAAATGGCCTTCAATCTGGTTCTGCTTGCCGTGTCCTTTTGGCTCCGGTCTTACATAGACAAAAGGCAGCCCGAGATATTCGGCAGTCAAGACCCCAATGCCTATGGCACCTGTGGCAACACCGGCAATGACGTCTGGTTTGCCGTATTTCTTTTCTATTTGTCTTGCCATTGTTTCCCTTATATGATTTCTGATGGAAGGGTGCGAGAGAATAATCCTGTTGTCACAATAGATAGGCGATAGCCAACCCGATGCCCAAGTAAACGGCTTGCCCGGTTGTAGTTTAATCGCATTGATGTCCAAAAGCAGTTTGGCGGTCTGTCTGGCGGTGTTCTCGTCAAAAATCATGTCGCAAATCTAATCAAAATTGTGAAACTTTTTTTTTTGATTTAGGAGAAAATTGACAAGAAAATCCATTGTTGTATCAAAAAATTGATATTTTTATCGACTTAAAAAATATGGCCACGATCCGATGGTGACAATTTTTGTAAATGAAAAGCCGATAATCTTGACCACCGAGGTTGCTTTTGAATCCGGTTTCAAAAACTATCTTCTCAAGACTGTGCATATCGGTAAAGTCATTAAGGAACTCAATGCGACCTCTCTCAAGGGTGTTCGGCTTATTGGAAAGCATGAACACAAATTGCTGGAAACGTTTCTTGACAAACTCCCCGTTGTGGTTGCGGGCGGCGGAAAGGTCATCAATGATCGAGGTGAAATACTATTCATCTATAGGAATGACAAATGGGATTTGCCCAAAGGAAAAGTGGAAAATAAAGAGAGTATCGAAGATGCTTCGATTAGGGAAGTTGAAGAGGAAACCAAAGTTACAGGATTGAAAATCGTAAAACCACTTGCTACTACCTATCATATTTTTAAGCGTAACGGCAAGCATAAAATAAAACAAACCTATTGGTTTGAAATGACTTCAAAACATAAAGGTAGGCTTGTTCCGCAAATGGAAGAAGGTATTACCAAAGTGGCGTGGCTAAACCAGCCCGAAGTAAAACAGGCTATGGAGAATTCCTACGCCAATATCAAATTGTTGCTTTAGGGCAGACAAGACTTCATGAGTTATTTCGGGTTAGTCTTTTGCTACCCTATAAACCGGATATTGCAAATGCTCTGTTTCATAAAATGGGCTTTGTTTATAAATCCAATCCAGTTGCGCATACCAATTGCCTGCAAAATCGGGATCGCTTTTCTTCTTTTTCTCGAAATTTTGTTTCAAAGATTCATTTTTGTTCAAATAATCATAAGCCAAATCTTCCCAAACGTAGGGTGAAAAACCTTCTTTTTGTTGAAGGATGGCATCAAAAAAATTCCAGTTGAAAAACGAATCCGGTGCTTGGGGTTCAAGTGTTTCAAGCAGGTATCTGATGGCATTTTGATTGGTAGGAATGTAATAATCGCCCTTTTTGAACGGCTGCATTTTTGTTCTTGCCACAATCTTGGTGTTGTAATGTTGATAATGGCCCTCAAAGGGTTCTTTCCTTGTATTGAAGGTGTCTATCCGATAGCTTTCTACTTGTATGGACGTATCTTTTTCAAAAGTTCGCATTTCGACCTGATTGAGCCGAAGCAGGTCTATCACGTTCCACCAACCTTTAGGGATGATGTATGCTTCCGGAATATTCACTTCAGCGGTTTGTACCATAAAATCTTGGTATTTCACATCTTTTACAAAAGGTTTGTTGCGATGGTATTTCAGTCTGTCCATTCCCGTTATATCACTTGTTTCCAATGTGCCTTCATATCCCTTGAACTTTAGGGTAGACGATTTTGAAGTGTCAATCTTCCAATCCACGGGGTATGTTTTGGCGTTTTTAAGGTTTTGCCATTGTTTTTGTCGCAATTGTTTAATGGTATCAAATTCCTTTTCCATAAGATGTATCATGGTTTCCATTAATACGTAGGTGCCTTCCACACGTTGCTTGTATGGTTTTAGCATATGGGTTTCAACCATCATCCCGATTGTGTTCCACAGTGTTGTGTAACCTGTTGAATAGCGGGGCCAATCCATAAATTGGCTGAATCCGTTTTCGGGGACTTTGTTGAAGACGTTTACGTATGGTGTTATGTCCCATTGCTTGTCAGAGAGTTTTTGTTCGAGAGTTGGCATAAAGTGCCGATGCAAATAGTCGCCCAGTTCGCCGCCCAACTTGTTGTGCTGGGTGAACAAATGTGTGAGTGTGTACTGATAGTCTGCGCCATTGCTCACATGGTTGTCGATGAATACATCGGGTTTGGTCCGGTGGAAAATTTGGGCAAAACTTTTGGCGTTTTTGGAATCGCTTTTTATGAAGTCCCTGTTGAGGTCATAATTTCGGGCATTCCCCCTGAACCCATATTCAGAAGGACCATTTTGGTTGACCCTTGACGAAGTGTTCCTGTTGAGGCTGCCACCAATGTTGTAAACCGGGATGGTGGCGAGTACCACGTGTTTTGGCAATCGTATCTTTTTCTGTACCAAATCTCTGAACAGCAACATTGTGGCATCGATGCCGTCGGGTTCTCCGGGGTGTATGCCGTTGTTGATAAGCAAGATAACTTTGTTTTTTCGGAGGATTTCAAAATCGAATGTTTTGTCGGGATTGAGCGTTACCAAATGGAGCGGAAATCCAGAATCTGTCTCGCCAATACTGTCTATGGCAATTTCCGGATAGTGGGCTGCCAGTTTTTTATAAAACAAAATGGTTTCTTGGTAGGTGGCCGTTGAGGTTCCGTTGCTTTTTTCAAAAACAGTGGTAAAATCTTGCCCAAATGATGGTTTTGTTTGCAATAGAGCAGTGAGGAACAGTAAACTGCAGATGAGTTTTTTCATGGCGAAGGTTTGGAAACTTAAAATCCACCCACAATTAAAACATTGGATGGTGTATCAAATTTAACCAATTTGACCTAATTTTGCAGTTGTTAATCATAATTTCATGCACCAGACCACCAATACCATTTTAATGATTCGTCCCATAAGCTTTAGGATGAACGAGCAGACGGCTGTCAACAATTATTTTCAGGAAGAACTGGAGCTAAAAAATGTCGAAGTCAACCAGCTGGCGCAAAATGAGTTTGATGCTTTTGTGGCCAAGCTCCGTGCTGCTGGGGTCAATGTGATTGTGGAACAGGACAACAGTTTGGACACGCCCGATTCTATATTTCCCAACAATTGGGTAAGTTTTCACGAAAACGGAGATGTGGCTTTGTATCCGATGTTTGCTGAAAACAGGCGCAAGGAACGTCGCGAGGAAATTCTGGATCATTTGGAGGCCAAAGGATTCCGTATTGAAACCATCGTTGATTATACCTCTGCCGAGTCAGATGGTTATTTTCTGGAAGGTACTGGGAGCATTGTGCTTGACCGTGAGAACAGAAAAGCTTATTGTGCACTTTCGCCAAGAGCCGACGAAGAACTTTTTATTGAGTTTTGCGAAGATTTTGAATATACGCCCGTGGTTTTCGTTGCCAACCAAACCGTGGATGGTAAGCGGTTGCCCATTTACCATACCAATGTAATGATGTGCATTGCCGAGACTTTTGCGGTAATTTGCCTGGATTGTATCGATGACAAGCAAGATCGGAAAAACGTTCTAAAACACCTCAAGCAAGATGGAAAGGACATCATCGAAATCAGCGAATCGCAAATGGCGCAATTTGCGGGCAATATGCTCCAGGTACGTGGCAAGGACAACAAACGCTATTTGGTGATGAGCAAGGCAGCACATGACAGCCTGACGCCAATGCAGGTTTCTAAAATAACGGCTCACAGCGATGTGCTTTACAGCGACTTGCAAACCATAGAAACTTGTGGTGGCGGGAGTGCGCGGTGCATGATGGCAGAAGTTTTTCTGCCCAATTGACCTTATACCTTTGATTTAGGAAGTTCCACGAAGAATTTGCTGCCGATATTTGGAGTACTTTCTACCCAAATCCTGCCTTGGTTGAGCTCTACCAGTTCTTTACAGATGGAAAGTCCCAATCCGGTTCCTTTTTCGTTTTTTGTCCCGATAGTGGTATAACCGCTACCTTTGAAAAGTTTTTCAATGTGTTCTTTGGGAATTCCCACGCCGGTATCTTCAACGCTCAATAAGGTCTTACCGTTCTGTTCTTTGTTTGAAATGGTGATGATGTCGCCCACCCTGCTGAATTTTACTGCATTGGTAATGAGGTTCTGCACCACGATTTCTATCATGTTCTTATCGGCATACACCGTTCCGCTTTGCGATTCATCAATGAGGACAATCCGTTTTTGTTCGATTTTTGGTTCTACCAAGCTGATTTTGTTCTTGAACACATCCTGGATGTTGAAAAGTTCCGGACTGGGTTCGAGGTTTTGCATCTGCGATTTTGACCAATTCAGCAAATTATAGAGCAGGAGCGAAGCATTGTTTGCATTGTCGCTCAATTCCGGAATCAGTGATGTGAACTCTTCTTTGGTGATACTGTCTTCTTTCAACAGGTCCAAAAATCCTTTGATGGATGATATGGAATCTTTAAGGTCGTGCGATACGATAGAGAATAGCCTGTCTTTGGATTTGTTGATTTCCTCAAGGTGTTGCGTCTGTTCTTGGATGGCCGCATTTTGCTTTTGGATTTGACGGTTTTTTTCTTCGAGTTCTTGGGTATATTTTAGGGTGTTTTTCCTTTTTACATAGATGAGCAGCAAGAAAGAAAGTGCCGTGATAAAGGCAACTATCAGGATGTATGAAATGAGTTTTAGGCGTTCTACCTGTTCTGATTTGCCTTTGGTGGCATCGTTTTGGGGCGTAGGTGTTCCCGAGGTGCTATCGCCATCGAGGTTAGTGGTGGTTTTTGAAAGGGTGTTTCTGGTATCGGTTGGTATCGTGGGTTGTTCTTGTTGGTACAGTTCTTCTTTTAGTTTGTAATATTCTTGTTGCCATTTAAAGGCGCTTTCATAACGTTTTCGTATGGAATCCAATCGTACCATGAGCCTGAAATTTTTAAGGATTTCCTTTTTGTCCGTCGATTGTTTTGACAGTTCGTGGGCTTCGATGATCTGTGATTCTGCAATTTTTGTTTTGTTTTGGCTCAAATTGAGGTCGCCGATGGCATTGAGTGTCTGGAACGTTCCGGCTTGATTGCCAACAGATTTATTGTGTTTCAAGGCTTCATAAAGGTAAACTTCTGCTTTGTCATATTCTTTGAACTGTAGATATTGGTTACCTATAAGCGGCAAAATCTCGCCACGGAGGTTTTTGTCCTGTGCTTTCATTTTGTCCAAGAGTTGCAGGACGGCTTCGTAATGTTCAATGGATTTTCGGTATTCGTTGCGCATACCGTACAGCATGGCAATGTTTTTATTGGAATTGATAATGCCCATGCTGTCGCGCAATACCGTTTTGACGTCAAGAGCCTTTAGGTTAAATTCCAGGGCGTTACTATATTGTTTTGTGTTTACATAGGCCTCGGCGAGGTTGTTGTAGGCAGCGGCCAAGTCCTTGAGCATATTTTTTTCTTCAAATACCTTGATTGCGGACAGGGAAAGTTCGAGGCCCACAATGTAGTTGCCTCTTTTTATTTCCAGAATACCCATGTTGTTGTTCACTTTGGCAACGCCCAGAGTGTCATTTATTTTTTGGTAGAATTGTTTTGATTTGTTGTAGCTGTCAATGGCGTTGAAGTAATCGTTCCTTTCAGAATAAATCAGTGCGCGGTAATAGGCCACTTCGGCTTGTCCTTTGGCATAGTTGAGCGCTTTGGCCAGTCGTTCGGTTTCGTCAATAAACTGCAAGGCTTTTTTGGGTTCGTTGGCTTCGTACAATGCCTTGATAAGATAAACAGAGGTATCTACCTTGGTAGAATCCTGTTTTTGGAACGCCAAATTCAGGACAAGGCTGTCTATCTCGTTGGTCTGTGACCATCCGGCAAGTGCAAAAAGAAAAGCAGCTAAAAGTATTAACTGTTTCATTGGCAACGATTTAACAATGTAAGTACCGAAATGATGAAAACTTATCCTTGAGGGAGAGGAAGATAGCATACAACAAACACCTAAAAACCTGTCAAGTTGTTTGTGGCTGGTATCATCAATATTTGGGACTTGATTAATAGCATTCCAAAAGTGAATAAAAGTCACTTATAAATCTAATTTTTGGGTTTTAATGCCAAAAAATTAGATGAAGTGAAACGTGCAAGTAGAGCAAATGGCAAAGTATCGACGAACGGTAAGTTTTTTAACAAATTGACATCCCACAATGTGGCATCGCAAACGGTTTTTCCAGAATGCTATTTTAGTAATGTGGCGGTAATGTAACAGAAAACGTAATCAAAATGCCAAGTGCCATAAATGGAAATGGTTTTTGTTTGCCTATGGATTTCTATTGGGCCTGTTTAGGATTTTTGGATTTGGGCTCTCACGGGGAATGTTATCAAAAAGCGCTAATCGAAGCTGTTTACTGCCGCGTTTGCAAAACGATCTGTTTGCAGTTGGTGTTTAGTCCTCACGTTGATTCAAGTACCTAAATGTCAGGTGTTGAGTGTCTTTGCCACCATTGTTTTAGGTCTGATGAATTTTGAGAGTCGCCGTGTATATAGGCAAAAAATTAAAAACACCTAAAGGTGGAGAAAAGAAAAAAATTAAATTCTTATCGGGTGGATAAAAGCACACTCTTTTTGCAAACTTTGGCCTGCGGGTTGGCTTGGGGTAATTTCCGGATGTCCTTATGTTGTGAAACACTGAAGGTCAAATGAAGATAACGCCCATTACGCTTTTGACATTTTTATCAAATGGGTGGGCCAACTTTTTGTTTTTATCTTAAGCGGTTCCTCTCAAAAACCTTTCGTGAAATGGCCCAATAATAAATCAGGGCAATCAGGCAAAAACCGGCTGTGGTCAGGTACATGGCAGAAAATCCCCAATGATCGCCCAGATAAGCGCCGAGCAGCATCCCTATACCGATGCCAAGGTCAAACCCGGTCAGGTAAGTAGAATTGGCAGTGCCGCGTTTAGAACCCGGAGCCATGTTGATATAAATGGTCTGGAGGGCAGGAAAAAGCGTTCCGTAACCAATGCCGATGATAAAGGCCGAAACGCAAAACGCATAAATACTGTGAAACAGGGCAAAACTCACAAATCCTATTGATATCAATAACAGTGCGATGACCATCACCTTGTGAAGGTAGCCTTTATCCACGAACTTTCCGGATGTCACTCGCGACAAAACGATGCCGCCTGCCAGGAACAAAAAGAAAACCCCCGAATTTTGAATGCCCGTTTCTTTGCCGTACAACACCGCAAAAGCAATGAGCGTTCCCCAGCCAAACGAAAGGAAAAGCTGATTGATAAATACCGGAAAACCTTTCACCAAAAAGAAACGGTCGAGCGACAGTGGCGGGGTCTTATCAAGTTTTTCGCGAATGGGCACTTTGATAAAAATTACCACCAATATAGATAGCAACCCCATCACCAGAGCGCAAGATATCAGAAAATGAAAACCGTGGGCGTCATAGATGTTTACCGCAACAAAAGGGGCAATGGCCATGGCGATATTGGTATTAACCCCAAAATAGCCAATTCCCTCTGCACGCCTCGATGCCGGGATAATGTCAATGGCTACCGTATTGGCAGACACCGTGGAAAGCGCCCAGAACATCCCGTGAATGAAACGGAGAATCACAAAAAATAACACAGTAAAGGCAAAATAATAGCCGATAAAAGTGCCGATAAACAATGTGATGCCCAGTAAGAACAGTGGTTTTCTGGCATAAACGTCCACCCAATAGCCGCAAAACGGACGGACGAGCAGCAACGCAATGGCATACGAAGATAGCACAATCCCGATCTTGGAATGTGGTACCCCCAACTCTTCCGATAGGTAAATCGGGATGGTGGGCATCAAGAGGTTAAAGGAACAAGCTACCAGGAAGTTGGCAATGCACGCAATGATGAAATTTCGGTTCCAGAGTTTTTCTTTTGTCGGCATTTTTTTGCAATTGCGTGCAAAAATACTGAACATTTGATGGATGGAAAATTATATATAAGTTAAATTCTCGATAGTGCTATAAATCCTTTCAATATGTTCGGTTTAGTTTTTAAAATTTTATAATCACCAAGATTTTGCTAATTCAAATAACTGATTGTCATATTGTTGCTCTATTTGCATAGTCTTCCATGTTAGGGATGTTCCTGGTCCTTTTTGAATCTTGAACTTCGAATTTTGGGACATTTTCACTATAGCTTCATGGGTCCTTATATCGGTATTTTTTGCCTAACCCTGCCATTGATGGACAAATTTCTGCGCCTCATCTAATAATTGCCCTCTCCCGCAATTGTGGCAGTAATTTTGAATTCCCTCAAAAAAATGTTTAACCTAAAATACTATTGATATGGAAACTACATTGTCCTACCGTTTTGAGAGACGTTCCGATAACTTTTTTGATTGGATGCTCAACACGATCAAATCTGAAAAATACCATTTAGCAGACAGTCAAATAGTTGTTTTTAATGAAGCTGTCTAAACACTTTTTGAAATTAGGAAGTTAAGTTTCGGTTGTGGTGCTTGCCTTAATTGGGCAATGTCTCTACCAAATGGCGGGATTGATTGACAATTAAGTGCCGGTCACAGTGTCAACATCCATGTGTGCTGAAGCTTTTTGAACTTTTTGAGTTCACTTCGAAGTACAGGCAAGTAATCTTTGCCGTTACTGTTGCAGTTTTCGAGCCTTATGCAGTTGCGGTAGAGCCTGTTGGTCAACTTTTCGAGCGAAGCAAGGTGTTTGTGCTTTTTGTCGCTGTAACGTTCAAGTTCGGCATTTACGATCTCTGGAGCCAGTGATGTGGACTGCTGCACAATATCTCCCGAAAAATATACGTCATTGTCCTCGGTGCCATCGGGTTTCAAATATGACAGATCATAGTTCAAATATGTTGAAATACTGCGCGAAAGGATGATGATTTCCATCGCCTTTTTGTAAATGGGCAGTTCCGAGAGGTGTGTTGGGACGTGGTACATGTTTTTTTCTAAAGAAAACGTTACCAAAATTAGCGAGAAGATTCCACATCTATCTTTAATATTTAAATTTAAATGCTATTTTTGCTTTAAAACACAAGTATTTATAGTACTATTTCTTTAAATGAATATAGATTCTCTCAACTGGAAAATTCTAAAGTGCTTACAGACAGACGCTCGGCAGTCCAATGCCGAGATTGGGCGCAAAGTGGGCATCAGCTCGCCCGCCGTGTCCGAACGTATCAAAAAAATGGAAGATGCCGGGGTTATCCGTGGTTACCATGCGCACATTGCCCCGATAGAAGCGGGCTATCAGCTTAAGGCTATCATCACTTTGCGGGTGTTCATGGGGATGCTCAAACCTTTTCTTGATAAGGTTAAAACCTATGACGAGGTGCTCAACTGCTATCGCATTACGGGCAACGAAAACATTGTCATGGAAGTGGTGCTGAAAAACCAAAAACACCTCGAAAGTTTTATCGACAAACTGATTGCCTATGGCGAGACCAAGACCCAGATCGTACTGTCGCACGTGGTAAGCTATAACGATGTGAAACCGATAAAATAGTTTTCTGGACGGTCAGAAATCGTCGTCATCATCGTCAAAGTAGTCGTGATCTTCGCCTAAAGTTGGACCGTCATTGGCATCGCCTTCAATACCGGGCGGATTGAAAAGTCCCCAATCATCCAATATATAATCCCAGGGGTCAAAGGTTTTTACCCATGCTATAAACAATAGCCGAAAACCATCGATTTCGGTTCTTAAAACATCCATATAATCAACGTCCTTGAAACCGAAGGTTTCTACGCTCCGTGCATCGGTCAATAGTTCCCGTGCGGCTTTCCGAATCAGGACAGCGTTTTCCATTTTGATATCGTATGGCATGCTATCGGCATAAGCTTCGGCAATTTTTGCGGGAATCAACAACGAATTGCCCATCAAATAATCGAGGGCCTCATCGAGCATCGCCTTTTCTATTTCGTTCTTTAATTTCAGTTCGGATGCTTTTGTGATTTCGATAATGGAATTGACCAATTTCTGGATTTCCAAGGCCTTATTGTATAGGGGCATTTGCTCTAAATCTTTCATGCTTTGTGTAAAGATTCTTTTTTTAACATGTGTCTTAAGAACAACAAAAGTACGACCCCAACGGTTCCCAAACAAAACATGATAAGCCAAGAATTGCTAAAGCCATAACTGTCGATGAGGTGAAAACCCAAATTGTGCGCGATGAGGTGCGATACAGAAAAGGAAACGCTGTACAGGGCCATATACTCTCCTTTGCGCCCTTTTTTGGCCCGATCCAATGAAAACGAATTTGAAAACGGGAACACGATCATCTCCCCAAAAGTAAAAATAATCAAACTGGTAATGACCAGCGCAATACCGGGGTCGGGCAATAACAGGGCAAAACTTATACTGGTCATTATGATGCCAAGCAGCAACAGCACGGGTTTAGTGTATCGTGAGGATTCTAACCATTTGATAAGCGGCATTTCTACGACAAAGATCAAAAAGCCGTTCATGGTCATGAGCATCCCGATTTCAAATTCCGATAGTCCCACACCGTTTTTATAATAAAACGGTAGGGTGGAGAGGAGTTGCAGGAACACGGTACCAAAAATGACCATTGCCAAAAAGAACACCAGAAACGGCTTGTCTGAATAAGCTGAAATCGGTTGTTCTACCACTTCATCATCAAGCGGTCTCGATTTTTTGGGATGCAGTACGCTCAATAGGACAAAGCTTGCCATGACACATGTCAAACCATCAACCCAGAACAGACCGTGGTAATTCAGTTTGGTAATAATGAGCCCGCCAATGGCCGGCCCGGCAGAGAAACCAAGGTTGATGGCCAAACGCATCAGTGTTACGCTGCGGGTTTTGTTTTCGGGCTTGCTATAAGTGTTCAATGCCACGTACATGGCCGGACTGAACATGTCTGCTACGGACATCAGTGTAAAAATCCCGAGGCAAATGCCGGCAAAACTCGTGATGAATTGCATGAGTATGAATAGGATACCGCTCAAAAATAAACTTGCCACCATGACCCTATAAAAGCCGATCTTGTCTGCAAGCTGTCCGCCAAGCCATGACCCTACGATGCTTCCGAGCCCAAATGCACTCATGATCCACGCTACTTGATCCAAAGAGAACTTTAGGTCCGTGGTGAGGTACAGCGACAAGAAAGGGATAACCATCGTGCCCGCACGGTTGACGAGCGTTATGAGTGCCAACCACCAAACTTCTTTGGATAAACCTGAAAACGAGCTGATATAACCGCGACCGATGTTGTGGTACAAAAAGTTGAACAGTTTCATTTATGTTGTTTGGTAAAAAATTAAAAAGCCCGATGCAATCATCGGGCTTTAATATATCGTTTAAATGCACATTTATAGCATCATAACATATCGCAAGCCCGGCTTCCGATCATTGGAGCGGTTCTCTCTTTGATATGTATAAATCTGCAGATGTGCATGTGCTGTTTTATTTATCCGCCAAAGCTATGCAAAATATTTTTATGTTGTATTTTTGGATCTCTAAAATTTTGATATGAAAACAGTTTTGTCTTCTCTTACGCTTTTGTTCTTTCTATTTGGTTGTGCCCAAAAGAAGCAGGATTTAATGGGTGAAACCGATTTTCAGAGAGCACTCAATGCCGAGTATAAGGACGCTTCAAAATCGCCATTAAAGGAAAAAGACCTCAAGGATTTCAAAGGCCTGGATTTTTTCAATTTTGATTCGGCTTATGTTGTGAAGGCGCGTTTTGTTCGGACAGTCGATGAAAAGCCTTTCAAGATGAAAACCACTACAGATAGGTTGCCCGAGTATGTTAAATATGGCGAAATTTATTTTGATTTGAATTCTAAACCATTCAGGCTGAATGTGTATCAAAACCAGGATTTAATTCAGAAATCAGGTTATGAAGACTACTTGTTCTTGCCTTTTCTCGATGATTCCAATGGCGAAGAAACCTATGGTGGTGGACGCTACATAGACTTAAACATTCCGGACGGCGATACCATTGTCATAGATTTCAATTCGGCTTACAATCCCTACTGCGCCTATAACGAGAAATATTCCTGCCCGATAGTGCCGCGAGAAAATTATCTGGAAACCGAGGTTAGGGCAGGTGTCAAAAAGTTCAAAAAGCATTGACATTCGGTTTTGTGAAAGTGCATTTTTTTTAATGCCATTCACATAAAAATACCGATGCGAAGGCTACCTTTTGATATTCACGGTAAAAATGCCATAAGGTATGGTTCCGTCACTGGGATTGTTGAGGAGTTTCGCAATGTAATATCGGGAGGTATTGCTCGGTCCGCACCAACAAAAACCAAGAATAACTGCTTTACTGTTGTTCTGTTCCGGCAGGTTTGGCTTTAATGGGTATGTATATATCCGTGGTCCAACGGGCAGGGTTTGGTACATTGCCGGGGTCATTGGTAAAGATTTCAAAAGGGTCTACGTCCGAACGTTCATAACCATTGTCCGTAACATATTTCTGGATGCTGTTCCATGCTTCTTTAAGATTGGAGTAATTGCCTTTTAGAGTGGCTTTCGCCACCGGCGTCCTGTCCATAAAACCACATAATATATTGCTTTCGGCAGCAACGGTCACTTTGTTCTGCACGGGTACGGCATTGCTCATGATGACATTGCCGCTGGCCTCAATTTGGTGGTAAATATTGAACGGATGCCCAACCCTATCGATGTTGTGGTCATGCATAAAATTGAAAATCTCGGCAAATTGCCTTGCGGAGGTATTATTGATGTTGGAAGCCGTTGAAGAAGTCGTTTTGTACATATAGAATCCTCCGCCATATTCGGTAATGCCTTCAATGTTAATACTGTATGCCGACATGTTTTCAATAACATCGTTTTCAAGGGTTTTTAGGTCTTCTTCAAACTGATGGTTGAGCGTTTTTTCTAAATCCTGTCCAAAAATAGCCTTGGCTTTGAAGAGAAACGAGAGTTTGTCGACAGCGAGTGTTCTTGTCACTTTTGTGGTGCCGTCGCCGTTGGGTGCAACATTCCACGCAAGCACCGAATTTTGGATGTCTTTTCCGGTAAATGTTTGTTCGATACTGATAGGCGGGTCCTGTGCACTGTTTTTCATCAAATTCCCCGATTTCCAAAATGCCGATCGGTCATTGGCAATCGTATCGGAAAGTATTTCATAGACAACGCTTGCCGGTGCTTTGATGTTTCGTTCGCTCGACACCTTGAAATCATTGGGCTGTACAGCAATGTAAATGGATGTGCCGATAATGGCGATAAGCAGTAAAAATAGGATGTATTTAAAATATCTCATCAGTAATCCAAAGGGGAATGGTTGTTATTGCTCAAAGATAATCAATTTTAAACGATGATTACAACTTGACTTTTTTTGTTTGAAGTTAAAATCTGCAATTTTGAGTGTGTTTGAAGGCTCTTTTTAATTGCATATCAGTAATGTGCAACAAAAAAAACATGAATGGTTAAATCAAAGGGCAATTTATTGATCAATTCAAAAAAAGTTCAGATCGGTTAAAACCCATATAAATCTTATATTTGTAGAAAACATTAAAAAACTTTATAAGATGAATTTAAGATCAATGACCATTTTTTTGCTGATGTTGGTCGCCTTGCATGCTTGCAAGGACGATAAAAAAGAAATTGTAGAGCCAACAAACGAACCAAAAGAAGCACCTGCATTTGAATATTTTGTTGAGCAATTTGCAGATGTCAGGATACTGCGTTACCAAATACCCGGTTGGGAAAACCTGACGCTCAAAGAGCAAAAATTGGTGTATTACCTTACACAGGCGGGTTTGGCCGGTCGCGATATCATGTGGGATCAAAACTACCGTCATAACCTTCAGATAAGGACTGCACTTGAAACTATATATACAAATTATGATGGCGATAAATTCTCGGACGACTGGAAAGCCTTTGAGACCTACCTGAAGCGTGTTTGGTTCAGTAACGGTATCCATCACCACTATTCCAATGACAAGTTAAAGCCGGGATTTGACCGAGATTACCTGAAGTTTTTATTGGCAGAAACGCACGCTTCACTCGATGACGAAGCGTTTGAAGTTATTTTTAACGATAAGGATGCCAAAAAGGTCAACCAGGCCAAAGGCGTGGACAACGTAGCCGAATCTGCCGTCAATTTCTATGGACCCGGAGTTACCAATGCTGATGTGGAGCAATTTTATAAAAACAAAAAATCACCAGACCCACACAAACCCTTGTCGTTTGGGCTTAATTCCAAACTCGTCAAAGAAAATGGACAGTTGAAAGAGGAAGTTTATAAATCTGGAGGCTTGTACGGTGCGGCCATCGACGAAATCATAAAATGGTTGGAGCTTGCTAAAGGCGTAGCCGAAAATGAACCACAAGCCGAAGCTTTGGGACTGCTTATTTCGTATTACAAAACCGGGGATTTGCAGACATGGGATGATTATAACGTGGCTTGGACCAATGCCACCGAGGGCAATGTGGACTACATCAACAGCTTTATCGAAGTTTACAACGACCCGCTTGGCTATCGAGGTTCATATGAGAATATTGTACAGATCAACGATTTTGATATGTCACAAAAAATGAAGGTACTGTCCGACAATGCACAATGGTTTGAAGATAATTCCCCATTGATGGAGGAACACAAAAAGGACAAAGTGGTGGGAGTGACCTACAAGGTCGTTAACGTTGCCGGTGAGTCGGGCGATGCTTCGCCAAGCACACCCATCGGGGTAAATTTGCCCAATGCCAACTGGATTCGTGCAGCGGTTGGGAGCAAGTCGGTTTCCCTTGGAAATATTATAGACGCTTATAACAATGCCGGCGGTTCAGAACGTCTGAAAGAATTTGCCAATGACCAAGAAGAAATCCAGCTTGAAGAAACTTATGGCCAACTTGCAGACAAACTGCATACCGCCCTTCACGAAGTTATCGGCCACGCCTCCGGACGTATAAACAAAGGTGTGGGTGAAACCAAAGAAACACTTAAAAATTATGCTTCTACATTAGAAGAAGGCAGGGCAGATCTTTTAGGTCTCTATTTCCTGTACAGCCCAAAACTCCAAGAACTCGGACTTGTTGACGATTGGAAAAAAGTAGGAATGGCTGCCTATGACGGTTATATTCGCAATGGTTTGATGACGCAATTGGTTCGCCTTAACCTTGGCGACGATGTTGAGGAAGCCCACATGCGCAACAGGCAATGGGTCAGTGCCTGGGTTTTTGAAAAAGGAAAACAGGACAACGTCATCGAAAAGATTACACGTGAAGGAAAGACCTATTATAACATTAACAACTATGAAAAGCTTCACGAACTGTTTGGCCAATTGCTCCGCGAGACACAGCGTATCAAGTCTGAAGGCGATTTTAATGCCGTGGAAAGTTTAGTGGAAACATATGGAGTCAAAGTAGATCAGCAAATACATGCAGAGGTGTTAAAGCGCAATGAACAATTTCACACCGCACCATACAGCGGGTTTGTCAATCCTCTCTTGGTGCCAGAAACCAATGCTGAAGGCGAAATCACGGCAATCAAGGTCAAACAACCCGAATCGTTCTCTGGCCAAATGTTGGATTATAGCAAAAACTTCGGTTTCTTGAAATAAGCAACGCAGGTTATTGTCAAAGCAGGATGTCGATCAGACATCCTGCTTTTTGTTTACGCTAAAAATCAGCAACAGACCGTTGACGGCGAGTAGCGCTGCGAGAATGATGAATATTTCCATACATCGATAATTTACCTTTCATCTGCATTTTTGATAAATGTCATCATCCAAATAATGGCGAAAAACTCTAAATGGGCCAAAAATGAATTTTGGAAAATCTTTCAAGACCTAAAAAATAAAAAAGGACATTTCCCATAAAAAACCACCCGCAGGCCGGTAGTTCGTATGGACAACCCCGAAAGCAAACCGGTATTAATAACGCACTATGGGGTTATATAAAAATGTATTTGATAATTGCTATAAAAAGAATGAAAGAAACAAAGGCAATCAATACCCAGACACTTCCTCGGTAATGTTTACGGTGCAATTTAATATCTTTTCGATAGGTGTAGATCAATGCTGCCGCAAACACGATAATGAACAAAAGCGCAAAGATCAATTGACCTTTTGTGAACATATAGTTATTTTTATGCAAAATTAGTGAAACACGATTCGAATAACCAAAAAGAAATCTTAAAAAAACCAACAGATGCAAGAGAAAATCCAATCAGTAAAAAACTTTCACAAAGCTTTTAAGATAGGCTATCGCGAAACGCCGCTCGCAGACCTCGGGGCGGAAAAGAACATGCTGCGCTACAAACTGATGAGGGAAGAAAACGAGGAATATCTGGAAGCTGCATCCAACAACGACCTTGTTGAGGTGGCCGATGCTCTTGGCGATATGCTGTACATTTTGTGCGGTACCATCATAGAACACGGTTTGCAACACAAAATTGAAGCCGTTTTCGAAGAAATACAAAGGAGCAACATGAGCAAACTTGGCAATGATGGCGAGCCAATTTACAGGGAAGACGGTAAAGTCCTCAAAGGCCCAAACTATTTTAAGCCCGATATCGGCAAAATACTGAACTCCTGAAAAATCAAATTCCAAATCCCAATGACTTGTGTTTTGGAATTTGGAATTTAAGATTTAAATCTCGTACCTCCACCCGTACGGGTCATCTGCAAGGTTGTGCTGTATGTTGAGCATTTTTTCCTTGAAGAACGCTGCATACGAATCGTTGGTGAGCTCAAGTTCAAAAACATCGCCACCATGCTCAAAAGCAGATATGGGGCTGATGACAGCGGCGGTTCCGGCCCCAAAAATCTCTTTGAGCGAACCATCTTTCGCAGCTTGCTTTATTTCTTTGACGCTAACGGGACGTACTTCAACTTTTACATTGCTGTCTTTTGCCAGCTGGATAACACTTTTTCGGGTAACGCCATCCAAAATACGATCACTGGTCGGTGCGGTGAGCAAGGTGTCATTGATTCTGAAAAAGATATTCATCGTTCCGGCTTCTTCAAGATATTCGTGGGTACTGGCATCGGTCCAAATGATTTGCTGAAACCCTTTATTTTGTGCCAAAGCAGTTGGGTAAAATTGAGCGGCGTAGTTGCCGGCTGCCTTGGCAAACCCGACGCCACCATTGGCAGATCGGCTGTATTTTTCGGCAAAAAGAACTTTCACGCCGCCAGTATAATATGCTTTTGCAGGAGAACAAATGATCATGAATCTATATGTACTGGCCGGTGATGCTGAAATAGCCGGTTCTGTGGCGATAACAAATGGCCTTATATAGAGCGAATTGCCCTTGCCGGGCTGGATCCATTCCTTGTCAAGATCTACCAGAGTGGTCAAGCCTTCAAAAAAATATTCTTTCGGAAATTCCGGGATTGCCAATCGGGCGGCAGATTTGTTGATGCGTGCATGATTTTCTTCTGGCCTAAAGAGAAACACCCTGCCATCGTCATCTTTATAGGCTTTCATTCCTTCAAATACAGCCTGGCCATAGTGAAACACCCTCGCAGAAGGTTCAAAGGACATAGGGCCATAAGGTACTATTTTGGGCTGTTGCCATTTTCCGTCAACATAGTCACAATAAAACATGTGATCCGTAAAAGTTCTGCCAAAGACGAGGTTTTCGAAATCGACCGTAGCGATTTTTGAAACTTTGGACTTTACTACATCGATTTCGTAAGTTGCTGCTTTTGTCATTTCATTTTTCGTTTGGGGCAAAAATACTCAAATAAACCAGTATAAAAAACCAAAAAACTTTTTTTAAAAGCCATATCTTTGCAGGTACAAAATTTTAAAAAACACCATCACACTATGAAAAATTTGTTTTTATATATGTTTGCGGCATTGATGTTAGTGTCCTGCAAGCAAGAAGCAAAAGAAACCACGGCCGACGTTCAGGAAACAGTTGAGAAAGAAATTGCCTATGCGTCGTTTGGCCAGAAAATCGATGCGGTCAATGTTCTTGCAACCAATGAAATGCACGAAAAATACAAAGGGCTCAAGCCTGGGGATACCTTTAACATTAAGATGGGCGGTACGGTCAAAGAAGTATGCCAGGTAAAAGGTTGCTGGATGACCGTCGACCTTGGCGATGGCGAAGAAGCGGTCGTAAGATTCAAGGATTACGAATTTTTCGTTCCCAAAAATATTTCGGGCAAGGAAGTAGTGGTCAACGGCAGTGCCTATGTTAAGGAACTATCGGTTGCCGAGTTGAGACACCGTGCCGAAGATGGCGGTAAATCCGAAGAAGAGATCTCGGCCATTACCGAGCCACAAAAAACGTATGTGTTCATGGCCGACGGTGTGTTGGTCGAAGAAGATTGATAGACGATGAAAGGCTTATATCTTTGGTCACTTTTGGCGGTTTTGTCTTTTTCATGTAAGGACAAAAGCGGCAGCGTGTCAGATAGCGTCAAGGAAGAACCCTTTGTTTATGACATGTACCAACCCTCCGAAATGGCACTTTTGATGGAGGAGATGTACAACCACGGGCTCAAGACCAAGCAGGACATCATCGATGGAAAACAACCTGTCGATTTCCCTTTGGAGTTCCTAAAGATACATTCTGCGGAGTTTTCCAAAGGAAAGGGCCGAAACGAAATTTTTGATAATTTTTCCAAACTTTTTATCGAAACCCAAAAACAGGTCTATGAAACCGATACGGAGATCGACCTAAAGGATCGTCACAACAATTCGGTAAATGTGTGCATCACTTGCCACCAGACCGAATGTACCGGGCCTATACCAAGAATCAAAAAACTGCTGATACAATAGCGTGGAACGCAAGGTCATCACCACTGCTGATGGTTCAAAGACTATTCATATAGAGGAGTGGGACGAAAATTACCATTCCATCCACGGCGCCCTACAAGAAGCAAACCATGTGTTCATTGTGCATGGTTTGCTTTTTTTTGCAGAAAGCCATCCCATTGATTTTCCGTTGCACATTCTCGAAATAGGATTTGGTACCGGGCTCAATGCCATTATCACGCTTGCTATGGCCCAAAAAGAAAATCGTACCATAGATTATGTTGGAGTGGAAGCATACCCAATAAGTACAGATGAGTTGCAGGCACTCGATTATCCGAGCGTTTTAGAAGGAAATTATGGGGTGTTATTAAAAAAACTTCACGATACTTCTTGGGAAGAGCGACATCAAATTGCGCCATGGTTCTATCTTGAAAAGCAAAAAAAACTATTTGAAACCATTGACGATGAAGCACGGTTCCATATCATTTATTTTGATGCCTTTGGTGCACGTGTTCAACCCGAGTTGTGGACAGAAACCATTTTCAAAATAATGTTCAATGCTCTCAAATCACAGGGAATTTTAGTGACCTATTCTGCCAAAGGTTCGGTCAGAAGGGCAATGCTGGCTGTTGGTTTTAAAGTGGAACGGTTGCCTGGCCCACCCGGAAAAAGGGAAATGCTACGCGCCATAAAACCTTGAAATTCCCTAAAACTGCGTTAAATCTGTTAAAGCTAATCTAAAACAAAGGCTCAAAGGATGTCAATTTCGTAAATTTAGGAAATGCAAAAATAGGATGAAGGTTTTGATAACTGGCGCCACAGGACTTATAGGAAATGAGATTGTGCGCCAATGCAATAATAAGGGGATTGGTGTTCACGTTTTGACTACGTCTGGTAAAAAACAAAATTGGGTTGAAGGCTATAAAAGTTTCTTTTGGAATCCCGGTAAGGGCACAATCGATGCCGGTTGTTTTGATGGCGTAGATGCCATTATCAATCTTGCGGGAGCAACCATTTCAAAACGTTGGACGCCTTCCTATAAGAAAAAAATTTTACAGAGCAGATTGCAATCTCTCCAACTCTTACGGGATTCCCTTGACAAGGTGCCGCACCATGTTGGTCATATTATATCGGCGAGTGCCATCGGGATTTACCCCAACTCGTTGACCAATTATTATGAAGAAAGTTCACAACCCTTATCAAAAACATTTTTAGGGCAAGTGGCAACACAATGGGAAATTGAAGCCGATGCCTTTTTGGAGATTGGACTTACGGTAACCAAAGTCAGGATTGGGTTGGTGCTTTCAGGCCATGGCGGTGCATTGCCTCAAATGGCAAAGCCAATAAAAATGGGGCTTGGCGCTGCTTTTGGGACAGGGGAACAATGGCAATCATGGATACATATAACGGACTTGGCCAATCTATTTCTGTTTCTGGCAGAACATCGGCTCGAAGGTGTGTATAATGGTGTCGCCCCAAACCCCGTTACCAATACCGAACTGACAAAAGCTATTGCCGCCACACTCCACATGCCGTTATGGTTGCCCAAAGTTCCGCGGTTGGCCTTGCGACTTGCATTGGGAGAAATGCATGCACTGCTTGTTGAAAGCCAACGGGTAAGCTCAAAAGTGGTTGAAGATGTGGGTTTCACATTCAAGTACCACCATTTGCAGCTCGCACTTGAAGATTTATTGACAAAATAAAGATAGAAGGTGCCTTTGTGAAATAGTTGGGTTTTAAAAACACAACCTTCATTTTTTCAGTAGATTAGATTTGTTTTTATAATTAATTGGCACTAAAATCAAAAATGGATTTTTCGTGACATTTTGGCATTTTGAATAAAATGGCAGTACTTTTGCCAACTCGTCAAAAGAAAACTTCAATAACCATGAGCGATAAAGAAAAGCACGATATAGACAAAACCGTTGAAGCGGAAAACCAAAATCACGAAGAAACAACTGCCATTGAAGAAGTTTCTGTAGAAGAACGTCTCAAGGACGAGCTTGCAAAAGAGAAAGACAAGTTTCTCCGCTTGTTTGCTGAATTTGAAAATTTCAAACGGCGTACGGCCAAAGAGCGCATCGACCTCATAAAAACTGCGACCCAAGATGTCATGGTGTCGTTGTTGCCTGTTTTGGACGATTTTGAAAGAGCGTATGCCGAAATATCCAAAACCAAAGAAAAAGAACTGCTCAAAGGGGTTGAACTCATCAACCAAAAGCTCAAATCGACACTGGCAAGCAAAGGACTGGACGAAATGTCCGTCAGTACAGGTGATGTTTTCAATGCTGATGAGCACGATGCCATTACACAGATTCCGGCACCTTCAGAAGACCTCAAAGGAAAAGTGGTAGATGTCATAGAAAAAGGGTACAAACTTGGAGACAAGATCATCCGTTTCCCAAAAGTTGTAACGGGAAATTGATGTTATGATCAATGATTTCCAAGCATAAAAGGATTTAAATAACATTTGATGAAAGAAGATTATTACGATATATTGGGTGTAAGTAAAAGCGCCTCTGCCGATGAGATCAAAAAGGCCTATCGGAAGAAAGCATTGCAATACCACCCTGACAAAAACCCGGACGACAAGGAAGCTGAAGCCATGTTCAAAAAGGCAGCCGAGGCGTATGAAGTGTTGAGCAATCCTGACAAAAAGGCAAGATACGACCAGTTTGGACACCAAGCTTTTGAGGGTGGAGGTTTTGGCGGTGGCGGCATGAATATGGATGACATCTTCAGTCAGTTTGGTGATATTTTCGGAAGTTTTGGAGGAGGCTTTTCCGGTTTTGGCGGTGGTGGCCAGCGACGTGTAAAGGGAAGTAACCTGCGTATCCGTATCACGCTAAACCTTGATGAAATTGCCAGTGGCGTAGAAAAGAAACTCAAGGTCAAAAGAAAGGTCCAAGCGCCCGGCACCACTTACAAGACTTGTCCAACCTGCAACGGAACCGGACAGGTAATGCGCATCACCAACACCATTTTGGGACGTATGCAGACATCTACGCCCTGCCAGGTTTGTGGGGGAGCTGGACAGACCATAGACAAAAAACCATCCAATGCCGATGCGCAGGGAATGGTCCAATCTGAAGAAACGGTCACTGTAAAGATACCAGCAGGCGTTGTGGAAGGTATGCAACTAAAAGTTACAGGCAAAGGAAATGATGCTCCCGGCAATGGCATAGCTGGAGACCTATTGGTCGCTATACATGAAGAAGATCACGCATTTTTGAAACGGGAAGGCGACAACCTCCATTACGATATGTACATTAGCTTGCCCGATGCCATCCTTGGCACTTCAAAAGAAATAGATACCGTTAGCGGTAAAGTCAGAATAAAGATTGATGCCGGTGTACAGTCGGGTAAAATTTTGAGGTTGCGGGGTAAGGGTATTCCTAATATCGATGGTTATGGCAAAGGAGATTTGTTGGTCCACGTCAACGTTTGGACCCCAAAAACGCTCAGCAAAGAACAACGGGAATTTTTTGAAAGCATGAGAAACAACGAGCATTTTGAACCAAAGCCAAATAGCGACGACAAATCTTTTTTTGAAAAGGTAAAAGATATGTTTTCTTAAAAAATCAAATTATTAAATAAAAAATAGTATATTTGGACATCACTAATTCTAATTTAGTGGTATTTTTCTTTTTCATAGCAATTTTTTCCCATCCTTGAGCAATTAAGGGTGGGTTTTGTTTTATGGGCAAACGTTGAAACATGGCTTAACCATGTCCAATTAAAATTAAAAACTAATTATCTGACCAAAATTTGGACATTTAATATATTTGCCCGCAGTTCATTGTCGGCAAAGCCATTGGTGTTAAAATGAGATTAAAATCCCGGAGGGATTTGAAGTTTGATGGCCAAATGAAATCCGGATACATTGAAATGAAAGAAGTAGCGTTATGTTGGTCTATAATGTGGAGTAACAAAGTGAAACCAACAAAATTCATGACAAAAACGAGTATATTTACCAAATAATCCCTCTCAATATAAGAACCTATGAATGATGTATTGGTAGCCGAATCCGTGTCCAAGCATTTCGGAAATTTTAAGGCACTTAACGAAGTATCCATAAATGTTCCAAAGGGAAGTATTTTTGGCCTCTTGGGACCCAATGGTGCAGGCAAGACCACGCTCATACGGATCATCAACCAGATAACCATGCCCGATTCTGGCAAAGTGTTATTAGATGGGTCTGCGCTAAAACCATCAGATATACAAAATATTGGATACCTTCCCGAAGAGCGAGGTCTTTACAAATCCATGAAAGTGGGCGAACAGGCACTTTATCTTGCGCAACTCAAGGGATTGACCAAAAAAGATGCAAAGCAACGATTGCAATATTGGTTCGAAAAACTGGAGATAGGAGATTGGTGGAACAAAAAAATACAAGAGTTGAGCAAAGGACAGGCGCAAAAAATCCAGTTTGTCGTTACGGTGCTGCACAAACCCAAACTGCTCATTTTTGATGAACCGTTTTCTGGTTTCGACCCCATCAACGCATCGCTTATCAAAGATGAAATCCTGCAGTTGCGGGAAGAGGGTGCCACGGTTATCTTTTCTACGCACAGGATGGAATCCGTTGAAGAACTTTGTGACCATATTGCACTGATACACAAATCAAACAAAGTTTTGGACGGCAAGTTGGTGGACATCAAAAGACAGTTTAAGACCAATACTTTTGAAGTCGGTTTGCAGACCCATAACGCAGATTCTGTCATCAATGACATTAAAGGGCGTTTTGAAGTGCTTCCGGCAACATTCAAGAGCCTTAATGATGACATAAAACTTAATGTAAGGCTCAAAGACGGAACGGCATCTAACGATTTGTTGCGCTATCTTACCACTATTGCAGAAGTGCACCATTTTGTAGAGGTCATCCCAACGGCCAATGACATTTTCATCCAAACCATTAAAAACAATTGAGTATGAACCATCTTTGGCTTATCATAAGGCGAGAATACCTGACCAAGGTAAGGAACAAGTCTTTCATTATCATGACTTTTTTGAGTCCTTTGATCATGATAGCGCTCATCGTATTGGTGGCTTATCTGTCGCAGATGAACAGCAATAAGGATCGCACAATTTGTATATTGGACGAATCGGGCCAGTTCAGTGGGGCTTTTACCGACACTGAACACACCAAATATCGTTTTCTCGATGGGATGGATTTGAATGCTGCCAAAATGCACGTTCAGGCGAAAGAAGATTATGGGTTGCTGTACATTTTTGCCTCTGGGGATTCTTCCATAAGTTATACAGGCTCCAAATTTTATACCAAGGAATCACCGTCATTGACCATTGTTTCTGACCTTGAGAGCAAGATTGAAAAACGGCTTACCGAGCTGAAATTGGTACAGGATGGCCTTGATATACAAAAGATTGAATCTTTACGTGTCAATGTAACCATCGGTCAGGAAAGTTTTGAAGGGCAAAAGACTTCAAAAGTTGAGAGTTACCTCAAACTTGCCTTTGGTGGGGCGGCCGGGTACTTGTTGTTTATGTTCATCATCATTTACGGTAATATGATCATGCGCAGTGTCATTGAGGAAAAAACAAGCCGTATCATAGAAATCATTATTTCGTCCGTAAGGCCCGTCCAGCTGATGATGGGAAAAATCATCGGGACGTCCCTTGCCGGAATTACGCAATTTGTTATTTGGGTTGTTCTGGGCTTTGCTTTGACCTTGGCTATGTCCACGGTTTTTGGGGTCGACCTTGTGCAGATGAACACTCCGCAAAGTGAAATGATCCAGCAAGGTTTGCAGCAGGCGGAAGCCCAAGGAGAGCTGCAAGAACTTATGATTGCTTTTTTCAATCTTCCCATCCTCAACCTGTGCGTGGCGTTTCTGTTCTTTTTTTTGGGAGGCTTCTTATTGTACAGTTCATTGTATGCCGCCATAGGTGCCGCTGTTGATAGTGAGACCGATACACAACAGTTCATGATGCCCATCATAATGCCATTGGTTTTGGCGGTTTATGTGGGGGCTTTTACCGTCATTGAAGATCCACATGGCACTGTTTCCACGATTTTTTCGTTTTTGCCATTCACATCACCTGTGGTTATGTTGATGCGCATTCCTTTTGGCGTACCTATTTGGGAGCAAATTTTATCATTTTTAATATTGGTGGGGACTTTTGCCTTGACAGTGTGGTTTGCAGCAAAAATTTACCGTGTCGGGATTTTGATGTACGGTAAGAAACCAAGCTATAAGGAATTGTTTAAATGGTTAAAGTATTGATGCAATGAAACAGATCTTTAATTTTTTGCGAAAGGATTACCATATCACGGGAGACATCTATTTGAGCCTGATGGATTTTATCATCCTCGCATTCGTATTGCTTGTTGTTACCATTGCTCTTCGGATTGTATTCAAACTGTTGAGTAAAAATTTGCCCGAAGGCGACAAGCGCAAGTTTTCGGTAGCTTTTGGATATGTGCGGTGGTTGGTGTATGTGGTGATAATCCTCATTACGTTTCACTCTGTGGGCATTCCGGTAACGGGTATTTTTGCGGCTTCTGCTGCGCTGATGATTGGTATTGGTTTGGCACTCCAAACGTTGTTCAAGGACATCATTTCGGGGATATTTATTCTAATCGATCAGTCCGTCCACGTTGGCGATATCATTGAGATAGACGGAAAAGTAGGCCGCGTGGAAGAGATAAAGTTACGGACCACCCGAGCAGTAACAAGAGATAAAAAAGTACTTGTCATACCCAACCATCTTTATCTCGAAAACAGCCTGTTCAACTGGACCCAACGAGGGCGAATAGCCAGGGGAAGTGTTGAGGTGGGCGTTGCCTACGGCAGCGATGTTCAATTGGTGAAAAAGTTGTTGCTACAAGCGGTCAAAAACCAGCAGGGAATTTTGGAGACACCCGAACCAGTGGTGCTTTTTTCCAATTTTGGTGACAATTCTTTGGATTTTACCGTTTCATTTTCGTTGAGTGACACCTTTAATTTTAATGTGCCGCAAAGCGATGTGCGCTTTGAGATCGAACGGCTGTTCCGTGAACACAACATAGACATTCCGTTCCCGCAAAGGGAGGTGCGGATCGTCAATGCGACAGATGGGCCACGAGCCTAAATATTCAAATTGACAAAAAATCTTTGTATTTTAGAACACTATTAATTTTAAACAGGAGTTATGCCAAAAATATTGGTCATAGAAGACGAATCGGCCATCCGGCGTGTGCTGGTCAAGATATTGACAGAAGAAAACGACAAATATCAAGTAGATGAGGCCGAAGACGGCGTCATCGGTATCGATAAGATAAAAAAAGAAGATTACGACCTGGTACTGTGCGACATCAAGATGCCCAAAATGGACGGTGTCGAGGTGCTTGAGGCCGCAAAAAAAGTGAAGCCCGAAACCCCGATCGTCATGATTTCCGGCCATGGCGATCTGGACACGGCCGTCAACACCATGCGCTTGGGTGCGTTCGACTATATCTCAAAACCGCCCGATCTCAATCGATTGCTCAACACCGTGCGGATAGCGTTAGACAGAAAAGAGCTGGTCGTCGAGAACAAGATGCTCAAGAAAAAAGTGAGCAAAAACTACGAAATGATTGGCGAGAGCAAGGCCATTGCCCACATTAAGGACATCATCGAAAAAGTGGCTGCCACTGACGCCCGCGTTTTGATTACCGGCCCCAACGGTACGGGCAAAGAACTTGTGGCGCACTGGTTGCACGAAAAAAGCGAACGGAGCCAAGGCCCAATGGTAGAGGTCAATTGCGCAGCCATACCATCAGAACTTATTGAAAGCGAGCTTTTTGGACATGTAAAAGGGGCTTTTACCAGCGCCGTTAAAGATAGAGAAGGCAAATTTGAAGCGGCCAATGGCGGTACCATTTTCCTCGATGAGATTGGCGATATGAGCCTATCGGCACAAGCCAAAGTCTTGCGGGCATTGCAGGAAAACAAGATACAGCGGGTGGGCAATGACAAAGACATTAAAGTCGATGTTCGTGTAGTAGCAGCAACCAACAAGAATCTTAAAAAGGAAATCGAAGAAGGACGATTCAGGGAAGACCTTTACCACCGTTTGGCCGTCATCTTGGTTCAGGTTCCGCCCCTGAACGACCGCCGGGAGGATATTCCGCTACTGGTAGATTTCTTTACAGATAAAATTTCCGAAGAACACGGCACTGCAAAAAAAACGTTTTCTGCCAAAGCCATCAAGCTCTTACAAGATTACGACTGGACGGGCAACATCCGTGAACTCCGAAATGTGGTGGAGCGCTTGATCATCCTTGGTGGCAAAGAAGTGAGCGAAGACGATGTGAAACTCTTTGCATCAAAATAATTCAGGATTTTGTGACTGTCTTTTTGATGGTTTTGTTGTCCCCCGATAACATGAGACGGAACAAAATCTCTTGTTCAACAATCTAATGTTATAATTGATAAATGATAAAAAAATCAACAACTTTTTTCAGTATAAAAATTTAGAGCAGATACATCCGATGAAAAAAATAGATATACAACAATTCAAGATATCAAAACTGACAAAACTGAAAGATTTAAGCACGAGCTTTGATCTCGAAACTGATGAAAAAGACATCAAGAAATATTTGAAAAAAGTAAGGAACAAACTTGCCGACATTCAGGACACCATGTATGCCCACGACAAATATGCTGTTTTGGTCTGCCTGCAAGGCATGGATACGGCAGGGAAAGACAGCTTGATACGTGAAGTATTCAAAAGCTTCAACTCGCGTGGCATCATCGTCCATAGCTTTAAGGTCCCTACCGAAAAGGAACTTGGCCACGACTACCTCTGGCGGCATTACATAGCCCTGCCCGAAAAAGGAAAGTTTGGCGTTTTTAACAGGACACACTACGAGAATGTATTGGTCACGCGGGTACATCCCAATTATATCCTTAACGAACATATCCCAACGGTCAATAACGTTGATGATGTGGACGATACGTTCTGGGACAAACGTTTTGAGCAGATCAATAATTTTGAAAAACACATTGCGGACAACGGCACTATCATTTTCAAGTTTTTTCTCAACCTGTCCAAAGTCGAACAAAAAAACAGGCTGTTGAGCCGTCTGCAACAAGAGAAAAAAAACTGGAAGTTTTCGCCCGGTGATCTCAAGGAACGTGAGCTTTGGGACAAATACATGCAATGTTATGAAGATGCCATCAATAGAACCTCTAAAGAACATGCGCCTTGGTATGTCATCCCTGCCGACCATAAAGAAACTGCACGCTACCTCGTGGCAAAGGTCATGCATGATACCTTGAGTGCTTATACGGACATCAAAGAGCCGGAACTCGATGACAAGATTAAGGCCAATATAGCACTCTACAGGCAACAGTTGGCATCAGAATGATTATTGCGGTAATGGTTTAGTATTATTTAAAACCTTTGAGAGATGAGCCGCATTTAAACAACGCTACAGTTTTTCATAACGGCAAAATTCTTTTAGAGCCAGAATGCAGCGCTCAACAAAGAGCTCCAAGTTGTAATGTGATGGGCCCGAGATTCCAGACCAATTTTTAGTATCTTTGATAAAGCTTAAGCAGACTTGCATAACCACAAAATTTTATATTATGAAAAAACGCATTACCGGATTGTTTTTTTTGCTTGCGATAACAATAAATGCACAAGTAACCATACGGATTACTTCAATTCCCGATAATACACCGGAAGGTGCAACACTCTATGTCGCAGGTTCTTTCAATGGTTGGAACCCCGGAAGTCCGACCCATATCATGCAGCCCGACGGTTTGGGCGCATGGACGTATACCGTTGCCGAAGGTTCCGGAACTGCCGAATATAAAATTACAAGGGGAAGTTGGGCTTCGGTGGAAGGCAATGAATCTGGTGGGTATCGACCAAACCGCACGTTTACGTTTACAGGGTCGCCACAAACTATAAATATTACGGTATTATCTTGGGAAGACATTTCGGGTTCGGGCTCGACGAGTACCGCGACTTCCAATGTGCAAATATTGGACAATTCTTTCTTTATGCCTCAATTGAACAGAAACCGAAAGATTTGGATTTATTTACCTCTGGACTATTTTACCACAACTAAAACCTATCCCGTATTGTACATGCAGGACGGACAGAATTTGTTTGATGCTGCAACCTCCTTTGCCGGAGAATGGGAAGTTGACGAAACCTTAAACCAGCTTTATTCGGAAGGCGATTATGGTGCGATTGTCGTTGGTATTGACAATGGTGGCGGCGAACGACTGAATGAATATTCACCTTGGAACAATCCATCGTATGGAGGAGGTCAAGGAGATTTGTATATGGACTTTATGGTAGAAACATTGAAACCGTACATCGACGCCAATTTCCGTACAAAACCACAACCGCAGTACAATGCGCTTATCGGGAGTTCTATGGGTGCATTGATTTCAACCTACGGCAGCGTAAAATTCCCGGAACAATTTGCAAAAGTGGGCAGTTTCAGCCCGGCATATTGGTTTGCAATGGCCGATCTCGAAGATTATATTACAGAAACACCCAATGATTTGTCCGGTTTGCGCATCTATTTTGTATGCGGAGAGAATGAATCTTCCACTATGGTTGACAATATGATTTCTGTCAAAAATAAAATGCTGGAAAATGGCGTTACCAGTGATAATGTTTTCACGAAAATCGACAGTTATGGCGCGCCTAACGAAGCGTATTGGCGAGGCGAATTTGCCGCCGCATACCAATGGTTGTTCCAGCAAGAAAATTTAGGAACTCCCAATGTCGAAGCCGAAAAACCGGTGATTTTCCAAAATTCGTTTGGCGAAATCATCATCAGTGGAATCGATCGTGAAATCACTTTTGAAATGTATTCATTGGACGGAAGAAAGATTGCCGAAATTCCATTGAACAACGGAAATAACATTTTGCCCAAACACTATGTGCCGGGCGTATATCTTTTAAAATCAAAATATGAGTTGAACATTCCGACGGTTAAAATATATATCAAATAAAACACTATCAAATGAAACAATTGCTATTTGTCCTGTTCATGGTCTTTTCATTTGGCGTTACGGCCCAAACCGATGATGCGGAAATACTGAAAACACTTTACACGACTTCGCTTACCGATGGCAAAAGCTATGCATGGCTGGACCATCTGTCCAATCAGATTGGGTCGCGCCTGTCGGGGTCGCTCGGTGCCGAACAGGCAGTGGAATACACAAAAAGCGAACTTGACCAGTTGGGGCTGGACAAGGTTTGGCTCCAACCCGTAATGGTGCCTAAATGGGTGCGTGGTGCTCCAGAATTTGCATACATAGAAACCGCTCCAGGGATAACGACACCGGTCAATATTTGTGCTTTGGGCGGCTCTGTGGAGACTCCAAATGCAGGTATCAAGGCCAATGTGGTTGAGGTAAAAGGCTTTGAAGATTTGGCCACTTTGGGAAAGGAAAAAATTGAAGGCAAGATCGTATTTTTCAATCGTCCGATGCAAGCAGACCTGGTAAACGCTTTCGAGGCATATGGTGGCTGTGTGGACCAGCGTGGTTACGGTGCAAGAGAAGCGGCAAAATTTGGAGCCGTGGGTGTCATTGTCCGTTCGATGAATCTGCGACAAGACGATTTTCCACATGCGGGTGCGATGAGCTATGGCGATTTGCCCGTTTCCAAATACATACCGGCGGCGGCCATCAGCACCAACCATGCCAATCTTTTGAGCAGTATGCTGGCAATTGACCCGAATGTTAAATTTTTCTTTAGACAAAACTGCAAACAGCTCAAAGACGTACAGTCGTACAATGTGATCGGGGAGATCAAAGGCTCACAATTTCCCAATGAGTATATCGTGGTGGGCGGGCATTTGGATTCTTGGGATTTGGGCGACGGCTCGCATGACGATGGCGCAGGATGTGTCCAATCCATGGATGTTTTACGATTGCTGAAAGCAGCAGGTATAAAACCAAAACGGACAATCAGGGCAGTCTTGTTCATGAACGAAGAAAACGGTCTCCGTGGCGGTATCGAATATGCAAATGTTGCCAAATCAAAAGGCGAAAACCATATCTTTGGATTGGAAAGCGATGCCGGAGGGTTTACACCAAGAGGATTTTCTTTGGATTGCAGCGATGCGTTTTTCCAAAAAATATTGGACTGGAAAACACTGTTCAAACCGTATTTTGTACATTATTTTGAAAAAGGTTACAGCGGTGCAGATATAAGCCCATTAAAGAACAACACGATTGCATTGGCCGGATTGGTACCCGATTCGCAACGTTATTTTGATCACCACCATTCTGCAAACGACACCTTTGAACATATCAACAAACGCGAATTGGAACTTGGTGCCGCCACGATGGCTTCCCTGATTTATCTGGTTGATAAATATGGGGTTGGGCAGTAAGAAATGATTTAGATGCTTTTGTTTCCGGACGTGTCATCATTGCCGTATTCTTTTTTGTAGATGCGTAGCATTGCAATGAACAGACTGATTAACAAAGGACCAAAAATCAAACCTATAAATCCAAATATCGGCACACCGATGATGACGCCTATCAAAGTGATGAGCGGATGCACGTCATCCAGTTTCTTTAGGACATACAAACGTACAATATTGTCGGATGTTCCCACGACGATAAACCCATACAACAAGATGCCCCACGCTTGAAAGCTGTCGCCCCCGGCAAGTGCTATCAAGAAAACAGGGATAATGCCCAAAAGCGTCCCGATAAAAGGAATCATCGACCCGATGGTGGTAATGACAAACCAGAAAAAGGCATTTTCGATACCGAAGATCCAAAAGCCTATCAATGCCACAACACCTTGTACGATGGCAACCAACGGAATACCCAATGCATTGGAGCGCACCATGGATTGTACTTCAGTGCCTACTTCAGAAATATTCTCACGGCTCAAAGGGATATATTCCTTTAGGGAGTCTTTCATCAATCGTCTGTTGGTAAGCATGTAAAACAGCATAAAATACATCAATCCCACGGCTACAAATGCATTGAAAGTACCCCCCGCAACATTTTGAAGGCTTTGCGAAATCCAGGCGGTGATAGCACCGGTATCTATCTGGGAATTGATGTCAAAACCCACATATTGTTCCACTTTTGCAATTTGGGTCTTTGCAGCATTGATCACTTGCTCGCTGTTGTTGACAGCTTTGCCTATTTTGTTGCCGAGCATCCACACAACCCCCACTATGGGAACCAAAATGCCGACGAAAGACAAAAACATTAAAAAAACCGCTGCCAGTGCCGGGTTCCAGCTTTTTCGTATGACAAGGGTTACCATCCATTTTCGCAAAAGGATATACAAGGTTAAGGCGCCGAGTACCCCGGTAAGGTAGGGAAGCATTTCCCTGAAAATCAGGATTCCCATAAACGCAATGAGCAGTAAGGTGAATAGTTGCCTGATAATCTGTGCTGGAATCTGTTTCATGACATTGAGGGAAGGGGTTTATGGACTTCAAAAAATAAATATAATGCAACTTTTTGATAAATCGGTATTTGGGTTGTCGGATATTTTGCCCGTATCCAAAAATCAACTGTATTGTCCCATTTATCGAACAACTTTTTTTATTGGTTAAGTGTGTTTTTGTTGCTATTGATAAGCAATTCGATGGCAAATTCCCCAAAAACGGTAAAGACTCCCTATTTATAAAACCCGTGTCCCGTCTGGTCTGCGGGCTGGCAATACGGAAAATCCAAAATCTTCATGGATTATTGTCTGATTTTTAACATTTGCCACAACCACCTTTTAAAATACAATGGGTAACTTCAAGAAACCAAAGGTCTGGCAGGAACCGTAAACACTGGGTTCAAGACCGATAGCTTTTTTCTGAACGCCGGAATGTCGTTTACCAATAATACCTCCGTTGAGAACAGCGCCCGCCAGGCAATGACCGAAGCACAGGAAATTACCGAAAGGGCGCTGGACAGAGTTGTTTCCAAGGTGAAAGAAGAACGTATCGGAAAGATTATAGAAGAGTTTGAAGCGAACAACAACCACGGTTTTGATAACCGCAAAGGCGACGAGCTGTACGTGGACATCATAGCCGAAATAAAAGAAATAAAAAAGGAAAACATGGAAAAGTCTGGATAAGCCGTGTACCTGCCTCGCTCACCATATTGGGTGAAACCTCAAAACGATGAGCGAGTCTGACAGGGTCTCTCTCTTTTAATGCTTCAATAGCCACTTGAGCCTTGAAGGATGCACTGAATTTTCTTCTACTTTTTTCGTTCTTACAAGTTAGGGCCTGTTTAAAATTTATCTAAATTTATTGTTATGCGTCTTTTTGGCTACAGCTTCGTTGGATTTTTTTGGCAGAAAAATCCATTATGTCCGTAAAGCCCACCTTGTTTCGCTCAAAAATACGCTACAACAAATTTTATCATTTAAATTTAAACATGCTTTTAGAATATAATTGTAACAAAAACCGAAAACGCTCGTCCTACTTTCAACTAATCCATTCGTAACGCTTTGGAAACTATTCTGACCATCAACAACCTCACCAAGAAATTTGGCTACCTCACGGCTGTCAAAGATTTGAGCTTTACCATCAACAAGGGCAATGTGTATGGCATTTTGGGCCCTAACGGCAGCGGAAAATCCACCACCCTTGGCATTGTGCTCAATGTGGTCAACAAAACCTCCGGTTCATATAGTTGGTTTGGCGGCAATACCACCACCCATGATGCTCTCAAAAAGGTCGGGGCCATCATTGAGCGGCCCAATTTTTATCCGTACATGAGTGCGTACCAAAATTTGAAATTGGTCTGCAAGATCAAAGGGGTCGATTTTTCAAAGATTGACGAAAAACTGGATCTTGTCGGGCTTCTTGAGAGAAAGGACAGCAGGTTCAGTGCGTTTTCTTTGGGTATGAAACAACGGTTGGCTATTGCTTCGGCATTGCTCAACGACCCGGAAATCCTGATTTTGGATGAGCCTACAAACGGTCTCGATCCACAGGGCATACACCAGATACGTTCACTCATCAAAACCATTGCCGCCAACGGTACAACCATTCTCTTGGCATCGCACCTGCTGGACGAAGTAGAGAAAGTCTGCACACATGTTGTGGTACTTCGCAAGGGCGAAAAACTGTATGCGGGCCGTGTGGACGAAATCATCAACAGTTTTGGTTTCTTTGAACTTAAAGCCGAAAAGAAAGATGCCCTTGTGCAACTCTTGGAATCTGATGACCGCTTTGGGAAACTCAAGCAGGAAGACGACCTTGTGACCGCATTTTTGAACCAACCTATGGATGCAACGGCCTTTAACACGTATTTGTTTGACAATGGCATTGTGCTTTCACACCTTGTGAAGCGCAAGGAAAGCCTTGAAGAACAGTTCTTAAAGCTTACAGACAACCAATAAACCAATCCAAAAAAACAGATTTCATGCGACGACTTATCGATCTCGAACTTCAAAAACTACTCTTGAGCAAGGTCAATAGGGTGCTGATATTTATCTCTTTCATCTTGCCATTCACAGTATTGGTACTGTCTTCCATAAAGATCAATTTTTTTGGCTTTTTTACCTTGGAATTGGGTGAACTCGGGATATTCAACTTTCCCGTTATATGGCACATCACCACGTTTTTTGCATCCTATTTCAAGTTCTTTTTTGCGATAGTGGTGGTCAGCATGATCGGCAATGAGTACAGCAACAAGACCATCAAGCAGAACTTGATCGATGGTTTGAGCAAAAAGGAATTTATTCTCTCAAAATTTTATACCATCGTGTTCTTTTCGCTGATTTCCACGGTGCTTATTGGGCTGGCAACTTTTTTGATTGGATTGTATTATTCCAGTTATACCGAGGCGGCTATAATCTCACGGGAAACAGAGTTTCTCCTTGCATATTTTGTGAAATTGGTAGGGTTCTTTAGTTTGTGCCTGTTTTTTGGGATGTTGCTAAAGCGGTCAGCCTTTGCTCTGGCATTTCTCTTTGTGCTCTATATCGTAGAATGGCTTTTCTTTTGGGGCGCATATGAAGTGTTTGGCAATGTTGACAGCGCATTCAGGGCCAAGAGCTATTTGCCGCTTGAATCGATGTACAAATTGATTGACCAACCGTTCCAAAGAATGATCATGACCAAGTTTCCCGATAAGGCGGACCTGGCTTACGACTATGCCGTGCATTGGTACGAGATTGTTGTGGTAATGGGGTGGACGGCTTTATTTGTTTTTTTGTCTTACAGATTATTAAAAGTACGCGATTTGTAATATCTTTGGTAGTTATTACTATTACTACCCAATGAAAAGATCCGTATTGATTTTTGTTGCTTTGTACATCACTGGAAATGTGTGTATTGCTCAAAATCAGGCCGCCAACTGGTTTTTCGGTTATGGTGCCGCCCTACAATTTGACCTTAACAATAATACCGTAAACGCAGTCAATGGAGGTGCGCTCTCAACCAATGAAGGATGTGCAAGCATTTCCGATGTGTTTGGTAACTTATTGTTTTATACCGATGGTTCCACGGTGTGGGACAGAAACAACAACGTCATGCTCAACGGTGTCGGTCTATATGGGGATTCTTCCAGTACCCAATCTGCCATTATTGTGCAAAAGCCCAATGACAATAACTTGTTTTATGTCTTTACGGTAGATAACGCTTTGGACGGTATCAATCGAGGGCTCAACTATTCGATAATTGACATGTCGCTCAATGGCGGGCTTGGGAGTGTCACCATAAAGAACATTAACTTGCTTCCCAATTGTTCTGAAAAAATTAGCGCCGTGCTCAAGGACTGTTTGACCAAATCGATATGGGTCATCACATATGCTTCTGCTAATGGTACGGACACAATTTATAATTCGTTTCATGCATTTGAAGTTTCTGATGTGGGTGTCAGTAACGTGGCTGTTGTCTCCACCTTCCCCAATATGGCCACGTCCGAAGCCAGGGGTTACCTTAAACTTTCACCCGATGGCCAAAAACTCGCCTGTGCCAATATGGGGAGCGGGATGAGCCTTTTTGATTTTGATGTTGATACAGGGATAGTGAGCAATAGGAGACTGTTAACCATCAATACGTCCAGCAATTATGCCTATGGCGTGGAGTTTTCGCCAAACAGCCAGTTGCTGTATGTCAACTCTTCTAATGATAGTCAAAGTAACAACCCGACGTCTCACCGTTCTACATTGAGCCAGTTCAACCTTAACGCAACCGATATCTCTGCATCAAGGGTCAATATTGACGAAAGGCAACTTTACCGTGGCGGCTTGCAGTTGGGTCCTGACGGAAAAATTTACCGGGCCTTGAGCGCTACCTACGATACGGGGTTGCCCTATCTGGGAGTCATCAACAATCCCAACGAATTGGGATATGCTTGTGGTTATGTCCATGAAGGTGTTAACCTGTCGCCAAACCAATCTTCTCAAGGGTTGCCACCGTTTATGCAATCCATATTCAATACCCAAATAGACATCATCCAGAATAACGTAAATACCCTGAACCTGCCATTGTGCGACGGTGACACCTACACGTTGAGGGCAGATGATATTGTTGGTGCCACTTATATTTGGACACACGATGGCGTTCAGCTAACGGAAACAGGTCACACGCTTGATATCAATCAATCGGGACATTATCAGGTATATATCAACACAAATACCGGGGATTGCGATATTGAAGGACAAGCGTTCGTGTTTTACCATGAAAACCCTGTTGCCACCCCACCCACGGGAGTGGTACAGTGCAGTGATGGTAATGCCGCTTCTTTTGACCTCACTTTGTTGGACAGCGAAATCCTCGGCGCACAAGATCCATTGGTATTTGAAGTCCATTATTTCCAATCGCAACAAGATGCCATTGATGGAGTTAATGAACTACCAGGTATTTACGAGAATATTTCCAATCCACAACAGATTTTTGCAAAGGTAAACAATAGGAGCAACAGCAATTGCTATGACATCACATCCTTCCAGATAGAGGCATATATTGCTCCGGTAATCTATAACCTTGCAGATCAATCTCTTTGTGATGCCATTTTTTCCGGTAACGTTACAGATGGTATCGCCACGGTTGATCTTTCAGAATTTGCGGATATTTTTATGGGTAACCAGAGCACTGCAGATTATACCCTGACATTCCATAACAATCAAGCAGACGCAAATTCAGGAGACAACCCGTTGCCAAACAATTATACGAACACCGTTCCCAACGAAACGATCTTTGTCAGGATTGAAAGTAATATTAAATCAGATTGTTATGTTGCGGATTCGTTTGTTTTGACAATCGAAAGTTTGCCTATTGCCAATGATGTTGTGCTTTTGCAATGCGATGAAGACGGTATTCCTGAAGGTTATACCATTTTTAACATCGACCAGGTTCTTGACGATATTACCGGAGGTGCTGCTAACAGGGAAGTGACTTACTACCTTTCCGTATCTGATGCCCTGAATGCCGTCAATGCGATTGATGGCAGCCATTTTCAAAATTATTTCAATCCGCATATCATCATCGCTAAAGTTGTCGATACTGTTTCTGGGTGTTTCAACTTGGCCGAAATCACCTTGCAGGCCACCACAACCGATTCAAATGATACCGTTTTGAAACAATGTGATGATGATGGTGTCGAGGACGGTTTTTACAGCTTTGACCTCACCCAGGCCAATGATGCGGTGCTTGCCAATTTGCCTAACGGATTGGACATTCGTTATTATGAAACTTATGAAGATGCGCTTTTGGAAACCAATGCCATCGGTCCAATTTATACGAACACGGAACCCTATTCGCAAACTGTATTTGCCCGTGTAGAAAATGCCAATGCTTGTTATGGCATCAGTCGTATTGAGCTCAAGATCAATGAGCTCCCAAATGTGATTACTGAAGAAGAATACTTCTATTGCCAGAACACGTATCCAGGGACCTTGACCATTACAGGAGGGGTCTTGAACGATTCTGCCAGCAATTACTATTACCTATGGTCCACAGGGGAGAACACTTCCGAAATTGAAGTCAACGAGCCCGGAACTTACACTGTTAGGGTCACCAATACCAAAGGTTGTTTTAAAGATAGAACCGTTCGTGTAACATCATCCGACATTGCAGTGATTGAGAATATAGAAGTGAGCGACGGCTCGCACAACAATACCGTAGTGGTTATGGTCAGCGGTCAGGGTGAATATGAATATTCCATAGACAATGGTTTTGGCCCTTATCAAGATGATAACATCTTTTATGGCGTCCTACCAGGTATCAGGACCGTTTATGTCAGGGATAAAAATGGATGCGGTATTGCCGAAAAATTGATTTCGGTAATCGGTTTTCCAAAATTCTTTACGCCAAATGGTGACAATGTGCATGATTATTGGCAGGTGTACGGCATCACGGCACGCCACCAGGCATTGAGTGCCATATACATTTTTGACCGCCAAGGAAAACTGGTCGCCCAAATTGACCCGTTGAGCAAAGGCTGGGACGGAACGTACAATGGTCGCAAACTGCCAGCAAACGATTATTGGTTTCACGTAACATTAGAGGATGGAAGAATTTTCAAGGGACATTTTGCTCTGAAACGTTAGTGCTATCCAAATAAAGGTCAACCAAACATGGAAACATTCAAAAATATATCTTTTTTGGTAGTGTTTGCATGGTCGTCATACATGTACGCTCAAGATATTTCTTTGTTCCGGCAGTTCAATGGACGGTACGATTATGTAGCTATAGGCAATACCTTGAATCCCGTAGAAAACGAACAAGGTAGTGACTGTACCATATTGACATCTTCTTCTGCAACGTTAGATCTTGATGAGGACAGGACCGTGGTATCGGCTTATCTGTATTGGGCAGGATCTGGCCCCGGTGATTTTGACATACTTTTAAACGGCGAACCTGTAACTGTCGATAGGGTGTTTGATCCCATTTTTTACGACAACAAAACAAATTTTTCTGCCTTTTCCGATGTGACAGACAAGATTCTTGAATGGGGTAATGGTAGTTACACAGTTTCAGAATTTGATATTTCAGATATTTTGGGGCCTTATTGTTTGAATGGGACCAACTTTGGCGGGTGGGCAATCATTATTGTTTATGAAGACGCCCGGCTGCCGTTAAACCAATTGAACATTTATGATGGTATGCAAAGTGTGCCATTTGAGATAACCATTACCCTTGACAACTTGAACGTGCTGGACAATGAAGGCGCAAAAATTGGTTTCCTCGCTTGGGAAGGCGATGCGGCACTCGCAGTCAACGAAACATTGTCCATCAATGGCATACCCATTGGCAACCCACCGTTGAATCCCGTGAACAACGCTTTCAATGGTACCAACAGCTTTACGGGTTCAACAGAACTTTACAATATGGATATTGATGTGTATGACATTCAAAATCACATCAGTATCGGTGATACATCGGCATTTATACGGCTAACTTCCGGCAGGGATTTTGTGATGGTAAACAATATCGTTACCGTATTGAACAGTCAACTTCCCGATGCCACCATTGATTATGAAAACCATATATTGACCTGCAATGACCGTGATATTGAACTCAACTTTGTTGTGCGCAACAACAATGCCACCGATGTTCTGCCAGCTAACACGCCCATTTCGTTTTATGCAAACGAAATATTGATTGGACAGACCGCAACACAAGCCCCAATTGAAATTGGGGGTTCTGAAAACGGGAGCATTATCATGTCGATCCCCGAAAATATCCCGGAGCCGTTCCAGTTGACATTGGTCGTAGATGACGATGGTAGCGGTTTTGGCATGGTTACGGAGATAGACGAAAGCAACAACTATGATTCTGTGACCATCGAAGGGTTGTTCACGTCATTGATTACCGACATTTCGGGCATGGTGCAATGTAATATCGGGTTTAGTTCGGCGATGTTCAATTTGGCCGAAGCTTTGCCCGACCATATTGCCATAAGTGATATCCTGGGGTTTTATACTTCCATGACTGATCTCGTTAACAATGAAAACAGTATAACATTTTTTGAATATTTTTCCAATATATCCAATCCGCAGACCATTTATGTGAAAGTGCAAAGCGTTCCTTGCTTTGAAGTTTATAGGTTTGAAGTTGCGGTCAGGAATTGCCCGCCATTAATCCCGGAAGGGTTTTCTCCCACCGGTGACGGTGTCAATGACTGGTTTAACATACAAGGACTGTACGATATCTTTTTGCATCACAGATTGTACATCTATAACAGATACGGAACACTCATATATGAAGGTAACAATACCAACCCTTGGGATGGTAGAGCAAATCGCGGTTTGAACAACCGAGGGATACTTGTTCCGACAGGTACGTATTACTATATACTTTATCTTAATGATCCCGACTATCCAACTCCGATGAAAGGTTGGGTGTATCTCAACTATTGAAAAATTGTTAATAAATTTTTATAAACCAGACTTTTAAGAAAAGTATTGAAACTACTTTTTTTATATTTTTAAAATTCCGAACGGAAGAAATTGTTCTTTAATCGGATTTTTTGAAAGTAATATCCTACATATTTTATATTTATTGTTAAAGTTTAATGCATTTCATCGTATTTTTTTGCATTTCGTCTAACAATAATATACTTTCAGCCTCAAATTGATGCAACCGTACCCTCTATTGAAATTAAATTCAACGGTTTTGGTTGTGATACAACTGAAATATTAGGATGAAAATTATAAGAAAATCCCTCATCGTGTCCGTCTGCTTCTTCGGTAGTTTGATGTTTTCACAACAAATATCTATAGATGACTCGTTTACGGCACAACAGCTTATTCAAGATTATTTGGTACAAGGCTGTGTCGAAGCATCAAATGTCAATTCTCCGGTCAATGGTTCTATAAATGGATTTGCCAGTTTTGCCTATTTTGAAAGGGGCAGTTCCAACTTTCCGTTTGAGAATGGCATCATGCTTTCAACGGGAAGGGCTGTTTCTGGAGGAAACGGCATAAATACGGCAGTGCTCAACGAAGGCCAGTCGGACTGGCTGACCGATCCGGACCTTGAAGCTGCTTTGGGAATCGATAATACATTGAACGCCACCGCTATTGAGTTCGATTTTGTATCCATTTCAAACCAGATCCAATTCAATTATATTTTTGCATCCGAAGAATATTTTGCCGATTTTCCATGTAATTATTCGGATGCTTTCGTGTTTCTTATCAAAGAAGCCGGTTCAAGCAACCCCTATACAAATATCGCTGTGATACCCGGAACATCTACGCCGGTGAATACCAATACCATCCATCCCGAAATAGCTGGTTTTTGCCCTGCATCCTACGAAGAATATTTTGCAGGCTACAACCTTATGGACACCAATTACAATGGACAGACAACGATACTTTCGGCCGTGGCGAGCATTGTGCCCAATACGACCTATCGAATCAAACTGGTCATCGCAGATCAAAGGGACAAAAACTATGATTCTGCAGTTTTTATCCAAGGCAACAGTTTTAACGCATCGGTAGATTTGGGTGATGATGTGACCACCTGCTCTTCAAGCACTGTTCTTGATGGAAATATCCAAAATCCTGCCGCTTCGTATAGTTGGTTTTTGAATGGGTTTTTAGTGGCCAATGCCAACCAGCCAACCTATGTTGCGACCCAATCCGGTACCTATACCGTAAAGATTACCATACCGTTCGGAGGGTCCAATTGCGTTATTGAAGATCATGTGGAAGTTACCTTAAACTCTACACAGACCGCAGATGCCATTCCTGATTTTCAACTATGTGATGACCCAAGCGGTGACGGCATTGAAATATTTGACCTCGGCAGTATGGATGCTGTTGTCCTTGCTGCGGTGCCAGATTCGAATTACCATATATCATACCATCATACGTCAAGCGCCGCCCAGAACAATACCGGGGAAATAACAGCTCCGATCCAAAATACATCCAGCCCACAAACCATTTATGTTCGGATTGAAGATATTGATAATGGCTGTATTGCTTACGCAAATTTCAACTTGGTAGTAAATCCATTACCTTCCATTGTCGATCCCACGGAACTTGTAGTTTGTGATGATGCCATTGCCGACGGTCAAACAGAAATAGACCTGAGGCAAAAAGACGATGAGATTACCAATGGTAACAGTAATCTTATTGTTACCTATCATCTTACACAAGCACAGGCAAATTCTGGTAATAATCCGCTGCGAAACCCATATACCACCACATCAAACAATGGCCAAGTATTTGTCAGGGTGGTCGATGCCCTTACAGGCTGTTTCAGGACAACATCCCTTGCATATACCGTGCTCGACAATCCCGTTATCAACTACGAGGACATTTTCATAGATGGTTGTGATGCCGATTTGGACGGTTTTGCAAATTTTGACCTTACATCCATTGTAAACAATATTTTACAAGGCCTTACCGGTGTTAACGTAACATTCCACGAATCTTATGACGAAGCCGTTTCAGGTGAAAACCCTATTGCAGATGAAACCAACTATCAAAATACGGTTGCCGAAGTTCAAACACTGTTCATCCGTGTAGAAGATGCCAATACAGGATGCGCTTCTGTTACATCTTTTGAAATCCACTCTAACTTGCTGCTCACAGGTACAGACATTAGGAACTTTTCACAATGTGACGAAGATAACGACGGATTTGTAACTTTCGATTTAGAAATCATAGCCCTGGAAATCATCAATGGACTTGAGGACGTGACCATTACTTTTTATACTACAGAACAGGATCAGCAAAATGGGACCAATGCACTCGACCCCAATGTGTCGCTTACACCTACCGAGTATCCGATGTTGCTCTATATCACTCTCAACAGTCCAACTTGCCAGGAGGTATCGCAAATTGAACTGGTGCTCAATGTCGTTGATGAATTCCCGCCCATTCCACCGGTGAACTATTGTGACGATGATGATGATGGTTTTACTTCGATAGACCTGCACAGTTTTGATGCCCAACTTACTGGTGGCATTGAAGGTTATGTAGTAGAATATTTCGCGACCCAAGAAGATGCCAGAAACAATGCAAACCCGCTACCGGCATTTTATACCAATACGGTCAATCCCGTAACGGTCTACCCTAAAATTATATCTGTAAACACTTCTTGTGGTGATGTAAATCCAATGCAAATCAATGTACTGCCTGCTCCGGTGTCGATGCAACCAAACGATGTATTCCTTTGCGACGACGATCAGGACGGGATGGTTTTTTACGACCTGACCCAGGTGTATGCCGAATTGGTCACTAACACTTCCAATCTCGTTTTTACGTTTTATGGAAGTGTTGAAGACCTTGAACAGAACGCGAATCCTTTCCAGAATGTTTCCAATTTCTTTACCGGATCCCGTGAGATTTATGTCAAGGTTGCCAATGCATCAACAGGATGTTGGACCAGCCAGCATTATAATCTGTATGTTAACACGCAACCTGCATTTGTGCCCATCAGCAATTTTAGGTTCTGTGAGTTTGAAAGCAATGGTTTCGGAGATTTTATCTTTTCGGAAAAAGATGATGAAATCCTCAATGGACAGACCGGAAAACAGGTGCTGTATTTTCTTAATGAAAATGATGCCAACAACCGTGTTAACGAAATAAACAAAGACACTGCCTACCAGAATACGAGCAATCCGCAAACCATTTTTGTTAGGGTTGAAAATTTGAATGACCAAGATTGTTATGGCGTTTCCTCATTTGTCATTGAAGTGGGAACAAATCCGGAATTTAACGAACCTGTCGATTGGTTTGTGTGCGATGATATTTCCAACGATGCCACTGAAATTTTTGATCTGAACATTAAAATAGATGAGATTACGGCCGGTATCAGCGGTAATGTTGATGTCACTTTCCATACTTCGCAAATAGATGCAGAAGCGGGTACCAATGCAGTCCCTTTACAGTTTTCCAACTTTGTGAACCCCCAACAGATTTATGTACGGATAGACAATGGTACTATTTGTCCATCTTTTACCTCGTTTACACTGAATGTCATTCAGGTAGCACAAGCCAGTCCGGCACAACCACTGACTTTATGTGACGATAACTATGATGGCATCGTCACGTTCGACTTGACCTTGTCAGAAATCGAAATCTTGGACGTCAGGCAGGACAATATTGTTGTGACTTATTACGAAACAGAAGACGATTTGCACAATCAAACAAATGCCATCACTAACCCATCGGCATATACCAATACTTCCAGCCCACAAACGGTTTTTGTCAGGCTTACCAATACCGTTTCCAATTGTTACCTTTCGCTTCCATTAGAACTGATTGTCAACCTTCCGCCCGCCATCAATGAATTTGGTTCGATAGATGTGTGCGACAATAGTGATAGTTATTTCGACTTATTGGTAGTGAACAGCTTGATTGTGGATAATCCGTCTGAAATGCTCATTACTTATCATGCCACAGCCTCCGATGCTATGCAAGGTTTGGCTCCTTTGGGCACAGATTACCATTATGCGTCCACCAATACAACGCTTTATGCAAGGATCGAAAACGCCACAACCCATTGTTCTACCACATACGCTTTCCAACTGGTGGTAAGACCATTGCCCATTGCCCACACGGCCAATGACCTTGAGGATTGTGATGATGATTATGATGGGCTTCGTGAGTTTGACCTTTCTGCTCAAGATGCTGCCATTCTTGGCGGACAAAATCCAGCTGTTTTTTCAGTGACATACCACAATACTTTACAAGATGCTCAAAGTGGTGCCAACCCGTTGCCAGAAATGTATTTTGCATTTGATACAGAGACCATATATGCAAGGGTCACAAATAACAATACAGGTTGCAGTAACTATAGCCAGTTTAATGTCATAGTACATCCCAAACCCGTTGTGGACGACTTGGACCAATACCTGTGTTTGGATAACTTGCCATTGGTGGTAAGTGCCAATACCAACAATGCTAACGATACCTATTTGTGGTCCACAGGCGAAACAACTCCAGAAATCGGAATTGACCAAATAGGAGTTTACTCCGTAACCGTCACTACTGAATTTGGATGTACGACCACAAGGGAATTTAACATTTATGAATCTGAAATGGCCAATATCGAAATTGTGGAAACTGTTGATTTTTCTGACCCGAACAACATCACAATTACCATCAGCGGAATAGGTGATTATCTCTACCAGTTGGATGATCATGAGCCACAAGTGTCCAATGTGTTCCAAAATGTGGGCATTGGTTATCATACCGTTACCGTTATTGACCAAAACGGATGCGGTTCAGTCTCAAAAGAAGTACTGGTGTTAGATTTCCCGAAATTCATGACCCCAAATGATGATGGCAGGTTTGATACTTGGCACATCATAGGTGTGGAAACTCTACCCGGTACGACCATTTATATCTATGACCGTTATGGCAAGCAATTGGCCTATCTGACAGCAAATTCCGGAGGTTGGGATGGTACCTACAACGGTCAGAAAATGCCTGCCAATGATTACTGGTTTGTGGCCAACGTTGTGGGCGGTGGTTATAATTTTCAAGCAAAAGGGCACTTTGCGCTACGACGTTAAAAAAGCTTAGTTGTTTTTTATTTATTAATTTCCCGGGTTGTGAATGTAGGATTGCTTCCCGGGATTTTTTTTATTGCTCTGCAGAGGTTGTGTCGGACCACTGTTCCGTCCGCTCTACAACATTTACGAAGGCTATAATCTTATCTTGAATTTTTTTGGTTGAAGTGGAAATTTCGTGTTTTGAGATACGAAGAAGCCATTTTTTTTAGTTGCATCGTGGGGATGGGGATCGGAAAATGTTTGAAAGAAATTCAAAAAGGCATTTTTTTAACCAATTTAAAAAAAGTCATGACGAGTTCTGTGTATCTTTGCTGACTCAAAGATTTTAAATGCGTTTTTTTTCCATATGTATTTTTTTCCTTTTGCCTTGCCTTGCTATAGGTCAAAATATCCGTGTGGACGCACAGGGATATTCAGCACAAGAGCTTGTGGAAGATGTGCTTATAAACAGTAGTTGCATCGAGAATGTAACGGTTACAAATGTTGTTGGTGGCAATTTCAACAGTAACGATCGCAGCTATGGTTATTTTGAGGCAAATGGCAGTAATTTTCCATTCCAAAGCGGTATCATTTTGGCCACCGGTAAAATAAGTAATGCACAAGGTCCGAACACGACTTTGAGCGATGACAATGCACCGAACTGGACAGGCGATGCAGATTTGGAGAACATTCTCAATGAACCAAATACCATTAATGCCACCATTTTGGAATTTGACTTTATGGCCATCGCTTCGCAAATCAGTTTCCGATATATATTTGCTTCTGAAGAATATCAGGAAAACGATCCCAATACTTGCCGATATTCTGATTTGTTCGGCTTTTTGATAAAACCTGCTTCCTCCGGCGATTATACTAATATTGCCTTGGTACCGGGTACGCAAACCCCGGTAAAGGTAACTACGGTACATTCCGGTATTCCCGGATCGTGTGAACCCATCAATGCCTTTTATTTTGAAGGGTGGAACGGCCCATCGGCGCCCATCAACTATAACGGACAGACCAAAATCCTTACGGCTACGGCCAACGTCGTCCCAAACGAAACCTATCACGTAAAGCTCGTCATAGCCGATGAACAGAATTACCGATACGATTCAGCCGTGTTCCTCGAAGCGGGAAGTTTTCAGCTCTCAACAGATTTGGGCCCCAATCTTTTGACGTCCACCCGTAACGCAGTCTGTTTTGGCGAAACCCACGTTCTGGACGCTTCACAGGCCAATGCTACTGATTATAAATGGTTCAAGAATGGTGTGGAGCTTCCTTCCGAAACGGCTTCAACATATACCGTTACAGATCCGGGCACATACAATGTTGAGGTGTCTCTGGGCAACGGCTGCATAGCCTATGGCGAAGTGGTCGTAGAATATTACTCTGAAATTACCGCCGTAAACGCCACACTATCCCAATGTGACCAAGACCAGGACGGGCTTACCTTTTACGACCTTTATGACGCCGAATCTGTTTTGACCGGCAATTCCAATTTTGTGTCCAATTTCTTTTTAGACCAAATCAGTGCCGTCCAAAACACAAACCCCATTGCCGATCCGAGGCGTTTCAGGAATACCGTTCCGGGCCAAACCGTTTTTGCACGGATCGAAAACGGTGCAGAATGCTTTCGGATTGCAGAACTGTATCTGTCCATATCCTCAAATGTGCTCGTTGTACCACCGTACAATGTATGCGATGATGATCCAGTAGATGGTTTTACGGAATTTAACCTGGATAATATCACTACATCGTTCCTTAATCAAATTCCAACAGATGCGACGGTCGCTTATTTTTTAAATGAAGAAGATGCCTATAACAGTAACAACAGTTTGGGCTCCCCTTTTGTCAATACCACTGTAGATTCGCAAGAGCTTTATATCAAAGTATTGAGTAACAACCAATGTTTTGCCGTTAGTACAGTACAGTTGAATGTGCTTTATGTTCCCCAAATCGAAGCCGATGAAACCGTATATTATTGCCAAGACAGCTATCCACAAACCGTTCGGCTTTATGGTGGCGTTATCAATGACGCACCTAACAACTATTATTATCAATGGTTTTTCAACGGAAATCCCACGGGTGCCGATGCATCAATTTACGATGTCAACGAAACCGGGATTTATACCGTTGTAGTTACAGATCCTAATGGATGTTCCAACCAGCGAAATATCACGGTTCTGCCATCAAATGCAGCAACCATTGAGCATGTCAACGTACAGGATGGTACATCCAATAACACGGTTACGGTAAGCGTCTCGGGCAATGGTGACTATGTTTTTGCCTTGGATAACCCCAATGGTCCTTATCAAGAAAGTTCGGTTTTTTATAATGTTGCACCGGGATTGCACACGGTCTATGTTATTGATCAAAACGGTTGTGGCATTTCGCAGCGAGAGATCGCCGTTATAGGTTTTCCAAAATTCTTCACCCCCAATGGCGATAACCAAAACGAAACTTGGCAAATTTATGGTGTCAACGAACAGTTTTATACAGAAGTTGATATTAAAATCTATAACCGTTATGGAAAACTGCTGGCACATCAAAATTACTGGAGCGGTGGCTGGGACGGGACTTTCAAAGGACGTCCGCTACCAAGCGATGATTATTGGTTTGTTGTTACGCTGCCCGACGGCAGGATTTTCAAAGGACATTTTGCTTTGGTGAGGTAGCTGGTGTAAAGGGTAACGAATTGGTTGGAATAACCATATGACAGGAGCGAGAGCCATAGGTCCGGAGAGGCAATTTGGGAATTTGGTAAACAGGTTTTAGTTAGTGGATAATTGAATTTCAATTTCAATTTCAACATCAATTTAACTCCAAAGCCTTAACTTTGCATTGCCATGAAATTCAAGATAAAATCTACATACAAACCTACAGGCGATCAGCCCCAAGCCATCGAAAAGCTTACCAAGGGCATCATTGCCAATGAAAAATACCAAACACTCCTTGGCGTTACCGGTTCGGGAAAGACCTTTACCGTGGCAAATGTCATTGAGAATGTGCAGCGCCCGACCCTCGTTTTAGCGCACAACAAGACCCTTGCCGCACAGCTTTATTCAGAATTTAAACAGTTTTTTCCCGATAATGCGGTCGAATATTTCGTTTCCTATTACGATTATTACCAGCCCGAAGCTTACATACCCGTAACGGGTGTTTACATAGAAAAAGATCTGTCCATCAATGAAGAAATCGAAAAATTGAGGTTGAGCACCACCTCGTCGCTTCTCTCCGGGCGTCGCGATGTCCTGGTGGTTGCATCGGTGTCGTGCCTGTACGGTATTGGTAATCCGGTAGAATTCCAAAAAAATGTTATTCACCTTGAAAAAAATCAGGCCATCTCTCGCACCAAACTTTTGCACCAATTGGTACAGAGCCTTTATTCCCGAACCGAGGCAGATTTTGGTAATGGCAACTTTCGCATTAAGGGCGATACCGTTGATATCTTCCCCGGCTATGCCGACCACGCTTTTCGCATCCATTTTTTTGGGGATGAAATCGAGGAAATGGAAGCCTTTAATGCCCAGACCAATGTGGTTGTCGAAAAATATGACAGGCTCAATATTTATCCTGCCAATATGTTTGTGACCTCGCCGGAAGTCTTGCAGGGTGCCATTCGCGCCATACAGGATGATTTGGTCAAACAGGTTGAATATTTTAAGGAAATAGGCAAACACCTTGAGGCCAAACGCCTTCAGGAACGTACCGAGTTTGATTTGGAAATGATAAGGGAGTTGGGCTATTGCTCTGGCATAGAGAACTATTCTCGTTATCTTGACGGAAGATTGCCGGGTACGCGCCCTTTCTGTCTGCTCGACTATTTTCCGGAAGATTACCTGATGGTCATAGACGAAAGCCACGTAACCGTTTCGCAAGTGCATGCCATGTACGGTGGTGATAGGAGCCGTAAAGAAAATTTGGTCGAGTACGGTTTTCGCCTGCCAGCGGCCATGGACAACCGCCCTTTGAAGTTTGAAGAGTTTGAATCATTACAGAACCAAGTGCTGTATATCAGTGCCACGCCAGCCGATTATGAACTGCAAAAGTCCGACGGCGTTTATGTGGAACAGGTCATTCGCCCTACGGGTTTGCTCGATCCGGTCATTGAAGTTCGGCCAAGCCTCAACCAGATCGATGATTTGATCGAGGAAATACAGCAAAGGGTTGAAAAGGATGAGCGCACCTTGGTCACTACTCTTACCAAGCGCATGGCAGAAGAACTGACCAAATATTTGGCGCGAATCCAAATCCGTGTACGATACATACACAGTGACGTCGATACATTGGAGCGTGTGGAAATCATGCAGGATTTGCGCAAAGGCTTGTTTGACGTTCTTGTCGGGGTAAACTTGCTCCGTGAAGGGCTTGACCTGCCGGAAGTGTCATTGGTAGCCATCCTTGATGCCGACAAAGAAGGCTTTTTACGTTCTGCTAGATCGCTTACCCAAACGGTAGGACGTGCTGCAAGGAACCTCAACGGGAAGGCCATTATGTATGCTGACACCATCACCTCCAGCATGCAAAAAACCATTGACGAGACCAATTACCGCAGGGAAAAACAGATACGTTACAATACCGAAAACAACATTACGCCGCAACCGTTGAACAAGGGTTTGGAAAATGCCTTGGCAAAAAATTCGGTAAGCACATATCATTATGAACTTGAGGCACAAAAAGCGGCTGAACCCGAAAGCAAATACCTGACAAAATCGCAAATAGAGAAAAAGATAAGGGAAAAGCGAAAGGACATGGAGCAAGCTGCAAAAGCCTTGGATTTTATTGCTGCTGCACAATTAAGGGATGAAATCAAAGGATACCAGGAAAAATTGGAAAAGCTGAAAATGTGACCGTCAAAACTTCTAAAACCAATTGATTTTGTAAATCGTTGTTCGGTTTTTTTAATTGTATTGCACCTTAAAGATGTCTATCAAAAAGTCAGGAGGTACGATTTTGTTGGGAAAACTTTCCATCAGATCCAGTACTCGGTTGATGGATTCGTGGCTCAATCCCATCCGGAGCCCAAAATTGTGGAGTTTTACCAATTCCTTTCTACTGACCACACTGCCAAGGTTCATCAGCAAAACCAGCCTATGAAACTGTACAATGCGTTCGCTGTGCGATTTTAAGTGCACATAAGTTACCGGGTGCTTGAACAGGTAGTCAAAATCTTCTTGAGAAATATCGAGTTGTTTGGCAACGCCCAATAAAAATTTGTACTCAATGCTTTTTATATTGGAATCGGTTTGCGCAAAGGCAATCATTTCCGAAAGAAGGCTCAATTTTTCAGCTCTATTGATCATAGTAGTGAGGTATAAATGATTGATGATAAAATTAATGCCTTTGAAAATGTTATTGTCGTTGATAAAGCGTAACTTGTCGAAAAATTTTCCGCATTTAGTCGGATTTTTTCAACTTTCATCATTTGTTAACACCTAAAAATCATGAAGTTAAGATGTATTTTGTCGATTTTTTTTACATTTTCCTTTTTAGGAATTTACGCACAAAGTACTGCATCAGAACAAGTTATAAGATTTGAGTTGGATGCGCCACAATTGCAGTCCAAAAAAGGTATTTGGGTCTATTTGCCCAAAAATTATGAAAATTCGGGAAAGACGTATTCCGTCATATATATGCACGATGCACAGAACCTTTTTGACAATACCACATCCTATGTCGGTGAATGGGAAATTGACGAATATCTGGACAGTGTGTCTGACGACGAAACCATCATTGTGGGTATCGAGCACGGCAATGAAAAGCGCATCGATGAGCTTACTCCCTATGAACATGAAAAATATGGTGGAGGCAAGGGCGATCAGTATATCGATTTTATTATCAAAACCCTCAAGCCATACATAGAAAAGGACTATCGCGTCAAGGCAGGAGCACAAAACACTGCTGTTTTCGGATCTTCACTGGGAGGGTTGATTTCTCTCTATGCTATCATAAAACATCCCGATGTTTTTGGTGCAGCGGGGATATTTTCGCCCGCATTGTGGATCAACCCCGAAATTTACCGGCTAGTGGAGCAATCCGAAATTCCGAGCACATCAAGGTTTTATTTTTTGACTGGCTCTGATGAGGGTGAAAGTATGGTTCCCGACCAAGAACGGATGGTGACACTTTTAAAAGTGAAAGGTGTTGACGAAAAGCGTATCTTTGACAAAGTTATAGATGGAGGCAAACACAATGAAGCTTTTTGGAGCGATCAGTTTCCGGATGCATATAAGTGGATTGTGAAACAATGAATCTATGAAATATTGCGTTATGGACGATGTGTGTTAAATAGAACTTTAAATCGAAGCCTCTCTGCCACTGTCTGACCAAAACCTTGAAACTGTATGAGCAATAACGACATTTTAAAAAAACTTCGCGTCGCATTGAAGCTTCGTGATGATGAAATTGTAGAAATTTTGAAACTTGTGGATTTCCGTATTTCAAAAAGTGAGCTCGGTGCTTTTTTCAGAAATGAAGACCACCCAAAATATATGGAATGCGGCGATCAGATTCTTCGGAATTTTCTTAATGGATTGATCATTCACTTGCGCGGACCGATGCCAAATAAACAAAAAGACTGACCCTATTTTGTGGAATCCTCAAAAATATACCAGCCTCTTTTATTCTTAAAAACAAAGTTGTAGTTTGTACTCACATTCCTTAATGCAAAAGATCGATCCCTATGTTTGACACCCACTCCAAAACAGTAAAAAGGCAACTATCCGAAGAAGAAATCCTGGCTTTGAACAAAAAATACAAACCGTTGAGTCCAACCGAACGCATCAAAGAACTTTATCATGATTTTGACGTTGCCGAAGTGATGCTGACAAGTTCTTTTGCAGCCACTTCTGCATTATTCTTAAAGCTCTTTTCGGAGGCCAACAAGCTTCAGAAAATATTTTTTATAGATACGGGCTACCACTTTGATGAAACCTTGGCTTATAAACAAAAACTTACCGAAATGTATGGGCTTGAGGTGGTTTCCATCAGCGCACCCAAGGAAGAGCACGACTTTACGACCAAAGATGAAACCTGGAAGAAAAACCCGGATTTTTGTTGTTCAATCAATAAGGTGAGACCATTGGATATAATCAAAAAAAACTATACGGTTTGGGCTTCAGGACTGATGAAATGGCAGAGCGACCATAGGGCAACACTTGACATCTTTGAGCTCCGTGGCGAGATCCTAAAGTTTTACCCCCTTTTGGATGTTTCCAAAGAAACACGCGATCAATACATAAGTACGCACAATTTGCCTTTTCATCCTTTGGTGGCACAGGGTTACAGCTCCATTGGGTGCAAGCATTGTACCGTTCCAGGTGAAGACCGAAGCGGACGTTGGAACAACAGTCCAAAGACCGAGTGTGGGCTGCATCTTTAGTTTTTCAAGATTACGTAATAATCCCAATCGGCTGGATTGCCCAGACCGACACTTGGCGTGTATAAGAACACGTTGACTTTTGCGTTGGGGTTAGAATTTCTATAAGATTCCACGATCTTCAAGTTTGCGATGGAATGCCAGAGCGATGTATAATCCAAATCTTCAGGATAAAACGCAGATTCGTAGTACATTACGTTTTGGAACATCGTTTCTGAAGGCATAGCGACAGGCTCGGCAATGTTAGTAAAGTCTTCTGTGCCGAGTAGCGTTTCGGGGTAGGTGCGTTCGCCAAGTCCCAACCATACAATGGTACCTTCAAAGAGCGTTTCCTCAAGTTCTTCATAGACCAATTTGACACTGCCAAAATCGCTCGGAACCACATATTCTGAACTAATGGTAAACCCTGATGATGAGTTAAAGGCAAGTTCTTGGCCACCTTCAAAAGTATGTGTCAGATAGTCCACTTTCAAAAGGGCTACCTTGTTTTGGTACGGCTCTGCAGGGATATTGTCGTCATTATCTTCAAAACAAGAATACGCAAGAAGTGGCAACAGGAGCAAAAAGAGCATTTTTTTCATGATAGATGGATTTTTGGTGTTTTATATTTTAGATGATCAAAATATAAAAAGGTTGCGCACCGAAAACAAAAAAAGCTGCTTCAAAACGTTGGGATTTGTCATTCTGTCCCGATAACCATTGGGATCGGAGTCTTATGTTGCTGTAAATCAGCTGCGAATAAGAAGTTGCGGCAATCCTCAAACACGTTTTTGGACGGCTATTCAACTTGACAAAAGTTAAGTTTTGAAACAGCTCCTACTAATTATAGTAGCAGTACTTTCTTAAGATAAAACCTGTTGTACCTTATCTGCTGCTTCCTGAAATTCGGTAGCACTCAACACGTTGAGGCCAGAGTCGTCAATTAGTTTTTTTGCAATATCTGCATTGGTTCCTTGAAGTCTCACTATGATCGGTACATTGATGGTGCCCATATTTTTGTAGGCGTCAATAACGCCTTGAGCCACACGGTCGCAACGTACAATACCTCCAAAGATGTTGATGAGAATGGCCTTCACGTTAGGATCCTTCAAAATAATCTTGAAAGCCGCTTCAACACGAGCTGCATCTGCAGTACCGCCAACATCGAGGAAGTTTGCTGGTTCGCCACCTGCTTGTTTGATCAAATCCATAGTGGCCATGGCCAATCCGGCGCCGTTAACCATACAGCCCACGTTACCATCTAGATCAACATAGTTGAGACCCACGGCCTTGGCTTCTATCTCAATAGGGTTTTCTTCACGTAGGTCACGCAGGTCTTCGTAATTTCTGTGCCTGTAAAGTGCATTGTCGTCTATGGTCACTTTGGCATCTACCGCCATGATCTTGTCGTCACTGGTTTTTAGTACCGGGTTGATTTCAAAAAGTGACGCATCAGACTCGACATAAGCGGTGTATAATGCAGTGACAAATTTTGTCATTTCTTTGAAAGCGTTGCCTTCGAGCCCAAGGTTAAAAGCAATTCTTCTGGCCTGGAACGGCATTAGTCCCACAGACGGATCGATTTCTTCGGTAAATATCAAATGGGGCGTGTGCTCTGCAACGGCCTCGATATCCATGCCGCCCTCTGTGGAGTACATGATCATGTTTCTTCCTATTGCTCTGTTGAGCAATACAGACATGTAAAATTCGCTGGTTTCGCTCGGTCCGGGATAATAAACATCTTCGGCAACCAAAACTTGGTGTACTTTTTTGCCTTCTTTTGAGGTTTGTGGCGTTACCAAGTGCATCCCGATGATCTTTCCTGCTATTTCTTCAACTTCGCCAAGGTTTTTGGCCAGTTTGACACCGCCACCCTTGCCGCGGCCACCTGCGTGGATCTGCGCCTTGATGACGTACCATTTTGTGCCGGTCTCGGCGGTCAATTGTTTGGCGGCCAGGACGGCTTCATTGGCATTTGGGGCAACGATACCCCGCTGTACCCGCACGCCAAAACTGCTCAAAATTTCTTTTCCTTGATATTCGTGTAGATTCATCTTGATGTAAGTCTAAAAAATTTGCAGTACAAAAGTAATGATACTTGCCATTTTTAGCAATGAACTTGGTTAATCTTTTTTCAATTGATTAAATAATTGGACTTTTTGAGCCTGTTTTTTTTGTGATGCACGGTTGTCCAAACTAAAACCAACAACTTTTTTAACTGCTTGAAATCGTGTCATGAAAAATAGTTCAAGAAAGGATTTTGTTAAAATTTGTATATTTTTGCTGCAACGTAACCTTTTTTTTATTAATTTCAGGCGAAATTATAATTATTGTGCCTATAGTCCATATCTACTTTTCCTAACCCCTAAACCTAAATTACGCTATGGCAAGAGCAATGTTTGAGTACACAAAAACTGTCCTTAAAAAAGTCAGTTTTGATCCGGCCTTGTTCTGCAAAGAAGTAAAAAAAGCTGTCCAGCGATTGCTTCCTTACGAACTGGAAGAATTGAAGATTTTCATCCAGTCGCTTATCAAGCAGAACCCAGATTTAAATCAATGTCTAATTTATTTAAAACAATAACAAAAGCGACCGAGAGGTCGCTTTTTTATTTGGATATCGGACTGATAATCTTTACATTGGAGAAAGCAATTGCTCCTCGTATAATTCCTGATATCACATTGTGGAGTGCCTCCACGATTTGCATTTTCAGTTCACTTTTGTGAAAAATGAGGCTCACTTCCCTTGCTGGGGACGGTTCGTTAAAATAATGGAGGCTGCTCTGAAGTTTTTCGTTGAGATCGAGAGTGTGCAGGTAGGGCAGGAGTGTCATCCCCAAACCTTCATCCGAAAGTTTTATCAGGGTTTCGATACTTCCGCTTTCTAATTGGAACTTTTCATCGGTTTGCTTCTTGAACGCTTTGCACAAGTTGATGACACCGTCCCTGAAGCAATGGCCGTCTTCAAGTAGGAGCATATCGTCAATATCCAGATCGTCCACATCAATTTTTGGTTTCTGTCCCAAACGGTGTTCTTTTGGAATATACCCCACAAAAGGCTCGTAATATAATGGACGTTCTTTGATGTGTTCGTTTTCAAGAGGTGTTGCCGCAATGCCCGCATCTAGGTGGCCGTCATTGATGCGCTGTATGATATCTTCTGTGGTGAGTTCTTCGATTTTTAGCTTTACCTTCGGGTATTTTTTGATAAAAGCCTTGAGGAACATCGGCAGTAACGTAGGCATGACGGTTGGGATGATGCCAAGTCGGAACTCGCCGCCTATAAACCCTTTCTGTTGATCTACAATATCCTGGATCCTGTCAGATTCGTTGACGATATTGCGTGCTTGGTGCACGATTTTTCTGCCCACCTCGGTAAGCTCTATCGGTTTTTTGCTCCGGTCAAAAATAAGTACGTCCAACTCTTCTTCAAGTTTCTGGATCTGGGTGCTCAAGGTGGGTTGCGTAACAAAGCATTTTTCAGCTGCTTTGGTAAAATTCTTGTGTTCGGCTATGGCAAGAACGTAGTGCAGTTGTGTGATGGTCATCGATATGTGTTTTGATTGTAAAATTATAAAACCATTAACAAAATCTATGATGTTGTCTGTTAATTATGTCGTAAATTTGATATTGAATTTTAATCCATAGCGACCATGACCAAAAATAGTATAGGTTTAGATACCAAAAAGACAAAAGAACTGGCCAAAGATTTGAACGATCTTTTGGCAAATTTCCAGATTTATTATCAGAACCTTCGGGGCATCCATTGGAACATACAGGGAAAGCGCTTTTTTGAGCTGCACCCCAAATTTGAAGAACTTTATAACGATGCCAACCTTAAGGTTGATGAAATAGCAGAGCGTGTGCTCACTTTGGGCGAAACCCCGTTGCACACCTTTGACGATTATACCAAAGCTGCCAAAGTGCCCATAGGGAAAAACATTTCAGAAGATGAAAAAGCAGTTAGGCTTATCGTGGACTCCATTACCGAATTGCTTTCGATTGAGCGCAATATTCTTGACCGATCTGATGAGCTCAACGATGAAGGTACCAACTCCATGATGAGCGATTTTATATCCCAGCAAGAAAAAACCATTTGGATGATGAAAGCCTGGCTTGGCGAAAGAGTTTAAAATGCATTGAAATACAAGTGTCTAACCTGTATTTTTAAAATTAAAAACCCATTGGCACATCAATGATGTCAATGGGTTTTTTCTGTAGCGAGACCGAGATTTGAACTCGGGACCTCCGGGTTATGAATCCGACGCTCTAACCAACTGAGCTATCTCGCCGTTTTTTAAGGCTGCAAATATAAAAACAAATTGCTAGTCCGCAAATAATACGCTTGCAAATAATTTTTTGAAATTAGTTTTTATACTGTAACAAAATATTATATCTTGAGCGAGTTAATATAAAAATCTATGGAAGATAAGATAAAGTTCGAGATGGAGTTTCCGATACATGCGTCTCCACAACTTTTATACCAATATATGTCAACGCCTTCTGGACTGTCCGAATGGTTTTCGGATAACGTAAACTCCCGTGGCGAAATTTTTACTTTCATTTGGGACGATACAGAGGAACAGGCGAAACTCGTTAGCAAAAAGAGCAGTGAACGCATCCGATTTCGATGGGTGGAAGATGAGGAAGATGGTGAAAGCTACTATTTTGAGATGAGAATCCAGGTGGACGAGATAACCAAGGACGTTTCTGTTATCATAACCGATTTTGCATTTGAAGATGATCTTAATGAAGCAAAAATGCTCTGGGAAAACCAAATTTCCGATTTAAAGCAAGTACTCGGCTCGGCATAGTTTGCCATTATAAATGTATCTTTGTTCCCGATTTTTTTAATGCCCGTACACCTATGCGCAATATAAACGGAACACTTTCTCCGTATAACGGATCTGATTTTTTTGAAAATCGCGGCTATAAGTATGGTGACGCCCTGTTTGAAACACTGAAGGTCGTTCATGGCAAGATTCTCTTTTGGGAAGACCACTATTTCAGGTTAATGGCCTCAATGCGCATCCTCCGTATGGACATACCAATGGATTTTACCATGGAGTTTCTCGAGGCAGAAATACTAAAGACCATTGTCGCCAACCAGCTTATGCAAGCTTCATCAAGGGTCAGGCTCAATGTGCACCGTGATGGCGGTGGGAAGTACCTTCCGGAGACAGGCAATATAGCATACAGCATCATTGTGGAAAAGCTCGATACGGATTTTTACGTTTTTCCCGAAACAGATTGTACCATTGATATCTACAAGGATTTTTTGGTCAATCCGGGACTGCTTTCGACTTTAAAGACCAATAATAGGATTGTCAATGTGCTTGGAAGTGTGTACGCCAAAGAAAACCTTTTGGATACATGCCTTTTGCTCAATAACAATAAGAACGTGGTAGAAGCGCTTCATGCCAATATTTTTATGGTCAACGGTAATACGATCGTCACGCCACCGCTTGCCGATGGCTGCATCAAAGGTGTTTTGAGGAAACAGATTATTGAAATCGTAGATAAATCCGATGCGTTTGAGATTGTTGAAGCGTCCATTTCTCCGTTTGAACTTCAAAAAGCCGATGAGCTTTTCTTGACCAATGTCATCATCGGGATACATCCGATAAAGTCGTACAGAAAGAAAACTTACGCACATGACGTTTCTCGAACATTGCTCGGGAGACTCAATGCCAAAATTAGGTTGGGTTAATTATAATTTGGGTTTTCAGGCGCGTTTGACCAGATGGAGTATTTGTCGCCAAGTTCAAGCATTTTCTCTTTCCAGAAAGCACTTTCGTTTTTACCAATCAACGATTTTTTGTAGATGTTCTCGGTCACTACCCAAGAGTTGTTCTGCAGCTCATGCTCGAGTTGTTGAGGTTCCCACCCAGAGTATCCCAAAAATAAGCGGACGTCACTTGCTTGGATTTTCCCGGCGTTGATCAGTTCCAGTGCCACGTCAAAATCGCCGCCCCAAAAAATTCCCAAGGATATCTCTATGCTCTCTGGGATGAGTTCAGGGACCTTATGTATAAAATACAGATTTTCCTGCTGAACGGGGCCACCGTTGTAGATTTTGAAACTCGAATCGGTGTTGGGGACCAAATCCGAAAGCCTGAATTCCAAAGGCTTGTTGAGTATAAATCCCACGGTGCCTTCATCGCCATGGTCAGCAAGCAAAATTACCGACCTATTGAACGAACTGTCCCCGATGATAGAGGGTTCTGCAATCAGTAAATGGCCCTTTCGGGGCTTGATGGTAAGCATAGGTAGGACGATTTTTGAAATAAATCTATAAAAAATTTGTCAAAAACCAAACAATTAAGCACAGGTTTAGAAAAAAGAACCCGCACAATTGTTGTGCGGGCTCTTAATTTTCAATTAAAAAGTATCAGTTTACAGCGTTGGACAAGTCGCTGCCTGCTTTGAACTTAACTACGTTTTTAGCTTTGATTTTTATGGTTTTCCCAGTTTGCGGGTTTCTTCCTTCTCTTGCAGACCTTTTGGAAACTGACCAAGAACCAAAACCTACCAAAGACACTCTCTTGCCTTTTTTCAATGCGCCTTCTACATCGCTCAAAAAGGCATCCAGCGCTTTCTTTGCGGCAGCTTTAGAGATACCTGCCTTCTCTGCCATACCGTTGATTAAATCTGTTTTGTTCATAAAATTTAAGTTTTATTGATTACTAAATACTAATAGTTGGGTTAAACGAAAATGCAATACTTACTCACAAATTTATGCGGAATATCCACTCACACAAGGAATAACAGTGGAAATGCGATTTTTTGTTGATAACTTTGGGGATTTGTTGATAAAGGCTTGCGTTTTTATTGATATAAAAAAACAACAGTAGAGCAAAGGTTTAGCACATTTTTGCATCTGAAAAAAAGTGATAACCATTCAATAATGATCTGCTGTCCATTTTTCGTTTTCCCGGCAGTTGCATCTCTTTGACCAAGATATAGCCACCGTTAACGGCAACCTTGATTTCAGACTTTGTTGCCAAGATGCTGCCTGTGGTGTCAGAATGTTTGCATGGTAGTTTTTCCGCCCCAAAAATTTTTACCGTGATGGTCTTCCCTTCATTTATGAGGTGGCTCCAAGCAGAAGGGAAGGGGTCGAGACCGCGTATCTGGTTGTATATGTAGTCGATTGTTTGTTGCCAATCAATTTTTGTATTGTCTTTGTGGAGTTTTGGCGCCATCTTTACAATACTTTCTTTGGGTTGAACTATGGTTCTCACATTGCCTTGAGCGATAAGCTTTACCGTGTCAATGACCAATTGGCTTCCTATTTGCATCAATCGATCGTGAAGAGAACCCGTGGTTTCGTCTGTATCAATGGCCGTTTCTTTTTGTAGTATGATGGCTCCTGTGTCTATTTTTTCGTCGATAAAAAAAGTGGTCACTCCCGTTTTGGTTTCACCGTTGATGATGGCCCAATGGATCGGTGCTGCGCCTCGATATTCCGGCAAAAGGGAAGCATGCAAATTGAAAGTGCCATATTCTGGCATTTTCCATACGGCTTCTGGCAACATCCTAAAGGCGACCACTATTTGAAGATTGGCATCCAATGATTTCAATGCGGCCAAAAAAGCGGGGTCTTTGAGGTTTGTCGGTTGAAAGATCTTCAGTCCTTTCGATTCGGCATAGGTTTTTACATCCGATGGTTTAGGTTTCTGCCCCCTGCCTGCTGGCTTGTCCGGAGCGGTGACCACGCCCACGATGTTGTGTCCGGCATCTATAAGGGCGCTCAAGATACCGACAGCAAACATCGGTGTGCCCATAAATACAATTCTCAAAGGTCTTTTCATGTGTGTTTTATTTTGTACTTGTTTGCAGGTGTAATTTCAAGGATGTCATTTTCAATCAGTATTTGTAAGACCAAAAGAATCGTTTTGCTGTCATGGTCGAGCAGTTCGATGATTTTTCTGGAACCCAATGGGCCTTCTTGCAAAAGCAATATGATTTCTTTTGAAAGCATTTTTGGATTGGCGGGTTTTTTACCCTGATTGTGGATGCAAACGGAACAGATGCCGCAATCTTTTTTAGTATCCTCTCCAAAATACCGGAGTAGCTGCTTGTTCTTGCATTCGTCCGTATTGTCGATATAATCGATGACGGCATTTACCTGCGCTTCTTTTATTTGGTACTGTTGCTCTATGTGTTTTGATATCCTGTTGATGGTCTTGTCGTCTTCACGAGGCACCAAAAAAGTGATTTCGGCATCTGAATTCAGGTATTGAAAGTTGGCGATGCCGTCGTCGTGCAATTTGCGAAGTAGGGCGAGGATAGTGGCCTCGTCCATGGAAGTCTTTTCTGAAAGCAGCCCGAGGTCTATCTTCATAAGGATTTCAAAAATGCCTCCATAGGTCCGCAAAATGGACTTGACCAATATTGATAGCTCTTTGTGGGTATCGATATATTTAAACAAGGCCTGGTTGCTGACCAAAAAAATGAGCTTTGATTGATGGTTGAATTCTTGCGATAGGGCAATGATGCTGTTACGGTCGAGGGATTGCAATGCATTAAAGGTTTTTGTGGTATCAAAACCATAGGTTTTGCAAAACGCATTGAAATTGAATTGGTGCGAGGTCAATTCGCCTTCGCCATAAGAGATTTGGAAATAGTTGCACAGCTTTCGGTATGCCTGTTTCAAAAAATCTACAGTAGGCAAGGTTTCCAAAAACTGATTGCGTAAAGCGTTTATGTCGTTCCTGCCCTTTAAGATGACCGCATACGCGCTTTCGCCGTTTCTTCCGGCACGTCCTGATTCTTGATAATAACTTTCAATACTTTCAGGGAGGTGTATGTGTATGATGTTCTTGACATCGGCCTTATCAATACCCATTCCAAAAGCCGTTGTGGCAACCATTATTTCTTTTTGCCCCGAACTCCAAAGTTGCAGATTCAATAGTTTTTCTTTCGAGCTGATGCCGCCATGGTAGTACAAGCTCGAAAACCCTTTTGATTCGAGAATACGGCATATTTCAAGGGTTGCCCTACGGGTTCGGGCATAGACAATTGAACAGCCTTTGTTTTTTATTAAAATCTGTTCGAGCTGATAGTATTTGTCTTCGGTGTCTATGACCATATAGGCTATATTCTCCCGGTTGAACGAGGCCTTGAATATTTTTGGGTCAATAAAGTCGAGTTGTGTAACGATGTCCTTCACCACATTGGGTTTGGCCGAGGCGGTCAGTGCTATCAGGTTCACACTTGGGTGGAGTTCGCGCAATAAGGCGATGTTTCTGTAAGCAGGCCTGAAGTCGTTCCCCCATTGGCTGATGCAGTGTGCTTCATCTACGGCTATCAGGTTGACCTGCATGCGTTGGATGCGCTCTTTGACCAGCTCTTGCTGTAACCTTTCGGGCGATAGGTAAAGGAATTTATAATTGCCATAGATACAATTGTCCAAAAGAGTATCCAGTTCATTGTAGTGGATGCCACTCGGAATGGCCAATGCTTTGATTCCCTTCTCTTTTAGGTTGTTTACTTGGTCTTTCATGAGTGCTATCAGGGGCGAAACCACGATGCAGATGCCTTCACGCATCAAGCCCGGTACTTGAAAGCAGACGGATTTTCCGCCACCTGTGGGCAGGAGCGCAAAGGTGTCCTGATTTTGAAGAACTGCATTGATGATGTCTTCTTGTAAAGGCCTGAATGACGAGTGTCCCCAATAGCGTTCTAAAAAATCGACGGGCTGCTTCATGCTAAAGTTTTAAAACTTCTTCGATGAAATCGGAACGGTCACTCACGGTGCCAAAAGGCACATTTACCAATTCGTATCCCAGCTTGTGATACGTTGCAACCAAATGAAAATGGATCCGGTTGGCCTGTTCAAAATTTTCGTAACGTACCGAATCGCTCACAAAAATCTCTTCCCAAGGCGCCAAGATGAAAATTTTGTCGTAACGGTTCTCTTGACAAATGCTATTGAAGCTTTCGGGAAACTCGGTCGAAGCATAATTCATATAGGCCAGAACGTCAGGTAGGCCACGGTCAATAAAGACCATTTGGCCAATATGGTCGGAGGCTTCTTTGAATTGTTTTAAACGGCCTTCAAGAAGCAGTTCGCTAAAGAGCAACGGCTTTGTTAGGAAAAGTTGGTCGATTCCTTGTTTTCTGGCTTCTAAAGTTACTTCGCGAGATATTTCTTCAAAACAGATGTGCCCTCTGTTTTTTAGTTCACTTATGATCGACGATTTCCCGGTACCCGGCCCGCCTGTGACGACAATTTTTCTGGTGTGCAATTTGGCAAGATTTTGATGACAAAAGTCGTAATTTTAATGACAACAAAAAAATACAATGGATAATGTATCTTTGTAAGATAAATATTTTGACATGGACGATAAACAGAAGACGGAAGAATTTTATGAAAAATTGAAAAAACAACTCTATGATACGGCAAAGTGGCCATCGGAGTACCTGTACAAATTCATTGTGGTATCCGACAATCATAAAATAGCCGAAATTGAAGCCATTTTTGATAATCTCGGTGCCGTGATCCACACAAATGCTTCCAAAAACGGAAAATATACCAGCGTGTCCATCAATGTGCACATGGAAAACCCCGAGGCTGTCATAGAAAAATATAAACAAGTATCGGCAAATGTCGATGGTGTCATCTCCCTTTGACAAAGCATAGGCAGAAAGACCTTCCTGGGTTATTTTTATTTTCATTGACTATTTAGATTGTATGGCCTATTTTTTTGGTTGACATAGCAACTCAATCAATTTTTTTGTATTTTGCGGGCATCTGTTCCACAGGAACTGTTTTTTTAACACTTCACATTTATATTTTGATTGACAACGATTTAGAATACAATACAGAACGGGAACCATTGATCATACCCGAGTATGGAAGGCACTTGCAGAAGATGGTTCAGTATGCCAAGTCGCGGCCCGACAAAGAAGAGCGCAATAATTTGGCCAGGGCCATTATCTCGGTAATGGGCAATCTACAGCCGCATTTGAGGGACGTACCAGACTTTCAGCATAAGCTTTGGGACCAATTGTTCATCATGGCCGATTTTGACTTTGATGTTGAGTCACCTTACCCGATACCTTCAAGAGAAGAACTTTATGCAAGGCCGGAGCCATTGAAATATCCGCAAAACCATCCCAAATACCGCTTTTATGGCAATAACATCAAGACCATGATTGATGTGGCCAATACATGGGAAGATGGCGACCTAAAGGAAGCTTTGATCTATACCATTGCCAACCACATGAAAAAATGTTTCCTTAACTGGAACAAAGATACCGTGGAAGACGAAGTGATATTTGAACACCTCGGGGAACTTTCTGGTGGGAGAATCAACCTCATGGAGACTGACGAAGATCTCTCCGATGCCACCAGTTTGATGCGGACCAAGAAAAAGTTTTCTTCCAATGGAAACGGTGGAAAAAAAACTTTTCACAAAAAAAACAACCAAAACGCCAACCGACGCAAACGCTATTGATATCATATGGCTACATTTATCATTGAAGGAGGCCACAGACTCAAAGGCAGCATTCAGCCCCAGGGTGCAAAAAATGAGGCACTCCAAATTTTGTGCGCTGTATTGCTCACCTCCGAACTGGTTACCATACACAACATTCCGGACATCGTCGATGTCAATAAACTAATAAAACTGCTCGGAAATCTGGGCGTAAAGACCAGAAAGATAAGTCAAGGGTCGTACACCTTTCAGGCGGACGATGTCAATATGTCCTATCTGGAATCAGCAGAGTTTAAGGAAGATGGCAAAGGGTTGCGAGGTTCCATCATGATTGTAGGACCTCTTTTGGCACGCTTTGGCAAAGGTTATATTCCCAAACCCGGTGGTGACAAGATAGGTCGCCGAAGGCTGGACACCCATTTTGAAGGTTTTATTAAACTCGGTGCCAAGTTTCGCTACAACAAGGAAGAACATTTTTATGGCGTTGAGGCCAAACGCCTCAAAGGTGCCTATATGCTTCTCGACGAAGCCTCGGTAACCGGTACGGCCAATATCATCATGGCAGCTGTACTGGCCAAAGGAACCACCACCATCTATAACGCTGCATGCGAACCCTATTTGCAGCAACTGTGCAAAATGCTCAACAGGATGGGCGCGAAAATCAGTGGCGTGGGTTCTAACCTGCTTACCATTGAGGGTGTTGATACACTTGGAGGCACAGAGCATCGTATGTTGCCAGATATGATTGAGATCGGTAGCTGGATTGGACTGGCAGCTATGACCCAGAGCGAGCTGACTATCAAGAACGTAAGTTGGGATGACCTCGGGTTGATTCCCAATGTGTTCCGAAAGTTGGGCATAGACCTGCAGAGAAAAGATGACGATATTTACGTACCCGCACATAAGAATGGCTACGAGATACAGAATTTTATTGACGGATCAATACTAACCATTGCAGATGCTCCATGGCCAGGCTTTACGCCAGATCTTTTAAGTATTATTTTGGTCGTTGCAACACAGGCTCGTGGCAGTGTCCTTGTGCACCAAAAAATGTTTGAAAGCCGATTGTTTTTTGTCGATAAGCTAATAGATATGGGAGCCAAGATAATCCTTTGTGATCCTCATAGGGCAACGGTGATAGGACACGACTTTAAGTCCATGCTCAAGGCTACCACCATGACCTCGCCGGATATCAGGGCAGGTGTATCACTATTGATTGCTGCACTTTCGGCCAAAGGCACTTCTACCATCCACAATATTGAACAGATAGACAGAGGCTACGAACGCATTGATGAACGCTTGAGGGCCATAGGTGCAAAAATCACGAGGGTGAGTTGATGAACAATGTACTAGTGTGGGTAAAGGATTCAGGGATGCTTTGTCGCTATGACCTTAAACCTTGAACTTTGAACAGGGCAAACTTCATGTCTTGGAAATTTTGTGGCAAAAAGAATTAAAGTTTGAAAAGTTTGATTTTCAAATAACCATTGCTTTTATAAAGCAAAGAAACACAGGGTGTTTTTTTCTTAATTTAATATTTTCTTAACTATTTTCAGGGGCAAGAATCCGTACTTTTAAGCGTCAATACTAATCACTAATTTTTAGAATTCATTATGAGAAAAATTATTTTATTGATGGCTGTAATGGCCATGACATTTGCCGTTTCGGCACAGATACAGACACCTGCGCCAAGTCCTTTTTCAAGGATTGAACAAAAGGTGGGCCTAACCGATGTGTCACTCGAATACTCCCGTCCAAACATGCGAGGACGTACCATCTTTGGTGGTTTGGTTCCTTATGGAAAACTTTGGCGTACCGGTGCCAATTCAAGAACTACAATTACTTTTGGTGACGATGTAACCGTTGGCGGAACAGTATTAAAGGCCGGTACCTATGCCATCTTTACCAAGCCGGGCGAGAAGTCTTGGGATGTGTATTTTTATACCGACTATAAAGGCGGTGGTGTGCCACAAGATTGGGACGGATCCAAAGTTGCTGCTCAAGTATCGGCCGAAGTATTTCCCATGCCTGTCAATATCGAAACGTTTACCATGTCTTTCGACGATTTGACCAATGACTCTGCCACTATCGGTATTCTTTGGAGCAATGTTTATGTGGGTGTTACCTTTAAGGTGCCTACCGAATCAAAGACCATAGCGTCTATCGAAAAAACAATGAACGGTCCTGGTGCCAATGATTATTATTCCGCTGCATCTTACTACTTTCAGGAAGGCAAGGACATCAACCAAGCTAAAACTTGGATCGATAAAGCCATAAGCTTGGCTGGCGATAAGGCACCGTTTTGGCAATTGCGCCAACAGTCTTTGATTTATGCCAAGGCTGGTGATAAAAAAGGAGCCATAGAAGCTGCGAAAAAATCGCTTGCTGCCGCAAAAGCCGCTGGAAATGATGATTATGTAAAAATGAACGAGGACTCACTTAAAGAGTGGGGGTCAAAATAAAAGGCTGTAGGTCAAAAAAATAGTAAAGAAACTGTCTCAAACATCCATTTAGTCAAGTTGGAAATGTTATCCTCAACGTGTTTCATGATGGTATGGTTCTATGTTTTGGGACAGTCTCTTTGATGTAGTAGAGGGTTTGTGTTGGACAGGCTTTATTTTCCCTCAATCCAATTCAGGATTTTTTCGTCATTGGGAAGTGTTTTTGGAGAAATGATCATTTCTAATTCGCCCCGTTCGTTCAAAAGATATTTCTGAAAATTCCATTCCACTTCGCTATCGGCCACCCCGTTTTTTGATTTTTGTGTCAAAAATCGATAGAGGTCGTGCATATCGTCGCCTTTGACCGATATTTTGCCCATCATCGGAAATGTCACTCCATAATTCCGTTGGCAAAAAATTGCAATTTCCTCATTCGTGCCCGGTTCTTGACCCAAAAAATTATTGGCAGGAAATCCGATAATCGTGAAATTATCATTTTTGTAATGCTTGTAAACTTCTTCCAATTGTTCGTATTGGGGTGTCAAGCCGCATTTTGAAGCGGTATTTACGACCATGATTTTCTTTCCGGCCAAATCTTTAAAGTTAAAATCGTCTCCCTCAATGTTTTTTACCGTAAACTGATATATTGATTGTTTTTGCATAGTTGTATCTGCTGTTAATTTTTTATTTAAGTTCTCTTGTTGCCTGCACCCGACCAGGGTCAAGCCAAAGATGAACATTTGTATAAACTGTTTTATCATTATAAAGATGGTTTTATCGTGATAAGGTACAAAATATTAGTTTAAATAAAAATTGTATGCGTTATTTTGGCAACAGCCAAAGTTGACTACTTTTCATATTCCAGATCTATAAGTTGCCGCACATGATCCAAGGTTTTGATAATCAATTTGCTCATCTCATGGCTCATCAAAGGGCTTTCTTTGTGTCCTTTTCGTAACAACTCGTTGAAATGGGCTATTTCATAACTATATCCGATAGTGTTGTAGCCAAAAGTTTTCACTTCCTCTTTGCCGTTCTTTAGGATGCTAACCGTAGATGGTTCGTGAAACCGCGAATTTATTTTGATGGTGGCTTTTTCGCAATAAAATACGGCTTCGGTGGGCGTATTTTCCAGAAGACTGCTCTTCAAGAACGCTTTTACGCCGTCAGGATAATTGAAAATCATTTCGCAAACAGCATCCACGCCATTTTCAAAAAAGGAGGCTTTGGCATCAATGTCAGAAGGTTTGCCCAAAGTAGTGAGCGCTACAAATATTGGATAGATACCCACATCCAACAGGCTTCCGCCCCCTAACGATTTTTTGAACACCCGAGAGCTAAAGTCAAGTTCGGGCCTGAAGCCAAAATCGGCTTCCAATTTCAAAATTTTCCCATATTGTTTTGTGGCCAATAATTTCAATGCAAACTGATAGTGTGGCAGAAAATAGGTCCAAAGTGCTTCCATGAGCAACACTTTGTTGGCTTTTGCCACGGCAAGCATTTCTTCTACTTCGCCTTGGTGCATTGCAAAGGGTTTTTCGCAGAGTACCGCTTTGTCCGAGTTAAGGCAGAGGATGGTATTGGCCTTATGGAAACTGTGTGGAGTAGCAATATATACTGCATCGATAAAAGGATCGGCGGCAAGTGCTTCGTAAGTGCCGTACGCTTTTTCGGCATTGAACTGTTTAGCAAATGAATTGGCCTTGTACTGATGGCGCGATGCCACGGCATAGAGTTGCGCACCGGGTACGGTAACCAGATCTGTAGCAAATTTGCCAGCGATGTTCCCAAGTCCGATGATGCCCCAGCGGATGGGCCTACGTGTTAGATCTTTCATGGGTAGATAAGGATAATTGTATGATGAGGGCAATGCCCATTACCAATAAACAACCAAAAACATTGAGCCAAAGAAAAGGCATCCAGTCCTGCCACCATCCTGCGATTACGATCATTTGGGTAATAATGGCTGCGATGAAAACAGCATTGGCCTTTACAGATTTAAAGAAAAATGCCAGTAAAAAGATACCCAGCACATTGCCGTAAAAAATGGATCCGATAATGTTGACCAATTGTATAAGGTTGTCAGCCAGATAGGCGAGGCATGCAATGCCGATGGCGAGAAGTCCCCAAGCAAGGGTGAGCCATTTGGTGGCATTCAAGTAATGGGTTTCACTCTTATTTGGTGCCATGCTGCGTTTGTAAAGATCCATAGCGGAGGTCGATGCCAGTGCGTTGAGTTCGCTGGAGGTGCTTGACATGGCGGCACACAAAATGACGGCCAGCAGCAGGCCGATCAGACCTCTTGGAAGATTGTTGATGATAAAATGGATAAATACATAATCCTTATCGTTCGTTTCCACCTCAATCCCGGTTTCTTCTGCTGCTTTTTTGATGAGCACCCTAGCCTTTCCACGATTGGCTTTTTCCTGGTTTTCAAGGTTTTTTAGCGTTGAGGCTGCTGCTGTATCATTTGTGGAAAGATAGGTTGTAATGGCTTCTTTTTTAAGCTTTAGGATGTTATGGTTGTCAGTTTCGATAGCTTTGTAATCATCTGAATGATTGGAATTTAAAACAATAGCAGCAGCTTGAGGATTAAAGTTTAAGGGCGAAGGGTTGAACTGATAAAATACAAACACCATCACTCCCACCAAGAGAATGAAAAATTGCATTGGTACCTTGAGCAGCCCGTTGAAAATGAGTCCCATCTGCATTTCTTTAACAGATTTGCCGGAAAGATATCGCTGTACTTGGCTTTGATCAGTGCCAAAATAGGAAAGTGCCAAAAAGGTTCCTCCGATGATCCCACTCCAGAACGTGTAGCGGTTGTTTAGGTCAAAAGAAAAGTTCAGGATGTTCATTTTTTCATTTGCTCCAGCTATTTTAAGCGCTTTTGTGAAAGTGATGTCTTGTGGTAGGTAGCTTATGATAAGCCCAAAAGCAATTGACATCCCAATGAAAATAACGGCCATTTGTTGCTTTTGTGTAATGTTGACGGCTTTTGTGCCACCAGAAACGGTATAAATGATGACCAAAATACCAATAACGATGATTAGCATGTTGAGGTTCCAGCCCAGCACCACTGATAGGATGATAGCTGGGGCATAAATGGTGATACCGGCCGCAAATCCGCGTTGGATAAGGAAAAGCAATGCCGTGAGGGTGCGTGTCTTTAAATCGAATCGGCTTTCCAAAAATTCATATGCCGTATACACTTTGAGTTTGTGATAGAGTGGTATGAACACCAAGCAGATGATAATCATTGCTAATGGCAATCCAAAATAGAACTGTACAAATCCCATACCGTCATGAAAGGCTTGTCCCGGGGTTGACAGGAATGTGATAGCACTGGCTTGCGTAGCCATAACAGAAAGCCCTATGGTCCACCATTTTGCTTCGTTCCCCCCGGTAATGTAATCATCTACATTTTTACTGCCTCGAGTCGCCCAGGTACCGTAGCCCACAATGGCTATAAGCGTTGCAACAAGAATGGTCCAATCTAATGCCGACATTGTCTAAAAAGATTTCATTAGGATGTAAAACAATATGATATACACCATATTGGCGATCAATACCAATGTGTATAGCTTTAGCCAAGGTTGCCTGTCAGTATTGTGCTTCATATCAATCGTTTTGGGTGTTTTCTGCATTTGTGCCATTTTTTCCAATGGATAACATATTTGCAAAAAGGCGGTACGCTCCGGGAACGCCGGCCGGTAATTCCCTAAAAAAGCTCAATCCGGTGTAGATGTAATGGCCTTTGCCAAATTTTGCAACCAGAAGGCTTCCTTCTTTTGGGGTTTCGCCTTTATCGTTCATGGAAAAAAGTGGTGTGAACTCACTTCCCCATTTATCTGGAAAATAAAGACCGCGTTCTTGAATCCAGCCTTTAAAGTCGTTTTGCGTAATCTTATTGGGATAATTCATCAGTTCATGATCAGGATTCAAAAAGTGCACTTCCGCATTTTCTTCAGAGACTCGATCCCGGGAAAGTTGCAAATCATATGGCGAAATTTGATCCATCAAAAGCTCACGACTGGTATTGTACTGTACGATGAGGTTGCCTCCCCGGGCCATATAGTCAAACAGAAGCGATTGTTTGAATTTTAGAGCGTCTATGGTGTTGTAAGCTCTGATACCCATAACAATGGCGTCAAACCTATTGAGCATATCGAGGGAGATGTTTTCAGGATCTAAAATGGTCACGTTATAGCCAATCTGCCGTAAGCTTTCTGGGATGGCGTCGCCAGCACCTTGGATGTACCCGATGTTGTCACCTCTTTTTTTGATGTCCAACCGTACCACTTTGCTTTCGCTTGGCAACAGTATGGATTGATAAGGAATATGGTCGTAATTGATTTCAACAAGGGTCTTGGTGTAGTTTTTGTCGCCGACTTTTACCACTGGCGACAGTAGGCCTTCATGCGCTTCTTTAGGTGGGATGACGGTAAAAAGGATTGTGTGTGAATCGCCCTTGTGTTCGATTTTGACCGATTGTTTTTCTGGATATACGCTCCAGCCCTTGGGACATCCCAATGTGACGACACCGCTGAATTGGTTTTTTCCTGCCGTAACAATCGCTTGGACATTTTTTGGTTGGTCGTTATCAAAAATAATGACCGGTTCAGATAGCTTGACAGAAACTTCCGGAATAATCTCAAAGGGTTTGTAAACTTCGCCTTTTACAGGGTCGTTGGACTTATAGATGATGGTTTTTGTGAATGTAATCGGGGTTTTACCTATTTCAATGTTGAAAGTCACATTGATGTCGTTGGGTGTTTCCGGTTGACCGATGAACCTTTGGTCGGATACCTTGTACATGCCCAAAGAGCCTTTTTCCATAAGCCAATAAGGAGCAGTAGGTTGTTGGTCGGCTTTGATGTGTAGGGTTTCATTCAGGGTAAAACCGGCATTTTGTGTCAATGGTTTGTTTAAATTATGGTTTTGGGTATTGATGGATAACGATCGGAGCGTCATTGGTATGGCACTTCTGTTGATGGCCTCAATTTTTAGCTTGACGTCTTCGTTTGCCGTAGATTGGTTGGTTTCTGCTGCGGCTTCCATATATAGTCCTGCACAGGCAGCAATGACATTTTTGAGATCCACGATCTTTATGGCTTTCCAATGCTGGTCTTCCAGGGCGTTCATAAGATGATAGGCTTCCAAAAGTTTGGGGATGGATGAGGACGGATTCCTGAAATCGTAATTATCTTGGATGTCCTTTAGCATATTTCCAATTGTTTTTCCTCCTTTTACCTTGTTCCAAGAGGTGTCAATACCTTCAAAAATATTCGATGTGTACTTGGGCATATCACCTTTGATGAGTTCAAGGTATTCCATTTGTTCACCTCGGGCGCCCGTACTGCCAAATCCTTGCGACTTGTGCGAGCTTCGGCTCAATGCCGCCACTTCGGGATTGCTCAATCCCATTGAAGGGAAGAAAACACCTGTGTCGATACCCAAGAGATTGGTTTTGTCGGCTTGGTCAAAATTTTCTTGGCTGCCATAAAACCACCATGAAGTGTTGAAAAATGTACGCTTGGGTTGCCAAACGGTAGTGTATTCCAATTGTTTTGGATACGCATTTCGATTGTTTGCCAGATCAAAGGCCTCCAAGCTCAAAATTGCAGAACTGGTATGGTGGCCGTGGGTGCTTCCAGGGCTGCGATGGTCAAAACGGTTGATGATGATGTCCGGCCTAAAATTGCGGATGGCCCAGACCATATCGCCAAGAACTTCATCTTTGTTCCATATTGCGAGGGTTTCGTCCGGATGTTTTGAATATCCAAAATCGTTGGCACGAGTAAACATCTGTTCGCCTCCGTCAATGCGGCGTGCCTCCAATAGCTCCTGTGTGCGGATGGCGCCCAATAGTTCACCAAGTTCGGGGCCTATCAAATTCTGGCCGCCGTCGCCACGGGTCACCGAGAGGTATGCAGTTCGAGCCTTAACTTCATTGGCAAAATAGGAGATGAGCTTTGTGTTTTCGTCGTCGGGATGAGCCGCAATATATAGTACCGAACCCAAGAACTGCAATTTCTTTATGGATTCATAGATTTCCGATGAGTTGGGTTTTGTGGGTTGTTGCGCCTTTGCGGAAAATCCATTAAGAAGAAGCAATAGAATCAATAAGTAGTTTTTAAACATATCCAGATAAGATTGGTTTGGAGTGGTTTTCAAATATAAAAAGAAACCAGCGAAAAGGCTGGTTTTAAGGATAATTTAACGTGGTTAGATTAGATTGGTCCCGTCATCAGAATAGTCTCCGATGGCATCTTTTTTGACCAGCGTAACTGCCTTTTGCAGGATAAGATTGTTGGGATAGGTAACAAGGTCGCCATTGTCAACCCTCAAGTGGAGCTGGAAAGCGCGAATGTCCTCAATGACGCCTTCCAAAGGAAAATCTTTGTCGTGTATCTGTATTTTGTCGCCCACTTTGTAGGGAAACGAAAAAAACATGATGATACCCGAAGTGACATTGCTCAATATGGACCAGATGGCAAATAGTGCTATGCCGATGACCGCAAATACCGATGAAAAAACAAAGGCAATATCTTGGAGCTGTGTTCCAAAAATAAACGGGATAATCAGGAGGGCAATGATAAAAAGGGTCACTGTCACGTACCTGTTCATAAGCTGGATACGTGCCATGTTGATGCCTTTTTTCTGTGATATCGTAATGATGAGCGTAGTGAGGATATATCTAATGGTCATAAAAATGAGCAATAAAATACCCGTGCTCAAAAGCTCAAATTGATACGTCTTGAAAAACATGGTTGTCATAGGTTTAGAACTGCAAAAATAATCAACAAAGCATCAAAAGTAATAATATTTTATCCTGTTTTAGATTGTGGCGATTTCGTTCAAGCTGCTATAGACCAAATGCGTTGGCAGTCCCATAACGTTAAAATATGAACCTTCTATTTTGGTAACGCCAATGAGCCCTATCCATTCTTGGATACCGTAAGCCCCGGCTTTGTCAAAAGGTTTGTAAGTATTGATGTAGTGGTGAATTTCATCATCGGTCAATGCCTTGAAAGTTACCTTTGTAACTGCGTTTTGCGTGATCTGGTGTCCAATTTTTGTAAAACAGACCGAGGTAATGACTTCATGTGTTGCATTGCTCAAGGATGCAATCATTTCAAACGCCTCTTCTGCATTTTTGGGTTTTCCCAATGCCTTGCTCTGGTGCCAGACAATCGTATCGCTCGTTATCAAAATATCGCTGGGTTTTAGCGTGTCAATAAAAGGGATGGCTTTCAACTGCGCCAGATAATCACTTATTTCAAAATGTACCAATCTTTTTGGGAACTCTTCTTTGACGGGTTTCAACTCGATGGTGACGGCAATGCCAAGTTCCAGAAAAAACTGTTGCCTTCTTGGCGAAGCCGAAGCAAGGATGATGTTGTGGTTTTTTAAAGTGTCGCCGAGCATTTTATTTCAATATAAATGGATAGAGCAATAGCGAGAGGATGCCGGTAAGCATTACCAGTTTCAGTAGGTTGCTGATGTTGCGAAAATCTTTTTTGGTTTTGGCACTAAAGGCTTTGATGCTAATATACAGGAGCGGGGCGATGATGCACAAAAGAAAATAGACGACCGCCACGGGCTGTTTGTACAGATAGGTTGTTACGTAATATATGGTACCTCCCAACGGCAAGAGTGATACTGCAAAGAGTACCTTTCTTGAGCGATCTCTACCAATGGCGATGGGCAAGGTGTTCATTCCTGCTTTGTGGTCGCCGTCGATATCTTCTATGTCCTTGGCCAGCTCCCTGACAAGGTTTATGGTAAAGGCAAAGAGCGCATAATCTGTCAATATTTGGAAAAAAAACAATTGTGAAGCTCTGTTTTGTGCATCTATGGCCGGAATGAGCTCAAAAAAACCCACGATGAGAATGGAAAGCCCTACAACCAATGAAATGATGACGTTGCCAACCAAAACCATCTGCTTTAAGTATGAAGAATAGATGTAGAGCAGCGCAGAGACCAAAACGAACAATGAGAAAAACTGGTTTTTGCCCACAAGGTACGATAAGTAAAACCCGATAAGGATACCGATGACGTTAAGGGCTATAAACCAATTGTAGGCATTTTTTTCTGTAATTTTTTTTCCGATCAAGACTTTTTCGGGCCGGTTCACCATATCGGTTTCTACATCGAGTATGTCATTGATGATGTATCCGGCCGAGGCCAGGCACAAAGTGGCCGCAACCAAAAGTGCCGTACCAAACCAATTGAGCATAATTTCGGCATTGAAAGGTATGAGCAATGCATATTTGACAAGCAGTTGTGCCAAAGCAATTATCAAAAGGTTTTTCCAACGTATGAGGTTAAGGAAGTGCATTTTAAAGTTTTTGGTGGTGGGAAGGTTTAAAATTCAGTATCAAATTAGCACAAAACTCATAACTTCAATCATATTTCGCATCAAAAGTCCCGTCCCATTTGCCCTGTACTTTTAGTACCTGTTCAATGACGTCCCTTACGCAGCCATGGCCACCGTTACGATGCGATATGTATTTTGAAATGGCCTTTATTTCCGGGACGGCATCCTGCGGACAAGTGGGCAATCCTGCTAATTTCATTACCGGATAATCGGGGATATCGTCTCCCATATAAAGAATGTGTGCAGGTTTGATGTTTTTGTGTGCCATGTATTGGTTCAATTGCTCGATTTTGTTATGCGCTCCGAGGTAAATATCGGTAACCCCCAATCCATTGAGCCTAATGCGGACCCCTTCATTACTTCCACCTGAAATGATACAGACGTTGAATCCTTGTTGAACAGCCATTTTTAGGGCAAAACCATCTTTGGTGTGCATGGTGCGCAGCATTTCGCCGGAGGTTGTCAATGTGATGGTGCCATCGGTAAGAACACCGTCCACATCAAAGATAAACGTGGTTATATGTCCTAAATATTCTTTATAACTTTTATCTTCCATGGGTCTTTTGTATCGATGAGGTCATGAGTTCATATATGGCTTTGTGGTGTTCATTTTCCAACATTTTAAGGTGTTTTTTTATGGTTTTTTTGTCGTTTCTCTTTGCTGGTCCGGTCTGGGCCATATAGGGCGACATATGCTGTATTTTGCTGGCAGTTTCCAAAATCAGGGGTTTCAATATCTCAAAATCCACGCCTTCAGATTCTGTGATCTCATGGGCCACCCGGTAAAGTTGGTTGGTAAAATTGTTCACATATACGGCGGCAAGGTGCAGAACGCGGCGTTGCGTGGTATTCAATTTGTAACTTTTGCTGCCAAGGGTGTTTGCCAATGATTTTAGCAGGTCTTCATCTTCTTTTTGCAGTGCTTCGATACAGATTGGAACGTCCACAAAGCTCATTTCGGACGCTTTGTTAAAGGTTTGCAACGGATAAAAAACCCCTCTGCGGTTTTTCATGTTCAGGTCGTGGATGCCCACGCTGCCCGATGTATGTACCACCAAACGGTCATTGAACGGAAGCTGTTCGGATACTGTAGAAATAGCATCGTCACTTACCGATATGATATACACGTCGGCCGTTACCAATTGCGATATGTCGTCGGTAACGGCAACCTCGTTACGATAACTTGCTATGCTGTCCAAATGCCGACCGTACCACTGTTTGACCACAATGCCGTTTGCTTTAGAAAAGGCTTTGTATAGTTGTGTGGCAACATTGCCGGCGCCTATGAGTACAATTGAAACCATGGGGCTAAAATAATATATTTACACAACAATTTTTCTGTTTCGTATGGCCAGAGCTTCGGACGCTTCAAGTTTTTTTATGGCTCGGATAACGGTTTCTACCCGCAACCCCGTGAGTTCTGATATTTGCTGGCGTGTCAATGCGATGGTGTAGGGACCATTGGTGCCCGAAAGGCTTTTGAGGTGGTTGAGCAATGTCAGGATACGATGTTCGGGCGGGTAAATAGACAACTCTTTGATGATCTTTGCCTTGTAAACCATTCGTTTGCAGATTTCTTTAGTAAACTTGATGTGGATTTCCGGATGAGCTTTTAGCAGGTCGAAGAATACATCTTTGGGTAGCATAAAGATTTTACATTCCGAAAGTGTAAGGGCAGAGGCAGGATATTTAAAATTGCCAAAAAGTGGTGGTTCGCCAAACGAATCGCCCGGGCCAAAATAGCCCTGCACCATTTTTTTTCCGTCCTCAGACAGGTTCATCATCTGCAATTGTCCTTCAAAAAGCTGGAAATAAAATTTTGCACTTTCGCCTTCATTGAACAAAACGTGTTCATTGGGATAGCTTTTGAGCAGTGGCTTGTATTTTTCCAATATATTCAGGGGTACCATCGGTTTATGATTTGAATCATAAAAATACAAAGAATGCATTAAGAACTTTGCTTCTTTAACCAAAAGATATGATTATCATGAGTATTTATGAAAAAGGGTTTGAAGATTTCAGGCAGAATTACACATTGTACATTCCGTTGAGCATCATATTGCAAAGTTGCGTAGGTTCTGTAGCGGCCATGTTCATTTTGATGAACAGTGCCAAGACATTTCATTTTGTGGAACTGTCTCTTTGTGTTACCTTTGCAATGGCATACAACGGTGCCATTTACGGACAGATGAAGACCAAGTGGATATATAATTTGCTCATTGCGACCATGTTGGTCCACATTGTGCTGATTGTTATCAATCTGACCAGGTTTTCTTACCAGTAAAGAATGGGAAAAGAAGATATAAAGAATAGGGAAGACGTCTACAAGCTGGTTTCAACATTTTACGGCAAGGTCAGGAACGATGAGTTTTTGGGGCCTTTCTTCAATCGTGTAATTAAAGATTGGGAGGCGCATATAGACCGCCTTACAACTTTTTGGGAATCCAGCCTTTTCATGACAAAAAAACTTGATGAGCGCTATGTGGGCAACCCGCTCGAAGTGCACGTCAGGGTAGATCAAGAGAACGACCATACCGTAACAGAGATGCACTTTGGTGTATGGCTCAACTTGTGGATCCAAACCATTGATTCGCTTTTTGAGGGCGAAGTGGCCGATAATGCCAAATGGCGAGCAAGAAAGATGGGTACGTTTCTTTATTTGAACATTTTTCAGGCCCGACAGCAAATTTAGGACCTGTTTGGGTTAATTTGTTGCAGCTATTTTTTGAATTAAATAATGCATTTTATATTGAAATGCTGTCTTGGTCTCAAAATAATATAGCAAAGAGTTGTGGCAGAAAGTTACTTCGCGGTCAAATGGGATATAAACAAGCAAGCTATTAAAGCAAATCATCCAATTTTAACATTGGATAAACCAAGCCAAACCAACTAAAAGCCTTAAATTTGCACAGTCCAAAAAATAGGGCAACATCATGCTAAACAAGATTTTCAAAATACTTTTTTCAACACGTCTTACCGCAATTTTATTTGTAGTTTTTGCCACCGCCATGGCCGTAGGCACCATACTAGACCGCAATATGGACACCTCGCCCACGCCATATACCCGCACACTTATCTACAATGCGTGGTGGTTTGAGGCCATCATGGCAATTTTTGTCATCAATTTTATAGGCAATATTTCGCGCTACCGATTATGGCGAAAAGAGAAATGGTCAACCTTATTGCTGCATTTGGCGTTTATTCTCGTCCTTTTGGGTGCTTTTGTTACCCGCTATTTCAGTTTTGAAGGAATGATGGCCATCCGTGAGGGCGCGACCGAAAACTATATGTTGTCGCAAAAAACCTATGTAACGGCATACATCGACGGTGATTTTCAAATAAATGGTGTCGCACAGCGAAAAATCATTGAGAAAGAAGTCGATTTTTCACACCGTTTGAACAATCGTTTTAAAGTAGAGACCGTTTACGGCCAAACCCCGGTAACCATAGAGCTTGAAAAATTCATCCGAGGAGCCGAAAAAGATATCATGCCCGATGAGACAGGCGAGGAATACCTCAAGCTTGTAGAGGCCGGTGAAGGGATGTCCCACAACCATTTCTTGAAATCGGGTCAAGTGTCAAGTATCCATAATGTGCTGATTTCGTTGGATAACCAGACAGATGGCGCCATCAACATCCATAACACACCCGATGGTTTGACCATCCAATCACCATTCGAAGGCGAATACATGGTTATGGCAACCGGAGAACAGGGCAAATTGCTCAAAGACAGTATCCAACCGCTCGCTTTGAGGGCAAGGTACCTGATCGGCAATATGGCAATGGTGTTTCCAAAACCGGTGGTTAGAGGCCATTTTGATATTGTCAAGAAACCCGTGATCCTCAAGAACGACGAAGACGGTGTCGTCATGAAAGTAACAGCAAACGGCCATACCGAACGTGTTAATCTCTTGGGTGGCAGAGGCATGAATAACGGTTTTGAACAAGTGAAAATAGGCAATCTGGATATAGCCATGCAGTACGGTTCCAAGGTTATCGAACTCCCTTTTGCTATAAAACTCAACGATTTTATTGCCCAAAAATATCCCGGTACCGAAAAAAGCTATTCCTCCTATGAAAGCAAAGTGACCGTTCTGGACAAAGAGCACGGCGATTTTGATTACCATATTTATATGAACCACATTCTTGACCATCGAGGATATCGCTTCTTTCAGGCAAGTTTTGATCCCGATGAAAAAGGAACGATCCTATCGGTCAATCACGATTTTTGGGGTACTTGGATTACCTATATAGGTTACTTCCTGCTCTTTGGCGCCATGCTCGCCACGATTTTTGATAAGAATACACGTTTTGCCGACCTCAACCGTATGCTCAAAAAAGTGAAGCAACGGAAACAAAAACTCACCATGTTGCTGTTGATGTTCATCGCATATTCTGGTTATTCGCAACATACCGGACCTGGACACGCCTTGGGAAGGCCAACCCAAGCGCAAATCGATTCGATATTGCATGAAAACATCACGCCAAGAGCCCATGCTGACCTTTTTGGCCATACCGTGGTTCAGGATTATAGCGGCCGTATGATGCCCATTGACACCTACGCATCCGAAATGTTGCGCAAGTTGAGCAAACACGATACCTACGGAGATTTTGATGCCAACCAAGTGTTTCTGTCCATTCAGGAAAGCCCGATGCTTTGGTTTAATGTGCCTATTATCTATTTGAAGCCCCAAAAAGCCGATACTATCAGGAACATCATAGGTGTGGCAACTGACCAAAAATATGTGCGTCTTATTGATTTTTTTGATGAAAGGGGTGGTTACAAACTCGCACCATACCTTGACGAAGCCTATAAAGCACAAGTGCCAAATGGCTCGCAAAAAGAATTCAAGGAAGCCGACCAGCGCGTGAGCCTATTGTACAATGTGATTGAAGGCCGCGCCATGAAAATATTCCCGGTGCCAGGTGACGATAACAACAAATGGATATCATCGGTTGAGTTTCGTGAAGATGGCTACCGTGAAAAAATTGCAGATACACTCCTCGGCAATTTTATGAACAATGGTTTTAGTGCTTACCTGTTGACCCTCAACCAGGCAAAGCAAACAGGGGATTTTTCAAAGGCTGAAGATGTGCTTAAAGGTATCAAAAGGACCCAAGAGAAATTTGGTAGTGAGGTAATGCTCACAGATAAAAAAATCAAAACCGAAATCGCTTATAACAAATACGACGTTTTTAAAAGATTGTTCAGTTGGTATATGTATGCCGGTACCCTGATGTTTATCTTTTTGATCGTACAGATATTTAACACAAAGATCAAGTTTGTAAATGCTGCCATAAAGGTTTTTAAATTTATAATCGTTGGGTTGTTCATGCTCCATACTGCCGGATTGATTGTGCGCTGGTACCTTTCAGGCCATGCGCCTTGGAGCGATGCTTACGAGTCCATGATATATGTGGCATGGGCAACGATGCTGTTTGGCCTGATATTTGGCCGCAAGAGCGACCTTACCATGGCATCTACCGCATTTGTCACATCCATAATTCTTATGGTGGCACACTGGAACTGGATGGATCCGGCCATTTCTAATCTCGAGCCTGTACTCAATAGCTATTGGCTGATGATCCATGTGGCCGTTATTGTTATGAGCTATGGACCGTTTACGCTAGGGATGATTCTTGGGTTGGTGTCCTTGTTCTTGATGGTGTTTACCAATAAAAATAACAAAGACAAAATGTTGCTCAATATTATGGAGTTGACCATCATCAATGAAATGGCGCTGGCCGTGGGCTTGATATTGTTGACCATTGGTAACTTTTTGGGCGGTATGTGGGCCAATGAAAGTTGGGGACGTTATTGGGGCTGGGACCCAAAAGAAACCTGGGCGTTGATTAGCATTATGGTCTATGCTTTTGTCATCCACATGCGTTTGGTGCCTGGGCTTCGCGGAAGGTTTGCTTTTAATTTTGCTTCGGTCATTGCCTTTGCCAGCATTATGATGACCTATTTTGGGGTCAATTTTTATCTGGCAGGATTGCATTCTTATGCCAGTGGAGATCAGATCGTAAGCTTTAAGTTTATTGCTGCCACAGCTGTGATAGTTGCCATTTTGGGCATTATGGCGTATCGGAAATACAGTTTGTATTACAAAAAGTAATTGTAAAGTCAGGACTCCAAACTTGTCGCTGTGAACCAAACCATAGCCAGCAAGGTTGAAACTTGGAACGATTGGTATTTTGTAACAAAAACAACAACCCCACTTACAAGAGCAAGTGGGGTTGTTTTGTTTTTGAGGATAGGGGATTATTTCCCCATTATCCTGAACATGCCAGTACCGCAAGTTGGGCATTCGCCTTTCATTGCTTTTCTTCCATTTTTCATTGTTGCCTCTTTGGCATTTTTCATGTCTTTTTTAGACTTGCATTTTACGCAGTATGCTTCCATGTCTTGGTTTTTAAGGTTCGTGATGCATAAAAGTAAGTTTTATGCACATAACAAACAAACCTCAAGGCAAATTTGTTGTTATTTTTTTCAAAGAGCTACAAAAAATGGGCGTTTTGTCGGTTTTTTCTGTAGTCAAACACCTATTTTATAAGTACTGATGATACTTTTTAGTTTTGATTTTAAACCTTCACCAGTGTCATACACCATTTGCTCGTTGGATGGAAAAATAACGTGGCCGTTGTTGAGCAATTCCAGTTCGATTCTGTCGAGCGCCCTTTTATCGCCACGCACAGTAGCATATCGGTTTTCAAATATAAACTGGCTGTCTATGGGAACAATGTCAATGGTACGGTGGCGTTTTAAATCCGTATATACCACTTCGGCAACGATTTGGGTTGATTTAAATTGGTTAAATTCAAAATATCTCGCCCTGACTTTCACAACATTATCCACTTTGATGTCGTTGCCAAGGCTGTCTTTCACAACGTTGCCATTGGCATCGAGCAGATATTTCCACCCGTCCACAATCTGTTTTTCTTTCAGGATTTGCTTTTCGTGCAACTCATCTGCCGATATGTTGATGCGTTTCAGTTGGAGCTGCATGGCATAATCGAAATCAACATTTTGGGATGCGTCAGTGTGATAAACAGTCCAGAAACGGTCAAGGCCATAGGCATCAAAGTTTAACAGTTCATTTTCCAATGACCGTGGAATGATTTGATTGGTTTGGTTCATGATGCTGACGATAACGTGTTCGGTGCCAAGTTCGTGTGCTTCCTGTATCAACGCCCTTGTGTCTTCATAATTAGGATAAATGCGATCTATATAGTTGAACACAGAGTAGGCTTCCCTCAAATCATATTTGGCATCAGATTCCAAAAGAGCCAAACCTTTGTCGTACATATAGTCTGCGAGGTTATTTCTTGAGGTGATGATGGCATCCGAATAATCGTTGAATTTCAGCGCCAATGTTTTTCCGCCAATCTGCAAAGGCAATACCGCCTTGATGGCTTCTTGGCGCGCATTCATGTCAAGGTACCTTTCATAAATGGCTTTGTAGTGTTCAGGATTGCCGTCTTTCTTGAGGTGGTTGATGGTGTTCATGTCACGCTCTACCGCTTTGTAGTAGGCGTCCTCCAGCATGATGACGAAGTCCTGTTTGCGTGCTTTGTCTTTGTTGTTCTCAAGTTTGCGCAATGCATCATTTATGGCTTGGTCGTAGTTGCCGGAATGTAGCGATTTCTCGATTTGTTTTTTACTGCTGCATGAAACGAGCAATAAGACAATGGTTGCGAAGAGTAATTTTGCTTTCATGGTTCCGGTTTTTAATTGGTTTATAAATACAGGAATCCAAAAGCTGTGCCAAACCCCAAAAAAATCGGATTTTGTTTTTTAATGAATTGCTAATTAGATATTTAAAAAATTAAATTATTGAGATTATAGAAGTTAAGATGTTAGGGAAGGGAGTATTTGGCACACTTCCCGATTTTTTTATAATCTCCTTTTATCGGGGCAGTCGCTTTCTGTTTAAGTGCCAAAAACCCTGAACATATAGGTTCTATCTGCGTTTTTCTTTGAATATTCAATATTGTCGGGCGCTAGCCGAGTCCAATCATCAAGGTTGTGTATCCACGCAATGGCTGCAACTATGGATTATTTCTTTTTTTCGGATTGTAAATTGGCAACAATTGTGTGGACACTTCTCCAAAACCAATCCGCGTACCGTCCTTTTCACAATGTCCGCGCATAATGACGGTGTCATAATCGTTGATGAATTTACGCTCGGTGCCATCTTTCATCTTTATCGGTTTTTCGCCACGCCAAGTGAGTTCGAGCATAGAACCATAGGAATCTTCCGTTGGGCCGGAAATCGTACCGCTACCCATCATATCACCAGAATTTATAGGGCAACCGTTTATGGTATGGTGTGCCAATTGCTGTGACATGTTCCAGTACAGGTATTTAAAATTCGATTTGCAAACAATGGTTTCCTTGGCATTTTTTGGGCGGATGGCCACTTCAAGGCTGATGTCATAACTTTTCTTGCCCTTTGATTTGAGATAAGGCAGTAGCGGTTTAATTGGCTTTGGACCATCAACCCTAAATGGTTCCAGAGCATCCAAGGTTACAATCCACGGTGAAATCGAGGAAGCGAAATTCTTTGACAAAAAGGGTCCCAATGGAACATATTCCCATTTTTGTATATCGCGAGCGGACCAATCGTTGAAAAGTACCAGCCCAAAAATATATTCTTCGGCTTCATTGACAGGGATAGGTTCGCCCAAATCATTGGCAACGGTGGTGATAAAAGCCATTTCCAGTTCAAAGTCCACCAATTTTGAAGGTCCGAATACGGGTTCATCGGATCCGTCCGGCAACGTTTGCCCCTGTGGTCTGTGTATGGGTATGCCCGAAGGTACGATGGACGAACTTCTGCCATGATAGCCCACCGGGATATGCAGCCAGTTGGGCATCAGTGCATTGTCCTTGCCTCGAAACATCGTGCCGACATTCGTGGCATGCTCTAAACTCGAATAAAAATCAGTATAATCACCAATTTGTACCGGTACTTGCATTTCAATTTCATCCAATCTGAAACAGACGATTTCCTTATGCTTTTTGTTGTCTTTCAGGATCGGATTGTTACTGTCAAAAATTTCAGCAATTCGGTTTCGCACTGCACGCCAAGTCTTGCGTCCATCGGCAATAAAATCATTGAGTGTGTCTTGCAAAAAGATGTCATCGGTTAGCGCAATTCCGTCAAAGTACCCCAATTGGTGCAGGGCGCCCAAGTCGATGGCGGTATCTCCAATGCGCGTTCCAATGGTAATGATGTCGTCACGGGTCAGAAAAACGCCAAAGGGAATGTTCTGTATGGGGAAATCAGAGTTTTTCCCAACATGTAGCCAGGAAGTTCTGTCTGGGTTGTTAGCTATTATGGACATATTTGATAATAATGGGTTGTTGTAAATATGATGTTCAAACCTACATAATATTTTTAATTTATAGCTAAAAAAATGCTTAAAATTGACCGTTTTTTGATGCTTTCTGATTGAAGTTGCCTTGAAATGAAAAATCTGTTTTTTGGTTGATATAAGCATCGGATTTATTATTTTTGAAAAATTTAATTTTTGATACACATCATGCAACGCGACCAACAGATTTTTGAACTCATCGATGCAGAAAAGCAGCGGCAACTCCATGGATTGGAACTCATAGCTTCCGAAAATTTTGTAAGCAACCAAGTGATGGAGGCTGCGGGCTCTGTTTTGACCAATAAATACGCCGAAGGCTACCCCGGTAAGCGTTATTATGGTGGTTGCGAAGTGGTTGATGAAGTAGAACAGATTGCAATAGATAGAGCAAAGACCTTGTTTGGGGCAAGTTATGTGAATGTTCAGCCACATTCTGGAAGTCAGGCCAATACTGCTGTGTATTCGATGTGCCTGAAACCGGGCGACAAGATTCTGGGGTTTGATCTTTCTCATGGAGGACACTTGACCCATGGATCGCCCGTAAATTTTTCTGGAAAGCTCTATCAGCCTTCATTTTATGGTGTGGACAAGGAAACAGGTCGTATCGATTATGAAAAATTGGCCGATACTGCAAAAAAAGAACGACCCAAACTCATCATTGCCGGAGCTTCTGCTTATTCTCGGGATATGGATTTCAAGAAATTTAGGGAAGTCGCCGATAGCGTCGGGGCCATTCTCATGGCCGATATTTCACATCCTGCAGGATTGATTGCCAAAGGTATATTGAACGACCCAATGCCGCATTGCCATATCGTGACGACCACCACACATAAAACCTTGCGTGGTCCAAGAGGTGGCATGATCATGATGGGGCAGGATTTCGAAAACCCGTTTGGTTTGAAAACCCCAAAAGGCGAACTTCGTATGATGTCGTCCTTGTTGGATTCCGGAGTGTTTCCTGGCAATCAGGGTGGGCCTTTGGAGCACATTATTGCCGCAAAAGCGATTGCCTTTGGAGAAGCCTTGACCGACGATTTCTTGCATTATATGTTGCAAGTCAAAAAAAACGCACAAGCAATGGCGAAAGCTTTTGTGGACAGAGGCTATCACATTATCTCCGGAGGTACGGACAACCACATGATGTTGATCGATTTAAGAAACAAAAACATTACCGGGAAAGATGCTGAACAAGCTTTGGTCAAAGCCGAAATCACTGTAAACAAAAATATGGTACCTTTTGATGACAAGTCGCCGTTTGTGACTTCTGGCATTCGTGTGGGGACGCCGGCAGTTACCACAAGGGGCTTAAAAGAAGTCGATATGGAAACCATTGTAGGGCTCATTGATGAGGTTATAAGAAATTATCAAAACGACTCCACCTTGGAGGCCGTAGGCGAGAAGGTCAATGACCTGATGAGCGAAAAACCTTTGTTTGCATGAGGTTTGAAGCGCAGCTTTGAAGCTTCCTGAATTGGGCTTTCTCGTTGCCTAAATGGATTTCATTATATAATAGATTGTTGGCACAAAGATTATTCCCAATGTTAACGGTAAAAACCATACGTTGAGTTCACTTGGTTGACTCTCTGCATTTCTAACGGTTTCGACTGCCAAGAGTCCAAAAATAAGCACGACAGAAAATTTTAAGTACCGAACCATTCTCGTGGCAATTGTGTATTGCCGTAAAGCATTGTCTTTGTTAATGCGGGTGGGGTAATTAAATATATGTGGGTATTTGTTCAGTATGGTCATACCGATAAAAAGTACTGTTGCAATCAATGGCAAAGTCAAGATATTGGCTTTGCCGCCAAAACGGTCGGCTTCTCCGGCAAGATTATAATGTATGGGAATGATTTTGGGCAAGCTGGCGTATTTTACTATAGTAAAAGCCCAAACTGCAAAGACCAAGATCCAACCAAGTATTTCAAATACAGTATCGGCAGTCGTTAGTTTTGGTTTTATTTTTGGTCTTTCGCCCATAGCGTTCGTTTAAGCTGTGGCAAGTTTCATATCACTCTTCGCAGGTACTGCCGTTGTATGCGCCCAAATCAACAGATGTTCTTGGATTGCCGTTAATGTCGTATGCTAACATATGATCGGTACTTCCAGCTCCAATGGCTGGTGAATCTTGGTCGCTGCAAATCATCATTTGGTTGGCATTGGCATTTTTGAATTTTGGGTCTTGGTTCAAAATGATACCGGTGTATAGCTCTGTGTTTGCAAAATTATAATTGGCACCAACAGGCGTATTGCCCGTATTTTGGAATCGGATGAGGCAATTGTTAAACTTAAAATTGAAATTACTGCCAGATTCTTCCTCTAGTATCAGTTCTGGATTATCATTGCCGTAAATGATGCAATTGTTGAAATTTGCCTCTGTCAAATCGTTGGTATATACCACATTGTTTTCGTCCACAATAAAATTGTTGAGGTAAAGCGCTGGAAACTGTCTAAAGCTATTGGTCCAGTAGTTGGCAATGGTACAATGTGTGAAGTTGTATTTGCCGCCAAATGTTCCCGCAAATGCCGATTGTCCAGCCCTGTTGAATACCACATTTTCTGCCGTGATGGATGTGCCGCGAGCCAAAATGCCAAAGTTACTGGAATTATAAATTTGCGAATTGGCAATGGTCAGTTTGTCAATGGGTGCCTCCTGATTGTTCTCTGCCAAAATGCCTACGGTAGCGTTCTTGATTGTCGCATGGTTGATTTGGTTGTCAACGCTGCCGCTGAATAGCCAGATCGTACCCCACTGTCCGGGTATATCAGAAAATAGCGGCTCCAGACGGTCGCCCTCAAAGATGACTTCGTTTTCCAAAAGTACTTGGTCAGTACTTATGCTGCCATTCACTTTTAGCGATGCGTTATTGGTTACGAGCAATCCGGAATTTGCATGAAAATGTACGCGCGCTCCTGCTTCAACCGTGAGGGTTTGGCCCATACCAACGGCTGCATAGCCGTAGATGACATACGGTTTTTCGTTGGTAAAGGTCAGTTCTGAACTTTCCAAAAAACGCCCTTGCAACGTGGTTTGGTCATCCACCCCATCACCGTCCACATCAAAAGTGAGGGTCTCGATGATACCCTCGGAATTTCGCGCTGGATAGATAAAAACGGCGTCTTTGACCAAGGTTACCAATTCCACTTTTTGTAAGTTGGCACCGCTGTCAAATTCAATGGCATCTGTGTAAAGAAACTGGTTGTTTTCTGCTACCACGGTCTGGATGTCCACAGTGGTCTCGATAAAGATGAACATGCTGTCTTTGGCCAATAATTCGATATTTTCAAATTCCTTTCCGGGCATACCGTCCACGTTCAGGCGGTAATTGGATGCCTGTCCTTGGCCCAAACGAATGCTCGGAATGACGATATCATTGTTGCTACGGTTGTAAACCTTGAGGTTGTAGGTACTGGATCCAATATTGGTAAAGACCGTATCGAGATACACAGTGTCCTTTGAAAACTTTAGTGAGCCTGTACTTGGCTCAAAATCAAAGTCTTTTCGGCAGGAACTCCAAAAAACAAGAATGGCAAAGGTAATTGCATATGTCAGTAATCGCTTCATGACTGTATTTAGGATATGCCCAAAAATATAACTTTTTGATTTTAGTAAGTGTGAAAAAGTAGTATTTGTGGGGTATATTGGTAATTATTGGTATTAAACGGTTTGTTTTTAGTTGTTTGTGAAATGAAAGTATAATTGTGTCTGCCTCGAGAGCTAGATTATTGGGCGAAACGCTGTGCAAAGGCAACATATAAACGCTTTAGCGCCTCAACCATCCAATTTCTCAATAACTTTTTTCTTAATTATCCGCAAACAAATCAACAATTTCCGGTGTGATTCTTGCCGGGCGTTTGGTTTTGGCATTTATCAGGCACCAGGTCGTTTCAGAAATCGTAAGCAGCTTGTTGGTGTGCTTGTTATAAATTTCTACCATTCGTACAGAAGTAACACCTTCGGACTTTTTGACGTAAGTGACCAACTTTATGACATCGCCCAACACGGCTTCATTTTTATATTCTATATGGTGTTTTAGCAGTACCCAAAAGTAGGTGTCGCGAATGCTTTCGGTTGTTTTTGAAATCCAATGTTCCTCGGCAACGTCCTGAACCCATTGTACATAGCGTACATTGTTGACGTGGTGGAGGTGGTCTAAATCTTCTTCTTTAACGATATGCAGCTTTTCAAATACTTGCATGTCAATCTTGGACATAGACTTCTACTTCAAACAGTTTGTCCCAATCTTTTCCTGTCACAAAAATGGTCTTTGTATTGGGATTGTATGCAATGCCGTTGAGCACATCAAGTTCACGGTGCTGGGTGACTTTTTCCTTTAGGGGCGAAAAATCGATGACACCTTCCACGGCACCACTTTTTGGGTTGATGATAACCACGCCGTTGCGTTGGTAAATGTTGGCAAATATTTTTCCGTCAATCCATTCCAGTTCGTTCAGGCTGGGAATCTTGCCATTGTTGGTATAGACTTGTATATGGTCTTTTTCGGTAAAATCATTTGTGTCCAAAGTCCATATCTTATCCGTTCCGTCCGATTTGTATAGTGAGGTTCCGTCGTTGCACAATCCCCAACCTTCCTTGCTTTTGCCATATTTGAAACTTCCGGTTTTTTCAAATGTGTTCACGTCATAGATGAAACCTGTGTTTTCGCGCCATGTCAATTGATACAATTTATCGCCGAGAATGGTCAGTCCTTCACCAAAATATTGATTGGTCAAGTCAATGTTTTTCAGTACCTCACCGGTTTTGTAATCGACCTTTCGCAATTTTGACTCTCCGTACTGCCCTGTGCTTTCGTAGAGTTCGCCATTGTGAAACTCCAGCCCCTGCGTGTAGGATTTGATGTCGTGCGGATATTCGTTGATTATCTTGTACGAATAGATTTTTGGTGGTTCGTTGTTAAGGACGATGATCTTGGCTGTTATTTCTTCCGAAACATCACCGTAGTTGACCGTGGCCGTAACGGTTTGTTCCCCAAGTTTTGAAAGCACTTCAAATGATTCGGTAACTTCCTTTCCGTTAAAATAATAGGTAACTGACGTTACATCCAGTTTTTTAGGGTTTTTGAGTGACAACCTTATGGAGCTGCCGTAATGTACGGTGTTCTTTTCTGCATCGGTATGGATGGAAAAATTGGTTTTGTCGGTTCCGGTCCCACCACAGGTCCACAATATAAAGCTTAAAAACGTGATTGTTAGAAATTTAGAAAATGGCATGCGATTAATAAATTTTTAAGCAAGGTATTTAATTAAATTCAGTTTAAAAAATCATTGACTAACTATTAAAAGATTGTATCTTTGCACGGGCAAGTCCTACACAACCAGCTCCTGCTGAATCCTCCAGGGCGGGAACGCAGCAAAGGTATGCGGTCGTAGCGGTGTGATGTAGGTAGCTTGCCCTTTTTTTATTATATTTTTTTTCGGGAAGCTTTTCCCATTCATGTGAAAGCACAAATCATCAAAAAAAATTCCAAGCCAAATCCTTTCTGAAAATAGTATTTTATATTTTGTCTTTTGACAGATAGATGCATTTATTGGTTCTTACAGAATAGTGATTGATTTCAGGCTCAACTCCAATTTCAAATTAATTAAATCGTATTTTTGGCGTAACATTCCAACTTTAATCATTATTTGAAAAATGTCCAAAGTAGTATTGATTACCGGCGCTTCTTCGGGAATTGGTAAATCCATCGGTGAATTTTTGACCGATAAAGGATTGTTCGTTTTCGGAACGAGCAGAAATCCGGAGCGTTATGAAAATTCAAAATTTGAATTGCTACAATTGGATGTATCTGATGTGGTATCTATTCGCAAGGCAATCCAAACGGTCATCGACAGGCAAGGCAGGTTGGATGTACTTGTCAACAATGCCGGGGCTGGCATCACCGGGCCAATTGAGGAAACTCCGATGGAAGCCATAAAACAAAATTTTGAAACCAATTTTTTTGGGCCTATCAATGTCATCAAAGCAGTACTGCCGCAGATGCGCCAACAAAATTCAGGGTTGATCATCAACATAACTTCCATTGCCGGGTATATGGGATTGCCTTACCGCGGCATTTACAGTGCAAGCAAAGGTGCTTTGGAACTGATTACAGAAGCCATGCGCATGGAAATCAAGGATTTCAATGTTCAAATGGCCAATGTGGCACCGGGCGATTTTGCAACCAATATTGCTGCAGGGCGTTACCATGCGCCGCTGTTGGACAATTCGCCTTACAAAACACCATACGGTAACACTTTGCAACTCATGAACGAGCACGTGGATGGCGGCAAAGACCCACAGTTGATGGCAAAGGCCATTTTTAAAATCATCAATACCCGAAACCCAAGGATCCATTACAAAGTTGGGGAGTTCATGCAGCAATTCTCGATTGTCCTTAAACGGATACTTCCTGATAAAGTTTATGAGAAAATGCTCCAAAACCATTATAAATTGTAAATTTGCAGCACGAAAAAACACACAACTCAAAATAAAGCATACTTCATGAAATTTTTTATCGATACTGCCAATTTGGAGCAGATAAAGGAAGCCCAGGATATGGGCATTTTGGATGGTGTTACTACCAATCCTTCGTTGATGGCCAAAGAGGGCATCACAGGCACCAACAACATCCTGAAACACTATGTGGACATCTGCAATCTGGTGGATGGCGACGTAAGCGCCGAAGTCATTGCCACTGATTTTGATGGTATGGTAAGAGAGGGCGAAGCCTTGGCCGACCTGCACAGTCAGATTGTGGTAAAGCTTCCAATGATAAAAGATGGTGTAAAAGCCTGTAAGTATTTTAGTGACAAAGGTATCAAAACCAACATGACCTTGGTGTTTTCGCCCGGACAGGCTCTTTTGGCTGCTAAAGCTGGCGCAACCTATGTGTCGCCGTTTATCGGAAGACTGGACGATATTTCTACCGATGGCCTGAATCTTATTTCAGAAATTCGAATGATTTACGACAACTACGATTTTGAAACACAGATATTGGCGGCATCGGTACGCCATACCATGCACGTTATCGATTGTGCCAAGCTCGGCGCCGATGTTATGACCGGGCCTTTGAGTTCCATCACAGGTTTGCTGAACCATCCTTTAACAGATATCGGACTTGAAAAATTCTTGGCCGATTACAAAAAAGGAAATTAAAAACTATTGACAAACAGTTTATTGGTGATTGAGAGGTCGAACCGTTAAAGTAAACTCGAAGCCTTTTTTTCGACAGTGAGAAACGATTACCGCTTTTGGGTAGGTATCGTGTTTGCCTGACCGTGGTCTCGATTTTTTAATCTTCCAATAACAACAGATTAAGCAAATTTCCAGGTTCGCTAAAACGTTAAAACTTTCGGTTGCCCTATTTTTTTAAGCACTTGGCAAGCTCTTCTTCAAATTCAGAAGTGATCAAATAACCATTTGGAACGACGATAGTGCCATCTGTGTTTACCAAAATGGTCTTGGTTATCCCATAAACTGACAAAGTTTGCACGGCTTCATGGGGATGCATAAAATGGAACTGGTTGCTTTTGGGCAAGTTGAACTGTTTCAGTGTGTTTTTCCAGTGAAAGGTTTCGTCATCATTGATGCTGATGGCAATAAAATCGATTTCGGGATACTTGGTCTTTAAGGATTGAGCCTTTAGGTGATAGTTTTTCAACTGTGAAGGTTGGTTGTAGGACCAAAAGTAGATGACCGTCGGTCTTTTGATAAGCGAGCGGATGGACACTTTATTCTCGTCAAAATCCAAAAGTGTTACGTTAGGGAGAGGTTTGCCGACACTCATTCGCTTTACCGAACTCACCAATCCCTTGATGTATTCCCTGTCATTTTCATTGGTGCTTTTTTCAAGGAATGAAGTCAGTATTTCGTCGGTTTCCAAACTGTCCTTGCTTGTGGTAATAAAGTCGCGGGCAGAATATTTCAAAAGGTGGTTCTTGACAGTTTCGTTGTCTATGGTACTATCCATCAACCGAAGCTTTTCGAGATTGTAAGCCGCAGATTCTTTGCTGAAAACGACATTGTGAGAGGCGTTTTTGTAGTATTTGTTTAGCGCCAAATTGTTAAAATGCCAAAAAAGGAATTTCGTATAAGGGATACAGCCCATCAGGCTTTCGTCATTGTAATCCAGGTCCTTGCGAAAATCATAAAACCCATCATCGATAAGATCCTTGAAGTGGATAAGGTTGCTATAACCATAATATCCAAAAGGGTACAGTTCCTTATTGGCATAATAATTATAATTGATATTGGCAACGGCAATTTTTGTGAAATAATCAGATTCGTCGTTGTTCTTTAAATATTCCCTGAGGATATTGAACCTTTCCAATCGATTTGAGTCCAGGGCTTTTTCAAATACTTTGGGCTCGCTTTCCCACATCAACCGCATAAAACGGTTATTGTCTGTCTCGTCACGCAGGAACGACGTGATAAAAAAATTGTTCTTCTTGGCGCCTCTGCCGGTAAATACCAACGATTCGTCAAAGTCCATTGTGTTTAGGCGAAGCATGATACTGTCGCCGGGTTCCAAAAAAACCAATTGATATTCCCCACCATGCAAAAACGTATAAATGCCTGGTTTCAAGCTGTCCATTGCTTTTGAAAACCTGTTGTTGTCGTTGAGCGGCAATGTATCGATGTGTTGGCTATTGGGATATTTGAAAAGCACATACTTGTTGTTCGGGTTGATGATTTCACCCCCCAAAAATACTTTCCCACCCGTTGAGCCTTGGTCACTTTTGCAACCAAAAAGCATCGAGAGGAACGCTATTGTCAAAATGTGGATTTTCATAACGGTATATGTGGTTTAAGCTACAGGGACAACAAAAGTAGCCTTTACACATAAATACGTTTGTTAAGGTGCTGTTAAATGTTTTAAGTTGAAAAACAAGGTTTTTTGGTCTGAAAGGAATTGGCTACTTTTGCAAAAAATTTAAACCCATGTTATCAGTATCTAACCTTTCGGTACAATTTGGAAAAAGAGTTTTGTTTGACGAGGTCAGCACGACCTTTGCACAAGGCAATTGCTACGGCATTATCGGTGCCAACGGTTCGGGCAAATCCACTTTCTTGAAAATCCTTTCGGGGAAGATTGAACCTACCTCTGGGCAGGTACATCTTGAATCCGGCAAAAGGATGTCCGTGCTTGAGCAGAATCACAACCTCTATGACGACCATTCCGTTCTGGAAACCGTTCTGATGGGAAATAAGACACTATATAACCTTAAGACCCAAATAGATGCACTTTATGCTGATTACAGTGACGAAAATGTCGAAAAAATTGGGGAACTCCAAGTGCAGTTTGAGGAAATGAACGGATGGAATGCCGAAAGCGATGCCGCAGCGATGCTATCCAATTTGGGTATCAAAGAAGAGCATCACTATACGTTGATGAAGGATATGGACGGCAAACAGAAGGTCCGTGTGCTATTGGCACAGGCGCTTTTTGGGAACCCCGATGTGCTGATTATGGATGAGCCTACCAACGACCTGGATTATGAAACCATTTCCTGGCTCGAAAATTTCTTGGCAAATTATGACAACTGTGTCATCGTGGTTTCTCACGACAGGCACTTTCTCGATGCGGTCTGTACGCACATTTCAGATATCGATTATGGAAAAATCAACCATTATTCGGGAAACTATACTTTTTGGTATGAATCTTCGCAATTGGCTGCAAGGCAGCGTGCGCAACAGAACAAAAAGGCCGAAGAGAAGAAAAAAGAATTGGAAGAGTTTATCCGGAGATTTTCTGCCAATGTTGCAAAATCCAAACAAGCCACCAGTAGGAAAAAGATGATCGAAAAACTCAACATTTCCGAAATCAGGCCGTCGAGCCGTCGTTATCCTGCCATTATTTTTGAACGGGAGAGGGAAGCAGGAGACCAAATTTTAAATGTGAGCGGCTTATCGGCATCCATTGACGGGGAGTTGTTGTTTCAGAATATCGATATCAATTTGAACAAAGGTGATAAGGTCGTGGTCTATTCAAGAGATTCGAGGGCTACAACGGCGTTTTACCAAATAATAACCGGCAACGAAAATGCAGACACTGGTACCTTTGCCTGGGGTATTACCACCACACAGTCCTACTTGCCATTGGACAACAGTGAGTTTTTTGACAATAAACTCACGCTTGTGGATTGGCTCCGCCAATGGGCGACCACCGAAGAAGAGCGCGAGGAAGTTTATATACGTGGGTTTTTGGGCAAAATGATTTTTAGCGGTGAAGAAGCGCTAAAAACCTCAAACGTACTGTCCGGAGGCGAAAAAGTGCGCTGTATGTTGAGCCGAATGATGATGATGCGAGCGAACATCCTGTTGCTCGATGAACCGACAAACCACCTTGATCTTGAAAGCATTACGGCGTTTAACAATTCGCTTAAAAATTTCAAGGGCAATGTGCTGTTTACCACCCATGACCACGAATTTGCCCAAACGGTCGCCAACAGGGTCATTGAACTCACCCCCAATGGTATCATTGACAGGTATATGACCTTTGATGAATATATGGACGATAAAAAAATCAAGGAATTGCGCGACAAAATGTATGCAATTACAGCTTGATATTCGGCAATGAATTAAATATCCAAATCAGCTTTTACGGATTCCACAATCGGTACGGCATGATCAAGCTCTTCGGTTGACACATAAAGTTCCTGGTATTCTGCGTTGGTGGACTTAAATCCCGAATATTCCCCAAGCCCGGACTCGTCTTTTATGATAGGGTTGATACCAACACTTTCGAGTCTGTCTTTTACAAGTTGGACAATAATGAACGACCCTGAAAAAATTTTTATATAATCACTTTCCATAATCTGCTTCAATTAAATTAAGGACTTTAATTTACGAAAAAAAGATTGAATTGTGCATGTTTCTTTGGGAGGTTTTTTTCTGCCTTGAATAATAAAAAGAGCCTCTTTTCCAAAATCCTGAAAAAGAGGCTCACGGCTATTAATCAAAAAAAAACATTAATTGTCGATTGCGCCCATGACACGCTGCATAAAGGCATTGAGCGCTTCTTTTTTTGGCGTACCTTCTTTGATCATTTTGTTGACTTCGAGTGCGCCGTACATATTTGAAATCAATTCGCCTATAACGTCCAATTCTTCATCCTTTAATGATGGGACTTCGGTGAGTGCTTCAAGGGTTTCAATGGTTTCTGTCACAAAGTCTTCATCGTTTTCTTCGATGAAATTTGTAAGATGTTTTATGACGGGCAGTTTCATGACAGGCTGATTTTTGACACCAATGTTTCAAGAACGTCCGCCTTGTTGGTCTGCACTTGGTCAACGAACGTCCCGTTTTTGAAAATCGCAAAGGTAGGCAGATTGTCCACCTTGGCAAGTTTTCTCGATTCCGGGAACTGTTCGGCATCGGCAATCACAAAAACTGCATTGGAATGTTCAGAAGCCATTTTTTTGAATTTTGGCTTCATTATCCTGCAATTGCCGCACCATCCTGCCGAATATTGGACAATGACGGTGTCATTTTCAGAAACCAGTTGCCCCAAGTTGTCTTGTTCTAATTCTTTTACCATTTTTTTTAATGATTAAAACCCCAAATCCCAGATGTTTTTTATGGAATTTGGGATTTGAAAATTTATTAATTCAATTGCGCAGATAGATAATTGGCTACACCTTCACGATTGGCGTTCATGGCGTTTTTGCCTTCTTCCCAGTTGGCAGGGCATACTTCGCCTTTTTGCTGTACGTGAGTCAAGGCGTCGATGATGCGCAAATATTCGTTTACGTTTCTTCCCAGCGGCATGTTGTTGATGCTTTCGTGCTGTACGGTGCCTTCTTCATCGATGATGTAGGTGGCGCGGTATGTCACGTTGTCGCCTTCTACGGTGTAAAACCCGTTTTCTTCATCATATTCAGCATCTGTAGTGTCCAGTATGCCAAGTACAGAGGCAAGGTTTCTGTTAGAATCGGCAAGGATTGGGTAAGTGACACCTTCGATACCTCCATTGTTTTTGGCAGTATTTAACCATGCAAAATGCACTTCGGCAGTGTCACAGGAAGCACCGATAACGATGGTGTTTCTTTTTTCAAATTCAGGCAAAGCTGCTTGGAAAGCATGCAATTCTGTTGGGCAAACAAAAGTGAAATCTTTTGGATACCAGAAAAGCACTACTTTTTTGTTGTTTTTGATAGCCTCGTCCAATACATTCAGTTTGAATGTATCGCCCATTTCGTTCATGGCGTTAACGGCAAGATTCGGGAATTTTTTTCCTACTAATGACATGTGTTTTGTTTTTATAGTTAATTCAGATTTTTTTTTCCATTGCAAAATTAACCATAAGCGATGTTACCTATAATAAAGAATCATTATAAAAACCAATATTGAAATAGCAATTGTAAATTGATGCAATGATGGCGGTAAAAATATATGGAAACGTCAAATTTGACTGTATAAAAATGCAATGTTGGCAATTATCACGGCATGGGATTGCGAATCCGATTGTTTTAAGATTTTGCCAGTTGCCTGATTTTTATTTTGAAAGCTGCAAAAAGCAAAGTCATGAATGGGCTCAACCAGTTGAAAAAGGCATATCCTGCATATTGGAGTGTGTCCACACCAAGCACGCCACTTTGGTAAGCGCCGCACGTGTTCCAAGGTACCAGAACGGAAGTGACCGTGCCGCTATCTTCAAGCGTTCTGGAAAGGTTTTCAGGGGCAAGTCCTTTGTCTTTAAATGCTTTGGCGTACATTTTTCCCGGTACAACGATGGCCAAATATTGGTCACTGGCGGTAACGTTCAGTGCCAAGCAACTTGCCACTGTGCTTGCAAATAAACCAAAAGTGGTTTGGAATAATTTTAGCAAAGCCTTGCTGATGGTAGCCAAAGCTCCTATGCCATCCATAATTCCGCCGAACACCATAGCGCAGAGTATCAACCAGATGGTGTTGAGCATATTGCTCATGCCACCGGCAGTGAAAAGTCCCTTTAAGGCCTCGTTCTCTGTAGGTACGGCGGTTTCCACTGTTATGGCATTCATAATCCCTTTGTAGCCGGAAGTGAAATTGAGAGTGTCGCTCCCGCCGATGCCTGCCACAAGGTTGGGTTGAAAAAACAATGCGGCCAGCCCGCCCAATAAAGTACCGATCAGCAATGCTATCAATGGAGGCGTTTTTTTGACAATCAATATGATAACGACGATTGGAACTACAAATAGCCAGGGGCTCACATTGATGGCCGATTTGATATCTTGCAAAATGATATGTGTATCGGCAACGCCTTTTGGTTCTAAATTGAGGCCGATGATAATGAAAACAATTAATGTGATAATGATGGTGGGTGTGGTGGTATAAAGCATATAGCGAATGTGCGTGAACAAATCCGTTCCGGCCATGGCGGGAGCCAAATTGGTCGTGTCGCTCATGGGCGAAATCTTATCGCCAAAATAAGCTCCGGAAACAACGGCACCTGCGGTCATGCCCAGTGGAACGCCCAGGGCTTCTGCAATGCCTACCAACGCGATACCTACAGTGGCCGATGTGGTCCAACTGCTTCCGGTAGCCACAGATATGATGGCACAAATAATCACGCAGGCTGCCAAAAATATAGTCGGGTTGAGCACTTGAAGACCGTAATAGATCATCGTTGGGATGATGCCGCTGATGAGCCAAGTGCCGGCCAGCGCACCAACCATAAGAAGTATCAAAATGGCGCCTCCTGTAGATTTGATGTTCTCGGAGACTTCCTCCATCATCTGTCCAAACTTCACTTTGTTGAAAAAACCTACAATGGCAGCAACAGCACCGCCCAAAAGAAGTATGAATTGATTGGAACCCGACAGGGCGTCATCGCCATAGGTATAGACATTGTAAGCGAGCAACCCCACCAAGACTATCACGGGGATCAACGCTTCCCAAATGTTCAATTGTTTGTTTTCTACAATGTGCTCGTCTTGTGGCAGTGTTGGTTTGATGTCTTGGCTTTCCATTCTGGGTATTAAAGTTACGGTTTAGAAATGTAATGTTACGATTTTAATGTAACCTTTGCAAATGGAACTGATAAAGACCTTATGAAATGTGCACAGCACGCCCCATAAGCCCCAACCGTCAAAGCACATTGAGTTCTTTCATGCAATCCTTCATCATCTCATAAGTGCGCTCTATATCGGCATCCAAGCCAATGGAGAAGCGTATCAAGCCATTGCTCAAGCCCATTGCTTTTTGTTCATCTTCGGGGATCTCTGAAGAGGTAGAGCTTCCCGGGGCACTGAACAGGGTTTTGTAAAAGCCCAAACTTACCGCAAGATAGCCAAGGTTTCTTTTCTGCATCAGTTCCATCAGTTCATTGGCCTTGTCGAGATTGCCAACATCTACTGTAAGCATACCGCCATAGCCATATTGCTCGTTCATCATAGATTTGAAAAGTCTATGGGAAGGATGCGAAGACAGGCCTGGATAGACGGTTTTTAAGCCGTCAGCCTCAAACTTTTGCGCCAGATATAGTGTGTTTTTGCTGTGCTGTTGCATTCGTATGTGTAACGTTCTCAAATTTTTAAGTATGGAAGCCGCCCTTAAGCTGTCCATCGTGGGTCCAAGGAGCATGCAAGCGCCGTCATTCACATTTCGCAAAGCGTCGATGAATTTTTGTTCGCCACAAACCACACCGCCAACGGTATCGCTGCTGCCATTGATAAATTTGGTCAAACTATGTATAACGATGTCCGCGCCCAACATAAATGGCGAAATGCTCAATGGCGAAAAGGTATTGTCCACCACCAATTTTAGGTTGTGTTTTTTTGCCAATAGTGCCAAGCCCCTCAAATCGGCAACTTCCAAAAGTGGGTTGCTCACGGACTCGCAAAAAATCATTTTGGTATCTTTGGTGATTGCACTTTCAACAGAGGCCAAATTGGTAATGTCCACAAAAGAAGTTTCGATGCCCATCCTTGGCGTGAAATTTTTGAGGAACGCGTACGTACCGCCATAAATGGTTCTGCTGCTTACCAAATGGTCGCCATTACCGCACAATTGCAAGATGACCGATGAAATTGCGCCCATGCCCGAAGCCGTTACATTGGCGGTTTCCGTACCTTCCATGGCGGCGAGTGCTTGGCCAAGATACAGATTGGACGGCGAAGAATGCCTGGAATAAAGGTAACAGCCGTCGGCATTGCCTTCAAAGGTATCGAACATGGTCTTTGCGGACAGGAACGTATAGGTCGAAGAGTCTGATATGGATGGATTGACACCTCCAAATTCGCCAAAATATTGAAGATCCTGAATGTTGTTTGCGGGTTTGAATTCCATAGTTGTTTAAGTTTATCCAAAAATCTTGATTTATAGTATAAAAATCAACTATATCATGATTATTTAGATAATAAATGTAATATTTGCAGATATTTTAGATTATTTTACATTATTTTATTGATTGTAGCTATTTTTAACCGAAAAATATTCGCCATGAACTTTGATGCCATTGACAAAAAACTGCTTAAACTGATTCAGGAAGACAGCAGCCAGACCAATAAAGCGCTTTCGATTAAACTCAACCTTTCCGTGACTGCAGTTTATGAACGCATCAAAAAACTTGAAAAGGAAGGTGTCATTTCAAAATATGTCGCATTGGTGCAAAAAGAGAAAGCCCACAAGGCTTTTGTGGTATTTTGCCACATCAAATTGCTGCAGCACACACAGGATTATGTGATTAAATTTGAAAACGAGGTGAGGTACCTTGCGGAGGTCTTAGAGTGTTACCACATTAGTGGCGAGTATGATTATTTGCTCAAGGTCATTGTTTCGGATATGGAAGCATTTCGAGAGTTTATGGTCAATAAGTTGACGACCATCAGCCATATCGGCAGCACGCACAGCATGTTTGTCATCAACGAAGTAAAACATACCACGGCCATCCCGATTTAGGCAGCTTTGATGGGCAAATGGATTCATCCTTTAATCATATGGTAGCGTTCGATGGGTACGATTTAATATACTGAAAACAAAAATCATGACAAAACGGGTATTTGTTAATGCACTACGGGTTATCTTTTGTAACTTTGTCCCTGTTTTATAAAGTCTTAAAAAAGTATTATGAATTCATTCGATGTAGCCGTGATAGGCTCTGGGCCCGGTGGATATGTTGCAGCCATTCGATGTGCGCAATTGGGCATGAAAACAGCCATTATAGAAAAATATCCAACCCTTGGCGGAACCTGCCTCAATGTAGGATGTATCCCGAGCAAGGCCTTGCTGGATTCTTCGCACCATTATGAAGATGCCATCAAGCATTTTGAGGAACACGGTATTGAGATACCCGGAGCTGTAAAGGTAAATTTGAAACAGATGATAGCCCGTAAACAGGCCGTGGTAGATCAAACCACTGGTGGTATCGACTTTTTGATGAAAAAGAACAATATCGCCGTTTATCAAGGTGTCGGAAGTTTTAAAGACGCAACGCACATTACCATCAAAGGCGAAAAAACAGAAGAGATTGAAGCAAAAAATACAATTATCGCCACAGGAAGCAAACCATCGAGTTTGCCGTTCATAGCCATTGACAAAGAGCGGATTATCACATCCACTGAAGCTTTGAAATTGACCGAAGTGCCCAAACATCTATTGGTTATCGGAGGCGGGGTCATCGGGCTCGAACTGGGCCAGGTTTACCGACGTCTTGGCGCAGAAGTCACCGTCATCGAATTTATGGACAGGATCATCCCTACCATGGATGCCGGACTGTCCAAAGAACTTACAAAAGTGTTGAAAAAAGCAAAATTTTCCGTTGAAGTTTCCACGAAAGTAAAATCAGTGGAACGAAAAGGCAAAGAAGTCATCGTAAAAGCTGACAATAAAAAAGGTGAGGAAGTCGTCTTTAAAGGCGATTATTGCCTCGTATGTGTTGGCAGAAAACCATATACCGAAGGACTCAATGCCGAAGCTGCCGGCGTGAAATTGACCGAAAGGGGACAGATAGAAGTCAATGGCCATTTGCAGACCAATGTGCCCAATATATATGCCATAGGCGATGTGGTCAAAGGTGCGATGTTGGCCCATAAAGCCGAAGAAGAAGGCGTTTTTGTGGCAGAAACATTGGCGGGCCAAAAACCCCATATCGATTATAACCTCATTCCGGGTGTGGTTTATACCTGGCCGGAAGTTGCCTCTGTGGGCAAGACAGAAGAGCAATTAAAAGAAAGCAATACCAACTACAAAGTAGGGCAGTTCCCTATGCGTGCCTTGGGACGTAGCCGTGCAAGCATGGATTTGGACGGGTTTGTCAAAATCCTTGCTGACGCCAATACCGACGAAATCCTCGGCGTTCACATGATTGGGGCTCGCGCCGCCGATATGATTGCCGAAGCAGTCGTTGCCATGGAATTCAGGGCTTCTGCTGAAGATGTCTCGCGCATGTCGCATGCTCACCCTACATTTACTGAAGCGATCAAGGAAGCCGCATTGGCTGCAACCGATAATAGGCCACTCCATATTTAAAAAATAAAAAGCTGTAACAAAAAGCTGTTTGAAAGTACTTGATTCTGTCATTCCGTACACGTTGCGGAACAAAATAAATTGATAAACTTTAATTTATAAAATGCTGAAATACATTCAGCTTGACAAAAGCAAGATTTTCATACAGCTTTTTTTTGTCATAACAATGTGACCTTTTGGAAATATGTGTGTCCAAAACATTGGACTACTAAACAAAACCATTAACTTGGAGGCAGCGATAGACTTCAAAAACTTTTCGGACGAAGATTTGGTGGCTGCTATAGCCAAATCCAACGATACTTTGCTTTTTGAAGTATTGTATGACCGATATGCTAAAACAGTCTATAACAAATGTCTTGGGTTTGCAAAAGACGAAGAAGAGGCCAAAGACCTAGCGCAGGACGTGTTCCTCAAATTGTTTGTCAAATTGGGGACTTACAAAGGAACATCTAAATTTTCGACATGGTTGTACGCGTTCACTTATAACCATTGCGTAAATTTTGTCAATCGCGATGTGCACAAAAAAATGGAGCGGAAATCTGTTGATTCTGCTTCGTTTATTGAAACTATCGAGGATGACGATGACGAACAGGGCATCCTCCAGATGAAAGTGGACAAACTGGGATTGGCTCTAAAGGCCATTTCGCCAGAGGATAAAATGTTATTGCTGCTCAAATATCAAGATTTATTGAGTATCAAAGGACTCGAAACCGTATTGGGCATCAGCGAGAGCGCTGTAAAAATGCGACTCAAAAGAGCAAGAGAAAAGCTAATGGATGCCTATCACAAACTTAATATCTCAAGCAATGGAGAACCCGTTTAGAAAAATAGACAAACCCTTGAAACCCGTGCCGCCGGAGCTCAAGGCAAAAGTGATGAACGATATTGCCATGGCAAAATTGCTCATGGAGGTGGCTGGCCTCTTTTCAATAAATATGGGCAATGTCATAGAAACAACCATCAAAAACAGAAAGCAATAAATTACCCTAATACCCTTAATTAAACTCAATAATGGAAAACTTTTCTAAATGGAAAACACTCGGGCTCGACTCTCTCGGTGCAATGGGAACAGAGATTGGTAAGGCCATCCCCAACATCATTGGTGCCATAGTGGTACTGTTCATAGGTTGGTTGTTGACAAAAATTATAATTTTTGTCGTCAAAAAAGCCTTAAAAATTACCAAGCTCGATGAGATGATCAACAGGATCAATGAAGTCGAACTGATTGGCAGCAAGAAACTAAAGATCGATTTTGTCAAGATATTGCTCGGGTTTATCAAATGGACTATGTTCATCATCTTTTTGGTAATTGCCTCTGATATTTTGAACCTCACCATTATCTCTACAGAAATTACCAATCTTTTGGGCTTTATCCCTCAACTTTTTTCAGGACTTGTCATCTTCGTGTTGGGCTTGTTGCTTGCCAATTTTGTCAAAAAATCAACCAAATCTTTTTTTGATTCCCTTGACCTTTCGGGAGGTAATATCTTCAGCCAGATCCTGTTTTTGGTAATCTTTATCTTTGCGACGATTACCGCGGCTAACCAGGCCGGTATTGATACTCAAATAATCACCAGTAACCTCACACTGATTTTTGGGGCTTTACTGTTGGCCTTTGCAATCGCTATTGGTTTTGGAGCGCAAAGTGTTGCGTCAGACCTTTTTCGCACGTTTTATGTGAGAAAAACGTATGAAGCAGGGCAAAAAATTGAATATAATGGCACTGTAGGTACCATAGACAGTATCGACAGTATTTCGATGACTATCAAAACTTCAAAAGGAAAACTGGTTATCCCCATCAAAAATATTGTAGAGAGCGAAATAATAATTCAAGAAGAGCCTTTGGGTTAGGGCTTTAATGATTTTGGCTAAATCATCTTGATGTTTTGGCACTCTGCGCACCCTTTTTGGCATTTGCCAAAAAGGGTTTTTACTTTGATGGGGCTTAACACAGATTTAATTTTTTTTCTTTCTGTTCTGGTTTTTGTCGCCTCGTGTCTTTGGCTTTTTGTATTTGGCGGCTATTTTGAAACGGTACGAACCGCCTTTGTTCACTTTTTTGTTCTTGTCCTTTTTTTCGTGGAACGCCGCCCCAAAGTCATCCTTATTCCGTTTTATGGGGTTGTGCCTTTCCTTGTTTTGTGGGCGTTCTTCTTCTATAAGTTCCTTTGAAACAGTAACGTTTGAAGGGAATTCCAGTTGTGGAATTGCCATTTGCATCAATGCTTCGATTGCCAGCACATAGTCTTTTTCGGCTGGGACAGAAAACAGTATGGCATTGCCTTTTTGTGCCGCCCTACCGGTCCTGCCTATGCGGTGCATATAGTTTTCAGGATAATGGGGTGTATCAAAGTTGATGACATGGCTTACCTGTTCGATGTCCAGGCCACGGGCCATCACATCGGTCGCCACAAGGATACGGTGTACCCCGCTCGCAAACTGCTCGATGCTCCTCAAACGGTAATTTTGTGTTTTGTTTGAATGGATGACACATACCTGGTCTACAAAAGTTGTTTCCAGATTGTCGAACAGGCGGTCGGCCATTTTCTTATTCGAAACAAAGACGATGACCTTGTTGAAAGTTTCCTCATCGCCCAAAAGGAATTTGAGCAAGTTTACCTTGGTATAAAAATTAGGCACATCATATTGTACCTGCGTGATATTGTCGAGTGGCGTACCGGATACCGCTACGGTAATGCGCTCCGGATTTACAAAAAAACTGTCGATGAGTTCGTCCACATCTTCGGTCATGGTTGCAGAAAACATAATATTCTGACGCCGTTCGGGGATGATGTCAAAAAGATTGAGCAACTGTGGCCTGAACCCCAGATCGAGCATTACATCCACCTCGTCGATCACCAATTTTTGCAATGATTTCAGTTGCAAAACATGGCTTGCTGCAAGGTCGAACACGCGCCCTGGAGTGGCCACAAGGATATCCACGCCCTCACTGACTGCCAGTTTGTGCTGGTTGATGTTCACGCCACCATAAACACCCAAAATGCGCGTGTCTGTATATTTTGAAAGTTTTTCGGTTTCTTCTACCAGTTGCACAACAAGTTCCCTTGTGGGCGCCAAAATCAGCACGCGTGGATTTTGTTGCTTGGAAAATTTCAGGTCTCTCAAGATGGGCAGGAGGTAGGCAAAGGTCTTTCCCGTACCCGTCTGTGCTATCCCAACGACGTCCCTTCCGGAGGCAATCATGCCTAATGCCTGTTCTTGTATCGCTGTAGGATGTTCCAGCCCAAGGTCATCAAGGGCGTTGTAAAGTGCGGTGTTTAAATTTAATTCTCTAAAACTCACGGTTTTGGTTTGAGCGACAAAATTACCACTAAAATTTTGCTTAATCCAAATGATGCTACATCATTTCGATGGATGACCTTTTGTGCATCGCCGGTCAGTGTGGGGTTACCTGTCTATATTTGGCTTTATGATCGTTATTGCCATCGTTTTTTTTGGGAATCTCACTACCTTTGGGCAATTCATATTGTATTGAGAACAAAAACCGTACATAAAATAAGGCAGATTGGCGAATTTAAAGACCGATTGTTGCAATGGAGCCGTCGCTTTGAAACGGTCGTTTGGCTCGATTCTAACAGGCACGACGATAGGTTTGGCGGTTATGATGCTGTTTTGGCCGTGGATGCCTATTCGAGTTTGAAGACCGATCACCGCCAAGCGTTTGACAAACTAAAAGAATACCTCGATACCATCAACGATTGGGCGTTTGGCTATTTGTCTTACGATCTTAAAAATGATATTGAAAAACTGTCTTCAAACAATTTTGACGGACTCGATTTTCCGGATTTGTTCTTTTTTCAGCCAAAAAAACTTTTTTTAATCAAAGAAGGTAAGGTCCAGATCTGTTATCTCGATAGCGTAGCGCACGAACGCGATGGTGATTTAAAGGAAATCAACGAATTGTTTCTTGACAAAGTGCCGTCGTTGCCCCAAGAAAAAATTAAAATCAAGCTGCGTACTTCCAAAGATCGTTATTTTGAGAAGTTCAGTGATATGTTAGCGCACATATACCGGGGCGACATCTACGAGGCCAATCTCTGCCAAGAGTTTTATGCTTCTGGCGTCACCATCAATCCCTGTGATACATATATATGGCTCAATAGGATTTCGAGAACACCATTTTCGGCCTATTTCAGATCGGGTGGTTGCTATGCTATGTCCGCCTCGCCCGAACGTTACCTGAAAAAAATTGGACATACTGTAATTTCGCAGCCCATAAAGGGTACGGCCAAACGATCGGACAATATTGTGGAGGACCAAGCATTGAGAAAGCGTTTGGAAAAGAGCGAAAAAGACCGAAGCGAAAATATCATGATCGTGGATTTGGTACGCAACGACCTGTCAAGAACTGCTGCCAAGGGTAGTGTGGAGGTGGAAGAACTCTGCAAAGTACATACTTTTGAACAGGTTCACCAAATGATTTCTACTGTCAAGTCGCGCGTAGCAAATGGCACGCATCCGGTTGATGTCATCCGAACAACTTTTCCTATGGGAAGTATGACGGGTGCTCCCAAAATATCGGCCATGAAAATTATTGAACAACTCGAAGATGCCAAGCGTGGACTGTATTCGGGTGCCATCGGATATTTTTCACCCAAAGGCGATTTTGATTTTAATGTGGTCATACGAACCATACTGTACAATGCAGAACGGCAGTATGTGTCATACTCTGTGGGAGGTGCCATAACGGCAAAAAGCAATCCGCATAGCGAGTATGAAGAGTGTTTGATAAAAGCCAAAGCAATGCGGGAAGTGTTGGAAAGGTAGGTGCGGAATCCCACATTCCCAATTAAGTAAACCTGCTGCACACAACCAGCCTCAATTTTCCCGCACCTGTCACCCAATCCCAATAACGTGTCGCCCCGAACTCGTTTTAGGGTCGATCGGGATTTGACCCAATACAGATCTCACTGCCCACTACTCAATACTTAAATCGTATATTTGGACCATGAAAACCAAATTCAGAAACCATATTGCTGAAAATTTGCCTTTTTTGAGCAACAGCAAGTTACTAATTGCTGTTTCGGGCGGCATTGATAGTGTGGTGCTGGCACATTTGTGCATGCAGGCAAAGCTCAATATCAGTTTGGCGCATTGCAATTTTAACCTGCGCGGCGATGAAAGCAATGCCGATGAGGATTTTGTGCTCCAATTAGCCGAAGATTGGCATCTGGATGTATTTATCGAAAATTTTGATACCGAAAATCATGCTAAAACCCATAAATTATCCACACAGGTAGCAGCACGCGAGTTGCGGTATAATTGGTTTTCTACTTTGGCGCAACAGTTGGATTTTGATTACATACTTACGGCGCACCATGCCGACGATTCTCTCGAAACCATATTGATCAATTTGACACGGGGCACGGGATTGGATGGCCTGACAGGCATTCCGGAAGTGAATTTTAATATTGTGCGGCCTTTGTTGCCATTTTCGAGGGAAGCCATTGAAAATTATGCTAAAGAAAACCATTTGCATTGGCGCGAAGACAGCAGCAACCTAACCAATAAATACTTGCGAAACCGGTTGCGCCACGAAGTAATACCCCGATTGAAATCAATACATCCACAATTGTTGCACAGTGTTTCTACTACGGTTCAAAATCTTCATTATTCCCGTCAAATCATTGAAGATGCAATGGTAAGGGTGCAAAAAAAAGTGGTGACCGTTGACGGTGAGGTAATTAAATTGAACATCAAAAAACTGCAAAAACTTTCAGATCCAAAAATCTATCTCTACCAATTGCTCAAAGAATTTAATTTTACCAATTGGGATGATGTTGCTGGGTTGCTCACTGCACAATCGGGAAAACAGGTGTTTTCTGAAACGCATCGGTTGTTGAAAGACAGGACCCATTTACTGCTTGCAGAAATAATCTCGAAAGAAACTTCAACGGCAATCAACATTTCTGATAGCGATACTTCGGTTACAACGCCATTTGGCACCATGGTGTTTGGAGAGGTCAATGCTGTTTTGGAGAAAAGTGTCCACAGTATTTTTGTGGACAAAGACAAACTTCACTATCCGTTGACCATCAGAAAGTGGGAGCAGGGCGACGTGTTTTATCCAATAGGGATGGTGGGAAAAAAGAAGTTGAGCAAGTATTTCAAAGACGAAAAGCTTTCGCTCATTGATAAAGAAAACGTTTGGGTGTTGTGTTCCAACAATGCTGTCGTTTGGGTAGTGGGGATGCGAGCCGATGAACGGTTTAAGGTTACGCCAAGCACAAAAGCTATCGTGCAGATAAAAGCCCACTAAAGTAAAGCCACCCTCACCATTCGGCAAGTTCATGGCAGGTGGTTCAACGTGACAGGTACAGGATTTTGTCAGTCTGAGCCTGTCGAAGACTGAATCCCAAAACCATGAAACAAGAATCAAAATTGGCACAGTACAACGGTGTCGGGTAGCTTCCCTTTAGTTGTTTCATAGGATATCCATAGGGCATCCGTAGGGCGTCGTCTATAGTACAAGACGCTTCGACAGGCTCAGCGTGACAAGATAGGTTTGATGGTACTTTGGTTACGCTTCGACAGGCTCAGCGTGACAAGATAGGTTTGATGGTACTTGAGTTGCGCTTCGACAGGCTCAGCGTGACAAGATAGGTTTGATTGTACTTTGGTTGCGCTTCGACAGGCTCCGCGTGACAAGATAGGTTTGTTGGTACTTTGGTTACGCTTCGACAGGCTCAGCGTGACAGGTACAGGATTTTGTCAGTCTGAGCCTGTCGAAGACTGAATCCCAAAACCATGAAACAAGAATCAAAATTGGCACAGTACAACGGTGTCGGGTAGCTTCCCTTTAGTTGTTTCATAGGGTATCCATAGGGCATCCGTAGGGCGTCGTCTATAGTACAAGACGCTTCGACAGGCTCAGCGTGACAAGATAGGTTTGTTGGTACTTTGGTTACGCTTCGACAGGCTCAGCGTGACAAGTTAGGTTTGATGGTACTTTGGTTGCGCTTCGACAGGCTCGGCGTGACAAGATAGGTTTGATAGTGCTTTGGTTGCGCTTCGACAGGCTCCGCGTGACAAGTGGGTTTATGCCTATTCTAATTTTCCACCCACTACCTGCTAACCTCTACTCACTTCCTCATCACTGCACGTTTGCTGATGGTCTGGCCATTGCCCAAAGTCACTTTGGCAAGGTAAGCCGCTTGGCTCAATTGCGAAAGATCATAAATCTCGACACTGTGCTGACCGTTTAAGTTATATAGCCTTCTGCCCAACATATCGAAAATCTCTACAGTCTTGATGGTGTGGTCTTGCCCAACGCTGAACTTGACATTGCCGTTACCCATCTCAAAAATGATAAGGTCATTGGCTGTCAAAGTAGCATCGTCAATGTTTAAGAGCGAGTTGGTGTACTTTAAGACAAAACGGTCGTTATACGTGCCACTATCCGATGTAAAGGTATAAGGCGCAGCCCGCATATCGTGGATGGTATTGGTATATATGTCTTCCAGATAGATGTTCTGGCCGTCGGCAAACAGTCCGTCCAATTTGTGGATGGCAATGGTAAAGGTGCCCGTTTGGTCAAGCCTTATGCCCAGTGGCACCAAGTCTGTGTCCTTAAACGGTAAGGCCCGTCCCTGTATGCCCATATGGCGATCATCTACCAAGGAGTAGAAACCAAGCCCTGTTGAACTGGTTTCGTAGCCGTCAAACAGGCGGTCACGCTCGTTGGTTGCATCCGTTACATAGCCAATCAAAATGGTCGATGAAGTGTTGTTTGGTGCTACCAGATCCATCCATATCCTGTGGCGCTCAAGGGCGTTGGACGATTCTTGATCGGGAGCGGTCCTCAAAAACTGGTTGTTCTCATGTGGCATGTAAGCATCATGGCGCATGGCGTTGGTAAAGGTTACCGATGCACTTGGAAGACTTTCTTCCATAAGTACAAAAAATGCCTGCCCCGATGCAATATTGCCGTTAAATTCAGGAGGGGTGGCGCCCGTATAGTTATAGATTACATAGTTATTGGCATAATAATTTAAATCAAAATCCTGATAGAATGGGTCGGTATTTGTTGCATTTAGCACATCTTCATGCTGCCATAAATAGACAGTGCCGACAACAGGTGGTGTTGTACCCGGATCTTCATCGAGGACACCGGCATTGACACTGATAAATGTATCTGCCGAAATTGCCGACGGATATGGGTTGCCCAATAAGTTCCAGAGGTTGTCTATTGGGTCTGTGTTATTGGTTCCTTTTGCAAGTGCAATGGTAAAAGTGCCATTAAAAGGGGTACCAATATTGATGCCGCCCGTAAAGGTTGCTGTTAGGTTTGCAGCAGCTCCCGGAACTCTTACGATGTAACCTTTACCTCGGGCCATAGACCCTGTTGCGGTCTCCCAGTTGCCATGGGTACCGTTGTCATTGGTTGCCAAAGGATCCCAGTGGTAGCGATGTGCGGATGACCCCGGTAAAGCTGGCGAAGCAATATCAAAACCTTCAATAGGCGATGACCAATAGATGTAATTGTTGGCAAAAATATTGGTAACGGTACGATCCATCGTAAAACTGCCGTTGCCACTGTTGTTGTTGGTTTCGTTGATCTGTACAAGGCTTGCTGTGTTTTCCAGATTAATAGAGCCAAAGTTGACGACACAATCTTCAACAACCAAGTGTCTGTCTGAAGGTATGGTTAATGTTGCGCCACTTTGTACCGCAATCGATTTGGCAGACGCCGGAGGTGGAGGCAAAGGGATATAGCCGGTTCCGACAAGTACAGGTGCTACTCCTGTACTGCCAATGACCACAAAATCATTGTCTGTCGGGACGCCAGTAGGTTTCCAGTTTGCTGCATCGTACCAATCGGATGTGGTGCCGAGCCAAGTTTTGGTTTGGATTTTTATGGCGTTGCTGGCTACAAAACAAGTTGCATCGTTTTCCCTTACCTCACAGTAAAACTGGTAGTCGTACAAACCGGTGAAATCCAAGATCTGAAGTGTGTCGGTATTAACATCATCATAGATGGCATTATCGGGTACAGCAGTCCAGCCCGTTTCGCCCGGTGCGTTGTAATACCATTGGTAAACAAGGGTATTGCCGCCTACATGGCCTTCAGAAGCGGTTATTGATAGTGAAGTCGTTGTGCAGTTCGACATTGGAGGGTTCAAGGCACTAACTATTGGAAGTGAGCCTGACAGAAAATCAAAAGAGCCAATATCTGAATAGTCCAAATCTGCACAGGTATTGCCCCAATCTTGTACGACCCAATCGGCATTGGTAAAAGTTGTGTTTGGTGCAGTTACATCATTTCTTCGTATAAAGTTTGCGCCTTTACCGCCCAAATTCAAGGTAGTAGCCCATGTTTCGTCTTCATAAACACCCCAAGAGTCTATATGGGTTGCGCCATTGTATAGTCTTAAATGATCGTGGCCTTTTGAATTATCGTTGTTATTTGAAAAATTAAGGCTCACGCCGGAATAACTGTATTGTTGATCGGCTAATACCGAAAGATTGTGTTCTGTTGGACATTGATTATCGTTGGCACCAATAGCAAGGACGTATGTATTTCCGTTGAGAAGATTTACATTGTTCAAATTGATAGTAAAATTGGAGTTGACAGGAGTGCTCCTACCGTTATTATAAAGTGATATCGAGTAATTGTTGAGGTTTATGGTGCCTCCCGTACCATTGTAAAGCTCTATTAAGGTGACAGAATCATTACCAGAATCTGTTACTTGGCTGATAAAGATATCACTCGCATTGGCGCCTCCGGTACCTTCGCAACCTAAAACAGCACTATCTATCAAAGTAAACGCACTGGTAAAATCGCATCCATTGGTCAGTGATACAATCAATGCGCCACCAGTAGTAACTGTGTCGGGCACTTGCACAACCAATAAATTTGAGGAAGATGATAGTATCGTCAATGGTACGCCGCTAAGTGTGGCCGTGGCGCCGGTAAGGTTTCGTACTTCGTTGGTAGTGATACTAATTTCGGTACCCACAGGACCGGATGCCGGAAAAAGATTGCCGGTAGTTAGCTCGCATCCTGCTGTACCCCTGACACCAAAAGTATATGGGTTTTCATCTGCATCATCGCTCTCGATTGTGATGGTTGCATTTTTTGTAACTGGAATAGTGCTGCTCGGGTTAAATACGATTAAAAACTCAATATAAGCACCTGGAGCAAGTACATGCGGAAAAGAAGCAGGAATATCGTCCAATGTGAAATCAGTGGGATTGGACGAAGTCATGGAATCTATCGTTAAGGGAGCGAAACCCTCATTGCGTACATAAAATGTTTTACTGACAGGATCGCCAACGTTCGTGGCTGCCCAAATGGTGTTATGTCCGGTATTTGGATTAGCGCCATTGGGTATGGAAGCATAAGTATTGCGTTCCACATCAATTTTTGGAACCATCGGAGAACAAGGCGAAACCAAAAAGTTAATCCCGGGGGTGCCACCGTAAAACACTTGTTGCCAGTTGGTCGAAGTATTTGAGTTGTCAAGACCAATGTCAATGACATGCAATGTGGCATCATTATTGTTTCCGCCATCATTTCTGTTGTAAACAACAGAATCTGCAATTGTAATACCATCAGGCGCCAATAGTTGAACACTGTGGTCGCCGGCACTATTTAATAAATGGTTGGTGTTATTGGTGCTGGCGCCAATTCCGTAGTCGGGCGTAAAAGGGCATGGGTTGTTGTAAGTGCCATCGCTATTGCTTCCCAAAGACACAGTGATGCACTGGCCATCAGCTATGAAACTTCCAATAGGAAATGTAAAATCGTAAGGTACATCTGTCCGTACAATATACCCGCTCAAGTTTTGGGTACTGCCGGACACGTTGCAAATTTCAATCCATTCGTCATCATTCCCCGTTGGGTTGTACATTATTTCTGTAATGACCACATCTGCCAGTGGCGGGTTGTTAACCGTTAATGTACCGTTGTTGAATGTTCCTGTAGTCCAAAAATTTCCAACATTATCAGATTGGATACCGCCATACGACCATTCATTGCAATGGATACGGAAACGGCTGGCGTAATAATAGGTGTCAGCGGGCAGAGCAACGAAAGTGGCTGCATATTGGTCATTTTGTATGCCGTTGGCATCAGAATCATAAGTTGCGGGTAGCCATGTCCATCCTGTAGCTTCCCAAGGTTCATAATCTATGCCTATGGTGTTGTAGCCTATCTCTGCTTCTATGCCTCCACCTTGTCCTGGGGCGTCAGTTATGCCCGGTTCATAAATCTGTGCATAGACAGTGTGGTTATCCCCTGCGATTATAGTTGCCGTTTTTGGGTAATCTATGTTGCAGAAGTTGGCTTGCTCATTGACCACGTTTACAGTTCCATTTATATTGTCAACACCATCCCAAAGCGCGATATTACCGGGATTAATATTGTAACCGCCATACCTATATGGCCCTCCGTTGAGCTGAAAACGGCTGGCGTAATAATACGTCCCGGCAGCATTGAGGTGTGCGCCGAGGTCTGCCATATACTCGTCGTTGTTGCCTGCTTCCACATTAAAAGTTGCCGCAACCCATGTCCAGCCACCGCCACTTGGGTCTGTATTGGCGGTACTATACCCAATCCATGCAGTAATGCCGGGAGCTTGGCCATTGGTAACATCGGTCAATCCTGCTTCATATACCTGTGCATAGACGTTATATTCATTGCATTGGTTGCTATTGCCAGTGCCGGGCCATTGCACATTGCACCAGTCCACGGCATCGGTTATGGCTGCCCATTGGGCGCGTAAGGTGACATTATTGCCGGGCATGGAAAAAGTATCGCCCGGGTCGTAAGGCGTGCCAGAACCGTTGGCTGCGGTGTTCCAATTAACAAAATTATAAAAAGCCCTTGTCATGGAACCGGGACCCAGGACCGTAACCGTAGCACCCGAAGTGTATGGACTGTTTGGGTCTGATGGTGCTCCCGTGCCACCGTTGGCGTTGTAGTTGACGTTGTAGGTGGGTGTTGTATAATCTGTTATTACCAACTCATCCAAATTCCATCTACTGTTTCCGGTACCTCCTGGTGTTGTATTTTCTATAACCCTAACTCTAATAGCTCCCGCCACATTCACAGTTTGCGAAAATGTTGTTACAGTTTCATTACTTGGTGTAAATGTTCCTATAAGGATCCAATTTGTACCATTATCAGTTGAATAATCCACTCTATATTGTTGCTGCCCTGAATCAGTACCATACCTTCTGTAATTAAATGATATTTCACCTATACCATTCGTTTTATTTTGATTCATAGTTATATGACTACCAGTTCTATTACGAAAACGAGCAGACCTTGTGCCTACACGATAATCATTAGCTTGATTACCATTTGTAACTTCTAAATAAGACCATTGTATGGTAGATGTTGTAAAAGTTCCTCCTGCGTATCCGCCTATTGTCACATCTTCAAAACCTGTTGAATATTGCCCCCAACTCAAAGTCCCACTCAACAGCAGTAAGACAAAGAGCATATGGGACACAAACGGTTTAAAAAACGTTTGGGCAGTACGCACACTGGTGTGGCTTAATACTTTAAGGGCATTGAGGGGGTAATAAGGATGCATTTTATCGGATAAAATCAATTAATTAATTGAGGGTAACTGCAAATATAATATAAAATGTCAATATTGTTGTTGTGTCGTGGTTGTCAAATTATTAACAAAAAACAAAGGGGAATGTTTAAAGCTCGGTATTCGGTAGGGAGTGTTCAGTGAAAAAACGAATTTCAAATTCCAAACTTGCCTGTTAAAGCTTGCGGAGGCAGGCCGCAAATTCCAAATCGTAAACCTGAACTTCAACTTCAATGTCAACCCTCCCGAAGCTGTCACCCGGAACTCCTGCCTGCCGGTAGGCTCCGGAACGACAGGACTCCACAAACTATGAACTCATGACCATAACCCAAAGTCCCTCTTTCATCGTTTCAACTGCTCCGGAAACCCTTTCACCACAATATCCCAAAGTACCGGTAGTACAAAAAAGACAAATGCCGTTACGACAATGATGGAAATAAAATTCATAGCCAGTCCTTTGCGTACCATGTCGGGGATCCGTAGATATCCCGAGCCAAACACCACGGCGTTGGGCGGTGTGGCTACCGGCAACATGAAGGCGCAGCTTGCCGCCACGGTAGCGCCCACCATGAGCACAAACGGATGGATGTCCACGCTCAAGGCCATTGGCGCCAGTACGGGCAAGAGCATGGCGGTTGTGGCAAGGTTGGAGGTGATTTCGGTCAAGAAATTGACCGCCGTGACCAATAGCAACACTAAAATAATGGTGGACAATCCTTCAAAGCTGCTCATCTGCAAGCCGATCCATTGTGCCAAGCCGCTGCTCTCAAAGCCGTTGGCAATGGCAAGGCCGCCACCAAAAAGCAAGATGATGCCCCACGGGAGCTTTACGGCATCGTCCCAACCCATGAGCTTCGTCTTTTTGTCCTTGGACGGTATCAAAAACAAGATGATGGCAGAGGCCATGGCAATGATGGTGTCGTCTAATTTTGGCAGTATATTGCCAAACAGGAACGAACGCGAAATCCAGAAAAAGGCCGTCGTGCCAAAAACCACGGCAACCATTTTTTCTTCGTATCGAATCTTCCCGAGGTCACTTTTGAGGCGTTTTATTTCGGCTTTGCCTCCGGGAAATGCTTTTTGTTCAAACTTGAAGGCATAAGATGTCAGGTATTTCCAGCAGAGTAACAATAATAATACCGAAATGGGAAACCCGAATTTGAACCACTCCAAAAACGTGATTTCATAGCCATAGGTATCCAGTACCACGCCTGCCAAAACCAGATTGGGCGGTGTGCCGATAAGGGTTGCCACGCCGCCTATGGAAGCACTGTAAGCAATGGCGAGCATCATGGCCTTGCCAAAAATGATGTTTTCGTTCTCGATGGTGGCGGGGTTGTCTTTGAGTTGGGTAACGATGGCGATCCCGATGGGCAACATCATAACGGCAGTGGCGGTATTGCTGATCCACATACTCAAAAAAGCCGTGGCAACCATAAAACCGAGAATGATTTTCTTGACGTCAGAACCTATGAGGTTGATGATGTTCAGGGCAATGCGCCGGTGCAGGTTCCATTTTTCTATGGCAATGGCTATGATGAAACCGCCCATGTACAAAAACACATATTTATGGCCAAAGGCACTGGTGGTATCATTCAGTCCCAAGGCTCCGGTCATTGGAAAAAGTACGATGGGAAGCAAGGCGGTGACCGCAATAGGAATGGCCTCGGTAACCCACCAGACGGCTATCCAGGTGGTGGAGGCGAGGACGGCACGGGCTTGCGACGATAGGCCTTCGGGGTTAAAAAACAACAGGATCAGGACAAACATTAACGGGCCCAAAACAAGCCCGATGCGTTTTGATGTGTTCATAAATAAACGATTAACAAAACGAAGATAACGAAATTTATTGTCCGCACTGCTTGGATTTCTGATCTTGTTGCTCTGTCGCCCAAATCCCGTTTCATAGAACCTGTCACCCTTAACGGGTTTCCGTGCCAATTGGGACTGGGCGCAACGAGATACTGAAACACGTTCGGCAAAACAGGGCATCGAGACGGGTGCCAACTCGTTGATCGTTAAAAATGAGATGCCGTCTTTCATAAAAAAACGATAAATAAAGCGTACCTTTGCCCTCAATTATGGAATGACACTAATAAAAACGTGGTGATCATTTGCCAAAAACTTACTATGTCATTCAGCTCATTAGGACTGTCGGATGCTTTGCTAAAGGCGGTCAGCAAACAGGGTTACGAAACCCCTTCTCCCATACAACAAAAAGCCATTCCCGTCATTCTTGAGGGTAAGGACGTTCTGGCATCGGCACAGACCGGTACCGGAAAAACTGCCGGCTTTACCTTGCCCATTTTGCAAAGGCTGTCCATGGGCCAGCGATTGCGCCATCGACCCATTAGGGCTTTGATATTGACGCCCACACGCGAACTGGCAGCACAGGTTTATGACAATGTTAAGGCTTACAGTATATTTTTGGACATCAAGAGTACGGTCATTTTTGGCGGTGTCAATCAAAATCCCCAAGTAGCAGCCATTCGCCAAGGCATTGACGTGCTTGTGGCGACTCCGGGCAGGCTTCTGGACCTGCACAACCAGCGGGAGCTATCCTTGAGCAATGTTGAGGTTTTGGTGCTCGATGAGGCCGACCGCATGCTCGATATGGGCTTCTTGCGCGACATCAAGAAGATTATGGCTTTGTTGCCGTCCAAAAGACAGAACTTGCTGTTTTCGGCTACTTTTTCAAAAGACATTAAAGCTTTGGCCAATGACATTTTGCACCATCCCGTGCAGGTTGAGGCTACTCCGGAAAATACGACCGTTGAGGCCATCAGCCAAAAAGTGTACCGTGTGGACAAGGCGCGCAAAACAGGCTTGCTCATCAAGCTCATCAATGATGGTCAGTGGGAACAGGTGCTGGTTTTTACGCGTACCAAACACGGCGCCAACAATCTGACCAAAAAGCTGATAGGTAATAATATTTCTGCATTGGCGATTCACGGTAACAAAACCCAGGCAGCACGTACCAAAGCGTTGGACAGTTTTAAAAAAGGCACGATCAGGGTGTTAGTAGCTACGGATATTGCCGCGCGCGGTCTTGATATTCCGCTGCTGCCGCATGTGGTCAATTTTGAAATACCCAACATTTCGGAAGATTATGTGCATCGCATAGGCAGAACCGGTAGGGCAGGCGCCAGTGGTGAGGCGGTATCTCTGGTGAGTGCCGACGAAACGGCATTTCTTCGCGATATCGAAAAGTTGGTGGGATTGCGCATTCCGGCTGCTGTGGTGGAAGGTTTTGAACCCGACCCGGATGCTTCGACAGACCCTGTCAAGCCACAACAAAACCGACAACGACAGCAAAAACAACATCGCCAACCTACGGATTCAAACAACGAAAATTCAAAAGAAGGCAATCCAAAACGAAGAAGAAATAGAAATAGGTACCGAAGAGGATAATGGCCGTTGAGCGGTGCAATTCGTTTTATTTTTGAGTAAATTTTAAATCAATTATCGCTATATGCAACCCAACAACCCATTGCACGGCATCACACTTGAGCAGATCGTTACGGAACTTGAGCAACATTACGGATGGGAATATATGGGAACCAAGGTAACCATACGCTGCTTTACCGATAATCCTTCGGTTAAATCGAGCTTGAAGTTTTTGCGCAAAACGCCATGGGCACGAAAAAAGGTCGAAAACCTCTACCTGCAGATGCTCAAGAACAAACGCCCGAAGTCATGAAACCAAGTGAGCGCTAATGGGTCGTGGTTGGTAATTGGACAATCATATTTTTGAATCTCGGGATTTGTCTTTTGGAACATATCGCCCAACCCTAACCACGAAAACCTGTTACGCTAAACGTGTTTCGGGGTCAGGGTCAAAGTAAAAGCCAACTCCTGCCGTTATCAAAAGAACTTAACCCCGAACATCCAGGCATCGTCCACAAAACCACTCTGGTAACTGCGTACATAGTCAACCCTCAAAAAACGGAATTTTCCCCAGCCGATATTGTCAATGCCTATGGTGTATTCTTGGTAAGGTTTTGTATTGGGTGTTGCAAGGGCATGTGCGCCAAGGATAAGGTTAAAGTTCAGTTTGTTGATCAATGGTAGTTTGCCGAGCAAAAACCCGTTGAAGTCGTGCTCTGCGTGAAATTCCATATAGGCATCGTTGGTGCTGTGTGTGTAGTAGGGCAGGTTGTTGAAAACATTGAGGTAACTGCCCTCGCCAATGTGGGTTTGGTTGCCATTAAAGTGATGGTAGTCCATAAAGGCTATACCGTCCGAGCTAAAAAACTTGCCCATTTTGAGATTGTATTCAAAAGTGCCTTTGTCCCGAATGGAGAAGCTTTGTGTGGCCCGGAAAGACACTTTGTCAAAGTTATAGTCGTCATTGGTGGCGGCGAAGCCTTTTTCGTACCTCAAGAAAAGGGTAGGGTATTTTGAGTTTGGAATGTTGTACTTCCCATCGGGATGACTGATATAGTCCTGTCCAAAATTGATGCGTGCGTTAAATCCAAACTTCAGGATATGATGGCTCAAAAAAGGCATTGTGTCGTGGTCGTCAGGTAGTTGCGGATTGTTGCTCGTGTAATCCCTTTTGGCTTTTGGGTACCAAGTTTGGTCTGTGGTGTTGCGGAGCGGTTGCCTATGCTCGTAGCTCAAGGCAGTGCCCAATCGCAAACCGTTAAAGAGTTCTGTTGTATAGTTGGCTTTGGCAAATGTGCGTTCGTACAATTTCATGTAATTGCGCTCGCCATAAAGTGAATAAGTTGTGTTGAGTGGTTTTGATATGGGTTCGCTCTCGTTGAACTGTTTTGCTTCCACGCCGCCATAAACATTGAGGTACGCCCTTTTTATATTGTCAAATTTATAGGCTGCAGATACCGTGCCCCGGAGTTTCTCGTCACTAAAGCCGTAGTTTACCGTTCCGTTAAGTAACAGGTAGCGTTTGTATTTGTCGTAGTTTTTTCGGTAATAGGCATTGATGTTGGCGTTCCATCCTTGTACGGTGTTGAACGTCAAAGTGGAAAGTGGCGACAGGATTCCCATATGCCAATCTTCGTATGAGTTGCTGTAATTGTAGCCTGTCAACAAATTGCCAAACTTGAACTTGTTGTTTACGGCATCTACGGAATCTTTATACACTTTTGAATCGCGCACCGTTTGTATGCTGTCTTTTTTGATGTAATCGGTACGCTCTTCAACCGTCAGCGGCACAGGGCGCACCACTTGCCAAAAGGTAGAATCTTTCTTGTTGGCTTCAATTTCAAAAGACAGGATTTCGCGCCCAAAATCTTTTTTGGTCAATGTGGCATTGAACACATAATTGCTATAAACATATGTAAATCTGCCGTCACCTTTTACGCCAAAAATACCATAATTAAAATCTATGGTCTGTGAAATTTTTGCCCAAATCCGGTCTTTTTCCGAAAAGGAAAAATCCTGCTGGATGGATATGGTATTGGCAGCTGGGATCCGTGCCTGTGTACCGCTTGTGTTGAGTTCGACGGCATAAAGGTTCCATTGATTTTCAACGATGTACACAAATCCCGAGAACACGGGGTCGTTTATGCGTTTGGGTGTTACTTTTATTTTGTTGATGAGGTTGCCCTTGTCGTCAAAAAATGCGCCTTCCAGCGTGTAACGGTAATAACCAAAAGCGTTATTGGCTATTGGCGACACCATTTGGCTGCCCAGTTCGATGGTGTTTTCATAAAAATTGTAATCGACATCCATGGCGGTATTGAAGCTAAAACCGCTATCGTTACCGCTGACCTTTGAAGCGGTGATTTTCTCTTTGAGTTTATCGGGGCGAAGGAACTCGATTTTTGAAATGGTTTCAGACAGGTAGATGATGCCGCTCCTTGTGGAGTCCAGCCCGCCGCCAAGGTCGCCGATGTCCTGGCCCAGGATTTTTTCGGGGGCGTTTTTGATGCGTATCAACCCTCTGGAATAAAAATCGGCGGTATAGGAATTGATTTTTTCGAGATTGGCTTTGCGGTTGGCTATGGCTTTTCTGATAATGTTGTCTGCCGGGTTTCCTTCGGAAGTGATGATTACTTCATTGAGCGAAATATCTTCTTCTGCCATTTGTGCATCCAATACAAAAGGTAGCTTTTCAACATTGATGTCTTTCTTGATGGTTTTGTAGCCGAGGTATTGGAACACGATGCGATACCGGCCCTTTTTATCGACATTCAGTTCGTAATTGCCTGCATCATTCGTGCTCGTTCCAATATAGGTATCTTCTATATAGATGTTCACCGAAGGGAGGGGTTTGCTGTTAGTGTCCGTAACGGTGCCTTTTATTTGCGCAATCGAGGTAAAAGACAGTAAAGCGATAAGCAAGGTGAATACGAATTTGGTCATATTGAAAAGGTATTGTTGTAAGATTTGGAAACAAAGCGCAAGGATGCCATTCCATAGGATGCAACAAAAGAAAAACTACTTGTAAATCTTTTTGATACGGTCCAGATTGCGTTTGTTGTCCCTGTCTTTGATGGTCTCTCGTTTATCATAAAGTTTTTTGCCTTTGGCAAGGGCTATTTCCATTTTGGCATACCCTTTTTCATTGATGAACAACCGTAGCGGGATGATGGCAAAGCCCTTGACCTGAACATCTTTGTAAAGCGACTTCAGTTCGCGTTTGTTCAGCAACAGTTTGCGCTCTGCTTTGGGTCTGTGGTTGTAGTGCGTGCCATAGGCATATTCTTCAACAGTCATATTGATGACGAACAGTTCACCTCGGTCATTGAACTCACAAAAACTCTCTGCAATAGATGCCTTGCTGTTGCGGATGGATTTGATTTCCGTTCCGGTCAGGACGATACCCGCTGTGTATTTGTCCAGCAGTTCGTGGGCAAATCGGGCTTTTTTGTTGAGTATGTTTATGTTTTTTTGCATGGCTTGCAAAGCTAAACAAAATTTGCAGATGCCAGAAGGTGTTTTGGGCCTTAATTTATGGTGAGCAACTGGTCGGTTATGTTCTCGCCGATGATGGTTATGATGAAGAGCGTGCCGTAGTTGCTCTCGTCAATTTCTGGGTATTTGTTTTGGTTGATAATGGCATTCACAAAGTCGTGGTTGGTGTTGCTGTGTCCAACGACCAGCACCGTTTTTCCTTTGGTGGCATTTTTAAAGCCATCAATATGGTTCAGGACTTCGGCCACGTCATATAGTGTTATCGGAATTTTTGTCGTATTAGAAATGGGTGTGGCGGTTTCTCTGGTCCTGTGGTAATCGGTTGAATAGATTGCGTCAAAGGCAATGTCTTTCAAGATGGAGCTCCAGCTTTTGGCACGTGCAAGGCCTTCATGGCTCAAGTGTGGGTTTTTATCAGATGGACCGACCATGTCTTTTTCGCCGTGGCGTATGAAATAATAGGTAGTGACATCTGTTTTTGCTTCTTGCGAAAATGAAATTGAAACCGCCATCAGGATGATTGTCAGTATTGTATATCGCATCGTTTAAAGTGTGATGGTTTTAGGCGAGTTCCAAAGCAATTTCAATCATGCCCTTAAAGGTTGTTTCGCGTTCCATGGCAGAGGTACGTTCGCCGGTCACCAAAGAATCGGAAATGGTCAAGATGCTCAAGGCATTCACTTCGTGTTTTGCCGCTACGGTATAAAGCCCTGCGGTTTCCATTTCGACGCAAAGCACACCAAACTTGCTCCATTTTTTATAAGATTCTAAATCGTCGGCATAAAATTCATCGGAAGTAAACACATTGCCGGCCTTAACATCGATGCCTTTTGCTTTTGCGGCAGCAACGGCTTTTTGGAACAACCCAAAATTGGCCGTCGGGGCATAATCGGCACCGCCAAAACGCAGTTCGTTGACACCCGAATTTGAGGATGCGGCCATGGCAAGGACGATATCGCGTATTTTGATGTGCTTTTGGTATGAACCTGCACTGCCTACCCGGATAAGGTTTTTAACGCCATATTCATTGATGAGCTCGTGTGCATAGATGGAAATGCTGGGTACGCCCATGCCGGTTCCCATAGTGGAAATGGGTTTGCCTTTATAGGTGCCGGTAAATCCCAACATGCCCCTGACCTTGTTGAAACAAACGGGGTTTTCAAAAAATGTTTCGGCAATCCATTTGGCCCGCAACGGGTCTCCCGGTAGAAGAATGGTTTCTGCTATTTCACCTTTTTTGGCTTCGATGTGTACGCTCATTTGTGATGGTTTTGTTACCATCCAAAGATAAAAAAATTAGTCATTGGACAGCTGAAGAATTGCGTAATTTTGATATTGCCCATATAATCGTGGCAGAAAAGCAGTTACATCCGCATTATGTAATAATCGGGTAAATTGGTGTATGGGATAGCTGCCGAACAAACAATGCAATCCGACGGCTCAATTGCTTAATAATCTGAAATTGACATTTCTCCGTTTAGGATGGCTACACCGGAAGAAGTGCCGATCCTGTCAGCGCCTGCTTCAATGTATTTTATGGCAGTTTCATAATCGCCGATGCCGCCGGAAGCTTTTATCCGTGCATTGTTGCGCACGGTCTTTTTGATGATCTTTACGGCTGTCAAAGTGGCACCGCTCTTGGAAAACCCGGTAGAGGTCTTGATGAAATCTGCATTGGCATCGAGACAAATTTCACAGGCCTTGATGATTTCGTTTTTTGATAGTTCGCTGATTTCCAAAATGACTTTCAAAGGGATTTTGCCTATGGCCGTTTTGACGGCAGCAATATCTTTGAATACGGCCACATAATTTTTGCTCTTCATAAAGCCGATGTTCATGACCATATCAATTTCGTTGGCGCCGTCGGCCACTGCTTTTTGGGCCTCAAAAGCTTTGCTTTCGGTACTCATTGCCCCAAGTGGAAACCCAACGGTAGCGCAGATTTTGATATAGGTTTTTGACAATAGCTGTTTGCACAGAGGTACATAAGCGCTGTTGACACAAACGGAATAGAATTGGTGTTTTTTGGCCTCATTGCACAAGTCGATGATTTGTCGTTCGGTGGTGCCGGGCTTTAATAGTGTGTGGTCAATATAACTGTTGACTTTCATTTTTGATTCGGGTTAAGTGGTCTAAAAGTACGGTTTGAAGCTGTTTTGATAAAGAAAATAATGACTTTTTAGATGAACGGTAAGGCATTTTTGCCTTTCGTCCGGATTTTAATCATTTGTCTGTGGTATTGCTTTCAAAATATGGTGCAAAATTAGCAATGTTTGTTTTAATAATTACGTGCATAAAACGAAAAAAGTTCGCTGTTTCTGATACGAAAACGTTATTTTGGCTAATGTTTAACAATTTTTTGATTTCCTTAGAAAAAATAAGTGGCACTCATTCTTAAAAAGCTTTGTGCCACTTACCATTAACCAACCAAAAAATTATGGATTAAAGGGTTGGAGCTTATTGGGTTTAATGAATCTAAATTCCGGATGTTCCAAACTTGTTCCCAATGGTTGTTGCGCATGATCAGGACTTGTCTTCAACCAAGTGGTGTCCTTGGTTTCTGAATACCAATTGACTATCAAATGCATCCAGTAAGATGATGCTGTCGGTCTTGATTTTGCCCGAGAGCAGTTCCTTGCTCAATGCGTTGAGTACCTCTTTCTGGATGGTCCTTTTTACGGGGCGAGCACCATATTCGGGGTCGTAGCCTTTTTTTGCCAGATAGGCAATGGCTTCCTGTGTGGCGTCAAAAGTGATGCCCTGTTTTGCCAACATTTTTGTCAGGCCTTTGAGTTGCAATCCCACGATCTCAACGATGTCTTTTTGGGTCAATGGCGTGAACATAATGATATCATCAATACGGTTCAAAAACTCGGGCCTTACCGTTTGCTTGAGAAGCCCGAGTACGTCGTTTTTGGCCGCTTCCATAGCGCTTTCGATGTCTTTTGTGGCTTCAAAACGTTCTTGGATAATGTGGCTTCCCATGTTTGAGGTCATGATAATGATGGCGTTCTTGAAATCTGCAAGACGGCCCTTGTTGTCTGTCAAGCGGCCTTCATCCAGCACTTGCAACAAGATGTTGAACGTGTCGGGATGCGCTTTTTCAATTTCGTCAAGTAATACCACCGAATACGGTTTGCGGCGTACGGCTTCGGTAAGTTGCCCGCCTTCGTCATAGCCTATGTATCCTGGAGGCGCACCAACCAATCGGCTCACGGCATGGCGCTCTTGGTATTCGCTCATGTCAATGCGGGTCATGGCGTTTTCGTCATCAAAGAGGAATTCGGCCAAGGCTTTTGCCAATTCGGTTTTACCGACACCTGTTGTTCCGAGGAACAAAAACGTGCCAATGGGTTTCTGTGCGTTTTGGAGTCCGGCACGGCTGCGTCTTACGGCATCGCTCACGGCCTGTATGGCTTCGTCCTGCCCAATGACCCGTTTGTGCAACTGGTCTTCGAGTTTTAGAAGTTTTTCCTTGTCGCTCTGTAACATCTTGGTCACTGGTATGCCGGTCCATTTGGCAACCACCTCGGCAATATCTTCGTAGGTGACTTCTTCTTTGATAAGAGAGTTTCCTTGCTGGTTTTCCTGCAATGTTTTCTGAAGTGCATCGAGTCGCTCTTGTGCTTCTTTGATTTTTCCGTAGCGTATTTCGGCTACTTTTCCGTAATCGCCTTCACGTTCGGCACGTTCGGCTTCGAGCTTGTAATTTTCAATTTGCAGCTTGGTGTTCTGGATGTTGTCCACCACTTCTTTTTCGCTTTTCCATTTGGCATTGATCTCGTTGCGTTGCTCTTTAAAGTTGGCCAAATCTGACCGAAGGTTTTTTAGCTTTGTATCGTCGCCTTCTCTTTTTATGGCTTCGATTTCTATTTCGAGTTGCATGATCTTTCGGTCCAATACGTCCAATTCTTCGGGTTTGCTGTTTATTTCCATGCGCAATTTTGAGGCGGCTTCATCCATGAGGTCAATGGCTTTGTCCGGCAAAAAACGGTTGGTAATGTAGCGTTCGGATAGTTCGACTGCCCCGATGATGGCTTCGTCTTTGATGCGTACTTTGTGGTGTGTTTCGTACTTTTCTTTGATGCCCCGCAAAATGGAAATGGCGCTTTCGGTATCGGGCTCGTCCACCATTACTTTTTGAAAACGGCGCTCCAGGGCTTTGTCTTTTTCAAAATATTTTTGGTATTCGTCCAATGTTGTTGCGCCTACTGCACGCAGTTCGCCGCGTGCCAATGCCGGTTTTAGGATATTTGCGGCATCCATGGCGCCTTCGCCGCCACCGGCACCGACCAGTGTATGGATTTCGTCAATGAATAGTACGATGTCGCCTTCACTGGACGTAACTTCTTTGACAACAGCTTTCAGACGTTCTTCAAACTCGCCTTTGTATTTTGCTCCGGCAATCAGTGCGCCCATGTCCAAGGCAAAAATTTGCTTGTCTTTCAAATTTTCCGGGATATCGCCATCCACGATGCGGTGCGCCAAACCTTCGGCAATGGCAGTTTTTCCGGTGCCGGGTTCGCCCACGAGAATTGGGTTGTTTTTGGTGCGGCGCGACAGGATTTGCAAGATGCGGCGTATTTCTTCGTCGCGCCCGATAACCGGGTCGAGCTTGCCGTCTTTGGCAAGTTGATTTAAATTTTTTGCATACTTGTTGAGTGCATTGTACGTGTCTTCCTGACTTTGGGAAGTGACGCGGTCGCCTTTGCGAAGTTCGTCAATAGCGGCTTGAAGGTCTTTTTCGGTCACGCCTTGGTCTTTGAGCATTTGGGCAATCTTGCTGTTTGATTTAAAAATGGCAAGCACTAAATGCTCAACAGATACGTAATCGTCTTTCATCTTTTTGGCGATGATGGAGGCCTCGTTGACCGTTTTGTTGGCTTCGCGAGAGAGCATCAAATCGCCGCCCGAAACTTTCGGGAAGCTTTCAATCTGCCTTACGAGCATCTGTTTTAGGGTCGAAATATTGACGTTCAGTTTTTTTAGCAAAAACGGCAATACGTTTTCATCAACTTCAAGAATCCCGTAAAACAGGTGTTCGTTTTCTATCTGTTGATGTCCATACTGTTGTGCCAATTGTTGGGCTTGCTGTATGGCTTCTTGTGATTTTATTGTGAAATTGTTCATGGTCATTTTGTTGTTTTGAATGTTTTAAACAAGAATCTTACCAAGTGTTTTATGTATTGATTTTAGGACAAAATGTCTGTATCTGATTGTTTTTGGGGTGACTTTTTGTCTGGATATTGGGTGTGGCCGTGCTTCAATATTGTTCGTATTGGAACATTTGCGGTTTTTTTTTTCGTTGTAACCGAAAGATGACAAATTGCAATTTCGATAAGCCGTTCCAACAAGGGATCCAATTGTTTTTTGGACCCTTTGGTTGTTAGTTGTTGATCCAAAACGTTGTTAACGGCATTGGCTGTGCAAAACTGTGTGAGGTTATTGTTTTTAAGAGCTTCATCTCGTTTTTATTGTATTCGTTTTTAATGTTTTTATGGCCCTGTCAATGGTTGTGATATCTGCGGAAAGCTAAAATGCACATCATCAAACCACAAAAAATTTCCCTTCTGATCGGAAAACATGCCTAATTTTTAGATAACAATCTAAATGTAGGTCGTGAAACCTGCAGCCGTGTTTGTATCTGCAATTTTCGTAATTTTGTGCATCAAATGGAACATTATGGGTATCATGAATAAAATATTCGGAAAGGCATCCGAAGAAAAAGAAACCAAAACATTGCCCTGGAATGCCTTACATTCTGTGGAACAATTGGATGGGATAAAGGCCAAATCCACAGAAAAAACACAATTGATTTTTAAGCATTCCACACGTTGCGGTATCAGTAGGATGGTACTCAACCAGTTTGAAAAAGATTTTGACCTGACCAATGAACGTTTGGATATCCACTTTTTGGATTTGCTGAACCACCGTGATGTTTCGAACGAAATTGCCGCAACCTTTGGTGTTGTGCACGAATCGCCACAGGTATTACTCATCAAAAACGGTGTCGTGGTTGCGCATGCTAGTCATGGTGCAATTAATGGATTGCCTTTAGAATAAACCGGAAAAAAATATTTCATGAAAAATTTATGGTCATTTCTACTTTTTTTATGTGCTGTTTCGATATACGGGCAATCGTATAAAATAACCTATGAAAAATGGAATAACGGTGCCAAACTCGAAAACCAAGACGCCATTTGGGTTTTTGCAAACCCTTCTTTGACCTTGATAAGTACTGAAACTATATTTTCGGGCAAAGCAGGTTTTCCTTCAGAGCAAACATATATAAACCGTAACGACCATAGCGTCCTTCAATATGCACAATTAAGCAAAAATAGGGCGATTGCAATGCAAGATACATCGGAGTTAAAACTGCAGTCTTTTGAGTTTATTGATGAAACCAAAACCATATTGGGATACCGTTGCAAAAAAGCCAAAACCATCATCAACTCCAACACCATTGAACTGTGGTACACCGATGGCCTAAACGTGCAGGGCGCGCCAACTGTTATCGGGCAAAATTTGGGTTTGGTCCTTGAGATGAGCCGAAATGGCAGCTTTGTAATTTTGGCAACAAAGGTTGAAAAACTAAAAGCATTGCCGGCAAGTATTTCACTGCCTCAAACCGATTTTTTAGACAAACCGACCTATCGCGATTTGCTTTGGAAAAGCCGCTTTGTTACGCTTCAAATTTTTGAAAATGAAACGGTTAATTTTTCGGACCAATCAAAATCTAACGACAGCATACTTCGGTTTGCCAATGGAACGATTGCTTTGCGCAAAGTGAAATTTCCTGCTATTGGTACCGGTAGTCCGATTTTTGTGCAATTGAAAACCAATTCTTTAGGCGATGCCTACGACCGTACAGGTTCTTTGTTTGTTATTCCCGTAAATGATAGCAATACATTTTATAAAGGTTTTGAGAACGGTGTTAATACCTTGCCGATCTATGAAAACGGAAACGGGAAAAAATACCAAGGTGTAGTTTTAAAAGACGATTACAGGCCGCTAACGGAGCTAATGCGTTTCTTTACGCCTTTTGGCATCAAGCAATACAATCATATTTCACTAAAAGATAAGCAGTGGCATAGCGAGGTGCAGTACAGACAAGATATTTCAGAATTGCAACCAATATTGAATGATAACGAACTTTGGGTAGGTGTTTTTATTGGCAATTACGATAAAGGTGGCCATCGGGTTTCGGTAGAAATAACTATTCATCCGCAAGAAGAAGAGACAAGCAAAACCAATTTTGTCCTGCCGCTTTTTAATACGACCAATGTTATGGAAATGGGCGGTCAGGAATATGGCACCATGTTTTCAAAACCCAAAGGTTTGGAAGTTGTTTTTACTTTGGAAAAGCCTGTTAAAAACGCCCAATTGCGTTACATCACTACCGGTCATGGCGGTTGGGGAAAAGGCGATGAATTTGTACCCAAAAAAAACAGCATTTATTTAGACGGGCAGTCTGCTTTTGCTTTTGTTCCTTGGCGCCAGGATTGTGGTTCGTACAGGTTGTTTAATCCTGCTTCGGGCAATTTTGTCAATGGATTGTCATCTTCAGATTATAGCCGTTCTAACTGGTGCCCCGGAACGGTGACAAATCCTATGTTTATTGATTTGGGCGATTTGCAAGCGGGCGAACACACCATCCATATCGATATTCCGCTGGGTTTGCCCGAAGGAAGTAGCTTTAGTGCATGGAATGTTTCGGGGGTTTTGTTGGGAGAAACGGTAGAGTAAATTAGGACTTGAGGACATTCAAATTGGAAATTTGCTCAATCGCTCACAACTGCGTTTTCATTTTCTGCCCTTATATTGATGTTATCTGCCAGGCAAGAAACCCCGATGAAACAAACGAAGTCTAATAAACACGACTAACGAATATGACATTGACACTTAGTATCATTGTGGTTGCATTGTTAGTGGTTTTTATTGTTTACCGACAATCGTTAGAAAAGAAAAAATATCAAGACACCACTTACCTATACAACTTACAACAAATCGCCTCATTTTTTGACACTATTCAAGCGTTAGACGATTATGTTACTTGGGTACATCGTGACCAAATAAAATCAAAATATTCAGCTGTTGGAAAGTATTTTAAAAACAAAACTAACTTTTACAAGAAAGAAGAAACTGTCAAACAATTCAATGAAGTTTTTGGGGATTTTGACAACTACATTGCCAAATACAATCAAAACTATGTTCGTGAACAAAAAGAAAAAATTAACCAATATTTTGATGACGTTGAGGGTAAAAAATTGGATGACCAACAGCGAACCGCTCTAATAACAGACGAATATTCAAACCTAATTATCGCAGGTGCAGGTTCGGGAAAAACTTTGACAATTCTTGGAAAAGTGAAATATCTCATCGAGCAAAAAAATGTAAAGCCCGAAAACATTTTACTTTTATCGTTTACTAAAAAAACGGTCGATGAACTTAACGAACGTCTAAAAAACATTGGACTTGACGCTAGAGCAACAACATTCCATAAGCTTGGATATGACACCATAAAACAAAACCTTGAAAACGTCCCAACCTTGACCAATGAAAACACATTGGTCAACATCGTCAGAAATTATTTAGAAAAAGAAATTTTCAACAATGCAAAAGCATTGGAAGCATATATTGTTTACGTTGCGTGTTATATGAACATTCCCGAAGAACACGAAAATTTCGGTTCGCTTGGGGAAAAATTAGATACTGAAAAAGGTGTAGATTTTCAGACTTTGAAATCTAAATGTGAACCTGGACTAAATAAAGTTGCCGTAGCAAAACTTGACACCATTCAAGGTGAAAAAGTAAAAAGCGTTGAAGAATTGACCATCGCTAACTTTTTGTATTTAAACGGAATTGAGTATGAATACGAAAAAGCATATCCATTTGGTAATACCGTTTATCGTCCTGATTTTTATCTGAAAGATTACGACATTTATATAGAGCATTTTGGAGTTGATGAAAACAACAGAGCTAAATGGCTAACTCCATTCAACGAACAAAAATATGTGGAAGAAATGGAGCTAAAACGTGAAGCTCATAAAACACATAACACCAAACTTTTAGAAACCTATTCATATTACAACCGTGACCACATTTTGCTCGACAAACTGCGTGAAATGTTGGAAAATGAGAATATAATTTTCAAGCCAAGAGATACAAAAGATATTTATTCCAAAGTAACCAAAAACGACATGAATTTTGGCAAGGAAATTATAAATCTAATCATCACTTTTGTCAATCTTTCCAAATCAAGACAACTATCTTATCAAGCAATAACAGACTTGTTTTCTGACAGAAAAAAAGCCGAAAACAGTTATATGCTCGAAAGGCAAGATATCTTTTTGAAATTTGCTCTGCCAATCCTCAAGAAGTACGATAATACGCTACAAGAGAAAAGCGAAATTGATTTTAATGATATGATAAATCAGGCAACTGACATCGTTAAAGCAAACAAACCTAAATACACGTATCAGCATATCATCATAGACGAATATCAAGACATTTCGTATTCTCGTTTCAATCTAATCAAACAAATTCGGGAATTATCCGGAGCAAGACTAATTTGCGTTGGAGATGACTGGCAATCTATTTATCGTTTTGCAGGGAGCGACATTTCGCTATTCAGTAATTTTGAAAAATATGTTGGTAAATACGAGCAGTTATTTATCGAACAAACCTATCGAAATTCGCAGTCGCTTATTGACATTACTTCAAAGTACATTCAGAAAAACACCAAACAAATATCCAAAAATCCGAAGTCTAAAAAAGAACCTTTGGAAAACCCGATTAAGTTTGTTTATTATTCCCAAGACAATGCAGAAGATATTTTTATCAATGAAATCCAAGCACTTATTGACAAAAATGGAAACAAACCTATATTGGTTTTGGGTCGCCATAGTTTTGACATCAACGAATTTATCAAACTCACACCCAACAGTAAAATCAAGTATTACGAACGGACGGACAAATTAGAAGTGCAAGGTTTTGAAGATATTGAACTTAAATACATCACAGTTCATAAATCAAAAGGGTTGGAAGCTGACAACGTAATTGTCCTAAACTTAAAAAATCATTTACTTGGTTTTCCAAACAAAATGACAGACGACCCAATGTTGTCTTTGCTGTTAAGCGATGATGAAGAATATCGTTTTGCAGAAGAACGAAGACTCTTTTATGTAGCATTGACAAGAACCAAAAACGAAGTTGTGTTGCTTATTCCGACTGATGTTTCACTATTTGCAGAAGAATTGGCAACCGACAACGATTTTTTGCTAACTGCCAACAACGAAAAATTAAGCAAAACAAATTGTCCGTATTGTCAAACAGGACACCTTGTAATCAGACAAAACACAGCAAGGAACAATCAGTTTTTGGGTTGTTCACACTATCCAAGTTGCAATCAGACATTTAACAACATAGAAATTTTAGAGAACACCATACTTTGCTCAAGTTGCAAAAGTGGTTTTATGACCAAGCGTAGCGGACAATACGGAAACTTTTTAGGCTGTACGAATTACCCGAAATGTAAGAACACAATAAACCTACAAACTTCCCGAACAGATAACAAGGGTTTTGCAAGAGAGCGGGTTTAGTGCTTCGTATCAAAGGTAGTGCTAAAAACCGCTCCCTAGCAAAGCCCCAAAACGTTAGCAAAACAACTGGTGGTAGGTCAGGGCATGACATTACCAGATTTGTCCATCCATTCCCTGCGAAGGTCGTTGCTCATTTTTCCTGTACCGTCATGCCGCCAACCGGGTGGTTTTAAAAGGTATCTGATACGGTCGCCCATCGATTTTCTTCCCGTTATGGCATCCTTGGCCAGGCCCAGCCACTCGTGAAAAGCGATTTTTATTGGGTTGTAGGTGTTGATGTTGGAGGTCAGTCCGTACACCACCTTTTCTTGTTCAAGTTCCGGTTGAAACGTGCCGAAAAGTTTGTCCCAAATAATGAGGATGCCCGCATGGTTCCTGTCCAGGTACATGGGGTTGCTGCCGTGGTGCACACGGTGGTGCGATGGCGTGTTCATCACTGCTTCAAACCATTTGGGCATTTTTTGGATGGCCTCGGTATGTATCCAAAATTGGTAAAGCAGGCTGATGGACATTTGGAACATGATCATTGCCGGATGAAAGCCCAATAATGGCAGCCATAGCCAAAAGATAAATGAATAAAACCCACCCGACCAAGTTTGTCGCAAGGCGGTGCTCAAATTGTAATGCTGCGACGAATGGTGGACCACATGCGATGCCCAAAACAATCGGCATTGGTGCGAAATGCGATGAAACCAGTAATACGAAAGGTCATCGGCAAAAAAGAGTATTACGAACGACCACCATGATATTGGGATGGTGAAGAGCCGAAGGTGGTCATACACCAAAAAAAGCCCAAAAATTACGACCGCTTTACTGAAAAAACCCAAAAGCACATTGCCAAGCCCCATAGCTATGGACGAAAACGCATCTTTCGCTTCATAAGCCTTGATGTTTTCCTTGGTTGTAATGTAGAGTTCCAATAGTATGGAAAGCACAAACAACGGGATGGCATAAAGAATGATGTTGGGGAATTCGGGCATGGTTTTATTCTTGTTTTACCGCTAAAGTACAAAAATAATTACCTATTTTTGAAATCCGTATGACAGCTACCTACACAAGGCATATTCTCCAATTCAAACTGCCCGGCGGTACATCGCGCGGGGTGCTGACTACAAAAGAAACTTGGTTTATCATCATTGAGCACCAACACCGAAAAGGCATTGGCGAATGTGGCATCTTGAGGGGGCTTTCTGCTGACGACCGTCCAGATTATGAAGCAAAACTGGCTTGGGTTTGCAAAAACATCCATTTGGGAGCTGACACTTTGTGCGGTCAACTTATAGAGTTTCCGAGTATTCTTTTTGGTTTGGAAATGGCTTTTAAATCTTTGGAAAGCAACCATCCGTTTGAATTGTTCCCCTCGCAGTTTACTCAAGGAGAAAAGGCCATTCCGATTAACGGACTGATCTGGATGGGTACCGAAAGGTTTATGGAACAACAGATCAAGAGCAAAATAGAAAGTGGTTTTGGATGCATCAAACTAAAAATAGGAGCTATCGATTTTGAAACCGAATTACAGCTTTTGAAATCTATACGAAAAGAATTTTCTTCAAAAGATATCGAATTGAGAGTAGATGCCAATGGAGCCTTTTTGCCAAAAGAAGCTCCTGATAAATTAAAACGGCTGTCCGAATTTGATTTACATTCCATAGAGCAGCCCATTAAAACCGGGCAATGGCAGGAAATGGCCAGCCTCTGCGAGACAACGCCGCTACCGATAGCGCTCGACGAAGAACTGATTGGTGTTTTTGACCGGGCAAAGCAGCGCACGCTCCTACAAACTATAAAGCCGCAATATATCATTTTGAAACCCAGTTTCATAGGGGGTTTTTCGGGGAGTGCCACCTGGATAGAGCTTGCCCAGGCCAATGGTGCGGGTTGGTGGATAACAAGCGCATTGGAGAGCAATGTGGGCCTCAATGCCATTGCGCAATGGACTTACACGCTGGGGAACAGAATGTTTCAGGGCCTTGGAACGGGAAGTTTGTTCACCAACAATTTTTCTTCACCATTAATTGTAAAAAATGGTACATTGCGCTATGATAATTCCATGGTATGGAACTTTAATTTGTAAATAGAAACGTATGTATATAGCTCAAACCTATAAAGTATTGCACGATTGGTGGCGGTATGTTTTGGGAGTACTGATTGCCATTGTTGGCGTGTTCGTTTTTTCGTTGCCGCACATGGTGGCCATAGCATTTAAAACAGCACAGGGTAGTGTCGATATTTCACGAATGCAAGACCCGGCGTACATCATGGCCCTGTTTGAGTCCAACATAAATATGGTGCTGATTCTATTGCCCTTTGCCGGCGGTTTGCTATTCTTGCTGTTGGGAGCAAAATTTTTGCACAGACAGTCGTTGCGCTCACTGACGACTTCTCGACCTCGCATCGATTGGAAACGTTTCTGGTTTGCCTTTGCGTTTTGGGGCATTATCTCATCAGGTATGGTATTGCTCGATTATTTTTTGGAACCCGAAGGCTATGTTTGGAATTTTGAGTTGCAACCTTTTTTGGTATTGTGCGTTATCGCTTTTTTGTTGGTGCCGCTTCAAACAAGTTTTGAAGAATATCTGTTCAGAGGCTATTTGATGCAGGGAATAGGGGTGCTCGCCAAAAACAAATGGGTGCCATTACTGATCACTTCCGCAGTGTTCGGTCTGTTGCACTTTGCCAATCCCGAAGTGGATAAGCTCGGCCCGGTGATAATGGTTTACTATATTGGTACAGGACTGTTTTTGGGCATTTTGACCCTTATGGATGAAGGGTTGGAACTTGCACTTGGTTTTCATGCTGCAAACAACCTTTTTACCGCTCTGCTCGTTACCGCAGACTGGACCGCATTTCAGACACATTCTATCTTTAAGGATACTTCTGATCCTTCGGGCGCAGGATTTATGGACGTATTTATGCCGGTGTTTGTACTTTTTCCCATATTACTGTTCATATTTTCCAGAATTTATAAATGGGACAACTGGAAAGAAAAACTCTTAGGAAAAGTTATTGTCCCGACAAAAGAAGATTATAATTTTATAGGAGACGATACTGATGACGCCAACATACGATAAAATACATATGCTTTTTAGGCTCAATGGGGGCAGTTATGGCTTTGAAGAGCTTAAGGAAGTGGCTTACAGCTATATCAAGGAAGGTGAGCATTACGAAAAGATTATGGGTAGATTCTTGCTCGATTGGCTCGATGATAAAGACCATATTCTGGTGCACACATCGGGTTCTACAGGTAAGCCCAAAACTATCAAACTCAAGAAACAGGCCATGGTCAATTCTTCCATTGCCACTGGCGATTACCTGAAGCTAAAACCCGGCGATACTTCTTTGCATTGCTTGCCCTGCAACTATATCGCTGGGAAAATGATGCTGGTGCGTGCGATGATTTTGGGTCTCGAACTGGATGTTGTAGAACCCACGTCGCAGCCCATTTTTGACTATGACAAGGTGTATCATTTTGTGGCCATGTTGCCTATGCAGTTAGAGTTGACCCTTGGCTATCTGCATAATGTAAAAAATATTATTGTAGGTGGATCATCGGTATCCAAACACCTGGTAGGGTTGGTGCAAAGCCTCAAATGCAAAGTCTATGCTACGTATGGCATGACCGAGACCGCAACGCACATTGCTCTTAAACCACTCAACTTAAAAAGCAAAACTCCGTATTTCAAGGCATTGCCCGGGGTCAAATTGTCCCAGGACGATCGCGGATGTCTGGTGGTCGACGCTCCGAGCGTTTCTGAAGAAATCATCATAACCAACGATTTGGTAACGCTGCATTCCACTACCGAATTTGAATGGTTGGGACGTATTGACAACGTTATCAATTCCGGAGGTGTCAAGTTGTTTCCAGAACAGATTGAAGAAAAGCTAAAAGGTCACATCAAAACACAGTTCTTTATTGCATCTGAACCCGATGAACGACTGGGCGAACACTTGGTGTTGGTACTCGAAAGCGATTCTGATACCCTCGACAAAACCGTTTTTGATGAACTTGAAAAATTTGAAATTCCCAAAAAAATATATGCTGTCCCGAAATTCCTGATGACCCCAACAGGAAAAATACAGAGGAAAGAAACCTTAAAGGCCTGTTCAGTATTAATCTAACGATATGGTCGTCTTTATTTTTGGACAAACTTCGAATCTTTTAGGAATACTGCTGCCACAACGTGTTTCAAACAGAATATACTAAAACAAATCAAACAGCCTCCTAAACCAGCGAAACAGACGTTTTGCTCATTTAAAGTGCCGTTTTGCTCATTAGTGGTTTCATATCAGTTGATAGGTGTATAGTTTTACGCTAAATCAAAATCAATTATTATGAAACAAATACTATATTTTGCCTTGTTTCTATTGGTTTCAGGGCAATTATCTGCACAGCAAAAAACAATTAGTGGCACAGTTACCGATGAAACTGGATTCGCGCTCCCCGGAGTTATTGTTATTGAAAAAGGTACGTCCAAAGGCGTTCAGACAGATTTTAGCGGGAAGTATTCCATCAATGTGAAAATGGGAGCTACCCTCCAGTATTCGTACGTTGGCTATGTAATGCAAGAACGCACAGTGGGCGATGAAAATACCATTAACGTGTCCTTGCATCCCGAAGTTTCTTTTGATGAAGTGATGGTTACAAGCGTGGCAATAAAAAAGGATGGAAAAAGTAGAGTGACACTAAGAGGGATGTCATCTATATCCGAATCGTCAACGGCAATGGGCGTAGGTAAAACCACAATTGGAAGAAAGTCAATAAATGAACCACAATCTGGCCAGCTTACCGCCGGAGAGATAAACGATATAGAAAAATGGGATGCATGGCTCAAGGCGCTTAAAAGCAATGACAATCTACCCCTTCAAAACAAATGGGGTTTCTATCTTGAACAAAAGGTTGATGTGCTTATTACTGATAATCAGTGCGTAGCGGTGCCAAACATCAAGGTATCACTATACAATGGAAACAATCAACTTCTCATGACGGCCTTGACCGATGCGCTTGGGAAAGCAGTACTGTTCAAAGATCCGAAACTCAATTATGAAAACGAATCCTATGTTGTCCAGGCATATCAAAACGGCAAGGTCCATGGAATGAAAATCAAAGACCACAAAACGGTCGAATTTCAATTGGAACCAACCCAATCACAAAACAATCTGGATGTGATGTTTACTATAGATGCGACCGGATCTATGGGCGATGAAATGGAATATCTGAAATCAGAGCTGAAAAATATTTTTGACAGAGTGAACAAGTCTATCGAAAGGAAGCGTGTGGCACTGACGTTTTATAGAGATGAAGGAGACGAGTATGTTGTTAGGGATTATGATTTTGATACCAATATTGATGCTGCCAAAGACTTTCTGTCCCGTCAAAGAGCCGACGGAGGAGGCGATTATGAAGAGGCAGTACAAGAGGCCTTGCGGGTATCTATGTCAAAATCATGGCGTACCGATTCCAAAACCAAGTTGTTGTTCCTGCTTTTGGATGCACCGCCACATTACACACAGGAAAATGTCGCAATCATTAAAGCACAAATAAAATTGGCACAAGAAAAAGGCATTAAAATCATCCCGATCGTGGCAAGCGGTGCCAATAAAGATGTTGAATTTCTGATGCGGTTTTTCAGTGTGTCAACAAATGGAACCTATGTGTTCCTTACCGACGATAGCGGTATTGGGAATCCGCATTTAAAGCCTACCGCTGACGATTATAAGGTTGAAAAACTGAACGACTTGATAGTTCGGTTGATTGAGAAATATTCTGATGTTCACAGTTGAAAATCAAGTTGCTTTGTAATTGACTACAGCAGTTTTGATTTCTGTGGCAGTGCATTGGTGGGTTCAAACCTGCAAAATCCCCAGATTGAACTGTTTCTCTATCGGTGCATGGTTTGCGGCCTCAATGCCCATACTGATCCAGGTGCGTGTGTCCAGAGGGTCGATAATGGCGTCCGTCCACAAGCGTGCTGCCGCATAGTAGGGCGATACCTGAATGTCATAACGGGCTTTGATGGTGTTGTAGAGTTCGTCTTCTTTGTCTTTGGTGATTTTTTCGCCTTGTTTCTCCAGAGAGGCTTTTTCAATTTGCAAAAGCACTTTTGCCGCCGAACTGCCGCTCATTACGGCAAGCTCGGCACTTGGCCAGGCCACAATGAGCCGTGGGTCATACGCCTTGCCGCACATGGCATAATTGCCGGCACCATAGCTGTTACCAACAATGACCGTGAATTTAGGTACCACAGAATTGCTCACGGCATTTACCATTTTGGCGCCATCTTTTATGATTCCGGAATGTTCGCTCTTGCTGCCCACCATGAATCCGGTAACATCTTGCAAAAACACTAAAGGGATTTTCTTCTGGTTGCAATTGGCGATAAACCGCGTGGCCTTATCTGCAGAATCGTTGTATATAACACCGCCAAACTGCATTTCTGTGGGTTTGGTCTTGGCTCCCGTGGTCTTTACTATGTGGCGTTGGTTGGCTACGATGCCTACTGCCCAACCGTCAATCCGGGCATAGCAAGTGATGATGGTCTTGCCATAGCCGGCCTTGTATTCATCGTATTGGCTTTGGTCCACCAGTCGTTTGATGATGTCGTACATGTCATATTGGTCTGAACGGTTTCTCGGCAGGATGCCATAGATCTCTTCCGGGTTTTCTGTGGGCTTTTCCGGTTGTACCCTGTTGAAACCGGCTTTGTCAAAGTCACCGATTTTATCAACGATGCTCTTGATCCGGTCCAGCGCATCCTTGTCATCTTTAGCCTTGTAGTCGGTCACGCCGCTGATTTCAGAATGTGTAGTGGCGCCACCAAGGGTTTCGTTGTCGATGCTTTCACCTATGGCCGCCTTGACCAAATAGCTTCCCGCTAAAAAAATGCTTCCAGTTTTGTCGACAATCAAGGCTTCATCGCTCATGATGGGTAAGTAAGCGCCACCGGCAACACAACTTCCCATCACCGCAGCTATTTGTGTAATGCCCATACTGCTCATGATGGCATTGTTCCTGAAAATCCTACCAAAATGTTCTTTGTCCGGAAAAATCTCGTCTTGCATTGGCAAATAAACCCCGGCAGAATCTACCAAATAGATTATAGGTAGTTTGTTTTCGATAGCAATCTCTTGCGCACGGAGGTTCTTTTTTCCGGTAATGGGAAACCATGCCCCGGCCTTAACCGTGGCATCATTTGCAACTACAATGCACTGTTTGCCCTTGATGTACCCAATCTTCACGACCACGCCACCCGATGGGCAGCCACCGTGAGACTGGTACATGTCTTCTCCGGCAAATGCACCTATTTCAATGCATTTAGCTTTTGGGTCAAGCAAATAATCGATGCGCTCCCTTGCGGTCATTTTGCCCTTCTCGTGATGTTTCTCGATGCTTTTTTGGCCACCACCAAGTTTTACTTTGGCCATTCGCCGTTTTAAGTCTGATATCAATAGCTTATTGTGGTCTTCGTTTTTGTTGAAGTTGAGATCCATGTTCTTATTTTAGTTTTTGCTAAAATACGAACTAATATGGTTTTGCAAAAGCTGTTATATGCTTCTGAATGCCATGGTATCGATAAAAGGTGTAAGTAGGTAGTTATTAGTTGGGGTTGGTCTTGTAAGGAATAACAAATTCTCCTTCGGTTATGACAATGTCCGGAGTACCGTTGCGTTTTAGGATGCCACTAAACCTGCCTTTCATGGTGTTTGATGTTATTTCGGTAAGCTCCAAAGCTACATCGGGATAGTTGGAATCGAGTACCGTGCTGTAATTCAGGTTATTTGTTTGATATCCTATGGTCGGCCCTGAAATAATGACGTTGGTGTCCGTTTGTGTTACTGTGTAACCGTTGTAGTTTCTTTCGGTCAGGGACAACATGTCATATAGGGTTATAAAAATAGTTTCCGTGTCGCTATATGCGCTGAAAGTCAGCCTGTAGGGAGTGAAATTATCTATATAGAGACCTTCTTCAACCTGTTGGGATGTAAAGTGTTTGGGTGTGCCGTTAGCTTTAAAACTAATGCTGTAATTGCCATTCGAATCGTCATCGCTATTGCTGCACGAAACGAAGGTGACAGATAGTAAAATGGTGCAAATGACACTCATTGTTTTAAGCAGGGTTCCAAATTGTGTTTTCATACAGTATGGTTTTAATTTATTGTGACGGGTTTACTGGTACATCTGATAATTTTATATATGTCATCAATAAAAGTTGTTAACTAACGTTCAAATTTTTTTTAATACCGAAAAACTGTGTAAATTGTCAGGTCAATTAAGAATTCGTAGCCAAAACTGCCCGTCGGTTGGGAAGCAAACCGTGGTGGGATCTAAAAATGATTTTTTGATGAATTCGGAACCTTAAACAGACCATCAATGAAAAAAATTATCGCGTTTGCAGCGAGCAATAGTAAATCGTCCATAAACAAGCAATTGGTTACCTATACAGCCAATATGCTCGTTGGTACTGATGTAACGGTTTTGGATCTGAACAATTATGATGTGCCACTTTTTAGCGTGGATTTGGAACATAGCATGGCTGGGCAGCCCATTAATGCCCATAAATTTTTGGATAAAATAAGAGAGGCCGATGGTATCGTGATTTCGATGGCAGAACATAACGGGGCTTATACGGCAGTGTTTAAAAACTTATTTGATTGGGTATCACGCATCGAGAAAAACACTTTTTTTAATAAGCCCATGTTGCTTATGGCGACCTCTACGGGCGTGCGGGGCGGACAATCGGTTTTGGGCATCGCAAAAGACCGCTTCCCAAGACATGCCGCCAATATAGTGGCTACCTTTTCGCTGCCCAGTTTTTCTGATAATTTCAAAGACGGAAAAATTGTCGATTCTACTTTAAACGATACGCTTAAAGAAACTGTTAAGGAATTTATAAACGCATTATCGATAATGGACATACAGCAAGAAAACGATAACAGCAAAGGGAGCTTTTATATTGAAAGAGAGGGCGTGCGGCTCGCCCAAATGACTTATACCTTTGAAGCCCCAAATAGTATGGTCATAGACCATACCGAGGTCGATGCCAGAATGAAGGGGCAGGGCGTGGGCTATAAGTTGGTTGATGCTGCCGTAGAATACGCCAGAGCGCATGCATTGATAATTGTACCTACATGTACGTTTGTTGCCTCTGTATTCAAAAGAAAAGCAGAAATATATGCTGATGTAACAGCGTAACCTTTTCCTCTGTTTTTCTTTTTTCATTGTTCAAAAACGATGATTGAAGTTTGGTGATTGGTGTTCTTGTTATATTTTCTTTAGAATTTTTGGATATATGATTTAAGTCATATTTATTATATTTGTTAAGGAATAAATTTGCAGACCAAATTAAGATAAAATTGTCCGAATTAAAAATTGAAATCATGAAAACACTAAAAACTTCAACACTGAAAACCATTGCGTTGTTTGCAATTTCTACAATGCTTGTGAGCTGCTTCAAATCGAAAGAAACGAAATATGAAGACTCCTCCCAAATTCCTGTAAACCTTGAAATGACGGCCGAATTGACAGCGCCGCCACACGTACCCACGCCAGTGGGAAAACGTAAGGCGAAGAAACTTATCGTGAAAATGGAAATCAAAGAACAAGAAGGCGAAATCACAGAAGGCGTACGGTATGTTTATTGGACATTTGGTGGCTCGGTTCCTGGAAGTTTTATCAGGACAAGAGTGGGCGACGAGGTTGAGTTCCACTTGCAGAACCACCCAGATAACAAATTGCCTCACAATATCGATTTGCATGCTGTTACAGGTCCCGGTGGTGGTGCCGAATCATCATTTGTGGCACCGGGTCACGAAAAAGTATTTTCTTTTAAGACCCTAAATCCGGGATTGTATGTGTATCACTGCGCCACAGCCCCGGTGGGTATGCACATTGCCAATGGAATGTACGGTCTGATTTTGGTTGAACCAGAAGGTGGTCTTCCACCAGTGGACAAGGAATACTACATCATGCAAGGTGATTTTTATACCAAAGGAAAGAACGGTGAGCGTGGATTTCAACCTTTTGATATGCAAAAAGCCGTTGATGAAAAAGCTGATTATGTGGTGTTTAACGGTAGTGTTAGTGCTTTGACCGGAGATAATGCCATTTCGGCCAACGTTGGCGAGACCGTAAGGCTGTTTGTGGGCAACGGTGGTCCAAACCTGGTTTCTTCTTTCCATGTCATCGGTGAGATTTTTGACAAGGTCTATGTTGAAGGAGGTGATTTGGTCAATGAAAATGTCCAGACCACACTTATACCCGCAGGCGGTGCCGCCATCGTAGAGTTCAAAGTGGATGTCCCTGGTACATTCATCCTTGTGGACCATTCCATTTTTAGAGCCTTCAACAAAGGCGCTTTGGGAATGTTAAGGGTTCAAGGGGAGGAAAACGAGAAAATCTACTCTGGCGAGCAATACGAAGGTATTTATTTGCCTGAAGGTCCCGGCATACAGGAAATGCCAACAACCGGCGAGATCGTGGAATCCAAAGTTCCTGCAAAAAATATTGATGAACAACTGGAATTCGGAAAACGGATTTATATGCAAACCTGTTTTGCTTGCCACCAAGCCGAAGGACAAGGTATTCCAAATGCATTCCCGCCATTGGCAAAATCTGATTATTTAAATGCAGATGTCGATCGGGCCATAAGCGCCGTCATAAACGGTCTTACCGGTGAAATTACCGTCAACGGAAAAAAATACAACAGTGTGATGACCCGGCAAATGCTATCTTCTGAAGAAGTTGCTGACGTATTGACCTACGTGTATAACAGTTGGGGCAACAACAAAACAGTCGTTACCAAGGAAATGGTCGATAAAGTAAAAGGAAAGAAATAAAAAGTATAAATTAAAGGTAACATTAGTTATGTTTGCCAAAGCCTTCAGTCTGACAAGTGTTTTTTTAGTGTTTCATGCTCTTGGTTTTACTCAGGCTGAAGGTATGGTAAACATTAAAGGAAGCCGGTATATTCCACTTTACGGGAGAGATTCTACCGTTGTGGAAGTGAAAGATTTTCAAATCGATAAATATCCTGTTACAAATATCCAGTTTTCGGAATTTTTGAGGCAATACCCAAAATGGCAAAAAGCCAATGTGCTGAAACTCTATGCCGATGACAGTTATTTGCGCCAATTTAAAAACGGTACAGAACTTATAAATCCACAATCAGGAAACAGTCCGGTAACTCACGTGTCTTGGTTTGCCGCAAAAGCTTATTGCGAGTGCCAGGGCAAACGGTTGCCTACCGTTGACGAATGGGAATATGTGGCGATGGCCGATGAAGTTTCGCCGGACGCCCGACGGAAACCATCCTATAACCAAGAAATATTGGCATGGTACGAGACGCCGAGAACCGATGAAAAATCCATTGGCAAATCGCCCAAAAACTATTGGGGCGTGTACGACCTGCACGGATTGGTATGGGAATGGACACTCGATTTCAACTCGGTAATGATTTCCGGAGAATCCAGAAAGGACGTGGATAAGGACAGTGACCTATTTTGTGGCAGTGCGGCCATTGGAGCTACCGATTTGATGAACTATGCCGCATTTATGCGCTATGCTTTTAGAGGGAGTGTCAAAGCAAGGTACAGTATTAAAAACCTTGGTTTTAGATGTGCAAAGGATATTGATGTAAATCCTTAATCGTAAAAAATGAAAAACATACCTGTTATATTGTTCATTCTGTTCCTGGCTGCTGGCTGTAAAAACGATCAAGCCACAGACCATGGGACGACAGTTGCCTACCACTGCCCAATGCAATGCGAAGGCGAAAAGACCTATGCAGAAAAAGGCAGTTGCCCAATTTGCAAAATGGATTTGGTGGAAGTAGAAAACACTACTGAAACTGCATCTGAAGGAAAGTTTACCGACATGTCCATTTACAACCTACCCTCCACTTGGACCACACAAGATGGAGAAGATATCCAGCTCAAGGATTTACAGGGTGACGTGCTGGTCATGGTCATGATTTATACCAGTTGTAAGGCAGCTTGCCCGCGTTTGGTGGCCGATATGCGAAACATCGAAGAGCGCCTTCCTGAAAACTCAAAAGGCAAGGTGCGAATGATATTTGTGAGCATTGACCCCGAAACCGATACACCCGAACGGTTGAAGGCCTTTGCTATAGAAAATAAAATGGATGACGGACCCTGGCTGTTCTTGCGCTCCACTGAAGAAAACACACGCGAGTTTGCCGCAATATTGGCAGTGAGTTACAAGGAAATTTCACCGATAGACTTTTCACATTCTAACATCATAAGTGTCTTTAACCACAAAGGTGAATTGGCATTTCAGCAAGAAGGTTTGGGCGTTAATTCAGACAATACCATCAAGCACATCAATGAAGCTCTCAAGGCAATGTAACACTTATAAACATCAACATTATGAAAAATCAAATCATTGCCGTGTTCTTCGGAATGTTGGTGCAGACCGTCATTGCCCAAGAATTAAACGTTGGTGTTGAGCTGCGGCCACGCTACGAATTCCGAAATGGTTTCAAGACCCTGTCAGACCATGCGCAAGATCCGGCTTCTTTTGTATCGCAACGGAGCCGATTGGATTTCGCATTTTCTTATGATAATTTAAAACTTGTGGTCAGGGTTCAGGACATTCGTATTTGGGGCGATGTTGCCACAGACCAAAGCCATTCCCATAACGGACTTGCAGTTTTTGAAGGTTATGCACAATACAATTTGGACAGTGTATGGAGCTTTAAAGTCGGCCGACAAGTGCTGTCCTATGACAATGAGCGAATTTTAGGAGAGGTCAATTGGGCGCAACAAGGCAGGAGCCACGATGCATTTATGGTTTCGGTAACGCCCAATAGCAAGCATCGTTTGGAGGTTGGCGGATCAGTAAGCTCCAATGCCGAGACCTTAACGCAAACGGCCTATTTGATCAACAATTACAAAAACATGCAACTTGTGTGGTACCAATACCGGTTAGGGACATCAAAGTTGAGCGCTTTGTTCTTGAACAGCGGTTTTGAGTTTGAAAGACAGGAACAAAATCCCAAAACCCAATATATGCAAACCTTTGGAACATTCTATAACCTGAATACCGGAAAATGGAATGTCGAATTATCCGCATACGCACAAACTGGAAAGCGTAACGATGCCGAAGTTTCGGCTTGGAACGGCAGTGCATCATTTCATTATCTTCCAACCGATAATTGGCAGATTGGCATAGGTGGCGAATACCTTTCCGGAAGTTCGGATATGGACGGTGCTAATAGCAAGAACAAATCGTTCAATCCCCTGTTTGGCACAAACCACAAGTTCAACGGTTTTATGGATTATTTTTATGTGGGCAATCATGCCAATTCAGTCGGGCTTGTTGATGTATATGCCAATTTCAAGTTCAGCAAAAACAAATGGAACTTTGAAGTGTCGCCACATTTCTTCTCTTCTGCCGCTGCAGTATTCAATGGCAAACAAAAAATGGATGATTATCTCGGAACAGAAATAGATTTTGTAGCCACATGTAAGCTACAAAAATATATTTCGGCAAATTTGGGATATTCCCAAATGTTCGGGAGCAACTCCATGGAAGTCCTAAAAGGTGGTAATGCTAACAAAACCCAAAATTGGGTCTGGGCAATGGTTACTGTAAAACCTGAAATGTTTAAACTGTAGGGTCTTTTAGAGATACTCGTAAATAGAACTTCTTCACTCCTTTCCGATTTTTTGCAGGCACTGTATTATCATTTAATTAAAATCTGTGCATCTGTGGTTTAAAGCATAATGTACTACGTGTTATTTTATATTGAATAAATATTTTAAACTATTGATAAGCAAGAACATATAAAAATGTGTGATAAAAATGTGACCAAATTCCAAATCTGTGTCATAATAGTGTCTGTTGCGTTATCGGGACCGACAATTTTTTGCATGATTTATGTCATTTGGTTTTTTTTGGACCAATTGCCATTATTTCATAGTTATCTGCAATGCTAATTCAAAACTCTGCTAAAATTGAAATTTGACAAGTTTGACTCAATTTAGAATTTAATAAGAAACTAAATTTAGACCGAACAAATTAGCCGTTGAAGGTCTAAATTTATTTTCTTTTTTGGATTTTTAAAAGTTGGGGTCGAATTAACGAAATTATAATTTAACGGAATTCTGAATTAACATAAAAATACGAATTACAAGCCGACTAACAAGTGTTACCGCACAATTTACAAGGCTTCGTAAATTAAATCATTGAGAAAATCTGAAGTTAAAAATCGGACAAACCATTTGACAAGCTGAATGTGAAAATAAAACCGCCGAATTTACAAGGCTTCTTTGAAAAAATACAGTTAGAAAATCCGCAGTCCAAAAATGGAAAAACATTTTAACAAACTGAACTTGAAAATAAAACCGCCGAATTTGCAAGGCTTCGTTGAAAAATCACAGTGAGACAACACGAATTTAAAAAGTGAGAAAATATTTTAACAAACTGAACTTAAAAATAAAACCGCTGAATTTATAAGGCTTCTTTGAAATTTTACATTGAGAAAATATGAAGTCAAAAAATTTCAAAAGATTTTGAAAAACTAAATTTAAAATTATTACCTTTGAGTTTTAAATCAGACAAATAGAAATGAAAAAAAATAAAGCACAGCAGATAACAACAGTTTGGCAAAATGGCGGAATTAGTGCTAAATTGAACAACTGGTTTTCAAAAGAAGTTTAGTGCTAAATTGAAAGTAAGTGCTTCAAAGTCCGCCACTTCGCCAAGCTGCAAAACGTTATACGCAAGCACTACATTTCGTTTCCAAAGAGAGTTTGCGTTTCAAATTTTTTATTAAAATCTCCCATCGCACAATTAAGAATATGCAATCCAACGGAAGGGGTTACACAGTTTCTCAAAAGTTTGCGTTTGTCCTTTGTCTTTTCAGGTAATGTAATTCCGTGATGTTCCGCAAGCACTTCTTTTGTTGCTCTGCTTACGTCATAATTTCTTTCAACATTAAATGGAGTTATCGGAAAGTTTGACCAAAATAAATGCCTGTCAATTTCAATAGTCGGCTTTACTAAAGTTTCGTAATACGGTATTACATTTTCTACTACAAACTTTCCTTTAAAAAAGTGTTTCAAGAAAATTATTTCCTCATATAGCTTCATATCAGGGTATCTAAATACACCCCACCCACTCAAAGAAGTGCTTGCTCTGCTATGCGATGGGCAAGGTGGGCTGCTCCATATAATGTCAAACTTTTGAAAGTTTTCAATCAAATATTGATGTGCATCAGAAACTATCACTTCATCATTTGGATTAAGTTCTTTGTAAGCATCTGCAATATATTGTTCAAACTCTACTGCCGTTACCTCATATTCATCGCTCCACAACTTTCGGTTTCCACCAACCCCTGCATATAAGTTTAATATTCTTTTTTTCCCTTCGCTCATTTTAATAAAAAATTTGTTTAGTGTTTCAATTCAAGTTTATCGTCTAATCAACCGTGCCAGCGTATAACAGCACCTTAGCGTCAGTTTTTGGCTATTTAGTTTGTTGGTAACTTGAACATTTCGGTAAGCCAAAAACCGAACGCCAAGCTGCAAAACGTTATGCCACATTAAAACAAACATAACGGTCAAAACGGACTGACCATCCAAAGTCGAAATTTGAACAACGACACCAAAAAAGAAAGTAAACTTTTATTAGATATTATGAGTATCAATG
>JAKQHT010000016.1 GCA_029557895.1 Bacteroidota bacterium | reverse complement strand
AGTTCAGCCGTTTTTACAATTATTACAAAAAAGCCCAAAACCTAAATGTTTCCGGAGGTGACGATAGAGGCGAGCGAAATTTTGGATCGAACGACAATTCTACCCGCTATTTCATCAATGTGGGCAGAAAGGACGGTTATGATTGGATGAGTCTCAAAGACTTTTTAAAGGCTGAGCTCGACCTTGGCAGGGATGATGTCTTCAAAGTTGATGTGAAAGACAGCTTCTCTTTCTTCAATACCGAAAAAGAATTGGAGGAAAAAGTGCTATCGTTCTTCCAAGACTTTAAGCATAACGGACGTTTTGTAAATGTAGAGGTTAGTGGTGATGATGGTGGTAACCGTGGTGGACGCCGTGCAAGAAGGCGCGACGATGACAGGCCAAGAGCAGAATACAAATCCGGAAGCAGCAGGGAACGCCGAGGTAGCGACGACCCAAAACCAAGAAGGTCTGAATCGCCAAGAAGATCAGAGGGATCCAGAAGGCCTGAATCACCAAGAAGATCAGCCGAACCAAGAAGATCAGCCGAGCCAAGAAGGTCAGCCGAGCCAAGAAAGTCAACAGAAGCAAGTGCAACTTCTTCTCAAGAAAACAGACCTCTCAACCGCAAGGAAAGACGCGCCATGGGCGATTACAAACCCGTAGGTCCGAGCTTTACCCCGCCAAAACGATCTCGTCGCAAATAAGACAAACGGTACAATCCGTTAATTTTAAGTCAAAATTATACGTTTTAAAATGTTTTTCCATTTTGATTGTTATTTTTATGGCTAATTTTATCGTATGAAACACCCGCTCCTGCTTCTGATGCTTTTTATGGCGACTTCACTATGCTTTTCGCAAGAGGCATCGACCATAAAAGGGGTCATTGTCAGTACTACGACCACACAGCCATTGGAAAATGTCAACATAGTCAATCTCAACTTGGTAAAAGGGACATCTTCTGACGAAAAGGGGTTTTTTGAAATCCCTGCGAAGATCAACGACACCTTGCACTTTTCATATTTGGGATATAAATCCATAAAGGTACGTGTTACCAACGATTGGATGAAGTTTGGCAATGTAAAGATTGAAATGACGGAGCTTGCCCTTGCACTCGAAGAAGTTGTCGTGAGGCAACTAAAACTTACAGGCTATCTCGAGGTCGATGTAAAACAAGTGCCTATAAAGACCAATTACCGATACAGTATATCCGGACTTTCGACTACAGGCTATGAAGCGGGCAACAATTCCAGTCGTGGTTTGGGCAAAGCACTCGGCGCCATTTTCAACCCTGCCGATTTGCTGCACAGTATTTTTGGCAAAAAACCAAAAGAATTGCGCAAATTGCGGCAAATGAAGAAAGATGATGAAATTCGAAACCTCCTGGCATCGCGCTTTGATAGGGAAATGTTAATGGTGTTGCTCGAAGTGGACCGAGTGGATTTGGACGAGATTGTTAGCCAATGCAATTATTCAAAAGATTTTATAGAAACGGCCAATGACCTACAGATCCTTGACGCCATCAGTGAGTGTTATGAAGAATACAAGGTCCTTAACAGAAACCGATAAATTGCCTTATCCATTGCTTTCATAATATCTCCGGATAATGTCTTCATGGCTTTTAATGGATTTTTTGGCCCAATCCAACCGTTTTAGGAGCAGTTCGTCTTCTGTCAATTGCCATCGAACACCGGACGCTTTCAGTTTGGCGACTGCAGATTGCAAGATAATGGCCGCAGATACGGATATGTTCAGGCTTTCGGTAAAGCCAACCATCGGGATTTTCAAATAACTGTCTGCAGATTCCAAGACTTCATCAGAAAGGCCTTGCTTTTCTCTTCCAAAGAAAAAACAAGATTTTTGTGACCCGTCAAAATCATCCAGCAGACAATCGTTATGATGCGGCGTTGCGGCCACAATCCGATAGCCATTTTTCCTCAAATCTTTGATACAGTCCGTAACAGAATGGTATCGGTTTAAGTCCACCCACTTTTGTGCACCCATGGCAATCTCACGGTCAATGCGCTTTGCGTTGCGCTCTTCTATGATGTTAACTTCTTGTATCCCAAACACATCGCATGACCTTATCACGGCGCTCGTATTGTGCAATTGATAGACATCTTCTGTTGCAACGGTAAAATGTTTGGTGCGCTGCGACAGTACATCCATGAACTTTTGCCTACGGGACGGGGTAAGAAAACTTTCCAGATATTCCAAGAGCTTGTAGTCGATCATGTTCCAAAATTAGTAAATTTATGGCATGAAAAAGCATATAGTGGTTCTAACCGGTGCAGGTATAAGTGCCGAAAGTGGAATCAAAACCTTTAGAGATGCCGATGGACTTTGGGAAGGCCACGACGTTATGGAAGTCGCCTCGCCCGAAGGGTTTGCGAAAAATCCAGCATTGGTTTTGGATTTTTACAACCAGCGACGACGGCAATTACATGAAGTTGAGCCCAATTCTGCACATTTTGATTTGGCAACTTTGGAAAAAGATTACAAAGTAACCATCATCACCCAAAATGTTGACAATCTGCACGAACGCGCTGGGAGCAGTAAGGTCATCCATTTGCACGGCGAACTTTTAAAATCACGAAGTGTTGCCGATAAACATACCACATTTGAACAAACCGGCGATATTGTATTGGGCGACGTTTGCCCGAGAGGGTTCCAGTTGCGCCCGCACATTGTTTGGTTTGGCGAAGACGTGCCCATGATAGAAACCGCCATTGATATATGTGGTACTGCCGATATATTGATAATAATTGGCACTTCAATGCAGGTTTATCCCGCAGCAGGATTGATGCATTATGTCCCGGACAGAATACCAGTTTATTATATTGACAAAAATCCCGCAATACAATCGGGGGACAACCTAACTGTTATTGCCGAACTTGCAACAGTGGGCATGAAAAAAATACGTGAATATTTACCTTCATAAATAGCTGAAAAACAAATAGTTTGCAATGGTTTTCAATAAAAACCCGAAGCAAGATTTTTTGGGATTTAGAATTTGAAAATCCAACAGATTACTTCCTCAAGTCCATTTCTTTCAAATTTTCCAACCGGTTTCTTATCAGAAAATCATCAATTGTTTCAAAATGCTCGATGATGCGTTGGTCCTTAAATTCAAACACTTTGTTTGCCAATCCTTGAAGAAAATCCCGGTCGTGGGATACCAAGATCAAAGTGCCGTCAAAATCGATCAAGGCTTCTTTAAGGACGTCTTTCGATTTTAAGTCCAAATGATTGGTAGGCTCATCCAGAATCAACAGATTTACAGGCTCTAACAACAATTTAACCATTGCCAATCGGGTTTTCTCGCCACCCGAAAGCACACTTACTTTCTTTTCTATATCATCGCCTTTGAACATAAATCTTCCAAGGATATTTTTTATTTGCGTACGAATATCCCCTTGCGCAACTTCATCAACCGTTTGGAAAATGGTCAGGTTTTCGTCCAATAGCGAGGCTTGGTTCTGTGCAAAATAGCCAACTTGAACATTATGTCCCAACTGACATTTTCCAGCTACGTCAATTTCGCCCATAATGGCTTTGATCATGGTCGATTTTCCTTCGCCATTCCGACCAACAAAAGCTACTTTTTCGCCACGAGCGATGGACATATTGGCATCCCTGAACACCACTTTATCGCCATACGATTTTGATACATCTTTGACCGTTACGGGAAAATCGCCCGAACGTTGCGCAGGCGGAAAACGCAGCTTCAATGCCGAAGTGTCAATCTCATCTACTTCAATGATTTCGAGTTTTTCAAGCATACGCTCGCGAGAGTTTACCTGATTGGTTTTAGAATATGTTCCTTTAAAACGCTCAATGAACGCTTGCGTTTCGGCAATAAATTTTTGCTGTTCCTGATAGGCTTTCAATTGGTGTGCGCGACGGTCTTCGCGTAGTTGCAGATAGTGCGAATAATTGGCTTTATAATCGTAAATACGCCCCATTGTCACTTCGATGGTGCGGTTGGTAATATTGTCGATAAACGCACGGTCGTGGGAGATGACCACAACGGCTTTGGCTTTGTTGACCAAGAAATCCTCTAGCCAAATTACAGATTCGATGTCGATATGGTTGGTGGGCTCATCCAGCAAAATCAAATCGGGTTTTTGCAACAGGATTTTTGCAAGTTCGATACGCATGCGATAACCTCCGCTGAACTCGCTTGTTTTTCGTGTAAAATCGTCGCGTTTAAAACCAAGACCCCGTAAGGCTTTTTCGACTTCGGCGTCATAATTTACTTCTTCAATGGCGTAGAATTTTTCGCCCAGATCCGATACTTTCTGGATGATTTTCATATAATCGTCAGAATCATAATCGGTACGGGTTTCGAGCTGGGAATTGAGACTGTCCATTTCTGCTTTCATATCAAAAATATGCTGAAATGCCTTTGATGCTTCTTCAAAAACGGTGCAGTGGTCTTCGGTCAACAAATGTTGCGGCAGGTAGGCGATGACTGCATCTTTGGGTGCGCGTACATTGCCACGAGTTGGTGTTTGAACGCCGGCAATGATTTTCATCATGGTCGATTTTCCGGCGCCATTTTTTCCCATTAAGGCTATTTTATCATTTTCATTAATGGCAAACGACACCTCGCTGAACAAGGTTTGGCCACCAAATTCCACTGCTAAACTATCAACTGAAATCATATTGGATTTTTAAGCTGCAAAGCTATGAAATTAAGCCACGAATACATGAATGATTTTTCGAATTAATGCTTACTGTTCATTGGGCAATAAATTCTTGGCCTCAATCCATTTGCCCATAAATTTGGTGCTTTGCAAGGTGTGGTGCTGAAGCATCAATCCTGTGAAATTCTGGAGGCGGATGATTTTCAAGTTGTTCACCACTGTAGTAATGTGCATCAAAAAATCTGCGATATACAACTGCTTGTCATAACGGGCATTAAGCACCAAGAAACCGTTTTTGTGCATCCCGTTCCAGAAAATCTTGTCACTATAAAGTTCGATTGTTCTGTGGGCAAACTGCTTGGCAGTGTCCTCAATGAAACCATTGGGTTCAAAATTGCCGAACATACCCTCGGCAGCAATTGAAGTCATCACGCAAGGCGTGCCATTGGCCATAGCGTCTATCAATTTTCCTTTGAGCCCGGCACCAAACCGCAATGGCGCCAAGCACAATCGGGCGTTACTCAATACTTCATCAGCATCATCCGCAAAACCTTTGACCAAAAAGCCTTCTTTTTCGTCGTGCAACTGTTTTATTTTTTCCGTGGGGTAGGCTCCATAGACATGAAGCTCCACTTTGGGCAGTTTTTTGTGGACCAAAGGCCAAATTTCCTCTTTAAGATACATAATTGCATCATGGTTTGGTGCGTGCAAAAAATTTCCGATAGTAACAATATGTTCCCGATCCTTGAATTTTGGGAGTTTTTTGGCAGATTCGTATGAAATACTCTCGACTAAAAAAGGCAAATAATACAACAAGTGCTCACTGACCTTGAATTGGTATTTGAGGATGTTCATTTCCGCTTCGGATATCACAAGTGTCAGGTCGCAACGGTATATGCTCGCTACTTCACGCTTTGAGGTATCATTGAAAAGATAATTGACATCAAATGGGTTGCCGTCCTTTAGCGCCAGTTCCCTACCCTTTCTCAAGCCGTGGAGGTCTTCGGTGTCAAGAATTCTCATGGCTTCCGGGCAATGCTCCGCAACCTTCCAACCAAACTGTTCTTCTACCATAAACCTATCGAACAGGACGATGTTTGGACACAGATTTTTTATAAACTCATCAAAACCGGTGTCATTGAGCTTGATGGAAACCGTCTTGACACCAATACTTCTCAAGTCGAAGGTCCTGTCTTGCATCGCTGCGGTACTGGCAAAGGTAATGTCATATCCTTGGGACTGAAATGTGAGCACCAATTGCAGCATTCTACTGCCCGCCGCCGAACTTTTGGGCTCGGGCCATACAAAACCGATAATAAGGAGTTTATTTGCCACTAAATGGTAATTGTTTTTTGATTTAGTACAGAAAAATTCACGCACCAAAGGTTATTTCGCAATTTGGTCATTAAGTTCGTTTGTTATTATCTTTAAAAACTCAAAGTCTTTAAAACAGGAAGACGACTTAACAACCGGCAAAAAAGGACATTTTTGCCGTGTGATAAAAATAGTAAAACTTTTGACTGCCGAAACACTATATGATAATTTAAATTATGTTTCCCATTCACTGGAAAATAGGCGCAATTATGCCAATCTAATCATCGCTGCCCCTCAATTAATACCCAAATTATTGGAGATTTTATTTATGGTCGATGACAAAACATCGTGCCGGGCAGCATGGGTTTTGGAATTTATGTGCCATGACCATTTAGATTTATTGGCGCAGCATTTGGGTACTTTTACGGAAAACATCCATAAAGTACATCTTGACCCGGCGGTGCGACCGGTCGCAAAAATTTGCGAACTGTTGGCAACGGCCTATTATTCAAAGGAAAGCAATACGATCAAAGCAGAACTGACCCGCAAGCGCCAAGAACGCATTATTGAAACTTGTTTTGACTGGATGATAAACGACGAAAAGATTGCGCCCAAAGCCTATTCTATGAATACCTTATATTTGTTCGGGCAGGATTTTGATTGGATCCGTCCGGAATTGGCACAAATTCTGGAACGGGATTTTCAGATGCAAAGTTCTGGGTTCAAGGCCAGGGCGAGGCATATTTTGAAGAAAATCAAGTCTTGACCAACTCAACCCCGGGTTGGATTTGCACTGTTTTTTATATTGGTGCATGAATTGCTACATGTTTGGAATTTTCAATGTCGCAATGCAATTTTACATTCAATTGCCCTTTTTCTATTATTTCGCAATACTCACTTTCTTTGCTATCTTTGCAACTTTCAAAACAACAGCAACAATGTCACCATCCTCACTCCACGCCATTTCTCCTATCGATGGCCGCTATCGCAACAAAGTCAGCGAACTGGCATCATATTTTTCTGAAGAAGCACTCATAAGATATAGGGTCATGGTAGAGATTGAGTATTTTATAGAACTCTGCAAACATCCACTGCCTCAACTTTCGGAATTTGATGTTTCACTATTTGACCAGTTAAAAGCCATTTATCTCGGGTTTTCTACCGAGGATGCCCTAAAAATAAAGGACATTGAAAACACTACCAACCACGACGTCAAGGCAGTAGAATATTTTATAAAAGAAAAGTTTGATGCACTTGGTATTTCAAAATACAAAGAGTTCATCCATTTTGGGCTGACCTCACAGGATATTAACAATACGGCCATCCCGTTGAGCATACAAGAAGGCGTCAAGGATATTTATTTTACCGAATTTGTTCTGGTTCTCAACTACCTGACCCAGCTTTCTGTAGATTGGGCCAAAGTGCCGATGCTTGCGCGAACACACGGGCAACCAGCTTCCCCTACCCGATTGGGGAAAGAAATCGAGGTCTTCGTCACGCGCCTCCAAGAACAGTTTGCGCTACTGAAAGACATTCCCATTGCGGCGAAGTTTGGCGGTGCCACCGGCAACTTCAATGCGCACAAAGTAGCCTATCCTGACATCGACTGGAAAGCTTTCGGAACTAATTTTGTGGAAAATAACCTCGGATTGAAACATTCGTTCCCAACAACACAAATAGAACATTACGACCACTTGGCGGCTCTGTTTGATGCCATGAAACGCATCAACACTATTATCATAGACCTGAACAGGGATCTCTGGACATATGTGTCCATGGACTATTTTAAACAAAAAATAAACCCTGGTGAGGTAGGAAGTTCCGCCATGCCGCACAAAGTAAACCCCATCGATTTTGAAAACAGTGAGGGCAATCTGGGCATTGCCAATGCACTCTTTGAACATCTTTCGTCAAAATTGCCCATTTCCAGATTGCAGCGCGATTTGACTGACAGTACCGTGCTACGAAACGTTGGCGTTCCATTGGCACACACCATTATCGGTTTTAAATCTACGCTGAAAGGACTGACCAAATTATTGCTCAACGAAACAAAATTTGCCGAGGATCTTGAGAACAATTGGGCCGTGGTAGCAGAAGCCATCCAAACGGTTTTGCGACGGGAGGGCTATCCAAATCCTTACGAAGCACTCAAAGGGCTGACACGCACCAATGAAAAAATCACCCAAAAATCTATTTCCGATTTTATTATGACCCTCAACGTTTCAGATGTGGTCAAGGCAGAACTGAAACAAATTTCACCAAGCAACTACACTGGTATATGAAGTTTGGATTGGACGACAAGGACGTATTGATGCAATGGCTCGCAGGCTTGGTCACTTTTCTTTTTCTGGTGGGTGGCGTCTTTGACATTCTGGATCTGGCCATTGTAAAATTGGTCCTGTTTTCCGGTTTTCTGTTCTTGGCAATCAATATCTATCTTTACCTGTTCAAGGATGAAAACAAAAAATCACCCGACGATGACATCGAGTGATTTTTTGAATATTTTAAAGAAACTTATTATTTAAAAAAATCAACGAATTGGCCCATTTTGGCCTGGTCAATATTGTTCATATCGACCAAAGAAGACAGCTTCATCAATTTGCCCGGATCCATATCTTTGCCCAAAATCCTTACCACCGCAAATCCCATATCGTTTGAGTTGCCAAACAGGATAAACTCGTCTATATCATCATCATCACCCAAATATTTGACCACGAACTTGCCATTATCCTCATAATTGCCACGCATTAGTTCCTGGTATTGATTTCCGTCGAGTATCGCTTTTATCTTTGATAGTTCTGTACGGTACTCATTTTGGTTGGTACTATCTATCTTATATGCCAACATATTGAGCTTATTTACAGATTCGTAAGCTGCTTTTTGGTCATCGGTCAGTGTGGCTTTATCAATATTGAGCATTTTGACCGGTACGTCCATAGAAAGGAAATTAGGCCTTTGCTCGTTGTCCACGAAGTATGTTTGCAGTGACGGTCCCTGATTGCAGCTGCAAAGTGCCACAAGCAGGGATACCAATACCACAATGTATTTTGTCATTGTTGCCATAGCCCGATTACTTTTTTCCTTTTCCGGCCTTTTTGAGCTGGTCGCCACCTGGCACGTTCATCTTTTCGGTCATTTTTGAGATTTGCCTCAAATCGATATCGCCGGTAAGGGACAGAACGACGGTTTCCATTTCACGGTTTTTACCGTTGATAGTGATGTTTTGGTCTTTGGAAATTTCCTTGAGGCCGTTGACCAACATCAGCAATTCTTTGACGTGGTTTTCGTCTTTACCTTGTTTGACGTAGAACTTAACGGTCTGGTTGCCATCCTTAATACGCATTAACTCTTCAAGGTTTGCGGTTCCGAGGTATTTGGTAACGGAAGCATTGATATCTGCAGATGTTTTTTCATTACCAGTGGTAAAAACCTTAAGTCCGGTGATTTTCTTTGCCATATCCAAAAAGGCTTGGTCTTCCGGGTCTTCGAGATTGATGTTGATGCCTGCAAGCATCTTGAACATTTTTTGGTTGATGACAACTGACGTTACGCCTTCCATATCTTCATATTTGTCAAAAAGGCTCTGTCCAAAAGTCACGATTGGCGCGAGTGCGATTGCTAAAACTAATGCTAACTTTTTCATAATTTCTGTTTGTTTTTGATTGTGATTAATAATTAATTTTTGGGTTGTTTCAATATTTTATTGGTTGCTTTTGAAAACTCATTGATATACTTTGCTTTTTCCATGCCTTTGTCAAGATGGTTGCCAACCATATTGAGGGCAGTAACATTGGAAGCACTTTGGTTGAATTTTGTCGATAACAACCCGAGGGCTTCGCGTGTTTGGTAATATACCAATTGTTCTTCGGCTGTGAGGCTGTCAAGCGTTTTGGGACCGGGATTTCCAAATTGGAAAAAGATGCCAAACATGATGGCCACTACGGCCGCCGCTCCTATCCATTGATATACATAGCTGCGTTTTGGAACTTGGACCGGCAAAGCTTTGGTAAAAGTTTCTTGTTTGGCATTTGTAAAATAGCCAAACATAGCCCTATAAGGTTCGAGGTGTTGCGCAAAACCGTCACGATGGTTATCGGGATTGGTGAAATAATCGCGCAACTGTTGCTCTTCTTGGGTACTGGTCTGGGCATTGTCGTACTTTTCCAGTAGTTGTTCTATCTCATGCGGTACCATAATTATGCATTTCTGTTAATTGTTTTCTTAATGTTTTTCGTGCTCTTGATAAAGTTACTCGTATTGCTGTTTCGTTCATAGTGAGCATTTCTGCTATTTCTTCAAATTCATACTGTTCAACATCTCGCAACTGCACTATTATTTTCTGTTGTTCGGGCAGTTGTTCTATCATTTTGGAAATCAATGCAACACTATCGTTTAACTCGGCCTGTTTTTGCAATGATCTATTACTGTCCTGATAATTACTATGTACTATTTTCAAATTCTGTGCCTGTTTTGACTTCAACCTGTCCAGGCTGTAATTTTTGGTCATTGTCATCGCAAAGGCCTCTATGTTGTTATAATTGGCTATTTGCTGTTTGTTGTTCCATAATTTCAACAACACCTCTTGGGTGGCGTCTTCGGCCTCTTCGTTTGAGACCAACAAGCGTTTTGCCAAACGAAAGACCTTATCTTTAAAAGGCATTACCATTTTTACAAAATCTGCTTGTGTCATTGGTTTTTTAGTTCTTTTCGGGCCAGTTATTCCCGTTTTTATGATTACGACGAAATACATTTATTTTTGTTACATTTAGTGCAACATAAGGATTTATGGCTCCATAAAAATATACATCAATATACCTAAACCAAATCGATATGAAACGTAAATTTTTAATAATAGCGTTATCCATAAGTCTAACAAGCTGTTTTGAAGATGCCGATGATAATGCTATCGACCCCATCAATATTAAGGATTTTGTATGGAAAGGGCTCAATGCCATCTATCTTTACAAAGATCAAATTCCAAATTTGGCCGACAACCGATTTGCCTCGGAACAGGAATACACATCGTTCCTCAATGGCTATACTTCGCCCGAAACACTTTTTGAAAGTTTGATGTACCAACGCCAAACCGTGGATCGCTTTAGTCTCATTCACAACAACTATATTGCACTTGAACAGCAATTGACAGGTACCACCGTTACAGATGGCTTACGCTACTATGCCTTTGCTCCACCCAACAACCCATCAAACCGTGTACTGGTCATACGACAAGTGCTCAAAGGCAGCAATGCCGACAACCTTGGACTGCAACGGGGACAATTCATTACCCAAATAGACGGTACCACCATCACTGCAAGCAACGTGAACGCATTGCTGGAGGGCAACAGCCACACACTGCACTTTGCGGATTATAATGACAGTGGTACGCCCCAATTTGACGATGACACCTTTATTCCAAACGGAATCACCGTTACGGTTAACAAAGCGGCATTTACCCAAAACCCGGTACAACAAACTGAAATCTTCGATGTGGATGGCGAAAAAGTAGGCTACATGCTCTACAATGCTTTTAACCCAGATTTTGAAGTGCATCTGAACAATGCCTTTGCACAGTTCCAGAGTAACAACATCCAGCATTTGGTGATCGATCTGCGGTATAATGGTGGTGGCTCTATCAATACCGCACGATTGTTGGGAAGTATGGTCACCGGGCAGTTCAACGGCCAGGTTTTTTCAAAACTTGTATATAACAGTGACCTGCAAGAACTTAACACTGACTATGTATTTCTGGACAACTTTGGCGGCAACACCATTAACAGCCTCAACCTGAACAAAGTTTATGTATTGACAACTTCGGGCTCTGCATCGGCAAGTGAATTAATAATCAATAGCTTAAGTGCTTATATCGATGTAGTACAGGTAGGCGATGTGACCACAGGAAAAACGCAAGCTTCAATCCTAATCTATGATTCACCGGATTTTAGCGCAAACAACAGAAACCCAAGCCACACTTATGTAATGTTACCGTTGATTGCCAATTCGGTAAACGTTAACGGCCAACCGGTACCATCAACAGGGTTGGTTCCTGATATTTCTATTACGGAAAGTGTTGTAAACCTTGGCCATTTTGGTAATCCGGACGAGCCGTTACTAGCGGCGGCCCTGGCAGACATTCGAGGTGAGGGCAGGCTTTCGGCATCAGGCACCACTTCGATATTCCAAGTAAAAACCGAAACAAATGTGGACCGCTTTGAGAAAGTAATGTATCTTGACAAACACAACTTTCAATGACAGGATTGTCATAAAATGTAAGTCCTTCAACGATGAGTACCTGCATGCCCATGCAGTCGATTCTGTTTTTGAAACAATGACGATATATTACGACAAAAAACGGAACACCAGAGCTTTCGACTTCGATGTCCCGTTAAGTTTTAATGTTTTTTATACTTAATTGAAATACACTTTTGATGCGCCTTGACCAACTTCAAAAGTTGCAATTTCTGAATTGGTGGCCAAACTATACACATACAGGGTGCTCAACCCTGTAAAACTTGCGTCGCAAACAAACAAACGGTTATCATCAACCGACAATCCATAAGCATATCCTGCCGATAACGTAATGATAGGCGTCGTTGGCAATGACGTTGCGCTATCATTCATCACATACACCGCATTATTGTTTATATAATACAATTTTCCGTCTTCATAAGCCATTAACCCCACATAAGTGCCTTCAAGGCTTATTGAAGAAATTACGGTATTTGTGGTTGTATTTATTTTGGTTATTGCTCCTGGTGTCGAACCAATATAATTCCAATCATCATCATATAATGACGCGCCCTCTGACAATACTACCAATTGACCGGCATCATTTATAAACATTTCATCAGGATTATCGGCAACTTCTATGCTGCTTACGTCATGTGTTGCAATATCGATTACAGAAATGATGTTATTCATTGAGTATGCTCCTTTGTGCGAAACATATACTTTACCGTTTTCTTCCAAAACCTGTTCTGGACCGTTACCAACAGAAATTGTAGTTTCTACCGTATTGGTTGACAAATTTATAACTGCAACAAAATCATCTGTCGGGTCAAATGGGTCGCCCCAATTGCTCACATAACCTTTACCGTCTTCAAAGTCAATATGTCTTGGCATGGACAATCCAGAAGTTATGGTTGCGATTTTTTCAAAAGTATATCTGTTGACAACCGTAATTGTATTGGTGTTATCCACAACAATATAAGCTTTATTTCCTTCAAACCCAATGGATTGCAAATAGTTGCCAAGGTCTTCGCCATTTACGGCAGCATAAATATCGGTTTCAACGGTAGTCAAATCAACAGAAACAAACGCCACCGAGCCTGATAATAACGAGCCTTCACCGCTTACCAAGATTCCGTTTTCATAATCACCCAAAGGTGTACCGCCATTAAAATCATCATCGTCACTACACGATGTTACAAACATTCCTACAGATAAGAATACAGTTAAAAATTTCAATAAATACTTCATAGTTTAAAAATTAAAGTTGATATAAAAATTATAATGAATACCCGGCATATAGCGATTTGCCATACTCTGGTAATTCTCATTAAAAATGTTGTGCACTTGGGTACCAAGCAAAAGGGTTTTAAAATGGTATTCGATACCAAGATTGTTTATCAAGTAGCCGTCCAACACATATCTGGGGTTGTTGTCCGACAGCAAAAACACTTCGCCCGCAAACATGGTTTGCCAATAGACAGACAGCCTTTTGTAACGATAATTCAACGCACCCGATGCCTTATGATATGGCACATAGATAAGTTGCTTATTGGTTGTTTGGTCTTCAGAAACGGTATAGCCATAATTTGCAAAAATCTTGAATTGATGCTGACCAAAAGTTTTTTCGTAACCTGCACGTGTTTCCACGCCATAGGTTACCACTTCTTTGGTATTGTCCGGTCGCCATACCGAACCGTCGGGAAGCCAGCGAATCATATCGGTAATATCATTGTAAAACCCTATAACGGAAAAGGATAAATTCTCAAATAACAGCGTATTACCTAATTCCAACTGGTAAGATGATTCGGGTTTTAAATCGAGATTGCCGCTTCCTGCCCAATACAAATCGTTGTAGGTTGGAATCCTAAAGTTTCTTGAGCCGTTTATATGCAATGTGTAGTTTGGGGCAAACTTATATTGAAGCCCCAAACTCATCAACACAGGACTTTCATACGTATTGGTAATTTCTTTGCGCAGCGTTGCTTCATACAAAAACTTATCTATTTGATGTTTAAACAATATACTAAAACCGGTAATGGTACGCTCGCTTTCGGCTATGCTCGAGCCTTCGCCGATGGTATGGTTGATGTCGGCGACAGCCTCAAGATAAGCATCCTGAAATGGGCGAAAACCCAATTGGTACTTTCCTATCAATGTCTTTGCTTCGCCGTAAGTATATGATTCGCTGTTGATGTTTCCATAATAGCGATAGTTTTCCGTTAAATATGCCACTTTCAGGGTCGATAAAAACCGGTTGTAAATGCCGTTCCATTCCAGCAATTGCCGCGTGTTGAAATCACGGTATTTGGTTTTGGTTTCTGAAGGTAAAATCAACGAAAAATGCCGCTCGCCGTCATAGATATTGCCGTAATAACTCAAGGTATTCTTGCTGTTGATTTTATAGCCGAAACGGGCAGAGATGCCTACATTATAAAACTCGCCATTGCTGTTGCGCCGCTCGCTGTCCACATACTTATAATCGTTATCAGAAAAGGTGTAATTTGCCGAAATATCTGCAATTAACCTTTCATTTGAAAAATGGCTTTTAAAATCCATATCGGCAGTATTAAAGCTACCGTATCGCACCATCACATTGGTATCGAAGCCTTTGTTAAATTCAGTTGTATTGTCAAGATGAATGGTCCCACCAATGGCGCCACTGCCGTAAAGCACGCTTCCGCCACCGCTTCTAACAGATATTTCATTGAAATTTAATGTATTAATGGCATTAAAATCGGTTTGCCCGTTAAACTGCGAATTGATATTGATCCCGTTCCAAACCACTGCCGTTTGCTGTGCCGTTGTACCTCTGAATGCCGGCGAAGACACCATGCCCAAACCGTTCTCCTTGAAATAGATAAGCGAATTGAAATTGAGCAAATCAGTAAGTGATGATTTGCTTTTTTTTATGGTACTGTCATTCAAGACATTTACGTGCTGCGTGTTGGAAAACTGCTTCAAATTGCGGTCTGCCCTAACAATAACTTCGTCAAGTTGTTGCAACGAATCCAACGACGATTGACCGAAAACACCACCACAGATGACCCAAAAAAATAAAACTATTGTTCCTTTATTCATATCAAACAAGCTTTTTACCCGAAAGCTTTTCGTATTAATTATGAATATTGGCAGGTCTCCTGACTTACATTTTGCTGTTTGACCTTCCCATTCCTAACATTTTGGAACAGTGGCATTTGAAGTAACAGCACTCTTTTAAAGAGATACCCGGTCGCGCCGGGCATTTTGTTTACAGTTGCGGGAACAGTTCAAGAATTGACAAATTACGGTTTTAACAATCGTAAATCCGCCTCACTTGATTCCCTTTTAATCCGTTTCATATCAACTATGAAAATAGAACCAAAATCCGGGTGCAAAGTTAAAACAATTTTGTGGGTATTATGGTTGTAAGTTTGAAAAAATAGTTCGCAAAGCCGCAAAGATGCCGAGTTTAAAAAATTCCAATAAAAAAATCCCAAATTCCAAAACAATGCCGTTTTGGAATTTGGGATTTGAAAGTGCAATGCTTTGTGCCTTTGTGAGAGAATCGTATTTTTGAAACATTAAACACTTATATTTTGAAACATCTACTCATCGGATTCGTATTGATAGGCTTTGTAAGCTGCAAGCAATCGCCAAAACCTGTCGAAATCAAAGAACAAACTACCAAAATTTTCACGCACGCACAAGGTTTCAGCATCACAAATGTCGAAAAATACAGCATATTGACCATCAAAAATCCGTGGCCAAAATCTGAAACCACTTATAAATACGCTTTGGTCGACAAAACCATTTTACATGAATTAACACTAAATGTTGATGAATTTGACGGCATTATCCCGATACCAATTGAAAAAATGGTCGTGACCTCAACCACACACATTCCGGCATTGGAGCTTTTGGGGGTTGAGCATACGTTGGTGGGATTTCCCGGAACCGACTATATATCATCGCCCAAAACCCGCCAATTAATTGACAAAGGACATGTACGCGAGCTTGGTAAAAATGAGGGCATCAATACCGAAGTGTTGTTGGAACTGCAACCCGAACTTGTGGTAGGCTTTGGCATAGACGGCAATAACCGCGCGTTCGATCTCATAAAAAAATCAGACATTCCGGTTATATATAATGGCGATTGGGTAGAAACCTCGCCGCTTGCCAAAGCCGAATGGATTAAATTTTTTGGCGCACTTTATAAAAAAGAAGCCCTCGCCGATTCTATCTTTAACACAATTGAAACCAACTATCGAGATGCCAAAAACCTTGCTTTAAAAGTAACTCACCGTCCAACAGTTTTAAGCGGTGCTTTGGAAAAAGATATTTGGTATCTACCAAGCGGCACAAGCCCCGAAGCGCAATTGCTCAATGATGCCAATGCCGATTATTTATGGAAAGATACTGCAAGTGCCGGAAGTCTTGCCCTAAATTTCGAAAGCGTGTTTACCAAAGCCAAAAATGCCGAGCTTTGGATAAGCCCGTCTTACCACAATTCTTTAGAATCGTTGGCAAAAAACAATGCGCACTACACACAATTTGATGCTTATAAAAACAAAACCGTATTTTCGTTTGTCAATACCAAAGGCGCAAAAGGCGGCGTAACCTATTTTGAAGAGGGTTTTGCCCGACCCGATCTGGTACTGAAAGACCTGATAAAAATTTGTCATCCGGAGTTGCTCGAAGACTACCAACCATATTTTTTTAAGGTTTTGGAATAGTTTTAGAGCGCACCCAAACCAACACAACCATGAACAGCACAAGCACATACAAACTTCCGTTTATTGCGTTGAGCATTGTACTGGTGGCATGCTTTTTTGTGAATATCAGTTTTGGTTCGGTGTTTATACCTGTAAAAGCCATTTTTAAAAGTTTGTTTGGGGCGATCGATAACACGTCGTGGCAATATATCGTACATCATTACAGGTTGCCAAAAGCATTTACCGCAATTTTGGCAGGTTCGGGACTGGGTGTTTCCGGATTGTTGATGCAAACATTGTTCAGAAATCCACTTGCGGGACCTTATGTTTTGGGTATCAGCTCCGGGGCAAGTTTGGGTGTTGCCGTTGTCATTTTGGGTGCAGGAATATCCGGTAGCATATTGTCAACGCTATTAATTTCAAAATGGAGTTTGGTCATTGCGGCCTGTTTGGGAAGTTTTGTGGTGTTGCTGGCGGTTTTGGCAATTTCCAATAAAGTGCGCGATACGATGGCAATTTTGATTATCGGATTGATGTTTGGCAGTATTACGACGGCTGTTGTAGGTATCTTGTCCTACTTTAGTACGGCACAAAAACTACAACAGTACATTTTTTGGGGATTTGGAAGTTTAGGGAATTTGTCGTGGTACGAACTGCTTATTTTCTTCATCGTTTACAGCATTGGAATCATTTTGAGCATTGCATCTATTAAAGCATTGGACACCTTGCTTTTGGGCGAAAATTACGCCCGTAGTTTGGGTTTAAACATTAAAAGAAACAGATTTATAGTCATTCTTGCCACGAGTTTTCTGGCAGGGACCATCACGGCATTTGCGGGACCTATTGCCTTTATCGGGCTGGCAATCCCACATTTGACACGACAGATATTCACGACTTCCAACCATAAAATTTTATTGCCGGCAGTATGTTTGTTGGGTGCCATTGTGATGCTCATTTGTGATACCATTGCCCAACTGCCGGGCAGCGATTACACCTTGCCCATCAATGCCATAACCTCGTTGGTAGGAGCACCGGTAATCATCTGGCTGTTATTGCGTAAACGAAAAATGGTGTTTTAATATGGTAATGATCAAATTATGTAAAAAGTGTACCTAATGACCAAAACAAACAACCATAGCACCCTTAAAACCGAAAATCTATCCATAGGATATGTAGCAAAAAAGCAAAAAAAAGTCATTGCCACCGGCATATCGTTTGAGTTGCAAAAAGGACAGCTTGTGGGCTTGGTAGGCGAAAATGGTATAGGAAAATCGACTTTATTGCGCACACTTACCAAAGTACAGAAACCCTTACAAGGAGATGTGTACATCAATGAAAAAAACATCAATGCCCTAACGCAATTGGAGCTGGCAAAAACATTGAGCCTGGTACTTACCGAACCTGTTGCATCAAAAAACCTATCGGTCTGGGAACTTGTAGCACTTGGCAGACAACCATATACCAATTGGGTAGGTGCACTCACGCCCGAAGACATCAAGCATATCGAAAAAGCAATGGAACTTACCGATATCAAAGACCTCAAAAATAAAAAATGCTACGAGCTGAGCGACGGCCAACTTCAAAAAGTGATGATTGCGCGCGCACTGGCTCAAGATACCGACATTATCATCCTTGACGAACCTACCTCACATCTTGATCTGCACCATAAAGCTTATATTTTAAAATTGCTACAAAAATTAGCCGTAAACACTCAAAAAACGGTACTTTTTTCCTCCCACGAAATAGATTTGGCCATCCAACTGTGCGATAAACTTTTGGTGATGACTCCAGAATCGGTAATTATCGACACACCTTCAGAATTAATTGCAAAAGGTGTTTTTAACCGCTTATTCCCTGAAAATTTGATTGAATTTGACGGAAAAACACATCGGTTTAAAATCAAAAATTAAATATCTTTACCCAAAAGAAATACTATGCCTGAAATTCTTATTTACTTCATTATCATCCTCGTTGGAATTGCTTTAGGCGGTTGGATTGGGTTTACCTTTAGCAATCTCAAATCAAAATCACGCGAAAGTGCTTTGGAAGAACGTGTGCGCCAGGCCACAGAAAACGAACTCAAATCCAAAGAGCGTATCGTTGCAGTTGAAAATGACAAAGAGAAACTACGCAATGAAAAAGAAGTACTGACCATTTCATTAACACAAAAAAATGCAGAATTTGAAAATTTATGCATAAGAAATGCAGAACAAAAAGCCGAAGTAGAGAAACTTCAAGAGAAATTCAGTAAGGAATTTGAAAATCTGGCAAACAAAATTCTGGAAGAAAAATCTGAAAAATTCACGCATCAGAATAAAGAAAACATCAAGTCCATTTTAAATCCGCTGCAAGAAAAAATTCAGGGATTTGAGAAAAAAGTAGAAGACTCTCAAAAGGAAAGCATCAGTATGCATTCGGCATTAAAACAACAATTGACTGACTTGAAAGGCCTGAACCAGCAAATGTCAAAAGAAACCACCAACCTTACGCGTGCGCTCAAAGGCGATACCAAAATGCAGGGCAACTGGGGCGAACTTGTTTTGGAACGTGTAATGGAACGCAGCGGATTGCAACGCGACAGCGAGTATTTTGTACAGCAAAGTTTTACAAATGATGATGGCCGGCGCGTTATGCCCGATGTGATTATCCACCTGCCGGGCAACAAAAAAATGATTATCGATTCCAAAGTATCGCTGGTTGCTTATGAGCGTTACATCAATGAAACAGAAGACAACGAAAAACAAGTACATCTTAAAAACCACCTGACTTCCATACGTGCCAGAGTGAAAGAATTGGGCGAAAAAAATTACCAAACGCTCTATGACGAAAGCCCCGATTTTGTGCTGCTGTTTATCCCGATAGAATCGGCATTTGCCATTGCATCTATGGAATATCCCGCGCTTTATAACGATGCATTTGAAAAAAACATCATCATCGTAACCCCTACCACACTTCTTGCGGTTTTAAAAACCATAGACAGTATGTGGCAAAACGAAAAACAAAAAGCCAATGCCGTTGAAATTGCCACGCAAGCCGGCGCTCTTTATGATTCGTTTGTAAATTTAACCGATGAACTAATTAAGGTTGGAAACCAGATAGGTACCGTTCAAAACAGTTATGAAAGCGCCATGAAAAAACTTACCGGCAAAGGCAATTTGGTCACACGTGTTGAAAAGCTGAAACAATTGGGCGTAAAAGCCAACAAACAAATGAATGACAAGCTATTGAAACGTGCCGAAGATAATAGTGATTAATCTACTTAAAAATGTGAGGGAGTTTAAATTGTTGGGTTAAAAAATTCCAGAATACCAAAGCGTCAAATTTCAAATTTTTATGGTTACCAATTGGAATTTAGGATTTCAATTGCGCGGCAGCATTATTCATCGTGTATTTTCAAGATATTTATATTTATCGTTTATTTTTACGATATTTGCATATATCGTTTATTTTTACGATCTTTGATAAAATTTTCAACCGATGACAAGTGTAATAACAGGAGATATCATCAAATCGGAAAGGATAAGCGACCCGACACTATGGCTTGACACATTAAAAAGTGCGCTTACTTATTTAACAAAAAATAGCGACAACTGGGAGTTGTTCAGAGGCGACAGCTTTCAAATTGAAATTGCAGACATTACCAATAGTTTTGAAGCCGCCATATACATTAAAGCCGCTTTAAAAAGCCATAAATCTTTGGATGCACGAATGGCTTTAGGTATTGGAAATAAGTCATTTACAGGCAAAAACATTACCGAATCAAATGGTGAAGTCTTTCAATTTTCAGGAGAAACATTAGAGCAATTAAAAAAAGAAAAAGTAACTTTTAAAATTAAAACACCAAACCCAAAACTTGATGTAGAACTCAACCTCTATTTCAAGTTGGCGTTTACCATAATGGACAATTGGACATCCAATGCGGCCGAAATCGTAAAGCTGCACCTTGAAAACCCAAATATGACGCAAGCAGCCCTCGGCAAAACAATTGGCATTACCCAAAATACCGTTAGCGAACGCCAAAAACGCGCTTATTTGAACGAAATAATGGAACTCAACCTTATGTTTAAGAAAAAAATAAGTACATTTCTGATTTAGTACAGGACAAAACTTCAATTTTGCGAATCCCGAAGCTTTAAACTTTTGTTTCAAAATATTTATGCTCTGAAATTTGATGTTGGATATTATGATATTGGTAAAACTATTTATTGCACACATTCTTGGCGATTTTTTCCTACAGCCGCAAAAATGGGTAGCAGACAAAGAAGCAAAAAAATTAAAATCCATAAAGCTTTACCTCCACATCGGGGTTCATTTGGGCTTGCTTTGGTTGCTCCTTTGGGATGCATCACTATGGCCGTTAATCGTGCTGGTCTGCACACAGCACTTGGTAATAGACACCGTGAAATTGCTGCTCCAAAACGATAAGACCAAACGAATCTGGTTTTTTACAGACCAAACATTGCACATCATCTCCATTGCGGCGACTTACCTGCTCTACTTTGGCGAAACCATTGATTTCCAAAGTGTTTTTTCACAAAACAACCTGTTGTTGCTTCTGTGTCTTTTATTCCTGACACAACCGGTTTCTATCATCATGAAAAATGTGTTCCTTAAATGGGATCTTAAAACGCTTACCGAAAGTGACGAATCACTGGAAGATGCCGGCAAGTACATCGGGATTTTGGAGCGCACCTTGGTTTTTGTATTTGTCATTTTGGGCCATTGGCAAGCCGTCGGTTTTTTGATTACAGCCAAATCCGTCTTCCGATTTGGTGACCTGAAAGAATCAAAACAACGAAAACTTACCGAATATGTCCTGATCGGCACATTGACAAGTTTCGGCATTGCAATACTCGTCGGTTTGCTCTATAATTTTATAATATAATCAAAAGAATATCAGCTATTTAATAATAAGAACCAACAATTTTTGAAATGGACCTCATGCGTGTCAAAAAATTTTCGGGCGAATTGGTGCCGTTTGATAAATCGAGTTTGATGCAATCGCTTTCAAAATCGGGAGCCTCATCACAGGAAGTCGATAGGGTTTTTGAAGGCATCGAAGTATTTCTTTATGACAAGATAACCACCAAACAGCTTTACAAACTTGCCTTTAACGAACTAAAAAAAATACGGAAATCGTATGCTGCCCGGTATAGTCTTAAAAAAGCACTTCGCGATTTGGGTCCAGAAGGCCACAATTTCGAGGTCTGGGTAACACGCATTTTTGAAGAAGCGGGCTGTCAGGCAACTTACGCCAAAACACTCCAGGGCAAGGCGGTCACCCACGAAATTGACCTTATTGCTATACAAAATGGCACGTTGATGCTGGGAGAATGTAAGTTTAGGAATGATGTGGATGCAAAAATCACGGTTACAACACCCATGTATTTCCTATCAAGGTTTAATGATTTGAAAGATAACGAATTTGAATTTTTCGGACAGACTTTAAAACCCACAAAAGGCTGGCTCATTACCAATGCCTATTTGACATCGGACGCCATAAATTTTGCTGATTATTATGGCATTAACCTTATTTCGTGGGATTACCCACAGCAATCGAGCATCAAAACGAGGGTTGATAGCGGCGGATTGTATCCTATTACTTGCCTTACAGGTTTGAGCAAAACCCAAAAACAGCTATTGCTAAAGCAAAAAATCATCCTGGTAAAGGACATGATCTCAAAAAAAGATACCGTTTTTACATTGATAAACCTCACCCATGTCCAAAAAAGAAAACTGCTTGAAGAGGCTTGTGAACTTACGGGCGAAATTATGGATTGAAGCAAACAATGTTTCCGTAGTGCCGGACTATTTTTTGTAGCTACTTGCTCAAATACATCTTTCTACGGGAATACAAGTTGTAAAATTCATCATCCTTTAGGCTGTCTATGAACAAAATGCTTTCTCCCGTCGATTTCATTTCGGGTCCTAATTTTTTGTTCACATTAGGGAATTTATTAAACGAAAATACCGGTTGTTTAATGGCATAACCATCCAATTTCGGGTTAAAATTAAAATCTGAAAGTTTGTTTTCGCCCAGCATCACTTTGGTGGCATAATTCACATACGGCTCTTGGTAGGCTTTGGATATAAACGGAACAGTACGCGATGCTCTTGGGTTGGCCTCTATGATATAAACAATATCGTCTTTGATGGCAAACTGAATGTTGATAAGCCCAACGGTATTGAGTGCCAATGCTATTTTTTTGGTGTGATCTTTAATTTGCTGCATCACAAATTCGCCCAAATTGAACGGTGGCAACGTGGCATTGCTATCGCCAGAGTGGATGCCGCAAGGCTCAATATGCTCCATAATACCAATGATATACACATTGTCGCCATCGCATATAGCATCGGCTTCGGCTTCGATGGCCCCATCCAGATAATGGTCAAGAAGCAGCTTGTTATCAGGCATTTGGCGCAACAGATCCACAACGTGTTCTTCCAGTTCTTTTTTGTTGATGACAATTTTCATGCCCTGACCACCCAACACATACGATGGCCTTACCAAAATTGGAAAATCCAAAACATCTGCAATTGCAAGGGCTTCATCGGCATTGGTGGCCACGTCAAACTTTGGATACGGAATGTTGTTATCTTTGAGCAAGGTCGAAAAACTGCCTCTATCTTCTGCCAAATCCAAAGATTGGTAGGTTGTACCAATAATCTTAATCCCGTAGCGGTCCAATTTTTCGGCGAGTTTCAAGGCGGTTTGCCCACCAAGTTGCACAATGACACCTTCGGGTTTTTCATGCTGAATAATGTCATAAATGTGTTCCCAAAATACGGGTTCAAAATAGAGCTTATCGGCAATATCAAAATCGGTCGAAACGGTTTCAGGATTGCAGTTTATCATAATGGTTTCGTAACCACATTCGGCAGCGGCAAGTACACCATGGACGCAGCAATAATCGAACTCGATACCTTGCCCGATGCGGTTGGGCCCAGAACCCAGAACAATGATTTTTTTCTTGTCGGAAACTACGCTTTCGTTGACCGATTCCCGTGAGCTTCCGGCAATTTCCATTTCATTTTCAAACGTCGAATAGTAATACGGGGTTTGCGCTTTAAATTCTGCCGCGCAGGTATCAACCAATTTATATACACGCTTGATATTGAACTCTTCGCGCTTTTTATACACCTGGCTTTCAAAGCAGCCGAGCATATGCGCAATCTGTCGGTCGCCATAGCCTTTTTGCTTGGCTTCCAAAAGCAAATCGCGGTCTATGGTATCTATTTTGAATCGGGAAATTTCTTTTTCAAGATGATGCAGTTCTTCATATTGCTTCAAAAACCACATATCAATCTTGGTAATCTCATGAATACGGCTCAACGGAATGCCCATTTGAATGGCATCATAAATCACAAACACTCTGTCCCAACTTGCATTGGTCAGTTTTTCAATGATTTGGTCATAATTTTTGTAGCCTTTACCATCGGCACCAAGTCCGTTACGTTTTATTTCGAGAGATTGTGTGGCTTTATGAAGCGCTTCCTGAAACGAGCGCCCTATTGCCATCACTTCGCCAACAGCTTTCATTTGCAAGCCCAACGTCCTGTCTGAACCTTCAAATTTATCAAAATTCCAACGTGGGATTTTCACTACCACATAATCCAAAGTAGGTTCAAATAATGCCGATGTTGATTTGGTTATCTGATTGTTCAGCTCGTCAAGATTATAGCCGATAGCGAGTTTTGCAGCAATCTTTGCAATTGGGTAACCGGTCGCTTTACTTGCCAATGCCGATGAACGCGATACTCTCGGATTGATTTCAATAGCGATGATTTCTTCTTTTTCATCGGGACTTACGGCAAATTGCACATTGCAACCGCCTGCAAAATCACCAATGCTACGCATCATGTGGATTGCCATATCGCGCATACGCTGAAACGTTTTGTCCGACAATGTCATGGCTGGTGCTACCGTAATAGAATCGCCGGTATGGATGCCCATTGGATCAAAATTTTCAATGGTACAAATAATGACCACATTGTCGTTTTTATCGCGCAAGAGTTCCAATTCATATTCTTTCCATCCTATCAGCGCTTTATCAATCATCACTTCGTGGATAGGCGATACTTCAAGGCCTCTCGTCAAAAGCTCGTCAAACTGCGACTCGTTATGAACAAATGCAGCACCTTCGCCACCAAGTGTATAGGATGCTCTTATGACCAATGGAAAACCAAATTCCTGGGCGATTTCTTTTCCTTTCAAATAAGATGTTGCCGTAGCTTGCGGCGCCATTGGGATGCCAATATTGAGCATCAGCTCGCGGAATTTTTCACGGTCTTCGGTAATATTTATCGCATCAATGTCAACACCTATAATTTTTACGCCAAAATCATCCCAAATTCCTTTTTCAGCAGCTTCAATACATAAATTCAATGCGGTTTGACCACCCATAGTTGGCAATACAGAATCAATTTGAGGATGTTCTTTTAATATTTTGACAAGTGATTTTGTGGTGAGCGGCAACAGATACACATGGTCCGCCATGGCTGGGTCGGTCATGATGGTTGCCGGGTTTGAATTTATAAGAATGGTTTCGACTCCGTCTTCTTTTAGAGAGCGCAAAGCTTGTGTCCCCGAATAGTCAAATTCGCAAGCCTGACCAATGATGATTGGTCCCGAGCCTATAATAAGTACAGAATTGATATTGGTGTTTTTTGGCATTGTGCAGATTTTGGTATTGCAAAAATATGTTTCGTATGGGTACAAAAAAAGGCGTTACTCCTACGTAACACCTTTTAAATATCAACAATTGTTAATCATTTATTTTTTATGTCTTGGTTCAGACGACACAGACAATTTTTTTCTTCCTTTGGCTCTTCTGCGCGCCAATACTTTACGTCCGTTGGCAGAAGCCATGCGTTCTCTAAATCCGTGCTTGTTCCTTCTTTTTCTCTTTGAAGGCTGGTACGTTCTCTTGCTCATTGTCTTGTATCTTTAAAAATCGATATTTTATCTATGATAAGGTTGCTTTGGGCACTCTCCCAAAAACTGGGGGCAAATATACAAAGACTTTTTACTTTGGCAAACCTATTTAAAAATATTTAAAAGATTTTTTTTCGATTGTGAAATCGCCTAATCCCATGCGCCGTTCCGCCAATTCTATACCTTGAAATAAACGAAATATTGGGCACACTTTGAAAAAAATTAGTTTCTTTGCAGCACACTATCATCACGCAACCATGAAACCAATTTTTTTAGGCCTTTTTTGCTTTGTTTCCATACATTGTTTCTCACAAAAAACTCTTGAATACAACCTGACCGTTGGCGACACATTTACCGTTAGGCAACTGGCATATCAGCACATTGCGCAGGAAATCGGGGGTGTCGAACAAATCATAGAAAACAACCTCACTGGCGAAATGCGTTTTGAAGTGGTTGCTGCCTCACCATCAGATTACACCTTGTCCATGGTCTTTAAACGGCTGAAAATGGTCATGAGCTCGCCAACACTTGGTGAACTTTCCAATATGGACACCGTTTCTGAAGATTCTTCCGACACGGGGAGCATGCTTTTTAAAGGGCTACTGGATGTTCCCGTAAGCATCACCATGGGCAGAAACGGAAAAATCCTATCGGTCACGGGCGGGGAAAACTTGGTCACATCGATGTTTGAATATGCCGGTATCCATGACCCAAATATTATCGCTGCTTCAAAGGGCGAAATGGAAAAACAATTTGGGAGTCAGGCCCTGTCAGAAAGTTTTGAACAAATGACCCATTTTTATCCAACAACACCGGTCAATGTTGGCAGTGAATGGCGCAACAACTTTAACGGCAATCTTTCAGCAGAAAACCACTGGAAACTTGACAATATTACCGATACGGCCTTCCAAATATCCGGCACGGCTTCCACCACCATGTCAAACATAGACGAAAACATCGCCATGACCCTGAAAGGCAATCAGAACACGACAATTACTGCCAACCCAAAGACGGGGCTTTTTATCGAAATCGAAGTGACCGGCGAAAATACGGGCGACACCTTTTTTATCAAACAAAACCAAACCATTCCTACCCATATCAAATCAACCATTATTTATAAAATCATCATATAAAATGTACAATAAAATCTTCAAGCTCATCATTGCGGCCATCATCATCGCCTATGCCATTTATGAATTTACCGAAGGATACATCGGGGCAGGCATCATGTGGTTGTTGCTGTCCCTGGTTTTCATATTTCTTTACTTTAAGAACGAATTTATTCTCCTTGCATTCTTAAAACTGCGCAAACAAGATTTTGAGGGAGCAAAAAAATGGCTTGGGATGATAAAGAACCCGACAACGGCATTGGTCAAAAAGCAACAAGGCTATTACAATTTCTTACACGGCATCATGGTTTCACAGACCAATATGAACGAAGCAGAGAAATACTTCAAGAAAGCTGTTTCCCTTGGATTGTCCATGGATCACGACATGGCTATGGCCAAATTGAATCTGGCAGGAATTGCCTTTAGCAAACGACGCCCCCAAGAAGCCAAAATACTGATTGGTGAAGCAGAAAAACTTGACAAAAGAAAAATACTCGCTGACCAGATAAAAATGATGAAGGAAAACATGAAAAAAGCCCAAATACCGAATCAACACTACGGTGGCCATCGACAAATGCGAAGACGCTAACCACCAAATTTTTTCTCTGTTTTCTGGTTTACTTCTGTAATACAAATCTAACATCTTAACCAATTAATTGAAAATTTGTATTTATTTTCTTACATGTAATTTCGCCTGAACGAAAATACACAGGGAAATGCTTTTGTTGCCAAAAATTACAATACATTTGTAATCAAACTAATAAATAGGTAAACATGAAGCATCTGTTTACATTAATTATTGTTGCACTCTCACTCAATGCATTTCCGCAGAAAGAAAAGGTCTTTTTTGAAGATGCCATATTGCGGCATTTAAAAACCTTTAACATCCAATGTGACCTCGCGCTCAAAAACAACAACCACGACAATGTCGACACGATTTTTAACGCTTTTAAGGACAATTACCTGAAAGGCACCATTGTTTCTGACCTTCAGTTCAAAAGAATTTCCGGCGGTTATCTGCAAACCGACAAAATAGATGTGCCCATCTTACTGATCACAAAGCAATCGTGCTTCATTACCCATAGAGAAGAAATCAAGGCCATAAACGAAATGGCAAACAAGTACAAGGGCAAACTGAAAACCATCGTACTTTTTTGGGATCGTAGAGGGTCTGCCAAAAAAGCCTCAAAAGGTTATAACAGAAATGTGGACGTGGTCTATGTCAACGAAAGAGACAACAAACTGAACCTCACTCTGTCGAGCCTCAAAAATGCTTTTGGTACTCCCGCTTCGTTCTACATTACCGAAAACAAGGAACTCACCAACATTGACAGGAAGTTTTATTTGAAAAACATCAAAAGAGACACAAAAAAAGCATTTTACGAAGGATTGTACAGCGATATCACGCAGTTACTTTTGGAAAACGAAATGCACCGCACAGAAAGAGAGCAAGTATTTAGGGGACAATGACCCGTATTGCTCTAACGTCAACCATTAAACCATAAAACCTGACCATCAGCGACCGGGATAATAGCCCGCTTCGGGAATATCTATAATGTATTGTTTTCCTGTCTTGTTATTGAGCCTGGTTTCGCGCAGCCATGGGTTGTGCAACTTCAGTATTTTATAATTGATACCGTGATCTTTGGCAAAAGCAACAAAATCGGCAACAGGCCCATCAATCGTTACCTTACGGGTGGGGATGCCCTTGTACAGATCAGATTTGTCAAAGTTGAAACCATACTTTTTGGGATTGTTCATAATTTCTTTTAAAGCCACAATCCTAAAGATGTACCGCCCAGTCTCCTCACCTAACAAAAGGTCGTAAAAATTGTTCCCTCCTTGCTCTTTCATCCTATTGGATATACCTGCATTACCGGCATTGTATGCCGCTGCAGCCAATGTCCAAGATCCAAACTGTGCTTTGGATTTGTTCAAATATTTACAGGCAACCTCTGTAGCTTTTTCCAGATGGTAACGTTCGTCCACATTGTCATTGACCTCAAGGCCATTTTCTCTTGCGGTCGCGGCCATAATCTGCCATACGCCCCTTGCTCCTGCCGGTGACACCGCATTAGTCAGACCGCTTTCTATCACAGCAAGATATTTGAAATCGTCCGGAACACCATATTTTTTCAAAATGGGCTCGATAATCGGAAAATACTTTTGCGCACGCTTGAACATAAGCAAACCATTAGATTGCCAGTAGGTGTTTACCAGAAGCTCCCTATCCATGCGTTCATAAACGTCCGGGTCTGACAGCGGCATTTCTTCCCCAGCAAAATTGAGGTTCTCCGGCATGGCAAGCGCATAAACATTATAATCGTTCGCACGATTTTCTTCCAATACGACCGATGTGTCGTCTGATGGCCCCTTCTGTGTTGCAAAGATGAAGAACACTGATAATGAAACCATTCCTATTGCAGCCAAAATATTCTTTATATATCCCATGATCGAATTTTTTGTAAAATTATGATTAGTAAACGACAAAAACAATCAAATCATTGATTTGTTTAACGTTGCGGGTTTTCCGATAAATGTACAGATATTGAAATACAAAAACAGTGTATTTTTTGACCGTTTTAACAAAACACACCTCTATATGTGCCCATTGATTATGGTGCTTGTCTTGTCCTATGAAATCAAGAAAAATCACATATCGATTTTCAGTTTTGGCCCAAGATCAATTTTGGTAGGTTTTCGTTGAACCAATGGCTTTTTATAATAATCATGACATGGGTGCCCCCTTTGATAACTATAGCACCTCCACCGCATGAGTAGGGAAAAACGGCATCTTGGTCGCCGTGGATGTAAATGGTCCCGGGTATGGGTTGTTCCTGGTCCCAACAGACCATTTCTTTGATTGCCCAATCGAGATAACGCTTGTCATTGACCATCAAATAGGTTTTGTACAGCTCGATACGCTTCAAAATGGCATCATTGAAAGCGTACTTTTTCAGTGAATCCAAATTAGAGAGCAATTGTGTGGGTATAAACTTATAAGCCTTTAGAAATCGTGTTATCCGCATACGCTTGGGCAGTTCGTACTTGCTTTTGACGCTCGACACGACAATCAATTTTCTGACCTTTATCAACTTACTCATTTCTTGTACCAAAACACCCCCAAACGAAACCCCAAGCAACACCGGATCCTTGTGTTCTATCTTTGCGGCCATGCGTTTGGCGTAGTCTTGTAAGCTCTCACCTGTTTCGGGAATCATCCACTCCAACCAATGGATTTCAAATTGGTCTTTGGGAAGCCTGATACGTTCAAAAATGGTCGGGTTGGCCGCCATACCGGGCATCATATATATGTGTATGCGCTCATTTTGCATTTCTTATAAACACTAAACTGAAAATGATTTATAAATCCCCGCAATTTTTTGCAGTCTGTTGAAACTTTTAATGTCCACAGTCCAAAATGTTTCTGTTTTTTTACTAAATTTGCATTTGCAAAGCTATATAAAATTATAGACTTGACTTTCCAAACATTGAATTAAAAATTTAAGGACATGGACGATGCTGTTGAACTTATTGACAATGGTTTTTTGCGCCAATTTGAACTCAAAATTGATGACGAACTTGCAAAAATCGAGTACTCACTTCAAGACAGGAAGATTTTTTTGACCAAACTGATTATTCCCGAATGCCTTCATTGCGACTCCTTTGAAGATGATTTTTTAAAGCTGGTTTTTGAAAACATCTCGGAACGTAACATCAGTGTAGTACCTACAAGTCCCCAGATTGCGAGATTCATGAGAAAAAACCGAAAGTACAAAAATATGCTTCCGGTAGGAATCAGAATTTAAAAAAACACATCCACGTTTTTTGCTAACCATGAACAGATGAGTACAAATCTACGGCTCGGTCTGTACTTCTTTTTTGCTGTGCCAACAAACAGGTTTTCCCAACGGAAATTTCCAAAAAATTCCGTATCAAATGTATCATAGGCGCTACGGGCTTATGAAAAAACGTTTAGAGCCTGTTTAAAATTTATCTAATTTTATTTTTTAACAGGCTCTTAATATTTGTGATATTCAATACTATGTCCATTATTTTAATGCGTTCATTTGAACTTTTTTCACTTGCTGCAAAATGGTCATTTTGTCCAAATACCACTTTTTTTACCCCAAAGCCCTACCATGCATCAAAAAAAAGCTCAAATCCGGGACAAGCCTACCTGTCAAAGGTTTTTTTTTCAATTCGATCAAAAAAAATTAAAAGGGCTCAATCCCAACAACTAAACAAGTACCTTTGCAAAACTTTTATTACTGATTACTTATGGAATTTCTGAACCAAAATACTTCCGAGAGATTACTCCCCATAAAAGACCTTTATACCTATTTGCAGAAACTTGTCCAAAGAAAGCTTTGGCTACGGGTTTTGATTGCGATGTTGTTAGGGATTTTGCTCGGTGCTTATTTTGCCACCGAACCAAAATGGATAGGAAAAGAGACTTTAGAATCGATAATCAACTGGATAGCATTTCCCGGAAACCTGTTTATAAGAGTTGTGCAAATGATCATGATTCCATTGATGTTTAGTTCTATTATTCAAGGTATTGCAGGCGGCAACAACACAGAATATCTTAAAAAATCCGGGCCAAGGCTTTTACTGTATTATGCAATGACCACAACCACGGTTTTGATTTTGGCGGTTATCCTGGCAACCGTCATTCAACCCGGAAATTATATGGATGCCACAAGCCTCATTACTGCCGACATGACTTTGGATACGCAGGCTGTTTCAGAATCGAGTGCAAAGCTCGGTTTTGGGTATATTCCCGAGGTGATCGTAAGCCTTCTGCCTGCCAATCCGTTGCAGGCTTTGGTTTCGGGCGATATGTTGAGTATCGTGATTTTTGCCATTATCATAGGTGTTTCTCTGGCCAATATTCCGTCAGATACGGCAGTTCCTCTGTTGAAAGTGCTGTTTTCGGTTCAGGAAATTACCATGGCAATTACACGTTGGGCAATGAAACTCGCTCCTATTGCCGTTTTTGGGTTGATGTGCCAGGTCACTTCAAAAGTGGGCATCGAAACCATTATGGGACTGTCGATGTTTATGATCACGGTTATTTTAGGACTGCTTTTGGTCGTAACAGTATATAGCTCGATTCTTTTGTTTTTTGCCAAAGCCAATCTCAAAAAATTCTTTTCAGATGCCAGAGATGTGCTTTTATTGGCATTTTCTATGGGGAGCTCGGCGGCAGTTATGCCCTTATCACTTAAAACGGCAGAGGAAAAAATGGGGATCAATCCGTCGGTAAGCAGGTTTATCATTCCCGTTGGTGTATCGATAAATATGGACGGAACAGCTGTTTTTCAAGCCATTGCCACTTTGTTTTTAGCGCAGGTTTACGGTTTGGAACTCGATACGCCCACCATTATGATTGTGATTATCACCACTATTTTGGCTTCCATTGGCACACCTTCGGCACCGGGTGCGGGCGTTATCGTATTAGGCTCTGTTTTGGGAACTATCGGGATTCCTGTTACTGCTATAGCCTTGATTATTGGTGTTGACAGGCTTCTAGGGATGTTCCGCACATCGGTAAACGTTATGGGCGATTTGGTAACTTGCCAAGTGTTTAACAGGTTGTATTTGAAAGAACAACAAAGTAAACGCTTGGATTCGGAAGCGTAGTGTCAACAATTCAGATAACATTCGATTTTCAAATCCTAAACTCCAAATGGCAACCGTAAAAATCTGGAAATTGGCGCTTGTTATTTGAAACTTTTAAATCGTCTCACCCAACAAGTTCCTTAACAAATTCAAACCGTACCAAACCATCTTCATCAATTTTAGTAAGGGTTACCTCATGGAGCGTGTTGACGAGTTCGGGATTCCAAGGTGTTTTTACTTTCACGTAATTTTCGGTAAAACCGTGTATATAGCCTTCTTTATTTTCGCCTTCAAACAAAACGGTTCGAGTGGCGCCTATCTGGCTTTCATAAAACGCCCGACGTTTTTTTGCAGATAAACCTCGAAGCATTTTACTGCGTTTGGCCCTTATGTTTTTCGGCACAACGCCTTCCATTGCGGCGGCTTCGGTGTTATCCCTTTCTGAATAGGTAAACACGTGAAGATACGAAATATCAAGCGCATTCAAAAAATTGTAGGTTTCCAGGAAATGGGCATCGGTTTCACCCGGAAACCCGACAATGACATCCACGCCTATACAGGCATGCGGCATTACTTCTCTGATTTTTGCAACCCTATCAACATACAACTCGCTCATATAGCGACGTTTCATTTTTTTAAGAATGTCATTGCTTCCACTTTGCAAAGGAATGTGAAAATGCGGTACAAAAGCGCGCGATTGCGATACCAATTCGATGGTTTCGTTTTTAAGAAGATTGGGCTCAATGGACGATATGCGCAAACGCTCGATACCTTCAACCTTATCGAGTTCTTTTACCAAATCCAGAAAGGTGTGTTCATGGCGTTTGTTGCCAAATTCGCCTTTACCATAATCACCGATATTCACTCCGGTAAGTACGATTTCTTTAATGTTTTGTGCTGATATGTCTCTGGCATTTTTAAGCACATTTTCCATGGTGTCGCTTCGCGAAATGCCTCGTGCCAAAGGAATTGTGCAATATGTGCATTTGTAATCGCAACCATCCTGTACTTTCAAAAACGCACGTGTTCTGTCGCCTATGGAATAACTTCCCACATAAAAATCGGCATCTTCTATTTCGCAGGAATGGACTTCACCAAATTCATTTTTTGAAAGGTCGTTGATATAATCGGTGATTTTAAATTTTTCGGTAGCGCCGAGTACCAAATCTACACCGTCAACAGCGGCCAGTTCTTCGGGTTTTAATTGGGCATAACAACCTATTGCCGCCACAAAAGCATCGGGGTTGCTGTTTTGGGATTTTCTGACAATCTGCTTAAATTGCTTGTCTGCATTATCTGTTACTGAACAGGTATTGATCACATAAATATCGGCAACATCTTCAAAATCAACGCGATCAAAGCCTTCAGCTTCAAAACTTCGGGCAATGGTCGAGGTTTCCGAAAAATTCAGCTTACAACCTAATGTATAAAATGCGACTTTTTTTTTGGTTTTCATTACCATAGTCTTGTACAAGGCTGCAAAGGTAACAAAAAAAGAGTGTTTTGGGCATTTACACAATGATCATGGTTGCAAAAACTACTTTTTTTTATATGTTTGTTTTGGTTGTAGCGTATTTTTGCTTTTATGATAAATTCACTAAAATGGTTCCTAATTACTGCCTGTTTTTTATTCGGCTGCAATCCAAAAGTCGACAATAAATCGGATGTTTTCCGATATAACGAGCATAAAAACATCGGTTCTTTAGACCCGGCGTTTTCCAAAGATTTGGCAGATATCTGGGCTACCAACCAACTTTTCAATGGCTTGGTGCAAATGGACGAGCAAATGACCGTGCAGCCTGCCATTGCAAAACATTGGACGATTTCAGACGATGCCCTTACCTACTCGTTCACGTTGCGGAACGATGTCTGGTTTCACAAACACCAACTCTTTGGGAACGATTCCACCAGAACAGTCACCGCATCAGATTTTGAATATAGCCTCAACCGCTTGTCAGACAAACAAGTGGCATCGCCCGGAAGCTGGGTGTTGAGCAAAGTTGACCACTTTAAAACCGTTAACGATACCGTTTTTGAAATTACTTTGAAACAGCCATTTCCGGCGTTTTTGGGATTGCTGACCATGAAATACTGCAGCGTGGTCCCTAAAGAAATCGTGGCACATTATGGGTCTGATTTCCGTTCTAATCCCATTGGTACGGGGCCATTTCAACTAAAACGCTGGGAAGAAAATTTAAAATTGGTGTTCAGACGAAATCCCGATTATTTTGAACGCGATGAAAAAAATGGGCCACTACCTTACCTCGAAGCAATTGCAATAACTTTTTTACCCGACAAACAAAGCGAATTTTTGCAGTTTGCACAAGGCAATATTGATTTTGTATCGGGATTGGACGCCTCGTACAAAGATGAAATCCTGACAGCTGACGGAGCGTTACGGAGCAATTATGAAAATGATGTCAACATGATTCGAGGGCCATACCTCAACACCGAATACTTAGCTTTTTACTTGGACTCTGAAGTCCCTGAAATACAATCTGAAATGATTCGTAAAGCTGTGAACTATGGCTTTGACAGAAGTAAAATGATGATTTACCTTCGTAACGGCGTTGGCATTCCGGCAAAAGGTGGTTTTATACCCAAAGGATTACCCGGCTACAACGAAAGCAATGGTTTTGAATACCAACCAGAAACCGCTAAAAACCTTGTAGCACAATTCAAAAAGGAAACCGGTATTAAAAATCCACAAATCACGATCACCACTACCAGCAACTATTTGAGTTTTTGCGAATATATCCAACGTGAAATCCAAAAAACCGGACTCGACGTCAAAGTGGATGTTGTCCCAGCCGCAACGCTAAAAGATGCCAAAGCCAACGGAAAACTCGATATGTTCAGGGCCAGCTGGATAGCCGATTACCCCGATGCCGAAAATTATCTTTCTTTATATTACAGCAAAAATTTCGCACCTAACGGCCCCAATTATTCGCATTTTAAGGACGACACTTTTGACGCACTCTACGAACAGGCATTCACCGTCACCAATCCCGAAGACAGGGCTACACTGTACTCAAAAATGGATTCTTTGGTTATGAAAAAAACACCCGTTGTAGTAATGTTTTACGACGAAGTTATACGGTTTACCCGGAAAAACGTAAGTGGATTGGGCATCAATCCAACCAATCTATTGGATTTGAAACGTGTCAAAAAAAAGTGATCATTCCTTCAATATTCTAAAGAAATAGATGTCGTCATCGCCTTTTCCTCCAGCCCTATTGGATGAAAAATAACCTTCAGTACCATCATCATTGAGTATGTAACCAAAATCGTCCTGTCTGCTGTTAATAGGAGCCGGCAAGCGCTTTGGCGGGCCAAATTTACCATCTTCGCCCAATTGGCTACTGTATATATCCAAACCGCCAATTCCGCCATGTTTATCGGAAGCGTAATAAAGCACGTTGTCCTTACTCATGAACGGATACATTTCTTTACGAGGTGAATTAATCAATATTCCCAAATTTTCCGGTTTACCATACTCGTTATCGCCTTGTATGGCCACCTTGAAAATATCAGTAGGTCCTTTGGCTGTGGGGATATTTGCCACAAAATACAATGTGGTACCATCAGGGCTCACGGCAGGATGCCCATATGAGTACCTTTCATCGCAGAACGGCAGGGGCTTAAAATTGGTCCAACCTTTCCCTTCAACAAACTCGCCACGTTCAATGCGAAGGTTACGGGTTTTCTCATTGGTCTTGTAAACCTCGCCTCGTTTAAGGTCATTGGTGGTGATGTACATATACCTACCATCGGGACTAAAAGATGCATTTGAACAATTGAAAACAAAATTGTCGGCAGTCTTGAACCGCTTCACATTGATGACCTCTCCATCGGCAGTGGTTTCGCCTTCATACAGACCAAAGATATATATCCCATCCCTGTTGCGTTGCACCGAACCAAAATCATTGACGGTATAGGCCGTAAAATAAACTTTGTTGTCATTGTGATAAATTAGCCCATACTGGCTTTTGTCATCATTCAACTTTAAGTTTTTGATGTCATATTTCACCCTTTGGGCAAAGACAATGTTCGAAATTAACAATAATAGGTAGGCGACGATTTGGTGTTTCATGATTTTCAAGTTTTTTTAATTTGATTTTCAATGCAATGGATTTCATCTTCCAGAGCTACACATGGTTTTTTACATTGTTTCTTTAAAATATTATGGAACAGATAAACTGAAGCAATCCCAAAGGGAATCGCTACCAGGCCAAGGGCCCAATTGCTGTTCCAGCCAAAGCCAATACCCGGCAATACATCCAAAATACCGCTGACCACTCTTCCAACAAACGTGCCAACATAGTACATGAGCATGCCCAATATAGCAAACAAACAATTGTTTTATTAAATTTTTCAGCAAGACGAAAAAAGTCTTTACTTTTAAAATCAAAAAAATGATGCCGAGTATGGTAGTAACATTGTATAAATAAGAAGGCAAATGGATTAATGAAATATTGTACAATGCAGTCCTTACATTTAATAAAACTTAAAATGCCATATCATAGACATCAAATCGTGAACCCTCAATTTCTTCTGTATTTTTTTGTGGCTTCAAAAACATGTTCCAAAATGGCCTTGTCATAATCCGAAAGCAGTACATCCCTTCTGGACATAACTACTTCTGCCACTTCAAAGGCTTTTTGGGTAAGGTAAGTGGTAAATCCCGCACTGCCACCCCAACTAAAGCTTGGCACAAAATTACGGGGGAAACCGCTCCCGAAAATATTGGCACTGACACCAACCACGGTTCCGGTGTTAAACATCGTGTTGATACCGCATTTGCTGTGATCGCCCATCATAAGGCCGCAAAATTGCAAGCCTGTTCTGACAAAGCTCTCTGTGCCATAGTCCCAAAGCCTTACTTCAGCATAATTGTTCTTGAGGTTGGAGTTGTTGGTATCGGCGCCAAGGTTGCACCATTCTCCCAATACCGAATTGCCCAAAAACCCGTCGTGACCCTTGTTTGAGTACGAAAACATCACAGAATTGTTGACTTCGCCACCCACCCTGCAATGCGGACCGATGGTTGTCGGGCCATATATTTTAGCACCAAGTTTTACCACGGCGTGGTCGCAAAGTGCAAATGGGCCACGTATGATACTGCCTTCCATAATTTCCGAATCCTTACCTATATATATTGGGCCGTTAGTGGCATTTAACGTCACAAAATCCATTTTTGCTCCTTCTTCAATAAATATATTATGGGCAGCAATCACATTGTTTCCCGCCGGAATGGGTTGCGAACGCCTGCCATTGGTAAGCAATTCGAAATCATCTTCGATAGCTTGCCCATTTTTCATGAAAATATCCCAAGTATGTTCAATTTTCAGTGCATCGCCTTCATATTCAACAATATCAAAATTATCAAAATCAATATCGTCCTGTACACTTTTGGCAAAGAAAGCTATCACGTCTTCGTTTTTGAAAACAGCTTGGTTTTCCTCAAGATTCTTCACTAATTCCACCAGTTCGGCATTGGGAAGATACGATGCGTTAATCATTATATTTTCGTCCATTTCAACCATTGGATATTTGTCCGACAGGTATTCTTCTGTTATGGTCGTGGTGGTGTAGCCCAAATAGGTCTCCCATTTTTCACGAATGGTCAGGATGCCAACCCTGATATCCGCAACGGGCCTTGTAAAGGTAAATGGCAAAAGATTGTTGCGAAACGGTCCGTCGAATAGAATATAGTTCATTTTTTAAAGATAATGGTGAAATATTGGCATGGTTTGCTACCAAAAGCCGAAAACAAATTTAGGTCAATTACATAAAACAAAAAAACCTCCGGAAAAATTCCGAAGGTTTTGGTATAAAATAGTGTCTGCCCAAATTACTTTTGGAACTTGGCGTACTTGTTCTTGAACTTGTCGATACGTCCAGCCGTGTCAACCAATTTTGATTTACCTGTGTAATAAGGGTGAGACGTTCTTGAAATCTCCATCTTTACCACCGGGTACTCAACGCCATCCACTTCAATCGTTTCATTGGTTACGGCTGTAGATTTTGTGATGAACACATCGTCATTGGACATGTCCTTAAACGCTACAAGTCGGTAATTCTCTGGATGTATACCTTTTTTCATCTCTTTAATGCTTTAAAATCGTTTCATTTTTGGAAGTGCAAATTTACGCTTTTTTTGTATTTCCGCAAGTGTTTTGATTTTAATTTTTAAAGTTTTGGGCAACTTGGGCAAAAACTTGTAACGTTTTGGTATCTTTGGGTACTAACAAACGTATATTTTAACCACTAATCAAAACAGCTATTATGGAAAATCAAATACTCCAAACACGGAAATTCATTTTAACCAATGGTGTGTTGTTGGGACTGTTCAGTATTGCATTGAGCGTCATTTTTTATGTAATGAACTTACACCTGGAAAAAAGCTCGCTTATGGGCATCTTAAGCTTTTTACTCACGGTTATAGTCATAGTTATGGGCATCAGCCAATTCAAAAAAGCCAACGGTGGTTTTTTAAATCTTGGCCAAGCCATCAAAATCGGGATAGGCATTGCCTTGATTTCCGGTATAATTGGCATCGCTTACCAACTGATATTCATGAATTATATCGAGCCGGATTATATGGATCAAATTATGAACCTACAATATGAAAAAATGATGGAGCAAAATCCAAATATGACACAGGAGCAAATAGACATGGCCATGGAAATGGGCAAAAAATTCTCCTCTCCCTGGATATCTGTTGCTTTTGGTATCATTGGCTCTTTGTTCTTTGGTTTGATAATTTCATTGATATCAGGCCTGGTCATGAAAAAGGAAAACAACCACGCTTAAATAATTTCAGTATTTTTGAAAACCCATTTTCAGAAGTCACCCTGATGGATTTATCAGTAGTCATACCACTACTTAACGAAAACGAGTCTCTTGCAGAGCTTCACGATTGGATTGTAAACGTCATGCAATCCAATCGTTTTTCGTATGAAATCATTTTTATAGACGATGGCAGCACCGACGGTTCTTGGGAAACCATCTCCCAATTATCTCAAGCAAACCCCAACGTAAAAGGCGTTCGCTTTTTCAGGAATTACGGAAAATCACAAGCATTGCACGCCGGTTTTGAAAAAGCCATGGGCAATGTCGTCATCACCATGGATGCCGACCTTCAGGACAGTCCCGAAGAAATACCGGAACTCTACCGAATGGTAGTACAGGACAACCAAGATCTCGTTTCGGGCTGGAAGAAAAAACGCTACGATGCTCTACTGACAAAAAACCTGCCGTCAAAATTGTTCAACTGGGCAGCAAGAAAAACATCAGGGGTCAAACTCCACGATTTCAACTGTGGCTTAAAAGCCTACGCCAATGCCGTTGTAAAAAACATTGACGTTCACGGAGAAATGCACCGTTACATTCCCGTACTGGCAAAAAACGCTGGTTTTGGCAACATCACCGAAAAAACAGTTATCCACCAAGCACGAAAATATGGAAAAACCAAATTTGGGGCGGATCGTTTCATCCACGGATTTCTTGACCTATTGACCATTTGGTTCATTTCACGTTTTGGAAAAAGACCCATGCACTTGTTTGGAGCCCTTGGTGTTATCATGTTCATCATTGGTTTTTTGTTTACGGTATATCTGGGCATCGACAAGCTCTTACTCAATACTACCGGTCGTTTGATAACCGACCGACCGCAATTTTACATTGCACTTGCCACCATGATCATTGGTACGCAATTTTTCATTGCAGGTTTTCTTGGAGAGCTTATCTTGCGCAACAGAGAGGACAAAAAGCGGTATTCGGTAAAAGAAACACGTAATTTTTGACACTAATACCACCAAATTGTACGGCTCGCCCCCAATCATCCTATTAGATTGTTTATTTTTGTATCATAAATTTATAAAACTATGATTTATATCGATCCCAAAATATTGGAACGCATCAACACATGGTTGACTCCGGCATTTGACGAGGAAACGCAAGCAGCCATCAAAAACAGCATTGCCCACCAACCCAAGGAAATCCAAGAAAGTTTTTACCAAGATTTGGATTTTGGTACCGGAGGTATGCGGGGCATTATGGGCATTGGCACCAACCGCATCAATAAATATACCCTTGGAAAAAACACGCAAGGATTGAGCAATTACCTGCACAAATCTTTTCGCGGTCAAACCATAAAAGTAGCCATAGCCTATGACTGCAGGCACAACAGCAAGACCTTGGCAAAAGTCGTAGCCGATGTTTTCTCTGCCAATGACATCCAAGTTTACCTGTTTGAAGATCTGCGCCCCACACCAGAGCTTTCCTTTACCGTAAAACATTTGGGTTGCCAGTGCGGCATCGTGTTGACCGCCTCCCACAACCCACCGGAATACAATGGCTACAAAGTGTATTGGCAGGACGGTGGCCAGTTAGTACCGCCACAAGACAGGGATATCATAAACGAAATCAATAGTTTGGATTATTCCGAAATAAAATTTCATGCCAATGAAAGCTTGATAACATTTATAGGAAATGAAGTCGATGAAGCCTTTATCAATGCTTCCGTAAAGAACGGCAGCTTTGGCACGCCCCAAAATGCAAAAGACCAATTGAACATCGTGTTCACATCGCTCCACGGAACGTCCATTACGACGGTACCGGAAACCTTAAGGCGTGCCGGTTACAAAAACGTGCACATCGTTGAAGAGCAACGTGAGCCAAACGGTGATTTTCCAACGGTAAAATCGCCAAACCCCGAAGAACCCGAAGCCTTGAAGCTGGCACTGGAACTAGCCGATAAAGTGAATGCGGACATCGTCATAGGCACCGACCCCGATTGCGACCGACTTGGTGTGGCAGTCAGAGATTTGGATGGCAAAATGGTACTGCTCAATGGTAACCAGACCATGGTCATGATGACCAATTTCCTTTTAAAATACCGAAAACAAAACAACAAGTTAAAAGGTTCTGAATTTATAGGCTCCACTATCGTATCGACCCCAATGATGGCCGTGCTTGCATCGCACTACGATGTAATTTACAAGGAAGGCCTTACAGGTTTTAAATGGATTGCAAAGATGATCCGAGATTTCGACAAACTGGATTTCATAGGTGGAGGCGAAGAGAGTTTTGGCTTTATGGTTGGCGACTTTGTACGCGACAAAGACGCCGTGACCTCTACCCTGCTTGCCATTGAAATCGCAGCGCAGGCAAAAGCCAAAGGTAGTTCGTTCTACAAAGAACTGATCCAATTGTACGTTGAAATCGGTTTTTATAAGGAACGTTTGATTTCCATGACCAAAAAAGGGATAGAAGGCGCTGAAGAAATCAAACAGATGATGGCCGAAGCAAGGCAAAACCCTAAAATTGAAATCAACGGATCAAAAGTGGTCCGAGTGGAAGATTACCAACTGTCCATTGCCAAAGATATGGTTCACAAAAAAGAAAGCACAATCGATGTGCCAAAATCGAACGTACTGATCTATTATACCGAAGATGGCAGCAAAATTGCGCTGCGCCCGAGCGGTACCGAACCAAAAATCAAGTTTTACATCAGCGTCAACGGGCATTTGGCCTCAACTGATAAATTTCGGGAAACAGAAGCCGAATTGGAATCAAAAATCGATGCTATAGTTAAAGACATGAAGCTCAATTGATGAATTACCTCAAAAAAATCCTTCGGTTTGCACTGCCATACAAAAGGTATGCGTTCCTGAACATCATCTGTAATGTTTTTTATGCATTGTTCGGCACTTTGGCCATGGTATCGCTCATGCCGATGATCAATATTCTGTTCAACGAAACCGCTCAACAATACAGCAAGCCTGATTTTTTGACCTTTAGCGATTATTTTTCAAAGGATAAAATCGTTGAATTTTTCAACTATTTCGTTACCAATAAACTTGAAGTTGAAGGCCCAAGTGCAACACTCACATACATGATCGTTATCATCATAGCATTGTTCTTGCTCAAAAACCTGTTCAATTACCTTGGGATGTATTTCATTACTTATTTGCGCAACGGGGTTCTGAAAGATCTGCGTGAGGAAATCTATGAAAAAACACTGCACCTTCCCATTGCGTTCTTTACCGAAAAGCGCAAAGGCGACATCATTTCAAGGGTTACGGCTGATGTGAATGAGGTGCAGACATCGTTCCTTTCCATTTTGGAATTGATCGTCAAAGAACCGTTGACCATCATTTTTGCTATCGTGGCCATGTTCCTCATCAGCGTGAAACTCACGATTTTTGTGTTTCTTTTTATACCAATTTCAGGATTCATCATTTCTGCAATAGGCAAAAGGCTGAAAAAACATTCTTCAAACGTACAGCGCGAAAACGGCGAAATGTTGTCAACGCTCGAAGAAACCATCACAGGGCTAAAGGTCGTCAAAGGATTCAATGCCGAGCAACGTTTTATGGGCAAATTCCGCGACAACACAAAACGCCTCTTTCGGTTTTCCAACCAGTTGACGCACAGGCAAAACCTTGCTTCTCCCACCAGTGAGTTTCTTGGTATCATGACCATTGCGGTACTCCTCTGGTACGGCGGCAGTATGGTACTGATAGACAAATCGTTATCGGGAGGCGCCTTTATCGGTTTTATGGCATTGGCCTATCAAATTTTGACACCTGCCAAAGAAATAAGCAAGGCATCCTATAGCGTTCGAAGGGGGAATGCCGCTGCAGAACGTGTACTGGAAATCATCGAGGCCCAAAACCCACTTGAAGACAAGCCAGATGCTATCGCAAAAGAAACTTTTGAAAACAACATCACTCTAAAAAATGTAGCTTTTAGCTACGAGGACGAAATGGTCCTTAAAAATTTCAGCATGGTTGTGCCCAAAGGCAAAAGCATCGCTTTGGTTGGGCAATCGGGCAGCGGAAAAAGTACCATTGCCAACCTTGTGACCCGCTTTTACGATGTGAATGGCGGCAGCATCGAAATTGACGGTACCGACATACGTGAACTGACCAAACATTCGCTCCGCAACCTGATGGGATTGGTAACGCAGGATTCGATATTGTTCAACGACACCATCAAGAACAACATTCTCATCGGCAAGGAAACTGCCAGTGATGCCGAAATCGTCGATGCACTAAAAGTTGCCAATGCATGGGAATTTGTAAAGGATTTGCCCAAAGGCATTGATACCAATATCGGCGATTCGGGCAACAAGCTTTCTGGAGGGCAAAAACAGCGTTTAAGCATTGCCCGTGCCGTACTGAAAAACCCACCGATCATGATTTTGGACGAAGCCACTTCGGCACTTGACACCGAAAGCGAACGATATGTGCAGGTAGCGTTGGAGAACATGATGAAAAACCGAACGTCTATCGTCATTGCCCACCGCTTATCAACCATCCAGAACGCAGATGAAATCATCGTAATGCAAAAAGGTGAAATCGCAGAGAAGGGCACACATGCCAGTTTGATGGCAAAAGACGGTATTTACAAACGATTGGTAGATATGCAGAGTTTTGGGTAAATGCCCATTGACTCCCTTCGCAAATCTCAATCCAACCTTGGCAAATGAAAATCATCGAGAACGCTTTTCTCGCTCATCAACGCTTCGATTTCGGCAGAGCTTCTCGGCGCCTCTGCCGATAGGTTCACTGGACCTTTTTCTGTAATCCATATATCGTCTTCGATCCTAACGGCGATGCCCCACCATTTTTCATCACAGTCGCTTCCTTCGGGAATGTAAATCCCGGGCTCCACGGTTATGACCATATTGGCTTCAAAGGGTCCGTAAAGTCCAGCATCATGAACGTCAAGTCCCAAATAGTGTGATACACCGTGCGGAAAATACTTTCTTCCCTGATTTTCAGCACTTATGATACCCAGACGCACCAACCCTTCGTTGATAACCTTACGTGCAGCAGCATCGGGAGCGTTGAAACTATTGCCGACTGTTGAGGCGGCTATCCCGGCTTCTTGCGCTTCGTAAACCAGATCGTAAATAGCTTTTTGTTCTGGGGTAAACTTGCCATTGGCCGGAATTGTGCGTGTCACATCGGCAGTATAACCATGGTATTCGGCGCCTAAATCCATCAGCACCAAATCATTTCCAACTTTGGTTTTATTATTGTCCACATAGTGCAAAACACAGCCGTTGTTACCGGCGCCAACAATGCTTGGGTAGCCTTCATATTCGCTTCCATATTTCTTGTAAACAAACTCGTGCACACCTTGTATTTCGGTTTCTGACATCCCCGGATGCATTGCTTTCATAATTTCACGTTGCCCCATAGCAGATATCCTAACGGCCTTGTTGAGCAACACCATCTCTTCGGGCGTTTTGATCTGTCTCAAACCTGCCATAAGTTGCCTTAACATTTTGGTATCTAGATTGGTTTCGGACTCTTCAGCCTCTATTTGGATGATCCGCCGTTTAAGTTCCATGCGGACTTTTTCGTCTTTGGCACTGATATAGCCACTGATAACTTTGTCATTCTTGAGCTCCGGAAAAATTGTCACTGTCTGGCTTATAGTTTCTGACACACTCGCATTGTTTTCATTGCCTACAGATTTTATGAGTTCATAAACCTGCTTTTTTATCTTTCCTTCCAACAGGGTTTTATCAAGTCCAACTTGACTTTTAAAAGTTTCGACCAAACTGTACAAATCGGCATCATCCCTCTTGGAATCTCTGTAATCATCTTTGAAATCGTGGAACAAAACTTTGTCGAACTTTACAAACTCGATACCTGAATTTTTGAACTCCCCAGCATTGAACGCAGTGTCAAAACCAAGCTTTTCCTTGGCACCTTCTACGCCCAAACGGACACCCATCCACCGCTCCATCATTGGGTTTCGTTTTTGCACATAAAGTACCTCATTGAAGGCTTTTCCTTTATTATTGTACTGGTTTTCCGAAAAGATTACCAGCACTGCATTGGGCTCTTTGTAACCTGTGAGGTAATAAAAATCCGGATCTTGATGATATACATAGTCCACATCATTGCTGCGGTTGCGCACGGCATTGGCAAAGAAAACCGCAACACTGTTCTTGGGCATACTGGCCCTAAGCGCTTCGCGACGTTGCTTGTGAAAATCAGCACTTAAATAATCTTCAGGCAAACCGCTCTGGCAAAAAGAAGTTGTTCCGACAAGTAGCACAAAGCATAAAGTAATGACTGTTTTCATGGTGGTTATGTTTAACATTCCGAAAGTTAACATATTAAACTATGCTGTCATGAAGGGCTTTAAAAAAATTAACAAACTTTTAATCAAAAGGCTTCGATACGAAAAACAGATAATTTTCAATACTTTTGCATCTGCAACAAAATGGGTTTATTGTGAGATAAGGCATTAACTCGTATCGCATTATTATTAAAATCAATACTATATTGATAATTATGCATATATAGCTTAATCGGAGTTGCTCCAGCCTTCAGTCAGCCAGGTATTTGTAGCCCCAAAGCATTAACGGCGCAGAACATAGCAATCTATCCAATTTTCAAAATATAATAATATAATTCAGTAATAACCAATAACTAACCTCGTCCATAACCAAGCACAAAAAAACAAAATGAAAAACACAGCCTTGACATCGACACACGAAGCTTTGGGAGCCAAAATGGTTCCTTTTGCAGGATTCAATATGCCCGTACAGTACGAGGGCGTCAACATTGAACATGAAACCGTACGGAATGCCGTTGGCGTGTTTGATGTGTCGCACATGGGCGAATTTCTGATAGAAGGGCCTCACGCACTGGATCTCATCCAAAAGGTAAGCAGCAACGATGCTTCAAAACTGGCCTTAGGCAAGGCGCAATACAGCTATCTGCCCAATGAAACCGGCGGTGTTGTTGATGACCTCATTATTTATCGTGTCAAGGAAGACACCTATCTTTTGGTGGTCAATGCCAGTAATATTGATAAAGACTGGGAATGGATCGGTTCCAGGAACGACGTTGGCGCCCAAATGCGAAACATCAGTGACGATTATTCGCTATTGGCAATACAGGGTCCGAAAGCTGTTGAGGCCATGCAGTCGCTGTCGAGCCATGATCTTTCGGCCATCGATTTTTACAATTTTATTGTTGGCGATTTTGCGGGCGTTGAACAAGTTATCATTTCTGCCACGGGCTATACCGGTAGCGGCGGTTTTGAGATTTACTGTAAAAATTCGGAAGTGAAACAAATCTGGGACAAGGTGTTTGAGGCCGGGGCAGCATACGGCATCAAACCAATAGGTCTGGCCGCTCGCGACACTTTGCGCCTGGAAATGGGCTACTGCCTGTATGGCAACGATATAGATGACACCACATCGCCCATAGCTGCCGGCTTGGGTTGGGTTACAAAGTTTACAAAATCGTTCACTAACAGTGAAGCCCTGAAAGCCGAAAAGGAACGCGGCCCTGAAAGCAAACTTGTGGCTTTTGAATTGGATGAACGGGGCGTGCCACGACACGGCTATGATATTGTGGACAGTAACGGAAAAACCATTGGGAAGGTTACTTCCGGCACTATGTCGCCATCAATGGGCAAAGGTATCGGCTTGGGTTATACACAGTCCATTTTCTCTGAAATAGGAAGCAAAATCTATATCCAAATCCGAAAGAATGCCGTTCCTGCTACAGTTGTGAAACTTCCTTTTTATAAAAAATAGCGGTCTGCCAATGCTGTAGTTATCGATTGATGGAAGAGCGGAGCGGCAAACATAAAATACTGATACTCGGTGCCAGCGGCTTTTTGGGCCAAGCACTCTATAAGGAGCTTTGCCCCTATTTCAGGACGTTTGGCACTTATGCTACGCCACACTCTGTTTTTGAGTCCAATAGGCATTTTTTCAATTTCAATATTGAGGAAGACGACATATTTGAAATACTCGAAGCGGTAAGGCCATCGATTGTCATTTCTGCATTGCGGGGCGACTTCCATGCCCAGATAGTCGCTCACTCCCATTTGACAGAATACGCAAAGCAACACGACTGCAAAATTGTTTTCCTATCGTCTGCCAATGTTTTTGACGCTTACAGCAAATATCCGAGTTATGAAGACGACAAGACATTGAGCGAAAGTATCTACGGGCATTTCAAGATAAAAATAGAAAATATGTTGTTGCGGCTCCCAAAGCAGAAGGTGCTCATCTTACGGCTGCCTATGGTGTTCGGTCCACAGTCGCCACGGGTCAAAGAACTCAAACAGTACATTTCGGAAAAGACCGCAATAGAGATTTTCCCAAACCTGATCATGAACGTGACCACCGAAGGAAAGGTCACGCAACAAATCCATTACCTGATCAATCGCAACAAATGCGGCATCTATCATCTGGGGAGCACCGATCTGGTGCACCACGACGATTTCATTAAGGATATGGTTGCAAAGTTTACGCAACAAGCAGTCCAGTTCAAGCACGTTTTTACCACCAATGAAGACCGCTACCTCGCCGTTATGCCAAAACCCAACCGATTGCCAAAACATTTGCACATTACGAGCGCAGAAGTTCTTGAAGAAGTTGGGACATAAACTTACCGGGGCTGATGTGCTGTACGCTTACAGAACCGTCTTGCTAAATTTATTTGGGTCGCTCTTGCAACTTCTCAAAAGTGCCTCAAAACGAGTTCAGGGCAAAAGGACCGATGGACTTCGGTTTAAGGCACAAACGCAAGCCTACTCAATCCTTTCGTAACGCATTTCGTTACAACAACTTTTCAACGCTTCAATTTCAACACGGTTTCACGAACTTTTTATTAAAACACATACCCGATGATTGATGGGATTTTATAAATTTGCACAAAAATTTTCTAACCAAAAACACATTACAACATGGGAAGGGCGTTTGAATTTAGAAAAGCAAGGAAGCTAAAGCGCTGGTCTGCAATGAGCAAAGCTTTCACCCGAATTGGGAAGGATATCGTTATGGCCGTAAAAGAAGGTGGCCCCGATCCGGACAGCAATTCGAGGTTGAGAGCAGTTATCCAAAACGCCAAGTCGGTAAATATGCCCAAGGAAAACATAGAGCGTGCCATCAAACGGGCATCCGACAAAAGTCTTGGTGATTTTAAAATTGTGCTTTTTGAAGGCTATGCGCCGCACGGTGTTGCCATTTTGGTAGAAACCGCTACTGACAACAATACCCGCACAGTTGCCAATATACGAAGCTATTTCAATAAATGCGACGGCAGCCTTGGCACTTCGGGTTCGGTGATATTTATGTTTGACCATACATGCAATTTCAGGATACCGGCAAACGGAATCGATGTTGAAGAACTGGAACTTGAACTGATCGATTATGGTGTAGATGAAGTTTTTGTCGATGAAGATGGCATTCTCATTTACGCACCGTTTGAAAGTTTTGGTGCCATTCAGTCAGAACTCGAATCCAGAGGCATTGAAATCCTGTCTTCCGGATTTGACCGTATTCCACAAGTCACAAAAAAATTGACACCGGAACAGGCCGCCGATGTAGAAAAACTTCTTGAAAAAATTGAAGAAGATGATGACGTACAAAACGTCTACCATACGATGGAGGAGATTTCGGAAAATTAATTGAGCCGATCAAAAAAAATTGACATTTGAAATCTAATTTGTAGGATACATAAAATATCCCAACAACTTAAACCGCAATTCTTTACCATCCACAATTTCATAGGACAAAAGCACCTGTCCCCAATGTTTTCCATCGCTGAAATCGGCAATTAGCCATTTGTGGTTTAGCAACCTGATGCTGTTGATCATAATCTTGTTCTTGGTCATGGACACATACGGAACGATTGGATGGTCCTCGCCCTCATAATCGTTAAGCTTGTAAAGTTCATCTTTGATGAAAGGAATCAGCTCCAAGGAATTATAACCCTTATTCTCAAAGTATTCCAACGCCGGATCATCATATTCCAAATTAAAAAGGTGAAGTTCATCAATCTGACCGTTAAGCTCCGCAATAGAATCCCTGTACCGTTCTACTTTTGCTTCCTTTTTGGCGATTTTGGACTCATAGCTTTCAAGTATGTTTTTGGAGTTCACATATTGGAAAATTATCAACAATACAGCGAACATAAAGAGGTACATAAAGATCTTGTTTTTCATTTTTTATAAAATCAATTGAAGGTTATCATAGGCCAGATGCACATTTACGGGCAATTTAGTTTCGATTTCATCATGAAAACCAAATGTATGGCTTATATGTGTAAGATATGCTTTTTGTGGTGCTACGCGAGCTATCAGCGCCAAAGCTTCCTTGAGGTTAAAGTGTGATATGTGCGGTTCGTGCCTCAACGCATTGACCACAAGAATTTTTACGCCTAGTAATTTTTCCACTTCCTCATCATCAATGGTTTTCATATCGGTAAGATAAGCAAAATCGCCAAACCTAAAACCAAAAACCTGAAGTCGATAGTGCCATCCGCTTATCGGCACAACCTCCATCCCACCAATCAAAAATGGAGTATTGGCAATCTCATGGGTGATGACGCCCGGAGCTCCTGCATACTTGTCTTCGGAAGTAAAAATATAATCAAAACGACGGCGCAACGCATCCAGTACCCTGGCATGGGCAAAAATTGGAATATCTCCCTGCCGAAAATAAAAAGGGCGGATATCGTCCAGGCCGGCAGTATGGTCTGCATGTTCATGTGTAAAAAGGATACCGTCTATCTTCTGGCAGTTGGCGCGGAGCATCTGTTGCCTGAAATCGGGGCCACAATCAATGACATAGGCATATTGTGACCACTCGACCAAAACGGAAACCCGCAACCGTTTATCCTTTGGATTGCTGCTCAAACACACTGGGTGGTCGCTACCGATAACAGGGATTCCCTGCGAAGTTCCCGTACCTAAAAAAGTTATCTTCAAGTCTTGCTAAGTTTGTAACAAAAATAGGCTTATTTTTTTGTTTAAGTGAGCAATTTAGTACCTTTGTAACCAATTATTACTCAATCTACGTATGGAAATCACCCTAAAAGGAGACAGAGAATTTGAAGACATACCGTCTTTAAAAACAAAGGCACTTCGCATCAACCTCAACGAGAACATTTACGGTACGTTTGCAGAAATTGGTGCGGGACAGGAAACCGTGCGCCATTTCTTTAGAGCCGGTGGCGCTTCTGGAACTATTGCCAAAGCGATGTCTGCCTATGACAAAGATTTTAGCGATGCCATTTATGGCATAGAAGATGACGGACGCTATGTGACCGAAGCCCGGTTAAGAAAGATGCTCACTCACGAGATACAGCTCATTGAGGATAGGCTCACCCGTGACAAACATCCTAACAAGATGTTCTTTGCTTTTGCCAATACAGTGACGACCATCGATTTTGCAAAGCAGTACAAAGGCCACGGCTGGGTAGGCATTCGCTTTCAGATTGAGGCTGACCAAGATTACAACGACATTGTGCTACACTTACGTTTCAATGAAAACGACGCACGACTGCAGCAGGAAACGCTCGGAACTTTGGGCATCAACCTCATATATGGCGCATTTTACAAGCACAAAGAGCCCAAAAAACTTTTACGATACCTGTACGACCACCTCGACAAAGACCAAATAGAAATCGACACCATCAACTTTTCGGGACCGGCTTTTGAAAATGTTGACAACCGATTGATGAGTTTGCAACTTGTGAAAAACGGCATGACCGATGCAGTAATGTTTGCACCGGATGGCAATAACGTATTGCCGGCACGAGTACTGTACAAAAAGAACATCTTGGCGCTTCGCGGTAGTTTTAGGCCTGTTACCAAGGTAAACATCGATATGTTCCAGAAATCGTACGATATGTTTATCAAGGAAAACAAGGTAGATGTAGACAACACCCAGGTTGTGTTCGAAATTACCTTGTCAAACCTACGGGCAGAGGGCGAAATCAACGAGCAGGATTTTATGGACAGGGCGAGACTTTTGTGCTCATTGGGACATACTGTACTGATTTCCAATTTTCAAGAATATTACAAATTGGTTGAGTACTTCTCGCAATATTCTAAAAACCGTATGGGGCTATCCATGGGTGTCAATAACCTTATCGACATCTTTGACGAAAAATACTATCGCCACTTGAGCGGCGGTATCCTTGAAGCCTTTGGCAAACTGTTCTTCAAAGATTTGAGAGTATATCTTTACCCTATGGAAGGCGAAGATGGCTCTATCGTCAATAGCGAAAACCTCAAGGTACACCCTAGAATGAAAGAACTCTACAAGTTTTTCAAATACAATGGCAAAGTGGTCGACATCAACGATTACGACCGCTCGATACTTTCCATATTCTCAAGAAATGTCTTAAAAAACATTTCGGAAGGCAAATCCGATTGGGAAAGCATGTTGCCTGAAGGAGTGGCAAAAATCATCAAAGAAAAGGGATTGTTTGGATATGAAGCCGAAGAAGTCATCCACAACAATTAAATAGTTGAGGATACTTGTGAAGTATGCTTGTTATCACGCGATGTACAAAAACACCATCAGATAATGGCATATGGCTCCGGCCAGCACAAAAAGATGCCAGATGACATGGTTGTAGGGTATGCGATCTATTGCGTAAAACAGGATTCCAATGGTATAGAATGCCCCACCGGCAAACAGTAAAGCAACACCATTGTTGCCAATGACATCTGATAAGCTGGAAAAATCGAAAACGATAAGCCAACCCATTACCAAATACAGCAAGGTGGACAATATCTCGAATTTCCCCGTGTAGAACAGTTTGATTACCAAACCAAAAGCCGCGATTATCCATACGGAGACAAACAATTGCAAACCAATACTTTCATTTAGACCAATCAACGTCACTGGCGTGTATGTCCCTGCAATAAGCACATAAATACCAATATGGTCGATGATCCTGAAAAAGTGCTTGCGTTTTTCATCTTTTACATAATGGTACAATGCCGATGCCGTAAACAAAAAGATGATTGAAAACCCGTATATCACTAGGCTAAAAAGGTCAAGAGCCGTGATATTTTTTCCAAAAACAATCAACAGCGCCAAGCCTACTGCCCCAAGCACGGCACCGAGTCCATGGGTCCATGTGTTGAGTTTTTCTTCTAATACGGTTTGCTGTCGCCTCATCATTCTTTTGCAGATTTTGCCACCCATTGATCGCGCAAAGCGCCGTAATCAATTTTGAAAGCAGGTTCCTGACGTTCGAGTTGACCCGATTGGAACGCACGGAGCAAAATGTCCTCTATCATAAAATCTTCGGCCACATTAGCGGGATCGTATTCCCGCTTCAATGAAATATCGAAAAGACTGGCAGTGTTATTGAGCCAAAAAGCTTTCCAGCCACTACGCAAATCCTTGATTAACCGGAAAGTTGTTTGGCCTGTCTGCCTATGCACCAACTTTACCAAAATCTGACCCTCGGAACGTGTCAACTTTTTTAGTTCTTCTGTAAATTCATCCTCTATATACCTTTGTATGACCTTGGTATATTTGCGCTTATCACTCTTTCGTTGCAACGTTTCCAAGCGTTCGTTGAGAGCCACCAAACGTTCAGAGGCCAATTTTGCATAAGGATAAACTTTGAGGGTTCTGCGCTTCAAGATCAAATAGCGAGCACGTTCTTCTTTTGAGGCAAATCGATGCTTGCCCATCAAATAGACTTCATGCAACTGAACGACCGGTACCGCTACAGAATCACCATCGATAATATAGTATTCCATTGCAGTACTGTCGTCAGGTTCCGTTTCCACCTGTGGATAGCCAAAAACCGGCACCATCAGTAAAAATATCACTATTTTTATTTTGTCCATCTGCATCCTAGATTGCAAAAAACTGTTGTTAAGGGAGCGCAAAATTAAGAATTTACTGATGTAATAACTTTAAAATAACATTAATATTATTATTTTAGTCGAAAAATAAACCATGGCAAAAAAAAGTATTTTAGATAAAAAATCAATTGAGTTTTTAGAAACTTACCTCAACAACGCAGCTCCTACGGGCTATGAATGGAACGGACAAAAACTTTGGATGAATTACCTGAAACCCTATGTGGACGAATTTATCACAGATACCTACGGGACAGCAGTAGCGGTTATCAATCCATCCGCAAAATACAAAGTGGTCATAGAAGGCCATGCTGACGAAATTTCTTGGTATGTGAACTATATTTCCGATAACGGACTAATCTACGTTATCCGAAACGGCGGCAGCGACCACCAGATTGCACCGAGCAAGATTGTCAACATCCACACAAAAAAAGGCATCGTCAAAGGTGTTTTTGGTTGGCCTGCCATCCACACCAGGAGCAAGGAACGCGAGGAACCTCCCAAACCTGACAATATCTTTATAGATTGCGGCTGCAGCACAAAAAAAGATGTTGAAGCCTTGGGCGTGCACGTTGGTTGTGTGATTACCTATCCCGATGAATTCCATATACTCAATAGTGACAAGTTCGTCTGCAGAGCGCTCGACAACAGAATGGGTGGATTTATGATTGCCCAAGTGGCGCGATTGCTGCACCAGAACAAGAAAAAACTACCTTTCGGGCTGTACATCACAAATTCCGTACAGGAAGAAATAGGGTTGCGTGGCGCAGAGATGATTGCCGAGCGCATAAAACCCAACGCCGCAATCATCACAGACGTGACCCACGACACAACAACCCCGATGATCGAGAAAAAACGGGAAGGCCATGTAGAACTTGGCGCAGGCCCTGTGGTGGCTTACGCACCTGCCGTACAGCAAAAATTGCGCGACCTGATAACCGACACTGCAGAAACAAAAAAAATACCTTTTCAACGCGCCGCTTGCTCCAGGGCAACGGGTACCGATACCGATGCTTTTGCTTACAGCGGAATGGGCGTGGCAAGTGCCCTGATTTCGTTACCCTTACGATATATGCACACCACGGTAGAAATGGTACACAGGGAAGATGTGGAAAATGTGATACGCCTGATTTATGAAACCCTTTTGAACATAAAGGGAAAGGAAACGTTCAGCTATTTCGAATGATTTGGAAGAACTAATAGATATACTTACCCCCGAAGGACTTCCAACAGGAAAAAGTTGCCCGAAATCCGAAATCCATCACAAAGGATATTTCCATAGAACGGCACAGGTATGGCTCTACACAGACAGAGGTGAAATCCTATTAGCGCAGCGTGCCAAATCAAAGTTGATAAAACCTTTGCTCTGGGATGTTTCTGTGGCCGGGCACGTCGATGCGGGCGAAACTGTTGAATCTGCAGCCATTAGGGAAACAAAGGAAGAGATCGGGCTTATGATAACCTATGACGATCTTGAAAAAATTGGCGTTTTTGAATGTTTTCAAACCTACCCCAATGGCATCATCGATAACGAGTTCCACCATACGTATATCGTAAAGTTCAACGCAAGGATCGACGATTTGATTCCCCAAGAAGGAGAAGTTGAATCTTTGAAACTGGTAAGCCCAAAAGCCTTTGAGACAATCCTCGAAAACATCGGCGAAGACAATCATTTGATAAAAAGCAACTTGAAGTACTACCTATTGGTTTACAATGCCATAATGAACAAAGTAACCACACCCATAAACCAACCAAAAAAATGTACCTGATCTTTTCGGCCATACTCCCCGTTCTGCTTGTCATCATCTACATCTATACAAATGACAAACACGAAAAAGAACCCAAAAGGCTACTGTTCTACAATTTTCTTTTTGGCGCCATTTTGAGCATCATCATCACAACACTCCTATATATAATCATTGGAATCCCACTTCCCTTGCAAAACCACACCAGCGTTTTTGAACAGTTCATCAAGGCTTTTTTCGTTGTTGGACTTACAGAAGAGTTCAGTAAATACATCATTGTCAGGTATTACGCACAGCCTCGTGAGGAATTCAACGAACCCTATGACGGTATTGTCTATTCGGTTATGGTTTCTATGGGTTTTGCCGCAACTGAAAACCTCATGTACGTGTTGCAGGGAGGATTTGGAACCGCTTTCCTCAGGGCTTTTACGGCTGTGCCCGCACATGCCACCTTTGCCATACTCATGGGCTTTTTTATGGGAAAGGCCAAGTTCTCTAACAACAAGGCTTTTTGGAACCTGACAGGATTGTTTCTTGCTGTCCTGTTCCACGGATCTTACGATTTTTTCTTGTTCATCGACTTTATTCCCGGTATTTGGATCGGTGCTTTTGTTTCATTGATCATTGGCTTGATATTAGCAAAAAAAGCCATCAAACGTCACCAGTTCAATTCGCATTTCAAAAAAGACCGTTAGGGCATGGAAAAACACTGCTCCAAAATTCGTAACTTTTCAAACTAAAAATTTAAAACCCATCCAATAGCATGGAAGCTGATATTTACCAAATTGACGTTAACGGTCAAACTTCAACCCAAATGAACACTCAAGACATCAATAACCTTGATGCCATAATGACATCTGACTCGCAATACCATGTCCTGAAAGACAACCGATCGTTTAAGGTCGAAATCATAGAAGGAAATTTTGACAGAAAAAGATATAAAGTAAAAGTCAACAACAACATATATAACATACAAATAAACAATAATTTGGATTTATTGATAAAACAAATGGGGTTCGAAGCGGGCTCCTCCAGATTTATCAACGAAATCAAAGCTCCGATGCCAGGGCTCGTTCTGGACATCCCCATAAAAATTGGCGATCAAGTGAACGAAAACGACATCCTGTTGATACTCGAAGCCATGAAAATGGAGAATGCGCTATCCTCCCCAAGAGCAGGAATTATCAAATCTATTGTGGTTGAGAAAGGCCAGGCAGTAGATAAAGGTCAGCTTTTGATAGAGTTTGAATAAAGCCTCCCCAAACCCTTCCCAAGGAGGGACTTTCCGAAAGAGGTAAAATATATTGATTAAATGTTTCAACAACTTTAGACCTGAAACTTTAAACTTTAAACAAAAAATTTAATGAAAAAAATATTAGTAGCAAACAGGGGAGAAATTGCATTACGAGTAATGCGTACTGCCCAAAAAATGGGAATAAAAACAGTTGCTGTTTATTCGACAGCCGACAGAAACGCACCTCACGTAAAATTTGCTGATGAGGCAGTTTTGATTGGAGAAGCACCTTCAAATCAGTCGTATTTATTAGGGGATAAAATTATTGAAGTCTGCAAGCAACTCGGAGTGGACGGAATTCACCCGGGTTACGGATTTTTGTCTGAAAATGCCGATTTTGCAGAAAAAGCAGAGCAAAACGGAATCGCTTTTATCGGACCTCGTTCCAAAGCCATCAAAATTATGGGAAGCAAATTGGCTGCAAAAGAAGCAGTTAAGGCTTATAATATTCCGATGGTTCCCGGATTGGACGAAGCGATTACTGATGTAACCCAAGCCAAACAAGTAGCTAAAGAAATCGGTTTTCCGATTCTTATCAAAGCCTCTGCAGGAGGTGGAGGAAAAGGAATGCGAGTTGTCGAAAAAGAAGAAGAGTTTGAGGCACAGATGCAACGAGCCATTTCAGAGGCAACTTCGGCTTTTGGGGATGGTTCTGTTTTTATAGAAAAGTACGTAGGTTCTCCAAGACACATCGAAATTCAGGTAATGGCTGACACACACGGAAATGTGGTGCATTTGTTCGAGAGGGAATGTAGCGTTCAGAGAAGACATCAAAAAGTGGTGGAGGAAGCTCCATCTGCTGTACTTACTGCTGAAATCCGTCAGGCAATGGGAGAGGCAGCTGTAAAAGTGGCTAAATCTTGTGATTATGTAGGAGCTGGAACGGTGGAGTTTTTGTTGGACGAAAACAAAAATTTCTATTTCTTGGAAATGAATACAAGACTTCAGGTAGAACATCCGGTTACAGAAATGATTACAGGAATTGATTTGGTCGAAATGCAAATCAGAGTGGCGAGAGGAGAAGTTTTGCCAATTAAACAAGAAGATTTATCTATCAAAGGACACGCTTTGGAACTTCGTGTATATGCAGAAGACCCATTGAGTGATTTCTTACCAAGTATCGGAAATTTATCGGCTTACCAACTTCCTGAAGGAAAAGGAGTTCGTGTCGATAACGGAATCGAAGAAGGAATGGACGTGCCAATTTATTACGACCCGATGTTGTCAAAATTGATTTCCTACGGAAAAGACAGAGAGGAGGCTTTGCAGATTATGTTAAAAGCGATTGAAGATTATAAAGTAGAGGGGATTTTTACGACACTTCCATTCGGAAAATTTGTGTTTGAACACGAAGCATTCAGAAGTGGCGATTTTGATACACATTTCGTAAAGAAATATTATAGTGCAGATTTGTTGAAAGAAGAAATTTCAAAAGAAGCAGAAATTGCTGCTTTGGTTGCTTTCAAACAATATTTAGAAGATAAAAAGATTGTAAGATTACCAAATTGATTTGTAACCACAAATATTTTTTAGCCACAGATGCACAGATAATAATTTAAGTATTAAATATTTAAAATGACACAGATTTTGAATGTTTCACATTCAATGGAAAAAAAGTATCTGTGTATCTGTGGCTAAAAAAACATAAAACAAATTTGATATGAATTTTCCTTTACAGAACGAAACTTATAAAATCATAGGGATTTGTATGGAGGTGCATAACAATTTAGGAAAAGGTTTTTCTGAAATTGTGTACAAAGACGCATTGGAAGTAGAGTTTAATAGAGAGGGAATATTATACGAAAGAGAAAAAGAATATTTGGTAAATTATAAAGGAGTTATATTACCACATAAATTTTATGCTGATTTTGTGGTTTTTGATAATGTGATATTAGAAATAAAAAGTGTCAGTAAAATAGCAGATGAGCATATTGCCCAAGCAATAAATTATCTGAAAGTATCACAAAATAAAATTGCACTTGTTGTTAATTTTAATGAAGATAAATTACAATATAAAAGATTGATTTTGTGAGTTGAGCCACAGATATTTTTAGCCACAGATGCACAGATAATAATTTAGTATTAATATTAAAATGACACAGATTTTGAATGTTTTACATTTAAATAAATTGAAAAATAAATATCTGTGCATCTGTGGCTAAAAAAACATTTTAAACTTGTTTAAAATATCTGTGGAATTTTATTTGGAATAGAGGAAAATAAATATCTGTGCATCTGTGGCTAAAAAAAATCAGAGCAAAACATAAAAGAATATGAACGAAAAACTAAAAGTATTAGAAACCAAACAAGCAGAAGCTGTATTGGGAGGAGGACAAAAAAGAATAGATGCTCAACATTCAAAAAAGAAACTTTTTGCGAGGGAGAGGATAGAATATCTATTGGACGAGGGTTCGTTTGAAGAAATAGGAATGTTCGTAACCCACAGAACCAAAGACTTCGGAATGGATAAGGAAGTGTATTTGGGAGATGGAGTGGTTACGGGTTACGGAACCATAAATGGACGTTTGGTCTATGTTTTTGCACAGGATTTTACGGTCTTCGGAGGTTCGCTTTCGGAAACACACGCAGAAAAAATCTGTAAGGTAATGGATATGGCTCTGAAAGTTGGAGCTCCAATGATTGGATTGAACGATTCGGGAGGTGCGAGAATTCAGGAGGGAGTGCGTTCGCTTGGAGGATATGCAGATATTTTCTATCGCAACGTACAGGCTTCGGGAGTGATTCCGCAGATTTCTGCTATTATGGGACCCTGTGCGGGGGGAGCAGTTTATTCCCCTGCAATGACGGATTTTACGATGATGGTCGAAAATACTTCGTATATGTTCGTGACAGGACCAAATGTAGTAAAAACCGTTACTAACGAAACTGTAACAGCAGAGGAATTAGGAGGAGCATCAACCCATTCGACCAAATCGGGAGTGGCTCATACCACTTCTGCCAATGATGTGGAATGTTTAGAAGATGTAAAGAAATTACTTTCATACTTACCTCAAAACAATACGGAACTTCCTCACGATTTGCCTTATATCCCAACAGACGAAATCAGAATGGCTTTGGATTCTATTATTCCGGATAGTGCTACAAAGCCTTATGATATGAAAGATGTTATCAACAATCTGATTGATGAAGATTCTTTCTTTGAAATCCATAAGAATTTTGCAGAGAATATCGTAGTAGGTTTTGCTCGTTTAGGAGGAAGAAATGTCGGAATTGTAGCGAATAATCCGATGTTTTTGGCAGGGTGTTTAGATGTAAACAGCTCGACTAAAGCTGCTCGTTTCACTCGTTTTTGTGATGCGTTCAACATTCCGCTTTTGGTATTGGTTGATGTACCCGGATTTTTACCCGGAACTGACCAGGAATGGAACGGAATTATCGTTCACGGAGCGAAATTATTATACGCTTTGTCGGAAGCAACCGTTCCGAAAGTAACGGTCATTACCCGTAAGGCTTACGGAGGTGCTTATGATGTGATGAACTCGAAACACATCGGAGCCGATATGAACTATGCTTGGCCTACTGCTGAAATTGCAGTAATGGGAGCAAAAGGTGCATCAGAAATTATCTTCAAAAAAGAAATTTCGGAAGCAGAAGATCCTGCTGCTAAATTGGCTGAAAAAGAAGCTGAATATGCAAGAAAATTTGCAACTCCGTATCGTGCAGCTCAAAGAGGATTTATTGACGAGGTTATCTTACCAAACGAAACTCGTAAAAAATTGCTGAAAACTTTTGCAATGCTAGAAAACAAAGAAGTTGAAAGACCGAAAAGAAAACACGGGAATATTCCGTTGTAGATCTATAAGATTATTTTTTTGGGCGTGACCCTTTTCCTATCTACCCCCTTGGCTCGGGTCGGGCTATCCGCTACAAGTCCTCGCTCCGTTGCACTTTGCTGTGGGCTTTCCGCTGCTATCCCTCACGCATCCTGCCCGTTCACATTATGGGCGTTTGCCAAACACCCGTCAAAACCGTATTCTTCTAACTCCAACGCTCGCCGATAGCCTTAAAATACCGTTTGGCCTCGATGACCACTTTAGGGGCCAATATCAGCGTTGCCGTCATTGTCGGGATGGCCATCAAAGCAAAAACCCCATCTATCAGATTGAGCATCATGCTCAAAGGCGTCATCGCCCCCATAAGAATACTGGCAATATAGAAATAGTTGTAATAATGCTTGTTGTGCGCTCCAAACAGAAATGACATGCATTTGGTCCCGTAATACGAATACGTAAAAAGCGATGATATGCTAAATGTCGCTATGCATATCAGCAATATATAGTTTCCATAATCGGGCATTGCACTGCGAAAAGCCGTTGCTGTAAGGCTAACACCGTTAGCATCGCTGGTTTGCCAAACACCCGTAACCAAAATGGCCAAAGCCGTCAGGGTACAAACCACCAAAGTATCAATCGCCGGGCCCAACATGGCCACAAGACCTTCGCGAACAGGCTCACCCGTTCTGGAAGCGCCATGGGCCATCGGCGCCGTACCTATCCCCGCTTCATTACTAAAAGCACCACGACGCACACCCAATAATATCAAACCGCCCAAAACACCACCCAAAAACGAGTCGCCTTTAAAAAATGCACCTTCAAAAGCATCGGTAAACATCAGAACCAAATATTTAGGCAGCTCATCTATATAAACACCCAAAATAAACACAACCGCCATAAAATACAGTACGACCATAAATGGCACCAACTTTTCCGACGTCTGGCTGATGCGCTTCAATCCGCCAAAAATGACCACAGAGGTTATTGCCACCAACAAAATACCAATTATAAAACTGCTTGTGGTATCTACAGCGACGCCATTAGGCTCTAACAATATAAAGTCGATGGACTGCTTGAGTTGGTTGACGTTAAATACCGGCAATGCACCAACCATACCGGCAATACTGAAAAATATGGCCAAAGGTTTCCAGCGTTTCCCCAAACCTTCCATAATGAAATACATAGGCCCGCCCTGCACATTCCCCTCACTGTCCCTACCCCTATACATCACAGCAAGAGTACAGGTAAAAAATTTGGTAGTCATACCAACAATACCGCTTACCCACATCCAAAACATTGCACCCGGCCCACCAATATGGATTGCCACCGCGACACCCGCAATATTGCCCATTCCAACCGTTGAGGACAAAGCGGTCATCAAAGCCTGAAAATGGTTAATTTCACCAGGATCATGCGGATTGCTATACTTGCCCCGTAACACGCGTACTGCATGCACAATGTAACGGAACGGCAAAAACCTCGAAAGTATCGTGAGATAAACACCACCACCTATCAGCAACACTATCAATGGCAACCCCCAGGCATAGCTTGCAAATTGCTCCAAAATGAGATCAAGAGTATCCATTAAATGAAATTTTAAAATTCAAGTTAAACAAAAGTCGATTGTCTTGGCAACATGAATATAATCGTCTGTTTAATTATTTGTCAACGTGCAATTCAACATTGTTCATATAAAGTTTTAATTCATAAAACAAAAGCACAACACAATACCTTTATCTTGCTGAAATAAAGTTCTTTGTCGTGCGTCAAAGTCATTTTCATCAGATTCTAAATATATTGTTTTTCCAGTAGAAATTTTTTGATTGTTAATTAAAATGTGTCTAATGCATATAAAAATCATTAATTTTAGTTTTTAACATTATCTTTACATTAATAAGCACTGCGATTGGAATCAAAATCTACACGATTATACTTTCTGGATGCTGTCAGGGCGTTTGCTATCCTGATGATGCTGCAAGGACATTTTGTTGACACGCTCCTTAATCCCATATACCGTGATGATGCATACCCGGCATACACCATTTGGTCCTATTTCAGAGGCATTACGGCCCCGGTGTTCTTTACCATTTCCGGACTGGTATTCCTATATCTGTTATTGAAAGCCTACCAAAAAGGTGATGACAGCATAAGGATTCGCAAAGGCATTTCCAGGGGATTGATGCTTATTTTGATCGGTTATCTTTTGAGGATTCCTTTCTTTTCATGGTTTAAAGGTCGTTTTGACACCTACTTTTTGGTCATTGATGTGCTTCAATGCATCGGGCTGTCCCTTTTGTTGCTTATCGGCATTTACCATGCATGTCTAAAGAACAGCCGAGTCCTATCTGTAGTGTTACTGCTCTTGGGTTGCATCATTTTTGTTACAGAACCATTGTATCGAGGCCTTCGTTTGGATAACGTGCCTTTGGTTTTGGTCAATTATATTTCCAAAGCCAATGGTTCTGTATTCACTATGCTGCCATGGTTTGGATATGTATGTTTTGGCGGGTTGTTGGCCACTATCTTTTTTAGAAGCCCACAAACAAAACGGTTCAAGAGAAACGCTGTTATATCATTTTTTGCGATTGGACTACTATTGCTATATTATTCTACTTATGCTTTACATAAATTATATTATATAACTGGTATCGAATTATTTGAAAGATCAGCAAATTATAATTATTTGTTTTTGAGGCTTGGGAATGTTTTTATCTATTTTGGTTTTTTTTACATGCTCGAAAGGTTCATGAAACAATCAATTGTCACAAAAATCGGCGAAAAAACACTCAACATCTATGTGGTCCATTTTATCATAATCTACGGAAGCTTTACCGGCATTGGCCTAAAGCATTTTTGGTACAAGTCACTCGAACCATGGGAAGCGGTTTTTGGAGCGCTCTTGTTCATCGTTGTGGTATGTTTTATCGTATTGAACCTGGGCAAAACCAATGTGTTCATCTACGGCCAACTGCAAAGGGCATGGAATTATGCGACCAGAAAATTGGGCGTTGTATTTGATGGTATCAAGAAAACAAACTAACCTCTTTGCTTCAAAAAATCCAGGATATTCCCCTCAATCCGCTTGTGGATATTGCTCACGTCTGCCCTCACAAAGGATTCGCCCATAATTTTTTCGTACAGTTCAATATAGCGCTCACTCACGGTTTCTATGTATGCGTCGCTCATTTCGGGCACTTTTTGTCCCGGCAATCCATGAAAACCATTGGCCATCAACCATTGACGGACAAATTCTTTGGATAATTGTTTTTGTGCCTCACCTCTATCCTGACGTTCCTGATAGCCATTGGCATAAAAATACCGTGAAGAATCCGGCGTGTGTATTTCATCAATCAGGACAATTTTTCCGTCCTTGGTCTTTCCAAATTCATATTTGGTATCTACTAAAATAAGTCCCCTTTCGGCTGCAATTTCGGTTCCTCTTTGGAACAATTTTCTTGTATAATCTTCCAAAACCGCATAATCTTTCTCATTAATGATTTGCCGTTTTAAAATATCATCTTTGGATATGTCCTCATCGTGGCTGCCCATTTCAGCTTTTGTTGCGGGTGTAATGATTGGTTGGGGGAACTTGTCGTTTTCCTTCATCCCATTGGGCATTTCCACACCACAAAGCATCCGTTTTCCGGCTTTATACTCTCTAGCGGCGTGACCTGAAAGGTAGCCCCGAATGACCATTTCCACCTTAAAAGGCTTGCACAAATGCCCAACAGCAACATTGGGATCGGGCGTAGCTATGAGCCAGTTGGGCACCAAATCTTCAGTCTGAAGCATGAATTTGGTCGCTATCTGATTCAAAATCTGCCCTTTGTACGGTATCCCTTTGGGCATAACCACATCGAATGCGCTCAATCGGTCGGTGGCAATCATTACCAACAAATTATCATTGATATTGTAAACTTCACGCACCTTTCCTTTATAAACACTTTTTTGGTTAGGGAAGCTGAAATTAGTGCTCGTTATGGTATTATTGGAATTTGATGTCACTTGTGGTCTAAATAATTATTCTCTGTTTTCAATGCCTTTGTAAGCTTCGATGATTTTCTTGACGAGCCTGTGCCTTATCACATCTTTTTCGTCCAACATGACAATACCGACACCTTCCACGTTCTTTAGGATGAGCAAAGCTTCTTTGAGGCCAGACAGGGTGCGACGGGGCAAATCTACCTGGCCGGGATCACCGGTCAAAAGGAATTTAGCATTCTTTCCCATACGTGTCAGAAACATTTTCATCTGGTTGTGGGTCGTGTTCTGCCCCTCGTCCAAAATCACAAAGGCGTTGTCCAAAGTACGGCCACGCATGAATGCCAGTGGCGCAATCTGAATGGTACCGTTTTCAATTAACGTTAGCAGTTTTTCTGGCGGTATCATATCCCGAAGCGCATCGTACAAAGGTTGCATGTACGGGTCGAGCTTTTCTTTGAGGTCACCGGGCAAAAAACCAAGGTTTTCGCCTGCCTCGACGGCAGGACGGGTCAAAATAATACGCTTCACCTCTTTGTTCTTCAACGCCTTGACGGCCAAAGCCACGCCGGTATAGGTCTTTCCTGTTCCTGCCGGCCCAATGGCAAAGACCATATCGTTCTTACGGATACTCTCTACCAGGCGGCGTTGGTTATGGGTCTGAGCCTTGATAATCTTGCCGCCAACACCGTGCAGAATGATCTCGTCACTCTGGACACCGGTACTGTAATCGTCCCTGCTTTGGCTTGTGAGCACGCGCTCTATCATGTTTTCGTCAATCTTGTTGTATTTACCGAAATGCTCCGTGAGCATCTCCACCCGGCGGTCAAATTCCTCCAACAAATCCTCGTCGCCATAGGCCATTATTTTGTTGCCGCGGGCGACGATTTTTAACTTTGGAAAGTATTTTTTTAGCAGTTCAATGTTGGCATTTTGCTCACCAAAAAAATCTTTGGGGGTAATTTCTTCGAGTTCAATTACTATTTCGTTCAAAAGCGTTCAATTTATTTGATATAATCTGGTTTGTTTTATTAGCTTTGTGACGTTGGTACAATAGCTTCTATTTTTTGTTGCAACCCTTACAAATCTAACGGAAAAAATTGTACTCCGGACACCTGTTTCTTTTTAAAATTGAAATAGTTTTCAACAATCAACCCTGTATGGCCATCAGTATTAAATTCTAAAAAAAAGCGCTCTAATTTTTATGGCAATTATCACATTGACCACTGATTTCGGGGAAAAGGACCATTTTGCAGGCGCCGTAAAAGGTGCGATCTACAGTGAGTCCGAAGATTTCAAGATTGTTGATATTTCACATTCCGTTTCACCGTTCAACATTCCTGAAGCAGCTTACATCGTCCAAAATTCGTACATGAGTTTTCCAAAAGGCACCGTACACATCATCGGTATCGATGGGGAGCTACATCCAGAAAACCGACACATTGCCGTTAAGCTCGACGGGCATTATTTCGTTTGTGCCGACAATGGCATTATCAGCATAATGACGGAAGAAATCGCTCCGGAAAAAATGGTCGAGATCAACATCCATGGCAGCTCATTGCCGGAAACCACTACATTGGACACTTTTGTGAAAGTGGCATGCCACTTGGCACGCGGCGGCACACTGGAAGTTATCGGCAAGGCAATTGATAGCCTGAAGCCCACAAAGAGCATGCTGCCGTTTGTAAACGACGAGCAGAACCAGATTATCGGAAGCGTCATTTACGTGGACAACTATGGAAATGTTGTGTCCAACATACGGAAGAAATTTTTTGAATCCGTACAGAAAGGACGTTCTTATGAAGTTCAAGCACGCAGTTACAAATTTGACAGGGTTTTGAGCAAATACAGCGACATAGTGGATTTTGATGTCCCCGAAGCCTCAAGAAACGTCGAAGGCAAAAAAATGGCCATTTTTAACACATCAGGACATCTTGAGATTGCCGTTTATAAAAGCGACAACGCTACGGTGGGAAGCGCTTCAAAACTACTCGGGCTGCAATTGCGGGATACCATCAGCGTGAATTTTGTCTGAATTAAAGTTTCAAATTATAAAGATATGTTAGTAAGAATTGTAAAAATGAGTTTTGAACCATCAAAAGTTGGGTCGTTTCTTGCTAATTTTGATTCCAACAAACAGCATATCCGGAATTTTGAAGGCTGTACCCATTTGGAACTGTACAGGGACACAACACAACAAAATGTATTTTTCACTTATAGCCATTGGAATACCGAAACCGACCTGGAACGTTATCGCCAGTCCGACCTTTTCAAGTCTGTATGGGCAAAAACAAAAATTTTGTTCAACAATAAGCCAGAAGCATGGAGCGTTGATACGGTGCACCGTCTTCCATAGAAATTTAACATAAAAGCTGCTGTCTATCAAATGATTGCCATCCTCAAAAAAGAAATCAATTCGTTTTTTGCCTCGCCTGTAGGGTATTTGGTGATTACCGTGTTCCTGCTGTCAAATGGTCTTTTCTTATGGGTTTTCAAAGGCGATTTAAACATTCTCGACAATGGTTTTGCCGATCTATCAGCGTTTTTTCAGCTTGCGCCATGGATCTTGATTTTCCTAGTACCTGCAGTAACAATGCGGAGCTTCGCTGAAGAAAAAAGGCTCGGCACCCTTGAACTATTACTTACAAAACCCGTTACAAACTTTCAAATAGTGCTTGGGAAGTTTTTGGGGGCTTTTTTGCTCGTACTGATGGCCTTGTTGCCGACATTACTTTATGTTTTGAGCGTTTACAAGCTTGGCGCTACCGAAGGCAACCTCGATATGGGCAGCACACTGGGATCCTATTTCGGACTGTTGTTCCTTGCATCGGCCTATGCGGCCATCGGGATTTTTGCTTCCACACTTTCTGACAATCAGATCGTAGCATTCATCATTGCGGTATTTCTGTGCTTTTTCTTTTATTTCGGATTCGAGGGATTGTCCAATTACAATATTTTTGGAGATTTGGTATATTTGGAAAAGCTCGGGATGGAAGCCCATTTTAAGAGTATGGGGCGAGGTGTCATCGATACCAGGGATGTCCTATATTTTTTGAGCGTGACCCTGTTTTTTATTGTTTTGGCAAAGTTGAAAATACAAAAGCACTAATGAAAAAAAAATGATTCCATCGGCAACACTTATCATCTTCCTCATCATCGTATTTGTGCTCGTGTTCCTTTTTGTAAACACAATCGACAGACGAAAATGGCTGACCTTTACCATCAGCATCGTTGTCACGCCTTTGGTCTATTTTTATGGTTTTTACCCAATGGTAAACATTTTCAGCAGCTACCACCACGAAAAATATTTTGATTCGGAAAACTGGAAGAGCAGTCCCGCTCTTCGCTATGAGATGAGCGACGATCTGGTGGCCACAAAAGAACTCATAGGGCGAACAAAAGACGATGTAACCCTGTTGCTCGGCCCGTACGAATGGTTGAGCTGGAATGACACTATCCACGGAAAGGATCCAAACATGTGGAACTATGGTTTGGGTATCGAACCCGGCGCACTCAACGACCAAAAGGAGAATATGTGCATCACGTTCAGGAACAACAAGGTCGTCGATGTGCAACTGTACCAAGCACCTATTTTAGAACCAGAGAATGATGCTGAAAAATAAACAAACCCTAAAAAAAACGGTCCTGCTTTTAACTTTGCTCGTGCTGGTTAATATCTTGGGGAGCCATTTCTATAAACGGTTTGACCTGACACAGGACAAACGCTATACACTTTCTGAATCGGCATTAGGTATTGTGGAAAATATCGATTCGCCGTTGATCGTCGATGTGTTCCTTGAAGGCGATTTTCCATCAGAATACAGGCGCTTGCGCGACGAAACCCGACAACTCCTCGAAGAGTTTGCTTTGCACAACCCACAAATCAAATTCAGTTTCATCGACCCAATTGAAGATGAAAAAACAAGGGACGCCAATATCAGCCAACTCGTAAATCGAGGTTTGGAACCACGCCAACTCACAGTGAGCGGTAGCGGAAAGACCTCAAAAGCGCTTATTTTTCCTTGGGCACTTGCGAGCTATCAAGAACAAACGGTAAAAATCCCGCTCATAAAAAACATCATTGGGGCCACAACGGACGAGACCATCAGCAGTTCTGTCCAAAACCTTGAATATGCTTTTGCAGAAGGATTTAAAAAATTGGTTGTTCCTAAAGAGAAAAAAATCGCCATACTCAAGGGCAATGGCGAACTATCCGACATTTACATTGCCGATTTTTTGAAAACCATCAAAGAACACTATTTCATTGCCCCTTTTACATTGGATAGTGTTTCTTCAAATCCCGTAAGGACACTCGACAGGCTCAAAGATTACGATCTGGTCATTGCAGCAAAGCCCACAGAGACCTTTACAGAAAACGAAAAATATGTGCTTGACCAATACACCATGAACGGCGGCAAAAGTCTTTGGCTGACCGAATCTGTCGTGATGGACACAGACAGCCTGAAAAACGAAAAGGGAAGCGCTGTTGCGGTAATGCGGGATTTGAATCTCACCGATTTTTTCTTCAAGTATGGCCTGCGCATCAACCCCAACATCGTGAACGACCTGTACTCTGCCCCCATTTGGCTCGCATTGGGTGAAGGGAGCGAGGCACAATTCCAACCGCTTCGATGGCCTTATTCACCATTGGCAGGAACCAATCCAGAACACCCAATCACAAGCAATTTGAATATGGTAAAATTTGATTTTGCAAGCCAAATCGATACACTGAAAAACGGTATATCCAAAAAAATCCTTTTGAAAAGTTCCGATCTTACCAAATTAGAAGGTGTCCCAAGCCAAATCAGTCTGGACATTGTTACCCAAGAACCCGATCTAGAAACCTATACCAAAGGCCCACAACCATTGGCAGTACTACTCGAAGGGACATTTACATCGGTGTACAACAACCGCATCAAACCGTTTCAAATTGAAAATGACAAGCAGGTTAGCACACCCACCAAAATGATCGTTGTATCAGACGGCGATGTGATTCGCAACGACGTGGTACAGAACCAACCCCAAGAACTCGGTTTTGACCGTTGGACCGGGCGAAGCTTTGGCAACAAGGAATTTCTCGAAAATGCAGTCAATTATCTGCTCAACGACGACGGACTTATAAACATTCGCAGCAAGGAAATTGTCATTCCATATATGGACCGACAAAAAACAACAGACCAACGAACACTATGGCAGTCCGTCAACATCGCATTGCCCTTGGCCATTCTGGGCTTGTTCGGCCTGGGATATGGCTATATCCGAAAAAGAAAATACACCTGATTGTTAATAAATTTGTTTTATTAAACAAGGCTATTGGAATATATTTGTAAATCGTATCCGAAAATCAAAAACACGTAGATGAAATTTATAGTATCAAGCACACATTTGTTAAAGCAGTTGCAGGTATTGGGAGGTGTGATCAACAACTCAAATACCCTTCCCATTTTGGATAATTTTTTGTTTGACCTCAAAGATTCAAAACTGACCGTATCTGCAAGCGATCTTGAAACAACCATGACTTCGGTCATTGAAGTAGAGAGCAATACCGACGGAAGCATCGCGCTGCCCGCAAAACTACTTCTCGAAACATTAAAGACTTTCCCTGAACAACCTTTGACTTTTGTGGCTGAAAGCAATAACATTGTAGAAATCAGCTCCAATCACGGAAAATATGCCCTTGCCTACGCAAACGGAAATGAATTTCCAAAAGCCGTTGCCCTTGAAAATCCAAGTAAAGCGACCATCCCCGGTGAAATTTTGGCCACTGCCATTGGAAAGACCATTTTTGCCGCCGGCAATGACGACCTGCGCCCCGTTATGAGCGGCGTATTCTTCCAGTTTTCAACGGAAGGACTTACTTTTGTGGCAACGGACGCCCACAAATTGGTTAAATATTCACGGGATGATGTCAAGGCAAGCGAAACGGCAGAATTTATCATGGCCAAAAAGCCATTGAACCTCCTCAAAGGCATATTGGCAACAACAACTGATGACATTACTATTGAATACAACGACAGCAATGCCAAGTTCACTTTTGACAATTCAGAACTCATCTGTCGTTTAATAGATGGAAAATATCCCAACTATGAAGCGGTAATCCCTAAAGAAAACCCTAACAGGCTTACCATTGACAGAATACAGTTTCTAAATTCCGTACGACGGGTGAGCATCTTTTCCAACAAGACTACGCACCAGATCCGTTTGAAAATTGCAGGTGCAGAACTGAACATATCTGCTGAAGACATCGACTATTCAAACAAAGCTGAAGAACGGCTTACCTGCGACTATCAGGGCGACGACATCCAGATAGGGTTCAACTCGCGCTTCCTTACCGAAATGCTGACAAACCTAAATTCAGACGAAGTACAACTTGAGATGAGCTTACCCAACAGGGCGGGAATCCTGACTCCTGCCGATGGTTTGGACGAAGGCGAAAACATCACCATGCTCGTTATGCCGGTAATGCTAAACAATTAATGCATTTTTTTGATCCTTTTTTGATTGAAAGCAATTGAAAATGTTTTAAACCTTAAATTAAAAAACCCGCAACATAGCGGGTTTTTTTAGACCATTCAATTAAAAATCAATTGATAAAATTAAAAGAAAACGGATAGTTGGGAGTTTCACCATTGCTTGCCTTTATTGCATTGACCACCGGATATATTACCCCGATGATTCCCAGAAACACAAATCCCAAAAGCCCCAATCCGAAAAGCAGTATCAATGGAATGCAAATAATGCAATAAACAATCAGGCTCAACTGAAAATTGATGATTCGTTTGCCGTGGATATCCATTTGATAGACATTACCCTTTTGTGTCGCCCATATAATCAAAGGCACCAAAAGGCTGCCAAAGCCTGTCAACAGTGACACCAGCTGGCTTAAGTGCGTAATGACAATAAGCTGTTTATCTTCTCTCATAACAGTGGTTTTTTGATTGTTTGTATCAATAAGACTACTTAACTGCCAAAATGTTACACCAACCAAAAACTATAGCCTTTCTACGACCATCCTGCATTTATCCGGATGGCCAATTGCACGCCATTCAAATAGCTTTTAAGCAAAATGGTTGCTCATATCCAAAAGCAGAAAACAACGTGTATTCCATACCTTCAGAACAAAACTATTTCTAAAAAAAGGAGATTTCTTAAAATCCGATCATTTGGTTGTGCCTCTCAAAACCAGATTTGTCTTGATCGTTTTGGTAACAGGCATGCCATCCACCCTATTGTTCAACCTATCAATCAAAAGAGCAACCGAGGTTTTTCCAATATCCACGGCGTGTTGTTTGATGGTAGAGAGTTTTGGGTCGGTAAAAGGGAGTACATTTTCATCAGAAAAACCAATGATGGAAAGGTCATCCGGAATGCGCTTGCCACGCTTGACGGCTTTGTGCATCGCCACTACTCCGGTGGTATTGTCTATGGAGAGGATACCGTCTATATCCGGATGCTTATCAAAAAGCGACTCAATGCGCTCTTCAATGTTGTCTTTTTGACTAACATGGAGCATGGTGGGTCCATTTGTATAATTAGACGCTTCTTCAAGCGCTTTCAGGTAGCCATTGATACGCAATTTTCCAACGCTCAATTCTTCAATATCGCTCAAAAGTGCAATATGCTTTCTGCCTTCGGCCAGCAAATGTTTTGCAGCTTCGTAGCTGGCCCCAAAGTCGTCGATGATGACCTTATCACAATCTATATCTTCCAACACCCTGTCAAACATAACCACGGGAATGTCTTGCCGGAGAATGCTTTCTATGTGTTGTGTTTGGTTTTTTACTTGTGTTTCTTCGGCGGCCGAAACGATAAAACCGTCAACGCTGCCGTTGCCCAATACTTCAAAACTGTGGATTTCTTTATCGGAAGACTCGTTACTGATACAGATGATAATATCGTAGCCTCTTTGGGCCGCCTCTTCCTCCACTCCATAGAGTACTTTGGCAAAAAAATGGTTGAGAATATTGGGGATGATAACACCTATGGTCTTCGTTTTGTTGCTTTTAAGACTTATAGCCACCTTGTTGGGCTGGTAATTGAGCTCCTTGGCCAATGCTCTTACACGTTCAATTGTATCTTTACTAATCTCTTCACTTCCATGCAACGCTTTTGAGACCGTGGATACGGAAACATTGAGTTTTTCGGCGAGCTGTTTGAGAGTGACCATTGTGCTGAAAATCCTTTAAAAAAAATGAAATACCTAAACTTGGACAAATTTTAGATAAAACTTCAAATTTGTTCAAAATTAAAAAAATATAACGAAGTTATAGTAAAAAATAAAACGCTTAACAATAAAATTTGTTAGCCATTGATCACACTTCAACTCAATGAACGCAACGGTTATCCCCCTGTTTAACATAGAAACCATTTGCAATGGTTCGCTTATTCAACGACAAGCAGGTGCATCCGGATAGGATTATGTGCCGCCGCGATGGCAAACTACTTACAGTCTTTTGACATACATTGCGCAAAAACCTATCTTTGACTGTCTATAAGCACCAAAATGCAAGCATACGTGTTAGCCGAATATACCATAAAGTACATAAACCAAACCAACCGAAACGTTTTTCTGACGGGAAAAGCAGGAACGGGAAAAACGACTTTGCTCAAAGAAATCCTCGAAACCACGCACAAAAATACGGTAGTGGTCGCTCCAACGGGGATTGCGGCACTCAATGCGGGCGGCGTTACGATTCATTCTATGTTTCAGCTTCCATTTGGAGGATTTTTGCCTACACATTCTGCACCTCCATACATTAACGATAGTGTTCGTTTTGAAAACCGAAGCACACTTCGCAGACACTTCAATATGAACAAAACCAAGCAGGAAGTCCTGCGAAATATGGAACTTTTGATTATTGACGAAGTGAGCATGCTCCGGGCCGATGTGCTCGATGCAATGGATTTTATGTTACAGTCTGTTCGTAAAAACGATGAGGCTTTTGGAGGCGTTCAGGTTTTGTTTATCGGAGATTTGTTGCAGCTTCCTCCCGTAGTCCGCCATCAGGAATGGGAAGTGCTGAAAAATTATTATTCGGGAATGTTCTTTTTTCATTCGCTTGCAGTGAAGAACAATCCTCTTTTGTATATCGAATTGGATAAAATCTATCGTCAGACCGAGCAGGACTTTATCAGTGTGCTGAACAATCTTCGGAACAACCGTACCACTCCCGAAGATGTCAGATTGCTCAACAAATTCGTTCAACCCGATTTTGACGTAAAGAGCAAACAAGGATACATCACGCTTACCACTCACAATGCAAAGGCCGATATGATGAACAGAGAAGCTCTCAACGAATTGAAAAGCGAAGCATTCAAATATTATCCCGAAGTTGTTGGAGATTTTCCTGAAAAAATCTATCCGATCGAGGAAGAACTGGAACTTAAAGTCGGTGCTCAAATTATCTTTATCAAAAACGATCTGGGTTATGAAAAGCGCTATTTCAACGGAAAAATGGCAATCGTTCATTCGGTGTCCGAAAAGGAAATTGTAGTGCATTTTCCCGATGAAAACAAATACCTCGAAGTCGAAAGACACACGTGGGAAAACATCAGATATTCGGTTGATGCAAATTCAAAAGAGATAAAAGAAGAAGTTTTAGGGACGTTTACGCATTTCCCGATAAAATTGGCTTGGGCAATTACCGTGCACAAAAGCCAGGGACTTACGTTTGACAAGGCAGTTTTGGACCTTTCGCAGGTTTTTGCATCGGGACAGGCTTATGTGGCACTTTCGAGATTGCGTTCGCTTAATGGCTTGGTTTTGCTCAATCCCATCCAGCTCAACGGAATCACGAATGATGCTTCCGTAATGGAATATTCCAAAAACAAATGCGAAAAAGAAACGCTTGAACAAGAACTCGATATTCAGACAAAAAATTATATCCATCACTGTATCGTTAAATGTTTTTCGTGGAGAGTGATGCAAAGCACTTGGAAAAACCACCTGCAAACCTACTCTTCCGAACTGCCGAAAAGCAAGAAAAACGAATTCCGAAAGTGGGCAGAACTGCAGCACGACAGCATTGGGGAATTATTGGTACATTCCGAAAGATTTATTGCTCATCTGCATCGATTATTTAATTCTCACCCTTATAACTTTCAATATATCAAAGAACGGTTTGACAAGGCCTACGAATACTTTTTCCCGAAACTGGACAACCTTGCTTTTGAGGTATTATACACGGTAGAAAAAGTAAAGCGAATGAAAAAGATGAAAGCCTTTTTTGAAGAAATATCCCTTTTGGAAGAAATACAGGTTAAAGCCGTTTTGGAACTCAACAAAACCCGATTGCTACTGAAAATCATTTCAGAAAACAAAGATATTACCAAGCAGAACCTAAAACTCAATTCCGTTTCGGAATACAAGCTCAATCATTTGGTCAAAATTTCGGAAATCATCAAAAAACAGGCTTTGGATTTTGAGGGCGATGAAGATTACGACACCGTTTATTATGACAAACCGAAAAAAGAAAAAACTCCCAAAAAGCCAACCATAGACATCACCCTGGAGCTTTGGAACAAGAAAATGTCTGTCAAAGAAATCGCTTTGGAACGGAAACTAACAAAGGCCACTATCTACGCACATTTAGCCAAGCTTATCGAAAAAAGAGCGGTTTCACTGGCTGATGTACTTCCTACCGACAGGATTTCGGGATTGTACGAGCTTTATACGGACAACCCGAACAAAACCAATGCAGAACTCCGGGAAATTTCAGATAATGCATTTTCGTGGGAAGAGTTGAAATTGTTTAGAGCCACTTTAGGCCCACTAAAGGATTGAACATTTCGGCGCATTACCTGAAAAATATTTTCATACATTTGAATAACCACAACCCATTAAATATGGAAAATAACCCCAAAAAATTGGACGAGCTCATGCAAAGGCTCGAAGCGCTTTCTCGCCAGCAAGCACTTTTTTCCAAAGAGATACAACATCTTCATTCAGAAATACAATTGTTAAAATCTGGGACTGCAACTCAACAAAAACCAGAAGCGACCAAACCAAAACCCGAGCCTACCGTTCCTGTTCAGGGACAAAAAATTCATGTTCAAGAACCTATGGTTCCGAAACAAGCCAAACCAAAACCTCCCAAGCAACCGTCTGATCTAGAAAAAATTATTGGCGAAAGCTGGTTGAACAAAATCGGGATTTTGATTCTGGTTATCGGCGTGGCTGTCGGCGCAAAATATTCCATTGAAAACAACCTGATAAGTCCGCTTACACGCATCATTTTGGGTTATGGAGCAGGCATTGCCTTACTGGCTTTCGGGATAAAACTCAAAGCCAAGTTTGAAAGCTACAGTGCTGTTTTAGTGAGTGGTGCAATGGCTATTTTCTATTTTATCACCTTTTTTGCTTATGATTTTTATGGACTCATTCCACAAATTCTGGCTTTTGTCCTCATGGTCATTTTTACGGTGTTTACGGTATTTGCAGCACTCAATTACAACCGTTCGGTCATTGCACATATCGGGTTGGTCGGTGCTTACGCCGTTCCATTTTTGCTTTCCAATGATTCAGGTCGCGTAGAAATCTTGTTTACCTATATAGCCATAATCAATTTGGGTATTTTAGCTGTTTCGATTAAAAAATATTGGAAATCACTTTATTATGCGTCATTTTTTCTTACCTGGTTGATTTATGCGGTTTGGTATTTTGATGCATATTATTTGGATAAATACAGCATATTGGCTTTCGTATTTGCTACCATTTTCTTTTTGATGTTTTATGCAGTTGCCATTACCAACCGGATCATCCAGGAAGAAAAATTGGCAAAGCGCGATATCATTCTCATTTTGTTCAACTCATTCATTTACTTTGGTTTTGGTTACGGAATCCTCAACAATTCGGAACAAACAGAGCAATATCTCGGACTGTTTACTTTGCTCAATGCCGGAATTCATTTTGTGATCGGCTTCATTATCCAAAACAAAAAACTCGGAGACAAAGCCTTGTTTTACTTGATATTTGGGTTGGTTTTTGCCTTTATTACCATTGCAATCCCGGTTCAACTGGACGGAAATTGGGTCACGTTGCTCTGGATAGCACAAGCCGTACTGCTGTTTTGGATTGGAAGAACCAAGCACGTGGTTATGTATGAAAAGATTTCGTATGCTATTATGGTATTGGCATTTTTAAGCCAGCTACACGATTGGGGAACTTATTCATATTTGAGGACACAACCCAAAGCATTTTTTAATATTGGGTTTCTAACATCGCTTTTGGTGGCTTCGGGATTCGGGTATATCGTTTATTTAGGAAAAAAGAGGCAATATTTTACCACCGACAACCAAAACAGCTTGACCAGTGCGATGTCTGTGTTTGGCCCTATTTTATTGGTGGCCACAAGCTATCTTGCATTTAGTTACGAGATAAGCATGTACTTTGATCATTGGTTTGATGCTACAGCCATCAAAAATGAAAACAACGATGATTATTCCGGCTATTATTCGCATCACAACTACTTTATACGGAACATTGAAAGCGTAGTGATCATCAGCTATACCATTGTGTTTTTCGGTATATTATCGATGTTTAATATCTTGAAAATCAAAAATAAAATTTTAGGAATTATTGCAATTATTTTCACGCTCATTGCATTATTTGCTTCGCAAACCGTCGGATTGTTTTTACTTGGCGAACTCCGCGGAGCGTATATTGACCGAGTGTCCAACGAATTTTATCAAATAGATTTTGGGTATGTGTTGATTAGGTATTTGCTTTTTGCCTGTGTGGCGTTCGGGATTTTTACCTTGTTTAGGTATGCGAAACAGCAGTTCATGAATCCTTTGAACAAGGGCTTAAAATTTTTGGCAGAATTTGTTTTATACGTTTCTGTGTTGTGCTTTTTGAGCAATGAGCTCGTCACATGGCTGGATCTGGCAGGAAACAAAGGTGTTTTCAAATTGGGATTGAGCATTTTGTGGGGTACATACTCACTGTTATTGATTTATCTGGGCATTTTCAAGCGCATAAAATATCTGCGCATCGGGGCAATCGTCCTATTTGGCATTACCTTGCTAAAACTGTTTTTCTATGATATTTCACACCTGAATACCATTTCAAAAACCATAGTGTTCATCAGTCTGGGCGTTTTATTATTGATAATTTCGTTCTTGTACAACAAGTTTAAAGACAAAATTTATGACGATGAAAAAAACTATTAATATACTGATACCATTATGCTTAATGGTAGTTTTCTCAAACGGATTTTCGCAGGAACACTATACCTACAAACGAAAAATCGAACTCAAACAAGACACTCTCAAATGGAATTCCGTTGATATTCCCGATGTATTGTACGACAAGGTAAAACCCGATTTGTCGGATATTCGGATTTTTGGGATAAAAGACAATGATACGATCGAAGTACCGTATTTATTGAAGTTCGTACCAAATGATTTTGAATTTGCAATGCCGTTGGGTGGTAGAATCATTAACAAATCACACACCGACACCAAATATTATTTCACTATTGAGACAGACCAACCGAATAGCATTTTAAATAACATCAAACTGTCTTTTGCTAATGAAAATTTTGATTGGAAATTAAAATTGGAAGGAAGTCACAATCAAAACGAATGGTTTACCATTTTGAATGATTACAGGATTTTATCCATAAAAAACCAAGAAACCGATTATCGTTTTGAAAAATTGGTTTTTGATGATTCACGCTTTAAATTTTACAGGATTTCGATTGAAGCCGATACAGAGCCAAAATTAAAAGAGTTCTTTTTGTATGGAGAAGTTCAAAACGAAAAAAATGTTTTCAAAACATTCAATATAAAAGATTTATCAGTTAAAAATGACAAGAAGAACAAACAGACGGTCATTGAGTTTTCTCTTAAAAATAAAGTCCCCGTCCGATCTCTAAAATTAAACGTCAATGATGCGTTTTTATACCATAGGCCTATAGTTATAGAATATTTGGCAGATAGCACCAAAACCGAAAAAGGCTGGATAAAAAACTATCGCCATTTTTCGTCAGGAGTAATCTCTTCAAAAGAAAAGACATATTTTGTGTGTTATGGCAATTTAGAACACATCACTAAAGATTTTAGGATAATTATAGACAATCAGGACAATATTCCTTTGAAAATAGATTCGGTCGATGTAAATGTTTTGAATTACAATTTGATTTTTCAATCGGTTACCGATAGCGATCTGTTTTTGTATTACGGCAATTCAAAGGCTATCAAACCTTCATATGATTTAATGAAATATAAAAGTTTTATCAATGAAACCGATATAAAAAACAACACAGTACTTTCAGAAGAACTTGTCGTCCCAAAAAACGACAGTCAACAACAGCCAGTATTTCAAAGCAAACTCTGGCTTTGGGGAATTATGATTCTGATTATCGCGATTTTGGGGTACTTCAGTTTTAAAATGGTTTCCAAAAAGGATTGATGCCCTAAAAATGCTCCCCATAATAGGTTTTTCACACCCAGATACAGTGTAAAAAATCCCAAACAAAAAACCCTAACCGTCTATATATAAACGATTAAGGCTTCTATTGGTCGGGATGACTGGATTCGAACCAGCGACCCCTAGCACCCCATGCTAGTACGCTACCAGGCTGCGCCACATCCCGATTTGTCATAAAATCGCTGCAAAAATAGAAATAAGATTGACTTTTAGGAAATTTTTTGACAAACATTTCAAATGCTAAATTTTGATGTATAAGGCATAGCTCACGATTGCTTCAAAAGCAATAAGCCAATTCACAAAATTTGCCCCGACAACATTTACTATTTGAAAATTTAACCTATATTTATATATTGCAGAACTCTTCAACAATCCCTAACATAAAGATGACAGAAATTACACGCCTTTTTGATTTTCCCTATTATCAATTGGAAAAATACGACCTCGATGTTGCTTTGGCCACCAAATACAATGGCCAGTGGGTAAAAACATCTACCAGAGAATACATCAAAAAATCCAACACCATAAGTCGCGCACTCCTTCGCATGGGTGTCGAAAAGAACGATAAGATTGCCGTCATCTCGTCCAACAACCGCACAGAATGGAACTTTATGGACATCGGTATTTTACAGGTAGGCGCACAGAACGTGCCCATCTACCCGACCATAAGCTCTGAAGAGTTCGAATATGTCCTCAACCATAGCGAATCCATTTATTGTTTTGTTTCAGACGAAGAAGTTTTCAAAAAAGTCAACGCCATCAAACACAAGACCAAAGTCAAGGAAATCTATTCATTTGACGAAATTCCGGGCTGTAAACACTACTCCGAGCTGTTTGAAATAGGCCAAGACGAAAGCAACCAGCCAGAAGTTGAGGACCGCAAAAACTCTGTAAAAGCAGAAGACCTCGCCACGTTGATTTACACCTCCGGCACCACAGGAAAACCCAAAGGGGTCATGCTGTCGCACCGAAACATTACGAGCAATGCCCTGGACAGTGTTCCGAGGCTTCCCATCATTAGCGGCGAAACCAGAATCTTAAGTTTCCTTCCCCTTTGCCACATCTTTGAGCGCGTACTGATTTATATCTACCAGTATGCAGGCTCGGGAATCTACTATGCCGAAGGACTCGACAAAATCAGTGACAATGTCAAAGAAGTAAAACCACATCTAATGAGCGTCGTGCCACGATTGCTCGAAAAAGTTTTTGACAAAATAGTTTCCAAAGGCGAAGATCTTTCAGGCATCAAAAAGCGCTTGTTTTTCTGGGCAATTGCCATCGGCGAGCAGTACGAACCCTACGGACAGAACGGTTGGTGGTACGAAACAAAATTGAAACTGGCCCGCAAACTGATTTTCAGCAAATGGAAAGAAGGACTTGGCGGTTGCCTTGACACCATGGTTTCTGGCAGTGCAGCACTGCAACCACGACTTTCAAGGATTTTTTGCGCAGCAGAAATGTATGTCATGGAAGGTTATGGCCTTACCGAAACTTCGCCCGTGGTATCTGTGGGAATGATGAAAGACGGCATGTACAAAATTGGCACAGTAGGCAAACCCATACGGAACGTGGAAGTAAAAATTGCCGAAGACGACGAAATTCTTATCAAAGGCCCCAATGTGATGATGGGCTACTACAAGGACCCCGAAAAAACAGCCGAAGTGATGACCGGCGAGTACTTCCACACCGGCGACAAAGGATTGGTTGACGCCGACGGATTCCTAAAAATTACGGGGCGAAAAAAAGAACAGTTCAAAACCTCCGGCGGAAAATATATCATCCCTACCCTACTAGAAAACGACCTAAAGCAATCCCGTTTCATCGAACAAGTAATGGTCATTGGCGAAGGCGAAAAAATGCCCGCAGCATTCATACAGCCCAACTTTGAATTTATAAAGGACTGGATAAAACGCAAAGAACTGAAAGTAGGCACTACCAACATAGAAATTGCCAACTCTCCGGAGGTCATCGGCCGCATACAGCGCGAAGTCGATGCCTGCAATGCTCGTTTTGGAAATTGGGAACAGATAAAACGCTTTGAGCTAACCTCCGACGTTTGGAGCATTGACGGGGGACAACTTACCCCAACCATGAAAATGAGACGCGATGTCATCATGGGAATTTATAGCGATTTGTATAAGAAAATTTATTCTTGACGGCAAAGAAAAAATAACAACTCATTGCTACACCACCGTTAGCTGCAAGTTGTAGGGCATTTAAACAACACTAAACTAAATGGCAAAATTTGACAGGAATAGTATTGAAGATGCGAAGAAAGTTTTTGAAAAACTGCTTCCTGACGTCTCGACAAGAACGAAACTGATTGAGTTTTTAAGTGATGCCATTAGCTATGCCGACATACTTAACAGCCAGAAATGGAATTTAAACCTTGACAAAAACGGTAATTTTATTAGGTTTAACACAGGACACGAGTATTGCATACAGATTTATAAGAATGAACTTTTAATACTCTGCGACAGAACAACACTCAAACCGATAATTGACAATTACGAAATCCCAGTAATATACCGTGGACACATTGGACGAGAAAAAGTCCATTCAGATAATATCGACAATGTTCCTGACTGCCTTGCTAAAACTAAAAATAGTATTGGTTGTCTTTTACCTCTCGACCAAATAGAAAAATATTTGGACTTTTTTAAATCAAGCAATAAGGACTTTATTAGAGAAGCTATCAAAACTTACCAAATGCCCCAAATGAGAGCCGCTCATTCAAGGGGAGCGATTGAATATTTAGCCGAAATCTATTCAGACAATGTTAGTCAACCAATTTATGAACTTACAGACCTACTAACTTTAAATGAGTTTATCGAAGACGAAAAATCTGAAATAGAAAAGGCAAGGAAACTCAATCATAAACAGAGACAAACACGACTTATAAAATCAGACCCAAAACCAAAGAAAATGATTGTTAGTCAGACAGTTTTTATTAGAAATCCATATGTTGTTGCGGAAGTATTGGAACGAGCGAATGGAAAATGTGAACGTTGTAATGAGAAAGCACCTTTCCTAAAGGACACGGACGAAAGTCCATATTTAGAAGTACACCATAAAATGCCGTTAGCTGAAGGTGGAGACGACACCGTTGAGAATGCGATTGGACTTTGCCCAAATTGCCACAGACACGCACATTATGGAACTAAAACGTATTGATTGAAAGAAGAAAACGCCCTACAACATTGTATAAGCGTAATGCGGGCGAAAGTTTTAAATTTAAACAAATTGTATATTAAACTACCTATGGTTAACCCGAAAGTGAAGTGCTTCTAATCCCGCCCGAACGCAAAGCCACAAACCGTTAGCGGTCATTATAAAACGACAGCCGAGCAAGAAAGTAACAACAAAAAATTGACTAACCAACCCATAAAAATATTACCTTTGTAAGGTGGAAAAAATTGGCTTCATTGAGATAAGAATAACAGGCTCAAAGGGAAACCTTGACCTATCACCCGACAATTACGACATTCGGGAGATTATCGCTATTCTCGAAAATGCCGAAAACTTGCTTTATCCTGGCGACAAGAGAGACAGACCGAACATCAGCTACAAAATTGAAGAAGGTTCTGTAAAACATATACTTAAAACCTCAATTCAATATATAATCGGTTTTAACGCAATCATTGGACAGGTTAGCCAAGTTCAAAACATAGACTTTCTTGATTTAGGTACTGCAAAAGCATTTGAAAACATTCAAAACATCGCAACAAAACGGAATTACGTTTTTAGCATCAAAACATCTCTCGACAACACAAACGAAGTGAAAGTTGACAAAACAACATCTTATTACAGAACAGAAGCAATATGGGTTGATGCAGAATTCTATTTCTATGGCAAAATCACGAATGCAGGTGGAAAGGGCAAGACGAATTTGCACATACTTACTGACGAAGGTAGCTTTATAGTTCAAACTCCTTTGTCGTTCTTTGAACACCTAGAAGAAAATATTATACACAAAAAGCCATACGGCATTAGGGCGACAGGTAAACAACATTCGGAAACGGGAGAAATTGACTCATCAACATTAAAATTTATAGAATTGGTTGACTACCAACCAAAATATGACGAGCTATATTTAAAAACACTTCGGGACAAAGCAAAAAAATCTTGGCTTGGCAGTATTAACCCCGACAATTGGTTAAAAGAAATTAGAGGAGGTTATGACGCATAAAGCAGCATTACTTGACACCAGCTTTTTCCTTCGTTTCCTCAACGACAGCGACCCACTTTTCAAGAATGCGGACGGCTATTTTCGTTACTTCCTACAAAAGGAAATAACAATGATGATTTCAACAATAAGTATTGCAGAATATTGTGCTGGTGGCGATGTTCACGAACTTCCTCTACGAAATTTACAAATCGTTCCATTCAATTTAGACCATTCAAAACGGACAGGAGAATTTGCCAAAATAGTTTTTCAAAATAAAGGAAAACTAAAACTGAAAGAACGAAACATCATTCCAAATGATACAAAACTTTTTGCTCAAGCCGACTGTGAAAAAGCCGTAGAATTTTACCTTTCATCTGACAGTGAAAGTTTGAAAATTTACAACATACTTAGACAAGAAACTGCACCGAAATTTCAATTCATTGACTTGAACACATCATACAATGAAACATTCGGACTGCTTGACCTTTGACGAAGAAAGAAAAACGACCGATAGCACGGGTTTTGCGTCAGGCGGGCTGACGTGCAAACTTGGAGCTTTGTGCTACTATTGAACCTTAGTAATAAATTGAAACTTTGTACTCCGAAACCCACCCTCATAAAGCCCCGAAAGTTACTTTTCTTTTCGCCTTGTCAATTTGCCCTGGATGAGAGCAAAAATGCGAATTCTGGGATTAAAGATGACAAGGATTACAACAGGCAGGCGGCAACCCAACAAAGGAAAAAAGGCACAAACCCATCAACGCTTTTTTAATTCTACGATAGCGACGTTTTCACCAAACTTTCTTTGATATTCGCCCTGCTGTTACAATATCAATTCTCATTGCATTTTTGGAAGTTTTGGTCGTTTAACAACCCTGTTTCATCTTTTATTTCCCCTTGGATTTGATTTCGTATCGACAACCAAGAACCACTTCGATATATGGTTTTGTTTATGCTTTAAGTTTCGACAAAATCCCAAACAAGACTTTGACTGCTACTATTTGAAAAAATTATCCAAATTTATTATGCGTGCATAATAAATTTTTGTATATTTGGTCTTTCTAATAAAAAAACATGAAAGACAAAACCATAGATTATGTGTTGAGAACCACATGGTTGGCAGTGATGAAAATGTACAACGAAGAAGCCGCCAAATTCGGAACCACCATGGCTACCGGCTTTGCCTTGTTGAGCATCGACCCCGAAAACGGCACGCCATCAACATCATTGGGCCCAAAAATGGGCATGGAAGCCACCAGCCTCTCGCGCACCCTAAAATCCATGGAAGAAAAAGGGCTCATCACAAGACACCCAAACCCTGTTGACGGCCGTAGTGTGCTCATCCACCTTACAGATTTTGGCAAGGAAAAAAGAGCCTATTCCCGAGAAAAAGTGTTAACGTTCAACGAAACCATTCGAAAACATGTTACTGACGAAAAAATGAAACACTTTTATGAGGTCGCAGAACTCATCAACAACATGATTTCCAACAAAAACATATATAACCAAAAAGAAAATTCACATAAGTAAAATGAGTAAACGCAGAATAAAAAAAGTAGCAGTCATCGGTTCCGGAATTATGGGTAGCGGCATTGCTTGTCATTTTGCCAACATTGGCGTTGACGTGCTGCTGCTCGACATCGTTCCCAGAGAACTTAACGATGCAGAAAAAGCCAAAGGTTTAACCCTCGAAAGCAAACAGGTACGCAACCGGATTGTCAACGATTCGCTCACGGCTGCTTTAAAATCGAAACCTTCGCCTATTTACCACCAAAGTTTTGCAAAACGAATTACCACCGGAAATCTGGAAGACGACATTGCAAAAGTTGCCAAAGTAGATTGGATAATAGAAGTAGTTGTCGAGCGACTCGATATTAAAAAACAAGTGTTTGAAAACCTCGAAAAATACCGTACACCCGGAACGTTGATAACCTCAAACACATCCGGAATCCCGATACATTTCATGAGCGAAGGTCGTAGCGAAGATTTCCAAAAGCATTTTTGCGGAACGCACTTTTTCAACCCTGCTCGCTACCTGAAATTGTTTGAAATCATTCCGGGGCCAAAAACCTCACAAGATGTTTTGGATTTCCTGAACAGTTATGGCGAACAATTTCTCGGAAAAACATCGGTAATTGCCAAAGATACACCGGCATTTATAGGCAACCGAATCGGTATTTTCAGCATCATGAGCCTTTTCCATATGGTCAAAGAGCTGGATATGACCATTGAAGAAATCGACAAATTGACCGGACCGGTCATTGGCCGTCCAAAATCTGCAACTTTTAGAACGGTTGATGTTGTTGGACTGGACACTTTGGTACACGTTGCCAACGGTCTTTATGAAAATGTACCCAAAGACGAGCGCCACGAACTTTTCAAACTTCCGGATTTTATTGGCAAAATGATGGAAAACAAATGGTTGGGAAGCAAAACCAAACAAGGTTTTTACAAAAAGGAAGGCAAAGATATCCTATCGCTTGATTTGAATTCAATGCAATACCGACCCAATAAAAAAGCGAATTTTGCCACTTTGGAACTCACTAAAACCATAGACAAGGTTATCGACCGTTTTCCTGTTTTAGTTGCAGGCAAAGACAAAGCAGGCGAATTTTACCGTAAAAACCTTACGGCGCTTTTTGCATACATATCGTACAGAATTCCTGAAATTACCGATCAGCTATACAAGATTGACGATGCCATGAAAGCCGGTTTTGGCTGGGAACACGGACCGTTCCAGATATGGGATGCCGTAGGCGTCGCCAAAGGTATCGAGCTCATGAAAGCCGAAGGCTACGAGCCGGCAAGTTGGGTCAGCGATATGCTGGCATCGGGCAGCGATTCTTTTTATACGGTAAAAAGCGGCGCGACGTATGCCTACGACATCGATAAGAAATCGCAGGAAAAAATTCCGGGTCAGGATGCGTTTATCATCCTCGACAACATCCGCAAAACGAATGAAGTATGGAAAAATTCGGGCGTCGTCATTGAAGATTTGGGCGACGGAATCTTAAACTGCGAGTTCCAATCAAAAATGAACACCATAGGTGGCGACGTCTTGGCAGGACTTAACAAAGCCGTTGACCTTGCCGAAAAAGATTTTCAAGGATTGGTCATCGGCAATCAAGCCGCAAATTTTTCGGTGGGTGCCAATATAGGGATGATTTTTATGATGGCTGCCGAGCAGGAATACGACGAGCTTAATATGGCTATCAAGTATTTTCAAGACACGATGATGCGCATGCGCTATTCTTCAATACCGACCATTGCAGCACCTCACGGAATGGCACTTGGTGGCGGCTGCGAGCTATCTATGCACGCCGATAAAATAGTTGCAGCAGCCGAAACCTATATAGGTTTGGTAGAATTTGGCGTTGGGGTAATTCCTGGCGGTGGCGGCTCTAAAGAAATGGCTTTGAGAGCGTCAGATACCTTCCGAAAAAATGATGTAGAGCTAAATGTACTTCAAGAGTATTTCCTCACCATCGGAATGGCAAAAGTGTCCACATCGGCTTATGAAGCATTTGATTTGGGCATCCTGCAAAAAGGAAAAGACGTTGTGGTGGTCAACAAAGACCGACAAATTGCCACAGCCAAAGCTTATGCAAAACTAATGGCAGAACAAGGCTATACCCAACCGGTAAAACGAACCGACGTAAAAGTGCTTGGAAAACAAGCCCTTGGAATGTTTCTGGTTGGAACAGACTCGATGGAAAAAGCCAATTACATTAGTGAACACGACAAAAAAATTGCTAACAAATTGGCTTATGTCATGGCAGGTGGCGATTTATCGGAGCCCACATTGGTAAGCGAACAATATTTATTGGATATAGAGCGCGAAGCATTTCTTTCGTTATGTACCGAAAGAAAAACATTGGAACGTATCCAGCATATGTTGAAAACAGGAAAACCGCTCCGCAATTAATTGAATAATGTATTGATGTATATTGTATAAAGCAGAGAGAAAATACCATAAAGAAAAAGCTAATTTAAGGCTTGATAAAAACCCTAATCGTTCCCGTCAAGCAAGTACGACACAACAAAAAAACAGTAAAGAATCAAATAACAATATACATTATACATCAATACAATATACGACAAGACAATATACATTACACATAAATACCATACAAAAAGACAACATCCAATGAAAACAGCATACATAGTTTCAGCATACCGAACCGCCGTAGGCAAAGCGCCAAAAGGCGTATTCCGGTTTAAAAGACCCGATGAATTAGCGGCAGAAACCATCCAGTACATGATGGAAAAAGTACCGCAACTCGACAAAACCAGAATAGACGATGTGATTGTCGGCAACGCAATGCCCGAAGCCGAGCAAGGACTTAACGTTGCCCGACTCATCTCCTTAATGGGATTAAAAATCGAGGATGTTCCGGGGGTAACGGTAAATCGCTACTGTGCATCGGGAATCGAAACCATAAGTATTGCCACAGCAAAAATTCAAGCCGGCATGGCAGATTGCATCATTGCCGGCGGCGCCGAAAGCATGAGTTTTATTCCAATGGGTGGCTACAAACCCGTACCCGATTATGCCGCTGCAAAAGCAGGAAATGAAGATTATTATTGGGGAATGGGCTTAACTGCCGAAGCAGTTGCAAACCAGTTTAAAGTATCTCGCGAAGACCAAGACGAGTTTGCATACAACTCACACATGAAAGCTTTAAAAGCACAAGCCGAAGGTCGGTTTGACAATCAAATTGTACCGATAACCGTCGAGCAGACCTATATCGATGAAAACGGCAAAAAAGCTACCAAAACTTATACGGTAACCAAAGATGAAGGCCCACGCGCAGGCACAAGCAAAGAAGCCTTGGCAAAACTTCCTGCCGTTTTTGCCGCTGGCGGAAGCGTTACCGCAGGAAACTCGTCGCAAATGAGCGATGGCGCTGCTTTTGTGCTGATCATGAGCGAAGCAATGGTCAAAGAACTGAATCTTGAACCTATAGCACGTTTGGTCAATTATGCTGCTGCCGGTGTTGAACCGCGCATTATGGGCATTGGCCCTGTAAAAGCCATTCCAAAAGCATTAAAACAAGCAGGCTTAAAACAAGACGATTTATCACTTATTGAATTAAACGAAGCCTTTGCGTCACAATCACTTGCCGTTATCAGGGAGTTGAATTTGAATCCCGATATCATCAACGTAAATGGTGGCGCCATTGCTTTAGGACACCCCCTGGGTTGTACCGGAGCAAAACTATCGGTGCAATTGTTTGACGAAATGCGTAAACGCAATATGAAAGGCAAATACGGTGCTGTCACAATGTGTGTCGGTACAGGGCAAGGCGCTTGTGGGATTTTTGAATTTTTAAATTAGAACCAAGATTTTGGAAATCAAGAACCAAGACTGTTATGCACAACTTTAAGAAATTGAATATTTGGGAAGCCGGTATTGAGCTTGTAAAAGATAGTTATAGACTAACAAAAACATTCCCTGATTTTGAAAAATTCGGATTGGTTACGCAGATGAATCGATGTGCTGTTTCTATTCCGTCAAATATAGCCGAAGGTTCAAGTAAAACTTCCGATAAACATTTTAATAAATTTTTAGAATATAGTTTAGGTTCGGCATTTGAATGGGAAACTCAATTAATTGTTGCATTGAATGAAAATTATGTATCAGAAGAAAAATTTAAAGAATTAGAAAACAAAATAATACAAATACAAAAAATGATTTCGAGATTTCAATCAAGGTTAAAACTTTAGTCCTGCGTCTTGGCTCTTGGCTCTTGATTCTTGATTCTTGATTCTTGGCTCTTGGCTCCTGATTCCTGATTCTTGACTCCTGATTCTTGATTCTTGGCTCTTGATTCCTGATTCTTGACTCCTGATTCTTGATTCCTGGCTCTTGATTCTTGATTCTTGATTCTTGGCTTTTGGCTCTTGATTCTTCTCCTAAAAATCATCTTAAATCTACAATCTAAACACAATGGAAACACAAGAAAAAGACATTCTTCGAGGCGGTCAATTCCTCGTTAAAGAAACAAAATGCGAAGACATCTTCACTCCTGAAGATTTTTCGGAAGAACAATTGATGATGAAAGAAGCGGTTATGGAATTTAACGACCGTGAAATTATCCCTAACAAACCACGCTTTGAAGCCAAAGATTATGCACTTACCGAATCTGCCATGCGCAAAGCCGGCGAACTCGGATTTTTGGGCGTTGCCGTACCTGAAGAATATGGCGGACTCAATATGGGCTTCGTCTCGACCATGTTGGTTTGCGACTATATTTCCAGCGGCACAGGCTCGTTCAGCACGGCGTTTGGCGCGCATACCGGAATCGGAACCATGCCAATAACGCTTTACGGAACAGAGGAACAAAAACAAAAATACGTACCAAAACTTGCCACCGGCGAGTGGTTTGGCGCGTATTGCCTTACCGAACCGGGCGCAGGTAGCGACGCCAATTCGGGCAAAACTACCGCAGAACTTTCTGCCGACGGCAAAACTTACAAGATAAACGGACAGAAAATGTGGATTTCCAATGCCGGGTTCTGTAAGCTGTTCATAGTTTTTGCACGTATCGAAAACGACAAAAACATTACGGGATTCATCGTTGAAAACGACCCAAGCAACGGCATCACACTTGGCGAAGAAGAACATAAACTGGGCATTCGTGCGAGTTCAACCCGTCAAGTGTTTTTCAACGATACCGTAGTACCTGTCGAAAATATGCTTGCCGGACGCGGAGAAGGTTTTAAAATAGCAATGAATGCGTTGAACGTGGGGCGTATCAAGTTGGCAGCCGCTTGCTTGGACTCGCAACGCCGCATCACGACCACCGCAGTACAGTATGCCAATGAGCGCAAGCAGTTCAATACACCTATTGCCGAGTTTGGTGCCATAAAACACAAACTTGCCGAAATGGCTACCAATGCTTACGCCGGAGAATCTGCAAGTTACAGGGCAGCCAAAAACATCGAAGACCGAATTGCCTTGCGCCAAGCAGCCGGAAATTCGCATCAGGAAGCAGAGCTTAAAGGCGTTGAAGAGTATGCAATTGAGTGTTCTATTCTTAAAGTTGCCCTATCTGAGGATGTTCAAAATTGTTCCGATGAAGGTATCCAAATTTTCGGTGGCATGGGCTTTTCTGAAGAAACACCCATGGAAGCCGCGTGGCGAGATGCCCGCATTGCCCGCATTTATGAAGGCACAAATGAAATAAACCGAATGCTTTCAGTAGGCATGTTGGTCAAAAAAGCGATGAAAGGTCACGTGGATTTGTTGAGCCCAGCCATGCAAGTTCAAGAAGAATTGATGGGCATACCCTCATTTGACACGCCTGATTATTCTGAATTGTTTTCAGAAGAAAAAGAAATGATTGCCAAACTAAAAAAGGTATTCTTGATGGTTGCCGGCGCGGCGGTTCAAAAATTTGGACCAGATCTTAATTCACATCAGCAATTATTGATGGCGGCATCCAACATTCTTATCGAAATATATATGGCAGAATCTGTTATCCTCCGTACCGAGAAAAATGCCAAACGTTTTGGTGAAGATGCACAGGCCGTACAAATCGCCATGGCAAAATTATACCTTTACAACGCCGTTTCTATCATTGAACAAAACGGAAAAGAAGGCATTATTTCCTTTGCCGAAGGCGATGAACAGCGCATGATGCTCATGGGCTTGAAGCGCTTTACCAAATACAACAATTACCCTAATGTCGTGGCATTGCGAAACATCATTGCCGACAAGGTCAAAGCTGAAAATAAATACTGCTTCTAAAAATAGATTGATACAAATTTCAGATGCCAAAAAAAAGCCAATCCATTAAGTTGAATTGGCTTTTTTTATCTTCAGGATTTAATTTTTGTCATTCCCCGTAAAGTCAAAGAAACGCAAAGTCTTACTGCCAACAGACAAGTTTATACACCATTTTTATTGCATTAATCCCGATATTTTCGGAACTTTACCTTTATTTCAAATAACCCATGAAACAGATCTTATCTCTCACTTTGCTGGTACTCTTTTCACTTTCGGCTGCAGGTCAAGGCCTTCTATCAAAAAACGGCACAACTTTTACCCGTCAAGACACACTTCGTGGTACTATTACCCCCGAAAGGGCTTGGTGGGATCTGACCTATTACCACTTGGACATTGAAGTTGACCCGGCCACAAAATCCATCAAAGGGAAAAACACGGTAAAATACAGAGTATTGAAAACACCCAAAAGGCTGCAAATCGACTTACAAGAGCCATTGAACATCACCAAAGTAGAACAAAACGGAAAAGCACTAAAATACACAAGAGAAGGAAATGCTTATTTTATAGAAACCACTCGAAAACAACACATTAAGAGCATACAAACTATTGATATTTACTACGAAGGCCAACCTCGGGCCGCAAAACGAGCACCTTGGGACGGTGGTTTTTCTTGGTCTAAAGACAAAAACGGCAACGATTTTATAGCTACCTCCTGCCAAGGCCTTGGCGCAAGTGTATGGTGGCCCAACAAAGACCATATGTATGACGAAGTGGACAGTATGCTCATTTCGATAAAAACACCAAAAGGGCTAATGGACGTCTCAAACGGCAAGCTTCGCAAGGTTGACACGCACAACGATGGCTCCAAAACTTTCCATTGGTTCGTTAACAATCCCATCAATAATTATGGTGTGAATGTCAACATTGGCGACTATGTCCATTTTTCCGAAATATACCAAGGCGAAAAAGGACCGCTCGATATGGACTATTATGTATTGCGCGACAATCTCGAAAAAGCCAAAGAACATTTCAAGGATGCCACGAGGATGATGGAAGCCTTTGAGCACTGGTTTGGTCCATATCCGTTCTACGAAGACGGTTTTAAGCTTGTGGAAGTGCCATATCTTGGAATGGAACACCAAAGTTCCGTGACCTATGGCAACCAATACATGAAAGGCTATCTCGGTACAGACACTTCCAATACGGGCTGGGGACTAAAATTTGATTTCATCATCATCCACGAGTCCGGACACGAGTGGTTTGCCAACAACATCACCTACAAGGACATTGCCGATATGTGGATACACGAAAGCTTTACCGCATATTCCGAAAACCTCTTTCTCGATTATTTTTACGGCCAGACAGCTTCTTCGGATTATGTTATTGGCACTCGCAAAAATATCAACAACGACCGACCCATTATCGGGCCTTACGGGGTCAATAAAGAAGGCTCCGGCGATATGTACAGCAAGGGCGCAAATATGCTGCACACTTTGAGACAACTCATAGAAGATGATGAGAAATGGCGGCAAATACTTCGCGGTCTCAACAAAACATTTTACCACAAAACAGTGACAACCGGCGAAATAGAAAATTTCATCAGTAAGCATTCCGGTATTGACCTGACTGAATTTTTTAACCAATATTTGAGAGACACCCGCATCCCTACTCTGGAATACAAGATAGAACAAGGCAAACTTTCCTATCATTGGACCAACATTGTCAATAAATTTGACATGCCCGTAAAGGTTACCTTTGGCGACAAAGAATCCTGGATTTACCCAACATCTGAATGGAAATATTTAGACATAACTCCAAATGTGAAAGACATACAGGTAAACCGTAATTTTTATGTTGACACAACGAAGTTGTGATAAGCAATTAACTTTCGTTCCTCTTTAGGTTTTGCCCAAATCAAACAGACTACCTGTAAAGATGCAAGCACCAAACCAAGAACTACAACGCAGGAAAAGTTGAATGTTCTTTTGGAACAAAAGAAAGATGTATCAATTGCCATTGACGATTTGCTAACAGATACCGAAAACGTAGGCAAGTATATGAAAGCCTACAAACTAAATGAAAATGTACAACGATAATGAGCTGAATCCTATTTTGTATCAGAATAAACAATAATAACAACTATGAAAAAACTCACTTCTTTCCTTTTCGTTTTGGTTGCAGGTCTTGGATTTGCACAAGAAGACATCACATATCAAAAACCACCACAGGAAATTCTCGACTTGGTAGATTTCCAGAGAGCTCCATCTATTTCTATGGATAGCCAAAAGGAGCAAATTGTGTTTATGTACCGCAATACGTACAAAACATTAGCTGAAATTTCAGAAGAAGAAATGCGTCTGGCAGGGCTCCGTATCAATCCGAAAACAAATATATCAAGTACGATTACTTATGTAAATAACATTCAATACCGAAAATTCAAGGTAAATCCCGATAGCCATCGGGATCCTGTTCAGATCAAGGGATTGCCCGAAGATGCCAGATTGGCAAATTTCGCATGGAGCCCTGACGAAACCATGATGGCTTTTACCCATACGACTTTGACCGGAGTTGAAGTTTGGATAGCCGATTTCAAAACGCTTACTGCAAAAAAACTAACAGAGGCTAAAGCCAATGCAAATCTTGGAAACCCGATTACTTGGTTTAAAGACGGAAATTCGCTTTTGGTCAGAATGTTGCCTAAAGACAAACCCGAACTTATTGATGCCAAAACTGCACTCCCAACAGGCCCAATTGTTACGGTTAGTGACGGAAGTCTGGCACAAAACAGAACCTATCAGGATTTGCTGAAAAACAAAACAGACGAAGAAAATTTCGACATTCTGACCACTTCAGAATTATTCAAAGTTGATTTAAACGGCAAAACAACTCTTTGGAAAGAAAAAGCTATTTACAGAAGTGAGTCTTTTTCGCCTGACGGAAATTACATAATGATTTCTACTATCGAAAGACCGTATTCGTATATTGTTCCACTCGGAAGATTTCCGGTTACAACCACGATTTATGACAAGAACGGAAAATTAGTTTCGGAATTTGACAAAAAACCATTAATCGAAGATTTACCAAAAGGATTTATGGCTGTTCAGACCGGTAAACGTTCGGTTTCGTGGAGAGCAGACAAACCGGCAACTTTGGTTTATGCGGAGGCTCTTGATGGAGGAGATCCAGCCAACGAGGTGGAATTCAGAGATGAAATTTTCCAAATTGAAGCACCTTTTAACGGACAGCCTCAATCAATTGCCAAAACCATCGGAAGATATTCAGGAATTACGTGGGGAAATGAAAATTATGCCTTGCTTTCTGATTATTGGTGGAATACCCGAAATACAAAAACATATATCCTGAATCCGTCTGATTTTTCTCAAAAACCTCAAATTATTTGGGACAGAAACTATCAGGATAATTACAGCAATCCGGGAAGTCCTGAAACTAAAAGAAATGAATACGGACGTTACGTATTGGACATTCAAAATGATAATATTTTCCTTTTGGGAGACGGATATACAGACAAAGGACAATTCCCTTTTATTGATGAATTCAATCTGAAAACCCTGAAATCAAAACGATTATACCAATCCAATCTGAACAATAAAAAAGAAGACATCAACTCCGTTTTGGATATCAAAAAAGGAGAAATTTTGGTTAGAATGGAATCCAAAAACGAATATCCGAATTATTACGTAAGAAACATCAAAAGCAAAAAAGCTCCGGTACAGATTACGAATTTTGAAAATCCATTCAAAAAGATTGAAAACGTACACAAAGAAGTTATCAAATATAAACGTGAAGACGGATTGGAATTGTCAGGAACACTTTATCTTCCTGTTGGATACGATATGAAGAAAAAAGAAAAACTACCTATGATTATGTGGGCTTATCCTACCGAATACAAAGACAAAAGCAGTGCAGGACAAACGACTTCGAATCCGAATGAGTTTACTTTTCCGAATTATGGTTCTCCGATTTATTGGGTAACTCGTGGCTATGTGGTTTTGGATGATGCTGCTTTTCCGATTGTAGGAGAGGGAGACGAACAACCCAATGATACGTTTGTGGAACAATTGGTTGCTAATGCAAAAGCTGCTATTGATGCAGTGGATAAATTGGGATATATCGACAGAAATCGTGTAGCTGTCGGAGGGCATTCGTACGGAGCTTTTATGACCGCGAATTTATTGTCGCACTCTGATTTGTTTGCAGCAGGAATTGCACGAAGTGGAGCTTATAATCGTACACTTACTCCGTTTGGTTTCCAAAGTGAGGAAAGAAACTATTGGGAAGCTCCCGAAGTTTACAACACGATGTCGCCTTTTATGAGTGCTGACAAAATGAAAACTCCGTTGCTTTTAATTCACGGAAATGACGATAACAATTCTGGAACTTACACAATGCAAAGTGAGAGATATTTCAATGCCCTCAAAGGATTTGGAGCTCCAACACGTTTGGTTTTACTTCCGAAAGAATCCCACGGATATGCAGCAAAAGAAAGTATTCTGCACGTGATTTGGGAACAGGATGAGTGGTTAGAAAAATATGTGAAGAATAAAGGCAGGTAATAATAGAAAAAACCGTTCCGATTAAAATCGGAGCGGTTTTTTTACTTTTTGCCATTACAAGAGGAGTGAACTTGATTCAGGAAATTCAAGAAGTTAAATCCCGAAATGATTTGCGAATCGCTTACATATTCCTCCTATACTGACCTCCTACTTCAAACAAAGCTGAAGTAATTTGTCCGAGTGAACAAACCTTGGTTGCTTCCATCAGTTGTTCAAAGATATTTTGGTTCTGAACCGCTACTTCCTGAATTTTATCAAGTTCGGCTTTTACTTTATCGGTATTGGCTTTGTTCAACGTTTCTTTGGTTTTGATTTGGAATAATTTTTCTTCTTCCGTTGCTCTGATTACTTCAGCAGGAACAACAGTCGGAGAACCTTTACTGCTCAAAAACGTATTTACTCCGATAATCGGGAATTCTCCTGTGTGTTTCAGCGTTTCGTAATACA
>JAKQHT010000011.1 GCA_029557895.1 Bacteroidota bacterium | reverse complement strand
TGTCAAGAATTTACAAACGTATCCCAAATAAAAGGCTTTAAAATTTCTGTAATTGGAGGTATGAAAAAGCACTTGGATCGTGATGATTTCCGAAAGCGACAAACTGGACTTTCTTATACGTTTTTTTTACCATAGGAAAGCATCTGTTTTTCCCAACTTGGAACAAAATCTTTACAAAAATCATCAATAGAACAAAAAATAGTCGTAATTTTATCAATGGAAATCATAAGCAAAAGTTTAGTATTTATTTGAACTTCAATAACTTAAATACACTAACTTTTGCTTTTTTATGCAAATTTTTACCTTGAATTATATCGAACTCACGTTAAATAAAATATGTGTGTTCCAGTCTAATTTTTCTAAAACTACAGCGTGTATAAGATTGCGGGTCGATGTTAGTAGAATCCAAATATTTAACTAATAATTATGCTTAAAAATCCCCCATTAATTTGACGGAGTTTTTTTGTTTTAATACTTTTAGAACAGTAATTGCAAATTTAGTCAATACGGAAACTAAAATGTATGTCAATCGGCAACATTTGCAATGACACCTGATTATGAAAAAAACCCTACTTATTACAGTCCTGTTGGCCGTGCAATTTTCTTTCCCCCAAAAAGAACAAGCATTTCAGGCCGGCGAATGGTTTAAGTTTGAAATAAGCTATAGCAATTGGCTCAAGGCCGGCAATGCCACTTTGGATGTGCGCGAATCAACTTATAAAGGAAAGCCCGTTTATCACGTTGTGGGCAAAGGCTGGACCACAGGAGCCATCAAATGGTTCTTTAAGGTCAAGGACAACTATGAGAGTTATTTCGACAAACACACCGGGTTGCCATACAAGTCCATTCGGCAGATTGATGAAGGTGGCCACACCAAAGACATCGTGACGGAATTTGACCAGTTGAACAACAAAGCTTATGTGAACAACAGAAAGCACAAAAAAGAAAGCATCCATACCACCGAACAGAACGTGCAGGATATGGTTTCGGCTTTTTATTATTTGAGGAACAACTATGACACCGAAACCATCAAAGAAGGAGAAACCGTGGGCTTGAATATGTTTTTTGATGAAGAAAACTATCATTTTAAGTTGAAATTTTTGGGGAGGGAAACCATCTCGACCAAATTTGGAAAGGTAAAAACCCTCAAATTCAGGCCTTATGTAATGGCCGGACGTGTGTTTAAAGAAGAAGAAAGCCTTACCCTCTGGGTAAGTGCAGACAAAAACAAAATTCCATTGAAGGTTAAGGCAAACTTTCGGGTGGGTTCGCTCCAAGCTAATTTGGAAGCATTCAAAGGACTAAAACATTCATTTGTAATACAAGTTGATTGACAACCATGGAAACAACGCAAAATTTTGAACCAGTATTGGAAAAACTTCAAAAGAAGTACAAATCCCTCGACCAAGACACCGCCGTCCACCTCGAAGGATTGCTCCATAGCAAGCCCATCACTTATTGGGACTATATCCAGACCGATGCCCTGCTCAATCTTCAGGTACAGCGCACCACGCTTCCTGACGAAATGGTGTTCATCGGTTACCACCAAATCAACGAGTTGATCTTCAAGATGATTCTTTGGGAAATTGAGCAAGTGGCGGTCAAGGAACATCTCGACGTCGTGTTTTTTGAAAGCAAACTTATGCGCATAAGCCGTTATTTTGATATGCTCACAACCTCTTTCAACATCATGCGCGAAGGTATGGATGTGGCGCAGTACATGAAGTTCAGGAACACCCTGACCCCCGCCAGCGGCTTCCAGAGCGCGCAGTACAGGCTCATCGAATTTGCCTCTACCGAACTTATCAACCTTATCGACTTCAGATACCGCGCCAACATTGATAGGAACACGCCCTACACGCACGCTTTTGAGCATCTTTATTGGCAAGCAGCCGGAAAAGATTATCATACTGGCAAAAAATCCACACTTTTGATTAATTTTGAAGGCCGCTATAAGGACGAGTTCCTTCGATTTATGGAAAAGTACAATACCAAAAATCTATGGACACGCTTTAAAGAATTGCCCATCAAGGACCAACAGGATGCAGATTTGGTAAAGGCCATGCGCCATTATGATTATACCGTAAACATCACTTGGGTTTTTGCTCATTACAATGCCGCAAAGCATTATATCGAAAGCAGTGGCGGCGGTGAAGCGACAGGCGGAAGCGATTGGAAAAAATACATGCATCCCAAGTACCAGCGGCGTATCTTTTTTCCGGAACTCTGGACAGATCAAGAGCTTGAAAACTGGGGAACTGAACAATGACAACTAACTAAAACAAAATAATGAAGCAAAAAAAATTATTACTGGCACTATTAATTTCGATTAGCTTTTTTTCTTGTAAAGATGCGCCCCAACCTCCCATCGAAGACCTCCATGCTTTTGTTGAGCCCAAAGAAGTATTAGAATTCGGGTTCAATCTTAACAACTATTTTGTAAAAAGGGACACTATCAGATCTGGTGATAGTTTTGGTGCCATACTGCAGCGCCACAACATTGGTGTCTCACAGGTACATAACATCGCCGAAACCGCCAAAGATTCTTATGACATCCGAAAACTCCAAATTGGCAAACCCTATACCTTGTTGTGCTCCAAAGATTCGCTGCAAACCCCCGAATGTTTCATTTACCAACCCAATGAAATTGATTATGTGGTAATAAAGTTTGCCGACTCCGTTGTCGCCTACAAGGAAAGCAAGCCCGTGAGGGTGGATACTAAAGAAGCATCGGGAACCATTATGAACTCTCTCTCCCAAACCATGGATGCTCAAGGATTGCCATACCAGCTTATCAACGATATGTCCGATATTTATGCATGGACCATTAATTTCTTTAAGGTACAAAAAGGGGACAGGTTCAAGATTATATACAAAGAACGCTTTATAGAAGATTCAATCTCTGTAGGTATCGAAAGCATCGAAGCAGCCTATTTTCAGCATAAAGGCGAAGATTTTTATGCTTTTGGCTTCAAGACCGATAGTTTACAGAAAGGACCAACGTATTTTGATGAAAAATCAAAGAGCTTAAAACGGGCTTTCCTCAAAGCCCCGGTACAATTTAGCCGCATTTCATCGCGCTACAACCTTAACAGACGTATTGCATATTATGGCTATAAACTAAAACCGCACAAAGGCACAGATTTTGCCGCTCCAATAGGGACACCCATTTTGGCAACTGCAAATGGAACGGTTATAGAATCTACACAAAAAGGAGGAAACGGGAAGTATGTAAAAATCAAGCACAACGATACATATAGCACCCAATACCTGCACATGAAGGCACAAAATGTCAAAAAAGGACAATATGTGAAACAGGGCGACGTCATTGGTTGGGTCGGGATGACCGGGAATACCGGTGGCCCGCACGTGTGCTATCGCTTTTGGAAAAATGGCGAACAAGTGGATCCGTTTAAAGAAAAATTACCAACCGCAGAAAGCATTCCAGACAAGCTAAAGGATTCATACCAGACCTTTATACAGCCACTAAAAGCACATTTGGACAGTATCCCCTTCAAAGAAGTAAAGAAAGCCGAATTTTCATCAGACGATAACCTAATCAGCCTAAAGTAACCAATGGCATTAAATACCACAAACCCAACACATACCAATGCTTGGGCAGCACTAAAAGCACATTTTGAAGACATTAAGGACACACATCTGTCGCAATGGTTTTTGACCCATCCGAACAGAGCAGAAAAGATGACCATCAAATGGGACGACTTTTATGTAGACTACTCAAAAAACAGAGTTGATGACAAAACATTGGAATTGCTGTTGAAACTTGCCGATGAAACGCAATTGGGTGAAGCCATCCAAAAGCAATTTTCAGGCGAGGCCATCAATGAAACCGAAAAACGCGAAGTACTCCACACCGCACTCCGCGCCCCAAAATCAGCGAGCGTTTTTGTGAACGGCACAAACGTTATCCCAGAAATACATAATGTGAAAAACCAGATTGGAACGTTTTCAAATGAGGTTATCAACGGTGTGAGAAAGGGTTTTACGGGCAAGCCTTTTACTGACATTGTAAATATAGGTATTGGCGGTTCTGACCTTGGTCCGGCAATGGTCGTTGATGCATTGCAATACTACAAAAACCATCTCAATACGCATTTTGTGAGCAATGTTGACGGTGACCATGTCAATGAGATACTAAAAAAACTCAATCCGGAAACTACACTATTTGTTGTAGTTTCAAAAACGTTTACCACTCAAGAAACGCTTTCAAATGCCATGACCATCAAAGCATGGTTTTTAAAACACGCTGCCATGGAAGATATAGCAAAACACTTTGTGGCAGTTTCTACAAATATTGAAAAGGTAAAGGATTTTGGTATAGCCGAAGCCAATATTTTCCCAATGTGGGATTGGGTTGGGGGGCGGTTTTCGCTCTGGGGTTCCGTAGGGCTTTCCATATGTCTTTCGGTCGGGCCGGACAATTTTGACAAATTGCTGCTCGGGGCCCATAAAATGGACACACATTTCAAAAACGAAGATTTTGGAAAAAACATCCCGGTAATCTTAGCGTTGCTGGGCATTTGGTACAACAACTTTTTCAATGCCCAAACCGAAGCCATCATTCCCTATTCGCAATACCTCAACCAGTTTGCCACCTACCTGCAACAGGCCAATATGGAAAGTAATGGCAAGAGCGTGGACCGAACCGGAAAAACGGTCAATTACCAAACAGGCGGGATTGTTTGGGGAGAGCCTGGCACCAATTCGCAGCACGCCTTTTTTCAGTTGATCCATCAGGGAACGAAGTTGATTCCTTGTGATTTTATAGGTTTTGTCAAATCGCTGTACGGCAACGTAGAACACCAAGATAAGCTGATGTCCAACTTTATTGCCCAGACCGAAGCACTGATGAAAGGCAAATCCAAAGAAGCCGCCATCAACGAGCTCAAGGCACAGAACCTTGCCGAAAACGAAATCCACAAACTGGCGCCGTACAAAGTGTTTGAGGGCAATAAGCCTACGACCACAATCCTTATCGACCAGCTGACGCCCGAAAGCTTGGGCAAGTTGATAGCACTGTACGAACACAAGATTTTTGTTCAGGGTGTCATTTGGGATGTTTACAGTTACGACCAGTTTGGGGTTGAACTTGGAAAGCAGCTTGCAAATACCATCTTGAAAGAATTTGGATCTGTGCAGGCAGACAATGGTCACGATGCATCAACTCAAGGCATCATCAATTTCTACAAGCGTTTAAAAACGAGTTGATAACTTTTCTTTGTTAAAAAAAAAGGTTGTCAAATTCCTTTTAAATTTAAATGTTAAAATTATTTTAATATTTAGGTAACAAGCATTGTTATATTTGACTTATTTTTGCCGTGAATTTATAGACTAATCTTAATATTCAAAAAATGAAAAAAACTACACAATTCTTAACGATGGCCGTGATGATGTTGTTCACCGCGGTAGTATTTTCTCAAAGCGAGGTAAAAGGAAAAGTAATGGATGCCGAAATGAACGCACCGTTACCGGGAGCTAACATTGTCGAAAAGGGGACAACAAACGGGACCACCACCGATTACGAAGGCAATTTTACCTTGACTACACTATCACGTACTGGCACTTTGGTCATTTCCTTTGTGGGTTACAGTACTGTATCAATGCCATTTAACGGAAATCAAGATTTTGGCAGCATTAAATTGTCTTATGACAACACTTTGGATGAAGTAGTTATCGTGGGTTCGGGAATTATTGACCTTGCCGAAGACAGGAAAACACCCATAGCCGTATCCACAATTACCGCATCAGAAATTCAAACAAAAGCAGTAGGTAACGTAGAGTTTCCCGAGATAATGAAAAGCACGCCATCTGTTTATGTTTCAAACCAAGCAGGTGGTTTTGGCGATTCGCAAATGTTTTTAAGAGGATTTAACCAAAGTAATACAGCATTCCTTTTAAACGGACAGCCAATTAACGGTATGGAAGATGGTAATATGTACTGGTCAAACTGGTCCGGAATGTCTGACGTTGCCAATGCCGTGCAGGTGCAGAGAGGTTTGGGTTCTTCAAAATTGGCCATATCGTCAGTAGGTGGTACCGTTAATATTGTATCAAAAGCCGCAGGCAGAAAAGAAGGCGGTTTTGCAAGATTTATGACCGGTAACGACAGCTATGGAAAAGCATCTGTAAGCTACGATTCAGGATTAAAAGGAAAATGGGCTTACTCGTTTTTGGTTGACCACTGGCAAGGACACAGAAAATGGGCAAACGGTACTGCAGGTCAAGGTCAAAACTACTTTTTTGGTGTAGGTTATATACCGAATGACAATCATCAGTTCAACTTTTTGATTACCGGAGCGCCGCAATGGCACGATCAAAACTTTTCGGTTTCATTGGAAGATTATGAACGATATGGCTTGAGACACAATAACAACTCGGGTTTTCTTGATGGCGAGCGTTTTACTTTCAGAAGAAACTATTACCACAAGCCAGTTGCGAACTTAAACTGGGATTGGACCATCAGTGACAAAACCAACCTATCATCGGTACTTTATGCATCTTGGGGACGCGGTGGAGGCACCGGGCCTGCCGGACGTTCTGCAAACATCAACGCCGTAAGAAACAACATTAACGAGATTGATTTTGACCAACTTGTAGAAAACAACATAGCCAATGCCAATTCCGAAGGCGTAGGGACATATGGTGGCTCGGCAATACGCCGCATGTCTGTTAACAACCATAACTGGTATGGTTTCTTGACAAATTTAGAAATTGAAGCATCAGAGAATTTTTCATTCAATGTTGGTGCAGACACACGACTTTACAAAGGAAGTCACTGGTATCAGTTGAACAATTTGTTGGGCTTAACAGGTTATGCCGATAATTTTGGTTACGGCTCATCACGACCAAGCACCTACGTTATTTCCGAAACTTTTGAAGCTAACCCATGGGCCGCATTGTTTAAATCGGCAGATGAAGACCAAAGGTTTAACTACGACTATTCAGAATACATCAACTATATTGGTGGTTTTGGACAAGTAGAATACAAACAAGGTGGTTTTTCTGCATTTGCACAAGGTGCAGTTTCTACCCAAAGCTACCAAAGAGAAGGTCGTGCTGAAGGAACAGAAATTGAAGGCGTCAACGGTCTTGGCAAATCTAAAAAAGTAAACAAATTTGGTTTTAACATCAAAGGTGGTTTGGGTTATGAATTTGCCGAAGGCCATACCATATTTGCCAATGCAGGACACTATTCAAGACAGCCTTACCTTGACAACATATTTGACGATGTGAGAAACTCAAACTATATCATTGAAGGCGAAAATGAAGTTGACAATGAAGAAATTACAGGTTTTGAAGCTGGCTACCGTTTTAAATCGAATGATTTTACATTAGACGTAAACGTGTACCACACTACCTGGGGTAATCGTTTTGTTTCCGGAGGATTTATTCCCGGAAACCCAGGTTCGTCAAACCCTATCGAGCAAGTTGACAGATTCCAGAGATTTACAGATGTAACCCAAGTACACAAAGGTGTTGAGTTTGAAGCTAAATATAGATACTCCAATGTATTCATGTTACGTGCTTTCGGTAGCATCGGCAACTGGAAATATGATGGAGAAACACCTATTCAAACACGTGATGCCGACTCCAATGCCTTATTGGAAGAAAGCTCTGTTGATTTGACTGGTTCAAAAATTGGTAACGCACCTCAAACCTCGTTTGGCTTCGGTGTGAAATATGATATTACAGAAAAGTTCTCAATAGATACAGATTACAATATCTATACAGATCTTTATGGTTTTGTTGATGCAGGAGATGTAATTGATTCGGCTTTGCAAGGAGAAGTTTACCAGGCAGAAAAATTACCTGCGTACACCCTTTGGGATGCGGGCGTTTCTTATAAATTCAATTTCGGTTCAAACAAAGTTACTGTAAGAGCCAATGTTTATAACCTGTTGGACGACAGGTACCTTAACCAAAAAGATTCTTACGGATATTTCTATGGTAACGGACGCACCTGGAATGCGAGTGTCAGATATGATTTTTAATCATTAGACACTTTTTTATAAATGAAAGTCCTGCCATTGGCAGGACTTTCTTCTTTATTTTGGCAACATTAACAGTTCCAGGCACTTTGCACTTTGAATTCCAATCTACATACAAAAGAACCCGTAAGCACCTCAATGGTTAATAAAAACATCTGGAAAAATTGGCTAAGGACAGCGCAGATTGATTCTCACAAGGAAACTGTTTTAGCATGGTCGAAACTATAAAAAGATGGCCTTGTTAATCCTTCCACCTCAAGCTTTCCATAAGGTGTTTGATGTCATTTTTTAGATACGCTGCCGCCGGATATATGGAGTCATAATTGGGCTTGGCATAAAAGTATAAAGAGCCGTTTATGAAGTGGCTCGTGCTATCTGTCACATAAAACTGTGATTGCGAAGCTGCATTGCCGCCCACTTCATAGAACATACCATATACTCGATCTTCTTTGTTGATATAAGGTTGCTCGATGATTTCATCGGCTTTGATGACGTGCTTTTGCGTCATGTTTTGCGCATCTTTTATAAAGTCTAACAATTGCTCCTTGGAGCGGACATTTTTGTAGGTTAGGTAAATTGTTCCTTTAAGGGATGGATAGTTGATGTCAACCCCATAGATGTTGTTGGCAGAATCTGCCTTGATACTTCCAATACGTTCGGCAAGCCGGTTTTTGTCAAAAGTAAAAGGTAGCTTAACATCCGTGTTCTGGTAGTCGGGAGCGGGGTATTCTAACCGAAGGTAACCTTTGGGTTTAGGAACCGGGTCTTCGCCGCAGGAAAAAAGCAATCCCGCCACCAAGGCTGTCACTATAAGTTTAGGTTTTAACATCTGATTTGTGAAAAATTACAAGCAATCGCCTGGCTCTGTGTATTTTAAAGTCTATTAATGAGGTGTGTCCTCATTGTCAGCGCCTTCATTGTGACGTGTTTGTTGCGGTGGTGTCTGGCCGGTATGTTCTTGTCTGTCTTTTTTAGTGTTCAAAAACGTAAAATCCGTACATTGTATTTCGGTCGAAAAACGTTCTATGCCCTTGTCGTCAGTCCATTTCCGGGATTTTATCCTGCCTTCAATATATATCAAATCACCCTTGCTCAAATATTTTTCGCAAATCTCGGCAGACTTGTTGCGCACCACGATATTGTGCCATTCGGTGTTGGTAACACGCTCATTGGTCCTTTTGCTGGTATAGGTTTCATTGGTTGCCAAAGGGAACCGCCCCACACAGTCGCCACCTTCAAAATAATGCATTTTTATTTCATCTCCAAGATGCCCGATAAGCATCACTTTGTTCAATGTTCCTGACATAATCGTTCTTTAATTAGGATGCAAAAATAGGCTTTCGCATCAAACGACTAAATTAATAAAAAAAATGGTTTTAAATACTAAAACCGAATGCGTCAATAAAATTGGCAATGAGTATAGGGGCAGGGTATTTGGTAACTTCAGAAATCGGGATGCCGTCCTGTGGGAGCTTTTCTACTTGCACGATCCAAAATCGGGTGTAAAGGTGTTGGTGCGACAGTTTGTGCACCGTTTCCCGTTCGTTGTAAAGCGAAAACCGATAGGGAGTGTTTTTTAGCAAAGTTTTTATTGCGTTGTTGCCTGAAAATTTTTCAGGATCCAAGGCGGCCTTGGTTTCCACCAAGGGAAACTGATAAAGGTTTTGCCAAATACCCTTTGAGTTGCGCTTTTCAAACAGTGTCTTGCGATCGTTGGACAGGAAAACCAAAAAGTTAAAGTGTCGCTTTGTGATTTTGGGTTTGCTGCATTTTACGGGAAATGCCGATATTTTTCTCTCCGCATACGCCACGCAAGCAGTGTTCAATGGGCAATCGGTGCAGTTGGGCGCTGAAGGTTTGCACTGTGTTGAGCCAAACTCCATAATGGCCTGATTGTGATCTCCGGGATTGTTTTTGTCTATCAGTGTTGTGGCCAAAGCCTTGAATTCCCTGATACCCTTGGAAGTGTTTGTTGGCGTGTCTATGCCAAAGTACCTTGAAAGCACGCGATACACATTGCCGTCCACAACAGCCGTAGCTTTGCCAAAACAGATGGACGCAATGGCACTTGCGGTATAATCCCCAATGCCCTTTAGCTCGATAAGCTCCGAATAACTGCCGGGAAAGTAGCCACCATAGGTCTTTACGATATATTGGGCAGTCTGGTGCAGGTTTCGAGCTCTCGAATAGTAACCCAGGCCCTGCCAGAGCTTCAAAACCTCACTTTCATCAGCCTTGGCCAAGTGAAATACAGTCGGAAACCGTGCCATAAAAGCTTCGTAATAAGGCAATCCCTGTTTGGCCTGCGTCTGTTGAAGGATGACTTCCGATACCCAAATGCAATAAGGGTCTTTAGTGTTTCGCCAAGGAAAATCCCTTTTGTTATTTGAGTACCAAATAGTTAAAATTCTGCTAAAATTCATATCCAAAAATGGGTAAATGCAAAAATAAACGTTTAGTGGGTTAAATTTTAATTAATTAGGTTTGATATATTGAAATTAAAATCCCTATATTTGCATCCCTTAATAATTAATAGTAACCCTTAAATCAATAACAATGACAAAAGCTGATATAGTAGCTAAAATTTCCGATAAATTGGGAATGGAAAAAGGAGACGTTCAAGCAACGGTCGAATCGTTCATGGAAGAAGTGAAATCATCTTTGGAAGGTGGAAAAAATGTATACTTAAGAGGTTTTGGAAGCTTCATCGTCAAGACAAGAGCTGAAAAAACCGGAAGAAACATTTCAAAGAACACCACCATCAAAATCCCCGCTCACAACATCCCCGCCTTCAAACCGGCTAAAGTATTCGTGGAAGGTGTAAAAACAAAAGTTCGTGTTAAAAAATAATCATCAACACGATAATTATTAACTTATTTAAAACTTGATTTATGCCAAGTGGTAAAAAAAGAAAAAGACACAAGGTAGCGACGCACAAGCGCAAAAAAAGAAGACGCGCTAACCGTCACAAAAAGAAATAAGTATGAAAAAGTAGTTGAAAAAACTACTTTTTCAATTTTTCACAACGACGTTCTTTGATAAAAATCCATCACAATGCTGTGTTACCTGACAGCAGTCATGGATTACCGGATTTATTTTTAAAATCCTGTGACAAAAAATATTAACCATCTGTTACGGCAAATTATGCCGCAGCGGAACAAATTGACATTATGGAAAAAGAATTGATCATTCGTTCAAATTCTGATATTGTTGATTTTGCCTTGTTAAAAGATGGTAAACTTATTGAATTGCACAAAGAGGAAGAAGACAACGACTTTTCGGTTGGCGACGTGTTTATCGCCAAAATCCGAAAAATTGTTCCTGGGCTCAACGCCGCATTCGTGAATGTTGGCTATGACAAAGACGCATTTTTGCACTACCATGACCTGGGCCCGCAGGTTGCTTCCCTTTTAAAATTCATTAAACGTGTAAGCACAGGTAAACCAACCGATTTTCTGCTAAAAAACTTTCAGTTTGAGACGGATATCGACAAGAACGGCGCAATGGCAAACGCCTTGAAAGCCAATCAATCCATCTTGGTCCAGATCGTTAAAGAACCGATAAGTACCAAAGGACCAAGGTTGAGTTCCGAGATTTCCATTGCCGGTCGCTATATTGTCCTGGTACCTTTCTCCGACCGCATCTCCATTAGCCAAAAAATTGAGTCCAAAGAAGAAAAGGACCGATTGAAGCGACTGGTAAAGAGCATTACGCCAAAAGGGTTCGGCGTCATCGTACGTACCGTGGCCGAAGGCAAGAAAGTAGCAGAGTTGGACAACGATTTGCAGAACTTGCTGAACCGATGGACAGCAATGTGCAAAAAGATCTATAAAGCACACCATCCTAGTAAAGTGCACGGAGAAATGAACAAGGCCAACTCCATTTTGAGAGACCTTTTTAATGATTCGTTCTCCAATATTGTAGTGGATGATGAAGCCCTTTATGGACAAATAAAAGATTATGTGCAACAAATTGCACCCAAGAAGGAATCCATTGTTAAATACCATCAAAACGGCGTGCCGCTATTTGAAAAATACGGCATCGAGAGACAGATAAAGACCTCTTTTGGGCGTACGGTATCCATGGCAAAAGGTGCTTACCTTGTCATCGAACATACCGAAGCCCTGCACGTTATAGATGTGAACAGCGGAAACCGGTCCAACAAAGAAAAAAACCAAGAAGACACCGCACTGGAAGTTAATATGATATCTGCTTCCGAGATTGCCCGTCAGTTGCGCCTGCGCGATATGGGGGGAATCATTGTGATAGATTTCATAGACATGTCAAACGCTGGTAACCGCAAAAAGCTTTTCGACCATCTTCGGGATGAGATGGCCGATGATAAAGCAAAGCACAAGATATTGCCCCCGAGCAAGTTCGGCCTGGTACAGATTACCCGGCAGCGCGTGCGACCAGAGAGAAATATCGAAACAAAGGAACGCAATCCCAATGGTAATGGCGATGAAATCGAAGCTCCTATCAAAGTAATAGAGCGCATCAACCAAGACCTGGAGCGGATCCTAAAAAAAGACTATAAAAAGGTGACTCTAAACACACATCCTTTTATAGCAGCCTTTCTTACCAAAGGCTTTCCATCAATACGTTCCAAGTGGTTTTTGGAACACAAAAAATGGGTTAAAGTACAACCCAGAGATGCTTACACATATCTTGAATACCATTTTTTTGACAAAGATGGCAAGGAAATCAAATAAAATCAGGAGAGACCCTTTTCGCGCCCGTGGCGGCGTGGAAAGGGTTTTTTGTTTCTGACCGCCAATACGCTTGCCCAAAATTGGTCGATTTTTCGAAATTCAATCAGTATTCGATTATATTTGTGTTATGAAGCATCAACTTGTTCTGTTTTTGTCCTTTTTTTGCATATCCCTGCATGGGGTTTCACAGATTGTGCACGATACCATTCAAAGGCAGAATGATGCCAGCGTCGTCGTGGACGACAAGTACCGAGAGGATCAGTTTTATGTTTCGGTTACCTATAACTTGTTGGCCAACAAGCCGAGTGGCGTGAAACAGCAAGGATTTTCAAACGGGATCCATATGGGATTCATAAGGGATTTTCCTTTTAACGCACGACGAAATTGGGCCATAGGTGTGGGACTCGGGCTTTCATCCAATTCGTATAACCAAAACATGTTAATTGAAGGTTCCGACGAAGGGTTTTCTTATGCGGTGATCAATAAAGACAGTATTTCATTTGCAAAAAACAAGTTTACCACCTACTTGGTGGAGTTGCCGTTAGAGCTTCGTTGGCGCACTTCTACAGCTACGGAATACAGATTTTGGCGAATTTATACAGGGGTGAAATTTGGCTACGTGATATACAGTTCTTCAAAGTTTGACGGTAGCATCGGGAAGCTTAAAACAGCTAATATTGAGGAAATCAACAGACTGCAGTATGGCCTGACATTGGGTGTTGGCTATACCACTTGGAATGCTCATGTTTACTATGGTCTAAATCCAATTTTTGACAATAACGCTACTATAAATGGACGTAACATAGATATGTCGAGCGTTAAGATAGGGCTGGTGTTCTACATTCTATAACCAGAAATTCAGTACAATCAACTGCGGGATTAGGCCGATGAAAAAACCTATGGCCAGTTCAGCCCCGGTGTGTGCCTTGAGGTGCAAGCGAGAGGTGGCAATGGCCCCGGTGATGATGCTCATCAGTGCGATGGTCCCGTTTATATTGATTTTAAAATGAATGCCCAAAGCTACGGCAAACATGAAAAAACCTGCGGCGGCAATCATGTGGATACTGGCCTTGAATTTCAATAAGGCCAAAAAAAGACAGGCCAAAGTTGAGCAAAGAATACCCACAAAAAAGTAGTACAGTTCTTCGATTTCTGTGGACGGCAGTACGCGATAGATTATCAAAAAAAGGATGGCACTATGGATGGCCAGCGGCACTACCCGTTCTTGGGGTGTGTTGAGGTAAATACTGTCCACGACCTTGATGGTCTTGAGCAAAAAATAGAGCATGACCGGAAGGATGAGTGTCAGGATACTGATGGAAAAAATTTTGGGTTCCATAATTGTTCGGGGCATGAACCGTGGTGTTTTGGAGAAATAGAACAGTACACCCAGCAGAGGCATGATGATGGGGTGAAACACAAAGGATACGATTTTCAGGAAGCGATCCATCATATTTTTTTGCGCAATCGTGCGACGGGAATGTCCAGTTGCTCGCGGTATTTTGCAACGGTGCGCCGTGCTATTGGATAACCTTTTTCTAATAGTATGGCCGCAAGCTTGTCGTCGGTCAGTGGTCGGCGTTTGTTTTCATCCTCGATGACAGTTTCTAGGATTTTCTTGATTTCCCGTGTCGAAACTTCTTCGCCTTGGTCGTTGGTCATGGATTCCGAGAAGAAATCCTTGATGAGTTTGGTGCCGTAAGGCGTATCCGCATATTTACTGTTGGCCACGCGCGACACGGTAGAAACATCCATGCCTATCTCATCGGCAATATCCTTGAGAATCATGGGCTTAAGTTTTGTTTCGTCGCCCGTGAGGAAATATTCTTTTTGATAATGCATGATGGCGCTCATGGTAATGAAAAGCGTTTGCTGGCGTTGCTTGACAGCCTCGATGAACCACTTGGCCGCATCCAGTTTCTGTTTGATAAAAAGCACGGCTTCTTTTTGTGACTTTGATTTGTCTGTGGACTCTTTATAGCCCGTCATCATGTCTTTGTATTCTCTTGAAACGTGCAGTTCTGGAGCATTTCTGCCATTGAGGGTCAGTTCAAGTTCGCCGTCAACGATCCTGATGGCAAAATCGGGCACAACGTGTTCTACAACCCTGTTATTGCCAGAATAGGAACCTCCCGGCTTTGGGTTTAGACGCTCAATTTCGTCAATAGCGTCCTTGAGTTGAATCTCGGTGACGTCAAATTTCTGAACGAGTTTCTTGTAATGTTTTTTGGTAAATTGCTCAAAAGCACTGTCGATGATGTCGATGGCGAGTTCTACATCGGGATTTTTTTCCATTCGGTGCAGTTGGATACTCAAGCATTCTTGGAGGTTTCTTGCGCCAACCCCTGCCGGGTCGAGTTGGTGCACAATGTGCAGGACTTTTTCGATGGTTTTTTCGTCAGTGTAAATGTTTTGGGTAAAAGCGAGGTCATCGGCAATGTCCGTGAGCGACCGTCGTATGTAGCCACTCTCATCGACGCTGCCCACCAAAAATTCGGCAATTTCGCGCTCTTGGTCCAATAGTCTAAAGGTGTTCAGTTGTTCGGTAAGGTATTGCGTAAATGAAGTTCCGGCAGCAAAGGGAATGTTGCGGTCTTCATCATCGGCACTGTGGTTGTTGGACTGTGTACGGTAGTCCGGCACATCGTCGTCGCTCAAATATTCATCTACATTGAGGTCTTCGCCGATGGATTCATTTTCTTCGTAACCATCTTCAGTATTGTCAAACTCATCGTAACTTTCGCCCAATTCATCATCTGTCTCTTTTCCACCTTCCAAGGCAGGATTTTCTTCCATTTCCTGTTTTAGGCGCTGTTCAAATTCTTGCGTGGGCAATTGTATCAGCTTCATGAGCTGAATTTGCTGTGGAGAGAGCTTTTGTGATAATTTGAACTGTAACTGTTGTTTAAGCATACTTCAATGTTGTATGAGCCTTAAAAATAAAAAAAACAAACCACATAAGTTAATGCCACAAATTGTTTTGTGAAAATATTTGGAAAAAAGAAATGTGTCAGAACTCTGCATTTTGCGGAGTGCGAGGATACGGAATCACATCCCGTATATTGCCCATACCCGTAACGAACATGACCAGGCGCTCAAATCCTAACCCAAACCCGGAATGTACCGCTGTGCCATACTTGCGCAAGTCCAAATACCACCACAATTCTTTTTCGTCGATGCCCAAGGCTTTCATTTTTTCGGTTAAAACGTCCAAACGCTCTTCACGTTGTGAGCCGCCTACCATTTCGCCGATGCCCGGAAACAGGATGTCCATGGCGCGAACGGTTTTTCCGTCATCGTTCAATCGCATATAGAATGCTTTGATGTTGGCGGGATAATCAAATAAAATGACCGGACAGTTAAAGTGCTTTTCTACCAAAAAACGTTCGTGCTCACTTTGCAGATCAGCGCCCCAGTTTTCAATCAGGTATTTGAACTGTTTTTTCTTGTTGGGCTTGCTGTCTCGCAAAATATCAATGGCTTCTGTGTAGCTTACACGTTTGAAATTGTTGTCGATTACAAATTTCAGTTTTTCAATAAGGCTCATTTCGCTGCGTTCTGCCTGTGGTTTTCCTTTTTCTTCATCTTGCAGGCGCTGCTGTAAAAACTCTAAATCTTCACGGTTGGTTTCCAAGACATATTTCAGTACATACTTGAGGAAATCTTCAGCAAGGTCCATGTTTCCTGCCAAGTCCATAAAGGCTACTTCGGGTTCGATCATCCAGAATTCGGCCAAATGGCGTGAGGTGTTTGAATTTTCTGCTCTAAAGGTTGGGCCAAATGTATAAACTTTGCCAAGTGCCATGGCGTATGTTTCAGCTTCCAACTGGCCCGAAACGGTCAAATTGGTTTCCTTACCAAAGAAATCTTCTTTATAATTTACACTGCCATCCTCATTCAATGGCGGATTTTTTGCATCGAAATTTGTTACCCTGAACATTTCGCCGGCACCTTCTGCATCGCTGCCCGTAATTATGGGTGTGTGCATATAGTAAAACCCATTTTCGTTAAAATACCGGTGAATGGCAAAAGCTAATGTGGAACGTACCCGCATCACTGCGCTAAAGGTATTGGTCCGCACTCGCAAATGGGCATTTTCCCTTAAAAATTCCAGTGAATGCTTTTTGGGTTGAATAGGAAAGGTTTCTGGGTCTGAATCGCCGAGTATCTTTATGTCTTTTACCTGAACCTCAACAGATTGTCCTTTGCCCTGGCTTTCGATCAATAGGCCTTTTATGTGTACGGCAGCACCGGTTGTTATGCGTTTTAAGGTGGTTTCGTCGGTATTTTCAAAATCGACCACGCATTGTATGTTTTGAAGTGTTGAACCGTCATTGAGCGCAATAAAACGGTTGGCTCTAAAGGTTCTTACCCAGCCTTTAATGTTGATGTCTTGCGATTTTGCTTCGGATTTAAGCAACCCTGCGACAGTTTTTGGTGCCATATCTTTCTCAAATTATGGCTGCAAATATAAGGTTTTCAACGTCAATTTCAAGACATGAATTAATTGGATAAATCAAATGGAATAATGAGTTTGAACAAAACACACTACACTCCCCAATCTATTAACGCCAATCAAAAACCGTTAATCGTTAACCCATTATTGGATTTTGGAATTTTCGTCTTCAATTTCTTCCTCGGGAATAATGTTGATGCTTGGTTCTTTAAGCACTTCCTTGTTGGCGATGCTCCTTTCCAATGACAACAACAGCGATGGCAACAGAAGCAAGTTGGAAAACATGGCAAATAGTAAGGTAACAGATACCAATGCGCCCAACGCTACGGTGCCACCAAAACTCGAAATGGTAAAGACCGAAAACCCAAAAAACAACACTACTGATGTATAAAACATGCTCACGCCCGTTTCTCGCAGTGCGGCATATACCGATTTTCGGATTTTCCAGTGGTTGGCGATGAGCTCTTGGCGGTATTTTGCCAAAAAATGGATGGTATCGTCCACCGAAATACCAAAAGCAATGCTAAATACCAGAATGGTCGAAGGTTTTATCGGCACGCCCAAAAAACCCATAAGCCCCGCGGTAATGACCAATGGAAGTATGTTGGGCAGCAAAGAAATCAAAATCATTCGGAATGAACGGAACATATAAGCCATAAACAGCGCAATCAGGAAAATTGCCAAAGCCAGTGATGCAACAAGATTGTTGACAAGGTAGTTGGTCCCTTTTTGGAACACCAGCGCCTTTCCCGTCATTATGACGTCGTAATTTTCCGAAGGGAACAGATCGTCGATTTCCTTTTGGAGGTTTTCTTCGATACGCTGCATCCGGCCCGTGCCTATGTCTTTCATAAAGGTAGTGATCCGGGCATACCGTCCGGTACTGTCCACAAAACTTTGCAATAAATTGGCACTTGAACCCGAATTTCTGGCATACGACAGAATGAAACTGTTTTCTTGGCTGGTGGGCAGTTGGTAGTATTCTGGATTGCCATTGTAATAAGCTTGCTTTGAGTATTTTACCAAACTTACCACCGATATAGGTCTTGACAGTTCGTGGGTCTCCTCGATTGCTTGTTCCAATTGGTCCATTTTTTTGAGAGTGGCCAAGCGCATCACGCCTTTTTTGCGTTTGGTATCGACCATAAACTCCAAGGGCATAATACCGTTGAACTCGCTTTCAAAAAACCGTATGTCATCAAAAAAGGCTGCCTTTTTCGGCATGTCTTCTATCAAACTTCCCGAAATCTTAATCTTGTAAATGCCGATGATACTGATTACCAACAGAGCCACTGTCGTAAAATAGATTGCGACGCGGTGATCCCTGACCATACGCTCTATCCAACCTACAAAACCTCCTATCCAGCGTTTGTTGAGGTGTTCCAGATGTCGGTCTTTGGGGATGGGCATAAAACTGTAAATGATGGGAATGCTCAATAGACATAACAAAAAGATGCCCACAATGCTCAACGATGCCACAATCCCAAACTCTTTTAGAAGAGTGCTTTCTGTGATGATAAAAGTGGCAAAACCCGAGGCCGTGGTGAGGTTGGTCATCAGGGTGGCATTACCGATTTTTGTGATGACCCGCTGTAAGGATTTTATTTTGTTGCCATGTGATTTGACCTCGTGCTGGTATTTATTGATAAGGAAAATACAGTTTGGGATGCCAATGACGATGATCAGTGGCGGAATCAGGGCCGTAAGTACCGTGATTTCGTAATTGAAAAGGCCGAGAATACCGAAAGTCCACATAACGCCAAAACACACTACGATCAAGGAGATGAACGTTGCCCGGAAGGATCTGAAGAAAAAGAAAAAAATCAACGAAGTGGTAAACAGTGCAGCAGCGATAAACCAAGGAATCTCGTCCACGATAATCTGTGCATTCAGGGTGCGGATGTATGGCATGCCCGAAACCCGGACATCCAGATCTGTTGCTTTTTCAAATGCTTCTATTCTTGGGATGAGGTCGTTAAGTACAAAATCTTTTCGGTCTGCGGTATTGACAATCTCTTTTTTTAGATAAATAGCCGTCCGGATGGTTTTTGTTGTTGAATTGAAAAGGAAATTGTCATAAAAGGGATATTGCTCAAAAAGTTCACGCGCCAAAAGGTTTATCTGTTCTTGGGATTGCACGGAATCTTTGATGAAGGGTTCCAGCTCAAAGGTTTCCTTATCAGTGTTTTTGACAAGTTTTTGCAGTTCTTTGATGGACAGTACGGCATCTACTTCGGGATAGGCTTTAAAATCTTGGGCAAGTTGGTTCCAGGCGTTGAGCTTTTCGACCGTTAAGAGTGTTGGGTCTTTGACCCCAAGCACGATGAGGTTGCCTTCTTCGCCAAAAATTTTCAGAAATTCGTTATAAGTAATGTTGATGGGATTGTCATCCGGCAACAGATTGGCTTCGGTATAGGTAAAGCGCATGTTTTTCCATTGGTATGCAAAAAATAGCGTTACCAGAGCAATGGAAACGAGAATTGCAATCCTATTGCGCAAGATGAGTCTTGCAACGGCTTCCCAAAAACCTTTTGTGAGCAGTTTGAACATAATTTTAAAATGCGGTGCAAAGGTAGGAAAACGGTAAGGAAAAGAACCCAAAAAAACTGGGATATTATTTTGTTAAAGTGATATGTTAAAGGTAAATTTTGCGGCTATGTTGTCATCAAACTCGGTCAGATGGTAGGCGCCATAGCGATAGGCAAAGCTCAGGCCAAATCCAAACAGGAGTTTGTTTATTTCAAACCCGGCTTCCGAGTAGCCTTTATCAAGAGTGTCAAAACTAATATTTTGGTGGCGTGCCGCATGGTGCATCGTTCCGATGGCCATTCGTGAGATAAGGACTAATTGCGGACGGTATCTGTGGGAAATCCTAAAGGGTTCCAAAAAATGTTTTATCTGCAAAGTGGCAAACTCATCCGAAAAAAACTCGTTGAAATACATGGTCTCAAAACTGTTGATGCCGGCCACTGAAAAGCGTTGCAGTATGGTAGCTTTGGTAATATTGTTCGGATAGGCGTGGTACAAATGTGTCAACGGCGTTTTTCCCGCCGCGAATCCACCATGAAGGGTTGTTTCCGTGATAGATTTGCCCCAGATCGACGTTTTGTATATCGTCCTGAAATCGGTTTTCAAAAAGTTGAAATCGCTGTTCATTATATCTTTGAACCCTTTGGTAAACTGCACCGTAAAGTTTGGGTAACCTTCGGTTTCTACTTCAGTGCCGTCCTTTATTTCAAATTTGTTGAAGGGATTCCATTGCAATGCCAGTTGTGCCGTGCTCAATCGGAATTCTTTGTATGATTTGCCGTCCACAACGAAAAGATAGCCGTAGGTAGGGGTGTTGTTGCTTCGGGACAATCGGGATTCAGAAATCAGAAACGGGGTAATTTTATGTTCAACGGACAGTGATTTTGTGATATGGTGGTGGAACAGATCGATGTTCAGCAATCGGGGTTCAAAAAAGGAAAAGAAGCGTTTGTCAGTCAAAAAGACAGAACTTCCGGTTTCTTGCAGGTCATCTGTGTAGGATAGATTGATCCAGGTGTTGTTTTCTTTTGAAAGCCGAATGCCACCACTGACGCCAAATTTAAAATTATGATCCTTAAAGCCATACACTACATAGCCGCTCATACGGTGGTTTTCAGAGAGCCTTTCGTTGGTCTGGCCGCCAAGGCCTGTTCTTATGGCCTCATATTGGTTGTATTTGATGAGGTAGCGCAGATCGACATCAACATATTTGGTCGGGAAAAAACCATTGCCGAGATGCTTAAAAAAGTTGCTGCGCTTTATGGAATCCTGATTTGCGTTGGCAGAAGTGTCCGAAAGCCTGTTCGGGTCTTGTGCTTGCACCCTAAAGACCAATGACAATACAAGCAACAAGGCGCAATATTTGGACATACCGATGAGATTGTTGGATAAAAAAAGCGACTTTTTTGTCGCTTTTTTTTTAAACGGTCATGATTTCTTTTTCCTTCACCCCAAGGATTTGATCCACCTTGCTGATGTATTTATCAGTAAGGTTTTGCACGTCGATTTCGGTGTTTTTTTTCACGTCTTCAGAAACATCTTCCAGTTTTTTGATGTCGTTGTTGGCATCTTTCCGTGCGTTTCGGATTCCTATTTTTGCATCTTCGGCTTCGGATTTGGCTTGTTTTGCAAGTTCTCTCCTGCGTTCTTCGGTGAGTGGTGGCACGTTGATGATGATGGTTTCGCCGTTGTTCATGGGGTTAAATCCAATATTGGCCAAGTGGATGCCTCTTTCGATTTCTTGGATCATACTTTTTTCCCATGGTTGCACTGTAATGGTACGGCCGTCGGGCGTATTGACATTGGCCACCTGATTAAGAGGTGTTTGAGAGCCATAATAATTTACCATTACACTTCCCAACATCGCCGGGCTTGCTTTTCCTGCCCTGATGTTCACAAACTGTTTCTCAAGGTGTTTTATGGCAGCATCCATGGATTCTTTGGCCGCGTCCAGTATGAATTGAATGTCTTCGTTCATTTTTTTTATTTTTTATTTAGGTCTTTGGCAAACAAAATTCAAGCCAAAGCATGTCATAAATTAACCTTTGTCCCTATTTTTTCTCCGGAAACCACTTTTAGCAGGTTTCCTTTTTTGTTCATGTCAAAAACGATGATGGGGAGTTCGTTTTCTTGGCTCAACGTAAAGGCCGTCGTGTCCATCACCTTTAATCCTTTACTGATAACGTCGTCAAAAGTGATATGGTCAAACTTGACGGCGGTGGTATCTTTTTCTGGGTCGGCATTGTATATACCGTCCACACGAGTGCCTTTTAGGATAACGTCGGCGCCTATCTCTATGGCTCTCAATACTGCCGCCGAATCGGTGGTGAAATATGGATTGCCCGTACCGCCACCAAAAATCACCACACGCCCTTTTTCGAGGTGTCGCATGGCACGTCTGCGGATGAAGGGTTCTGCTACTTCATTGATATGTATCGCAGATTGCAGTCGGGTGGGTAATCCGGCATCTTCGAGCGCACTCTGTAACGCCAGGCCGTTGATAACCGTGGCGAGCATGCCCATGTGATCTCCTTGCACCCGATCCATGCCATTACTGGCACCTGCAACGCCCCTAAAGATATTTCCTCCTCCAATGACGATGGCCACTTCCACGCCTTTATCTACAATGGCCTTGATGTCTTGTGCGTATTCGGCCAAACGCTGTGGATCAATACCATATTGGCGTTCGCCCATCAAGGCTTCTCCGGAAAGTTTGAGGAGGATTCTTTTGTATTTCATTTTTTAGCTTTTGTTGTCGCAAAAATAAAAAAAATATGATTGTACTTGCAGTTAAATGATAAGTTATGGATCTGCCATCGAGGTTCGATCATTATCCGCAATGTTTCGCAATCCGATTGTTTCAAAAAAAAGGTCTTTCAATACATGATTGAAAGACCTCGGTTGAAATGTTTTGTAAAGGAAAATTATCCTAAAGCTACTCGCTTAAAGCCCGTAACCTTCACATCGCCGTATGTTTTAACATACTCGGCAACACTTTGTTTTGAATCTTTGATGAAATCTTGGTTCACCAAAGTATTGTCTTTAAAGAAACGGTTCAGTTTGCCTTTGGCAATGTTGTCCAACATGTTTTCTGGTTTGCCTTCTGCACGCAATTGTTCTTTGGCGATCTCTATTTCTTTTTCTATGATAGAAGCGTCCACACCATCGGCATCCAGGGCAATGGGGTTCATGGCAGCTGCCTGCATGGCTACGTCCTTGGCGGCAGTTTCTGCATTTTCTACGGCAGCTGAAAGGCCAACCAATGTCGCAATCTTGTTGCCCGCATGTATGTAAGAACCTACAAATGGAGCCTCGATTTTTTCAAATGCATTCAAGTCTATTTTCTCACCGATAACACCGGTTTGTTCTATCAATTTGTCAGCAACGGACATACCATTGAAGTTGGCAGCGAGCAATTCTTCTTTGGAAGCGCAGTTCAATGCCAGTTCCGCTAATTCGGTAGCAAGGTTCACAAAGCTGTCGTTCTTGCCAACAAAATCGGTCTCGCAACCCAATACGATGGCAACGCCTACGGTATTGTTTCCGTTCACTTTGGCAATGGCTGCACCTTCGGTCGATTCTCTGTCGGCACGGTTGGCCGCCACTTTTTGACCTTTTTTGCGGAGGATCTCGATGGCTTTTTCAAAATCGCCATTGGCCTCTACCAAAGCTTTTTTGCAATCCATCATTCCGGCACCTGTGGTTTGTCTTAGTCTGTTAACTTCTGAAGCTGTTATTTGTGTCATGATTTCTTTTTTGTTTTATTGAAAAAAGTCGTTCAATTATCCATAAAGTAGACAAAATCAAACGACTTGGTTGTTGTTGTTGAAAATAAATATTTCTTATTCCTCGTCTTCTTCGTCAATGATAGCGGCAACTTCTGGAGTTTCTACCACTTCTTCGATGTCGTCATCCTCGTCTTTTGCAGATTTGTCGGCTTTACGTTCTGAAAGGCCTTCGGCGATAGCAGAAGTAACTATAGACAAAATCTTTTCGATAGATTTTGAGGCATCGTCATTTGCGGGAATTACGTAATCGACTTCTCTCGGGTCAGAGTTGGTGTCAACCATTGCAAAAATCGGGATGTTAAGTTTTTGCGCTTCCTTAACAGCAATGTGCTCACGCTTGATGTCCACCACGAACAGAGCACCGGGCAAACGGGTCATATCTGCGATAGAACCAAGGTTTTTTTCAAGTTTTGCCCTCAAACGCTCTACTTGCAAACGTTCTTTTTTTGACAAAGTGTTGAAAGTACCGTCCTTTTTCATCTTGTCGATCATGCTCATTTTTTTTACGGCCTTGCGGATCGTAACGAAGTTGGTCAACATACCACCGGGCCATCTTTCGGTAATGTAAGGCATGCTTACGGCCGTAGATTTTTCGGCAACGATGTCCTTGGCTTGTTTTTTTGTGGCTACAAAAAGGATTTTCTTTCCGGAAGCAGCAATTTTGTGGAGTGCACTAGAGGCTTCTTCAATTTTTGCAGCTGTTTTGTAAAGGTTGATGATATGGATGCCGTTGCGCTCCATATAGATGTAGGGAGCCATGTTGGGATCCCATTTTCTGGTCAAGTGCCCAAAGTGTACACCTGCCTCAAGTAAGTCTTTTACTTCTACTTTTTCCATTTTTGTGATAGTTTACGTTCTGTTGAATTAGCAATGGCGGAGTGGTCACTTGCGTTTGCCTTCGCCATTTAGATGCTAAACTAAACCCTGGTTTTTTGGACCATGGGCAACAATAACTGGTTTAAATTTTGATTTTCTTTTTGCTTCCTGATTTGGGATTGACCATTTTAAGATCAAAAGGACAATCCCAATCGGGGTGGCAATAACATTAACGTTTAGAGAACTGGAATTTCTTACGGGCTTTCTTCTGTCCGAACTTCTTGCGCTCAACCATTCTCTGGTCTCTTGTCAATAGGCCTTCGGGTTTCAGAATACCTCTGTTTTCTTCTCCTGTCTCACACAAAGCACGTGATATTGCCAAACGGATGGCTTCTGCCTGACCGGTAGAGCCGCCTCCATATACGTTGACAGTAATATCAAAGTTGCCTTCATTGTTAGTCATGACCAAGGGTTGGTTTACTTTGTACTGCAATGTTGCAGTAGGAAAGTAAGTGGCCACGTCTTTTTTGTTAATTGTGATGTTGCCGGTTCCTGGGGCAACATACGCTCGAGCAACAGCCGTCTTTCTACGGCCGATTTTGTGAATTACTTCCATTAATTGAATTCGTTTAGATTAATTGCTTTTGGCTTTTGTGCAGCATGTTTGTGCTCTGTGCCAACAACAACTGTTAGGTTACGGAATAGGTCGGCGCCCAATTTGTTTTTTGGAAGCATCCCTTTTACTGATTTTTCTACCAATCGTGTTGGGTTTTTCCCGAACATTTCAGTAGCAGAAAGACTTCTTTGACCACCCGGATAGCCTGTGTGGCGAACGTACATCTTGTCGTTCCATTTGTTTCCGGTTAAGTTGACTTTTTCTGCATTGACAACTATTACGTTGTCTCCACAATCAACATGTGGCGTGAAGTTTGGCTTGTGCTTGCCCCTCAAAAGTATAGCGACTTTTGAAGCGAGACGGCCCAAGTTTTGTCCTTCGGCATCAACCACGACCCACTCTTTGTTTACAGTGGCCTTGTTGGCTGAAACCGTTTTGTAGCTTAATGTGTCCACGCTTTATTATTAATAATTAAACATACCTCTTTCAAAAAGAGTTTGCAAATTTACGATAATCCTTGTGATTACCAAATAGTATGAAGTAAATTTTATTGGCAAATCCACATGGCCCATTACTGCTTGCCTCAACTGCCTGCCGCCAACCAACTAATGTGCTTCTAGCCAGTCATTCCCCACGCCTATATCAACAATCAATGGCACAGTGAGATGGTATGCGTTCTCCATTTCGGTTTTGACCAACTGTTTGAGAGGCTCCAGTTCGGGTTTGTAGGCATCAAACACCAATTCGTCATGTACCTGCAAGAGCATTTTCGATTTAAAATGGTTTTTGTTGAGCTCCTTGTGGATGTTGATCATGGCCACTTTTATGATATCGGCGGCACTGCCCTGAATGGGTGCATTGACGGCATTCCGCTCTGCCGCGCCTCGTACCACGGCATTCCGTGAGTTGATGTCGCTCAGATAGCGCCTTCGTCCCAAAACGGTCTGTACATAACCGTTTTCTCGGGCAAAATTGATTTGATTGCTTATATAATCACGTAATTTTGGATACGTGGCGTAATAGATATCTATCAACTCTTTGGCCTCGGTGCGCGACAAATCGGTTTGGTTGCTCAAGCCAAATGCCGAAACACCGTAAATAATCCCGAAGTTGACGGTCTTGGCATTGCTGCGCTGCTCACGGGTCACTTCAGAAATCGGTACATGGAACACTTTTGAAGCTGTAGAGGCATGGATGTCTTCACCGTTTTTAAAGGCATTGATCATATTGTCTTCTCCGCTCAATGCAGCGATGATGCGCAGTTCTATCTGTGAATAATCGGCGGCCAAGAGCACATGGTCTTTATCTCTTGGGATAAATGCTTTTCGAACTTGACGTCCCCGGTCGGTACGTATCGGGATGTTTTGCAGGTTTGGGTTGTTGCTCGCCAATCGGCCGGTAGCGGCCACAGTTTGCAAATAGTCGGTATGGACCCGTCCCGTTAGGGGTTCTACTTGTAAAGGAAGGGCATCCACATATGTGCTTTTTAATTTTGACAGTGCTCGAAATTCCAGAATATGCTTGATGATTTCCTGGTCCTTGGCCAGATAACTCAAAATATCTTCGGAAGTGGCATATTGCCCGGTCTTGGTTTTTTTCGGGTTGTCTATCAGTTTCAATTTTTCAAAAAGGATGTCGCCCAATTGTTTTGGCGATGCGATGTTGAACGTTTCGCCGGCTTCTTTATATATGGTGGCTTCTAAAGTTTTAATGTCGCTTTCAAGTTCTTCTGAAAGTGATTTCAAGAAGTCTATATTGAGGTTGATGCCCTCGAGTTCCATATCGGCAAGCACTCGCAACAAAGGAATTTCGATTTCGTCAAACAGTTTTTGGGTATTGGCCTCTACAAGTTCTTTTTCAAAGTGTTCTTTAAGCTGAAGCGTGATGTCGGCATCTTCAACAGCGTATTCTGTTTGTTGTTCCAAAGGGACATCGCGCATGGTCATTTGGTTTTTGCCCTTTTTGCCAATCAATGTTTCAATGGAAATTGGTGTGTAATTCAGATAGGTTTCGGCCAAGACATCCATGTTGTGCCGCATATCAGGGTTGATTAGGTAATGCGCAAGCATGGTGTCAAAAAGTTTTCCCTTCACATCAACCGCATATTTTTTCAACACTTTTATATCATATTTCAAATTTTGCCCAATCTTTTGGATGCTTTCATTTTCAAAAAAAGGACGCAACTGCTCTATCAGGTCTTGGGCCGAATTTTTATCTTCCGGAACCGGCAGATAAAATCCTTTTCCAGATTCCCAAGACATGGCAATGCCCACCAATTCCGCCTCAATGGGGTTGATGCTGGTGGTTTCGGTATCAAAGCACACACTGGTTTGCTTCATCAAATTTTGGATGAACAATTTGGTGGCAATTTTGGAAGTGACGCTTTGGTAAAAATGTGAATTGGTTTTGGCCGTCATTCGCGAGGTTTGATGGTCCACGACAAGATCGCCGTTGCTTTCCACATCAAACAGTGAAAACTGTCCGGCACCCGCAGTTGTTTTTGGTTTTTGGGTTTCGGCCGATGGTGTAGCAGCAATAGTTTGGTTTTCTGATGCCCCTAACGAAAAAGTTTTAAGAAAGTTAGCAAGTAACTGTCTAAATTCCAACTCATTGAAAATTCTTGTCACGGCTTCAACATCGGGTTCGGACATTTCAAATTCTGTTTCGTTGAATTCCACCGGCACGTCGAGCATGATGGTGGCCAAGGTTTTTGACAATACCCCGAGCTCCTTATTGGCCTCGATGTTTTCTTTAAGTTTTCCTTTCAGTTCATGGGTGTTGGCCAGAAGGTTTTCCAGACTGCCGTATTCTTTGATGAACTTTTTTGCGGTTTTCTCGCCCACGCCCGGAAGTCCGGGAATGTTGTCTGATGAGTCGCCCATCATACCCAAGAGGTCGATGACTTGAAGTGGGTTTTCCACTTCAAATTTGGCTTTAACCTCCTCAATGCCCAATGTTTCGTAACCACCTCCGAACGATTTTGGACGGTAGATAAACACGTTTTCGGTAACCAACTGACCAAAATCTTTGTCCGGGGTCACCATAAACACTTTGTAACCTGCTTTTTCGGCCTGTCTTGAAAGCGTACCGATGACATCATCTGCTTCATAGCCCTCCTTGACCACAATCGGGATATGCATGGCTTTCAATATCTGCTCAATGTATGGTACGGCCACCATGATAGCTTCCGGGGTGGCATCTCTATTGGCTTTGTAAGCTTCGTACATCTCAATGCGGTCCACACTTCCTCCCTTGTCAAAACAAACAGCCAAATGGTCGGGGCGTTCCCGCTTGATAACATCCAGCAACGAATTGACAAACCCAAGGATGGCAGAGGTATCGACTCCTTTTGAATTGATTCGGGGATTTTTGATAAAAGCATAGTACCCACGGAAAATGAGTGCGTAGGCATCGACTAAAAAGAGGCGTTTTTGTTCTGGCATTGGATGTGCAATTGAAACCCTAAAACTACAAAACTTATGGGTCTGATGGAAATTTATTGAAATGCAATTTGTATTTTTCGGCATTATTAGCATTTTACATGAATACATTTTCGATAGCCATACACGGCGGTGCGGGCACTTTGGTCAAAGGGATGATGACCCCCGACAAAGAAGCGGCCTACAAACGTGCATTGCAGATCGCCCTTGATGCGGGCTATGACCTCTTGCAAGGTGGCGGAACCGCTCTTGATGCCGTAGAAATTGCCGTTAAACATCTTGAAGATACGCCTTTGTTCAATGCGGGCAAAGGTTCTGTGTTTACAGCCGAAGGAACACATGAAATGGATGCCAGCATTATGGATGGAAAAACCCTTGGTGCCGGAGCGGTTAGTTTAATAACTGGTATTAAAAATCCCATCGCACTTGCCCGTGACGTGATGGAGCAAACAGAGCACGTGTTTCTGGCCGGCGACGGTGCCATGCAATTCGCGGAACAATTGGGATACACCATTGAGGATACTGCCTATTTTTATGATGAATTCCGGTATCAGCAATGGTTGGATATCAAAGATTCTGGGACCTTTCAATTAGACCATTCTGTAAAGAAAGATTCAAAGTTTGGAACCGTTGGTGCTGTAGCTTGCGACCAATTTGGGACTATAGCAGCAGCAACCTCAACAGGCGGAATGACCAATAAAAAGTTTGGTAGAGTTGGCGATTCACCTATGATTGGCGCAGGAACTTATGCCAACAACAAGACCTGTGCCGTAAGCTGTACCGGAAGCGGCGAGTTTTTTATTCGCGGAGTGGTAGCTTACGATGTGTCCTGTCTTATGGAATATAAAGGATGGTCGCTTGAAGATGCTGCCAACGAAGTGATCAATAAACGTGTGTTAAACATTGGTGGCGATGGCGGATTGGTCGCTGTTGACAGCAAAGGAAATATCGCCATGCCGTTCAATACCGAAGGGATGTATCGCGCTTGTAAGTCTTCTGCTGGGTTAAAAACGGTGGCGATTTATAGGGATTAGTTTTTTTGCTAAAAGGTCGGTCTTTTGGAACTAATGAGGTGTTTTTTTAATGATTGCCTAATAAATGTGCACGATAACATCACTTCCAGACCAAGTCCAGGAAATATTAAAGGGCGAGCCACCATTACATGGGGCACCATAAGCGCTTGTGTTTGCATACGGGCCATAAGATGTGGCATCAATTCCGCCCACACCCGGCAGTAAAACTTTGACGACATGAAAGTCTCCGTCTGCAGGGATGCCAGTTCCGATATCATAAGGGGAGTCGTAAAATGCTACAGTATATGGCCACATAGGAAAAGTGCCGCCGTCTGTGGAGATTGTATAGGTGCAATTAGTGGAGTTGAACACCGTTAATGTGTTTGCATTGGCTACGGCCGTGGCCATCATAAGCATAAGTGTTAAAAGAAACGTTTTCATAAGCTCGGTTGTTAAAATTTCTTAAATTAGTAAAAAATGCCTGAAAAAATTGAAATATACCGTTGCCATTTTCACTGTTTTGTTGTCGTCAAGCCTTTTTGCGCAGACCTCACTGGACTGGCTCACCTATTTCGGGGTGCAGAATGACAGCTATAGCCGCACCCAACCTGCTCAGGTGCTGTACGACAGTATCAGTGACCATATCTATGTGGCAGGCGTCACCAGTGATACACTTGGGATCGCCACGCCGGGCGCGCACCAGGAAACATTTTTTGATGTGGAAAACAATCCGGATTTTGCCAAGCGCGATATATTTCTGTCCAAATGGGATGTCTCGGGCAACCTGATCTGGAGTACCTATTATGGAGGGGACTCCGCAGATAGACTTGGGGACATGGCCCTGGATGCCGAGGGCAACATTATCCTTACAGGCACCAATCAGGGGCATACCAACATCACCACGCCCGGAGCATTCCAGGAGTTTACGGTGTGGGAGCCCAACCAGACTGCCAACCCCAACATTTTTTTGGCAAAGTTCTCGCCCGGCGGCACACTGCTGTGGGGCACTTATTTTGGTCTGGGGGGCAATACCATATACTCCGGATTGGCCATAGACCATGCCACCAACGACATTTATATGACGGGTACGGCAACCTATGCCGATCTGGGCACCCCAGGCACGTTCCAGCCCGACTTTTTTGGGGGCGATTCCGATGGGTTTATCGCCAAGTTTGATGCCTCCGGCAACAGGATATGGTGCACCTATCTGGGCGGGGAAGATATAGATGATGTCCAGAACATTGCCTTAAGCGCTCAGGGCTATCTCTATGTTTGCGGCAATACAAGAAGCGCCAACAACATTGCCTCACCCGGTGCCGAAATCGATACCCGGGATGCCAATACCAATAATTCAATTGGTTTCTTGGCAAAGTTTGACTCATCGGGCAATAGAATCTGGAGTACTTTTTTGGGCGGTAATGGTTCTTTAGACAGGTACTTTGACGTAAAAATCACAAGCCATGAATCCATAGGTCAGGAGAATGTATTTGTTTATGGCAGGGTAAATAGTACTGACCTTGGCACCACAGGAACCTATGGTCCTGTTTACGGAGGTGCACAAAATGATATGATTCTTTTAAAATATAACGAACTTGGCAACAAACAGTGGGGCACATATGTTGGTGGTAATGGAGCAGAAAACTCCTTTCTAAATGGCGTAAATACTTTATTTGGATATACGAATTCCTTAATAGTTGAAGGCAATTATGATAATGAAGAGATTTTAATAGCGGGCGGTACACAAAGTTCGGATTTTTATTTTGATGCCGCCGAGTGCAGCTATACGCCTCATACCGGTAATCAAAAAGGGTTTGTGGCATCATTGGACACAACGGGCAACCTTAACTGGAGCAAGCCATTTGACGAGGGAATAAATAGCATAAGTCGTGGGGCTGAGAATAAGTTTTATGTGACCGGTTTAACGGATATTGATGACCTTGCCACAAGCGGTGCCCATAAGGAAACCAAAGAGCCGGGCAGTATTTCGGGGTTTATTGCCAAAATCAACTTTGACCATTGCAGCCACGAGACATTTGAAATCACTTTGGATAACGGCATCCTTTTTGCGCCTTTTGGCTACCAGGGCCACCAATGGACAATGAATGGCATTGATATACCTGGGGCGATCGATGAAAGTCTTGACATCAGCGGATTTGGACCGTCGGTCTTTACCGTGAGATTTCAGGATGAATGCGGATGTGTGTATGAAACTTCCGAGTATAGTACCGAAACGGCCTCGGTGCCTGATGTTTCGGGAAAAGGTACTGTTTACGTTTACCCAAACCCAGCGGGAGATGTCCTGCAAATGGCAAACTTGAAGGGCAGTGCCTCGGTGTCCGTTTACAACATGGTTGGGCAAAAGATGCTGTACAGGGCGGCCGTGGAGAACCGCGAGGCGATACCGGTTTCCCACTTGCCATCGGGGATGTACATGGTACGCCTGTCAGTTGACGATAATACTGTTGAATATCTTAAATTTATGAAGAAGTAAGATTTCTCTAACAAAGCTTTCGAAGCAAAAATATACCTCTAAATAAACGGCGACGCCACAGGCAACACATTAATCTGTCTTGTGCTGATGTTAAATTCATCACCATTTGCCAAAACGTGTATTTTTAAATTGGTCATCGTCATGGGTGTTCCAACTTTTAAGATTTTCTCATTGTTGTGAGTCAAGCTACTACCATCAAAAACAATCGCCATTCCTGAACCAATTACCGTACATTCATTACCGTTTTTGATAATCATTCCGGTATCTTCGGCAAGTCCTACGCCTATGAGGTCCGGAAATTTGGCAACCGCCTCTGAAATGCGCCCAAACCGCCCACGCTGAATAAAATGGGTGTCAATGATCAATTGAGGTATCAAGCCTATTCCTTGGTGCATCGAAACGGCACCTTTTACGAAAGCCTTGGTACTGCTTCCCCCTGTAATCATTTCTGCGGACATAGCCATAGCACCGGCGCTGGTGCCGGCAATCACAAAATTGGCGTCGTTTTTATATCGATCCAATAAAATGTTGTGAATGGTCGTGCCCCCTATATATTTTGAAATTTTGGACTGGTCGCCACCCGAAAACATAATACAGTCGGCGTTTTGAATGAGCGCAATCGCTTTGCGGCTTTCGGATGCCTCTCTGGACTTGATGTTCAGCACCGAGATATTTTTACAGCCTAAAGTGCCAAAGGCCTTCAAATAGTTTTTGCCAACCTCTACAGGGATGCTCGACGCAGTGGGAATAACCACGATCTTGGCTGTTTTGCCTCCCGCTTCACGTACTACGTGCGACAATATTCCTTCTTCAACATAGTCTAACCTATGGATTTCGTCATCTTCAAAACCTTTGTCTTCGTTTCCACCTATGGGAATCAACGTGCCTTTTGGTGCCATTAAAAAAACTTTTTTGTACATCTGCAAAATTAAACTTATTTAATTTAAAAAAAATTCTATATTTAGAATCTGTTAAAATCATTGTATCAATTCTTTTATGGTTCTTCCTGACTGTAACTTCGTTGTGTTTTTGAAAAGATAGTGTTGCTATCCTTAAAAATACGCCTTGTTTGTCACAGGAATGATCCATAAATTTCTTGTATAGCAAGTCTAAACAGATTCTTGATGATTAAGAAGTAACACTCACTAATGCCTAAATATTTATGAGAATACGCGAGATAAACGCCATGCGCGGCCCCAATTACTGGTCTGTAAGACGCCACAAACTGATTGTGATGGTTCTCGACCTTGAAGAAATGGAAGAGCGTCCGTCCAACAAAATCGAGGGGTTCAGGGACCGGCTTGAAAAACTATTCCCTACAATGTACGAACACCGTTGCTCTGTGGGCGAACCGGGCGGTTTTTTCCAACGTGTAGAAGAAGGCACCTGGATGGGCCATATCATAGAACATATTGCCCTCGAGATACAGTCACTTGCTGGGATGGACGTAGGTTTCGGCAGAACACGTGGTTATGGAGAAAAGGGTGTATATAGTGTTGTTTTTGCCTATATGGAAGAATCTGTCGGGCGGTATGCCGCCAAGGTGGCGGTCGAAATTTGCCAAGCTTTGATAGATGGCGAAGATTATGACCTGACCGATGATATCCAAAAAATGCGCGAACTCCGCGAAGCCGAGCGTTTGGGGCCAAGTACAGGTTCCATTGTCGAAGAAGCTGCCTCAAGAGGAATCCCTTGGATCCGATTGAACAAATATTCCCTGTGCCAATTGGGCTATGGTTCCAACCAAAAGCGCATACAAGCTACCGTTACCAGCGAAACCAGCAGTATAGGCGTGGAAATTGCCTGCGATAAGGAAGACACCAAATATCTTTTGCAACAGGCCGAAGTGCCAACGCCCAAAGGCGAAATCATTCGCCGCGAGAGCAGCCTTGAGGAGACGTGTAAGTATGTTGGTTTTCCATTGGTTGTAAAACCGGTAGATGGCAATCACGGACGTGGCATTACCGTAAACATTAAAAATTATGATGACGCATTGGTGGCGTTCCGGTGTGCAAAAGAAAGCTCCCGAAATGGCGCTATCATTGTGGAACGCTATGTCACCGGCGAGGATTACCGACTTTTGGTCATCAACTATAAAATGGTGGCAGCCGCAAAGCGCACTCCGGCAAACGTTGTGGGAGATGGCACTTCAACCATACAACAACTAATAGATGAAGTAAACAAAGACCCAAGAAGGGGCTATGGCCACGAGAATATACTTACCCAGATATCCGTCAACGACTTGACTTTGGGAATCATCAAGGCCAGTGGTTATACTTTGGACTCTGTTTTGGGAGATGGCCAACGATTGATATTGAAGGATACGGCCAATTTGAGTACCGGAGGCACGGCAGAAGATGTGACCGATATCGTGCACCCGTCCATCGTTTTTATGGCGGAACGCATCTCAAAAATCATTGATTTGGACATTTGCGGCATTGATGTGATGACCAGTGATATTAGCAAACCCCTGGAAGAAACCCGTGGTGCCGTACTTGAAGTCAATGCAGGACCGGGCTTCAGGATGCATTTGGCGCCAACTACTGGATTGCCGAGGAACGTGGCGGCCAATGTCATAGACAAACTCTTTCCTCATGGCAGCACTAGCAGGATCCCGATAATCGCAATTACCGGTACCAACGGAAAAACCACAACAACCCGGTTGATAGCCCATTTGGCTAAAATGAAGGGCCACAAAGTGGGTTATACCACCAGTGACGGTGTTTACATCCAAAACCAAATATTGATGAAAGGTGATTGTACCGGGCCAGCCAGCGCCGAGTTTGTACTAAAGGATCCAACAATTGATTTTGCCGTTTTGGAATGTGCCAGGGGAGGATTGTTGCGAGCAGGTTTGGGTTTTCACAAGTGCGATATCGGTATCGTTACCAATGTGGCTGCCGACCATTTGGGCCTAAAGGGAATCCATACGCTTGAGCAGCTTGCAAAAGTAAAAGGCGTCATCCCCGAAACGGTACTTCCAGAAGGCTATGCCATCCTCAATGCCGATGATGACCTTGTTTACGATATGCGCAAGAGCGTTAACTGCAACGTGGCATTGTTCTCTATGGACGAAAACAATCCGCGTATCAAAGCCATGCAGAAGCTTGGAGGCATTTCGGCGGTTTATGAAAACGGTTTCATTACCATTTGCAGGGGCGAATGGAAAATGCGTGTTGTCAAGGCCGTCAATGTGCCGCTCACATATGGTGGGCGTGCCACCTTTATGATTCAGAATATTCTTCCTGCGGTAACTACGGCTTATGTCAAAGGGTTTACCCTGGAAGAAATAAAAGCAGGATTGGAAACTTTTATACCGTCGCCGGCACAGACACCGGGTCGTTTGAACCTCTTCCAGTTCAAGGATTTTCAGGTGCTTTTGGATTATGCCCATAACCCCGCAGGAATGCGCGCCCTGCAGAAATTCATCGAAAATATTGATGCGTCTGTAAAAGTGGGCATCATTGCCGGTGTTGGTGATAGGCGTGAGGAAGACACTAACGAAATAGGTAGCATTGCCGCCGAAATGTTTGACGAAATCATTATCCGTCAGGACAAAAACCTTCGTGGCAGGACAGAAACGGAACTTATTGCAATGCTCGATGCAGGCATCAAGATGAAAGATCCCAACAAGAAAACCACCATCATCCCCAACGAGCGTGAGGCGGCAACTTTTGCCATCAAAAACGCAAAGAAAGATTCGCTGATCGTCATTTGCAGCGACGTAATACCGGATGCTTTGGAGCTGGTGCAGAAACTGAAAGAGGAAGAAGCCAACAAGCTGTATGGATTTTCAACCGAAGATATTCCTAACAAATAAAAAAAATCGGGTAGTCTTTATTTGGAAGGCTACCCGATTTTAAGAATATATAAATAGAAGGGTTCTTGAAAAAATTGTCGTTTAACAATTTTTAATTTCTTTGACTTTGATCTGAAGGCTCTTTCTGTAGGCCTTGATGCTGGTAAGTTCGTTGCTTTTTTTGTAATTTTCAACCTTGGTATTTACAGTTGTATAAACCAATTGGTTTCCGTCATTGGTTTGCACAGCACTGATCTCAACAATAGTGTCATTTTGTTTTACGTTACCGTTAGTTTCGTTTTGACCAAAAGAGATGATTGGTAGGGCGAACATTGCGATAAGGATTAAAACTTTTTTCATGATTAAAACTATTTTTTGTTATCAATTACATCGCAAAGAAAAGGTGCAATTTTGCCTTCAGATAATAAATTAGATAAAAAACATCGATAAACGGTTAACCTGAAAATAGCCTCAAAAAACATCGATGAAATGCACAAAAACGGCTTGCAGCCCAGTAAATACGTTATCGGCCAATGACACAGAATATGGACAATCGGTTCTCTGAACAATTTTATCGACAAACGGTAAACCAGTTTAAAGTGGGCAATTCAACCCACAAGGAGCGAATCAAAAAACTTGATGCTTTGAAGCATGCCTTGGAGGTTACCTACAAGGATGCCATACGGAAAGCTATGTACGATGATTTCAAAAAACCGGCATTGGAAACCGACCTTACGGAAATATATCCGGTCACCAAAGAAATCAAATTCGTCAAAAAAAACTTGAAATCTTGGATGAAACGCCAAACCGTCGATACGCCCCTGGCACTCCTCGGCGCCTCATCTTACATTAAATATGAGCCCAAGGGTGTTTGCCTTATCGTCTCGCCGTGGAACTATCCATTCAATCTCACGTTCGGGCCTTTGGTGTCTGCCATAGCTGCCGGCAATACGGTTATCTTGAAACCCTCGGAATTGACACCCAATGCTTCGTCGCTTATGTCCAAGATGGTCAGAGAGCTGTTTGATGAAAGTGAAGTAGCCCTGATAGAGGGCGATGTTGAGGTTTCAAAAGAGTTGTTGAAGTTACCCTTTAACCATATCTTTTTTACGGGTTCGCCGCGTGTAGGGAGGCTGGTAATGGAAGCTGCCAGCGCACATTTGGCATCGGTGACCTTGGAACTCGGTGGAAAGTCGCCCACCATCATCGACGGCACCACAAACCTCGAAAAGACCGTGGAGCGCATCCTCTTTGGGAAGTTTACCAACGCCGGACAGACTTGCATTGCGCCAGATTACGTGCTTTTGAAATCAGATTTGAAAACAAAGTTTGCCGAACTTTTCAAATCAAAAATCAAGGCCTTTTATTCTGAAAGTGCAGAAACGTCCGGGTCTTATAGCAGGATAGTAAACAAAGATCACTTTAAGCGTTTGGTATCTTACATAGAGGAAGCCAAGTCAAACAAGAGCATAGTGGTTTCTGGTGGCAATTATCTGGAAGGCGACAATTATATCGAGCCCACCTTAATAGTTGATATGCCCGATGATTCCAAGTTGCTGCATGAAGAGATTTTTGGCCCGATACTTCCGGTAAAAACATATTCGACGACAGAAGAGGCTATTGCTTACATCAATTCAAAGGAAAAACCGCTTGCGCTGTACATCTATAGCAAGCACCAAAAGACCATAGATCTGATATTGAACAATACCAGGGCTGGCAATGGCTGCATCAACCATAATTTGCTGCAATACCTCAACCACAACCTCCCTTTTGGGGGCAGCAATAACAGTGGCATTGGCAAGTCGCACGGATTTTTTGGGTTTGAGGCTTTTTCAAACAAACGCGCCATCATGAAACAGCATACTATTGGCTCGGCCGATCTGTTGATGCCTCCATATAACAATTTTAAACAGAAACTTATTGACCTGACGTTGAGGTGGTTTTGATTGGCATTATCATGTAAGACCCTATCATCCGGTAAAAAAGTAAAGATGGCTTATTGTGCTTTAATAGATTATTTTTGGGCCATTAATTGATGGTATTCAAATTGTCCTTTTTGGTCGAAAGGGATTAGTTTTTGGACTAAATTGAGATATTTTTCCCTTCCTAAAGGTGGTGCTACAATGGTATATTCGTCTATGAGTTGCCATTCGGCAGGGAGGTGTTGGTTAAGGACATCGTTAGTGACAAATATCATGTCTTCAAATACTTCTGTGGGGATTTTTTATTAAACACGATATAATCACATTTTTTTAAAATATAGCTGGTAGAGTCGTACACGATTTTAATTATTTTTTTCTTGTCCGGTTCGTTGCCTATTTCCATTACCGTATCGTCTTCACATTCGGGTAGTTCGTATTGTACTTTTTTGATGAGGTTCTCCAAACGTTCTTCAAAACCCTCTTTGCCAAAATCTATGCTTTTTAAAACATTAGTACCTATATAAAATGCTCCTTTGGACCCAAAGCCCGATTACCCATTCAGATAATTCGTAGCTTCCAGATTTTCATTGATACCATCTTGGTACTTGGTCATGCTAAACCCTTTGTGGATAGCGTAGTAGCCTGTTTCCCCTTTTTTGTTCACAGCAATATAGCCCACCTGAAAATCCCTGTAATTGCTGTTGGGCTTGCTGACGATTCGTTTTATGGCTTCTTCGCAGGCTTCTTGTGGGGATTTGCCTTGGCGCATCAATTCAACCACCAAAAAGCTTCCGACGGTTTTTACGACTTCTTCACCCAGACCCGTGGCCACACAAGCGCCAATTTCATTATCTACAAACAACCCCGAACCGATGATTGGCGAATCGCCCACGCGGCCGTGCATTTTGTATGCCAAGCCACTTGTTGTGCAAGCTCCTGAAATGTCGCCGTTTTTATCAATGGCAAGCATGCCAATGGTATCGTGGTTTTCGATGTTGATGATGGGTTTGTATTCGGAAGTTTTTTTCCATTCTTCCCAGGCTTTCTTTGAGGCTTCGGTCAAAAGGTTTTCTTTAGGAAATCCTTTTTCGTAAGCAAATTCTTCTGCACCTTTTCCTGCTAACATTACATGTGGCGTGTCTTCCATTACTTTTCTGGCTACCGAGACGGCATGTACCACGTTTTCCAAAAATACAACCGAACCACAATTACCGTGTTTGTCCATAATACAAGCGTCCAGTGTTACATGTCCATCTCTGTCCGGTAAACCGCCCTTACCGACAGACTGTCCGGTTTCGTCGGCTTCTTCGACCATACATCCCTGCTCTACGGCATCGAGTGCGCTGCCGCCATTTTGTAAAACCTCCCAAGCTTTTGCAGTGGAATTTTTTACGTTCCAAGTTGCTATGACCAATGGGAGTGCGGCTTTTGAAGTGTTTTCGTCAATAGCCAGCGTGGCAGATTCCTTATTGGTCACAATGTCCATACAGCTTGCCAAAGTGCTCCCCAATGCCAATCCTGTTCCGGTCAACGTAGCGTTTTTAATAAAATTTCGACGTTTCATTTGCTTTAGTTTTGTGTGTTTTTACTCATTGAATAGGGCGTGTTTTCGGGTTTGTTTGCCCAGAAGCGATTGGGCGTGTCGGACATGTCAAAACGGAAATCACCACCGTTTTTAATAGCGTCATAGGTGATAAAGCTATTGTTGTAAACTTTGCCGTTCAAGTACGTGGTCTGGATATACGGGCTCACTTTGCTATTGTTTTTGGCTTCAATTTTAAAAATGTTCCCGTTCTCAAGATGTAAGGTGGCTTTGTTGAACAGTGGGCTGCCTATAACATATTGGTCCGTTGCAGGTGTCACGGGATAAAAGCCCAACGCGCTGAACACATACCATGCCGATGTTTGCCCATTGTCCTCGTCGCCACAGTAACCGTCTGGCGTGGGGGTGTACAGTTTGGTCAATACATCCCTTATTTTTTCTTGGGCTTTATATGAAGCATTGGCGTAATTGTACAAATAAATCATGTGCTGAATGGGCTGGTTTCCGTGGGCATAATTTCCCATATTGACTATCTGCATCTCTCGGATTTCATGTATTGTGATACCATAATACGAATCGTCAAAAAGAGGTGGCATTTCAAAAACGGTGTCCAATTGTTTTACAAACTGCTCCTTGCCGCCCATAAGGTCTATCAGCCCTTGTACATCGTGAAATACCGACCAGGTGTAATGCAGGCTATTGCCTTCGGTAAAGGCATCACCCCATTTTAGTGGATTAAATGGGGACTGGAACGTGCCGTCTTCATTCTTGCCCCGCATCAAATTGGTTGATGGGTCAAAAACGTTTTTATAATTGAGCGATTGCCTGTAAAATGTATCGGCTATTGAGTTTTTGCCCATTTTTTTTGCCATTTGGGCCACGGTAAAATCAGCATAGGCATATTCTAAAGTTCTGGCGGTATTCTCATTGATTCCCACATTGTAAGGCACATAACCCAAAGCATTGTAATAGTTTAAACCTTCGCGCCCAACCGAACTGACGGGCCTTCCAGCTTCAATGGTTGCATTTTTTAAAAGTGCTTCAAACAGGATGTCCACATCGGTTTCCTTGATGTTGCCTTTTAAAAATGCATCTGCAACATTTGGGGCAGAATTGGAGCCAATCATGCAATTGCGATGTCCCGGGCTCGCCCATTCGGGAAGCCAACCAGATTCTTTATAGGTATTGGCCAAACCTTCCATAATGTGGCTGTTGAGTTCGGGGTACATCAAATTGAAAAAGGGGAATACTGCCCTAAAAGTGTCCCAAAATCCATTGTCCGTAAACATATAGCCCGGTAAAACCTCACCATTGTACGGACTGTAATGCACAATGTTGTTTTCGGCATCCAATTCATAAAAGCTTCTTGGAAAGAGTAAAACCCTATACAAACAGGAATAAAAGGTTTTGATATGTTCAATGTTGTCGCCCTCTACTTCAATCTTTTTGAGTTCGGTTTCCCAGGCTTGTTTGGCTTTTTCTTTTGAAGTTTCAAAAGTGTCTTCGCCTATTTCCCTGTTTAGATTGAGTTGGGCCTGTTCCGGACTGATAAAGGATGATGCTACTTTCACGGTAACAGTTTCACCCTTTTTGGTTTTGAACCCAATGATGGCTCCCACATGTTTGCCTTCACTGTCCAAGGTGTTTGGTTGCAGTGTCCAATTATCTGTCCAGGTATGCGTAAATTCAAAATCCTTATCAAATTGGGCGACAAAATAATTATGGAAATTGTCTGGCACACCACCCGAATTATTTCGGCAATAACCAATAATCTTGCGCTGTTCAGGGATAATTTTTACCATAGAGCCTTTAAAAAAAGCATCTAACATAATATATGAAGAATCTGCTTTTGGGAACGTAAATTTGAATTGTGCCGCGCGTGCGGTGGGCGTTACCTCCACAGAGGTGTCATAATCGGCCAAATATACGCTGTAATAATAAGGTGTTGCGGTTTCGGCCTTGTGCGAAAACCACGATTGGCGCTCTTCTTCATTAAACTTTAAATCGCCGGTAACGGCCATGAAGGAAAACGCAGCATAATCGTTGATCCATGGACTTGGTTGGTGGGTTTGTTTTATGCCTCTTATTTTGTTTTCATTGTATTTGTAGGTCCAGCCGTCTCCCATTTTAGAAGTCATGGGCGTCCAGAAATTCATGCCCCAAGGCGTGGCAATTGCAGGGTATGTGTTGCCGTTGGATAAACTATATTTTGAGTCGGTGCCCATTAGCGGATTGACATGGTCTACCAATAGTTGGTTGTCTTTTGTGGATGGATTGGTTGGTTTGTGTGTTTGGTTACATGATGTAAAAACCGTCAACAATAAGATGGCAAGATAGAATGGTCTCATGGTGTGCTGCTCATTTCAAATATTAGTTCGCCACCTCTCATCAAATCGTGGTGCGAAATGCTTAAGCCTTGAACCGGTGTTCCGTTCAGACTGATTTTTTTAACATACACGTTATCGGAGCTTTGGTTATTGGCCTTGATGGTTAGGGTATTGCCGTTTTCTAAATGCAGGACGGCCATTTCTAATTTTGGGCTTCCCAGGGCGTAAAAAGGTGTGCCGGGCGTTACCGGGTAAAATCCAAGGCTACTGAAAATGTACCAAGCACTCATTTGCCCGGCATCGTCATTGCCACAAAGGCCTTCCACGGTAGCATCGTACATTGAGTCCAAAATCATGCGCACGCGGGCTTGGGTTTTTTCTGGATGACCTGTCCAGTTGTATAAATATGGGATATGGTGTCCGGGCTCATTACCATGTACATAATTGCCAATGATGCCATCGCGTGTGATGTCTTCGTGCTTTTCAATGTATTTATCGGCAATTTCCATTGTGAACAAAGAATCCAAATGTTGTGCAAATCGTTCTTTGCCTCCCATCATCCGTACCATTTCATCCAGATCCTGTGGAACGTAAAGTCCATAGTTCCAAGCATTTCCTTCAATAAAGCCTTGCCCGTGAGTGTCCATGGGGTCAAAATCTTTTTTGAACTCGCCATTGGAAAGTTTAGGACGCATAAACCCAATACTGGCGTCATAAACGTTTTTGTAATATTGCGAGCGAGCGGCAAATTCCTTTTCGGTTTTTTGGTCGCTCACTACTCTGGCCATTTGGGCAATGCACCAGTCGTTATATGCATATTCCAAGGTTTTTGACACAGAGGAATGGCTTTTGTCGTCCGGCACAAACTGATAAGTTTTGTAGTCGCCGATTCCTTCAAAATAATCTACATTAGCAGTTGTAACCGAAGCTTTTAAAGCTTGTTTTTTGTCAAAATCGCCTACATTTTTGACCATGGCATCGGCAATGACCGAAGTAGCATGGTAGCCGATCATGCACCAATTTTCGTTGGCATAATGGCTCCAAATGGGCAGCATGTGGTGTACACTTTGTTCTTGATGTGCCAACATGCTCTTTATCATGTCATTGTTGCGTTGAGGCTGTGTAATGTTATAAAGTGGGTGCAAAGCACGATAGGTGTCCCAAAGGGAGAATATGGTGTAATTGGTAAACCCATCCGAGGCGTGGATGTTCTGGTCCAGGCCGCGATACTGCCCATCGACATCTTCATAGATAATGGGCGATAAATTGGTGTGATATAGTGCGGTGTAAAATGTTATTTTGTCTTCAGGAGTTATGGTTTGGATTTCAATTTTTGATAATTCGCGGTTCCATTTGGCCTTTGTTTCTTCTCTTGTTTTGTTGAAATCCCAATGTGGAATTTCGGCATCCAGATTTTTCATGGCACCTGCCGAGCTTACCGAGGACAGTGCAAACTTCAATTTAATTTGTTCGCCGTCTTGTGTGTCAAAATTGAAATAAGCGCGCAGGTCATGTCCGGCCATTTCGGGAAAATTTTCCTCCTGATGAAAGCGTCTGTAAAAGCCGTCATATTTGATTTGATCATATTTTTTGTGTCCATAACTCTTGAATGGTTTGGAAAAGATTGCTGCAAAAAACACCTTTCTGTCTCGTGCCCAACCCTTGGTCTGTCTATAGCCGGTAATGGTTGAATCGTTTTCTACCCTGATAAAGGTCCATACATTCTTGTTTTCGTGATGATACACATTATATACCATATCCAAGATGATATGAGCTTCTTCCGTGCTTGGGAAAGTATATTGATGAAAACCCACGCGCTCACTTGAAGTAAGCTCTGCGGTAATGCCATAACTGTCCAGGTCCACTTTATAATAACCGGGCGAAGCAATTTCTTTTTCATGTGAAAAAGTAGAATAAAACCCTTTGCCGCCTTCGGGTGTTTGTAGTGGGTCAAGCACCAGATTGCCAATGGTGGGCATCACTAAAAAGTCACCCAAATCAGAATGTCCAGTACCGCTAAAATTGGTATGTGAAAAACCAATGATGGTAGAATCCCGATATTGGTACCCAGCGCAATACGCATAGGTTTCGGTGTTGTAGCTCCCGTCGCTATTGTGCAAGGTTTCAAAATTGGTTTGCGGGCTCAATTGCACCATCCCAAAAGGAGCCGTAGCTCCCGGAAACACATGGCCCATTTTGCTTGTGCCAATCATTGGGTTTACAAATTGAGTGAGATCCAGAATGGGCACCTGATCTTCTATCGTGTTTTTGTCCTGATCGTTTTTACAAGCAAAAAGAAAAGAAATTGCAACGAAAGATAATAGGTGTTTCATGCCATAATGGTTAATATTTCACACCTTGTTTGTCCAAAGTTGACTTTGTGGCAAATGCATAGAAAAGTAAATATGCAAAACATGCGGCTGCAATCAGATACGATGTTTGGATGCTGAATACATCGGCCAGTTTTCCCTGTACGGGCGGTATGATGGCTCCGCCCAAAATCATCATGACCAAAAATGCAGAACCTTGTGATGTGTATTTGCCTAATCCTGCAATGCTCAACGTGAATATACACGGCCACATAATAGAACAGAACAGGCCGCCGGAAAGCAGGGCGAACAAAGCTAACTGTCCTGAAGCAAATGTGCCGATTAGCATCCCCAGGATACCCAAAACGCTGAATAACTTCAAGGTTTGTACCGGATTGTCTTTTGCCAAGAAAAATCCAATAATTTGTATTGCGACACAAATACTGAAAAAGGCTATTTCTTGAAAGTCATATTTGCCATAATTGACCATTAGGATAACCCCAAAGGCCACATAAGGCACAATAATCAAAAGCCACTTTCGTAATCCTTCGGTCGGGTTGAAAACAGTAATCGCGCCAACCCAACGCCCAATCATCAGTCCGCCCCAATACAGTGATATGTACGGTGCTATTTCAGCATCGTTCATTGCGGGAAGTTTTAGGGCATTTAGGTTATTGACTTTGTCAACGACACTTTTAAGCAATTCCCCCAGATTGCTCTGTATGGTCACTTCCACGCCCACATACATAAAGATGCCCAGCATGCCCAAAAGCAATTGCGGGTATTTCATCGCACCCCAACCTTGTGGTTTTTTGTTGGCACTGCGATAAGCGACCCAAATGCTAGAAATGACAGCGAGTAAGGCAATGAAAAGCAATAACAATCGCTTGTGTTCTATTGCTTTGGTGGTTTCAGCATTGCCGGTATAGGTCATGAATATCATCGCAAAACAAATGGTGATGATGATACTCAAAACAATGAGCAAGTTTCGGGCTTTGTAGGCCATTTCAAAGGTGGCATCCGATTTGGCTTGAGGTAATTTTTTGGAAAAATAAAAAAGAGCGGCAGCCAGAACGAATGAAATGGCGACGCCCAGATATAAAGCTTGTACCGTTGAGAGCGTCACTTCATTGTTGTCAATCATTCGGGTCAATTCTTCACCGGATGGTGGTGCGGAACCAAAAATAATTAAGGCAATGATGATGGGGCCGATGGTGGTGCCAAAAGAGTTGATACCTCCGGCAAGGTTCAATCTGTGTGAGCCTTTTTGAGGATCGCCCAAAGCTATCGCAAAAGGGTTTGCCGCTGTCTGTTGTAAAGAAAAACCAAGCCCGACGATAAACAAGGCCATCAGAACAAGGTAGAACACAATGGTTTCTCCCTGCTGCGCCCCATTTACAAAAAAATACATTGCGATTGCCCCTACCGCAGAAAACAAAAGGCCATACACGATGCCGGTTTTGTAGCCCCAATGGTTCAGGATATCTTTGTTGATGTAGCCCGATAGGATGAATAGGAAGAGCGCGCCCAAGTAATAAGCGCCATAAAAGGCAAAGTCCACCAATTGAGATTGAAACTGGTCAATGTCAAAATACGTTTTACAAAAAGGGATAAAAACGCCATTGGAGGCAGCTATGAAGCCCCAGAAGAAAAACACGGTAACCAAGGTGGTCAGTGCCGATTTGTTGCTATGGTTTGTCATTGTTTGATGAAATTGGTTAGGTTGATGTGATTGTTATTTAATGGTGATTTCGTCCACGAAAATCCAGCTTCGTCCATCATGTGGGTATCCGAGATGCCATTGGGGTAATTTCCCCATTTTTTTTGCTATGATTTTTACATATTGGACGTTTTGGCCTTTGAGGTCAAGAGAAAATGTTAAAATGTCGGCAGTGTCCGATTCTTTTGCGGCATTGATTTTTTGGCTGCCGAGCAGTCGGAAGTTTTGGTTGTCTGTTGACACATAGCAAAGCACTTCCGTTGGATAAAAAACCCACGAATTCTGGTCCTGTAAGAAATTTACCGAAACGTTTTGGACGGGTTTTAATTCGCCCAAATTTACAATCGCAATTACATCTTTATCGTGATAGCCTTGCCATGTTCCTGTCCTGAAATCCTTGGTACCTTTGATGCCGTCAATCAATGCAGTTTTTCCACCCCCATTATATTGGTTGGCATAAGTAGTCTTTAGTTCCAATGAAACATTGGGATCTATCTTATAAAACGATGTAGCCATGGTCGCACTTTTTTTGCCATCCTTTTTTGAAAAAACCTTTAAGGTAACGGCCTCCGTAAGTTTGAGTGGTTTTTCATACCGTGTGTAGGTGGAATCGTTAGTAGAATAGTAGATTTCTGCATCGGCATCGATATTTTGAAGGACTACTTCGGTTTCGTTCTTGAACGCCACATCACCTTTTGCTATAAACGGTACAGGTATGATTTTATAATCGTCGATTTTGGTTATTGGCTCTGTGCCTTCATCCGTCCCCCATTCGCTTGGCAAGTTGGTCATCCACAATTCCAATGTGCCGCCTTCTAAAATATCCTTATGGGAAATGTAGGTTTGGTTGAAGGTTGAACCATTCAATTTTGCATTGGCTATATATAAGTTATCATCGGTCAGGTCATAAACCTTGATGTGGAATTTTTCGCCGTTTTCCAAATTGATGGTTGCTTTGTCAAACAACGGCGTCCCGATGATGTATTGATTGCTTCCGGGCGTCACAGGATAAAAGCCCATGGCACTGAACACATACCAGGCACTCATTTGCCCACAATCTTCGTTGCCCGAGATACCGTCTGGAGCATTTTTATATAGCTCGGTCAGGATTTGACGGACTTTTTCTTGGGTTTTGTAAGGTTTGTTCACAAAATTGTAGAGGTAAGCCATGTGGTGGCTGGGTTCGTTGCCTTGCACATATTGTCCTATTAGGCCTGTAATGTCCACCTGTTCGCGCCCAGTGGTTTTTGAATCAGCAGCGAACAGTTTGTCAAGATGTAGATCCAGCGAATCTTTTCCTCCAAGCAGCTCCATAAGACCGGTAATGTCTTGTGGCACGTAAAAACGGTAGTGCCAGGCGTTGGCTTCGGTGTAATTAAAGTTTACTTCATAAGGGTCAAAAGGCGAAAACCAGGTGTTTCTGAACCGTCCTCGCATGAATTTGGTTTCGGGATCGTACACGTTCTTATAAAATTGAGCGCGTTCCAGATAGGTTTTTTTGTCATCATCCCTGCCCATTGCTTTTGCCATTTGGGCAATGGTCCAATCGTCATAAGCGTACTCCAAGGTTTTGGACACGGATTCACTTTCTTCTTCTACCGGAATAAATCCCAATGTTTTATATGATTTTAGACCCAGCCAATTGCGCGTGGCCGAAAATTTCATGGCCTCAAAGGCTTTTTCGGCATCATACCCGCGAATCCCTTTTAGGTAAGCATCGGCAATGACCGGAACAGCATGGTAGCCAATCATACAGCCGGTGTAATTTCCCGACAAATCCCATATGGGCATAATGCCGCCTTCATTGTATTTTGAAATAAATGTGTTGATGAAATCATTGGTTCGCTCTTGTTCGATAATGGTGTACAGTGGGTGTACTGCCCTATAAGTGTCCCAGAGCGAAAAAACGGTATAATATTCAAATTTATTGGTTTCGTGTACTTTAAGATCCATGCCCCGATAACGGCCGTCCACATCTTGGTAAATGTTTGGGGCTATCATAGCGTGGTACATTGCGGTGTAAAAACAGGTTTTGTAATCTTTGTTGTTGCCCTCTACCACGATTTTCTCCAATTGCTTTTCCCAGATGTTTTGTGCTTCTTCCTTGATTTGCTCAAAAGATTTATCGCCAATTTCTGCTTCGAGGTTCTTTTTTGCCCCTTCTTCATCCACTGGGCTGATGCCAATTTTTACATAAACTGGTTCATTTTTTGGGTTGTCAAACTGAAAAGCTGCTTTTTTGTTCTTGTATTGGCCGCGTGCGGCACCCAAATCTACAGAAATTGGGTGCGAAAACTTGATGTAGTAGTAGAGTTTTTGTTGTTTAGCCCAAGCCTTTGAGTGGCGGTGTCCGGAAAGTTCGGTGTCAGAAATCCTTTTGATACTGCCGCTCAACAGTTCGTCGCGGTGAAGCAAATCCAGTATTAACATTTGGTTTTGTGCCGTAGGATATTGGTATTTGTGAATACCGCTTCTAGTGCTCACGGTAAGTTCCACGTTGATGTCAGTATCATCCAAAGTTACTTTGTAATACCCAGGTTCTGCAACTTCGCTCTCGTGCGAAAACCGTGAACGATAACCCCGTTTGCCGTCACTGCCGTTGTGAAAGACCACTTTGTTAGTGGGCATTAATAAGATATCGCCGTAATCGCTGACACCTGTGCCGCTCAAATGGGTGTGCGAAAAGCCATAAATATACTTGTCGCTGTAGTGGTATCCCGAGCAGCCGTCCCACCCGTCGAGCCGTGTATCGGGACTCAATTGCATCATGCCAAAAGGCATTGTGGCGCCAGGATAGGTGTGGCCGTGCCCACCGGTCCCTATAAACGGATTAACATACGAAATCAAAAAAGTGTCCTTTTGAGCAGGCTCGGTTTTCGGCTTTTGGTTACAGCCCTGCAAAACAAAACACACGCAAACTAATAATGGTAAAACAAGCTTCATCAAATCATAGATTCAAAATGCCCCCGAAAGATACTAAAACTTAATGGATGATTGTATTAATTATGGTGTAAATTCAACAATGTACACAACTTCTGGAAAAGTGATCGATACTGTTGTCGAAAAGAACGAATCGATATTGTTGTCAAAACCTTGAATAAGTTCTGATAGGTTCGGAATCTTAAGGGATGGTTAAATTTTTTATAAAGGTTTTAATAACAGTCCATTTCGATTATCTTTGATAAAAATTGCAAAACCAATGCGCTGGATTGTTTTTTCGTTTGTGTATCTGATGCTAACATTTTATGGGTTGCAGGCGATAAGAACCCTGACCAAAAATTTTTGGGTCAATGCTATATTTATTGCCGTTGCTCTTTTGGTAGTTATAAACCTTATCGCTCAATTTTTATGGTCCTCGGACGGTAGGGTGCTATCACCTTCCAAGAGTTACGCATTTGGGTTTTTGCTTTCTTTCATGCTGCTGAACATCGTATTGGTGATTTTCTTGTTGGGCGAAGACATGGTAAGACTTTTCGAAGGAACATACTCAAGGTTTTTTGGCCAAAGACAATCATTTCACATACCCTCCAGAAGAAAGTTTGTCAGTACGGTTGCCCTTGGGGTTGCTGCGGTACCATTTGCCTCGTTGCTGTATGGCATGTATCAAGGAAAGTACAATTTTAGGGTCTTGAAACACACGTTGCAATTTGATGACCTCCCCGATGCGTTTGACGGTTACCGCATCACGCAGATTAGTGACATCCACTCCGGAAGTTTTGACAATTATGAAAAAATAGCTTATGGCGTTAATCTCATCAATGAGCAAGGAAGCGATGCCATAATGTTTACCGGTGATATGGTAAACAACGTAGCATCGGAGATGCTGCCTTGGAAAGAACTGTTTGGTCAGCTACGAGCAAAAGACGGTGTGTTTTCAGTGCTTGGAAACCACGACTATGGCGATTATATCGATTGGAACTGTGCTGCCGAAAAAGAACAGAACCTCAACGACCTCAAGCAAATACAAAAGGAGATGGGTTACGATTTGTTACTTAACGAAAGTCGTTTTATAGAGCGTGAAGGGCAGCGCATAGCACTTGTTGGGGTCGAAAATTGGGGCAAAGGAGGGTTCAAAAAAGCTGGTGACCTCAATATGGCTTCCAAAAATGTGCGCCCCGACGATTTCAAGATACTCATGAGCCACGATCCAAGCCATTGGGACGAGGTAGTGCTCAAAGATGATAACCATTACCACCTTACCTTGAGCGGCCATACCCACGGTATGCAATTTGGTGTGGAAATCCCGGGGTGGGTAAAATGGAGCCCTATAAAATGGCGTTATAGGCACTGGGCCGGTGTCTATAAAGAATTGGGCCGCTATATCAATGTCAATAGGGGATTTGGCTATCTGGGCTATCCGGGACGCGTGGGTATCTGGCCCGAAATCACGGTCATCGAACTCAAAAAACATTCAAAATCTGGGGTAGCCTAAACGTATTATTGAACAAAAGCAACGTATTTGGGTCGTGGTTAGCCAAATATCGAAAAAAATATGTAGGTTTGTACTAATACAGTTGACTAAAGGACTATTATATGTCAAAATTTGGGGAACTCATAGATGTTAATATTCCGGTTCTGTTGGACTTTTATACGGAATGGAACGAACCGTCCACAGCCATGCACCCGGTGTTGAGGGATGTTGCAGCGGCACTTGGCGACAAAGCCAAAGTGATTAAAATAGATGTGGACAAAAACAAAGAACTCGCAGAAGCGTTGAGAGTAAAAAACCTGCCCACGCTCATTATATATAAGGGCGGCGAAATGAAATGGCGCCATAGTGGAGAGCAGGATGCCAACACATTGATTGGCATCATCCAGGAATACCTTTAAAATCATACCCTTTTTCCGAAAAGTGCTCAAGTACTTTGGGCAGTGCATACCGCATCCGCTGGGACGCCTTGTTACTGTCGTGGAACACAACTATGCTACCGCTATGGGCATTTGAAATAACATATTTCAAGCATTTTTCGTTTGACCGGGCATTGTCCCAGTCAAACGCTAACACATCCCACATAATGATTTTATAACCGAGCGACATCAGTTTTTTGCCCTGTCCAAAAGTAATCCTACCATATGGAGGCCTAAATAGTTTGGAAGATTGTACGGTGTTTTCTAACCGGGATTCTATGGCGTATTGCGTCTTCCTTGCTTCTTCAAGATAATGTTTATTATCGGTTTTCCAGCCTTTTACGTGATTGTAGGTATGATTGCCGATAGTGTGGCCACTTTCTACAATCCGAGCAAAAATATCGGGATGTTTGTCAATGTTTTTCCCAATACAAAAAAAAGTGGCATAGGCATTGAAATCTTTGAGCGTGCCCAAGACCCACTCTGTTACCTTTGGCGTGGGGCCGTCGTCAAATGTGAGGTACAGGGTTTTGCCAGATGTTGGGATGTCCCACGTATATCCGGAAAAGATTTTCTTTATGGGCCACGGAATTTTTGCTGGTATTAAATCCAAAATGGTGTTTATTGGGCGTTTAACAAGCTATCTATGACATCCTTTGGCAAATCGGCATCGGTTGTTTCTGGTTCGGATTCTTCATTACCACCTATAAAATGCTCAAATTTCTCGAGATATTTGTTGAAATTTTTGGTCTCTGACATCGCCATTTCATCATCGCCATACTCTATCAGGATGTCCACGAGGCTTCTATATCTTCGTATGTCCGTGACAATTTCATCCAAAAGCTTGGTTTGGTTATTCAATGATAACGAACTGTAATAGATTAGGTTTTCTTGGTATTTTTTGGTTACGTCCTTGTACAGTTTTCTCGCTTTTTCCTTTTTGCCAACTTCGTAATATGCGGTAATGTAAGGCTCAAGAAGTGTATAATATCCAAACTTGTCCACGGGCATTTTTTCCATGGCCAGATCGGCTATTTTCTCGGCCTTATCATGTTTGCCTTCATTGATCAATTGTTCGATAAGTCGAGCCAAGTTGCCACGATAGGTAATACCGTTTTTTCGTGTTTCGACATCGTGATAAATATTGGTGCCGCTATTGCCCCAATCCCATTTTGTGACCATATCGTACATCAAATCACTGTCCACACGTCCCATATCAAACGGATTGGCTCGGTCCACAGGGGTTTTTATTGGTACCAGTTTATAGCAAAGACCGTCAAGTTGCAGGTAGTTTTTCATCCATATATAATCATCATCACCAAAACTACCACCGGTAAAATAGATAGGTCGCTGCCAATCATTGTTGGCGACAACGTCCAACATCAGTAATCGGTTTTTGTAAAGTGCGCTGCCTTTGATTTCTATGGTGATTTCATCAACGATTTTATCTGCATCCTTTTGTTTCACGACCCCGTTTTTTAATACTGCATCTTTGTTGACAGGAATCTTGACGGATCTGGTCGGGAAATAATTGGATTCCAGCAATTGTTTTGGATAGTTTCTTGGGTCATCGCCATCTTGCTGTACGATGTATTTCATCTTGGTGCGCGGGTTGTCGCTCACTATCCAGTCCATAAATTCCTTGATGTCAAGAGTGTCTTTTGTAATTTCCCGCAGGGGGACATAGTCCCGTGTGCCATATCGGTATTGTTCATGGGTCATTTTTGATGGTATCGGATCACTTTCGTAAGCTTTGTGTTTCATCTGGTCGATGTACCAATCTGTTTGGAACAAGCTGGTGTTGACGACCCGGACATCCCTACGGATACCTTCGATTTCTTGTGCGTACCAGAGTGGGAAAGTATCGTTGTCGCCAATGGTGAACAGGATGGCATTTGGGGCACAAGATTCTAGATAGGCCACTGCCATTGAATGGGCCGTTCTTTTGTCAGATCGGTCGTGGTCGTCCCAGTTGTTTGCGGCCAATATGCCCGGTACCAAAACAAGGCAAGTCAAGCTGACAGCTACAGGTAACATTGCAGATTTTATCTTGTTTTTCAAGCTATCGAAGATGGCATAAACCCCAAAACCTATCCAAATGGCAAAGACATAGAAAGAGCCCACTACCGAATAGTCGCGCTCTCTGGGTTCAAATGGGCGTACGTTTGTATAAAACTGAATGGCTATGCCGGTCATCAGAAAGAATACAAGAAGTACCCAAAAACGTTTTTTATCTTTGTTGAAGAGGAAGAACAAGCCGCATAGGCCGAGCAGCAAAGGCAAAAAATAGTACGTATTCCGTCCTTTGTTGTTCTTTACATCACTGGGAAGGTTATCTTGGGACATGCCAAGGTGCAGTTCGTCAATAAACTTGATGCCGCTGATCCAGTTGCCGTTCATGTCATCTAACTTGCCCTGGAGGTCATTTTGCTTACCGACGAAATTCCACATAAAATAACGCCAGTACATATAGCCAAATTGATAGCTGAACATATATTTGGTGTTCTGCCACAATGATGGTTTTTCAATCTTAAGGTAGTAGCCAAATTGCTTTAGAAATTTGTTGTAGTCTGCATAATCAACCTCGCCTCTGGCTATTTTTTCCCTGAAATCCCCTACAATAGCTCGGAGCTCGTTTTGCATCTGGTATTCGGGTTTGAGTGAAAAATCCAAAAACCCGGTAAAAATCATATAGTTTTCGGCATTTTCCGAACTCCACATTCGGGGAAGGATGGAAGCATGTTCTGAATTATAATTCTGTTTGGCAAGTTTGTAGTTGTTTACAATGATGTACTTTCCGGTTTTTTCATCTTTCTCATACTTGGGCTTATCGTCCACATAAGGCTCGTTTTCGTCAAGTCCGGTATAAACCTCGGTGAACAAAGGCCCATAAAACAAGTGGGTTTCCGGATATTGCTCCAAATTATAGTAAGCTAAAAGCTCGCGCGCACTTGAAGGGTTGTTCTCGTTGATTACCACATTGGCATTGGCCCTGATTGGTAACATAAGCCATGACGAAAACCCGACGAAAATAAAAATGAGGCACAGCGTCAGGGTATTGGCATTGACGTGACCCTTCTTCTTGGTATAATTTAGCGCATAATAAAACAAACCCACTACTGCCAAAAACGCAATGATGGTACCCGAATTGAAAGGAAGCCCCAGGCTGTTCACAAAGAAAATTTCCGAAGCACTGAAAATTTTAAGGGCGTTTGGAAGCAACAACTTGAAAATGAACAAAAGGATGGCTGCCGAAACTGCATTGGCAACGATGAAATTTTGCCAGGTGATTGTTTTGTAATTTTTAAAATAATAAATAAGTCCTATAGCCGGAATGGTCAATAATCCCATAAAATGAACTCCAAACGAAAGTCCAATAACAAACGCAATCAGGACGAGCCATCGGTTGCCGTTTGGTTTGTGCATGTCTTGTTCCCAGCGCAGTCCCAACCAGAACATGACTGCCATAATTAGTGTAGCCATCGCATAAACCTCCGTTTCTACGGCATTGAACCAAAACGAATCGGTAAAGGTAAAGGCAAGACTTCCCACAATGCCACTACCCAATATGGCCAATTTTTTGTTTTTGGTAAGTTCCTCATTGGTTTTTACCAGTTTTTTCAACAACATGGTTATGGTCCAGAACATAAACAGAATGGTAAAGGCGCTTGCAATCGCACTCATCATGTTCAGCATCAACCCAATTTGCGAAGGTTCGAGGGCAAAAATTGAAAAGAAAGCCCCGAACATCTGAAACAGTGGTGCTCCGGGTGGGTGTCCAACCTGGAGTTTGGACGAAGTCAATATGTATTCGCCTGCATCCCAAAAACTTACAGTGGGTTCTATGGTCAAGGCGTAAACGATTAGCGATACCGCAAACACGCCCCAGCCGCAGATGGTGTTCCATTTCCTAAAGTTAAATTCTGACATAACCGAATGTTTTGTAACAAACGGCGAATTTAATAATAAAAAATAAGGACTGGTGCATTTTATACAAACCTTAGATTTACCGCCCCTATTTTTCCTAAAAAATGTTTGCCCAAATAAAACTTTGTTCTAAATTTGCAACCTCTTTTAGAGATTGGCCTATGGTGTAACTGGCAACACGTCTGATTTTGGTTCAGAAGAGTCTAGGTTCGAGCCCTAGTAGGCCAACAAAAAAAAGCCTCCCGAAAAAGGGAGGCTTTTTTTGTTGTGCCCAAAGAGCTAAATCTTGAATGTTACCACTGGACGATTGGAGTGGTTCACTAAATCTTCGCTGATGCTTCCATTGAAAAAGTGTGAGATACCCTGCCTTCCATGGGTGCTTATGCCTATCAGGTCGGCATTGATTTCTTTTGAAAAGTTCAAAATGCCCTTTTCCACACTTTCATCATTGTATATGTTTACCGTGTAGTCCGAGAAGGGATAGTCTTTTATAAATTCATGGATCCTGTTCTTGGCTTCTGATGTACTGCTAAAACTGTTGGGTGTGTTCACCATCAACAGATGCACCTTTGCGCGAAACATATTTGCCAGATCCACGGCTTGGCGGTAAGTTTCCTTGTTGTCATTTTTAAAATCTGAAGCAAAGACAAAATCATTTACCTTAAAATCTTTGTGTTCGTTTTTGATGACCAGAACAGGTATATCGGAAGTGCGTACCACCTTTTCGGCATTGGATCCCACAAACATTTCCTTGAGGCCACTGGCGCCATGCGACCCCATCACAATCAAATCCACATCGTGTTCATGACATATGTCCACGACGTTTGCGAAGTTGTTGTTGTGCTTCACAATGTCGTGCACACTTAACCCGTCGAGATAGTCCTTTGACAGCAATCCTTCAAAGCGCTGCTGTGCAAGTTTCAGAAAAAACACCGCTTCTGGCAACGCCCCTCCGTGACCTGTAATTGCATCGATTTCCTGAAATGGGATCTCCAGTAAATGGAGTACGTAAATTTCCAGATCGTATTTTTTGGCCAATTGTGCGGCAACTTTCAGGGCATTTTCAGCTTCGTTGGAAAAGTCGGTCGGAACTAAAATTTTTTTCATCAGGTATAGGTTAGTGTTAGAAGTCCTAAATATAAGAAAAAAAACGATTTTATAACGTTTGTGTATATCAATTTAAAAGTTGTATATTTGCACCGCAGAACGGAAAAAAGATCAATTTGAGGGGACACAAAGTCCCCTCTTTTTATAGTGAAAATGCTGAAAGAATCTACGATCAGGGCGCTTATAGACAAGGCAGTGGAAGAAAGGAACGACCTTTTTTTGATTGACCTGAAAATATCGCAGGACAATAGGGTACAGGTTGTCATCGATGGCGATAATGGCGTTTCAATAGACGATTGCATTTTTTTCAGTAGAGCCATCGAGCACAATCTTGACAGGGAACAGGAAGATTTTTCGCTTGAAGTAACATCTGCAGGAGCAACCTCACCATTGATAGACAAGCGCCAGTACATGAAGCATAAGGGACGAATCTTAAAGGTGAGCACCAAAGAAGTTGCCAAGATCGAAGCAACGTTGGTTGATGCCGACGACCAGCACATTACCTTGGAATGGCAGGCAAAAGAACCCAAACCGGTAGGCAAGGGCAAGATAACGGTAAACAAGCAGGCCAAAATAGCCTACGATGACATTTTGGATGCAAGAGTGACAATAAAATTTTAATTCATAGCAGTTATGGAAAACATTGCGTTAATTGATTCGTTTTCAGAATTTAAGGATGAAAAACTGATAGATAGGGTTACCCTCATGGCAATCTTAGAAGATGTATTGAGAAATGCCCTTAAAAAGAAATATGGCGACGACGACAATTTTGATATCATCATCAACCCCGACAAAGGTGATTTGGAAATCTGGAGAAACAGGGTCGTAGTAGCCGATGGCGAGGTACAAGAGCCCAATCAAGAAATCGCTCTGTCAGAAGCGCGCAGGATCGAACCCGATTTTGAAGTAGGCGAAGATGTGGCAGAAGAAGTAAAACTTATCGATTTGGGAAGGCGTTCCATTTTGGCCTTGAGGCAAAACCTCATTTCCAAAATCCATGAACACGATAACACCAATTTATACAAGCAGTTTAAAGATCTGATAGGAGAGATCTATACCGCAGAAGTGCACCATATCCGGCATAGGGCCATCATCCTTTTGGATGACGAAGGCAACGAGATCATCCTTCCAAAAGAAAAACAGATCCCATCTGACTTTTTCAGGAAAGGCGAAAATGTTCGCGGCATCATAGAAAGCGTAGAACTTAAGGGCAACAAACCCACCATCATCATGTCAAGGACTGCCCCGATTTTCCTCGAAAAACTCTTTGAACAGGAAATCCCCGAAGTGTTTGACGGTCTTATTACCGTTAAAAATGTTGTCAGGATCCCAGGCGAAAAGGCCAAAGTGGCCGTAGATTCTTATGATGACAGGATTGACCCTGTAGGTGCGTGCGTGGGCATGAAAGGTTCCAGGATACACGGTATCGTCAGGGAACTTGGCAACGAAAACATCGACGTGATTAACTATACAAACAACATTCAACTGTACATCACAAGAGCGTTGAGCCCAGCACGGGTAACCTCCGTAAAGATCAATGAAGAAACCAAACGTGCTGAAGTGGTGTTAAAACCCGAAGAAGTTTCAAAAGCAATAGGCAGGGGCGGAAACAACATCCGTCTTGCCGGACAGCTTACGGGATACGAGATCGATGTATTCAGGGAAGGTGCCGAAGAAGACGTAGAACTATCGGAATTTTCAGATGAAATCGAAGAATGGGTCATCGAAGAATTTAACAAGGCCGGTTTTGATACCGCCAAAAGTGTCTTGGAGCAAGATGTTGAAGATCTTGTAAAAAGGACAGACCTCGAAGAGGAAACCATTATTGACGTTATCAGGATTCTTAGGGAAGAGTTCGAAGAATGACATAAAAATAAGTATATTGCAAGCAATTTATGGCTGAAACAATTAGATTAAATAAAGTATTACGGGAACTCAACATTTCAATAGATCGAGCGGTTGATTTTTTGGACTCAAAAGGCGTTTCCATAGAGAAAAGCCCCAACACCAAAATTTCTGACGAAGTGTATGTGCTGCTTTCCAACGAATTCCAGACTGATGCCCACAAAAAGGCAGAATCACAAGAAGTCAGTGAAGCAAAACACAAAGAAAAAGAAGAAATGCGTGAGCTCCGTGAGCGCGAGCTTGAAGAAAAACTGAAGAAAGAAGAGGCATCCAAGCAAGTTGTTAAAGCCAAAGTGGAGCTTGCAGGACCAAAGCAGGTCGGCAAAATCGATTTGGAGCCCAAAAAGAAAACGCCCAAAAAAGAAGCTGAAATACCAGAGCCCGAAAAACAGGTTGAGCCCGAAAAGCCAAAAGAAGAACCCGTTGAGCCAAAGGTAGAAAAAGAACAAAAGCCAGAAGTTAAAGAAGAACCCAAGGTAACACAACAGGAACAGCCAGAAACCGACAAAGATACTGAAGACACAACAGACACTACTTTTGTGACCCAGTACCAAAAACTTACCGGGCCAAAGATTGCCGGCGAAAAAATCGACCTTACCCAATTCAATAAGCCCAAAAAGAAAAAAGAAGATAAAAATGGCGGAGATGAAGATAAGGCAAACAAGAAAAAAAGAAGACGCATAAGCAAAGGCGGCATTTCTGACGAAGCCTCTGGCAATTCCAAGAACGGTAATCAAAAAGGAGGCGCAAAAGGTAAGGCCGGCCGTACAAGTACCTTTAAAGAAGAGCCCAGTGAAGCCGATGTGCAAAAACAAATAAGGGAAACTCTCGAAAAACTTCAAGGCAAAGGCGCCAAGAGTAAAGGTTCCAAATACCGCAGGGACAAAAGAGAATTACATCGCCAACAGACCGAAAAAGACCTTGAACAAATTGAAGCTGAAAGCAAAGTGCTCAAAGTCACCGAATTTGTGACCGCAAGCGAGGTGGCTACCATGATGGGCGTACCTGTCACACAAGTCATCTCGGCATGTATGTCACTCGGCATGATGGTTACCATGAACCAACGTCTTGATGCAGAAACGCTTTCTGTAGTTGCAGACGAATTCGGTTTTGAAGTGCAATTTGTCACTACTGATATTGAAGAAGCCATTGAAGAAACCGAAGACAGGCCTGAAGATTTGAAACCAAGGGCTCCAATCGTGACCGTTATGGGACACGTAGATCACGGTAAAACATCATTGCTCGATTATATAAGGAAAGAAAATGTCATCGCAGGTGAGTCAGGGGGCATAACCCAGCACATCGGAGCTTATGGTGTGCAACTCGAAGATGGCCAGAGAATCACGTTCTTAGACACTCCGGGTCACGAAGCGTTTACCGCTATGCGCGCCAGGGGTGCACAAGTGACCGACTTGGCTATCATTGTTATCGCAGCCGATGATGCAATCATGCCACAAACAAAAGAAGCCATAGCCCACGCTCAAGCTGCAAATGTGCCCATAGTTTTTGCTATCAATAAAATAGATAAACCAGGTGCCAATCCCGAAAAAGTAAAAGAAGGTTTGGCAGGCATGAACCTATTGGTTGAAGACTGGGGCGGCAAAATACAATCGCATGATATTTCTGCCAAAACAGGACAAGGCGTAAAAGAACTGCTCGAGAAAGTATTGCTCGAAGCAGAAATTTTGGAACTAAAGGCCAATCCCGATAAGCAAGCAAGCGGTACCGTTGTTGAAGCATTTCTTGACAAAGGACGCGGGTATGTTTCCACCATTTTGGTCCAGAGCGGAACACTTCGCCCAGGCGATTATGTACTGGCCGGAAAACACAGCGGCAAGGTACGTGCCATGCACGACGAACGCGGTAACAGTGTTAAAGAAGCTGGACCATCGACGCCAGTTTCAATTTTGGGACTTGACGGTGCACCTCAAGCCGGTGATAAGTTCAACGTTTTTGAGGACGAACGCGAGGCCAAACAGATTGCAGCCAAGAGAACCCAATTGCAACGTGAACAATCGGTCAGGACACAACGCCACATCACACTGGACGAGATAGGAAGGCGTATTGCCCTTGGCGATTTCCAAGAGCTCAACATCATCCTTAAGGGAGACGTGGACGGTTCAGTAGAAGCCTTGACAGATTCGTTCCAGAAACTTTCAACAGAAGAAATACAAGTAAACATCATACACAAAGGTGTAGGAGCCATTACCGAAAGTGACGTCTTGTTGGCTTCGGCCTCCGATGCCATCATCATTGGTTTTAACGTGCGCCCAATGGGCAATGCACGTGCAACGGCAGATAAAGAAGAAATTGATATCAGGATTTACTCCATAATATATGATGCTATCAACGACCTTAAAGATGCGATGGAAGGCATGTTGTCGCCAGAAGTTAAAGAAGAAGTTACAGGAACAGCCGAAGTGCGTGAAATTTTCAAGGTCTCTAAAGTGGGAACCATTGCGGGCTGCATGATTACCAACGGAAAAGTATTCAGAACTTCGATGGTTCGCTTGATACGCGATGGGGTAGTGGTTTACACAGGTGAGCTTGCCTCACTGAAACGTTTCAAGGACGATGTCAAGGAAGTTTCTAAAGGGTTTGATTGCGGTATGCAAATCAAAAACTATAATGACGTAGAGATTAATGACGTCATCGAAGCTTACCATGAGGTAGAAGTGAAGAAAAAATTGAAATAACCAAGGCCCTGAATTTGTTTCAGGGCTTTTTTTAGGCGACAATTTTCCCAAAGGGCGTCAAACCAAAGCGGAGTGTGTTTAAAACTCCTACGGGTTGCTTTTTCCTTTCTTGTAAAACAGAATTAATGCACCCGGATAATCTTTCTTAACTTTTAGCAATGCCCTATCAGCTTCTAGGCGCGATAAGAAATTGCCAACGTAGATTTTATAGTTAGGTGTCTCGTACTCCATCAATACAGGCCATCCATCGTAGAGAGACAAAGCCTTTGACTTGGTGCTCTCAGCGCCAGAACGATCACCCGAGAAAATCCGTATTTTATAAAGATCAAGGGTCTTTATGTCTTTCTTGAATTCCAGCAACTTGTCAATATCTCTGTTGGCATCAATGGTGATTTTTCCGGTTTGCGCCATCCCTATTAAAGAAACCCCCAAACAGAATACTACTGCCAAAACCATTGTAATACTTGACTTTTTCATAACCAGATGAATTTATTGCAAATGTAAATTTATAAAACTTAAATATGGCCAAAAATATTATTTAGAATCTGTATAAATTAAGCGTTAACACTTCTGTAACATTTCGCAAATCGACTTTAAGTATTATTTTTGCGAGTGTTTTACTAACTGAATTTTTTTGTTTTTTTTAATGAAAAAATCATACCAAGATCGAGAAGATAACACTGCTAACAATATGAAACAGGTGATACACCGTAAATTAACCCCGAAAATTCTGTGTTTAGGGGTTCTATTTTTGCTCACGTTTTCTACTACACTTGTCGCCCAAGGAGGCGATGCTGCCAAAGGAAAAGCACTGTTCAATGCCAATTGTGCTGCCTGCCATAAGATGGACAAACCCATGACCGGCCCTCCATTGCGCAACATTGAAGCGCTTTTGGCAGATAAGGGCAAGGATAAAAAATGGATTTTTGAATGGATACGCAATAGTCCGGCCGTCATCAAGTCGGGAGACGCCTATGCGGTAGCGCTTTTTGACGAATGGAACAAAACGGCCATGACCCCTTTTCCGCAGTTATCTGATGAAGATCTGGAGGATATTTTGGCCTATACCTCCGCAGAACCCGAAACACCTGCAGTGGCAACAGTTGCTGCGCAAAATGGTGCTGCCGGAAGTCAGGATGGGGTTTCGAGCCAATTTGTACTTTGGGCATTGGCACTATTGTTTGGTCTTTTGGCCATGGCACTTATTTTGGTAAGGCGTACGCTTAATCGTTTTGCCGAAGCCAAAGGGCTTGCTGTAGATTCTGAAAGTAAAGGGTTGCCGCTTTGGAAGGCGTTCGTTCAAAACCAATTCCTGGTTTTGGTGTCTTCAATATTTTTGCTTTTGGCGGGAGCTTATTTTGCATATGGCTATATGATGCAGGTGGGTGTCGATCAGGGTTATCAACCAGTACAACCAATACATTTTTCGCATAAGATCCATGCTGGCGATAATGGCATCGACTGTAAATTCTGCCACTCGTCTGCTCGTGTGAGCAAAACTTCGGGCATTCCATCGCTCAACGTGTGCATGAACTGCCACAAAACCATCTCCGAAGTTGCAGAAACTACCGCAAATGAAGATTACAGTAAGGAATTTTATGACGGAGAAATCCAAAAGCTTTATGCAGCTACCGGATGGGACGGTGTGAATTATACAGGCACGCCACAGCCGGTTAAATGGGTGCGCATCCACAACCTGCCTGATTTTGCTTATTTCAACCACTCACAACACGTTTCTGTAGGCGGCATTGAATGTCAAACTTGCCACGGCCCGGTTGAGACCATGGAAGTAATGTACCAATACTCATCGTTGACCATGGGGTGGTGCATCAATTGCCACAGGGATACCAATGTTAAAGTAGAAGACAACGCCTATTATGCCAAGATACACGAACAATTGTCAAAGAAATATGGTGTTGAAAAGCTAACTGTGGCACAGATGGGCGGCTTGGAGTGCGGTAAATGTCATTATTAATAATTATGAAGAAACGGTTTTGCCCTTTGGGTATGACCACAACTAATACAATCAAAGACTATGTCATCAAACAAGAAATACTGGAAAAGTGTTGAGGAGCTTAATGAAAAGAGCACCGTTGTTGAGACGCTTAGACATAACGAGTTTGTTTCTGAAATCCCAACCGATGAATTTCTGGGAAACAAGGCTGCTTTGGAAAGCTCATCCACCACACGTCGTGATTTCTTAAAATATGTTGGTTTCAGTACAGCCGCAGCCTCACTTGCAGCCTGTGAAGGTCCTGTTATCAAGTCCATACCTTATGTGGTGCAACCCGAGAGTATCATCCCTGGAGTCGCAAATTATTACGCTACGACTATTGCCGACGGCTTTGATTTTGCCAGCGTCCTGGTTAAAACCCGTGAAGGTCGCCCGATAAAGATTGAACCGAACGATTTGGCATCCTGTGCTCCAAATGCAAGGGTACATGCTTCAGTTTTGGGACTTTATGACAGTATGCGCGTAAAATCGCCCATGAAGGATGGCAAAGAAATTTCTTGGGAGACTTTTGATAAGGAAACCAATCAAAAACTTAACGCCCTTAATGCTGCCGGCAAAGAAATCGTTTTGTTGACACAAACCTTTGCAAGTCCATCCACAAGTAAACTTATTGCTGCTTTCAAAGAAAAATATGGAAATGTCCGTCACGTGGTATATGATGCTATTTCTGCTTCAACCGCATTGGACGCTTTTGAAGCCAAATACGGCCAACGCGCTCTTGCAAATTATGATTTTTCTAAAGCGGCGACCATAGTTTCTGTAGGAGCCGACTTTTTGGGAGACTGGCAAGGTGGCGGATTTGACGGTGGTTATGCACAAGGACGTATACCGAAAGACGGGAAAATGTCCCGGCACATACAGATCGAGGCCAATATGTCCTTGACAGGTGCCAATGCCGACAAACGCATTCCGGCCACACCAGCAGAGCAACGAAAGGCATTAGCCAAAATTTACAGTTATATTACCGGCCAAGCCGTGTCAGTCGATTTGCCTTCGCATATAGATGAAGCCATACAAAATGTTGCATCCGAACTTAAAAAAGCGGGCAGCAAAGGGGTTTTGGTCACCGGAATAGACGATGTGAATGCCCAAACACTTGCGTTGGAAATCAACACGGCCCTTGGCAGCAAAGCGTTTGATACAAAAGCAGCGATTACTACAAGGCAGGGCAACGACAAGACAGTTGCCGCTTTGGTGGCAGATATGAAAGCAGGAAAAGTTGGTGGCATCATACTTTGTGGCGTCAATCCGGTTTATACCCTACCAAATGCTTCTGATTTTGCCGAAGCATTGAAAAACCCATCACTCGAATTATCTATAGCATTCTCATTGAAGGCAGATGAAACTGCCTTACTGGTACAATATATAGCCGCAGCACCACACTATTTGGAATCATGGGGTGATGTGGAACTTAAAAAGGGACATTACGCCCTTACGCAGCCAACTATACGTCCGTTGTTTGACACCAGACAATTTCAGGATGCCTTGTTGAAATGGACAGATAACGATTTGAGCTATCACGATTTCATAAAAGAAACTTGGAACGGAAGTGTTCTGGGAGGCAGCTCCTTTAACAAAGCGCTGCACGACGGTGTGTTCAGTGCCAGTGGTTTATCGATGGCTGCATTGGTAGGCGAGGAAATGGATTCGAATTCACAAACAGGAATTTCAACCGAAACCGAGACATTTTCAGGAGGTAGTGCCGCAAGAACTTTGGCCGCTTCGTCATCGGAAGGTTTTGAACTTGTGTTGTACAGTAAAGTAGGTATGGGCGATGGCCAGCAAGCCAACAACCCATGGCTACAAGAATTCCCGGACCCCATCACAAGGGTATCTTGGGACAATTACCTTACTATATCCAAAACGGATGCCGAAAAAATAGGCGCCAAAAATTGGCATGTTGCCGATGGTGGTCTTAACAGTAGCTTGGTAGAACTTACCATAAACGGTGTCAAGGAAGTATTGCCGGTAATCATCCAGCCCGGACAGGCTACAGGCTCTATTGGTCTTTCATTCGGTTATGGCCGCCAAGAAGGCCTTAAAGGCGAAATGCGTACCGGAAAGAACGGTTATAAGTTTTATCAAAACTTCAACAGTGTTCAATCTGGGGCATCATTAAAGACTGTATCTGGAGTACACGAGTTTGCTTGTGTCCAGTTGCACAACACGCTAATGGGCCGTGGCGATATCATCAAGGAAACCACACTCGAAATTTTCAACACAAAAGATAAATCACATTGGAATGCCATCCCGGTTGTTTCACTAAACCACGTTGAAACCCCTGTGACATCGCCAGATGTGGACATTTGGGATGAATTTGATCGTTCCATCGGGCATCATTTCAATTTATCAATCGATTTGAATGCTTGTACGGGTTGTGGCGCTTGTGTCATTGCTTGTCATGCCGAAAACAACGTACCCGTAGTTGGTAAAGAAGAAGTTAGAAAGAGCAGGGACATGCACTGGTTGCGAATCGATAGATACTATTCTTCTGAAAGTACTTTTGAACAGGACAACAAGAAGAAAGATGGTTTCTCTGGTTTGTTTGGAGACAAGGGATCATTGGGTGGTTTCAATCAAATGGAAACAGCAGCAATGGATAATCCGCAGGTGGCTTTCCAACCTGTTATGTGCCAGCACTGTAACCACGCTCCTTGCGAAACTGTTTGCCCTGTGGCAGCGACTTCTCACGGTCGCCAAGGGCAAAACCATATGGCATACAACCGATGTGTAGGAACCCGTTATTGTGCCAATAACTGTCCTTATAAAGTACGTCGATTCAACTGGTTCTTGTACAGCCAAAATGACGAATTCGATTACCATATGAACGACGACCTTGGACGCATGGTACTGAACCCGGATGTAGTTGTACGCTCGCGCGGTGTGATGGAAAAATGCTCATTCTGTATCCAGATGACCCAAAAAACCATTTTGGATGCCAAGCGTGATGGCAGAGAAATCACAGATGGTGAATTTCAAACAGCGTGTTCTTCTGCTTGCGGAAGCGGTGCGATGGTGTTTGGTGACATCAACGATAAGGAAAGTGAGGTTGCAAAACTGAAACAAGATAATCGTATGTACCACCTACTGGAACATGTTGGGACCAAACCCAATGTGATTTACCAGACAAAGGTGAGAAATACAACAGAGGCTTAAATATTTAAAAAGAAAACAATTATAGATAAATTATGGCGTCTCATTACGAAGCACCTATCAGAAGACCTTTAGTTACGGGCGAAAAATCATACCACGACGTAAGTTTGGATGTAGCACGACCTGTAGAAGGAAAAGCCAATAAAGCTTGGTGGATAGTATTCTCTATATCACTGGTTGCCTTTCTTTGGGGTATTGGATGTATCATTTATACCATTTCCACAGGTATTGGGGTCTGGGGCCTTAACAAAACCGTAGGTTGGGCTTGGGATATCACAAACTTTGTCTGGTGGGTAGGTATTGGCCACGCCGGAACCCTGATTTCGGCAGTATTGTTGCTCTTCCGTCAAAAATGGCGGATGGCTATCAACCGTTCAGCAGAGGCGATGACTATCTTTTCCGTAGTTCAGGCCGGTCTGTTCCCAATTATCCACATGGGTCGCCCTTGGTTGGGCTATTGGGTATTGCCTATTCCTAACCAATTTGGATCACTTTGGGTAAACTTCAACTCGCCATTACTTTGGGACGTGTTTGCGATTTCGACCTATCTGTCGGTATCATTGGTGTTCTGGTGGACAGGTCTATTGCCCGATTTTGCCATGATTCGCGATAGGGCCGTTAAACCCTTCCAAAAGAAAATCTATTCGCTGTTGAGTTTTGGATGGTCTGGACGAGCCAAAGATTGGCAGCGTTTTGAGGAAGTATCTTTGGTGCTTGCCGGTTTAGCGACACCGCTGGTACTTTCGGTACACACAATTGTATCCTTTGACTTTGCCACATCAGTTATCCCGGGATGGCACACCACCATTTTCCCTCCTTACTTTGTGGCAGGGGCGATTTTTTCCGGTTTTGCAATGGTAAACACGCTCTTGATCATCATGCGAAAAGTATGCAGTCTTGAAAATTATATTACCGTACAGCATATAGAATTGATGAACATCGTTATTATGATTACCGGTTCTATTGTTGGTGTAGCTTATATCACGGAGCTGTTCATTGCTTGGTATTCAGGTGTGGAGTATGAACAATATGCTTTCTTGAACAGGGCTACAGGTCCTTACGCTTGGGCATATTGGATGATGATGAGTTGCAACGTGTTTTCACCGCAGTTCATGTGGTTCAAAAAGCTCCGTACCAGCATAATGTTCTCTTTCTTTATTTCCATTGTGGTAAACGTAGGAATGTGGTTTGAACGTTTCGTGATCATCGTAACATCTTTGCACAGAGACTATCTGCCATCTTCTTGGACGATGTTCTCGCCAACTTTTGTGGATATAGGAATTTTTATAGGAACCATTGGATTCTTCTTTGTATTGTTCCTCTTATATTCAAGAACATTCCCGGTAATTGCACAGGCAGAGGTTAAAACCATATTGAAATCTTCTGGTGAGCGTTACAAAAGAATTAGGGAGTCCGGAGGAAGCCTTGTAGGCACCGGAGCCGATGAGCGTACACGTAATGTGGTTTCTGTTTCTGGCAATAAGAAGCAAACAGCCTCGTCAAAGTCCCATGACCCCAATGCCATCCAAAAACTTTTGGGAGGAATGGGTGCTTTTGACCCCGAAACCCAGACCAAAGATGACCTACAGAAAATAAACGGCATAGGTCCAAAAATGGAAGAAGTGCTCAATGGTATCGGAATTTATACCTATTTGCAAGTAAGCAAAATGACCAAAAACGAATATGACTTGTTGGACGAAATCACCGCATCTTTCCCCGGAAGGGCAGAGCGCGACGATTGGGCAGGACAGGCTAAATTATTAATAAACAACAAATAATAGTATGGAAGGAGCTTCTAAAGTAATTCACGCTATTTATACGGATGATGATGAGTTGATGGCTGCCGTAAAAAAAGTCAGGGAAAAGCATTATCACATTGAAGAGATATATACCCCGTTTCCAGTACACGGATTGGATAAAGCTATGGGATTGGCACCAACCAGAATAGCCATTACTTCATTCATATATGGATGTATCGGTCTAACGGTAGCCATTGTTATGATGAATTATATTATGATAAAGGATTGGCCGCAGAACATTGGGGGCAAACCAAGTTTTAGCTTTATTGAAAACATGCCAGCCTTTGTGCCGATCATGTTTGAAATGACAGTTTTTTTTGCGGCACACTTAATGGTCATTACTTTTTATTTGAGAAGTAAAATGTGGCCTTTCAAAAAAGCCGAAAACCCTGATCCAAGAACCACTGACGACCATTTCTTAATGGAAATCGCCGCTGGAAACAACGTCGATGAACAATTCGACCTGTTGAGAGATACCGGTGCAGTCGAAATTACTTTAATTGATAAAGCACATTAGAAGAATTATGAAAAGCGTACTAAAAATATCGTTACTGGGAATACTTCTTGTGGCTTTTGCCTCATGTCAAAAAAATTCAAGGCCCAATTTCCAATTCATGCCCAACATGTATGAATCTGTAGGATATGAACCTTATATGGAGTCCGATGCCTTCAACAATGGCGTTGAGGCACAATTGCCCGTAGACGGTACCATTGCAAGAGGCCACAGCCGTTTTGAAATAGCCAATACCAACGAAGGCTATGAATTTGCAAAAGCTAACCTTACCAATCCAATTGATTCGGTTAACATCGACGAGCCAAGAGGCAAGCAACTTTTTGAGATATATTGCGGTATTTGCCATGGCAATAAAGGCGATGGACAGGGAAACTTGGTCAAAAGAGAAAAAATATTGGGTGTACCTGCGTATAATGACCCCGGAAGAGCCCTGACACCAGGGAGTACTTACCATACTATTTATTATGGTAAAAACACAATGGGTTCCTATGTCAATCAGTTGAACGAAGAAGAACGCTGGCAAGTAGTTCATTATGTGATGAAATTAAAATCCGATTTAGAGGCAAATTAGACCGTTAAAGATTCAATAAAAATATGTACACAATTTCAAATAGGTTAAAGACATTTTCGATGGTCCTCGTCATATTGGGGATTTTAGGTGTGGCTTATGGTTTTATGACATCGCACAAATCTTTGGACGAGGTCAAGACAATGTTGGCTGAAGAGCATTCTGCCCATGGAGGTGCACATGTTGCTGCCCCAGATGCCCACCATTCAGACAATGCAACTGAAAGCCACCAATCAGCGTCAGAAAATGCCGGAGCACATGCACAAACAAACCATGACGATGCCCATGCAGAACACGTTCAGCACCAATTGGCCAATAGACCTTGGGCTGCACTGTATGTTGCTGCACTCTTTTTTATGATGATAGCCCTTGGAGCACTGGCCTTTTATGCCATTCAGTTCGCAGCACAAGCAGGATGGTCGCCATTGCTGTTCAGGGTCATGGAAGGCATTACAGCCTACCTTTTGCCAGGCGCATTGATAGTATTGGCCATAGCCGTAGCTTCAGGAACCGTCGGCCATTACAACTTGTTTGTATGGATGGATCCGGATGTAGTGGCCCACGACAAGTTGATACAAGGAAAATCCGGTTGGCTGAACCTAACCGCATTTGTGATCAGAGGCTTGATTTTCATAGGTGGTTGGTACCTTTACAGACATTTTTCCCGTAAGTTTTCAATAGCACAGGACAATGCAGAAGAAGGTGACAACACAAACTTCAAAAAATCGTTCAGAATAGCGGCAGGATTCTTGGTGTTTTTCATCTATACCGAATCCATAATGTCATGGGACTGGATTATGAGCGTTGACCCACACTGGTTCAGTACTTTGTTTGGGTGGTATGTGTTTGCCGGTATGGCCGTGTGTGCCGTGACCGTCATTGCAATGGTAACGATGTACCTAAAATCAAAAGGTTTACTGCCAAACGTAAACGATAGCCACATCCACGATTTGGCAAAATATATGTTTGGGTTCAGCATTTTTTGGACGTACCTTTGGTTTTCACAGTTCATGCTTATTTGGTACTCGAACATTCCAGAAGAAGTTACCTACTTCATAACTCGTATTGAAGATTACAAATTACCATTCTTTGGAATGCTTGTTCTCAATTTTGTGTTTCCATTGCTGATTTTGATGAATAGCGATTACAAACGTATCAACTGGTTTGTCATCATGGCGGGCCTTATCATATTGGTTGGACACTATATTGATGTGTTCAATATGATCATGCCAGCAACAGTGGGAGACAGATGGGATATTGGTATTCCAGAAATCGGATCGATACTATTGTTTGCGGGCCTGTTCCTTTTCATAGTATTTACAGCTTTGACAAAGGCACCTTTGGTAGCCAAGCGCAATCCGTTCATCCACGAGAGCGAACATTTCCATTATTAATGATTTTATAAAGAAGAGATACGACAATGACTGCTTTTTTAACAATAATAATAGTACTTTTTGTAGCGGTTGCGATATGGCAAATGGTCAAGATTTTTGACCTGGCACAGGCAGGAACCGACGACCTTGGCATTGCAACGGAAAAAGACAACAAGGTCAATGCTTACTTGATGCTTGCGTTTTTGGTGTTTATCTATGCCATCACCATCGTTTGTTTTGTCAAGTGGGGCGATTTGCCATTGATGTCAGATGCCGCATCGGAGCATGGTGATAGAATAGATAATCTTATGATTATCTCTATGGTAATCATCTTTTTTGTTCAGACATTCACACAATTCCTATTGCATTACTTCTCTTATAAATACAGAGGGCAAAAGGGTAGAAAAGCACTTTTTTATGCAGATAACAATACCTTGGAGGCCATTTGGACCATCATCCCTGTAATCGTTTTGGCCGGATTGATTATTTATGGATTGTTCACTTGGACAACCATTATGAATGTCAATGAAGACGATGATCCAATGGTAGTTGAACTCTATGCACAACAATTTAATTGGACAGCCCGATATGCCGGGCAGGACAATGTTCTTGGCCTTGCCAACGTACGGTTGATAAACATTGATAAAGCCAATGTCTTGGGTATTGATGAATCAGACCCAAATGCATTTGACGATGTAGTTGTCAAGGAACTACATTTGCCAGTTGGTCGTCCAGTAGTCTTCAAAATGCGATCGCAAGACGTTTTGCACTCAGCATATATGCCCCATTTTAGAGCTCAGATGAACTGTGTTCCAGGTATGATTACTCAATTTGCATTCACGCCAACTGTGACCACCAAAGAGATGCGCGAAAACCCCAATATGATTGACAAAGTGCAGAATATAAACGAAATAAGAAAAGAAAACAGCAAAAAGCTTGTTGCCAAAGGCGAGGAAGCTTTAGAACCTTATGAGTTTGATTACCTGCTCTTGTGCAATAAAATATGTGGCAAGTCGCATTACAACATGCAGATGAAGATTATTGTGGAAACACAAGAGGAATTTGACGCTTGGATGAAAGAACAAAAAACATTCAAGGCATCAATGACCACGCAAAACAATTAAAAAATTCTTTTAAAAAGTATAAACAGATTATGTCAACACACGCAGATATTCACGAACACGACGATCACGGACATCATCATAAAGAAACCTTTATAACGAAGTATATTTTTAGCCAAGATCATAAAATGATCGCTAAACAATATCTCATCACCGGTACCATTATGGGTGTCATAGGCGTCCTGATGTCAATGATGTTCCGTATGCAGATTGCTTGGCCCGAAGAACCCAATATTCTTTTCGAAGCACTTTTGGGCAAATGGGCTCCTGACGGTGTTATGGATGCAGATGTCTATTTGGCATTGGTTACCATCCACGGAACCATCATGGTATTTTTCGTGCTAACCGCGGGATTGAGCGGTACTTTCAGTAACCTACTAATTCCTTTGCAGATAGGCGCTCGTGATATGGCTTCGGGTTTCCTTAACATGCTTTCGTTCTGGATTTTCTTTGCTTCTTGCGTTATCATGCTCTTTTCATTATTCCTAGAAGCAGGGCCTGCAGCTGCCGGTTGGACCATTTATCCTCCCTTGAGTGCGCTTCCTATGGCACAACCTGGATCTGGCCTTGGTATGACCTTATGGCTCGTTTCAATGGCAATATTTATCGCACAATCGTTGTTGGGCTCGCTTAACTATATCGTTACGGTCATCAACTTGCGAACCAAAGGTATGTCAATGACCCGTTTACCATTGACCGTATGGGCGTTTTTCATCACTGCTGTGATAGGTGTTGTTTCGTTCCCTGTATTGCTTTCTGCTGCATTGCTATTGATTATGGATAGAAGTTTTGGAACTTCATTTTTCCTTTCAGACATTTTCATTCAAGGTGAAGTTCTGCACTATCAAGGCGGCTCCCCGGTACTTTTTGAACACTTGTTCTGGTTCTTGGGCCACCCAGAGGTGTATATCGTTATCCTTCCTGCAATGGGAATAGTGTCCGAAATCATGGCAACCAATTCCCGAAAACCTATTTTTGGTTACCGGGCGATGGTGGCTTCGATTCTCGCCATCGCATTTTTATCAACCATCGTTTGGGGACACCACATGTTCGTCTCGGGGATGAACCCGTTCCTTGGTTCGGTATTTACATTTACAACACTTTTGATTGCTATCCCATCAGCGGTAAAGGCCTTTAACTGGATAACCACCCTTTGGAAAGGAAACCTTCAGATGAATCCTGCGATGCTGTTCTGCATTGGTTTTGTCTCAACGTTCATTACGGGTGGACTTACCGGGATTATTCTTGGGGACAGTGCGCTGGACATCAACGTACACGACACCTATTTTGTGGTTGCACACTTCCACTTGGTTATGGGTATTTCTGCACTTTATGGTATGTTTGCGGGTATTTATCATTGGTATCCCAAGATGTTTGGGCGTATGCTGAACAAGAATCTTGGCTATATTCATTTCTGGGTAACTGCTGTTTGTGCTTATGGTGTGTTCTTTCCGATGCACTTTATCGGCATGGCCGGACTTCCGAGACGTTACTATACTAACTCAAACTTCCCATTGTTTGATGATCTTGCCGATGTAAATGTGGTCATCACGGTGTTTGCCTTGATAGGTGGTGTATTCCAATTGGTGTTTTTGTACAACTTTTTTGTAAGTATTTTTTATGGCAAAAGAGCGCCACAAAATCCTTGGAGGGCAACCACTTTGGAATGGACTACACCTGTAAAACACGTTCACGGCAACTGGCCAGGCGAAATTCCGCATGTATATCGTTGGTCTTATGATTATAGCAAGCCCGGTCACGACGACGATTTTGTGCCGCAAAACGTTCCTTTAAAGGAAGGCGAAGAAGAACTTCAGCATTAGAGTATTGTTTTTACCATAAACATAAAGCCTTTCATTTTGAAAGGCTTTTTTGCATTATATTTGTTTCTGAAATGAACGAACATCTCAATCCATCCAAAGACCGATTTTCTGACGACGAACTCGATGTAGAAAAAAAATTAAGACCCCTGTCGTTTGACGATTTTACGGGTCAAGAACAAGTATTGGAAAATCTTCAGATATTTGTGAAGGCGGCCAATTTGCGCAGTGAGGCCTTGGATCATACTTTGTTTCACGGCCCACCGGGATTGGGCAAAACCACATTGGCGCATATCCTTGCCAGCGAACTGAACGTTGGTATCAAAGTGACATCGGGACCTGTTCTGGACAAACCCGGCGATTTGGCAGGGTTATTGACCAATCTCGAAGATCGCGATGTATTGTTCATAGACGAGATACATCGGTTGAGTCCCGTGGTGGAAGAATACCTGTATTCCGCAATGGAGGACTACAAAATAGACATCATGCTCGAATCGGGGCCAAATGCCAGAACGGTTCAGATCAACCTCAACCCCTTTACACTAATTGGCGCCACCACGCGTTCCGGATTGTTGACCTCGCCCATGCGCGCACGTTTTGGGATTCAGAGCCGATTGCAATACTACAACACCGAGTTGCTGACTACCATCGTGCAGCGCAGTGCTTCCATATTAAAAGTACCCATTTCTATGGAAGCCGCGATAGAAATTGCCGGAAGAAGCAGGGGAACACCGCGTATCGCAAATGCCCTATTGCGCCGTGTCCGCGATTTTGCCCAGATAAAAGGCAGTGGTACCATTGATATAGCTATTGCCAAGTTTGCATTAAAAGCTCTTAATGTGGATGCCCATGGCCTGGACGAGATGGACAACAAGATTTTGACCACCATCATTGACAAGTTTAAAGGCGGTCCGGTTGGCATAACAACACTTGCAACGGCCGTTAGTGATAGTGCCGAAACTATTGAAGAGGTCTATGAACCGTTCCTGATCCAACAAGGATTTATCATGCGTACGCCCCGTGGGCGTGAAGTCACGGAATTGGCCTATAAACATTTGGGGAAATTCAAAGGGCGTTCGCAGGGAGAATTGTTTTGAGGCTTACTCGACGTATCTGTACGCACCAGTGCCTATACAGCTAAAGGCGAACACTTCGTACAACATGAATTAAGTTTAAAATAAACCGTTTTCACTAACCGTTGCACTCTTTGTCAGGCCAAGGCAATATCTTGTTCTCAAATTTTTATAGTTTTATTGCTATTTGTACCACCCGCTGCCTATGTTAAAGCACCAACATACAAAACTTATCAAAGAAGAAGCTACTCGCCTTGGCTTTTTGTCCTGCGGTATCAGCAAGGCCCAGTTTTTGGAACAAGAAGCACCAAGGCTCGAAAAATGGTTGAAAGCCGGCATGAACGGCCAGATGCACTATATGGAAAACCATTTTGACAAACGCCTCGACCCGACAAAACTTGTTGAGGGTTCCAAAAGTGTCATTTCTTTGCTGCTCAATTATTTTCCTCCAGAAACCCAAAACGTCGGAAGTTATAAACTGTCAAAATACGCCTATGGTACCGACTACCATTTTGTGATAAAAGACAAGTTGAAATCGCTATTAAACTTTATACAAGAAGAAATAGGCGAAGTGCATGGTAGGGCCTTTGTCGATTCAGCCCCGGTATTGGACAAAGCTTGGGCGGCCAAAAGTGGATTGGGTTGGATAGGCAAGCACAGCAATTTGCTTACACGGCAAGTGGGTTCTTTTTATTTCATTGCCGAATTGATTGTCGATTTGGAACTGGAGTACGATCTGCCAACCACTGACCATTGTGGTACCTGCACTGCTTGTATCGATGCCTGCCCCACACAAGCCATTACCGAACCCTATGTAGTGGATGGCAGTAAATGCATTTCTTATTTTACCATTGAGCTGAAAGAAAACATCCCCACGGATTTCAAAGGAAAATTTGACGATTGGATATTCGGCTGCGACATTTGCCAAGATGTTTGCCCATGGAATCGTTTTTCAAAATCGCATAGCGAGCCACTCTTTAACCCACACCCTGAACTGCTGGCAATGACCAAAAAAAATTGGGAAGAGATATCCGAAGATATTTTTAAAAAAGTGTTTCAGAAATCTGCGGTCAAACGAACAAAATTTGAAGGTTTGAAACGAAATATTAATTTCATTAAAGACTGATATGCCCAAAGAAACTGTCAAATATGAAAGCCTAATTGTTGGTTGTTGGCAATAGGGTCATTCATTTTTCTTCATCAAGCACAAAAACAAAGGTATTCAGCATACAAAAAGTAGGTATTTCTGTTGCGATTATTATAGGTGCTTTGCCACAAATATTTTACTTTTGTATGTTCTGAAACTTCAAATTTTATGGGCAAACAAAGCAGGCGAAGAGAGGCATTGGTCTATCACGCAAAACCTACCCCCGGCAAGATAAAGGTCGTTCCAACAAAAAAATATGCCACCCAAAGGGATTTGTCCCTTGCATACTCGCCCGGAGTAGCCGAACCGTGTTTGGAAATTGAAAAAGACAAAAACAACGTTTACAAATACACAACCAAGGGCAATCTTGTGGCCGTAATTTCCAACGGTACAGCGGTTTTGGGCCTGGGCAATATAGGCCCGGAAGCATCTAAGCCCGTTATGGAAGGAAAAGGTTTGCTGTTCAAGATATTTGCTGATATTGACGTGTTTGATATTGAGATTGGGACGGAAGATGTCGAAACATTTATTCAAACCGTGAAGAGCATTGCGCCAACATTTGGAGGCATCAATCTTGAAGACATCAAAGCTCCGGAGGCATTTGAAATTGAACGTCGACTCAAGGCAGAACTCGACATTCCCGTTATGCACGACGACCAACACGGTACGGCCATAATTTCTGCTGCGGCCTTACTCAATGCATTGGAAATTGCCCAAAAAAAAATAGATGAAGTGACCATAGTGATCAGCGGAGCGGGCGCAGCGGCCATCTCGTGTTCTCGTCTGTACCAAGCCTTCGGTGCCAAACGAGAAAACATGGTAATGATTGACAGCAAAGGTGTCATAAGGATGGATAGGGAAAACCTTTCTGAAGAGAAAAGTGAATTTGCCACACATCGCAAGATTGATACTTTAGAGGAGGCCATGCACGGCGCCGATGTATTTATAGGGCTGTCAAGAGCCAATATCGTTACACCTGAAATGCTGATGGCAATGTCCAAGAACCCCATAGTTTTTGCAATGGCCAATCCCGACCCGGAAATTGAGTATCAACTGGCAGTAAGTACCCGCAAGGACATAATCATGGCCACGGGACGTTCGGACCATCCCAATCAAGTTAACAATGTGCTTGGATTTCCCTTTATTTTCAGGGGTGCGCTCGATGTGCGGGCCACAAAGATCAACGAGGCCATGAAAAAAGCTGCCGTTTTGGCTTTGGCAAAACTGGCCAAAGAACACGTGCCAGAACAAGTAAATATCGCTTACGGAGAAACCAGATTGGCTTTTGGGCGGGATTATATCATCCCAAAACCCTTTGACCCCAGATTGATAGTGCAAGTTCCCCCGGCAGTTGCAAAGGCAGCCATGGAGAGTGGCGTTGCCAAGGAACCCATCCATGATTGGGACGAATATAGGGAGACACTAATGGAACGCCTTGGCTCTGACAACAAGATTGTGAGGTTATTGACCAATCGCGCTAAAATGGATCCCAAACGTGTGGTCTACGCCGAAGCTGATCAAATGGATGTTCTGAAAGCAGCCCAAATTGCTTATGACGAAGGTATAGCCGTTCCAATTTTGCTCGGGCGAAAAGAAACCATCCAAGCGCTCATGAACGAATTGGAATTTGACGCAGACATAGAAATCATTGATCCAAAGACCGATGAGGAAGAGAAACGCAGACGTCGATATGCCAAAGTTTATTGGTTACAACGGAGACGTAAGGGCGTTACACTCTATTCTGCCGAAAAGCTGATGCGCGAGCGCAATTATTTTGCGGCCATGATGGTCAACGAGGGCGATGCTGATGCATTGATTTCCGGATATTCGCAAAGCTATCCAACCGTGTTCAAGCCCATGCTGGAGTTGATTGGGCTAGCCAAAACGGCTACTCGTGCGGCAGCTACCAATCTGATGATGACCCAACGTGGGCCAATGTTCTTAAGCGATACCTCCATCAACATTGACCCATCGGCCGAAGAACTTGCAACAATTGCACTCATGACTGCCAGAACCGTGAGTATGTTTGGCTTGGAGCCTGTCATCGCTATGGTTTCTTATTCCAATTTTGGTTCCTCGCCAAGCCCTGGTGCAGCAAAAGTACGCAAAGCAGTTGCGCTACTACATGAATCGCACCCGGATTTGATTGTAGACGGCGAACTGCAAACCGACTTTGCGCTCAACAACGACATGCTCAAAGAAGTGTTCCCTTTTTCAAAATTGGTCGGAAAAAAAGTCAACACCTTGATTTTTCCCAATCTTGAATCGGCAAACATCACTTACAAACTCCTCAAAGAACTCAATAAATCCGAATCCATCGGGCCCATAATGATGGGTATGCGTAAACCCGTGCATATCCTTCAACTTGAAGCCAGTGTGGACGAGATAGTCAACATGACTGCAATTTCCGTGATTGATGCCCAAAAGAAGGAAAAGAGAGAACAGGAACTAAAGGTTTCGTTTGCCAAAGAATCAACTTTGTAATGCAAATAATTTTATTACATTTGAGACCATACTTTAACCAAGCCCGTAGATGATTACTCACATACAAGGGAAATTAGTTGAAAAAAATTTGACCGACGTCGTCATAGACTGCAATGGTATCGGATATTTTATCAATATCTCGTTGCACACCTATTCGCAGATACCGGATAAAGAGAACCTGAAACTCTATACCCATTTCATCGTCAAGGAAGACTCCCATACTTTGTATGGTTTTTCATCCTTGGCAGAACGTGAGATTTTTAAATTGCTCCTTTCCGTCAATGGTGTTGGGGCAAGTACGGCCCGTACCATGCTTTCTTCATTGACCCCTAAACAGGTCAGGGAAGGCATTGCCCATGGCGATGTGGCACTGATACAATCAATTAAAGGCATTGGCGCAAAAACAGCAGCACGAGTGGTTCTCGACTTAAAAGATAAAATCCTGAAGATATACGACATCGATGAAATTTCGACTGCGACGAGCAATACGAGCAAGGAAGAAGCGTTATCCGCTTTGGATGTTCTCGGGTTTAACAGAAAACAGTCAGAACGGGTTGTGGACAAAGTGGTATCAAACAATCCTGATGCAAACGTGGAAACCATAATTAAGGAAGCCTTAAAAAACCTATAACGATTTTGAGTACAGCTAGCCATACTTTTCAAAACTTTTTTTTCTATACGGTACTTATAGGATTCCTCCTTATGGGCCAATGGTCCTTTTCACAAGATCCCGTACAACAAGATTCGACCAATACCGGTTATTCCATGGGCACTATCAATATGCCCAATCCAGGCAGCATTGTTTCAAAATACACCTACGATCCTATTTCTGACAGGTACATTTATACGGAAACCATCGGAAACTTCAATATCAATTACCCGATAATATTAACACCCGCAGAATACCACAAATTGGTCTTGCAAGAACAGCAACGGCTTTATTACAAACAAAAAATTGATGCAGCCGAAGGCAAAAAGGATGGGGCTGAAGAACAACAAAAAAACCTTTTACCGGAGTTTTATGTCAATTCTGGGTTTTTTGAAACAATATTTGGGGGAAATACCATTGAGGTCATCCCGCAAGGTTCGGTCGAGATGGATTTGGGAGTCATGTTTACCAAGCAAGAAAACCCCGCGTTCTCACCACGAAACCAAAGCAACTTTACCTTCGACTTTGACCAAAGAATCAGCTTGAGCTTGCTTGGTAAAGTAGGGACCAGACTTCAGGTGACTGCCAATTATGATACCGAATCAACCTTTGATTTCCAGAACCTTATCAAATTGGAATACACACCTACCGAAGATGATATCATCCGGAAAATAGAAGTGGGTAACGTGAGCATGCCGCTCAACAGCTCACTGGTTACCGGGGTGCAAAGCCTCTTTGGTGTCAAAACAGAACTCCAGTTTGGCAAAACAAGGGTAACGGCAGTGTTCTCCGAACAAAAATCACAATCACGATCGGTAGTGGCACAGGGTGGCGGTACACTTGAAGAATTTGAGTTCTATGCACGTGACTATGACGAAAACAGGCATTTTTTTCTGGCACAGTATTTTAGGAACAATTATGATGCCGTCATGTTGCGCTATCCTTTCCTGCAGACCAATGTCCAGATTACACGTATTGAAGTCTGGGTAACCAACAGGAACAACCAAACAAACAATGTAAGGAATATTGTAGCCTTGCAGGATTTGGGAGAATCGAGCGTCATAGGCCTGGATGCGCCACCACTTGGATTTGTGAACGTAGGACCAAATGCATATCCGGATAACGGCAATAACGATTTTGACCCAAGGAATATTGGTGGGCCCGGCTCTCAATTGAACGAATTGATTAGAAGCATAACCACCGTTGAACAAGGTATTTTGCCAAATGCCAACGAAGGTTATGATTTCGGAAAGCTCGAAAATGCCAGAAAGCTCAATGAAGGAACTGATTTTGTCCTCAATTCGCAATTGGGATACATTTCCTTGAACCAGCGTTTGCTCAATGATGAAATCCTGGCAGTGGCTTTCCAATTTACCGTTGGAGGACAAGTGTTTCAGGTGGGCGAATTTGCCAATGACGGCATAGATGCTACCGATGTGAATGTCGATCCCGTTACAGGAAACCAGATCGTCAACAACCAAACCCTCATTTTGAAAATGTTGAAAAGTGCCATTACCAGTGTTGAGGAACCAATTTGGAATTTGATGATGAAAAACATCTACGACACCGGTGCTTTCCAGTTGAGCCAGGAAGATTTCAGACTAAATATTTTTTATACAGAAGCATCTCCTTTGAACTATATAAAACCGGTTGAAGGTACCACATTTCCAACATTTAACAACAACACCCCTTTTGACCCGACAGATGATGGCGAAATTATTGACACGCCCCTGATACGTCTGTTCCACCTGGATCGATTAAATTCAAACAACGACCCACAAGAAGGGGGAGACGGCTTCTTCGATTTTGTTCCCGGTATGACGGTTTTAACACAAAACGGAAAAATAATTTTTACAAAAGTTGAACCTTTCGGAAGATACCTCTTTGACGTACTTGACGATGATGGGATTCCCGGTAACAATGAAGCTGATTATGCGAGCCAGATTTTTAACCCCAACCAACAAAAATATGTTTATGACGCGCTCTATAAGACCACAAAAACAGCAGCTTTGGAACATAGCGAAAAGAACAAATTCCAGATAAAAGGGCGGTATAAATCCAGTAGTGGCGATGGGATTCCCATCGGGGCCTTCAACGTGCCAAGAGGTTCTGTGGTCGTCACAGCCGGTGGACGGGTTTTAGTAGAAGGTATCGATTATACAGTGAATTACCAGTTGGGTCGGGTCCAGATCTTGGATGAAGCCCTGAAGGCGTCAAACACGCCAATCAATGTGTCAGTAGAAAACAATGCCGTGTTTGGCCAACAGACACGAAGGTTTGCGGGCGTTAATGTGGAACATCAATTTAACCAAAACTTCGTTATGGGTGCCACGGTTTTGAACCTGAGCGAACGACCGATAACCCAAAAGGCCAATTATAATTCAGAATCCATTAACAATACCATTTTTGGGATTTACGGAAATTACTCAACCGAGTTGCCGTTTTTAACCCGATTGGTAAACAAATTGCCCAACATCGATACCGATGCGCCATCCAATCTTTCCGTAAGGGGCGAATTTGCCTTTTTGGCCCCAGGAGCCCCCAAAGGCACCAATTTTGATGGCGAAGCTACAGTCTATGTCGATGATTTTGAAGGCACACAAGGCGCCATAGATCTCTTATCGCCCCAAGCCTGGTTCTTGTCGAGCAGGCCACGTGAACTTGGTATTGGAGGACCTACTGAAGATGATAATGGCATCCAGAACGGCTACAACAGGGCGATGCTCAACTGGTATTCCATCGATCCAATTTTTTATAGCAGCCAACGCCCTGGAGGTATTTCCGATGATGATATTTCCAATCTTTACGCCCGCCGTGTCTTCGTGGACGAAATTTTTCCGGAGGTGGACATCGTGCAAGGACAGAGTACGGTGATCAATACGTTGGATTTGGCATATTACCCAAGTGAAAGAGGGCCATACAACTTTCAGCCCGGTTCAGAAAACAATGTGTTGAGCAATCCATTGCAAAGCTGGGCGGGTATTACCAGAGCAATAACCACTACCGATTTTGAGCAGTCCAATGTAGAATATATCGATTTTTGGATCCAGGATCCATTTTTGGACAATACCTCAAATCCAGGTGGAAAGCTCACCATCAACCTGGGGAACATTTCCGAAGATATCCTAAAGGATGGGAGAAAGCAATATGAGAACGGGTTGCCACAAGATGGTAACATACAGCCATTGCTCAATTCAGCATTTACCTATGTGGTACCGCAGAACCAGTCCCTTATTTATGCGTTTTCGACCACTGGAGACGAGCGTGCCAACCAAGATGTAGGTTATGATGGATTTGATGATGCCGAAGAAGCATTGTACATTCCAAACGGAGCAAGTTTTGGACCGGATCCTTCAAATGATAATTATGTTTACTATTTAAACACCGAAGGAGATATTTTCCAAAGATACAAGCGCTACAATGGTCCTGAAGGCAATTCGCCCGATGTGTTTTCCGATACTAACCGCGGTTCAACAACCCAGCCCGACGTAGAGGATATAAACCGTGATAACACCATGAACACGATTGATAGTTACTATGAATATGAAGTAAATATCAATCAAAGTTCGCTAAATGCCAACAATCCTCTAATCAACGATATAAAAGTCAGGAATGTGACACTTCCCAACGGGCAGAACCGTCAGGTGACCTGGTACCAGTTCAGGATACCGATAACACAGCCCACTAGAGCCATAGGCGGAATTTCAGATGTCAGATCCATACGTTTTGCGAGGATGTACCTAAAAGAATTTACCCAACCCACGGTACTCCGTTTCGCAACATTGGATTTGGTACGAAGCGATTGGAGGCGTTACACGCAAGATCTTGACAATGATGCAACCAATAACAGTCCCGATGCAGAGTTCAGCGTGGGTGTCATTGGACTGCAAGAAAATGACGGCAATTACGTGTTGCCGCCGGGTGTTGAACTAGAACAGCTTAACAACAACAACAACATCATTCGTCAAAATGAACAATCGCTTGTGGTAGAAGTTTGTAATTTAATACCGACAGATGCTAGGGGCGTTTTCAAAAATATAAACGTCGATATGCGACAGTATAAAAAGCTTCGCATGTTTATGCACGCCGAGCCGCAAGATAACAATCTGCTTGGCGATGGTGACCTTGTGGGTTTTATACGAATGGGAAATGATTTTACCGAAAATTTCTATGAGATTGCCGTGCCATTGACCGTTTCATCCGGGAGCTTGTCTCCAACCGATGTTTGGCCCAGCCAGAACGAAATCAATTTAGAATTGAAAGTCTTACAGGAAATCAAGTCGATAGGTATCAGTAATGGCACGCTCACAAACATAGATCCCACCTATTATAATGTGACATCTGATGGTGTTCAAGAAATCGGTGCCGGCGAGCCTTTTGAAGTAGGAGAAACACGTGTGGCTATAAAAGGAAACCCTAATTTTGGCGATATCAGGGTGCTTATGGTAGGGATCCGCAACAACAGTGTCAGTAATGTTTGTGGCGAAGTGTGGTTCAACGAATTGAGGCTTGCCGACCTTGAAAACGAAGGTGGGTGGGCAGCTGTTTTGAGTGTGGATACCAATTTGGCAGATTTTGCAAATATCAGCGCCACGGGCAGACGAAGCACCATCGGTTTTGGCACCATTGAGCAAAAACCAAACGAAAGGAGCCGTGAAGATGTAAAGCAATACGATGTGGTCACAAATGTCAATTTAGGACAGTTGCTACCAAAAAAATGGGGACTCCAGATCCCTTTCAATTATGGTCAGGGAGAAGAGATTATTACACCTGAATATGACGAGTTTTACAGAGACATAAAATTGCAGACCCAATTGGACAACACCAACAATAGGGATTCAATCCTAAAAGTAAACGAAAATTACACCAAGAGACAGAGTATCAATTTTATAGGTGTTAGAAAGACAAAGACGGGCGACGCAAAGCCACACTTTTACGATGTGGAAAATTTAACGTTCAATTATTCGTACAACAAAGTTGAGCACCGTGATTTTGAAATTGAAAATTCTTTGGATCAAAGGGTCAGGGCAGGAGCCAATTACAGCTATAGTTTTACGCCAAAGAGCATTGAACCTTTTAAAAAGAACGATTCGCTTTTTACAGGAAGATATTGGAAGATACTGAAGGACTTCAATTTTAACCCAGTACCAACCAGTTTTTCCGTCAATACGGACATCTTGAGGCAATTCAACAAACAGAAATTCCGAGAGGTTGACCTTACGGGAAATAATATAGGTTTAGAAGAACTCTTCAGGCGGGACTATCGTTTTGATTTTCAATATGCCATTAACTACAATATTACCAACGCCTTGAGTTTCAACTTTACGGCCGCCAACAGCAATATAGTAAGGAATTATTTTATTGATGACAGAATAAATGGCAGGCAAGACCCAACGCTCGACGTGTGGGACGGTTTTTTTGATTTTGGCGATCCCAACATCCAGAGCCAGCGGTTACAGGTGAATTATGAAGTTCCACTCTACAAAATACCGACTTTGAGTTTCTTAAGGGCCACATATTCTTATACCGGAGATTTCCAATGGCAAAAGGGTTCGGATCTGAACATGAATTTGCCCATAACCGATCCGGTGACCCTCGAAACCAATGTGTACAATTTGGGCAACACCATTCAAAACGCCAATACCCATGTTATCAATTCGACGTTCAACATGCAAGAACTGTACAAATATTTAGGATTGGTAAAAAAGACCGGTAAGACTTCTGGCGCTTCAGCAAGACGATCCGTAGTTCCTTCAAAAGAGGACGGCGGTAAGGGTAAAAACGAAGACTCAAATGTAACTGGTTTGTCCAGAGGGACCAATGCCGGTCAGTCGGGCAACGCATCATTGAGCACGGGTGAGAAAACATTCAATACATTTGTTGATGTCCTGACCATGATCAAGCGCATACAGATCAACTACACTGAGAACAACGGTACCTATCTGCCGGGTTATTTGCGCACGCCCGGATTTATCGGCACCTTAAAACCGACTTTGGGCTACACCTTTGGCAGTCAGAACGACATTCGCGATATGGTGGCAAGAAATGGCTGGCTGACCGTTTACCCAGATTTTAACGAACAATACACCGAAGTTGCCAACCGGATCCTAGATGTTTCGGCAAATCTTGAGATTATCAAGGACCTGAAGATAGACCTTAACGGCAACAGGACATATTCAAAGAATTTCAGTGAAAACTTCAGGGTTGAAGACCTTGATGGCGATGGCGAGCTCGACTATAATCACCTCACTCCAAATTCATATGGCAACTTCAATATTTCCACGGCACTCATCAAGACGGCATTTGGAAAGAGCGATGAGATACATTCGGATGCTTTTGAAGATTTCAAGGCCAACCGAATGGTGATTGCGCACAGACTCGCAAGAGCGTTTTATGGTAACACCAACTATAGTTTGGATGCCGAGGGATATCCGTTAGGATTTGGCAAAAACAGCCAGAGGGTCTTACTGCCATCGTTTTTGTCGGCATATCAGGGTTCCGACCCAGATAATGTAAAACTGGGGGCCTTCAGGAATATTCCTATACCTAACTGGCAGTTGAGGTACACCGGTTTCATGAGATTGCCGTGGTTTAAAAAGAATTTCAAACGATTTTCAGTTACGCACGGTTACAGATCGAGCTATACCATCAACCAGTTTAGGACCAATCTGGATTACATCGCACCAGACAGGACACAAGAATACGACGACCAAAACCCCGATGTCTTTGACCAGTCTGGCAATTATAAAAACCAAACCCTATTCAGCAACATAAATCTTGAAGAACAGTTCAGTCCATTGGTAAAGATTGATTTTGAGATGAAAAACTCCGTGAAGATTCTTACGGAGATCAAAAAAGATAGGATCTTGTCGCTGAGTTTTGACAACAACCTGCTGACCGAGATTCAGGGCATGGAGTACATTGTTGGGCTGGGATATAAGTTCAAAGATGTGAGAATCCGATCAAAACTTGCCGGTCCGGGACAAATCATCAAGAGCGACCTCAATATGTCTCTCGATATTTCGCTTCGAGACAACAAGACCATCATTAGATACCTCGACCTGGACAACAACCAGATCACTTCCGGACAGACTATTTGGGGCATCAAATACAAAGCCGATTATGCGTTCAGCAAGTACCTGACGGGCATTTTCTATTTTGATTATACATTTTCGGAATATGCCATCTCAACAGCTTTCCCGCAAACGACCATTCGATCGGGCATAACCTTGAGGTATAATTTTGGAAATTAATTTTGAAATAAACCCGATTAAAAATTACATTTGTTGCAACAAAAAAATTAACGATGAATATACCTTCAGATTTAAAATACACCAAAGACCACGAGTGGGTCAGGATTGAAGGCGACGTAGCCACGGTAGGCATAACCGATTTTGCCCAGGGCGAACTTGGTGACATTGTCTATGTAGAAGTTGAAACGCTTGACGAAACCCTCGACGCAGAGGAAGTGTTCGGAACGGTCGAAGCCGTAAAAACGGTGTCTGACCTCTTTTTGCCATTGTCAGGAGAAATCATTGAGTTCAACAGCCTATTGGAAGATAAGCCGGAAAATGTAAATTCTGATCCCTACGGCGATGGCTGGATGATCAAAATAAAATGTTCTGACCTATCGCAGGTTGACCAGTTGCTATCTGCCGATGGCTACAAGCAGCTCATTGGTGCTTAAAAAAACAGCATTCCCGTTAGCTCTTTGCTATACGGTTTTTATCTTGGCTATGAGCCTGATCAATCTAAATGAAGTGCCAAAGCTCGGGTCTTCTTTTGATGATAAGGTCTACCATTCCGGAGCCTATATGGTGATGACCCTGTTGTGGTACAACCATTTTAGATTTAGGAGAACGCCATATAAAATTGTGTTTTCCGTAACGGTGTCTTTGGTTTGTGGCATAATTATTGAGGTTTTACAAGAAACCCTTACCGAGACCAGAACAGGAGATGTCTACGACATTTTTGCAAATTGTTTAGGGGTTTTGACCGCAATTGTATTTGTGCTGGTCTTCAGGCGAATAGTAAATATTAATTAATCATTTGTTTTTTTGACTATTTATTGGTTAATTTAGCAATCTTAAAAACATTACAAAAACATGGAACCAAAAAAAAATCCAAAATCCGATGTAAGCAGAAATAGTTCTATCTATTTCGCGGTCGGGCTTGCGCTGATGCTTTTGTTTACCTATATCGCCATCAATTACAAGACATACGATAAGGAAGCTATCGACATTGGCCAATTGGTTATGGAAAATGAGTTGGAAGAGGAAATTCCGATTACAGAGCAAAACTTAACACCTCCGCCACCGCCACCGCCACCGCCAGCAATACCTGAAGTAATCGAGGTCGTTGAAGACGAGAAAGAAGTAGAGGAAACCGTCATCAAGTCAACAGAGACCAGTCAGGAAGAAAAAATTGTCAAGGCTGAAGAGGTAAAGGTTCAGGAAGTTGAAGAGGAGGAAGAGATACCGTTTACAGTCATTGAAAACGTTCCTGTGTTTCCTGGTTGTGAAAAAGAAAAGACAAATGCCGCAAGAAGGGATTGTATGTCAAAGAAAATCAGCGACTTTGTAAACAAAAAATTCAATACCGATTTGGCTGGAGAGCTTGGGCTTTCTGGTAAACAGCGTATTATCATGACCTTCAAAATCGACAAGAATGGCGATATAGTTAATATTATGGCCAGGGCACCACATCCCGGATTGGAAAAAGAAGCAAAAAGAGTAATCGGGATGTTGCCCAAAATGCAACCCGGTAAGCAAAGGGGAAAACCTGTAACCGTGCCTTACTCTTTGCCAATCCTGTTCCAAGTGCAAGATTAATAAACAGATAGAACTCAAACTTCGTGAGCCCATCCAAAAATTTCGGATGGGTTTTCTGTTTTTGGTACACTACATTGGTCTTTTGATTTCAATAAAATGGAAATTGACACGGTCTTCACAAGTTGCGCTTTCGCTTTAAATAATAAATCGCGACAGATACGTGTATTAGAAAAGTTGGCCAAGCAATCCCAAAGTAACTTAACGCAGGCTTGACTGCAGGCTATTGCGACAGTGGCGCCCAAAACATTAGGGTTCAGATTGTGAAATACAAACAAAGGCAAATTGTTGACAATACTTCCAGAACGTATGTAACAACCCATGCAATAAAATGGGAATTTTGCCTTTGTTGCAAAATGACAGTTATGAAAAAGCTCAAAATGACAGTTTCTGATATATACAACTTGTCTAAAGCCTTTTATGCTGTATAGAAGTAACGCGGTTATGAAAAACCGTAGCTTACCCTTTGACAACGGTTTTTACTTCGCTTATTTGAAAAAAATAGTATCTTTCGCCGGTAATATTTAGGTTACATTCCACTTATGAAAAAGCTCTTACTTTTGATATTTGTATCGGCTCACACATTGCTCATTGCGCAGAACATTGGGTCCAACGAAAAGCCCCCGGTATTTCCCGGATGTGAATCAGAGCCCATTGAAAATCTCAAAAACTGCTTCAACAACAAGCTGAACAGGTTTATTTTTGAACATTTTAACGTGCCGGAAAAAGTGAGTGGTCAAGGCTACAAAGGCGATATCAACGTACTTTTTGAGGTTGGTGCAGAAGGCGCCATCAAAGTCATTTACATTGACGCCATCAACGATGAGTTAAAAGAAGAAACAAGACGTGTATTTGGCGGTTTGCCAAAAGTGGAACCAAGCACCTATAATGGTAAACCCACGTTTGTGCAATATTCTATTGGAATAAAAATCCCTCTGGTCGATCCTGTGGACATCGAAAAAAGTGAGCAACAAATTGCAAGCTATGCCAAAAAGACCCGAGATTTGAACGAGACCGTTTCTAACGAATATGACAGCATTACTGATGAGATGGTCAAATACGATGATAAAGAGTTTTCCAGTCAGCTCAACATTCCATTTACCCACCATTTCTATGCCCGCTTTGACGGCAAAATGAATGCCTTGGGCACCAACAGCCACACGGCGGTCAAGCCGTTTGTGTATAGCGAGGTTGCGCCTTACCATGATTTTGTTTCCGAAAAAAACGCTTTGTTGAAAGGCTCGGACGGCTGGTGGTCCAGAAAATTGTGGGACGAACATTTGGTGCAAGTGCAAGGCAGGGATTATTGGTTTACGCTCGATCCGGTTTTTGACTTTCAGGTGGGCAAGGATACCGAGGCAGATTTTAGTTCTACGTACAACAACACCCGAGGTATATTCATCCAAGGAGGCGTGGGAAAAAAACTCAATTTTTTTGCGTCAATATTTGAAAGCCAGGGACGGTTTGCCCAATATTACAATGCATATGCCTATAGTTTAAAAACGGAAAGCGATCCAGCCATTGTACCCGGGCGGGGTGTTTCCAAAACGTTTAAAGATGGTGGTTTTGATTATCCTGTGGCCGAAGGGTATCTATCCTATTCGCCCGCTGATTTTATCAATATCCAGTTTGGACATGGCAAGAATTTCATTGGCGATGGTTATCGGTCACTCTTGCAGAGCGATGTGGCCAGTCCATACCCTTATATAAAAATGAACACCAAATTTTGGAAAATCAAATACACCAATACCTGGACTTCATTGCGGGACGTGAGAAGGGAAGTGACCGAGGGCGGAGCTTTCAAAACCAAGTATATTGCCAACCATTATTTGAGCTATAATGTTTCCAAGCGCTTGAATATTGGGTTGTTTGAATCGGTTATGTGGACCAATACCAATGACAGGGGTTTTGACCTCAACTATCTGAACCCGATCATTTTTTACAGGGCCATAGAGTTTGAAACGGGCCAGGATGCCGGAAATGCCATTCTTGGCGCTTCGGCAAAATATAAGTGGAACAACAAGGTAAACCTCTATTGGCAATTTATTCTTGATGAATTTTCACTCGATGCCGTTAAAGGAGGCAATAAAAGTTGGAAGAACAAGTATGGATATCAGTTGGGGCTCAAATACTTTGATGCCTTTAACGTCGATAACCTTCTGCTCCAAGCCGAATATAACAGAGTCAGGCCATATACCTACTCGCACAACACCATAGTTCTCAATTATGGCCATAACAACCAACCCATGGCGCATCTTTGGGGCGCTAACTTCAGCGAGCTGGTCTTGATTGGCCGTTACGATTATGGAAGGTGGTTTGCTGATGCCAAATTAATTTTTGGGACCCGAGGAATGGATTTCAATACCGAAGACGACAATTTCAGTTATGGTGGCGATATCTACAGGAACTACTATGAAAGGCCTTTTGACAATGGTGTAAAAATTGGCCAAGGAAACAAGGCGAGTACCTTTTTAATGGAACTCAATGGTGGTTATCTTGTAAATCCCGTGACCAATCTCAAGCTTTTTGCCAATATAAGCTTCAGAAATTTTGATCCTGAAGCTGAAAACGCCAAAGCTGTCAAAAGCAATACGGTTTGGTTCACCTTGGGGTTAAGGACCGATCTGTTCAACTGGTATATCGACAATTGATTGTTCTTATTTATAAATTTACTTATCCAAGCCTTTGCCCATAACCAATTTTCAAGGTATCTTTGCAATCGCTGGGCATTTTTTAAAATTTTATTTTGGTTTTGGGTACATCAAAGACATCAGTCCAATCAGTTTCCTTGTTATACGATTTTAAGCAGATCACCAAAATGGGGTTGTCGCTTAGTGTTGTGTTTTCATCCATAGCAGGTTATTTGTTGGGTGTTGATAAGATAGATTTTGCCACATTGGTGCTACTGGCATTTGGAGGTTATTTTATGGTCGGTGCTTCTAATGCCTATAATCAGATTATTGAACGCGATCTCGATGTCCTTATGGACCGCACCAAGAACAGGCCAATCCCCGCAGGGCGTATGTCTGTCAACACGGCGTTTGCCATAGCGGTGATATTCACGGTTTTGGGCGTGGTTTCGTTGTACATCATTAATCCAAGAACGGCGATGTATGCGGCCATTTCCATATTTCTGTACACTTGTGCCTATACGCCGTTGAAGACCAAAACGCCTCTGGCGGTTTTTGTAGGTGCGATTCCTGGTGCCATTCCGTTTATGTTGGGCTGGGTCGCAGCGCGAAATGATTTTGGCATTGAGCCGGGCACCCTTTTTGCTATCCAATTTTTTTGGCAGTTTCCTCATTTTTGGGCCATCGGATGGTTTCTTTTTGATGATTACCAAAAAGGTGGTTTTTATATGTTGCCCACCGGAAAGCAAGACAAAGGGACTGCTGCACAGACCATTCTCTATACCGTATGGACAATATTGGCATCGCTGATTCCCGTTTTTGGGTTTACGGGCGATTTAAAGCTTTCATATGTGGCTGCGGCAATTGTGTTGGTTCTGGGGCTGTTCATGTTGCGATACGCATTGTTGTTGTTTAAGAAGCGAACCGTACAGGCGGCAAAGCAACTTATGCTTGCCAGTGTGTCCTATATTACGTTGCTGCAAATTGTGTATGTTATAGATAAATTTTTGAGATAATGGATTTAACAGAAGGAACTTTTGAAGAAAAGCATGGCAGGGCAAAAAAAATGATGCTTTGGTTTGGCATCATTTCATTGATTATGTCATTTATGGGCTGGACGAGCGCCTTTATTGTCAGCAAGAGTAGGGAAGACTGGCTGCATGACTTTCAGATCCCCGATGCTTTTTGGGCCAGCACCATAGTTATTGTTTTAAGCAGTGTAACGCTCTTTTTGGCAAAAAGGGCCTTACAAGCCTCCAATAGAAAAATGACGACTGTATGGCTGCTGTCCACACTGGTTTTAGGTTTGGCATTTATTACAAATCAATTTTTGGGTTTTCAGGAAATCATCGATCTCGGGTATAATTTTACCGGGCCTACCAGTAATGTGACGATGTCCTTTATCTACCTGATTGCCATGGTGCATATTTTGCACGTTGCAGCTGGGCTCGTTTGCTTATTGGTGGTAATTTATAATCATTTTAAACAAAAGTACACACCGGGCAATATGTTGGGGTTTGAGTTGGCCGCTATTTTTTGGCATTTTGTTGATTTATTGTGGCTGTACCTGTTTTTGTTCCTTTATTTTGTCAAATAAATTTACGTCATTTTTGACGCTAACATTGAGCTAAAGGGCCAAAGTTTTTGCCCTGCTTCGTGCAATTTTGGTAGATGATATTTTATCGGTTAAAATAATTGTCTATTTTTGTGCAACTTTTAATGCTTTTTTAACACTAATCACGCAATATGGACAGTACAGTCGTAACTACTGAAGCCGAGAACAAAGTTTGGGGTGGCGGCAATGAACCGATGAGGGCTAGCTATGGTAAGATGATGATGTGGTTTTTCATCGTTTCCGATGCCCTGACATTTTCGGGTTTTTTGGCTTCTTATGGATTTTCAAGGTTTAAATTTATTGATTCCTGGCCAATTGCCGATGAGGTGTTTACCCACGTCCCGTTCTTGCATGGACAAGAGCACCCAATGATTTATGTGGCGTTCATGACCTTTATACTCATCATGTCATCGGTCACGATGGTACTTGCGGTTGATGCCGGTCATCACATGAACAAGGCAAAAGTGACCCTCTATATGTTTTTGACAATTATTGGAGGAGCCATTTTTGTTGGTTCACAAGCATGGGAGTGGGCTACTTTCATAAAAGGCGATTATGGTGCTATACAAACCAAAGGAGGTAACATATTGCAGTTTGTGAATACCGAAGGGCATAGGGTCGCACTTGGTGATTTTGCAGTAGTTGGAGAGCGAGACAGGGTACAGCACGAACGTAAAAATGGTCTGTGGTTTACTAGCGAAAGCGCGTTGCCTACTTATACCTTACAAGAGGTCGTGGCCGGTTTTGAAGCAAACCCCGATCTGTTGGTCAGGACACAGGTTATCAACGAACACGGACACAAAACGGTACTTTCTAGAAGTGAGTCTTTAAAGCAATTGAAAAACAATGGGCTGCACGTAGTGGAAGGCGCTAACCTCCACGTTAATGAGTACGGCACACCGTTGTTTGCCGATTTCTTCTTCTTCATTACAGGTTTCCACGGTTTCCACGTTTTTTCGGGCGTGGTCATCAACATCATCATATTTTTCAATGTCATATTGGGTACTTATGAACGAAGAGGAAGCTACGAAATGGTCGAAAAGGTTGGTCTCTATTGGCACTTTGTAGATTTGGTATGGGTTTTCGTATTCACATTTTTCTACCTCGTATAAACAAGATTAATTTTATTGCAAATGGCACACGCACATAAGCTATCGATATTAAGAGGAACAGTAAAGTTCAAGTCAAATACCCAGAAAATATGGGGAGTACTTATTCTCCTCACCATTGTAACCGCTATTGAGGTCATCCTCGGTATCTATAAGCCGGAGGTCCTTATGGGTCACATTCTGGGAATGAAGATACTTAATTGGATTTTCATCATTTTGACCATCGTCAAAGCCTACTATATCACTTGGGATTTCATGCACATGAGGGACGAAACCGCCTCTTTGAGGAGAATGGTCGTTTGGACCGCCGTTTTCCTGATTTTGTATCTGATTTTTATCCTCTTGCAAGAAGGCGGCTATGTTGAAGAAGTTTATTCTTCCGGTTTTATCAAATTTGATTTTTAAACAATAGTTAAAAACATTATAAAGGGCGGTCAATTGAACCGTCTTTTTTATTTTTGCATCATGGAAAAAAAGCAGGTAAAACGAAATCTGGTATTGGCAATATTGTTCTTTCTCCCCGTGACATTTCTCCTGTTTTTGTACCCGGCACAGCACCATTACAATCCTCTCGATGTTGTAAAAGGCAATGTCATGGAAGTAAAAAACCTGGTTGTTGGAGATACCACTGTTGCATTTGCCAACCATATTTCCGTGCTTGGATTTGCTGGAAACGACCCTATGTCGAAAGTAACGGCACTGTCCAATGTCAAGGAGTTGGTGTATGATAAGTTCAAAGGATTTAAAAAATTTCAGGTTGTCATTGTAGTGCCTTTGGGTGCTGAAGATCGGGCGAACGAACTTCAAAAAGTTGTTAGCGCTTATGAAAATTTAGAATACTTGCATTTTGTTTTTCTTAATGATGAAAACATCAATGCGCTCTACAACAGTCTCGGCAGCGATTTGCCACTTGACAGCAACTTGGCAACTAACACAATCTTCATCATTGACAAGGATCTCAACCAACGAGGCAGAATGGATGACAGGAGCGATGCCGAAAGGGGAAGACAAGCATCTGTTTATGGACTTTTGGGATATAATGCAATAGAAGTGGCAGAATTAAAAAACAAGATGAGCGAAGATATGCGCATCCTTTTTACCGAGTATAGGCAAAAACGCAAAGGCACTTTTGATGCGGCAACGAGAAGGGAAAACAGTTTAAAGTCAGACGTAAGCAATGAAGAAAACTAACTATTCATATGTTGGGATAGCTTTTATCATCCTTGTTTTTGGGATTATTTTTGTGCCCAGGATCGTAGATGCTATCAAGGACAAGAGCATCGTCAAAAGCGATAGGCTCAACAAGCCCACTGATAACGGAAAAGCTGCCACAAACGATTTGGCCTTTATTGAAATTAATGGTAAGGCCAGAAAAGTACCACCATTCGGTTTTGTTGACCAGAACGGCAAAACAATCAAGAATACAGATTTTGAAGGCAAAGTCTATGTAGTAGAGTTCTTTTTTACGACCTGTCCCACCATTTGCCCAAGGATGAATTCCAATCTCGTGCAAATACAGAACAGTTTCAAGGACAATGACGATTTTGGCATTGCCTCGTTCACCATCAATCCGGAACACGATACGGTTGAAATCCTAAAAGATTACGCCCGGGCTTATGGCATTGACCATCCAAATTGGCATTTGATGACCGGAGAAGAATCCCAAATATATAAACTTGCCAACGAAGGCTTCAATCTATATACGGCCAAAGACCAAGATGCCGAAGGCGGCTTTGAACATTCGGGAAATTTTGCTCTTATCGATAAAAATGGATTTATACGCTCCAGAAAGGATGCTTCAGGTAACCCCATAATTTACTACAACGGAATGATATCCGAAGCCGAAAAAACCGATGAAGAAGGGCAAGAGGAGCAGATAAGCATTTTGAAAGAAGATATCGCCCAACTCCTTAAAGAATAAAAAATGACAGACACAGATCGCAAGGCACAAAGCAAGTACAATAAATGGATTGTGGCGTTGTCCATCACCATTCCGGTTGTTGTGGCTGCTCTCTTTGGCGTCAATTTGAAGCGACTTGGTTTTGAAGTAGAACCCTTGTCATTTTTGCCGCCCATTTATGCATCCATAAATGCCATTACCTCTGTATTGCTGATTGCGGCTTTTGTGGCCATCAAGAACAAAAAAATAAAACTCCACGAACGTTTGATAAAAACGGCCATTGTGTGTTCCGTTGCTTTTTTGTTGATGTATGTGGCCTATCACATGACCAGCGATTCCACGCCATATGGCGGCAAAGGTTTCATGAGGTATATATATTTTTTTATCCTTATCAGCCATATATTGCTATCCATTGCCGTCATCCCATTTGTTTTGATTACCTATGTCAGGGCCATTACCAATGATTTTGCCAGACATAAAAAAATCGCCCGTTTCACGTTTCCATTGTGGCTCTATGTTTCCGTTACGGGTGTAATCGTCTATATCATGATCTCACCTTATTATGTATAGTATCAAAACCAAGATCATTGTCACAATAGTTGCACTGCTTGCATTTTTGCAAACAGATGCCCAATGTGCCATGTGCCGTGCAGTACTTGAAAGCGAACAGGGACAATCAACGGCAGAAGGAGTCAATAACGGCATCGTTTACCTCATGGTAATTCCCTATATATTGGTAGGGGGCATCGGTTTTATGATTTACTGGAAGTATTTAAGAAAGAAAAAGGCCCGATAAGCACTTTTGTAAAGGTTTTTTTCAAAAAAATGCATTAACCTGTAACGCTTTTGTACAGATATAGACATATACTGTTACTATGAAAAAAATTATCTTTTTAATGTTTCTGTCTGGGATGACCGGTTTCTCCCAAGTTAAGAAATGGACACTGAAAGAATGTGTTGAGCATGCCCTGCAAAACAACATAACTGTAAAACAGAGCGAGCTTGATGTTGAACTGACGGATGTAGAGTCCATGACGGCTTTGGGGAACTTTTTGCCAGACATCAGTGCCAGCGCCTCGGCTTCCGAAAATACGGGTTTGAGTTTTAACCCGTTGACCAACAATGCACAGACCACAACGTTCCTGTCGGTCTCAGGGAGAATCAACATAGGCTATACCTTGTTTGATGGATTGCGAAATTTTAGACAATCCCAACGCGCTAAGATCTCAAAAATCGCTGCACAATACAATCTGTCCAAAATGCAGGATGATATTACCCTGATGGTTGCTAACAATTATTTACAGGTTATTTTGAATAAAGCCAATCTCGATGTTCTCAAATCGCAGAATACCGTGACACAAGAGCAATTTTCGAGAACACAGGAGTTGGTCGATGCCGGTGTTTTGCCACAGGGAGACCTTTTGGAGATAAAAGCTACAGATGCCAGTGAAAAGAAATCCATCGTTATGGCAGAGAACGCGGTACGTATTTCATTGATAAGTTTGGCACAGCTGCTATTGGTCAAAGATTACCAGAATTTTGATATAGAAGACGAAGGTTACGACATCATTGATGAGGGTATTTCGAACAAAAATGTATCAGAAATCATCGAAAAAGCCAAAGAAACCCGATCAGAAATCAAAATAGCAGAACAAAATGTAGAACTGGCCAAAAAGGACATGCAGATCGCAAAAGGGGCAATGTTTCCAACCTTGTCGGCATTCTTTGGGTATGACACACGGTACACCAATGCAACTTCTTACATACAGCAGATTGACCCCAACAATCCCACGGTAATTCAGCCCATAGGGATTGTGGAAGAAACAGGTCAAGTTGTGGTTAGCGAATATCCCAATACCATAACCCAATTGGCCAGTGCCAACCCATTTTTTGAACAGCTTTATCTCAATGATGGGATAGCTTACGGACTGCAGCTCAACATTCCTATATTAAATGGATTGAATTCCAAAGCAAATGTAAAAAGGAGCAAGATCAATTATGAACGCTCCAAATACCAACTGCAACAGGCCCAACTCGACCTCGAATCTACCGTCTATCAAGCTTATGTGGATGCTAAAGGAGCCTTTAAAGCCTATGAAGCCGCACAGTCGGCATTGGAATCCCAGAAATTGGCCTATGAATATGCCAAAGAACGCTATGATATTGGACTTACAAATGCATTCGATTTCAGCCAGTCAAAATTTCGTTACGACAACGCTAAAATAGAACTCAACCGTGCCAAATACGATTATATCTTTAAACTCAAAGTCATCGAACTGTATTTCGGCATCCCGATAACCGAACTTAAATTTTGATTATCCATTATAACAGAAACATATCAAATCAGAAAAATCAACCATCATGAGCAGAAAAAAAATTACCATTATAGTTTCCATAACATTGCTTTTGTTGATATTCCTTATTGGCGGCAAAAAAGCAGGTTTGTTTGGAAAACAAGGGAATCAAAAGGAAGTTGATATCGAAAAAGTAACGCTCTCCAATATTGTTGAAAAGGTGTCGGCCACCGGAAAAATCCAACCGGAGATCGAGGTGAAAATCTCGAGCGAGGTTTCTGGAGAAATCATTGAACTGCCATTTAAAGAAGGCCAGCAGGTAAAAAAAGGAGATTTGCTCGTGAGGGTCAATCCAGACCTGATACAATCTGCTGTCAACAGGGCGCAAGCTGGTTACAAAAATGTAAAGGCAGGACTCGAACAAGCAGAAGCCTCATTAAAAGAAGCTCAACTGAATTATGACCGAAACAAGTTATTATTTGAAAAAGGAATCATTTCCAAGGCCGATTGGGACAAGGCGGTTTCTTCATATGAAATAGCCCAAGCCAACAGACAATCTGCTTATTATAATGTTCAAAGCGCGGGTGCTTCTGTCAATGAAGCCCTCGATAACCTTGGACGTACAACCATATATGCGCCCATGAGCGGTACAATATCAAAACTCGATGTTGAGTTGGGCGAACGCGTCGTAGGTACGCAACAAATGGCAGGGACCGAAATATTGCGAGTGGCAAACCTGAACAATATGGAGGTCGAGATCGATGTCAATGAAAATGACATCGTAAAAGTAAATATAGGCGATTCGACCATTGTAGAAGTTGATGCCTATCTTAAAAAAGAGTTCAGGGGAGTGGTTACAGAGATAGCCAATTCCGCGGGAGCAACCTTAACAGCCGATCAGGTTACGAATTTTAAAGTGAAAGTACGTATCTTGAAAGAATCCTATGCCGATTTGATGCAAGACAGACCAGAAAACTATTCGCCTTTTAGACCCGGTATGACCGCTACTGTCGATATCATTACCAACAAGAGGAACAATATCGTATCCGTGCCCATTAGCGCCATAGTCATCAAGAACGACACAACATCAACCAAAAAATCGTTCCAATCCCCAACAAGTTCCGATACACCCAAAACAAAAGATGAGCAAAAATTTGAATGTGTATTTGTGGCAAATAACGGAGAAGCAAAACTTCGTGTTGTAGAAACCGGAATCCAAGATGATTCTAAGATTGAAATCATTTCTGGTTTAAAAGCCGGTGATCAAATCATTACCGGGCCTTACGGACTTGTTTCCAAGACACTAAATCCCGGCGACAAGATTGTGCAGCGCAAAGCGTCCGATGGCACAGATGCCGAAAAAAAGAAATAAAGCTTGGCTTTGATTTTAAATATAGAGACCGCCACGACCAATTGTTCTGTTTCAATTGCCAAAACCGGCCAGATGCTGGCCCTGGAAGAAAACAACAGCAAAGGCTATGCACATGCCGAACTATTACATGTGTATATTAAAAAAGTTTTGGAACGTGCCAACTTAAAACCCGTGCAATTGGATGCCGTAGCCGTAAGCAAAGGTCCCGGCTCTTACACTGGTTTGCGCATTGGTGTGTCTGCCGCAAAAGGTCTTTGTTTTGCAATTGGGAAACCGTTGATTGCTACAGATACGCTCCAATCTTTGGCACTGCAAGTAAAAAATACCCCTGGGGCAATAGTTCCAATGCTGGATGCAAGGCGTATGGAAGTGTATACTGCCGTTTTTGACAATAACCACCGTCAAATATGTCCTACGGAAGCCAAAATTTTGGACGAAACGTCGTTCAAGGATTTACTGGATGATGGCTTGGTTTGTTTCATTGGAGATGGTGTCGAAAAGGCAAAAAGCATAATCAGTCATCCCAATGCAATGTTCATCGAACATAAATTTCCATCAGTACAAGAAATGGCAATGTTATCTTTTGAAAAATACAAAAGCAACGACTTTGAGGATGTCGCCTATTTTGAGCCTTACTATCTCAAAGAATTTATGGGAAACAAGCTTTGAGAGCCTTTTTAAAGTTTTATCTATTTTTCAAAGCAGGCGTGCCAATCAAGCATATCGAGCAAAACCGGATTAGGCTACAATACCGTCCATAAGATTAATGCCAGTATTGCCGGCAAGGCCTGGATATAGAATAACCGGATTTGCTTTGTGCTAACGGCTCCAAAGATGCCCGCAAGTATGATGCAGGATAGAAAAAATACGATGAAGGACGAATTGTTTTTATATACGGCAAAAATCAAACCTGCGGCCAAAAATCCATTATATAGTCCTTGATTGGCGGCCAAAACTTTTGTCTCTTCGGCAAATTGTCTTGATTTTAGCCCAAAAGCTTTGATGCCTCTATTAGTGGTCCACAAGAACATTTCGAGGTACATAAAATACAGGTGTTCGAGGATAACGACAGCAATCAGGATGACAGGGATTGTTTTCATGTTCTGATGTTTAATTGTTCAATTGCTTTTTCAGTATGCTCCGTTGGCATTTTGCAGGTCTTGTTTTGGCAAACATAAATCATGGTTTTGTCCGCCACTAATTTATTGGCCAATATGGGTAAGTTCTCTAAAGTTTTGCTGCCCGACAGTACTTTATTTGGAATATATACTTGATTTAGCTCGGTAATTTTTTCCAGTGCCGCTTGGCCTGTTATTACAATTTGGTAAAACGGTTCTGAAAAATTGAGCATAAGGTCCAGCCAGTTTGAAAATCCGGAAGCATAGTCTGTACTTTCAGATTTTACATTGTTCAACATCCTTATGGAAACGTTCAAGTAATGGGCATTGTCAAAAAAATGTGCCAAGCGGAACAGGTTTTTGGCCATTATGGAGTTACTGGAAGCCATCACGTTATCCCTGTATTCTATGGGTCTGGTTATCAAAGGTGTATCTGTATCGGATGTAAAGAAAAACATACCGCTTCTTTCGTCAAAAAAGTGGTCGAGGGTGTAATTTGCCAAATTTCTTGCAGTAATCAACCATTGTTGTTCCAAGGTCTGTTCGTACAATGTACTGAAAAGGTCTATGGCTGTGGCATAATCTTCAAGATACCCGTTGATGGTACTTTTGCCATTTTTGTAGCTGTGCATTAGGCTTCCATCTTCTTGCAGGAAAGCTTTAAGAATGAACGCTGCATTTTTTTTGGCAATATCCAGGTACTCTGATTTTTTTAAAACACGGTAGGCATCCAAGAAGCCTTTTGCCATTAAAGCGTTCCAAGAAGCGAGGTTTTTGTCGTCAAGTCGAGGTTTTTTGCGTTTGTTCCGTGCTTGCAAGAGTGCCTGTTTCCATGTTTTTTTTTGTTCATCAAGGGTTTTAATGGATATATCGTGTTTTTTGATAAAACTGCTATCGGCTTCGCTTCGGATAAGCACATAATTTCCGTGTTCCCAATGTCCGGTTTCGTTGATATTGTAATAATCAGAAAACAGTTCAAATCCATTGGTTTTTAAGATAGATTTTAGGGATTCCTTTTGCCAGACATAATAGGCGCCTTCCTGCATTTTGCCTATTTCGTTGAGGCTATCGGCGTCAAGTGATGCATAAAAATTTCCTTCGGTTCCAGAGAGTTCATTCTTCACAAAATCGAGGATACTTTCAAGAGTTTCTTTGTAAAGTGGTCTTTTGGTAGCACTGTAAGCGTCCGCATACAAACTTGCCATCAGGGCATTGTCGTACAGCATTTTTTCAAAATGTGGCACATGCCAGCGGTCATCGATTGCATACCTTGCAAATCCTCCGCCAATAGCATCGTTGATACCGCCAAACGCCATTTTTTCTAACGTGAGGTTTACATAGTCCATTAAACTGTTGTCGTTGGTCTGATAGGCAAACCGCAACAAGAATTGGTAGTTGTTGGGCATCATGAATTTTGGAGCTCCTTTCGTGCCTCCTTGTTGATGGTCAAATTGCACAGACCAAGTTTTGATGGCATTGGCGATAAAACCGATATCAAATTCGGGCTCATTTTGGTTTGGGATGATGGTGTCAAGAGTTTTCAGTCCCTGTTCGAGGCGCGTTGCATATTCCAATAATTTCAGTCGGTTCTTCTGGTACAGCTCCTGTACCTGCTCAAGTGCGCTAATCCATTGTTCTTTGCGGAAATAGGTGCCGCCCCATATGGGTCTGCCATCGGGCAATGCTACCACGTTAAGAGGCCAACCGCCTTGCCCGGTCATCAGTTGCAAGGCGCCCATATATACTTGGTCAATGTCGGGCCGTTCTTCGCGATCCACCTTGATGCTCAAATAATGTGTATTCATGACTTCGGCTACGTCCTGATCTTCAAAACTTTCCGATTCCATAACATGGCACCAATGGCAGGCGGCATATCCAATGCTGATGATGATAAGCTTGTTTTGTTGTTTGGCAAGCGCAAGCGCCTCGTCGTTCCACGGATACCAGTTCACAGGGTTGTGGGCGTGCTGTAACAGGTAAGGACTACTTTCAGAAGCGAGTTTGTTGTGTGTCGGTTTTTGCATTGGGTGCTATAAAAAAAGGCTGTCTCAAAACCGTTGGCACTTGTCATTCCGAACCTGTTTCGGAATCTCGCTGTATTGTTTACCGGTGATTTTCAATAAGTTGAAAATATGTGTAGCGTAACAAGAGTTTAGTTTTAGGACAGCCTCATTTCCAATTGGTTGAAGTATTAATTCACTTCAAAGGTTATTTTTAGGTTGACCCTAAATTCCTTGACATCGCCGTCTTTAACCACGGCACTTTGTTCTTGCACATAGGCTGATTTGATGTTCTTGACCGTTTTTGATGCTTCTTTTACCGCACTACGTGTTGCGTCTTCCCAACTTTCTTTTGAGCTGGACAATATCTCGATAACTTTTAGTACTGACATATTTTTTGTTTTAAGTTAAACAATTAAATTTCAGTATAAATATAAGGAATATTTTAACCATTTATGGCTTCTACCGAATGAACTTTGTCTCCCATCATCTGTTTCAGGATGTTCTCTATACCGTTTTTTAAGGTAAAGGTAGAGGATGGGCAGCCACTGCAAGCACCTTGAAGCACAACCCTAACAGTCTTGTTGTCAGTATTGTAAGAGTCGAACATGATGTTGCCGCCGTCGCTCGCAACTGCCGGCTTTACATATTCTTCAAGGATATCGATGATTTCTTTTGAAGTGTCATCAAGGGAATCAAAGTCTTGACCTGGTTTTTGGACGGTGCCATTTTTTGGTTTTGGAGCATTGTCCGTGACGATGGCTTTTCCGCTTTCAATATGGTTTCTGATAAATTCGCGAAGCTGGTTTGCAATGTCGCTCCACTCGGCAACGTCATATTTGGTAATGGAAATATAGTTTTCGTCCATGAACACGCTTTTCACGAATGGCAGATAGAAAAGCTCTGTTGCCAAAGGCGAATGGGCAGCTTCGTCAATGGACATAAATTCGTGGAGAGAAACCACTAATTTTTTATTGGCGACAAATTTCATTACCGATGGGTTTGGCGTGCTTTCGGCATAGACAGTAACGGGCACTTTTTTGGGAGCAGACTCACTTTTTACCACCGGGTTGCCACTGTTGAGGTAAGCTTCGATCTGTTCGGCGACTTCTTCCTGTACGTCCGGCCATTCCACAATGTTGTAGCGTTCTACGGCAATGAAATTGCCCGAGATATAGACCTTTTTTACAAATGGCAGATAGAACAGCTGCTGTGCCAGTGGCGATGCTGTGGCCTCGTCAATGTTGTTGAACTCAAAACTTTGGTGCTGGGTAAGGAAAACATCGGCCTCAAACTTTATGATGGTGGGGTTGGTGGTGTTCTTTATCGTGATTTTCATGGTGTACAAATTTGATAGGCAAAGTTACGGATATTTAAATTCAAATGGGAAAATGATTAAAGGAACATAAAGCTCAAAAAACCAATATTGACAAATCCAATAAATGTTAAACTCGCATTTTTATGTCAAAAGCGAGAAGATATTAGTTAAAATTTAGTAAATTCCCCGCCTGTAAATGGGCAACAAAAAATTTGGACGACATTTTTTTGATTAACCATTTGATTTTTTATGATTTAGAATAAGGTTGTGGGTTCCAGAATCCGTTACCGGATTTCTGAAGTGAATGAACCCACAAATAAGCCATGCCGGTACAAAATATCGGTTTACCCCAGAGTGAAAATGGGCCGTTAATAACTTATCAATAAAATAGTTAAGGCGCATTTTTATTTGAAAAGACAAAACAAGTATGAAGTTAAAACGCTTTTGTTTGATAGCATTTACAGGATTGATTAGCCAATTTGGATTTGGACAAGAGGGCTTGCCTATTTATTCTGATTACCTGACTGACAATTATTATTTGATCCATCCGTCCATGGCGGGTGTTGCAAACTGTGCCAAAGTGCGATTGACCGCCAGGAAACAATGGTTTGGCATTGATGATGCCCCTGCATTACAGACCTTGAGTGTCAATGGGAGGTTGGGCGATTCGCCATCGGCACTGGGCGCTATTGTGTACAATGACAAAAACGGTTACCACTCACAGACCGGTGCTTCTTTGACCTATGCGCACCATTTGATGTTTTCAAGGAACGAAATCGATTTGAATATGCTGTCCTTTGGTTTGAGTGCCGGATTTATACAGTATAAATTGGATGAGACCACGTTCTTGGAAGATGGTCCAGACGATTTGATTGCCGGCATTGAGCAAAGTTCTACTAACTTCAACATCGATTTTGGGTTTTCCTACCACTTTATTGATTTTTATGCCCATGCCACGGTCAAGAACGTCTTGAATAACGATGGCATCAACTCCAATGAAAACGGGCTTTACAAGTTTGATAATTTGCGCACTTATTTGTTTTCAATTGGTAATGTCTTTAGCAAGTTCGGTAGCGATTGGAGCTACGAACCTTCTGTAATGTTCATGTACAAAGACGGTACCAAAGAATCTTCGATTGACATTAATGGAAAGGTCTATAAAAAGATGGAGTTTGGAAAACTTTGGGGCGGATTGTCTTACAGAAGAAGCCTTGACGGTGCCGAATTTTTGGAAGGTACTGGGGTGAGCAGCCAAAAATTACAGTATTTCACACCGTTTTTGGGCGTGGATTACAAAAAGTTTGTGTTTGCCTACACCTATTCCTATCAGTCCAATTCGGTGGTGTTCAACAATGGAGGCTTTCACCAGTTGACTTTGGGTTATAACTTTAACTGCAAGCGCGAGAAGTACGAGTGCGACTGCCCTGCTGTAAATTGATAGCATACAAAGTATCCGAAAAGCTATTGCTGCAAAGCTGAATTTTTCGGCTTGTTATAAAAATTACTGAACTTTAGTATTTTATTAAATTTCTGAACAATTCCGATAGCAGTTGGGTCGCAATGAAGGAACCAAGCGTTTTCCGGAAACTTTCTTTTTTCTGTTAACAAAGCCAAGAGATTATTAAGAGTGCTAATTGCACAAACCTATTACAAAAAAAAAGCAGTGCTTCTTCAGCACTGCTTTTTTACTTTTGATGCAAACATCGTCTGTTTGGCATAAGTGATTGCCCAAGGCAAAGGACACTATTTTTCTTTTGTGAAGGTCATATTGTGCTGTCCTCCTTGGGTAAAATCGAAACTTTTCTTGTCTTTAGCAAACTGGATTTCGATTTCTGCCATGTCAAATACGAATTTTCCGTCACCTTCATATTCCAAAGGAAAAGCTTGTTGACCGGTAAACTGTGCTGTCATCTGGTCATTGTTCACTTTCATTATGAATGTTGCGTTAGGAATATTCGAAGCAGAGAATGTGCCTTCATAATCTTTCAAGTTTATTATTTCTGCTACGGTACTTGTATCCATTTTGAGAGTGTTGTTGGCGGGGTTTTTATCTGGATAATCGCCTTTAGGATCGATGCTTACAGAAACAATTTCTTTTGTTGTTGGCATTTTGAATGTCCATTCGGTATTGCGTTTCCATACTTCTATAGGGATAATTTGGGTTTCTTTGGTGCCGTCCTTAAAAGTAACTTCAACAGTTGTAGGCATAGGAAGCTGGCCGATATTTTCTAATTTTATCAGTACGCCTTTGTTGTAATCGCCGTTTACATATTTTATACTTGTAACGGCCTGATCGATTTGCCATTTGTTGATGAACCATCCTCTCCAAAAGTAAGAAAGGTCTTCACCGGAAACGTTTTCCATCGTTCTAAAGAAATCTTCAGGAGTTGGATGTTTGTACGCCCATCGTTTTACATATTCACGAAAGGCTTTGTCAAAAACTTCTTGCCCCAAAATGTTTTCGCGCAGCATCTGCAGGCCGGCTCCCGGCTTGTAATATGCCAAAAACCCGAGACTTCGCTCCTTCATATTGTCCGGACTGACAAAAATTGGTTCCAATTTATCATTGTTAAATGCCATTGACATTTGCTGAAGTGTTCGTTTACGGTAATACTCGCCGTTATTGAAATTTTTGGTTGAAATTCCGTTGATGAATGTATTGAAACCTTCGTCCATCCAAGCGTACACCCTTTCGTTTGAACCTACGATCATCGGAAACCAGATGTGCCCGAATTCGTGGTCGGTAACACCCCAAAGGCTTTCTCCCTTGGATGTTCTGTGGCAGAAAACAATGCCCGGATATTCCATTCCACCTTCGTTTCCGGCAACATTTGTGGCGGCAGGATAAGGATATTCAAACCATTGCTGTGAGTAATGTTCTATGGATGCTTTGGTATATTCAGTTGATCTTTCCCATGCATTTCCGCCGTTGCTTTCTACGGGATACGCCGAAATTGCCAGCGATTTTTTGCCGCTCGGAAGGTTGATCCTCGCCGCATCCAGTATAAATGCAGGGGAAGAAGCCCAGGCAAAATCTCTTGAATTTTGCATTTTGAATTTCCAGGTTTTTGTTCCGGAAGCAGTTTTTGGGGCAGCATTTACTTCATCAGCAGAACGGATAATTACCGTTTTGTCACTGTTTTTTGCTTCGTTCCATTTTTTTTGCTGTGCTTGGGTATAGACTTCTTTTTCGTTCACCAGTTCTCCAGAGGCTACAACAAAATGATTGGAAGGTACGGTAAGGGCAACCGTAAAATCGCCATATTCCAAATAAAATTCTCCGGCGCCCAAATATGGCAACGTATTCCACCCGGAGATGTCATCATAGACGCACATTCTCGGATACCATTGAGCAAGCGTGAAAATTTTTCCGTTTTCGGTTTCATCAACGCCCATTCTGTCCGAACCGTAATCTGGTGACGTGAACGAAAATTCTATTTTGATAGTTGTGGTGCCGCCCTTTGCTTTAAGTGCCGTGTCCAGATCGATCTGCATTCGTGTGTCCGTAATTCTGTACTTTGCAGCTTTTCCATCAATCTTCACCGATTTTATGTTATATCCTCCGTCAAACTCTTGTCCATTAGCGCCGTTACGACTGCCGGTCATCGGGATAACGGCATTGCCGCGAGAATCTTTTTTGAACAAATTTTGGTCGAGTTGCAACCATAGAAAATCGAGATTGTCAAAACTGTTGTTGGTGTACGTGATTTCTGTGGTTCCGGAAATCTGTTTGGTGGCTTCGTTCAAAGTTGCCGAGATATTATAATCGGCTTTGTTCTGCCAGTAGTTGTGGCCGGGTTGCCCGCTTGCAGATCGGGTTTCGGTGCCGTTGTTTTTGTAAAAGAAAGGCTTGAAGGCTTCCACGTAATCGTACTGTGGTCCCTCTTGCGCAAATGCTCCAGCCGAAAAAATACCTAAAACAAGTGCAGTGATGATTTTTGGGAATTTAAAATTCATAAAAACAGGTTTTTAGTGATGTGTGAAAAAAGTTGAACGTCAATGGGCTGTTTCTGTCCTTTTGAAATACGGATTCGGCCATCTTTGTTTTTTTGTTCGACAAAGTAAAATGAAAAAAAGGTATGCCGGCGTTAATTTTTCTTAAAAAACTCTTAAAGTATTTAGGGGTGTGCGATGTCCACTGTCAATCGTTCTTTTTTTGTCTTGATTTTTGTTGACTACAGTTTGTTGCCCACAAAAAAGGAGGATTGCGTTAGCGATAGCAGTGAAAATCCTTTTTGTGAGGTACGAGCAAAAAGATTGGAACGAATAGCGCGACCTTTTGTTGCTTTTTTTGCAACAAAGGGGAACGCCCAAACGTTTGTAAGGTAAATGCTATTTTCCGGTGTTCAATTCTTTGACATCGATAGTGCCGTTGGGAGAAACCACATAGTATTTATGGACAAATTCGGTTTTGGTAGCTGGTGTTTTCTGCTCTTTGGGTTTTGGGGTGTAGAGCAACTTGATGTTCATGCCTATCTGGATGACAGGTTCCACAATGGCGGGGTTGATGACCAGATCAAAGTTTTGGTACGATAGCGGTTCGTAATAATATGAGGTCTGCTTTTTGGCAGTCGTTACGCCTCTGTTTTTCTTTATGGCTTCAAAAGAAATACTGTTGAAAGCCTGGTAGCTACGGTAAAAATCCTTGGGCAAATAGCAGAATTTGTCATCGGCAATGGCAACATTGTAGTCTTTTAGGTCAAAACCCAAGGCGATGTAATAAGCCTTTTTTTCTTCGATGAGTTTTAGGAGTTCTGCCTGAAGATTTTTGTAAACCTCTGCTATGTTTTCGATGAAGTAATCAACCTTGACAAGGTTGTAGATCTCGTTTTCGGCACAAGCTGTTAAGATGTCTTCAAATTGGCTCGTTTTTGTGAATTGGACATGGATGTTCTGCTGCAGTTCGAAGCCGCTGGGCACTTCGGTATAGGTCTTGCTGAACAGTTTTTTCTGGACTTCTATCTCATAATTGGGTACAAATGATATGACATCAACGATAATGTTTTTTTCGGATATCCCAATGGCCATCAGTTTTTTCTTGACACCGTCGATGCGCTGATTGATAAGCCGGTTGGCCTCTTCGGCGGTTTCGCCTATTTGTGAGAGATTGAACACCGCTGTATAGGTTGTTGCCTTGATGTTATGGAGTGCCTTCACATCTATGGAGAGTATGTTGCTTGGGTTTAATATCTCATTGATATGCTGCTGAACCGTTGGATTGTAAATGTTGGCATTGCCGCTCATGGCAATGTTTTGTCTCGAAATCTTAAAGTCTTCGTCGTTGTAATTGCCCTTGTGCTGCGAAAAAGACATGGAAATTGATAAAATAAAAATAGGGGCAGTCAAAATAAAATGTTTCATGGTCAGTTTTTTTTGGTAAACCTAAACCCAACATTTTTCTGAAAAAATCCGCAATGAGCCATTGGGTACTTTGGTTGCGCCTATGCTACCGTTGGGGTAGTGAACGGTGGATATTTGGCCGTATGAATGGCTTTTTTTGGCCGGGTGCAATTTTATTTAATCAATTAAAGTAAGTAAGTTTGGTATTCTTTCATATAACCCATGGAGCGAAACGTCTATCGATATCAATTTTTTGTGCTGCTTTTTGTGGTGGCCCAGTCCATTTTCGCACAACAAAAGGCTGAAAGGGCCGAAGGCAGGGGTTACTTTATCGTAAGGGGGTCAGTAACGGAGAGCGACACTTACAAACCCATACCAAAGGCAAATGTCGAGGTCAATGGCGGCGGCTATACCATGACAGGCCTCGATGGCACTTTTAGTATCCAAGTAAAAAAAGGCGATGAGATTACCATTCGTCATAAAGATTTTGAAACGGTCACTTATACCATACAAAACAATGAGCGCATAGCCGTTGAGGTTGAACCAGTAGAGCCGAAACAACCCGTTAAAAATTATAAAACACAGAGTGTCAAAGCTTTTAACAGGTTACTGGATTCTGCTTTTGTGCATTTAAAGAAGGATGCAAAAAAGAGTATTGCTTTTGTGGCAGAGGCATTGGCCGAAAGTAGTTCTGTTTCAGAAAATGCACAGGCATATGAGTTGCTGGGTGATATCTATATGGAATGGAAGCAGTATGATCTTGCGGTTTCCAATTACAGGATCAGCCTCCAGAACAGCAACCGCAGTGATGTGAAGCTAAAGTTGGCAAAGGCTTACGGAAGCAACAAAAACTATCAGGAAAGCATAGATACGTATGCCTCCATAAATACAAACGGCTTGCCAAAGTATCAAGCTGTATTGCTCTACGAGGGTCTGGGAGATACGTACTCTGCTATCAAAAATTTTGAAAAAGCCATTGAAAACTACCAAAATGGTTTGCAGATAGCCCAAAAAAATGCAATCGCCCCAAAAGAAACCGATCTTAACTCCAAAATAGCACAGACCTACAACGCCTTCGGAAAGACTGACAAAGCACAGGATTATTTTCAAAACTCGTTGATCCTCGCCTCCAAAGAGAACAAAAAAAGGGCGGTAGAAGAAAAGGTAAAAGTCGCCGATTTTCAAAACACCAATAAGGCATACGACACCGAAATAGAACTGCGTGAGCAGATTTTGGCCGATGTCAACGAGATGGTGCGTGATTCTGCCATTACCAACGAAAGCCCGCTCACACCACAGAAACAGAATTACAAAATCGGGAATGCCTATTATCTTCAGGGCGATTATTCAAATGCTATTACCTACCTCGAAAAAAGTATAGAAGAGGCGGACAAAAAAGAAGACCTCGTGGTCAAAAAGGATGCTACCAAAAAGCTTTCTGACCTCTACGAAAAATCGGGCGATTACGAAAAAGCCTACACTACCTACAAAGCTTACACAGAAGTCGTCGATGAACTTTACATAAAAAAAGAACAGGAAATATCGCAAGCGGCGCGGTTCAGTCGTGAAATTGCCGCCAAGCAAAACCGTATTGCGAGTCTTGAAACCGACCGGCAGCTATCGCAGAGCAACTACCAACTGACCGCCGAACGCAACAAGCGCCAAGAACTTATCATATATTCGCTGCTCGGTGGTGTACTTTTGCTATTGGTCACGGCCTATTTTATGTACAAGTACATCAAGCAGCAAAAATTTGCCAATAACTTGCTGGCACTAAAATCTTTGCGCAGCCAGATGAACCCGCATTTTATTTTCAATGCCCTCAATTCCGTCAATAGTTTTATTGCTTCCAATGATGAGCGTACGGCCAATAAATACCTTTCCGATTTTTCACAGTTGATGCGTTCCGTTCTCGAAAACAGCGACGAAGATTTTATTCCACTAAATAAGGAAATTGAACTTTTGGAGCTTTACACAAAATTGGAACATTTTCGTTTTAAGGATAAATTTGATTATGCCATAACCATTGACGACGGCGTAAAGATCGATGCCTTCCAGATTCCGCCAATGCTCTTGCAGCCCTATATTGAAAATGCAGTGTGGCACGGGCTGCGCTACAAAAGCCAAAAGGGCAGGTTGGACATCCATATTGCCCCAAAGAACGATGGCGAAATTACCATTGCAATAACCGATGACGGCATTGGTCGCCAAAAATCAAAAGAACTAAAAACCGAACACCAGAAAAAACAGAACTCCAAAGGAATGGGCAATATCAAGAAAAGAGTGGCCATCCTCAACGAAATGTACAAAGATAAAGTAGATGTGACAGTTGACGATTTTCGAAACAAGGGAGATGTTGGCACCAAAGTCGTTGTGACACTCAAAAAAGATTGATTATGATACTAAACGCCATCATTGTCGAAGACGAAGCGACAAGTCGGGAAATTTTAAGGAATTATCTCAAGAAATATTGCCCCAACGTGCAGATTTTGGGTGAAGCCTGCAACATTGAAGAAGCCTTGGCACTTCTTCGTAACTTGGAGTTGGATTTGGTGTTTCTTGATGTAGAAATGCCCTATGGCAACGCCTTTGACCTGCTCGACAAGGTGGGGGATATCGATTTTGAAACGGTTTTTGTCACAGCCTACAACCATTATGCCGTAGATGCTCTCAATGCCCACGCCTCCTATTATCTTATGAAACCGGTTTCTATCGATGAACTTATCAAGGCCGTAGATTATGTTGCCGGCATAAAGGCAAAAGAAAACGCACTGCAAAATCGGGTTTTGGCTCCAAGGACCAATACTGTTGATGGCAAGATTACCATACCACTGCAAGACGGTTTTGAGGTCATCCAAACTTCGGACATCTTATATTGCAAGGCAGACGATAATTATACCGAAATTTACTTAAACAACAATAAAAAGAAATTGGTAAGCAAAACCCTAAAGTATTTTGAAGACACATTGGATAGTGCCAGCTTTGCACGGATTCATAAGTCCTATTTGGTAAACGTCAACGAGATTGTAAAATATGTCAAAGGAAAAGGCGGCAGTGTGGTGTTGAGCAACGGCAAGGAAATCATGGTGTCTGCCTCCAGAAAAGCCGAACTTTTGTCTTATTTTAGCTAAAAAAATACAGTTATGCCCATCATTGCACCCGTAAAGGGTAAATTTCCGGAAATCCCCGAAGATTGTTTTATAGCAGAAAACGCCACCATCGTGGGCGATGTGGTTATGGGAAATGCGTGCAGCGTTTGGTTCAATGCCGTGATACGGGGCGATGTACATTTCATAAAAATGGGTAACAAAGTAAATGTGCAGGATGGTGCCATAATCCATGCCACATATCAAAAATCGCCAACTACCATTGGCAACAATGTGTCCATTGGCCACAATGCCATTGTGCATGGCTGTACCATTCACGACAACGTTCTGATCGGGATGGGAAGCATCGTGATGGACGATTGCGTGGTGGAGAGCAACAGTATCATTGCCGCAGGAGCGGTCGTCACACAAAACACACGGGTAGAAGCGGGCAGCATCTATGCCGGTGTGCCGGCCCGAAAAGTGAAGGACATTAGCAAAGAGTTGATTTCTGGCGAGATTGACAGGATAGCCAACAACTATGTGAAATATTCGGGATGGTTTAAAAAGGGATGACGTGGTCTGGAGCCGAATGGCTTTGTCTGGCAAGAGATAATTATAATTTAACTAAACGTTTTCTCATTTTCTTTTGTTCATTGTTTTTTTATTTTTCGATCTGAAAAGACTATAATCTTTATTTTTCTTTACAAGGGTATTTATCCTTTTGAAAAGCAACTTCACCTTGACAAAAACCGATAAGTTTTTTTCTGGAATCAGGTAAGCGGAAGCTTAAAATCTTCAAAATTTTGGATTTTATATACAGTGTCTGTAAAATATCCCGAATAATAGTCTTCTGAAAACCAATATTTGTGAAACACCTAATTTGTATTTTTAAAAAATAAACATGGGATCCACTAAAAACAATGGAACCACAACATCAATAGCAATCAATCCAAAATAAATACGACATCTTTTTCATATCCTTTGTGCAACAAAACCTTCTGTTATGATAGATATCCAACAGATTTAACGTTTTGTTTTTGCAGAACGTAATTTTTAACAGTGTTCAAAAAATAGTTTACTATACCCGAAAGTGATTTGTCCTTTTTTATGGCAAATGCCCTATATTAGACAAGCAAATTTTATTGGGATTGGTTATGGTATATGAAGAGCCCAAAATAGCAGTGCCCAGATTTAACGAAGCCTCCGGGTTTTACACGACCGAGAAGCGCTCAAAGATCATGGGCAAGATTCGTGCAAAGGACACAAAGCCCGAAATGTACTTTCGCAAGGCGCTTTGGAAAAAAAACATCCGGTTTCGGGTAAATAGCAAAAAACTGCCCGGAAAGCCCGATGTGTCCATCGAAAAATACAAATTGGCCGTTTTCATCGACGGCGAGTTTTGGCACGGCTACAATTGGGACGAAAGAAAACGCGACATCAAGACCAATAAAAAATTCTGGGTACCGAAGATAGAGCGCAACATGCAGCGCGACCGTGAGGTCAACCGTCAACTCGCTGATATGGACTTTACGGTCTTTCGGTTTTGGGATCATGAAATAAAGAACAACCTCGACAAGTGCATCAACGATGTGCTTATGTATATAGCAACAGGAAACAATGACTGAACCATCAAAACTGCCCAATGTCGGCACAACAATATTTACCGTGATGAGCGGCCTCGCACAACAACACGGCGCCATCAACCTATCACAGGGATTCCCGAATTTTGACAGCGATCCCAAACTGTCCGATTTGGTAACCAAGGCCATGAAATCCGGATATAACCAGTATGCACCCATGCCGGGTATTATGGAGCTGCGCAGCGCAATTGCCGATAAATTTTTGCGTTTATACAACGTGTCCTACAAACCCGATACCGAAATAACCGTGACGGCCGGGGCTACACAAGCGATTTTTACCATTATTTCAGCATTTATAAGATCCGGTGATGAGGTCATTGTTTTTCATCCTGCTTACGACTGTTATGAACCGGCCATTGTGCTCAACGGTGGCATAACGGTGTCCGTACAGTTAAAAGCGCCAAACTATTCGGTGGACTGGAATGAAGTCCGGCAGCTCATCAACGCCAAAACCAGAATGATAATCATCAATACACCGCAGAATCCGAGCGGAACGGTGTTTTCTGAAGCGGACATGCTGCAACTTCAAGCATTGTTGAAAGGTACCGACATCATTTTGTTGAGCGATGAAGTATATGAGCACATTGTTTTTGATAACGAAACGCACCAAAGTGTATGCTTGTTTGCTGACTTGAAATCACGCAGTTTTGTCGTGGCGTCTTTTGGCAAAACGTTCCACAATACGGGCTGGAAAGTAGGCTATTGCTGCGCTCCTGAAGCATTGATGTCAGAGTTTAGAAAAGTCCATCAGTTCAATGTTTTCTGCGTGAACCATCCCACACAAAAAGCCTTGGCCGACTATCTTCGCGAGCCCATGCATTATCTGGAAATCTCTGCATTTTACCAACAAAAGCGCGATTTCTTTTTGAACCTTATCAAAACATCACGGTTTGCTCTCAAACCGTCAAAAGGAACCTATTTTCAGGTTTTGGACTATACAGGCATTACCGATGAAAACGATGTGGAATTTGCAAAACGGCTTACCATAGAGCATAAGATTGCTGCCATACCCATATCGGTATTCAACTACCAACACAAAGACGATAAGGTATTGCGGTTTTGCTTTGCCAAAACTGATGAAACCCTTTTGAGGGCGGCAGAAATCTTGAACCGTATCTGAAATTTGGGTGTTTGTAAAATGTCATTTGGTTGCCATGGGGATTTGCATGGCAAAGGTTTAACATAAAAACCCTCAAAAAAAGAAGGCAATTTTAAATTATCAAATTTGAGATTTCAATACTTTTTATTGCCAATTACATGTTGTCAACCCAGCTATCTGTACAATCAAATCACTTTTGTTCTTTTTGAAATTTTTTTTCCGAAGCCGATAGCGGAGATGAGTATCGCAGCAAAGTATATAAGGCGTTAAAATAATCCCAAATGTGTGACTTTTATACGATATTTGTGTTTTAAATAGAGACCAATAAATCTTTGAGATATGAAATTCTGGATTGTAACCGTATTTATGGCGCTTGGCATCATTTCAAACGCCCAAAAAGTAGAATATCAAGGGGCTACCTATGAAGTCAAGGGGGAGACTATCTTTAAAGAGGGTATGGACATTAGCGAAACCCTTACCGAAACCGAGCGTAATGCCATCAAAGCACAGCTCAATAAGAACATCGGTAAAGAATTGATGGCACAAGAAAAGGTAAGAGAAGCAGAGGCCCAGGCATTGGAAAAGGCTAAAAAAGAAGAAGCCAAGAAAGCAGAAAAACAACGCAAAGAAGCAGAACAAGCACGTAAAGAGGCAGAAAAACAACGCCAAAAAGCTGAAAAGGAGCTCAAGAAAGCTGAAAAACAGCGTAAAGCGGCCGAAAAGGAACTAAAGAAAAAACAACAGGCACAAAATGCCTTTTCAAAAGCGTCCAAAAAATTTGAACAAAACCAGGCCAAGTTTGAAAAATTGAAACGCAAAGGCGAACTTTCTCCCAATGATGAGGAAAAATGGCTCAAAAAACTCGATAAGTACAGAGCTGATAAGGACAAAGCAAAAAATAAATTGAACAAAGTATAAACTGGTAGCAGAACAACTACATATCGCCTTGGTGCAGACCAATCTGGTTTGGGAACATCCCGAACAGAACAGGCAATTCCTTGCCGAAAAGCTGCAATACATCAACGATGCCGATATCATCGTATTGCCCGAAATGTTCAGTTCGGGCTTTACTATGAATGCACAAAAAGTTTCCGAATCCATGCAAGGTAAAACAGTGTCGTGGATGAAAGACTGGGCTTCCAGAAAAAATGTGGCCATTGTGGGCAGTTTGGCCATAGAAGAACATGGCAGTTACTACAATCGCCTCTTGTTTGTCCACCCAAACGGAAGCATTGACAGTTATGATAAAAGGCACACATTCACTTTTGCGGGAGAGCATAACACCTATACGTCGGGCAGCTATAAATCGATCGTGGATTTCAAGGGCTGGAAAATTTGCCCATTGATTTGCTATGACCTGCGTTTTCCGGTCTGGGCAAGAAATGTAGAAGATTATTACGTGTTGCTATATGTTGCCAATTGGCCAAAAGTCCGCATGATGGCTTGGGATACCTTGTTAAGGGCAAGGGCTATTGAGAACATGAGCTATTGCATTGGGGTAAACCGTATAGGTCTTGACGGTAATAACCACGAATATTCCGGAAATTCTGCCGCTTATGACGCTTTGGGCAACCGCCTGGACAGCATCATTCCAGATGCGGACACCGTTGAAGTGGTCACGCTTTCAAAAAGTGAATTGGATGCACAGCGCCAAAAATTCAATTTCCTTCTGGATCGGGATCGGTTTTCTCTAAAATAAATTCTACAACTTGGTCCCAACCGGAACGGCCGTCAATTACGGTAGGATAGTAGCTGATGCGTTCCGGCTGACGTTTTTTCAGATAATTTCCCGAATCCCACTTTTGATTTCCATTGGCATCAAAAACCACCTGTAAATAATAACTCCCCGGGACAATGTGTCTAAAATCGAATAGCTTGGGTTCTGTAGAAAACTGTTCGTATTTTACAACACCTTTATCATCGGTTAGCTGGACAATGACAGGATATGTAGCATTTGCCAGCGTTACCCTGATGTTCCCAAATTGGTCATAGGGTTTTGTACTTACCCTAAAATTGAGCGTATCGTTCACATTTCCAAAAAAGTCCGTGAAGGCTTCCGGGAGCAGTTGTATGTTGTAGGTATAACTTTCTTTTCTTTCGAAACGCAAAGCATAGTTGTTCTTTAAACTGTCAAATTTCGTTTCAAAAGCAATAGTAACGGAGTCTTTATCGATGATTTTTATCTTGCTTTTATCCGTTATTGAAAAGGGGACGCTGCCTTCCAGTTCAAAATCTTCGCCATAATTGATATTGCCAGACTGTAAGGCTTTTATGATAAGCGTGTCTTTAGCCATTTCTCTGAACTTGTGTGTCAAGGTATCGGCATAAAGCTTGTTCCTTACCACAAACCGGGCGGAATCCAATCCCAATTTTGGTTTGTACCAGTAGTAGAGCGTGTCGGTTTTTTTATCTTTTGTAAGACGGGTTTCAAAATCTTGCAGAGTATCGTTGAGTATGCTAATGACCATGTCTTTGTGATCGCCCTGAAATCCAAATGCGATTTTCTGACCTGCGGCTTGGCTAGGCCTAAAGACTTTGAAATCGGGTACCTCTTTAAAAAGTTTGAGCGTATAGTTTGTGTCTGTAGGGACGGTAATGATTTTGTCATGAAATGCGATCTTGTCCGTTTTTTGCTGAAACGTAAAATTTCTGTTTTGGTCCTTAAGGGCAACCAGCATGTACTTGCCTTCCTTGATATTGTCGATGCTGAAAGTGGTAAGGCTGTCCAAGGTATTGGTCACGTATTTTGGCTTTTTGTTATATACGATAGAGTCGTTAAACGTTGAGTCCACCTCGTAGAGCATAACAGTGACGAATTGGTCGGGCTTACGGTTTTTAGCATCCAAAATCGAGCCTTTGACAGAAAGCGAATCAATGTAATCGCCCGTAGAAAACACATACCTATAATATGGGTAGGGATTGTCCTCGTTGTTGTCCACCACGCTCTGGCCAAAATTGATTGCGTAGGTCGTGTTGGCCTCGAGCGTGTCTTTGATTGTAATTTTAATATACTTGCTTGCGCCACTCATGGGCAATATATCCGGTTCTGGATCCATTGGCGGCGAAATGATGAGCTGCTTTCGGATGTCTTTGAGCTTGATGTATTCGTCAAAATAAATCCGGATTTCCTTGGCGTTGAAATTGGTCGAAAAATTTTCAGGTAACGATCTGACGATTTTAGGAGGTTCGATATCTTGGGGCCCACCGGAAGGCGTTCCTCGGTTGGCACACGACAAGGCAAAGAAAACTACCAAAATAAGTACAAAAAAGCGATATGTGCGTTGGCGCATTGGTACCCAAAATTTTTGACAAAGAAACAATTTATTTAGGATACTAACGAAAAAAATCACTCTGTAATTGCCATGGTAGCAATACTTATCCTCACACCTTCTATTTTCATAAGTTCGTTGGCACAGGCTTCGATGGTAGCCCCTGTGGTTATGATGTCGTCCACTAAAAGGATGTGTTTTCCTTTGAGTGTTTCAAATTCTGTCACAGAAAAATCGGCTTCATGGGTCAATAAGCGTTTTATCCTGTCCTTAAACACCTGTGAGACCGTAGATTTTGTCTTTACCAGTGTAGTGGAACTATATTCCGAGCCGAGTATGTTAGCAATTTCCCGCCCAAATGCATCTACTTGGTTGTAACCTCGCTGACGTAATCTAGAACGGTGCAAAGGAACAGGAATCACCACATCGATGTCCTTATAGGCTTCATGTTCGATCAGCTCTGCACCGAGCCATTTTCCAAGCATTGTCCCGATTTCTTCGTGACCTCTGTATTTTAGGTTGTGCAACAACCGTTGCACGATGCTCTTTTTGGCAAACCAAAACAGGCTTGTCGCATTTACAAAATCAACCCTGCCGTATAAGCGTTTTGCTACGGTATTGTCCTTGTCCTGATGAAAGTTGGTCACGGGAAGTTCGTTGCGACAAAAGGTGCAAACGTGCAATTCATTATCGCTCAAAAATGTGCCGCAAGCCAGGCAAATGTCGGGAAACAATAAGTTTAACAAATTTATTATCACTTTATCGATAAAAATATACTCCAACAAACATAACATATATTTTTGCTCCGATTAATTAAATTATCCATAACATCCCCTCAATTAATACAAATGATTGTTAACCCTCAACAATTTAATAATAGGCTCATTATCGGTTCTTTGCTTATTGCCGTGATTGCTTTGGCAGTTTTTGGCTTCACAAATTATGAATCGGCCAAAGCGCACAAAGAGTTTTTTGATAAAGAAAAGAAATTGGTTGAAACAGAGCTTTCACAAATGATTGCAAGATATGACGAGGTCGAAAATACCAACGCCCAACTCGAATTGGTACTTAATGAAGCCCGCGAAGCCACAAAATTGGCTTTGGATTCGCTCCGCATATTGAAAAGTGACCTATCGGTCATTTCCAGGTTTAAGGCCCAGGTTATCGTATTGAAAGACAAAAACAAAGAACTCTTCCGGATGGTAGATTCGCTTAACAATATCAATAGCAATTTAGAACGCGATAAATTTTTGGCACACAACGAATTGAAAAAACAGATTGATGTTAACCAATCCTTGTTACAGACCAACAAATCGTTGAGCAATACCATCGAAAAAGGAGCACAACTTACGGCCAACTCTTTCAAAGCTCTGGCATATCAAGCATCCTATGGCCGTCTTTACGAAACAAAAAAGGCCAGCAAGGCAGAAACTGTTGAGGTGTGCTTTACACTTGCCGAAAATGCACTGACAGAAAAAGGAAAAAAAGAACTGCACATCCAGATCGTCAATCCAAAAAATAATGTCCTGTCAGATAAAGGTGCTATCACTTACCAAGAAGCAACATTGATATACAGCACCAAGACCACCGTGGACTATGACAATCAGGTTTTGGATGTGTGCACCAATATTATGCCCGATCCTTTTGAGAAACCCTTGCTCAAAGGCACTTATCACGTCAATGTTTTTTACAAAGACAGAAAATTGGGAAGTACAAAATTTGTCCTAAACTAAATCCCTAAAAAATAGCTGGAAACAGGTCGTTTCAAAAGCATAGTTTTGTTGTTCTGAACTTATTTCAGATCATTAAATGCTTTTTGTCAATCGTCTATAGGGAGTCGCTATGAGTTAAATATGGCAAAAGTGGTTTTTGGGACGGCCCTTTCTTTGTTTGTCCTGCAACTTCCTTAAATTTGCAACCTCATACGCCAAAAACGGTGTGCAATTTTTTTAGAATATGTATAGAAGCCATAATTGTGGTGAGTTAAGAGCATCACACATCAATAATCAGGTGACACTTGCAGGATGGGTGCAAAAAACCCGGGATAAAGGATTTATTATTTGGGTCGATTTGCGCGATCGATATGGAATTACCCAATTGGTTTTTGATGATGAACGAACGCCAAAAGCCATGATGGAAATTGCGCGAAGCTTGGGTCGTGAGTTTGTCGTTCAGGTAAAAGGAACCGTTGTAGAACGTGATTCCAAAAACTCCAATATTTCTACCGGCGATATTGAGATTTTAGTAAGTGAGCTGACCATATTAAACACTGCATTGTTGCCGCCGTTTACCATTGAAGACGATACCGACGGAGGCGAAGAGTTGCGCATGAAATACCGCTACCTTGACATCCGTCGAAACCCAGTAAAAAACAGCCTGATATTTCGCCATAAAGTAGCGCAAGAAGTAAGGACCTATTTGTCAGGCCAAGATTTTATTGAAGTTGAAACACCATATTTAATCAAGTCAACACCCGAAGGCGCTCGCGATTTTGTAGTGCCGAGCCGCATGAATCCCGGACAGTTTTATGCCTTGCCGCAATCGCCACAAACGTTCAAACAATTGTTGATGGTGGGAGGCATGGACAAATATTTTCAAATTGTAAAATGTTTCCGAGACGAAGATTTGCGTGCCGACCGCCAACCCGAATTTACACAAATAGACTGTGAAATGGCATTTGTTGAACAGGAAGATATCCTGACAGTTTTTGAAGGTTTGACCCGCCATTTGCTGAAAGAAGTCAACGGGGTTGAAATTGAAAAGTTCCCACGTATGACCTATGACCAAGCAATGCAAAAATACGGCAACGACAAACCCGACATCCGTTTTGGGATGGAATTTTGCGAGTTACAACCAAGTGGTGAAACGTTTGGTTTTGGGGTTTTTGACGATGCCGAATTAGTCGTTGGAATTACCGCAGAAGGCTGTGCACAGTACACCCGAAAACAAATAGACGAATTGATTGAATGGGTAAAACGCCCACAAATTGGTGCCACCGGACTTGTTTGGATAAAATACAATCCCGACGGAACACTTTCATCCTCTGTAAATAAATTTTTTGATGAAACCATGCTTCGTCATTTTGCAAACCAAATGAACGCTAAAGCCGGCGATTTAATGCTTATTATGGCAGGTGCAACCCGTAAAGTTCGCGGACAATTAAGTGCCTTGAGAATGGAATTGGCAACCCGTTTGGACTTGCGTAAACCAAACGAATTTGCACCACTATGGGTAATAGATTTCCCGCTACTGGAATGGGATGAAGACACACAACGCTACCACGCCATGCACCATCCGTTTACCTCGCCAAAACCGGGTCAAATAGAACTTTTGGCTACAAATCCGGGTGAAGTAAAAGCCAATGCCTATGATTTGGTTTTAAACGGAAACGAAATTGGTGGCGGCTCTATCCGTATCCACGACAAAAAAACACAAGCCCTGATGTTTGATTATTTGGGCTTTACGCCCGATGAAGCCAAAGCGCAATTCGGGTTTTTGATGGACGCATTCCAATACGGTGCGCCACCACATGGTGGTTTGGCATTTGGTCTTGACAGGTTGGTTGCCATTCTTGGTGGCCAGGAAACCATCAGAGATTTTATTGCATTCCCGAAAAATAATTCGGGGAGAGATGTAATGATTGACGCGCCAGCACCAATTGATTCAGACCAATTAGAAGAATTAAACTTGATATTGAATATCAAATCATAAAAATGCCCTGCTTTGGTTGGTTTTTTTATTAGTTTTGACTTATGCCAAAACAACAACCACTGTTAAAACGTTTTTTGATCTGGAGAGCCAAGCACATCTCCCACAAACAGTTCGTGATGCTGTTGAGCGTCCTTGTTGGGTTTACTTCGGGGGTTGGTGCGGTAGTCCTCAAAAACCTGACGCATTTTATTCAGCATGTTCTTGAAGGCAACTTGGTACAGTACTATCACCATGCATTCTACTTTTTGTTTCCAATTATCGGGTTGGCTCTGGTTTATCTTATGATGAAATATGCCATTGGCCATACCATCAGTCATGGAATTCCTTCCACGCTCCATTCCATATCCAAAAAAAAGGGTATAATAAGTAGAACACAAATGTTTGGGTCCATTCTTACGGCGCCCATCACGGTGGGTTTTGGTGGTTCGGTTGGACTTGAAGGCCCAACAGTAGCTACAGGAGCCGCCATTAGCAGTAACATTGCAAGGTTGTTCCACGTAAACCAAACCACGCGAACACTGCTCATCGGTTGTGCTGCTGCTGGCGCAATGTCATCCATTTTTAAGGCTCCGATTGCAGCTATCATCTTTGCAATTGAGGTATTTAGCCTGGATTTGACAATCGCATCGATGTTGCCATTGCTCTTGGCATCGCTATCGGCCATATTGACGTCCTACTTTTTCTTTGGGAATGATGTCTTGCTCCCATTTCGTATTGAGGACAGTTTTAGTTTGTCCGATGCACCTTTTTATGCAATTCTGGGTGTGTTTGGAGCATTGACTTCCATGTATTTTACAGAGGTTTATGAACGCATTCAGAATTTTTTCGACAAGATTGGTTCTCCAATCAAGAAATTGCTGTTCGGAGGTTTGTTGCTCGGCGTGATTGTTTATTTCATTCCTCCATTGTACGGTGAGGGTTTTGACGTCATTAACGGCCTTATCGGCGGCAATCCCGAAAAGGTGTTCCAAAACAATTTCTTGCAACTCAATATCCAAAATGTATGGGTTGTAATAGCGCTTTTGGCCGGGTTGGTATTCTTTAAGATCATTGCCAGTGCGCTTACCTTTGGTGCAGGTGGGGTAGGCGGTATTTTTGCTCCTACACTTTTTATGGGGAGTATCATGGGCAATTGTATTGCAAAAATCATCAATAACAGTGGACTGACCAATCATCCGGTTTCCGAAAGCAATTTTACGTTGGTCGGTATGGCGGGCATGATGGCGGGTGTCCTGCATGCACCATTGACGGCCATATTCTTGATTGCCGAAATAACCGGAGGCTATGAGCTCTTTATCCCGCTGATGATTACCGCGGCCATTTCATTTGGTATATCCAAGAGTTTTTACCCACATTCTGTTTATACGATGGAGTTGGGAAGAAAAGGCGAGCTCATTACCCACAACAAAGACCATGCAGTGCTCACATTAATGGACATCAACAAGGTAATTGAAAATAATTTTGCAAAAGTAACCACGACCATGACATTGGGCGCCATAGTTCATGATGCGGTCGTAAAGTCCAATAGGAACATTTTTCCTGTGGTGGACGAGCAGACCGACAAACTCAAAGGAATTTTGCTGCTTGATGACATACGTCCCATAATGTTTGACCAAAGTCTTTATAATGAAGTCTATGCAAGTGATGTTATGCAAAACCCACCTGCAATTATTAATATTGAAAAAGATAAGATGACCGATATTATGAAAAAGTTCCAAGACACAAATGCGTGGAATCTTCCCGTGGTAAGAAACGACGTATATGTCGGTTTCATTTCAAAATCAAAATTGTTGACCATGTACCGCAGAAAATTGATTGATATTACAAAGTGATGAAAATTTTGATAGTCATATTGGCTGTCCTTGCATTGGGCAGTATTGTTTTGGGATTCCTATTGGATATCCCATATTCTCAAAAGATGATAGGCTTTGGGGTTGTTGGCTTGTTTCTTATTGTTTTTCCTTTGTTTTCTTGGTACCGATGGAAAGACAAGGACATGAGGGATTATATGCTCACCAAGGAAAATCTCGAAAAAATGCGCAAATATAAAGATGATGACCGTCGTTAGTTGAGGTTGCGTTTTTCAATAAAAAAGCGTTTAAGCAATTGTGACGATTCATCGGCTAGCACGCCGCCTACCATTACCGTTTTTGGGTGGAGTATGGCGTTTAAAGCAGTGCAGCCACGCTCTTCATCGGCAGCACCATAGACAATACGTGAAATTTGGCTCCAATATAGCGCACCCGTACACATTTGGCAAGGTTCGAGTGTTACATATAAGGTGCAATTGTGCAAGTACTTGCCGCCCAAAAAATTGGAGGCCGAGGTTATGGCCTGCATCTCTGCGTGAGCTGTGACGTCTATCAACTGCTCGGTAAGGTTGTGGGCTCTTGCAATGATACGGTTTTCGATGACTATCACAGCACCGACGGGTACTTCCCCTTTGTCAAAGGCTATTTCGGCCTCTTGAAGGGCTTTTTTCATGAAGTAAACATCATCAAAAGGATTGTCCATTAGGCAAAAATAAAAAAAGGCAGCTGTTGGGGCTGCCTTTTTTATAAAAAATTTACAGTTATCAATTTTTGATGATCTTTTTGTTGAAATCAAAATTGGCTCCTTGGATGTTAAGGATGTAAATACCTGTCTGTAACTGGGTCAAATCCAATTCAGTTTCGTTGAAAAGTTCTAAATGGTTGGATAGGATTTGCCTTCCATTAATGTCGGTCAATGATATAGTGACCTCACCCATATTTCTGTTTGTCTTGATTTTCAACATGCCATTGGTTGGGTTAGGGTATATTTTTATCTCATCGATGTTAAACTCGCCCATTCCAAGTGAGGTACAGTTGGCCAATGATGGATCGTTCTCATCAGGCATAGTAAAACTTTCTACTTGATCTGTTATGCTGAACGCAAAGCCCTGCGAGGCACCTGTGCCAACTCCTCGGTTAGCAAAAACCTCCCAGATAAGACATTGGTCCACACCTCCGTAGAGGGCTGTGTCTGCCGCCAATATGGCATCCCTTCCCGAAACAAAACCGGGGCCGCAAGGCTGGAGTTTCAACGCTTCGGTAACGACATGCATAGCCCTGTTGTTGCCGCCGGTACCATAATACATGTCGGGGTCAAATCCATACTTGTCAACATAGGCCCAGGTCAAATCCCATAAAATGGTGGCCCAAACAAAGCCAATATTGTGCGGTATATCGTTCCATCTCACCGGCACTCCATCAATCTCACCGATAACGGTGTTGTTATTGGTTGCCCCATAGGTGTAGTTGTTGATAGAAAAATCGGTTGTATAATAGGCAGGCCGAATACCGAGACCGTTTGTACTTTCGCCAACGGAAAAAGTAGCGATGCCCCTTGGGTCTTCGGGTTGGTCACCGGTTTTCATGGTCAACATAAGTGCAAACCAGTCTGACCAACCTTCTCCCATTTGTTCCCTATTGGACAGGCAGCTGGCATTTGCTGCTCCGCCAGTAAGCCTATTGGTAATACCATGCCCATATTCATGTGCGATGATGCCATTGTCAAAACTGGCGTCAATCTGGAATGGTCCATTGTTAACGATAGTGGCATTGATGGTCTGTCCTGCGGTAAGTGCATCAATTATAGGCTGCCCATTGGCATAGTTTACAAATATGGAGGGGATTGTGAATGGTGGATTTGAGGATCCGGCCATGTTTACATATTCGGTATAGGTTGGGTCATTGGTTGGATTGTTGTGGTTGACCATAATGACCGCTACAGCACCGGCATTTTGGGCATTTTGTATCTTATCAACAAAATTGCAATTACCTCTTTTGATCACTGCAATTTTGCCATTCACACTGCTGCCATTGACCAATGAGTTGCACGCTTCGGTTGGAGCACTACTTCCATCGTTGACCAATGCCAAATCTGCAGTTACGGGTACGGATCCTGGAGGTGTTATGTTATTGCCTGTTCCGGTGGCGGGCAATGCTGCTGTGTATGATCCTGCCAGTGGGCCGTTGTTGATGGTCAATGGTTGTGGCACTCCAAAAGGACCCCACAGGTACATCTGCATTCTTGGGCTGCTTCCATCAGGTGGAGAAGAAAAATTTGCATTGTTCGTTCCTGACCCATCTTGGCTTTGGGCAATGACGTAATCATTGCCTAAACCACCATTGCCATAATTGTTTTGCTGAAAATTACCGCTCGCTTCGTCAAAACCATATTGGTACCACACATCGTGCATCACATTGTTCATATAGAACAAATTGGTAATTGCGGCATCCATATTTTCTGAAGGAACTTGATAGAGGTTCAAAGGGAAGTCAAAGTTAAGTGCTGCGGTGCCATCAGGGGAATAACCTGATGTGTTGTTGTTTCCATCAACATCTTCCTGTGCCCAAACGTTGTTACCTCTGGTGATTGTATATTCGGCACCGTTGGCACCATTGGTGTCGTGCCATCCATATGGTGATGCGTTGCTGTCGGCTGGTTGGGATAGTATCGATCTTGGACCATGATTTGGACTTTCAAACGGTATGGGAAACACGTTGTATTGAGAACCATCTGCGGCCATTGCCATATTTGGCTGAACATCAAAAAGTGTGTTTTGCCCAGTGGTACCATGAGAATGGCTTTGATGGTTGAGCCCAAAGTTGCAGGAAACTACCCAATCGTTTTTATCTATTACCAAACCGGTGAGTGCATCTACGCGAACGCTCCACCAATGTTTGCCATCTTTTTGGTCAATGTTCAAATCCCATGCGAGGGAAAGCTTGTCGTTTTCTTGGTCATAGAAAAAAACCAGTTGTACCGGAATATTGGAATTGGAAATTCCGGCGCCGTTAAATTCTATTTTACGTTCGTCAGATGTAAGTATTTCAAGTCCTTGAGGTGATCCTAATCCGAAATGAAGCGAAGCTTTTTGAACCGCGGTTTCGGCCGTAACAATCGGAGTAATTGTATTGATTTTCTGTTGGGCATTGCTCACAAAATTGTTTGCAAAGTGGAATACCTTTCCGTTTTTAATTGCAAAATTGGATATTGCATTGAACACCTCAATACCTTGATGACGTTGCACGGTATATACATGCGTAAGGTTGCTTTTTTTGGAAAAAACCTCATTGGTTACATACAGATCGGCAATATCCCTATCGGTTAAGCCAAGGGTAGTTTTATTGTTCTGTAAATAGTGTTCAATCAAGGAACCATATCCCGAATCGGAAAGTTTGTTTTGTCCCAAAACGTCTTGAGGGGAAGCAAAGCACAAAAAAAACAGTGCAGCAAGAGCGTAATATTGTTTCATCATAAATTTTATTTAGAGTAATTAAAAATGAGTGGTAACAAATATAAAAAATACAATCAATTAATCGGGACATATTAATATTATTTTGTTTTTGCAAAACCATTTCAAGCCTTAACATTTTGTAAATTTGCACGATGGCAACATTATTGGAACATATAGACACTCCAGACGATTTAAGGAAATTGAGTCCTGATGAACTGCCGCAACTTGCCAAAGAGATTCGGGATTTTATCATTGGTGTGGTTGCCACCAAAGAAGGCCATCTTGGCGCCAGCCTTGGTGTGGTAGAACTTACCATTGCGCTGCATTATTCTTACAACACGCCCGAGGATATCTTGGTATGGGATGTTGGGCATCAGGCATATGGGCACAAAATATTGACGGGAAGAAAGCAAGCTTTTCACACAAACAGACAACTTGGTGGCATCAGTGGATTTCCAAAACGGTCAGAAAGCATTTATGATACCTTTGGCGTGGGACATTCGTCAACATCCATTTCGGCGGCTTTGGGCATGGCAATGGCTTCACGGTTGAAAAATGAAAAGCGACAACATGTGGCTATAATTGGTGATGCTTCAATAGCCAGCGGGATGGCGTTTGAGGCTCTGAACCACGCCGGTGTGTCCAGCACTGATTTGCTTGTGGTCCTTAATGACAATGCGATCGGGATAGACCCCAGCGTTGGTGCTTTGAAACACTATCTGACCCATGTGGCCAAAGACAATAATAATAATGTTTTTGAAGCACTAAATTTCAAATATTTCGGTCCGGTGGACGGTCACGACATCTTTGCGTTGCTGACAGCTTTTAATGTTTTGAAAGAGGCGAAAGGCCCTAAACTGCTTCATGTTATTACAAAAAAGGGAAAAGGCTTGAAACAAGCAGAAGAGCAGCAGGTGAAATACCATGCGCCTGGTAAATTTGATGCTGCCACCGGCGAGATTCTTCAAAAAAAACCAAAGAATATCGGCCCTAAATTTCAGGATGTTTTTGGCCTGACCATAATGGAATTGGCAAAATCCAATGACAAAATTGTGGGCATTACCCCAGCGATGCCTACTGGCAGTTCATTGAAATTTATGATGGACGCCATGCCTGAAAGGGCAATTGATGTAGGGATTGCCGAGCAGCACGCCGTAACCCTTGCCGCCGGGATGGCAGCACAAGGGCTTGTGGTATTTTGCAATATTTATTCAACTTTTTTGCAGCGTGCTTATGATCAGGTCATCCACGATGTGGCTTTGCAGCATTTGCCAGTCATTTTTTGTTTGGACCGAGCCGGATTGGTAGGTGAGGATGGTGCAACGCATCATGGGGCATTCGATTTGGCCTTTTTGCGGTGCGTGCCGAATATCATTATTGCGGCACCTCGCAATGAAATTGAGCTCCGAAACATGATGTACACCGCCCAATTGGGGCTTGGCCAACCAATAGCCATTAGATATCCGAGAGGGTATGGCAACATTGCCAACTGGAAAAAACCGTTTGATAGTATTGCAATAGGAAAAGGCATACAATTGAAGCGCGGTGAAGATCTTGCCATTTTGAGTATCGGTGCTATTTCCAATAATGTCGAAGCGGCTATTTCAAATAAAAACGTTTCGCATTATGATATGCGGTTTGTAAAACCTCTTGATGAAGCCTTGTTGCACGATATCTTCAAGACCCACAATAAAATTATGACAATTGAAGACGGTACCAAGGTAGGTGGGTTTGGAAGCGCCATACTGGAATTTGCCATGGTACATGGCTACAAACAGCAGGTAGAGGTTTTAGGAATACCCGATGAATTCATTAACCATGGAACTGTAGATGAACTTCAGCGATTAACGGGTCTTGATCCTGAAAGTATCCTTACAGCTATCGAGCGTCTTCTTCGAGGTCAGTAGTGGCAATTACGGATTGTTGATTTTCTGTATTACCGGCATATTCGACACTTACTTCAGTTTTTTGCTCCTCTTTTTTGGAGATATCGTCAACCACGAACAAGAATGCAAAGGTCACGAAAAAAATAGCAATAGCGCTAAGCAGATTTTTTTTCATTGTAGGCAGGTTTTATAGATTCGGATTCAAATATAAATAAAAATCGATTAAATGCAAGTTTTTTGCGTTAAAATGTTGGGGTCGGTTTAGTTGTGTCTAACTTTATTGCGATGTGTTTTTTTGGCTTCAACAAATGTTATCATATAAATTTTTAACAGTGTTTTAAAATCACAAAAAATCGCCTTTTAGCTTTTTATAAGTTAACATCGCATTGCTGTCTGACAGTTTGGCGATGTGGTTGCATATTTTCAACAGATTATCATATAAATTTTTAGAATCGGTATCGAGTGTTTTGGGTAATATTTTAAGGATTAACTGGTCATAATTGGATGTAGCATCATTATGTTTGTTGTAAACGGCGCGGGTGAACACATTTAAAATCTCGTTGATTATTGAAAAACCGGCGATTTCTTTGTCCAAAACGTCTTTTGATCGGTATATTTTTTCGACGCTCAACTTAATGATATCTTTAATTTGCGCCTGATATTTGCAAACATCCATCAAGGCTTTGTCAAATTCACCATTAAGAATGGCTGATTCGTTCTGCATAAATATATCGGTGGCTTCATTGATGAGCGTGTTGATTGCCAGTGCGCGCAGGTAGCTTATGCGGTCTTCGGTGTTGGTAAGTGTGTTGTAATTTGAAATATTAATTGTGTCTCTTACCAGATTGATAAGATATTCCAGCGCATAATCTTCAGAAATCAATCCGAGATTTATACCATCTTCAAAGTCGATGATGGTATAACAAATATCATCTGCCGCTTCAACCAGATATGCCAGCGGATGTCTTGAAAAACGGATGTCGTCCGTACTGCTTCTGCTGATAAGGCCCAACTCGGTTGCAACATCCAAAAAGGATTCTTTTTCACATTGAAAAAAGCCGTATTTTTTATCGGCAATGTGCATTGTGGGTTTTTTGGGCAGCGATTCTTTAGGATATTTCATAAATGCGCCAAGTGTTGCATAACTCAATCGAAGTCCGCCATATCTTCCTTGCCGGCTTTCCGTCAAAATTTTAAAACCATTGGCATTGCCCTCAAAATCACATAGATCCTGATATTGTTTGTCTGTAAGATAGCTTTTGAAATGTTTTCCGTTGCCGGTTTTAAAAAATTCGCCAATTGCTTTCTCGCCCGAATGTCCAAACGGTGGATTCCCGATATCGTGCGCCAAGGCTGCCGCCGCAACAATTGCACCAAAATCGTTGGCTTGGTAGCCGTGAATGTTCTGCAAATGCGGATATTTCTCAAGAAGCCGAAGGCCGGCTTTTCTGCCCAAACTGCGCCCAACCACGCTTACTTCGAGGCTGTGCGTCAATCGGGTATGGACAAAATCTGTTTGTGATAATGGAATAACCTGCGTTTTGTCTTGAAGACTTCTAAATTCTGATGAAAATATCACGCGGTCATAATCTACTTCAAAGCCCAAACGGGTTTCGTCCTGTTCTTTTCGTATGCGTTTGTTGGTATCGCCGTAGCGTTTTAAGGATAGTAATTTTTCCCAGTTCATTGATGAACTCATTTCAACTTTTTTCAATTGTTAAGGCTTTGCAAGATATATATTTTCATTGTTATCGTAACGTTTCTTTTTTGTAAAAAATGAATGATTTTCCTAACACATTGGTAACCTTAAAATGAAGAAGGCTTAATTTTCTCATAACTTCATTTTCACATTGCGACGGTTTCTTTGCACTCAAATTATTTTGTGCTTTCATAATGAATAAACCATTGTTTTATGCGTCATTTTTGATACCGTTTTTTGCTTACGCTCAAAATATGGGTTCAATAGCGGGGAAACTGACCGATAAAGAGTATAACAACGAACCTTTGCCCTTTGCCAACATCCTGATTAAAGGTACTGTAAAAGGTACAACAACAGACGCCTACGGTCTTTATGCTTTAGAAGATATAGAACCCGGAAATTATGCTTTGTTGTTCAGTTTTGTGGGCTACGAAACGAAAGAATTGCCTGTAACGGTTGTGGCCGGAAAAGTCACCGAGGTCAATCTGCCTATGGGCGCCAGTGCCGCTTCGCTGGATGAAATCCTTATAACGACGACCGCCAAACGCGAAAGCGAAACGGCACTTATATTGGAACAGAAGAAAGCCGTCGAAATCAAGCAAAACATTGGCGCACAAGAGCTGTCAAGAAAAGGTGTTGGCGATGTGGCAACCGCAGTAACCAAGACCACCGGCGTTTCAAAACAAGAAAACACCGGAACGATTTATGTAAGAGGTCTTGGCGACAGGTACAATTCGACATCCATAAACGGACTTCCGGTTACTTCAAACGATCCAGAAAAAAAGAACATTGACCTTAATCTGTTTTCGACAGATATTGTAGAATACATCTCAATCGACAAAGTTTACGGGCCCACTATTTCGGGGGATTTTGCCGGCGGGAATGTCGATATTTCATCGGTAAACTATAAAGGGACAGGGCTTTTTGAAATTTCGTTAGGTTCGTCCGTAGGTATCAATGCCGTTGATAAATACAACGATTTTTACCTTCAGGATGGCCCTGACAAGTTGGGCTTTTCAAATTACGGTCTTCCCAACAATCCGCTTGGCGGCTACAATTTTCAAAACAGTTTAGCGCCTGTTAAAGAAACACCCGTTGGAAGCAATATTGGGTTTAAGGCAGGCAAGTCGTACAATATAGGCGAAGAAAGCAAGCTTAATCTCTTTGCGACCGCAAGTTTTCAAAACGGTTATGAATACCGCGAAGGCATCAACCAAAGCGTGAGCGCGCAAGGCGCAAAATTGAAATCGTTTCACCAACAAAAAACCACTTATACCGCCGGAACTACCGGAATGTTCAATGCCAATTTTAGTATCAACAACAATCATAATGTGGCATATAACTTCTTGTTTGTCAATTCATCAAACCAATCACGAGATGTTTACGACGGGTTCATAAGAGATATTGCAGAAGACGATAACGGATTGATACAACGCGGCACGTACATTCAAAATACTTTGATGGTAAACCAGTTGTTGGGCAACCACAAGCTGACCGATAAGATGGATTTAAAATGGGCCGCATCATACAACAAAATTGAAGGCAATATGCCCGACAGAACCCAAAATACCTTAAAATATACCGAATCGTCAAGCGGATATACGTTTGCCCAAAACACCATTACAGATAATCACAGATATTATCAAAACCTGATTGAAGATGAGCTTGCCGCCAATGTTGCCGTGAGTTATAAATTGGGTCGGGATGAAGACGGTTTGTCAAAAGGAAAGTTGACATTGGGCTACAACGGTAGAATGAAAAACCGTGATTTTGAAGCGATTCAATTTAATTTCAGAATTATAGGTTCGCAGTTGAATACGGTTGTAAATCCCGATAATTTAGACCAGTTTTTAAACCAACAGAATTATAATAACGGCTTGTTTTCTATTGAATCTTTTTCCGGAATGACGCCGCAAACCTATGAAGGCGAGCAAATCATCCACGCCGGATTTGGTAGTGTTGAATACAAACTAACAGACAGATTGAGTTCCATTTTCGGGCTTCGTTTTGAACGCGTAGAACAAACCGTTTCGTGGCGTACGCAATTGGATGCTACCGGGCGAAGCAACACCTTTAACAGAAATGAATTTTTGCCAAGCATTGTGCTTAAATATGAGTTGGACGACCGGCAAAATTTACGCTTTGGTGCGAGCAAGACCTACACGTTGCCGCAGTTTAAAGAGCGTGCATTGTTCATTTATGAAGATGTGACCGAAGTAAAAGTAGGTAACCCCGATTTATATCCGTCGCAAAACCTCAACCTTGATTTAAAATGGGAATTGTTTCCGGCAATTGATGAGGTAATTTCGGTTGCCGCATTCGGAAAGTACATTGTTGACCCAATCAACGAAATCACTTTGGCATCGTCCACAAACGACATTTCATTTATCAACACTGGCGATTCGGGCTATGTGTATGGCGTTGAACTTGAGGTACGAAAAAACATTTTTAACGCTGAAGATGTCCATAAGCTTTCCGCAGGGTTGAATGCTGCATATATGAAAACACATCAAAAACTCGATTCTGAAAAAGTTAGAAACGAAACCAATTACAACATTAACCTTACCGATGAAACATCGGGTTTTACGGGTGCATCAGATTTATTGTTCAATGCCGATATATCTTACATCAAAAACTTCAAAAATGAAGCGAACATTATGGCGACTTTGGCATATTCGTACTGTTCGGACAGATTATATGCTTTGGGTGTTGAAACCAAAGGGAATCTGGTTGATAAAGCCGTTGGGATGCTCGATTTTATCCTTAAAACCAAACTCAATAAAAATGTAGGTATCGATTTTACTGCAAAAAATATCCTGAATCCGGCATTTAAAAGAGTGCAAGAAAACGATCCAGAAGAAGTAACGGTCATTTCATACAAACGGGGTGCGTTGTTCGGGCTGGGTTTTAATTATCGGTTTTAACAATTAGATAAACTAAAACTCACGATAAAACCATAAAAGTTAATGAATTGGTTATACAGGCTTAACATGACATAACTCCTTATTTATCAATTTTGTAACACACTTAAAATAATATAAAAACTATGAAAAAAGTAATTAAAAATTTCGGTTTTGCACTGTCAATGACGGCGGCAATATTTGTTTCATCATGTTCAAGCGACGACGATAATGGCGGCAGTGACAGTTCAGCATTTGTTTTAAACCGTGACGATTTAAAAGGCGAAATCAACAACGGTACTGTAACTTTAACAGATGGGACATATAAACTGACCGGTAAGTTAATCGTTAATTCAGGAGCCAAATTGGTTGTCAATGCAGGCGTAAAAATTGAAGCCACACCGGCATCTGAAGGCGATTTTGCGGCGGTACGTTATATTGCAGTGGCGCAAGGCGGTGAAATCCATGTGCAAGGCACCTCGTCCAGCCCTGTGATAATGACATCTGCTGTACAAACGCCAGGTGCTTGGGGCGGGTTGGTACTTTGCGGAAAAGCACCTATCAATAAAGGTTTGACAGCTTCTGCCGAAGTTTCAGACTTGACCTATGGCGGTAATGCGCCCGGCGATACATCGGGTTCTATCAAGTATTTGAGAATTGAATATTCGGGATTTGCTTATAATTCTGAAAAAGAATTCAACGGCTTGTCCATGTTTGGCGTTGGCTCTGGTACAACCATTGAATATGTGCAGGTTCACGAAGGTTCTGATGACGGATTTGAGTGGTTTGGCGGTAGCGTCAACGCAAAATATTTGGTTGTTACCAACTACGCCAGTGAAGTAGGCGACGATTTATTTGACTGGACCGAAGGCTGGAACGGCATAGGCGAATACTGGTACGGAAAAAGAACAAATCCCGGAAACAGAGGTATTGAGGCAGATAATAACTCAAACAACCACTTGGCGTCGCCGGTATCAAACCCTACAATTAAAAATCTAACATTAATTGGTATAGGCGAATCGGACACAAGTTCTGAAACGCAAGCACTCAAATTAAGAGTTGGTACCAAAGGTATTTTTGATAATGTAGTGATAAGCAACTGGAAAACAGGATTTGACATTTAGCATGATGAAAGCGTTGCCTATGTTGCTGATGGAACTTTGGCTGCTACCAATGTTAAATTTGAGAACGTAACCACAAAATCTGTTGGTAAAAATACTGCGGGCGAAACTGTAGATGTGTCAGCTGTATTTTCAGAAAACAGCAGCGCTACCGGTGCAGGAAGCGGTACTGCAAAACCGTCTTGGGCCAACGGCTGGACAGTTGGTCTGTAATGGATTGGTCTATATAGAGAAAGAGCTGTTTCATAAAATGGAGCGGCTCTTTTGTTTTAAATGATCGGGCAATACTTAATGTGTCCAAACCACAGTTGGCCTGTTTGGCCATTTGGCAACAATGGCAATGGTATTGTTGTTGTAATCCACTTTTTCAAAGTGTAGTCTGTCCAAAAATAACCATGTTACCGTTTTTTTTCAGTTATCACAAACGTTTTGAAATGATTTTTTTCTTTTTGTCTCAAAGTGTTTTTATCCGACGTTCAATTTGCCTCATAAAAAAATCATCTGTGCTCCCTTGGTGATTATGACACTCAAATTATTAATTTTTAGTGTTTGAATCGAAAAATGCGCCGTGTGCTTTTCATGGTATTTTGCTGTTTGTTAGAACATGCATAACTGCTATTCAGAAAAATTTTCCATTCTGTATCATTTCCATAACGTTAAATTTACATTAATCATATATCGTATTGATTTTGTGATTCTTAAAAAGTAATGATATTTACCTCAACAGCTATTTTTCTGTTGTTAGACAGTGTAAATATTTCATTGACAATCACGGCAAGTGCAATATATCATAACATTTTGGTAACATTGAGTTGAAATTTTAGTTAGAACTTTGCCAAGTTGAATTGTAATCAAATTCGATGGAAGATTATTATATCTATTTGCTTGCCGTTCTGGCTATTTTGGCGGTCGCTGACCTTGTCGTAGGAGTATCTAATGATGCCGCCAACTTTTTGAACTCTGCCGTTGGCTCAAAGGCAGTTTCATTCAAAACCATTTTGCTTGTTGCCAGCCTCGGGGTGATTTTTGGAGCACTGTCATCAAGCGGCATGATGGAAATCGCCCGAAAAGGCATTTTCAATCCCGGTGAGTTTGTGTTTGACGAAATCATGGTCATCTTTATGGCCGTAATGCTTACCGATATCTTGCTCCTGGATTTTTTCAATACGCTCGGATTGCCAACCTCTACTACTGTATCCATCGTATTTGAACTCCTTGGCGCGTCTGTATGCGTGGCACTTATCAAAATATCGGCAAACAACACGCAGACCATTCTGGATTTGGGGCAATACATCAACAATGAAAAAGCTTTAGAAATAGTCATAGGGATATTGCTGTCTGTGGTTATTGCATTTACCGTTGGAGCAGTAGTACAATTTGTGACCAGGTTGTTGCTCACGTTTGATTTTAAAGAAAAACCAATATGGTATGGCGCTTTTTTTGGGGGCATTTCTATTACCTCCATCATTTATTTCATTTTGATAAAAGGCCTGAAGAGTAGTCCATTTATGAATTCGGAAATGATGAAAGCCGTCACGTCAAATACATTTTTCCTAATAGCAGGCGGTGTTGTTATCTGGTCGGTGATTTCATATTTGATGATCAAGTTTTTCAGGATAAATATTTACACGCTCATCATTATCTTCGGGACTTTTGCCTTGGCGATGGCTTTTGCCGGAAATGATATGGTGAACTTTATAGGCGTTCCCATTGCGGCGTTCAATTCGTGGGAAGCCTGGTCTGTTTCAGGTATTTCGCCGTCCATGTACAGTATGACCGTGCTGGAAGAACAGATTCAGACACAACCGTTGATATTGCTCTTTGCGGGTTTGATTATGGTCTTGACGCTTTGGTTTTCAAGCAAGGCAAGGGCGGTTATAAAAACATCTGTGGATCTTTCCAGGCAGGAGGAGGTCAAAGAACGCTTTGAGCCAAACTATCTGTCCCGTGGCATTGTCAGAAACGTGTCTGGGGTTGGAAGGGCCTTCAATTACTTCTTGCCAAAATCTGCTATCGCATGGATTGATACAAGATTGACAGCGCCAACTACGGTCCTTGCTGTTGAAAAAAAGGAAGATTTGCCTGCTTTTGATCTTGTCAGGGCTGCCGTTAACCTAATGGTGGCGAGTCTGCTGATATCTATGGCAACATCCATGAAATTGCCTTTGTCCACAACCTATGTAACTTTTATGGTGGCTATGGGTACCTCATTGGCAGATAGGGCATGGGGCAGTGAAAGCGCCGTGTATAGAGTGGCAGGCGTGCTGAATGTCATTGGTGGTTGGTTCTTTACGGCCATAAGCGCATTTTTGGCAGCGTCTATTATGGCTTTAATCCTGTATTATGGAAAAGGATACGCACTGGTTGGTTTGGTGCTTTTGGCAATTTTCTTATTGGGCAAAAACTTCTTGTCTCATCAAAAACAGTCCAAACAAATTAAAGAAGCCGACAGTATCAAAAAGGCCGAAAGCAGTTCAACGCAAGGCGTTATCTATGAAAGCGCCAGTAATATTGCCAATGTTGTGAAGCGGGGCAACAAAATCTATACGAGTGCCATCAACGGCTTGGCCACACAAGATTTGGCGGCATTAAAGAAAAACAAAAAGAACATCAACAAGCTCTCCAAAGAAATCGAGGAACTCAACGAGAACGTGTTCTATTTCATCAAGAACCTGGATGAGCCGAGCGTTCAGGCAAGTAATTTTTACCTCCACGTGGTCAGCTATTTGCAAGATATGGCACAATCACTTGAGTATATCTCAAAAATTAGCCACAAACATGTCAACAACAATCACAAAAAACTAAAATTCAGCCAGATAAAAGAATTGAAAGAGGTTGACGAACGTTTCGAGCGGTTTTTTAGCAACACACAAAAAGCCTTTGAAACCAATTCTTTTGAAGATATAGGTATCATTTTGGGACGAAAGAAAGAAATCATGTCACTTGTAACTGACAAGATCCAAAAGCAAGTGGAGCGCACCCGAAAGGAGGAATCAAGTCCCAAGAACACGACATTGTATTTTAATATCCTTTTGGAAACCAAAGATTTGCTGACGGCTACCATGAATCTTTTGGAAGAATACTATAATGCACACGACAGCTCTGTTGCCCCGGCAAAGCCAAATTTATCAGAATAAATCTACAGGCAAAAGGGCTGCTTTCAGATTTTGTTAATAAAATTAACATTTAAATGTCTTTTTTTAAGCATAGTTGCATATCTTTAAGTTTTAAACAAAACAGCAATTATGATGAAAAAAATCTACAAAGAACTTTCAGTTTCAAAGAGGGTTTTGACCCTTGCGTTGCTCTTGGTGTGTGCTTTTGCAGTTGCCCAAAAGCCCAAAGAGAAAAGAGTTTTTGAAAAGTCCCTTGAGGCTGACGAGCAAATAGCGACTCAGATGAAGGGAAACATGGAAATCAACCTCAACACAGGCTTTCCATTGGCCATTTATCAGGTAAATTTTGAAGTTCCGCAAGGCTCGCCAGAGGCCATGGCGCAGTATTATCTGCAACAAAACCATCAAAAATTGGGCATCAAGGCCAATGAACTCGCTAATCTGAAACACCACGCTACAAGAACCTCCCGTTCCGGTTCTGTGGTGCGTTACCGTCAATATTCGGGCGACTATCCCGTGAACAAAGCTGAGGTTACCATAAAAATATCTCCCGAAAACAAAGTAGTGTTTGTGACGAACAGTTTTGAGGTAGGTGTAGATATGGGTTCAGTCCGCCCAAGTGTTTCCAAAGAGCAAGCTTATCAGTTGGCTTATGGCTATTTGGGTGTGAGCGCTCCGGTCAATTTTTACGAAAACCGATTGATGGTGTACAAGAACACAAAAACCACACGTTTGGCACACGAAGTTACCATTGGGACACAAAACCCTGCCGGTGAGTGGAAAGTATATGTGGACGCACAGACCCGAGAAATCTTCAAGGTGGTTGATGGCGCACATTACCACTCTGACAAGGACAAGGACAAGGACAAAAAGAAAGCTAAGGCCACAGATGGGCCAAGCGCACAACAAACCCGTGCAGCTGCTCCAGTAGATGGGACGGGCATGGTGTTCAACCCAGACCCATTGTCTTCAAACCAAGTGGCTTATGGAGGTGGTTATGTGGACGGAAATGATGCCGACACGCCACAATTGACCGCTGCAAGGTTCACCGTGACCTTGAAAGACATTGATTTTACTGGCGGTACATACTATTTAAAAGGACCTTGGGCAGAAGTGGTCGATTTTGAAGCGCCAACCGAAGGTGTGTTCTCGCAAGCTTCAGATGTTTTTAGTTTCACTCGTAATGAACAAGGGTTTGAAGCTGTTAATGGATACTTCCATATTGACTTTATGATGCGGTATTTGAATGTTACTTTGGGTCTTAACATCGTCCCATATCAATACACCGGAGGTGTGAAGTTTGACCCCCACGGTCTTAACGGCGACGACAACTCTTATTATAGTTCTGGAACCGGTAGATTGGCTTTTGGAGAGGGCTGTGTTGATGACGCAGAAGACTCTGACGTAATCCACCATGAGCTCGGACATGGTCTTCACGATTGGGTAACTTCTGGAGGCTTGTCACAAGTAAACGGTTTGAGTGAGGGTTCTGGAGATTACGTTGCTCAATCTTATAACAGAAGCCTCGGTAATTGGAGCCCATCAGATCCTGCATACAACTGGGTGTTCAATTGGGATGGCCACAATGTTTGCTGGCCTGGTAGGATAACCAACTATACGGCAGTTTATCCATCCGGATTAACAGGTCAGATACATACCGATGGACAGATATGGTCAAGCTGTATGATGACTGTCTGGAATCAAATTGGTCAGCAGGAAACGGATATAATATTTTTTGAAGGGTTGGCTATGACCAACAGCTCCTCAAACCAAAATGTGGCTGCAAATGCTGTTTATCAGGCAGCTATTGATTTGGGTTATTCCCAATCGCAGTTGGATCTCATCCATAGCTCTTTGGAGGCTTGTGGTTATACACTTCCAGCAGTGGCACCACCAGTTGCTTCATTTAGTGCCAATCCTGAAATACTATGTTTGGATACTAACACAACGGTTAGTTTTACCGATACATCCTCGCCAGCTGCAACTTCATGGCTTTGGACTTTTGAAGGCGGTACACCTGCTACTTCTACGAGCCAAAACCCAACGGTCACTTATAGTGCCGTCGGAACTTATGACGTGTCATTGAGTGTATCTAATGCGTATGGGTCTGATGAAATAACGATGACCGATTATATTTCAGTGGTAACCGGTGAGGACTGCCCGGATGTTCCTGACGGCTGTTTAGCTGCACCTTATGGACAATATCCGTCTTCTACTTTTACGCCTTCTTGTACGGGAGTCCCTCAAAATGTTACAACCCTGGCCTGGACCGGAGAATACTCCCTCGTTAATGTCGTGGCCGGAACACAATATATATTCTCAAGCTCTATTGCTACAGATTTTGTGACAATCTCAAACATGGCAGGCACCGTTTCTTATACTGCAGGAGTCACACCCGTTACCTGGACAGCACCGGCTAATGAAACCATCCGGTTCTATTTACATCTGGATCAAGATTGTAACTCAATTAATTCGGGATTGAGAAACCGAACTGTACAGTGTGGTGTAACTCCCGATCCCGGATATGACTGTACAGGTACCGGAAGCATCGTTCATGATGATGGAACCATTGAAAACGGAGGAAGTGGCAGTACTTCGGCTGGAGTTACAGAAGTGATATTTGTTGATAAATTTACACCAACAAGTTATCCGGTGACCATTCAAAGCGTTTGTTCCTCGATAATTGGCGTGTCGGGATCTTCACCAACCATGCCTTATGAAATTGTAGTTTATGATGATGATGGAGCAGGTGGCGCACCAAGTACGCTAATTGGCTCTCTGCCCAGTACGGCTGTTAACATTCCTGGCTATACTTCAGGGATGTCACCCGTATGGCAGTCGGAAGACACAACATCTGAAAATTGGGTTGTTACTGAAGGCGATGTCTATATAGGCATTAAATTTGTACCTACGGACCCAAATCACTTCATGGCATTTGACCAGAGTACTTCGACCCCGTCAGCAGGAGGATATTGGTGGAACAATCTTGATGGAGATTGGGCAACCATCGTAGGGGATTGGACGGGTTATCGTTCTTGCTTTATTCGTGCAGAATTGGTAGAAACAATGTCTGTGGGTGAAAGTGAGTTTGGGCAATTCTCTCTCTTCCCGAACCCTAACCATGGTGAGTTTACCATCAAGTTGGGTTCTGCTTCCGGCAAGGACATCCAGATAGGTGTTTTCGATATTAGAGGCCGTGAAATTTTTGCATCGGTTTATGCAAACACCGGTAATTTTATCCAAACAATCAGATTGGATGGCGCAGCATCCGGAATGTATTTGGTAAAAGTGAATGATGGCGTAAACCAAACAATACGAAAAATCGTTGTTGAGTAACGAGAATTTTTGATGGTTTAACCTTTATAAACAAATGCCCGATGGATTTTCCGTCGGGCATTTTTTATTTGAGACGTGGGAGTGAAACGCATTAAAATAGAGGTATCTAGGCTCTTTATTTATTGATTTTTTTTGCACTATTCATTTTAATTTAATAATTTAACCAAAATTTCAAGTAATCATCAAAGGTTACCCAACAAAGTGCAAAAAATCCATTAACTAAAACGACTTTTTATGCAAAAAATTCAACTCTTCCTTGTGGCGGTCTTGTGTTCCCTTTTGGGTTATGGACAAAACGCCAGATTATCTGCAGAAAGCGCAACCAATGCCTATATGGTTTTTGGTCAACCCGAAGTTCTTGCTTCAAGAATGGCAGAAGGGACGCTTTATAGCAACGGCCCTTATTTTAATGTGCCTGGCACCCCTGACGTAAGTTTATTGCAGGACACATCTCTTGGGATGGATGTTTACGGTGCAGGCCATGCTCTGTCATCAGGCTACAGGATAGCCGACGATTGGGTGGTAACAGAGACTGTAAGCGTAGGTAGCATTCAGTTCTATGCTTATCAGACCGGTTCTTCCACAACATCTACCATAAACCACGTTTCATTGCGTATTTGGGACGGGGTGCCTGGTGAAGCAGGAAGCAATGTGGTTTGGGGCGATGCTACGACCAATAGGTTTACTTCTTCCACCTGGTCAGGGGCTTACAGACAAATTGAATCGGCTCCGGGAGATACCTCGAGGCCAATCATGATCACAAAGGTCAATACTCCCGGACTGACACTTGCCCCCGGAACTTATTGGTTGGATTGGAATTGTGGTGGCACTCTTGCTTCAGGCCCGTGGGCTCCACCCATTGCTATTTTGGGCCAGAGTACAACAGGTAATGCCATGCAATTCGACGGAACTTCTTGGACAAGTATAGAGGACACTGGCTCCTTCACTCCGTATGGCTTTCCGTTTGAAGTTAACGACGATTCCGAAGTTGTTTTGGAAAACTTGTTGGTAATTGACTTATCAGTTGAGAATCATGTAACCATTACCGCAACTACTGGAGCCTCTGCTGTCAGTGCGAGCGGAAATACTAGTACCGGTATCTATCTTGAAGACTTTTTCGCAAGCGCGGATGCCCAAGCTGTATCGGGTACTATTGTGGGTGCGGCTACTTTGACAGCAACCTCTGTGCCTACCGACGGATCACCATCGATTTTCCGTTTTGCCACTGATCCTGGGCTCAACATTTGGGGTTACTCCGCAACATCGACGACCACATTCACAGAAGGGGCACAGGCATTTTCAGGTGAAGCCACATGGAGCATTTCGCCGCTGATCTATGCTGCGATGCTGACAGCCCCAAATGATGGTAACATCTATTTTCCGGCAGATGATATATCCGATATTTCGTCTGGTGCTATGGTACTCGGTACATACAGTGTAGTGAGGCCAGCTGGGGACAGTTGTGACTGGACGGTAACGGTTTTCGGTTCCGGCTATGGTGATGAAGTAAGCTGGCAGTTTAGAGGTCCTGATAGTAGTGTGCTTTTATCGGGAGGTAGCTATGATTTTGGTTATAATGATGTACAAACCGTTACAACAGAAGGACCAGTAGAATTTTACATAGAATCTGAAGGGACATTTAATGACAACACACCTTCTTTTAGAATTGCCAATGGAAATGGTGTCATAGTAAACTCATCACTATCAGGAGGAACATCAGCTACTTTTTCTGATTTGTTGTGCAGCGATGACCCTATTCCTGTTGCAAGCAATGACGAGTGTGATGATGCCATTGCGCTTTCTTGTGGCGATAGCCATACTGGAAATACTAACCTTGCCTTTAATTCAGGAGGAAACGATGCACCCGATGTATTTTACAGCTATACAGGTGCTGGAGAAGCGCAATATGTTACCGTTTCATTGTGCGGATCGTCTTATGATACTTATATGAGAGTGTTTACCGACTGCACATTGAGCAATCAAGTTGCTTTCAACGATGATTCCTGTGGTCTACAATCCCAAGTAACTTTCATTTCTGACGGCACCAGTACCTATTACATTATGGTAGAAGGATTTGGGTTAAGTGCCGGAGATTACGTTATTGAACTATCCTGTGTGGATGCGCCTTCAGCGCCAATCAACGACGACTGTGCTGACGTGACACCCACTACACTGGTCAACGGAACTACCTCTACTTTTTCAGGAACTACTGCAGGCGCTACAGGAAGTGTCGATGAAATGAATGTTTTGGGATATGCTGCCGTTTGGGAAGCTGTTACCCTTACCGGTAGCTGTAACAACATGACCATTGATTACTGCGGAACGGATCCAGGGGTTATGAGTGGAAATATGTTCATCGTTTATACGGATTCCTGTTCGGCCACCAATTTTGCGATCGGCTCTTATGATTTTACAACCTGCGGTGATGGTAACGGAACAATAAGGTTCTATAATTTGCCTGCAGGAACCTATTATTTGCCGGTAATAGTAGATATGGATAGTAATACATTGGGTGCATACACTATGAATGTTCTTTCTGTAGATTGCCCACCTTCTCCTGAAAATGATGATTGTGTCGATGCCATTGCACTTTCTTGTGGAGACAACTTGAATGGTACTACCACATCTGCAAACGATTCGGGCGGAAATCCTGCTGGAGATGTCTTCTACACCTATACTGGCTCCGGCACCCCTGAACTCGTTACCGTTTCATTGTGCGGATCGTCTTATGATACTTATATAAGAGTGTTCACCGACTGTACATTGAGCAATCAAGTTGCTTTCAACGATGATTTCTGTGGCTTTCAGTCCGAAGTATCTTTCATTTCTGACGGTACTACTACTTACATCATTATGGTAGAAGGCTTTGGCAATAGTTTTGGAGATTTTGTAATTGGGGTTACTTGTGTAGAAGCTCCCGACCAACCTGTAAATGATGATTGTGATGATGCTATTGCACTTGCGTGTGGCGACAGTCATTCGGGGAATACTACATACGCAAATAATTCGGGCGGAAATTCTGCTGGAGATGTCTTCTACACCTATACTGGCTCCGGCACCCCTGAAGTCATTACCGCTTCATTGTGCGGATCGTCATATGATACTTATATAAGAGTGTTCACCGACTGCACATTGATCAATGAAGTTGCAACCAATGATGATTTCTGTGGTTTACAGTCCGAAGTATCTTTCATTTCTGACGGTACTACTACATACATCATTATGGTAGAAGGCTTCGGATCAAGTGGAGGCGATTATGTTATAAACTTGACCTGTGATGATGTCCCACCTCCACCAACAGACTGTGAAGACTTTAAAGTGCTTTCTAACAACTTTGAAGACGGATACTTCTTTGGAGGCGATACCAACCAAAGATTGGCTTTTGACATCCCAACTGCAGACAATGGATTTACCCTTTATGGTATAGCACCAACCGTGATAGGTTACGCTACTTCATTCGATTTCATTTTCTATGAAGACGCCGGAGGACTTCCAGGCACGCAAATCACTACCAGAACCGGTCAGATTGTTGCGGAAGAAGTTACAGGAAGCAATTTTGGTTATGACTTTGTCAAATATACCGTGGCTTTTGATGCTTCCATTGATTTGGATGCCAATACCACTTACTGGGTAGAGATTTCGAGTGATGCATTGGCGTGGGAGCTATCTACGGTCTTAAGCGCTACATTGGGTCATGTTGATGTGTTTGCCAATGCTAATGTGGGAGGACTATGGACGTCGACCGGAGGCGCTAATTTTGTGTTTGAACTGGTCTGTAACCCATTGGGAATAGGAGAGATGAACGTGTTCGGTCTTACCTACTACCCGAACCCGGTGAAAAATTACCTGACCATAAATTCCCAAAAAGCCATTGAAAGCATCAGTGCCTTCAACCTTGCAGGACAAAAGGTGCTGGACAATGTAAGCTTGACAGCAGGACAGCTCGATATGAGCCATCTGTCTGCCGGTGTTTACGTGTTCAAGGTCGCTTTCCAGGGCGGTGCCGTGGAAACATTAAAGATTGTCAAGGAATAACAGTTCACTTTTGGTGTAACCATAAAGCCTTCCCGAAAATCAGGGAAGGCTTTTTTGTTAAAAACCATTAGGGTTTAAAAGGTTTTTCAGTTAATTTGCGATGGTTGTGAAAATGATAATAGCCTCCAATGTTTAAATTGAAATCCCAAATCGGAACAATTTTTGAAGCCCATTTCGCGTCTCCCAACTCAAATTTGAGATTACCTTTATTCCTTTTTTTTTGGGGGATCTATTATCTCGGAATGGCCCAGACCGACATCAAAACCCACGGTTTCTTTTATAAAATCTCACTGTCAAGCACTTTGACCACCAATGATGAATACACCTTGAGCTCGGACGATGATACAGGTTCATTTATTATTCCAAATGCTATTTTCATCAACAATTCTATAGGTTATCAGTTTGACCAACGCACGAGCATTGACCTCAATATTGAGTACGACCGCTATACCCGCCAAGCACTCAATTTTCTGCCCATACACTTAGGGTTCAATTACAATATCCTTGATTTTGACGATATGGTCTTTATACGTGGCGGTTACGGAAAGCTTCTTAAAGTGGGCAATAGCTTTGAGAAAGGCAATATGTACAAGTTTGGGGTGGGTTACCGGGCCTTTGACGAGAATTTTAAAAACTCGTGGCTCATTGGTCTTGATTTTAGCAGAAAACGATTCGGATACAGGCTAACGGAGAAAATAAGCAGTGTGTCAATTTTCATGGAATTTATGTTGTTTTAATCTTTTTTTGTTACTTTCACGTATATATATTTACCTAATTAACCAAAATCTTAAAAAATAACCTACTATTGGATTACATTGAAAAACATAAAGCTACGATCATTACGGTGCTGATTACCGGTACGTTGATTTTTGCTATGTTCAGTTTTGGCCTGACCCAAAAGGTCCAAATGGTTTCTGAAACGTTCTATGAACTGCAACCGGAAAAGACACCCGAAGAAAAACTTTTGGAACAGCTTGCGCTAAACGAAAACATTGGGCAATCCACCAACAAAGCTTTCAACGAAACCGACGAGTTCAAAGAGATTATGAAAAACTTCAAATCTTTGGATCGTAACGATTTTGATAAAAACGCCAAAAAAACAGAAGCTGAAAATCTGCAAAGTCCTGAAGAGGAAACGCAAGAAACTCAAACCACGCAAACCGCAGAAATCAAGCAAGAATTGGCCATAAACGATAACGAGCGGTCCTCTTTCAGTAAAATCAATGAAATTATCGCCAAGCGTTCGGAGAAAAAACGGCAATCATTGGCATCAAACGGTAACGATGCCAATGACAATACCGCATTTAATGATTATAGAAACCGCAACAGTAGTGTTAGCTATTCCCTTAAAGAAAGGAAAGACATACATTTGCCGCCTCCGGTGTATCTTTGTGAAGACAGTGGTAAGATTGTCATCAATATCACCGTTGCATCAAGCGGTGCAGTTACTACTGTCGCATATAACCAAGCCGCTTCCACTTCAACCAATGAATGCTTGATTGACAGCGCGTTGGAATACGCAAAGGAAGCCCGTTTTGACGTTTCGTCCACACCCAGTCAGATAGGCACCATTACCTATATTTTTGTTGGAAAACGTCGCTAAACCTGATCGTTTTTGACTAAAAATACTTATTTTGGTTGTTGTAAATAACCACAATGACTATGGAAAAACACCGTTGCGGTTGGTGCCTTGGCGACCCGATCTATATAGCTTATCACGATACGGAATGGGGTGTTCCCGTCAGGGAAGACAAAAAACTTTTTGAGTTTTTGATCTTGGAAACTTTTCAGGCTGGGTTGAGTTGGATTACAATTTTAAGGAAACGTGAAAATTTCCGAAAAGCTTTCGATGGTTTTGATTATCAAAAAATTGCACATTATGGTCAAAATAAATTGGACGCCCTGCTTTCCGACCCAGGAATCATCAGAAACAAACTAAAAGTCCATGCAGCGGTTACCAATGCCAAAGCGTTCATTGAGCTGCAAAATGAGTATGGAAGCTTTAACCAATATATTTGGTCATTTGTTGGTGGCAAACCCATTAAGAACAGTTTGAAACATTACAAAGATGCCCCGGCAAAAACCATTTTGAGCGATACAATCAGCAAAGATTTGAAAAAACGCGGGTTCAAATTTGTGGGGTCGACTGTGGTGTATGCCCATATGCAAGCCACGGGGATGGTCAACGATCATGAAATCGGCTGTTTTAGGTACCATGAAGTATGACAATGGCCTACCTGTATTATCTACCCTAAATTCAATATATAATTGATCCTGTGAAGCATTTTGATTTTTACATAAATATGCCGATTTCTTATCGATGGAAAATTTAGGCTCAATTCTCGCCAATGGAAGTTGTCGAAGGTTGAAAGCCCAGCATTAAATCAATTACCCAATATCTTTAAGAAATCATTTCGTGGAATCTTACAGGCGCCTAGACTTTCCAGATGGGGTGTGTGAACTTGGCAATCTATTAATCTATAATCAGAGTTCTTAACGAATGTAATGAATCCATATTTGCTGGCATTGTTTACCGAGCTGAACATGCTCTCGCCCGAGAAAACGCCATTGCCCATATCTACACCATACAATCCACCGGCAAGCAAGCCATCATGCCACACCTCGACCGATTTTGCCAAGCCCATATTGTGCAGCGTTACATAAGCATCTATCATATCCATGGTTATCCATGTACCTGCCTGTTGCTTTCTTCTGGCATTTGCACATGCCGTAATTACCGATCTGAAATCTTTGTTGACCGTCACGCTGAATGATTCCCTGGCGAACAACTGCTGCATGCTTTTTGAAACTTTTAGTGCTTCCGGAAATAGGACAAACCGTGGATCCGGTGACCACCAAAGGATGGGTTCGCCTTCATTAAACCAAGGGAATATGCCACGCTGATAAGCTGAAATCAACCGTTCGGGGGATAGGTCGCCTCCAATTGCCAAAAGACCATCCGATGTGGCTTTTGACACATCCGGAAATACTATTTTTTTTGTCAGGAATTGCATGCGACTACAACGTTTTCGTAAATTATTTGAAATATAAACAGTCCTTCTTCTTTGAAAATCAAATATTTTTTCCCATATTTGAAGTGGTCTTTATTTTTTAAGTATTCAAAGAAAATTTGGGTTTGCTGATAAAGGCCAGACCTAAAACCACAACTTTGTGTCCCAATTTTCGTGATTGGGACTTTTTTATGAATAAAAAATCCCAATGTTGCATTGGGAATTTTGCGTTCATAAGGATATTGTTCAGGGGCAAACTGTTAAAAAGGCAAATCGTCTGAACCTTCTTCGTTGAGGTTGTCTACCGGAGCAAAAACTTCTGCAGGTGGTACAGGTGGCATATTTTCTGGTGCGCTGGTCTGTTGCGGTACCTCAATTCGCCATCCTTGAATGGAATTGAAATATTTGGTTTCTCCTTGTGGATTGACCCATTCTCTGCCTCTCAAATTGATACCGATCTTAACGTTTTGGCCTGGCTGATAATTGTTGAGCAATTCGGTTTTGTCCTGAACAAATTCCACTAAAATATTTTGGGGATATTGCTCTTCTGTGGTAATCACTACCTCCCTTTTCCTGAAACCGTTGGCGCCAAAGGTCTGTGTCTCGCCAATCATTTTGATTTTTCCTAGAATTTCCATTTATACAATTTATTGATTATTAATTTTTTTAATGCGATGATGTCATGACAAGAGGATTTTCCAGGCACTCGCAACATCGCCATAACTCAAATAGCTTTTTGCCAATTTGTGCTTTTGCCTATGTGTCATGGTCTTGATGTCCGGGTATCGCTCGCCAATGCTGTCCAAAAATGCCGTTATTTCCGAAGATGTAGGCAGGACTTCTACGTTGCCGAGCATTCCGAGATCGTTCCCGGTAAGGATCATGCTGTTTCTTACGGTTTCGGGCATGGCATCAACACCTATTCCCAGTTTTTGCAATGGCTTGGGGACTTCAAAAAAACCCTTCCTCGCACGGCTGTAATGATCGCCGCCAGCTCTTGCAACAAGATCGAGCTTTTCTTGGATGATAAGGTTGTCTTTGTCCAAAACTTCTTCTGTAATGTGCAGTTTTACCACTTCGCAAATCACCAAGTTTCCTGCGCCGCCTTCACTGCCCATTGCGATGATATCATTTACTTTACATTCAAATTGAACCGGCGATTCTGCAACCCGAAACGGTTTTACCTTATCGGATTTGAGCATTGTCAACCCCGATTTTTCAAATTCGTTGACGCCTTTTGGGTATTCCGTACTGCTCAATGACGCTTGGAGCACAATGTCATAATTCACAACATTGATGACAACCTCCCTCGTAGCCTCAACGTTTTCCAAAGTATGCTTTACGGTATTGTCCCTCACCCGGCGTGCGGGCGAAAACACCAAAATGGGAGGGTTGGCACTAAAAACGTTAAAAAAACTGAACGGCGACAGGTTTGGATTGCCTTCGGCATCCACGGTACTTGCAAAAGCTATGGGCCTGGGTGCCACCGCGCTCAAGAGATAGCCGTGCAAACGGCCCGTGGAAAGGTCTTTTGGATCAAACGAAATCATCGGCAAATTGTTAGGAAACAAATGTAACGATATTGATAAATTTATGAAAATGATTTCGGGATAATCTCACAATATTATTGTCATTTTTGCATTATATTTAGGTTTTAAAATTACCCGTAGTGCATTATGCCATTAGCCACAGATGCACAGATTTAATTAAATGATTAAAGAAACAAACAATTACACTAGATTTAATTGAATGCCAGGCGTTCAATATCTGTGAAATTATATCGTTGTTCTATAAAAATTGATCTGTGCATCCGTGAATAAACAGAACAATTTGATTGTCAGAAATTTGTGTTTTATTTGACAATGCGTTACAGGTTTTAAAATTATTTTTTGAATGGACTTTAAAATGGATCGGAATGTATTGCGGTGGTTGCTCGTTTTAGCTTCGTTCATCATCATTTCGTTGATTCTTTGGAATACGTATATTTTTTTCCAAAATTTCAAATCGGAAGAGCGTACCAAAATGCAAAATTGGTCCCTGGCGCAAGAGGAACTCAACAGGAACATAGATCTCGATGCCGACATTGGCGAGCTCATACCGGAAGTCATATCGAGCAATACCACAACCCCGATGATTTTGGTCAATGACGACGGGAGCATCAACCACAATAACATTGACGAAGAAAAAGCAAAAGATCCACAATACATCCAAAAGCTGATCAAACAGTTTTCCAACGAGAACAAACCAATAGAGGTACAGTACAAGAACGAGGTAAAAAGTACCATCTACTACGGTAATTCACCCTTGCTCAACAAGCTCAAGTACTATCCATTGGCGCTTTTGCTGATCATCGTCTTGTTTGGAGCAGTGGTTTTCTTTTTCTACCGCAGTTCTAAAATCGCAACACAAAACAAGCTGTGGACCGGGATGGCCAAGGAAACGGCTCATCAGATAGGCACGCCGTTGTCATCGTTGGTGGGATGGGCAGAAATTCTAAAATCCGAAAACATCAATCCTTCTTACCTGTCCGAAATGGAAAAAGATATCGCTCGGTTGCAGACCATTACCGACAGGTTTAGCAAAATTGGTTCGGTGCCCACGCTGAAAAAAACCGATATCGTTAAGGCAACTTCCGAATCGTATGATTATTTAAAAGCACGATCATCCAAACTTATTGGTTTTGAAATGTCAGTGCCGCAAAATCCAATTTTTGTTGACCTAAACGAACAACTATACGGCTGGACTATCGAAAACTTGGTAAGAAATGCCATTGATGCCATGAAAGGGAAAGGCTCATTAAAGATTTCGATCCATAAGGAAGAAAACCAAGTAAAGGTACACGTGACCGATACCGGAAAAGGACTGTCCAAAAACCTTTACCATAAAATCTTTGAGCCGGGCTATACGAGCAAAAAACGTGGTTGGGGATTGGGGCTTTCGTTGGCAAAGCGCATTATAGAAGATTACCACAGGGGCAAGATAAAAGTGTTGCACTCCGAAGTGGGTAAGGGCACGACCATGGAGATTACTTTAAAAATTGTTTAATATATTTGCTTTATGGCAGATAAATTTTTTACCGTAAAAACGTTGTCTCTCAACAACCATTGCCCGGAATGTTATTCCAATAGCGGCTTGCAACTTACCTTTAAACAACGGTTTGTTGAAAACGCTTTCTACCGAGCAATATCCAGTGAAGTCAAACACCACATGGTCTGCGACAACTGCAAGACGGAAATTTTTCCTGTACGTTGGACCGATGAAATAGAACGTGTGTTTGACTATCACCAACGAGCATTTGTCCCAAGGCCAACATCGGTTAGGTTCAAAAAACTGACATGGGTGCTGTTGATTGTCCTGATAATAATCGTTTTGTTGCTAAACCTCTATATTTTCAATCGTTAAAGCCTGTCGCTTATGCTTTTGGCTATGGCGCGAAACTCTTCATCGGTCAGTTTTACCTTGTTGATAAAGCGTGCGTCATCCATCGAATTTAAAGGAATCAGGTGCACGTGCACATGCGGTACTTCAAGTCCAATGACCGACATGCCCACCCGTTTGCAGGGCAGTGCTTTTCTGATGGCAATGCCCACGTTTCTTGAAAATTCCATCAATCCTGTGTATGTTACCTCGTCGAGGTCAAAGAGCTTGTCAACCTCAATCTTTGGGACACACAGTGTATGGCCCATTGCATTTGGGTTAACGTCGAGAAAAGCGATGAAATCCTTGGTTTCGGCCACTTTGTAGCAAGGAATCTCGCCGTTGATGATTTTTGAAAATATGGATGCCATAATTTGTACTATTTTAGACCTTACTGTAAATATAAAAGAAAAATCCTGTCACAGGTGCGCAACAGGATTATATCGTAAAAAAAAAACGGAAAATTATTATCTGCTGATTTCCAGAATATCAAATTTAATCACCCCGTTGGGAACTTGAATATCGGCAACATCGCCCACGGACTTGCCCAAAAGCCCTTTTCCGATAGGAGAATTTACCGATATTTTGCCCGCGGCAAGATTGGCCTCGCCATCGGCCACAAGGGTATAGGTCATTTCCATACCGTTGGTTTGGTTTTTGATCCTCACTGTTGAAAGCACCAATACCTTGCTGGTGTCCAATTGGGATTCGTCAATAAGGCGCGCATTGGCAAGGGTTTCTTCCAATTTGGATATTTTCATCTCGAGCATGCCTTGGGCTTCCTTGGCGGCATCGTATTCGGCATTTTCGCTCAAATCGCCTTTGTCCCTTGCTTCTGCAATAGCCTGTGAAGCCTTGGGGCGTTCAATGTCGCGGAGCTGGTTGAGCTCGTCCTTCAATTTTTTCAATCCTTCGGCGGTGTAATAAGATACTTTACTCATGATTTGTTCGTTTTACAAAATAAAAAGATGCTGAAACCGCAATGCGGAAACAGCATAAAAAAAACCTCGCTCACACGAGATCGATTGCAAATATACGAAATATTTATTGATAGCCATAATTTGTTGTAAATTGTGCTCAAAAACGAAAAAGAATGAAACATCCACTTGTGATGATGCTATGTGTTGTCTTGCTGGTATCGTGCAGTAAGAACGACCCTGTTCGCCGATGTAATTATTTGCTCAATGTTAATGTGGACTTAAGCATAAACCTCAACCTCCCGCAGTACAGCCAGCTCCAGTTTACCGGTAACACGGTTTTTATACCCAACTACGGCAATGCCGGCATTTACATTTCTCGAATTGGCAACCAGTTTCGTGCCTTTGATGCGGCCGATCCAAGCCATGGCCAGTCATCGTGCTCTACACTTACCAATGAAAGCGGTGTGGGTACTTGTGGCTGCCAGGACGAAAACCAATACAGCCTCTTGACGGGCCAACCCATGCGGAGCAACCAACCTTGTGGCCTAAAGGAATACCGTGTGGAAAGTGCAGGCGGCAATATGTTGAGGATATACAACTAAAAATATCGAAGTGGCGGTTGGTGTTCTTGTACTTTGCAGCGTTGGATGCCTAACGGAATAGCAGGAGCTGATAAGTCAGTTGGCATATACAAAACCTCTTTTTGTCCAGTCGCAATGGCTTCAATGGAGCGCTCAAACGTTTCATAAATACCAATGATTGGTATTTTATTTGAGTGATGTTTAATTTATATCCTCCAAATTTTCCAATGTTTGAATCAAATAAATAAGTGCCTTGATGAATTTTTGAGTTGGCTGTAACAATATCATTATCGATGTACAGTGTCTATTTTTACCAAAAGTATCCTCAAGTCCGAAACATCAAAAAAGCTCCCCGTTCAGTTGGTTTCCCTAACTATAGAGAGGTTAAGGTAAGCCTCAAAACTTCAGCGTCATTCCCAGCAAGAAATTTATGGTTGCCTGTGGGTAGTAGCCCGCACCCTCAACGGTCGTGATGGTGCCAGGTGTCGTAAAATCGTCATCATAGGTGTAATAATAGCCGTTGGAAATATATTTTTCATTAAAAATATTATTGACCAATCCCGAAAACAAGATGGATTTTAAAAATGGTTTTCGGCGGGATTCATCAGATTCCTCGTTTCCTTGGAATGACATTTCGTAAGTAATATTGAGATCATTTACAAAGTAACCATCCAATTTTGAGTATTCAGAATCGGTGTTACCCATGTATTGTTCGCCCACATATTTGCTCAACAATGCCATTTGAAAATTCGGTTTTGGTTGGAAAATCAGTGCGTTTGCAGCGACGATTTCTGGCGAGAACGCAATGTTGGTCTTTCCCAAATTTACCATTTCACCATTTATGGAAGCAATTGTTTCTTGGTTCTTGTTGGAGCTTAAGGTCAGGGTTGGTCGCCATGCAAATTTGTCCGAAATTTTCACGGCTGCTTCGAGTTCAAGTCCCAGGCGGTAGCTTTTGCCACTGTTGGTACGGATGGGATTTCCCACATTGTCGATGTTTCCGGTCAGTACCAACTGCTCGTTGTAAAGCATGTAGTAGAGGTTGCTGTTGAACGTGAAATTCTCGGATGCATGACGCCACCCCAGTTCAAAATCATTGAGTTGCTCGGGTTTTACGGTGGCGTTGTTTTCAAAATCATCACGGTTTGGCTCGCGGTTGGCACGTGCATACGAAACATAGAAACTGTTATGATCGTTAAATTTATAGGTAATTCCTGCTTTGGGATTGAAGAAACTGTAATTTTCATCAATATTGAAAGGCAGTCTGTCAGAGGTCATTCCGGAGGTTTTATAATCCACCAACCGAAGTTGCAGGTCGCCGTAAAGGCTTACGTTGTCATTCAATCTATAGGTGGCTTTTGTGAACACGTTAAAATCTTTCTTTTTGCCCACGCCGTCGTAATAATGGTCGCCCGTTTCGCTATCACTGGCGTAACGTGCCCAGATGATTTCGCCAAAATGGTCGCCGATATAAGTACTGTAAGACCCACCAAAAGTTAGATTGATAGCGTTGTTTTTGTATTCGGCATTGGCATTGACCACATAAAAATCGTTGTCCAACCAACGCCTACGGATCAAATCGGTAGTGTTGATGGTTGTGGCATCAATTACAATGGGCATTAAACCGTAGCCCTCAAAATCTTCATCCTCACGATATTGTTCAAAAAAACCTCGACCGTAGGTGTAGTTCAATGCAAGATTGGTACGCCATTGGTTGTCAAGTTTTTGGTTCCAATGCAATTGATAGTGGTCTTGTTTGTAGTCGTCCACCTCGTTGTCATGAAAACGGACGTTGCCCTGTGCATCGGTGTACATCCCTGAAGTGTTGAACGTTCGGTCGTTTGCTAATAGATCCAGATCTTCCAGGCCGTTCCAAGCTTGATAGGTCAGTTCTGAACCCCCAAAAGTAATGGCTTTTATCAGTGTGTTTTCGGAAAGATAAGATGCTTGTAGAAAGTAAGATTTCAGATTGGCGCTTGCCCGGTCGATATACCCGTCCGATTGAATGTTGGACAGTCTCCCGGCAATTTCGATGTGTTCATTGAGCAATCCGGTGCTGAACTTTAAGGTATGTTTTCGGGTGTTATAACTGCCAAAACTGTTGGACAATTGGGCATTGGCATCTTTAGAAATGGCATCGGTAAGTACGTTCATACTTGCGCCAAAAGCTCCGGCGCCGTTTGTGGAAGTCCCAATGCCGCGTTGCAGTTGGAGGCTTTCGACCGAAGAAGCGATGTCGCCAAGATTTACCCAAAAAGTACCCAAAGATTCCGCATCGTTATAGGGAATACCGTTTATGGTCACATTGGTAGATTGGGCATTGATGCCACGCACCCGAATGCCCGTGTAGCCTACACCTGCGCCTGCATCGGTCGTAGTGACAACCGATGGTAAATAGTTGAGTAACATTGGGATGTCCTGGCCAAGATTGCGTTTTTCGAGGTCTTTTTTTGTGATGTTTGAATGGGTGATGGGAGCTGTTGTCCCCACCCGAACTGCTTTGACAAGAACTTCGTCGAGGGTTTCGACCTTGGTGGTGTCCTGTAGGGTTTGTTGTGAGAATGCAACGGACGAAAGTGAAAAAACCATTGCAAAAAAGAGTGTCTGATGCATCTTTTGAAGATGCAGTTCCCGCCTGTGCGGGCATGGTACGAATAAATTTTTCATTGCGATTAAAAAAAATTAATCGAATAAAAAGAGGTAATTATTCTTCGTTAATAATGATTTCTTTTGATTTCGTATTTGAAGACTGTTGCTTCTCGATGTATTCGAAGTAACCGTAAAAAACACAAAACCATAATAGCGACTACCGCTTTCCTAAACAGCATTACCTGTTCCAGGTTCAATGGGTATGATCTCAGCCGGACGGATTGATGTTTAACTGTGCAGTTTGCCCACCACTCTGTCGAGCACCCCTTTTTTGAGAACGGGGCAAAGATAGTGAGGAATTTTGATTTGGGACTACGATTTTTTAATTAAAATATTTGAATGTTCGGGCAAACATTACATCTATAATTGTTACCGCTTCAATCGGTATTGAGGGTTTAAGAATCTGCAATTTATGAGCCTTTAGGGCTCTATTCGATCTCCGGTGGTTTCCTATTGGCCTTTTTTTCAGATGCCCGACGTTTTATTTTAATCCTTTTTTTGATTACCGCCTTAGGAATTTTTGTGGCAATACGTTCTTTTTGAATTATCAGTCCGCCCTGTATCAGCTCGATAAAACGTTGTGTGGCCAATGTTTTGTTCTTGTGTTGGCTTCGGCTCTCGTCACATTGCAGTAACAGTATGCCGTCCTTGGTCAGTCGGTTGCTGATGGTTTTTTTTAGGAGGCTTTTTTCGTCGTCGGTCAATCCCTCCGATGTAGTCAGATCAAATGCCAGCTCTATTTTTGATGCTACTTTATTGACGTTCTGGCCACCAGCACCGGAACTTCTCACGGCCTTGAATTGCAGTTCGGAAAGCAGCACATCTTTGTTCATTTACTTGATTTGATGGGTGGTTTTGAGTAAGTCCGTTACAGTTTTTACCGGATTGAAGGTAATCAGTGGTACTTCCACAAAAATGCTGTTCCAGTTGGCCATACTGCCATTCCACAAACCGGGTAGTTCCAATGCTTTTAGTTCTTTTCCGGCATTGGTTTTCATTGTAATGAACGCAGTTTTGGGATCGACATATTTGGTGAGGTCAAACTTTTTGCCTTTGTAATTTTTGACGCCGCACACCAAATCCACGGGGTTAAAATGGGTAGCGTTTTTGAGGATTTCCTTTTGTTGTTTGCTCTTTTTGTCCACTTGTGCGGTTTCAACGATTTGGAGCGATATGTTCCCGCTTTCTTCTTTGACCCAAAATGGACCGCCACCGGGCTCACCCTCGTTCTTTACCATACCACAGACTCTTATGGGACGGTTGAGCTTTTCCTTTAAATATTCTATTTGGTATTTTTTTGAATATTTTTCAAACTCGTGGCTGATTTTTACGTTCAATCGTTTTACCAAAAACTCTGCAATACCGATAAGTTGATCATCACTGATGTCCTTTTTGTCCAATGCATTCAAATGCAAGAACACTTGTTCTTGGAGTTCGATTAGCAATCCGGCCAATATCTTTTTGTGTGAAGATACTTCGTTTTCGTATTTAAAGACCACGACATTGTCAATGTTTTTTATAAAGATGATGTCGGCATGCAGGGCGTTTAGGTTTTCCAAAAGTGCTCCGTGTCCGGAAGGTCTGAATGACAGCCGTCCAGTATTGTCCCTAAACGGGGTGTCGTCCGGGTTTGCTGCAATGGTGTCGGTCGATTCTTTTTGAAACGAAAACCCGATGTTAAATTTGGTCCTGGTCTTTTTCTGTACAATTTTCTCGATACGCTTGAACTCATCATCAAAAATATGCTGGTGCTTTTCCGAAATTGTAAAATGAAGGTTTGCGACACCATTCGAGGACGCATAGAGGGCGGACTCAAACAAATGTTCTTCAAATGCTGTGGCAATGTGGTCTTTGTATTTGTGGAAAGGCAATAATCCTTTGGGATAAAAGCCATAGTTCAATTTGTCTTCATCGAGCATGGTTTTTACAAAGGCATATTTCTGCCAATCGCTTGAAAAAGAGGTGTAGTCCGGAAAATAGGTTGCTGCAGCTTTGTTGACGCTATCGTAAAACGGCAGCTTTTCAATCCCGACGAAAAACAGTGATAGGTCGGTGTCTTTGTTGCGGTTGATATAAGAATTGATAGATTCTGCATCTGGGTTATAACTGTCGATAAAATTGAAAAGTGTCTTGAACATGCGCGTCGCTGCCCCAGAGGCCGGAACGAACTTTAAGATGCCCGAAGCATCGCGCCTGGAATCAAAAAAGTTGATATAATGGGCCTTTTCTTTTTCGGAAAGCTGTTTGATGCCGTTTATGCCATCTTCAACCGTAGCGGCTGCTTGGAGGTTGATTGGTGGCAACCCCGACTTGAAAACTTCAATCTGGCTCTTCACTTTTTTGAGGGTCAGGCCTTTTTTCTCAATTTGCTGTATGTCCTGTTCTGTAAATTTCACGGGTGGTTCTTTAATAGTTCATCAACATAACGAATGGCGTTTCGCAATCGTATTGTTTCGTTTCCGGTTATGGGCTTGTAAGGCTTGCCGTATGTTTTCAATGTTGTTTCAAATTTGAGAAACTGTTCTTCGCGCCTATCGGGTTTGTCTCGTATGGCATCGGCTTCCCAAGGGAGGTCCACATTGGTCAACAAATATAAATCACAGGTTGTTGTAACTGCAAAATCTTCGAGTTGTGGTGGGCAATATCCGTCGTAATACATTTCTGAATAGACTTTGGTCTCTAACAAGTCTGTATCGCAAAATAGGATTTTATTCGCTTTTGGCAATAGTTCCGACTCCAGTTTAAGTTGTCCATCGGCAATGGCCATAACGTCTTCTCTGGTCAATGTTTTGCCGCAAAGCAATTGCTTTTCTGCATAGATTCTTGAATATTCCGGCACAAAAACGGTTTTGTAATGCAGTGCCAATTGTTGTGCCAGCGTTGATTTTCCGGTAGATTCAGGTCCAAACAGGACAACTTTTAGGATGTTATCCTCATTTCCGAGATGCTTTTTTTCCATGAGATATAACCTTGGATTGCCAAAATAGTGAAAATAACATACTGGAGCGACAACATTCCCAAACCACGATAAGCATATAACGGAACGGTAATGATGTTGCCGATGATCCAAAGTGTCCAGTTCTCGATTTTTTTGTTGGCCATATACCACATGGCGGTAAAAAACAGGCCCGAGGTAAAAATATCTATGTAATTGACCGCTTCCATGGCAGAATCAAAGATCATGTAAACCAGAAAAGTTACAAGAATGGTCACCAAAAACATCCCAATACCGATGATTTTCTCTTTAGTGCTGGTTCTTGAAATGGGTACTGCAGTTGTGCCGTCTTTTTTTCTGGCCCAGTTCCACCATCCGAAGATACTCATCACGGAGTAGTAAAAATTCATTACCATATCGCCCATATATCCAGCCCTGTACAGCAAAAATACCGTAATTGTGGTTGCAACCAATCCTGTTGGATATACCAGGATATTTTCATTTGTGGCATACCAAACACTTGCAATGCCAAAAACAAATGCAATGGCTTCGAGAATGATGTATTGGGTTGCCGTCCCTTGGTAGGGCTCTAAAAAAAAATCAAAAATGTGGTTCATAGTCGTGTCGGTCCGATTTGACGATTTTCATGTACAACAAGCCTCTTTCTACCAGTTCAAATGCTTCTTTTATTTCATACGTCAAAACGCGCATCACTTCGTCATAGTTGCCATACACCTGTGTGCTCAAGGGATTTTCCATGATTTTTAGACCGGAAGTCCTCAATTTTTTTATAAAATGGATAATGGACGGTTCAAAATCGTCGTGCAGTGGCGTCAAGGTCAATTCTACGGATATTTTCATAAGCTTTTGTGTGTTTCTCAAGGAGAGGATTTGATGATGGATAATATTACTTTTAGGTTCAATTTATTTTCACTTTTCGGGGAAATGCTCGAGTGGCAAAGGTTTTTTTAGTGTATCAAAAAACGTTTGGTCCTCTTCAAAAGCGGTTCCAATGACCACCATATCTGCTCCGGCATTGTAGGCGTTTTCCATTTGTATTTTGTTTCTGATGCCACCGCCCACGATCAATGGTATGTCAATGCTGTTTTTTACTTTTAAAATAACCTCGGCAGGAACAGGGTGCAAGGCGCCACTGCCCGCCTCGAGATAGATCAGTTTCATGCCCAGGAGCTCACCCGCTTTTGCCGTGTCGGCAATATGTTGTACATCGTTGCGAGGCATCGGCAGTGTGTTTGTGACCCGTTGTACGGATGTTTCCTTGCCGTTTTCAATGAGCATATATCCGGTTGGGACAATTTCAAGTTGTGTAGCCTTGAGTCTTGAAACTGCCTCAACGTGTTTGCCAATCAGGAAATCGGGGTTCCTTCCAGAAATCAGAGACAAAAACAATAGCGCATCTGCGTTTTTGGTTAGTTGTGTTACGTCGCCCGGAAATAGGATTATGGGCAATGTGGTATGTTTTCTGGCTTCCAAAACCACAGCATCGGTTGCAAAATCATCAACGCTACTGCCGCCCACAAATAGATGGGTGGCAATGGTGCCATTTATCCCCGAGAGAAAACCTTGCACGTTTTCGGGCGGCATTTTCTCTGGGTCTATCAGCACTGCCAAAAGCCGTTTTCTTTTTGATTTGGCAATCAATATGTCTTGGTAAAATCGTTGCATCATGTGGTTGCGTATGAGCAGGTAAAGCCTTCAAATTCCAAAAATTGCGTGTTGAAATGGAGTTTTTGTCCTTTATAATCAATCCAAGCTACCGTTTCGCTGTCATGAAGCATGAACGGGATGACCAAAAAATGCTCCCTGAACAACATTCCCGGGGTTGCAAACAGTTTGTACAAGGATTCTTTGATGCACCACACAACGGTTAGTTTATTGATATAATCGTCAGCGTCTTTTTCTAAATAATCAAATTCGTAATCCACAAATTTATGGGCAATGACCTTGATTTTTTCCCGTTGCTTTTCTATATCGATTCCCACGGCGTTGTTACTGACAATTACGGCCGAAAATTCAAAAGAATGGGTTATCGAAATGTGCTTTCCGTCTTTCAGGTGCGGCTTCCCGTTGTCATCATAAAACAAATCCTCATCGGCATAGCCAAATTCTGCGAGCAGGTGCCTGACGCTCAAAAATCCCCGTTGGTGCAACTCGCTTTTCATACCTTTAAGGCGTTCTTCAGACACTTTGCGCAGCTTTACCGGCTTGGCAAGTTCGTCGTACGTTTCGGTGATTTTCCAGATTTTTACCGTGGTAAACGTGTTGGGATTTAAGGTTTTATATAATGGCATTTAGTAAAGTCAAAGTTATTGATTATCTTTGCGCCTGCAAATCAAAATTTGATAACAAATATACGATTATGAATACAAAAACAATGCCTTACGTGCCTTACAAAGTCAAAGACATGTCGCTTGCGGCTTGGGGAAGAAAAGAAATCGAATTGGCCGAAGCTGAAATGCCGGGGTTGATGAGCCTCCGTGAAGAATACGGAAGTTCGCAGCCTTTGAAAGGTGCCAGAATTGCCGGATGTTTGCACATGACCATTCAAACAGCGGTTTTGATTGAAACCTTGAAAGCCCTTGGTGCCGAAGTAACTTGGAGTTCGTGCAACATTTTCTCTACCCAAGATCAAGCTGCCGCCGCCATTGCTGCTGCCGGAATACCTGTTTATGCTTGGAAAGGCATGAACGAGGAAGAATTTGACTGGTGTATCGAACAGACATTGTTTTTTGGCGAAGACAGAAAGCCGTTGAATATGATTTTGGACGACGGCGGCGATCTAACCAACATGGTTTTTGACAGATACCCAGAGTTGATAACCGGTATCAAAGGTTTGTCAGAAGAGACAACTACCGGTGTGCACCGACTTTACGAACGTATGAAAAACGGAACTTTGCCGATTCCTGCTATTAACATCAACGATTCTGTAACCAAAAGTAAATTTGATAACAAATACGGATGCCGTGAGAGTGCAGTGGACGCCATTCGTCGTGCTACAGATGTGATGCTTGCAGGAAAACGTGTGGTGGTATGCGGTTATGGCGATGTGGGCAAGGGAACAGCTGCTTCTTTTAGGGGAGCGGGAAGTATTGTTACCGTTACCGAAATTGACCCAATTTGCGCTTTACAGGCGGCAATGGACGGGTTTGAAGTCAAAAAACTCGAAACCGTTGTTGCCAACGCAGACATTGTGATTACCACTACAGGCAACAAGGATATTGTGCGGGGTGAGCATTTTGAAAAAATGAAGGACAAGACCATTGTGTGCAACATTGGACATTTTGACAATGAAATAGATGTAGCTTGGCTGAACAAAAATCACGGTAAAACCAAAGTAGAGATAAAACCACAAGTGGATAAATACACCGTAAACGGTAACGATGTCATTCTTTTGGCAGAAGGCCGTTTGGTAAACCTTGGCTGTGCCACCGGCCACCCAAGTTTTGTGATGAGCAACTCGTTTACCAACCAAACTCTGGCGCAAATTGAGTTGTGGACCAATAGCGGTGCTTACCAAAACCAAGTCTATATGTTGCCAAAACATCTTGATGAAAAAGTGGCCAGATTGCACCTTGCAAAAATAGGTGTGGAACTTACCGAGCTTAAAAAGGACCAAGCCGATTATATTGGCGTTCCTGTGGAAGGCCCTTTCAAGCCGGAATATTACAGATATTAAAAAACCAGGAATATTAGCCCAATATGTCCCTTTCGGAATTGCTCCGGAAGGGATTTTTTATTGATTATCGATGATCGCCCTCAATAAATTCAACTGATTTTTTGTCCGGTCCAGGTTCTGTCCGGGGGATTGGGTGGCATAATAAACATCGTTGTTCAGAAAGTCTGTCAAGAAGCGGACGGCCTGAATGTAAACCACTGTTTTTGCTGCAAGATCAAGACCGAAAATTTCTTCATCGGTCAATACGTTTTTTAGATGAACAAGAAAGCCGTCCTTTAGTGCCAGATAGTTTTCCTTGTTGAAATTGTTGCCGTTTTTGGGGTCGTCTTCTTTGCGCAAATTGGTGTAAGACCGTACCATATCGCCAAAATCATATAAAATTGTTCCGGCCATAATAGTATCCCAGTCTATCAGCGCCAGCACCTTGTTTTCATCGGCTTCATCAAACAAAAAATTACTGATTTTTGGGTCGGCATGGATAACCCGAGTGGGGATTTTAGGAAGCAAACTGTTCCATTCTTCTAAAATAAACCGATGATCTTGAATGAATTTGATTTCGTGTTTTGATTGTGCCAAACGCTCTTCGGAAGCAGATTCCAAGGCGTTTTCAAATTGTTCTGTCCGAGAATTAAAATCCAGAAATCCAACTATGGAATCTTGGATGTTGTGGGCGTCCAAATTGTTTAAAAAGAAATGGAATTCGCCCAGAAATTTTGCCGCCTCAAACGCTTGTTTTCTCGACTGGACTTTTTCGTATGTTTTTGAATTTCCGGTAAAACGGAACAGCCGCCATTGGTTTTCGAGCCAATAATGTCCGTCAGAAAATGGAAGAAGTTTCAAAACGGGATGCGGATAGCTCTTAGATTTCAAATGTTGCGAAACCGTCAAGATGTTTTGTGTGATGACTTGTGGATTTTTAAAAACCAGTGCATTGATTTTCTGTAAAATATAATATTTTCCATTGTTCAGAATTTTGAATGTCCGGTTGATGTGCCCGGAAGCCAGTAGTTCGGCTTTGAAATCGACAGAAGGCGGTTCGTAAGCTGAAAAAGTGGATTTTATCTGGTCAATGTTCGTATTTTTTAGTTCCATAGCTTTTCGGGATACACCCCTTTTTCTTTTCGCAAGGCAATTTCTTTTTTCACAAGTTCTTTGTCTTCGGCATAGGTTAACCCAAACCATTTTTCGGAAACCGGGATCAGCTTTACGGTTATTTGTCCGCTTTGAATCCCTCTGTCAATCACGGAAGGCAGATAAAATTCCACTTTGGACAAATCTTCGTTATTGTCCAGAAAATTTTTCAAATCCTGTTTGGCCAGTTTGAAAAACGACGGATGCAATACCCATAAATTCATTGAAACCAGTGAACTGCCAGACAATTCTTTGGGTTCGTGCTTTTCGTTTAACCCTCTGATCGAAGTACCTGTTTTCATGATTGAGGTACATTCTTCCACTTTGTATAGAAATCCGTTTTTTGATTCGCATATTCCCCTTGAAACAGCTCCGTTTTCACTCAACGTATTTTCCAGACGGAATCCGGCAATTCCGTAACTATTTTCGGTAATTTCATGATTTTTAATTAGTTCACAAGCAGAATAAAAAGCACCGAATCCGTAAAAATCATCAGCGTTCATTGTGATAAACGGTTCTTGTATGATGTCTTTGGCGCAATATACCGCGTGTCCCGTTCCGAGTGGTTTGGCCCTGCCCGAAAGTTTGTGCAGAAATTCATCCGGGATGTGTTTTTCTAACGTCTGGTGGATAAAATGTACTTCGCCGTTATTTTGTTTCAGGATTTTTTTTAGGTGTTGCATGTAATCTGGCGGAAACATGGAATTGATGATGAAAACAAACTTCCCGACTCCTGCTTTCAGTGCGTCATACAAGGCAAATTCCATCAAGGTTTCGTTTTCTTCGCTCACAGAATCGACTTGTTTTTGCCCGTTGTAACGGCTGCCCAGTCCTCCGGCAAGGATAAGTAACGTGGGTTTATTCATAATAATCAAATCCGAAAACGGGCTGTCGGGTTTTGTATTTTCCTCTTGTGAAATCTGGCATTTCTTGTGAAGCGCCATTTGAAGCTACCGAAATTTCGCTCAACGGAGTTACGGCGTACCAAGTGGCAAGGTCATAGACATCAAAAGGAAATTCCTTGTTGGCTTTTATGCATTCTACAAAATCGTTGATGAGGAAATAATCCATTCCACCGTGTCCGGCACCCGCAGCTTTGGCTTCATGTTTTTTCCAGAGTGGGTGGTCGTATTGGGTTAAATATTCTTGTGAGTCTGCCCAGCGGTGGGAATGTTCCATTTCGTTTTCAAAATAGAGAAATCCTTGGTTGAATTCGCCCCAACCGAAATCCTGCCAAATGCCCGTTGTTCCCTGTACGCGGAAGCCGAGGTTGTAGGGACGTTGCAGCGAGGTGTCGTGTGTGAGCAAAATGGTTTCGCCATTTTCGCATTTCAGCATCGTTTGGACAATGTCGCCCAGTTTGAAATTGACTTTGGCGTTCGGGTGGTCTTTCCCGCCTTTTTTTTCTATGTAGTCGGTCAATCCCGCTTGTTGGGATGCCATAGAGGTGAGGTGTGTGATGCGGTTTCCGCGGTTTACGTCCATCATTGTAGCTACCGGTCCCAAACCGTGGGTGGGGTAGAGTTCGCCGTTTCGTTTTACGTAATGGTCAGTTCGCCATTTGGCTTCAGAAAAGGCTTTTTCGCCAAATTCTACGCCGCCTCCGTAAGGTTGCACGCCATCATTGAAAAGTACGTTGCGCAAATCGTGCTGATAACCACCCTGACCGTGGACAATCTGCCCAAATTTTCCTTGACGTACCATATTGAAAACCGCCAGAATATCGCGTCGGTAGCAAACGTTTTCCATCATGAAAATCGGGACTTTGGTTTCTTCGTATACGTTTACGTACTCCCAACATTCGTCCAAGTTCATGGCGCCACAGACTTCCAGTCCGGTTATTTTTCCGGCGCGCATTGCTTCTGTAGTCTGTATGGCATGCCATTCCCAAGGTGAGGAAATGATAACTGCGTCCACATTTTTTAGTTTCAAAAGGTTGCGGTAATCATAATCGCCTTCGTTGAATATTTTGGGTTTTGGTTTGTTGTGTTTTTCAAATAGTTTTAAGGCCATTTCCACCATTCTTTTGTCGGGGTCGGCAATGGCAGTAACTTCCACGTCGTCGCGTTTTAGGAGTTCGTCCAGATGGACTTGTCCGCGTAGGCCGGTAGCGATCAAACCAATCCTAATTTTTTTGGTAGTTAATGTTCCGGCAAAAACGGAGCCTGGCAGTATAAGTGCGCCGATTCCGGCTATGGAGGTGGTTTTGATGAAATTTCGTCTTTGCATGATGGTTTACTGTTATAAATGAAATGGAATTTTCTTCGTAAATATAACGAAACACAATCAATAAAATTGAAATTGAAAATGAAATTCAAATTGAATCCAAAGACTTGCAGCCTATTCGGAAGTGGACGAGGTGTGGTAAGAATGCAGGGATTATGAAATGGTGCGCTTAAAGCCACGGAGCATAGCCATCCATTGTTGGTTATGGCTTTTGTTACGGGTTGAGATGCTTTGTCCAAGAACCGAACCCCCTCATTTAATCCCTTTTCAGCAATTAAATTTCAATTTAATTCACGCTGTCCTTTTTCTTTTTCTTTCCGCCCAGAAGTCCGCCAAGCACATCTTTTACGCCCTCCTTTATTTGGTCTGGCTTGGTTGTGGTGGTCGTTGCCGTGGAATCTTTTTTGGTATCCGTAGTCCCGGGATCGGGAGAGGCTTGATCCTTATCCTTGCCGCCAATGCCCGTCAACAAATCCTTGATTTTGTCCTTGCCTTGGCCTATAAGTTTTTGCTTTTCGATTTCTATCAGTTGTGCAGTCAGGTTGCTTATGCCGCTGGTCAAATCGGTTCCAACGGTTGGGTTGGTAAACGAACCGGTGATGTTGGCCGTTACCGGAATACTGATGTCGTTCACTTGAGAGTCGTTTATTTTTCCGATCAACCGGTTCACTTCACTGCCCAAATATTTTGCCGGCACGTTAAAAACCGCATTATACTGCAATGATTTGTCAAACCCGTGCGAACCTCCTACTGTAATCCCGATATCATTGTATTTCAGTTCGAAAGGTTTTACGTTGACCTTGCCATTGGAAAATTCCAAATTGGCCGCCAAATCTTTTAAATCCAATTTTTCAAAATCTATAAAGTTTAGTGCACCATCCAGTTTGGACAGTAACGGGCTTTGCTCTTGATCGATTTTTGTGGTTTGGAGCTCTGCAAAAGCATTGCCCGACACGGTGTTCAATTGCGGGGAAAATTCATTGTCCAGCAATCCGGAAATGTTGATGTTGGAGTTGAGTTTTCCTTGTAGCACCTTGCCGATCGGTGCGAGACTTTGCAACAGTTCGAGGTCACGGAACGATTGTGCAATATCAAAACCATTGGCATTTAGGTTGAGGTCGAACGAAGGCGTATCGGTCTTGGTGCTCACATTTCCCGACACGGATAGCAATCCGTCAAAAAGTCTGGAGGTCAGCCCGCTCAAAGTCGCCTGTTGGTCTTTGATGGTCAGGCTGCCTTTTACGTCTTTTAAGTTTAGGTTGTCATAAATGACGGTATTGGCATTGGCATTGATAGTACATTCCAAAAACTCCGGAATGCGCAACGCCTCGGCACTGGTCTCGGTTCCCGATTGCGAGGTCGAAGTTTCTTGGGACATAAAATCGTTGAGCGCCAATGTATTTGATGCCAGATTGAAATTGCCCTTGAGCGTTGCTTTCTTGCTCATTACAAAACCGATAAGGTTGTTGATGGTGCCGGTTGCCGAAAAATCGCTCTTTCCGGTCTTGGCATTAAAGCTGTTGAGCGTCACTGTAGATGGGTTAAAGGTCATGTCGGCCTTGTCTATCTGCAATGGCTGGTTCATCGCATCAGAGCTGAACACCATATTCGTGATGCTGGCATTGCCCGAAGCCTTGATGCGGTCGTAGGCATTGTGTTCCACGGCTTCCATATCAAACGTTGTGCTTATCTTGGCTTTCAGGATGCCGCTCAATTCGTTTTGCAGTTCCAGTGGGTAGGCTTTGGTCATGTTTGCAAGGTTGAGCACACCGTCCACATCGGCATTTACCAGCATGTTCCCGGTGATATTCTTGATAACGGCCGATGATTTAAAAACATCTTGGTCTATCTTGAAATTAAGGGTGTTGATGGCAATGTAGGTATCATCTGCATTGCCGGTTTCATTTTTTATTTCGGTGTCAATGGTAATGTTTTCTACCTTTTTTTGAAGGTCGGGGTACTTGAACGAGGCATTGTCCGATTTGATTCTGATGTCAAATGTGGGGATGGTCGTTTCGGTCATTTTTCCCTTGATAAGACCGCTCACTTTAAAATTGCCCGTGGTGGCTACGTTCTCGATGTTTTTTGAATATGTTTCGGGAATTACTGCCAGAAAATCCTTAAATGATGAACCGGGGTTTTCAAAGGCTATGTCAATGTCCTGGCCTTCTTCGATCAATTGTACAAAACCTTTAAATTCCAGCGGCAACTGGTTGATGTAGCCTTTGTTGTCCTTGAAGGTGTATTTTTGGTCGTTCAGGTCCATATCGATGAGTGCATCGAGTTTTATATGATTGTTTTTTAGGTAGTTGACACTGTCCATATTCAAGCTCACATTGGCTTCGCTCTTGGTGTCGAGTTCAGAAATGCCATCGGAAATTTTGGCCGTACCAGCATGGTTCAGTTCAGTAATATACATTTGTAAGTTGGACGCTTCATCGATATAGGTAAAGGCGCTGTTTTTTATCCTGTAATCTTTGATGTCAAATGAAAATCCACCGCTGTCACCATCCGCATCGGTTTCGGTCCCATCGCTTGTTTTTGCAATGTCGTAATTGGCATTTCCAAAAGCATCTGTCTTGATTGTGACCATCGCTTCATCTACATAGATGCTGTTGATTTTGATGGCTTCTTCATCGGCAGTCTTGAAAAGTTCCTTGATTGACATGGTGAACGAAATGTCCTTGGCAGTTGCAAAAGTCTGGTCCTTGAACGGCTCAAAATTGGTAATGACCAAATCGCTAACCTGTACATTGGCATTGGGGAAATTCTTAAATAGGCTCAAGCTCACATCGCTAAATTCCACCTGTGCGTTGACGTTCTGGTTGATGAAATTCTTGACCATTTGTTTGATTTGCGATTGAAACACAAAAGGCAAGGCCAACAATACAACAACGAAGACCAATAAAGTAATGCCGAATATTTTTAATGCTTTTTTCATAAAGAAGGCTTATTGCAGTAATATACGGTCAAAATTACGCCGCAGCCTAATGGTTTTAAAAAGTTTAATAAAATTTTAATATTCTAAAAAGGGGCAATTCAATGGTCACATTGTGGATAAATTGTTGATGTATTAATGGGTCAAAGTGAATTTCTTTTTATTAATTTGAAAAAATAATTATGTACCCTATACGCAAGGTTTATATCGCTCTCGGTAGTAACAAAGGCGACCGTATGAAACAACTGCAAGACGCGGTTGATCTTGTCTTTGAGCGTATTGGCAACGTCCAGTCGATTTCACGGGTGTATCATTCTAAAGCTTCTGGGTTTGATGGCGAAGATTTTCTGAACTGTTGCTGTATCGTGGAAACCGTCCTTACGGCCGAAGCCACTATGAAAGCCTTACTGGATATAGAAACCACTTTGGGACGTGTTAGGAACAGTGGTGCAGGCTACGAATCCCGAACTATTGATTTGGATATCCTGTTTTATGACGACCTGATATTGGATACCCAATTGCTTCGCGTGCCGCACTTGAGGATGAGAGAGCGGCGCTTTGTGCTCCAGCCACTGAACGATATTGCGGGTAGTGTAATGCATCCTACACTGAACCTAACCGTATCCGAACTGCTCGGAACATGTCCGGATATGAACGATGTAGAACCGTTTCATGTTTGGCTTAAAAATCCGGGCAAGCAGTTTAATTTTTCAGAGCACAATTACATCGCCATTGAGGGAAATATCGGAGCCGGGAAGACCAGTCTGGCAACCATGATTTCCAATGATTTTAATGCTAAACTGATTTTGGAACGCTTTGCCGACAACCCGTTTTTACCAAAGTTTTACGAAGAACCACACCGTTACGCCTTTACTTTGGAAATGTCATTTCTTGCGGACAGGTACCAACAAATCAGTGACGACTTGTCGCAACTCGATTTGTTCAAGGATTTTATGGTTAGCGATTATGACATATACAAGTCATTGATTTTTTCAAAAATCACGCTGCCAGAAGATGAATTTTTGCTATATAGAAAACTTTTCTACTTGATGTACAAGGACATAGCCAAACCCGATTTGTACGTGTATCTCTATCAAAATACCGCGAGGTTACAGGAAAACATCAAGAAACGCGGTCGCGATTATGAACAAAATATCGCAAATGACTATCTCGAAAAAATCAATTCGGGTTATCTGGAGTTTCTAAAAAACCAAACCGACCTGAAAGTCAAAATCATTGATATTTCTGATAGGGATTTTGTTGGCAATAGAGCCGATTATCTTTGGATTCTTAATGAGATTGCCAAAGTTTGAGATTAAATTTCAGCCCTGCAGCACCTCAAACTCAAATTGGGGCTGAAACATTCATGAAATAAGTTGGGGGAAATACAGGCCGTCCTGGCAAGCTATGGCTTTATCTGTATTGCAAAATAGGTTATCCTAAAGCTTTTAGCTTTGCAAATACATCCCAAAGCACCACGCCAACACTTACGGAGATGTTCAACGAGTGCTTGGTGCCAAACTGCGGTATTTCAAGAACCATGTCGCTCGCAGATACTACTTGCTGCGACACGCCTTTGACCTCGTTACCAAATACGAGCGCATATTTTGTGAACCGCTTGGGTGCAAAATCGTTGAGCATTGTGGCGTTTTCGGCCTGTTCAATGGCCGCTACAACCACTTTCTCGGACTTTAGTTTTTCAATCACATCAAACGTGTTTTTTGCATATTCCCAAGCCACGGTTTCGGTACTGCCCAATGCGGTTTTGTGAATGTCCTTGTGAGGGGGTGTAGCCGTGATGCCGCACAAATAAATTTTTTCAATCAAGAAAGCGTCGCTGGTGCGAAACACCGAACCTATATTGTTCAAACTTCGAATATTGTCAAGCACAACAATCAAAGGGGTTTTTTGGATGTCCTTAAATTCGTCAACGCTCAATCGGTCAAGCTCACTGTTTTTTAATTTTCTCATCTTTTCGAGGTTGATTATTTGTCAACAATTGTAAATAACTTCTGGAGGTGGAATTTCTCAAATACCCCAAAATATAAGTACTTTAGCAATCCTGTTTTTTTTGGGCAAAAGTACACAAAACAGTTGTTTATTGATAAAGATTCCAGACTTTGCGCAAATGTCAAGTATGAAAAAAGAAACCCCATTGATGAAACAATACAACGCCATCAAGGCCAAGTACCCTGATGCGCTGTTGCTGTTCCGTGTGGGCGATTTTTATGAAACTTTTGGTGCCGATGCGGTCAGGACGGCAAAAATTCTGGACATAATCCTGACCAAGCGCGGAGCCGGCAGTGAAACCGAAATCGAGTTGGCGGGCTTTCCGCACCATTCCCTTAATACCTATTTGCCAAAATTGGTCAAGGCAGGATGCCGTGTGGCCATCTGCGACCAGCTCGAAGATCCAAAACAGACCAAGACCATCGTAAGACGTGGTGTCACCGAACTGGTAACGCCGGGTGTGGCCCTGAACGATGATATTTTGAATGCCAAGAGCAATAACTTTTTGGCCGCCGTCTATTTCGGGCCAAAATATATAGGTGTTGCCTTTTTGGATGTATCCACGGGAGAGTTTTTGGTGTCGCAGGGCAATGAAGAATACATCGATAAGCTGTTGCAAAATTTCCATCCGAGTGAAGTTTTGATTCCCAAACCTAAAAAATCTGAGTTCATAAAAACCTTTGGCAATCAGTTTCATAGCTTTATTTTGGAAGACTGGATTTTTCAGGATGATTATGCCAATGAGACTCTTTTGAAACATTTCAACACAAAATCCTTAAAAGGTTTTGGCATTGATGACCTATATGAAGGCATTGTGGCTTCTGGAGCCATTTTGCATTATTTGGGCGAAACCCAACACCGTCAGTTGCGGCACATAGCTTCCATTCAGCGGATAGCCAAAAACGAACATGTCTGGATGGACCGCTTTACCATAAAAAATCTGGAACTCTACCATTCTACCAATCAAAATGCCGTTACCCTGATAGATGTGATCGATAAGACCAGTTCACCTATGGGAGGCCGATTGCTCAAGCGGTGGTTGGCATTGCCATTGGTGGACATCGAGAAAATAAACAATCGTCACGATGTGGTAGATTTTCTATTGCACGAAAACATACTTTTGGATAAAATCCAAAGCCACATCAAACAAATCGGAGACATTGAACGCTTGATTTCCAAAGTGGCAACGGTCAAAATCTGTCCGCGCGAAGTAGTCCAATTAAAAAATGCCCTAGAAGCAATTGTGCCCATCCGAGCACTGACTTCGCAATGCGATAACGGCGCTCTCATGGCCATTGGCAATGCATTGGATCTGTGCGAAGAACTCCGACAGCGCATCAAATCTGCACTCAACGAAGATGCTCCGGTTAATATTTTGAAAGGCAATACCATAGCTTCAGATTTTTCCCCTGAACTGGCAGAACTCCGTAAACTGGCGTTTTCCGGAAAGGACTATTTGGACAAAATGTTGGAACGCGAGAGCGAACGCACGGGCATTACTTCGCTCAAAATCGATTCAAACAATGTTTTTGGATATTATATAGAGGTACGCCACGCACATAAAGACAAAGTGCCTGCAGATTGGATTCGGAAGCAGACATTGGTCAATGCCGAACGATATATTACAGAAGAATTAAAAGAATACGAAGCCAAAATCCTTGGCGCCGAAGAACGTATCCTTGAGATCGAACAACGTCTTTTTGCAGAATTGGTAACATGGATGGCACAATTTATCGCGCCAGTACAAAAAAATGCAGCCCTTATTGCCCAACTGGATTGTCTGTGCGGTTTTGCACAGTTGGCTTCAGAAAACCAATACACAAGACCCATAGTAGATGCTTCCTATACATTGGACATCAAAAATGGACGCCACCCGGTCATAGAAAAGCAATTGCCCCTTGGCGAACCCTATATCTCCAACAATGTTTATTTAGACCGGGAAACCCAACAAATTGTCATGATAACGGGCCCAAACATGTCGGGCAAGTCAGCTATCCTTCGCCAGACGGCACTGATCGTGCTATTGGCCCAAATGGGCAGTTTTGTTCCGGCAGAGTCGGCCACCATTGGGTTGACCGACAAAATCTTCACAAGGGTTGGGGCAAGTGACAATATCTCGATGGGCGAATCTACCTTTATGGTCGAAATGAACGAAACGGCTTCCATCCTTAACAATATTTCCGATAGGAGTTTTGTGCTATTGGATGAGATTGGTCGCGGCACCAGTACTTATGACGGCATTTCCATCGCTTGGGCCATCAGTGAATACTTGCATGAGCATCCCAGCAGGGCAAAAACACTGTTTGCCACGCACTATCATGAGCTCAACGAAATGACGGAGACCTTTGCGCGCATCAAAAATTTCAATGTATCTGTTAAAGAACTCAAAGGCAATGTTCTTTTTTTGAGAAAGCTGGTTGAAGGTGGTAGCGCGCACAGTTTCGGGATCCATGTGGCAAAAATGGCGGGCATGCCGCAACAGGTCATCAACCGGGCCAATAAAATACTTGCGCAACTTGAAAAATCGCATGCATCCGAAGAGCTGACGGACAAGGTCAAAACGCTCAATAGCGAAATGCAATTGAGCTTTTTCAATCTTGACGACCCACTTTTGGAACAAATCAAGGAAGAGATTGTCAATACCGACATCGACACACTGACCCCTGTGGAAGCCTTGATGAAACTCAACGAGATTAAACGTATGTTGTTGAAAAAGAAGCGCGCCTGAAAAAATCCATTTTTTTGCGAAAAAGACTTTGCAATTAATGGAATTGTATTAAATTTGCCCTCGCAATAAAGGCAAACGTTCTTTTAGCATACATTATGCGAAAATAGCTCAGTTGGTAGAGCGCCACCTTGCCAAGGTGGAGGTCGCGGGTTCGAATCCCGTTTTTCGCTCTGAAGATGCCGACACAAATCGGCATTTTTCATTAAAAACCTCTTTGAGTTTATTTTGCAAGAAATACTATGGGTTATTTTTGAGCGAAACAAAACAAATTTTTAAATGTATGGCAAACCTATCATTTAATATTTGACGAAGTGACTGCCAAAAAAAGCATAGAAGAATTGTTCAAATGAATTTAAACAAG
>JAKQHT010000008.1 GCA_029557895.1 Bacteroidota bacterium | reverse complement strand
CCTGCCAGGGAAATCCAAGACAACATTGGACAACGCACCGGCATCGCTCCTGTTGGGCGCATTGTGCAACTGTGCCTTAAGCGCGTTGAGGTTCAACTGGTAGTACTCTGCCGCCATGGGCTGGCTTTTCCTGAATCGCTGCTGTTCGGTGGCTGCTTTGCTGTGCGTGACCTTGGTCCAGACCGATGACCTGTTCTGGGACCAGCCAACAAGCGAAAACATCAAAACCGCCAAGAAAAACAATCCTGATTTTTTGTAATACTGCTTCATAATTTTTAGAGATTTTTAGAAAAATGCTTTTAAGTTGCTAAATTTAATTGTTCTCATTTAAATAAACAAAGAAGGGGGCAAAATTAATTTACCCCCTTTATTTTTAAATTGGCATTATAGGAAGAAGTTTATCACTCCACTACAATCTTCTTGATAACTTGCCGGTTACCGTCAACTACTTTCAAAAGGTACATTCCGGATTGTACGTTGTTCAATCGGATGGTTTCGGTAAAATTGGAAGTGTTCCCTTCAAAGACACTGCCATAGACTTTACGCCCTCGAATATCATAAACAGTTACGTCCAAGTTGTTGTTTGAAACCGATTGGAGGGACAACGTGAATTCACCATTGTTCGGGTTTGGATAGATCGAGAAGCCATCCAAGGCATGCTCGGCAACAGATAAAGATTGGAGAACATTAATGGTATAGTCCTCAACTTCGGCGTCCGCACCATTTTCACAAGCTGTTGGATTTGACGAATATTTTGTGGAAACCCGCATTATGGTCGAGCCAAGCACCGCATCTGACGGAATGGTTATTGACAACGGCGAATTGGAAGTATTACCATTGGTCTGGTTTTGCGCAGTACCTAATTCATAAAGTTCACCTGGGTCATCAAAACTACAGTTTTGGTTCCAGTCGATCCAAACTCTGGTTCTTGTCAGATAGTTTCCATCGGTATTGACTTTAACGGTCAGGTCATAGCTCTCTTCTCTGTTAACATCTGTGGAGATAGCGGTATAATCGCTATAACCCGAAGGTTTGCCTGTATTAAGATTACTGATGGTGTTGAAAATGACACCGGTGGTACTGGTCTGATAACTAGTATTGGCCACCGAAACACAAGGGATGTTGGTAACATTAAGGGTTACAACTTTTTGGTGGGTAATGCTTGCCGAAGTTCCTGTAACGGTAATGTCATACTCACCAACTGGAACATCTCCCAGATTGTTTATGGTCAATGTAAACGATCCTGCCTCGCTCATGACCGTCGGGTTGAGAGTAGCAGTGGCACCTGTGGGCACTCCGGATACACTAAAAGTTGTTGATTCTGAGAAACCAAATTGAGGCACATAGTTAAAGTTGAATACCGCGGTACCTACAGATGGGCAAGCATTCAATGGGGAGTCTGCAGTGGCCATCATAAAATCGGGAGCTAAAGTACATTCGGTAACGTTGGGTTTGAACTGTGCTTGCAATACATTCATATAGGCTTGCATAACAGCTACTTGCCCTTGAGTGAACATATACATACAGGCGTCATTCACATAGTCCATATAGTTCATGGTTAGTGCTTTCTCTCCTGCCACACACCCGTCAACAGAACCATTTGCAGGGCATCCATAAGTTGCATATCCAACCTTTGGCGTGTCTTCTATTCCATCATCATCGGGTCCACAGCCATTGTCGTTGGCAAAGGTGTGGTTCAAATTGTAGAAATGTCCCAACTCATGGGTAACGGTCCTACCAAGGTTGTAAGGTGCTCCAGGAGTATATCCAGCGCAACCGGAACCAGAGCCAAATGCAAAGGTGTTCATTACCACTGCCCTACCAGCGGCTATGCTGCCACCCAATGGCGAGTAACCCAATATACCACCGCTTATGCTCTTGACCACAAAATTCATATAACCACTCCAACGAGAATCAGCATCACCTCCATTTCCAAAATTCCAGCCAATAGTTACCGCAGGGCCACCCTCAACAAGGTCGGCATCGGTATTGGCCGGATGGTTCTGCGTTGCCAAACAAAAGTAAAAATTGGTTGCTCCGAGGTTTGTGTTCGGGTAGAAGGCACTTGCAGCATCCCATAGTCCTATGTCACTATTTAGAGCTGCGTAGTCAGCATTTAGGATATCCACCTGGTTTTGAGCAAGCGCCTCGAGACATGCCCTATTTGCTTCATTTCCTCCGGGAAAGTGCACCGCCACGGGTATAACGATTGTTCCGCTTCCTCGTTCGGATACACCGCCTCTTTCCAAGATACGCGCATATTCTTCCTGAAATTTCTGCTGGTTAAGTTGGTGTTCACGGGCAAATTCCGGATCAGCCATCATTTCTTGCATATATGCATCCACACCACATGTTCGCTCTTGGGCAAACAACACCCCAAAGCCTAAAACAAAAAACATGGAAACTAATATACTCCTAACGTTAAAGGTAATTGTTCTGTTCATAAATATTGAATTTTATTAAGTTAAAAATGTCGACCAAAATACTGAAAATTCATTAAAATCAAGATGTTTTTTTTAGAGTTTTTTTATTTGTGAGCACAAAAAATTCATTCATTTAAAAAATCCACACCTATTCGTCTCGGAAAGTTAAATTAGGTATTTTTACAGAAATTTTTTGTTTGTCAGTAACAGATTACATATCATCTATAAACATTCCACCTTCGGTAGTGACCATAGGTACATTTGACGGTGTGCATATAGGTCATCAAAAAATTATCTCACGTCTGGTAAAGACCGGAAAAGACAATGATTTGAAATCCATTGTTTTAACTTTTTTTCCGCATCCAAGAATGGTGCTTCAAACAAACCCAAACATTGCACTTCTTAATACCATTGCCGAGCGCGAAACCATCCTTATGTCGCTCGGGCTTGACCAAATGGTTTTACAACCGTTCACCGAAGCGTTTTCCAACTTATCGGCAAAAGAGTTTGTATCTTCCATATTGGTTGAAAAACTCAATGCCAAGCATATCATCATCGGTCACGACCACCGTTTTGGCAAAAACCGAAGCGCCAATGTAGATGACCTGCGCTACTTTGGGAAAATATTCGGGTTTGCTGTAGAAGAAATTTCCGCCCAAGAAATAGAAGATGTTTCGGTGAGTTCCACAAAAATCAGGAACGCCCTGAATCGAGGTGATATAGCCACGGCAAACGCGTATCTGGGTTACAATTATTTTTTGTCGGGAAAAGTAGTGAGAGGCAAAGGCCTTGGAAAGACTATTGGTTATCCTACGGCCAATGTGGAGGTAGAAGATGCTTATAAATTGATCCCATTTGACGGCGTTTATGTGGTGAAAGCCACCGTTGACCACAAGGAGTTATTTGGAATGATGAACATCGGTACCAACCCAACCGTCAGCGGTACGGACCGAACCATTGAAGTGCATCTGTTCGATTTTGACAGAACAATTTACGGCAGCCAAATAAAAATAGAATTTTTGGAACGTTTGAGGGATGAACAGGATTTGGGCTCCATAACCCGATTGAAAGCCCAATTGCAATTAGATATGGACAATGCTAAATCGTTTTTGAAAAACCATGGTTGATATTTTGTTCAGGCGTGTGGACAATAGTCCGCTCATTGTTTTTCGGGTCATTTTTGGCCTGTTAATCTTTCTTGAGGGTATTGGCGCCATCTTTACGGGCTGGGTCAACAGGATCATGATACAGCCAAAATTTACCTTTACATTTATGGGTTTTGAGTGGCTGCAACCACTTCCCGGCAACTGGATGTATGTTTACTACATCGTGATGGGCCTTTGCGGTTTCTGCGTGATGATTGGGTACAAATATCGGTTTAGCATGCTTGCCTTTACTTTGATGTGGGCCGCAACTTACTTGATGCAAAAGACTGCATACAACAACCACTATTATCTTTTGATGTTGTTGTGCGCCATCATGGTATTTCAACCTGCCAACCGATACCTTTCTGTTGACGCCAAGCAGGACCCGAACTTAAAAGACATTTCAATGCCCCACTGGTGCAGTATCGTGTTCATATTACAGATGTTCATTGTCTATACTTACGCATCCATTGCAAAAATGTACCCGGACTGGCTTGATACTTCTGCCATAGAAACCATATTAAAAAGCAAAAAGGACTATATGTTGGTGGGCGAACTTTTGCAACAAAAATGGGTACATTGGTTTTTAAGCTACGGCGGCCTTTTGTTTGACGGGCTTATCATTCCATTGCTTTTGTATAGGCCAACCAGGAAATGGGCTTTTATCGCATCGTTGTTTTTCCACTTGTTCAACTCCATCATATTTCAAGTCGGGATATTCCCTTACCTGTCCATTGCATTTTCACTGTTCTTTTTTGAGCCAAAGACCATCAGGAATATTTTCCTAAAGAAAAAACCGCTATATGTCGAGAACCAACTGGTCGTACCCCCATACAAAACAATTTTCATTTCTGTATTCATCATTTATTTTGGTTTGCAGATAGGCTTGCCCTTGCGCCATTGGTTTTTTAAGGACGATGTACTTTGGACCGAAGAAGGACATAGGCTTTCGTGGCGTATGATGCTCCGCTCCAAACAAGGACATGCTACCTTTAAGGTCGTGGACAAAGAAACCAATGCCACCATCCCGATAAACCTAAGCAATTACCTGACCCGATCGCAACAGCGCATCGTAGCCGTAAAACCAGATGTCACGTGGCAATTTGCCCAATACCTTAAAAAGGATTTTGCGAAACAGGGAAGGGACGTCAGCGTGTATGTGGACGCCTTTGTACGGGTCAACAAACGTGATTATCAAAGATTCATCGACCCAAAAGTTGATTTGGCCAATGTGGCATGGACCCCGTTTAAGCACAGTGAATGGATCTTGCCATTTGACCAGGAACAAACACGGGAAAAAAGTGAAATCTTACGTCAGTAGCTTTTAGAATCTCTTACCTCTTCGTGAATTTTATAAAGTTTTCTCGCCCACCATCATCCAACAACCGCACCATGTACATCCCCAATGGCAAGTGGGCAACAGGTATCGCTTCATGGTTCTCCACGGCCGCCATGTACAGCACCTTTTGCCCAACCATGTTGTAAACGGACACCGACACACTGCCCTTCAAGTTTGCCATTTGCAGGATATCGCCCGCCGGGTTGGGGTAAACGTAAACAGTGCCGCTTCCCGAAGCATCGGGCACCGAGGCCGTCTCGGTGTCGTACTCGGCAGTTTCGTACCGGCATCGGCAATCGTCCCGGAACCTGACGGTAAAGACACCTGGGCCGTACCCGCTGATGTCGAGGCTCTCATACACCGCCCCCGGGATGTCAACGCCGTCCATCGTCCATTGGTGGTTCTGGTAGCCAAAGGGCGCAAAAAGGATGCCGTTGTCCATGGTGATCTCGAAAGTTTCGTGGCTGCAATGATCCAGATTGATACTTCCCAGAAACCCTGAAATGCTGCCCGGTTCTTTAGTGTCCATGTGCGCACCACTGGTGGCAAGTCCGTCTATATCGGTGGCTCCCACTATGAAAAAACGGTCGCCCCCTGCTGGACCGATACTGCTGATGCCATCATCAAAGGGCGAACTCCAGTTGAGGTTTCCCGTGGTGTCCAACGATGCCACAAAACCTTTTCGGTTGCCGGTGTGCGGCGCGTAGCTGCACTCCGGACCGTCAAAATAAAAATCTGCGCTCTGGGTACCGCCCGCTACTTGCATTTCTTCATCGCCGTAGCTGCCTTTGATTATAAGGGAATTGGTAAAGCCCGATAAATTGTTCGGCGCATCTGAACCGTTACCGCCTATATAAGTACCCCACTGTTTCTGCCCGGATTGGTTGTATTTCAGCAAGACCATGTCCCTTGCTCCACCACCATAGGTAGGCCCAAAAGTTCCTGCCGTCCCAAGGGTGGTGCTTTGTACAATACCGCTAACAAATACACGCTCTTCTCCCGTTGGCTCGTAGCTCGTGGTCTTGATGTCAAAGAACACATCAAAGGGCCCTTCACCGCCCAGATAGGTGCACCATATCCTGTTGCCGGAAGTGTCGAATTTTGCCAAAAACCCTACCATATTATTTGTACCGGCTTCCCGATCTTCGATCTCGGCGCCCGGGGAGGCGATGTTGGTCGCGCTTCGTGTGGTTCCGCAAACGTACAGATAGCCCTGCTCGCTGAGCACAATATTAGAAATGTCATCGGTGTCCTCGCCGCCCAGATAGGTGCACCATATCCTGTTGCCCGAGGCATCGAACTTGGCGATAAAGCCATCGGCCACGCCCCCAAAAAAATCGGGCTGGAACGTGCCGGAAGTGCCCAAACCGGGATAGGTTGACATACCGGTCATGTATATGTCGTTGGTGGCGGGGTCGATGGCCAATCCCGAATATGCAGTGTTGCCCCCCAATCCAAAATAGGTGCCCCACAGCAGTGTGCCGTCGGGCGAAAATTTGGACAAAAAAATGTTGGGATTGACAGTCATTCCGGGTTCATATACCGTAAACTCCTGGAACGCGCCCGGGGTCGTGATGTTGGTATGCCCCTCATTGGTGCCCGTAAGGAGGATGTTCCCTTCTGCATCCAAGGCGGCATCACCCAGTCTATCCGCAGACAACCCTCCATAATAGGTGCTCCAGATCAGGTTGCCGGAGGTGTCCCATTTGGACAGGAAAATATCTCGTTCTGTAAACCCAAAATCACTACTGTTATAAAGCATTTCCTGGTGGGCGCCCGGTGTGGCGATCCCAAGGGTGTCACTGGTCACTCCTGCCATATAGATATGGCCGCTGATGCTGTCATATAATATCTGTGACGGTTGCGTACGGCTATAATAGCCGGTCTGCTCCCCAAAATAGGTCAGCCAATCCAATGAGGGCTGCGCAAACAGGCCCGATGAAAACAAAAGAATAAAAAAGGTAGTGACGTGTTTCATTTTCCCAATTTTTTTTTATAAATTTAAGAAATTCAGACAACCAACCTTATGAAAACCCTCTTTTTAACATTCGCACTCATGATGGCAACGGCCATTGCCAAAGCAAACAGCCTAACGGTGTTCAACAACACCGGGTGTAGCTATACAATATCTACCGATGGAGGTATATTTGGTGTCGGTCCGTATATGGTCGCCTTTTATGATAGCCCTTTTGATATAGCATTTAACGATTCTGCCCCCAGTGACTTCAATATCGTTAAAGTTTTACTGCCGGGTGTGGACGCAATAGACGTTACTGAATATGGCCCCTATGTAAACACAAGTCAGCACACTGCTCATTGTAATGGCAACCAGCCTTTTAGTGCGTCGTGGACATGGACTGGCGGAGGCGATGTTATCATTAACATTTATTGAGTTTTAGAATCTGTCTAAATTTTGTTTTGCAAGAGATTTTATAGCTTATTTTTGAGCGAAACAAGGAAAATTTTTTAAGGATAGCAGGGCTATCGTTTCAAAATTTAACGCAGTTGCAGCCAAAAAGAAGCATAAAAGAATTGTGAAAATAAACCATTATGGACTAAAAGTCCATAGTTTTGGTTGCGAACTGAAAGTTCACTTTTTATTATTTTGCCACGGATTACACAGATTCTCACGGAAAAAAATCTGTGTTAATCCGTGTAATCCGTGGCTAATTAAAATTTTTAGAAGCTGAAAGCGAAATGGACTGAAAGTCCATAGTTTCAACTATTTTTGAGACCAATGAATTTTAGACAGATTCTTAAAACATTTATCAATGTAAGGGTATTTTAAAAACAGAAAAGCCTCTTGCTTTTACAACCAAAAGGGATTCTTGCAATAGCTATTTTATACAATTCCTCGGCACATTTCGTTCCCTGTATAAATTGGTTGTAAAAAACTTCCTATTTTTGTCACTCAAAAACGTATTTAGCCCGCATTTAAAGCTAAAATTCCAACAAAAAGCATTATGCTTCAATTACCATATATTAGAGCACATCGTGACGCCGTCATCAAGGCGCTCACAAAAAGGAACATTGACGCCACGCAAATGATCGACGAGGTCATCGCACTCGATGAAGAACGGCGTAAAACCCAAACCAAACTCGACAACCTCTTGGCAGAGTCCAATAATCTGTCAAAAGAAATAGGCATACTGTACAAATCCGGAAAGGCACAAGAAGCCAACCAACTCAAAGAACGTTCTTCCTTACTGAAAGAAGAAACCAAAATGCTGGGCGATCAACTGAACAGCATAGTGGAAAACCTCAACCAGCTGCTGTACAAAATTCCAAATATCCCAAATGGATTGGTACCCAAAGGCAGCTCCGAGACCGACAACGAAGTGGTCTATAGCCATGGCGATGTCCCGACCTTGCACAGTGGGGCATTGCCACATTGGGAATTGGCAAAAAAATACGACATCATCGATTTTGAGCTTGGCAACAAGATTACGGGTGCCGGTTTTCCTGTATATAAAGGTAAAGGTGCGCGGTTACAACGTGCTTTGATTGCTTATTTTCTGGATAAAAATACCGCTGCCGGCTATACCGAATACCAGTTGCCACATTTAGTAAACGAAGCTTCCGGCTTCGGGACGGGACAATTGCCAGACAAAGAAGGCCAGATGTACCACGTGACAGAAGACAACCTCTACCTCATCCCTACTGCCGAAGTACCTGGGACCAATATTTTCAGGGATGTGGTACTCAACGAAAACGAACTCCCTGTTGCCGTAACCGGTTACACACCTTGTTTTAGGCGAGAGGCGGGCAGCTATGGAGCCCATGTAAGGGGACTCAACCGTCTGCACCAATTTGACAAAGTCGAAATCTTGCGCATCGAACATCCCACAAGATCTTATACGGCTCTTGACGAAATGGTCGAACATGTCAAAACCATTTTAAACGAGCTCAAACTACCTTATCGGATATTGCGGCTTTGTGGTGGCGACCTTGGCTTTACTTCGGCACTCACATACGACTTTGAAGTATTTTCAACCGCACAAGACCGATGGTTGGAAATTTCTTCAGTATCCAATTTTGAAACCTTTCAGGCCAACAGGCTAAAATTGCGTTTCAGGAATTCCGAAGGCAAAAACGAATTGGCACATACCCTCAATGGAAGCTCACTTGCCCTGCCCCGCGTACTGGCCGGTATTCTCGAAAATTACCAAACTGAAGACGGCATCAGGATTCCGGACGTTCTTGTTCCTTACACTGGTTTTGATAAAATTTAATTTGTAGGAATAATCGTATGCTCTTTCGATTAAATGTGAAAAAATAACGTTGTTCAACGATTTTTTTGCGTTAATTTTTGAATTGTGGATAATTTTTTTGATGTTAGTGATCCCAATTTTAAAATACCTACTTATGAAAGACATAGTACGCCTTGTTTTACTTGCGTCATTGGTTGTAATGGTAAGTGAAATACTTTTTTAGCGATTCGTCCCACCCTTGTGGTACAAACATAAAAATGCCAATCCAGAATAATTGAATCATTTACAGAGTAGTGGTTAATAGCACATTTATTTTGATGGTAATGCCCGGGTTGTATTTCCCGGGTATTTTTTTATCATATTGTTCACATAAGGAAAAAAAGCAATCCTTATATTTACAAATATTTTTTGGTGGGCGGAGGTTAAGCGTTTAAGGGTTAAGATGTTTAGATAATCCGTAATTATCGACAAACACAATTGAAAATAAACGAATTAACCCAACCATATCCATCACCAAACAAAAATCACAAGTTGCCCATGCACAGGTATTTGCCAATTCTTTTCTTTCTGTTGAGTACCCTGCTCCATGCACAGGACATCCTTCTTATTGAAGGGTACTTCAAAAAAGGGGAATTTGAAAAAGCCTTGGTTGGCTACCAGCAACTGTACAAAAGAAATCCGTCAAACAGTTATCTTTTGCAACTCATCAAAACACACCAGCAGTTAAAACAGTATGGTGAAGCGGAAAAACTTATCAAAGAACGGATGGCCATCGACAAAACCCCCATGCTTCTTATAGAACTTGGCTACAACCACCAATTGCAGGGCGATACCGAAGCAGCAAAAAACCTCTATGATGATGCCCTCGCTAAAATAGACGAAAACCCAAACTATGTGTATGCCGTGGGCCGACAGTTGGAAGAACACTCATTACTCGATCAGGCCATAGCGGCATATAAAAAGGCGATGGCACTCAACCCCAATAACAATTTTGACATTCAACTGGCCCAGATTTATGCCGAACAGGGCAGAATGGAAGACATGTTCTTGAGTTACCTCCATTTCATTGAAGACAAACCCGATTTCATCAACAATGCCAAGAGGGCTTTCGGTGACTTTGTTTCAGAGAACAGAGATAACGAAAACAACACCATACTAAAAAAACTACTGCTTAAAAAAATTCAGACGCAACCCCACGACTATTGGTACGAACTCTTGAGTTGGCTTTTTGTTCAGGAAAAAGATTATCAAAAGTCGTTTACACAAGAAAAAGCGCTTTATAAACGAAATCCTGAAAGCTTAGACCGTATCGTGGAACTTGCCGTTATGGCACATAACGATAACCAGGACAACGCTGCCATGGTAATTTTTCAATTTGTTTTGGAAACAGCACAGGACATCGACACAAAGCTGATTGCCAATCAATATTTTTTGGACATCGCGGTTGAAAATGCTTCGGAAAAAGACCATCCTGCCATAAACAAAAAATACGAACAACTTTTCAATGAATATGGCACTTACGAGCAGACCCTGTCACTCCAGATTTCTTATGCAGATTTTTTGGCCTTTCACCTGAAAAAGCCCGATGAGGCAAGTGCTTTCCTAAAGAAAAGCCTTCAACTCAAATTGTCGCCTTTTCAGCAAGCAAGCGTAAAACTGAAGCTTGGCGACATACTTGTGCTACAAGAAAAATTCAATGAAGCACTCATCTATTATACCCAGATCCAGACCAATCTCAAAAACAGCACCATCTCGCAGGAAGCACGGTTCAGGGTTGCAAAAACCAGTTATTACAAAGGTGATTTTGATTGGGCCGAATCGCAGCTCAAAATCCTGAAAGCGTCCACGTCGCAGCTCATTGCCAATGACGCCCTCGACCTGAAACTGCTTATTTCGGACAACAAATATGAAGACTCGCTGCGTACGGCCCTAAAATTGTACGCAAAAGCCGATTTGTTATCGTTCCAGAACCGTAATGCAGAAGCCATCGCCCTTTTGGACAAAATACTGACGGAACACAAAGGTGAAAGCATCGAAGACGAAGCCCTTTTGAAACAGGCAAAACTTTACGAGGAAAAGCAACAATACGATAAGGCAATTGCAAATTACCAATCCATCATTGCCAACTATGGCGACGGCATCCTTGCCGACGACGCGCTTTTTTTTCTTGGCGAACTTTATAGCGAGGTACTCGGAGAGCCCGAAAAGGCCAAGACCATGTACGAGCAGATATTATTCAACCATCAAGACAGTATCTATGCGGTGGAAGCCCGAAAAAAATTCAGGATGCTCCGTGGCGACGCCATAAATTAACCGCAAACAATGGAACTAATCGCCGAAACGCCCAGACTTATCATTGCCAAAATGACCTTGGACGATGCTCCATTCATGCTCGAACTGCTCAACACGCCCAACTGGATCAAATACATAGGCGACAGAAACGTCAAAACCGTCGAAGAAGCCGAAAACTATATGAAAAACGGTGTCCTAAAAAGTTACCGAGAATCAGGTTTCGGGTTTTACAAACTGCTATTAAAGGAAGAAGGCAATAAAACCATAGGCACCTGTGGCCTCGTAAAACGCGAGCAATTGGAAAATGTTGATATTGGTTTTGCAATGCTGCCTGAATATGAAGGCAAAGGCTTCGGCATGGAATCTTCCATTGAAATCATGGCATTGGCAAAAACCCGATTCAAACTTCACCGAATTGCGGCCATCGTGCAGCCAGATAATCCAAATTCCATAAAATTGATCGAAAAATTGGGTTTAACGTTCATAAAACGCATCACACCATTTGAGGATAATGATGAACTTTTGCTATATTTAAAAGAACTTTAAAAGAATCGCTATGATCATATATAACGTTACCTGCAATGTCGAGAAGCACATCCACGAGCAATGGCTCTTATGGGTCAAGGAGCATATTGCCCAGGTACTTTCCACCGGGTGTTTTTCGGAAGCCAAGCTTACCAAGGTTTTGGTCGATGACGGCCACGGGAGCATTACCTACTCTGTGCAATACCGAGCCATCTCAAGGGAAGCACTCGATAGCTACTACACCCAACACGCCAATGCTTTGCGCCAGGATGCCATTGATCGGTTTGGCGAGAAGGTATTGTCCTTTAGGACCGAGCTGGAAATCATTGACGAATTTTCGGTAACGTTCAATTGACCTTTCCGCAAAATCTTTCATATCTTGCAACAGCCTATCCCAAAACCGTATAGCCCGTGACCAACCACCAACAAGTCAAAGCAAAAAAACACCTCGGACAGCATTTCCTGAAGGATGAAAACATCGCTTCAAAAATAGCCGACACCCTTTCTCTTGAAGGCTACAAAAACGTTTTGGAAATCGGTCCCGGCATGGGCGTTCTAACAAAATACCTGCTCAAAAAGCCCGTCGAGACCTACGTCATCGAGATTGATGCCGAATCGGTAGAATACTTAAAGGCAAACTATCTGCACCTCGCCGACCGTATCATCGAAAAAGATTTTTTGAGATACGATGTGAAAAGCGTTTTCCGTGACCAACCATTCGCCATTATCGGCAACTTTCCGTATAACATTTCCTCACAAATCGTATTTAAGGCATTGGAAATGCGCGCACAGATTCCCGAATTTTCCGGAATGTTCCAAAAAGAGGTTGCACAGCGCATCTGCGCCAAAGAAGGCAACAAGGTGTATGGCATTCTCTCGGTTCTTGTGCAAGCATTCTACCAAGCCACCTATTTGTTCACGGTACCGCCGAGCGTTTTCAACCCGCCTCCAAAAGTAGATTCCGGGGTCTTGATACTCAAAAGAAAACCGGACTTTGAACTGCCATGCAGCGAAGCGCTTTTCTTTGATGTTGTCAAAACCAGCTTCCAGCAACGCCGAAAAACACTGCGAAACAGTTTAAAAAAATTCAATCTGTCCGAAAATTTAAAAGCAAATGTTATCTTTGACCAGCGCCCGGAACAATTGGGTGTCTCGCAATTCATCGAACTCGTGCAATGGATTGAAACGGATGTCTAACCAATACAGATTTTTTCGGTTGTGTCAGAAGAAAAAGAAAACATACAGTTTGAGTTGACCGATGCACTCATCGCACAGGTTGGGAAGCTGATTGAAGAAAAAAACGACCGAGAGCTCCGCAAGCTGCTCAACGGCTTCCACTACGCCGATATTGCCGAGATTCTTGACGAAGTGAACCTCGACCAGGCCATCTACGTCATCAAGTTGCTCGACTCCGAAAAGACATCCGAAGTATTGATGGAGCTCGATGAAGACAATCGGGAAAAAGTTCTCAAAAACCTGTCTGCCAAGGAGATAGCCGAAGAAATTGAGGAACTTGACACCGACGATGCCGCCGACATCATTGCAGAGCTTTCCGAAGAACGACAGCGTGAGGTCATCTTCCATATCGAAGACGAAGAGCACAAGGCAGAAATTACCGAACTTTTGGGCTATGCTGAAGATACCGCCGGTAGCCTTATGGCCAAAGAACTCGTGAAGGTCTATGAAACCTGGACGGTGGCCGGATGCCTGCGCCGCATCCGAGGGCAGGCGAAAGACGTCACAAGGGTACATTCCATCTACGTTGTAGATAAGCAGGACAGGCTCATCGGTAGGCTTTCCCTCAAAGACCTTATCGTTGCCAAAAGTGACGAAAAAATTGCGGACATCTACATCAAGAATGTCGATTATGTAAAGGTAGATGAAGATGTAGAAGAAGTTGCCAAGATCATGGCCAAGTACGATTTGGAAGCCATTCCTGTGGTCAATGACGAAATGACCCTTTTGGGAAGAATTACCATCGACGATATCGTTGACGTCCTCAAGGAAGAAGCCGATAAGGATTACCAGTTGGCTGCGGGTATCACGGGCGACGTAGAAGCCGACGACAGCATCTGGGAGCTTACCAAGGCCCGGCTCCCGTGGCTCTTGATCGGGATGTTTGGCGGTATTGGCGCCGCGAGCATCATCAGCGGTTTTAGCGATGCCATGCTCAAATTTCCCGCCTTGCTGATGTTTGTCCCGCTCATACAGGCAACTGCCGGAAATGTCGGCGTGCAATCTTCGGCCATCGTGGTGCAGGGTCTTGCCAACGACTCCCTTGACGGCAATCTATTCAATCGTTTGCTGAAGGAATCCCTCCTTGGGCTGGTCAACGGCATTGCCATAGCCGCTATTGTGTTGCTCATAAGCCATTTTGCTTTTCACACCACATATCATGAATCGCTTACTATTTGTGTGGCCTTGATCGCTGTCATCATCATGGCTGCCCTGATAGGAACGTTCATGCCTATTTTTCTGGACAAACGGGGTATTGATGCCGCTGTAGCCACCGGGCCGTTTATTACCACAAGCAACGATGTGTTCGGGATCTTGATGTATTTTGTGATTGCAAAAATTATATTGGGATTCTAAATGAACATCCTTCACCTCGATACCAACCATCCGTTACTTATAGAGCAACTCAATGCTTTGGGCTTTACAAATGATGAAGATTATACCTCATCAAAAGAGGCTGTTGAAGCAAAAATTGCACAGTATGACGGTATCATTTTACGCAGCCGTTTTACCATTGACAAGCAATTTCTGGATGCAGCAATCAACTTAAAATTTATAGGTCGTGTCGGTGCCGGACTCGAAAATATTGACGGTGATTATGCTACCACAAAAGGAGTCACACTCATTGCCGCACCCGAAGGCAACCGCAATGCCGTAGCCGAGCATGCATTGGGAATGTTATTATCTCTATTCAACAACCTCAACAAAGCCGATAAAGAAGTGCGGCAAGGTTTTTGGCAGCGTGAAGCCAACCGCGGCTTGGAGCTTGACGGAAAAACCGTGGGCATCATTGGTTATGGCAATATGGGCAAGGCCTTTGCAAAAAAACTGAAAGGCTTTGAGGTAGAAGTGTTGTGCCATGATATTAAAGACCATGTTGCCGATGAAAACGCCAGACAGGTTTCGCTCAAAGAACTCCAAGAGAAAGCAGATGTCTTGAGCCTCCACACCCCACAGACACCCAAAACCATTGGTATGGTAAACACCGATTTTATAGCGCGGTTCCAAAAGCCTTTTTGGTTTATCAATACCGCACGCGGCAAAAGTGTGGTAACGACCGACCTGGTCGAGGCGCTTAAATCGGGAAAAGTGCTCGGCGCCGCACTCGATGTGCTGGAATACGAAAAATCGTCGTTTGAGGATATGTTTAAAAGTGATGTCATATCGAGCGCAGTCGAGATACCCGATGCGTTCAAATACCTTACAACGGCAGACAACGTACTGCTCACGCCGCACATCGCGGGCTGGACGGTGGAGAGCAACGAAAAACTGGCGCAGACTATTGTGGATAAAATCGAAGCCGGATTTTGCCCGAATAGAAGTGATGTGACAGAAAACAATGTTTCCTAAAATTGGATGTTCACGGGATCTGTACCAAACCCATTACTCTCCTCTTAAATTCAATGTAAAAGAATTCTCGGCCTCTTTGCGTTGTTGATAACCAAGTAAATTATCAACACTACAGCATTTTTTAATACATAAACAACTGAACTTTAAATAATTAAATATTCTATTCTGGAAAAACCGTAATTATATTTGTCAAAATGCACCTAAACTTTCATTGTAAAAAAATTCAATCTAAATTAATCTAAAGTAAAGCAAATGAATTTAAAATCACTCATATTTTATCCTTTGTTGTTATTTAGTACATTGCTTATTGCACAAGGGACTGACCCTAATATGTAAGACACTTCTACATGGACAGTTGGAACCGGCTCGGTGACAGGATTTGTTAAATATGGCCTTGATTCTGAAAATATACGTGAATACGGCAAAAACCATATCGGTGAACAGGTCGTTTTATGGAAAGCTTCTCCAATTTTGGTTTTCATATTTCTGCTAACTTTAAATTTCCTTTTTAAAATGAAAAAAATTATCATCTTATTGTTATTACTAAACAACTATGTGAATTTTTCGCAGGATTTGTCAATTCATTTAGAAATTGTAGAAGCAACAGAAAAGAATTTTCTAAATATTGGTTTTGAAAAATCAAAAAGTTTTATTGAGACACCCTACTTAAACATTACATATCAAAATCTATCCAATAAAGACATTTATTTTAAAAAATTAGACAAATGTCAAAAAGTAGAATGTTATCCAAATGCTTTGGCTTCTAAAATTTCCACAAACTTTAATGATGATTTAAATAAGAATATCAAAAAAGATAAACTTAATGTTTATAAAGTTTTTTTGGACGCAAAGCCTCTTTATGCTGAAACTTATTTTGATATAGAAAATGCCAAGACAATTGAAAAACAAGGAAAAGAATATATAACTATTGCTCCTATGAGGGACATAATCGAAGAAAGATTTTATACAATGGTTGGGATCGCTCAATTACAATGTTTGTTGAAAAAATACGGTCAAAATGTTCAATTGGAATATTTCAAATATAAAAAAAGGAAAAATATTTCTGTTTTTGAAGCTGAAAAATGGCTTCTTGAAAATAATTTTGTAGAAATAAAAAACATTGATAATGTTTTCATAAACGAAACACATTCTATTGATATTTCTCACATTAAAGATTATTTTATTTTCTTAAAAAAAGGAGAGTCCTATACAGAAAAAATAAACTTAATAGGCTTAAAACTTTTAGGACAAAATTTTGAGTTTGACTATAGAAATTTGAAATTTGATAATTATGAGGAAAAGTATAATTTTAATCTAAAAAAAATGGAACGGTATTATTTGCCAAAAAATGTTGATGGATTTGTCCCCCTTGATAAAGGATTTGAAATTGAATTTACTCCTTTAAAAGTAAAACTATAATTACGCCAAATCATGAGAAAATATATTCTAAAAACACTATTGTTATGAATAAACACAAAACGTAATCTTTTTACTAAAAAATAAATCTAAACCCGTAGTGCATTATAAAAAAAGTTGCTCAAAACACTAATATTTAGTATATTATATTGACTTTCAAACAAATACAATCATGAGCAACTTCGAAGCAAGTTACAAATTAATTCTGAAAGAATTACGAAAAATATCGGAAGGTGAAAATTTATATTTTAAGCCCATAAGCCCAAAATTATCTGATATAGAAATGATTAGCTTGATTATATTAGCGGAATTTAAATCAATAGATTCGGAATATCAACTTTTTAGGGAATTGAAAGACACTTGTGTCGAGGGTAAAATCGAACGCAGTGTTTATAATAGAAGAAAGCGGAAACTTTTCCCTTTCATAGAAGAGATAAGGATGAAAATGGTCCGGAAGTTTAATGAATTTGAAAACTATTTTGTGATAGACAGTATGCCTTTGGAAGTCTGTAAAATTGCTCGTTTGTCTCGAAGCAAAATCTGTAAAGAAGTAGATCATGCTATGCCAAATAAAGGTTATTGTGCTTCGCAGGATTTACATTTTTACGGATATAAACTGCACGCTGTTTGTTCTATTGAGGGCATTTTTCAAAGTTTTGATCTATCTCCGGCTTCAGTTCACGACATTCATTATTTACGGGACATAAAATCACAACTGTCGGATTGTGTGCTGCTTGGGGACAAAGGATATCTCTCACAAACCATTCAGCTTGATTTGTTTAATGAAGTGAATATTCGTTTAGAAACTCCTAAAAGAGTAAATCAAAAAGATTATAAACCACAATTTTATCAATTCAAAAAACACAGAAAAAGAATTGAAACTTTGTTTTCTCAATTATGCGACCAATTTATGATTAGAAGGAATTATGCCAAAACTTTTCAAGGGTTTAAAACAAGAATTTTAGCCAAAACAACAACACTTACAACGATTCAATATATAAACAAATTTGTGTTCAATAGAAATATTAACAACCTAAAAATAAATCTCGTTTGATAATGCACTACGGGTAAAATTTATATTTTTGACAGATTCGGAAAGCTGTTAAAACAGTCCGGCCCAACAAGCCTGGGATGGGACGGAACCTTCAACGGAAAACGGATGCCTGCCGATGACTACTGATTTGTTTTTGAACGCCAGAACGGTAAAACCTATCATGGCCATTTTGCTTTGAAAAGGTAATCGGTCAAATGAAAAGGGCCTTTACCTATCTATTGAACCACTTTTTTGCAAACCAATTGTTTTTTTTTGTTACCTTTAAAACGTCTAACCCTTAAACCGTAAAAAATGTCCGAAGACAAAAATTTAGGCGACGATCTTAACGATATGTTGGACGACGCCAAAGAAAACACAAAAGAATTTGTTGAAGATGCCAAAGAAAACGCACGTGAATTTTCCAACGAAGCAAAAGAAACCGCACGTGAATTTTCTGAAGGTGTAAAAAATACCTTTAGCTCCGGCAGTGGGGACAACAAAAAAATACTAGCGGGTGTGCTTGCAATAATCTTTGGAGCATTTGGTGTGCACAAGTTCATATTGGGCTATAACAAAGAAGGCGGCATTCTTCTGGGTATAACCCTGTTGGGTATCGTGCTTTCGTGTGTGGGCATCGGTATTTTTGTGGTGTGGATCACAAGCTTGATAGGCTTGGTAGAAGGCATCATATACCTTACCAAATCTGATGCGGAGTTCTATGCCACTTACCAAGCGGGCAAAAAACCCTGGTTTTAGGATTTTTGCAAAAAACAAGAAGCTGTCCAAAAAGGTGCCGTACCAATGTGGATCAATAAGGCGAATAAAGGGCTTGTTGGACAGCATTTTTTATGCTTGCTACTTCAATAGACTATTCTGAAAATACATTTTGGGGATTAGGCCTCAAGTGGAGTTAACCACCGCCATTTCCAGAAAATTTGCGCTCCATTTCGGCCTGAAATTCTTCAAGTACAGGCTTTACGGTACTTTCGGGCAGATCGGCAATACGGATGTACATCAGTCCATCGACCGCATTGTTGAACAACGGATCCACATTGAAAGCTACCACTTTTGCGTTCTGCTTGATGTATTTTTTAATCAAAACAGGAAGGCGCAACGTTCCGGGTTCCAGTTCATCGATAATCTTGTCGAACTTCATCAGGTCGGCTTCCGTTTCGTCAAAGACAAAGTCCTTGTCTGCGTCCTTGAGTTTTACCTTAAATTCTTTCTTCGGATGCACGTATTGGGCAATGTAGGGATCATAATAGTTCGATTTCATAAACTCTATCATCAGCGCTTTTGAAAAATTGGTAAATTTATCGCTGATGGTCACACCGCCTATCAAATATTTGTGCTCCGGATAGCGCAACGTAGTGTGCACGATGCCTTTCCAGAGCAAAAACAAGGGCATCGGCTTTTGTTGGTACTCACTGATGATGAAAGCGCGTCCCATTTCTATCGATTCACTCATCATCTTATAAAGTTCGGGCTCAAAACGGAAAAGATCCTGGAGGTAAAACCCGTCAATACCGTATTTTGGGAAAATCTTTGAACCCAATCCCATTCTGTAAGCTCCGGCGAGCATATTGGTGTCTTTGTCCCACAAAAACATGTGGTGGTAATACGTGTCAAAGGTATCGAGATCGATGGCTTCGTTGGTGCCTTCGCCCACTTCCCTAAAGGTTTTTTCGCGCAATCTGCCTATCTCGCGCATGATGTTGGGAATGGAACCGGAGTCGGTAAGGAACACTTCGTAATTCTTGCTTTCGAGCAACCGGCAATCGTTTTTACGCAATGTCTCTACTTCCTTCATCATCAGCTCCACACTTACCGGAGTAACAATGTTCTTCACGGGTTTCGGCACTTTTAATGTCGAAGAAATGGTGGTGAGCACATTCCCCTTTGGGTCAAAAGAATTGGCCAACATGTAGGTTTTCTTTCTTAAAAATTCAGAAAATTCCTGAATGGTTTTGTGTTCTTTTTGGTCATTGACAGAAATGGGCCTGCCGATTCGCACCTTGATGACCCGCCGCTTTTGGGTCAGGAGCTCGGACGGTAATTTGGCCGTCCTAAAAGTATCATTGATTTTAGAAAGCTTGTAAAAAAGCTTACTGTTCTTTGCGTGGAAATAGATAGGCACCACCGGCACTTCGGCTTTTTGAACCAATTTCATGGCAGCTTCCTCCCAAGGGCGGTCAATGACCAATTTTCCATCTCTATAGGTCGATACTTCCCCTGCCGGAAAAATGCCCAGCGGGTGGCCTTCTTTCAAATGCATTATGGCTGCCTTAAATCCAGACACACTCGATTTTGCGTCTTTGTGTTCTTCAAAAGGGTTCACGGGCATGATGTAGGGTTTGAGCGGAACGATCCTGTGCAACAGAAAATTAGCAATAATCTTGAAATCGGCACGCTGTTCCAACATCAACTTTAGCAATAAAATACCGTCAATACCGCCCAACGGATGGTTGGACACCGTGATATAAGCCCCGTCTTTGGGCAACCGCTTTAAATCTTCTTCCGGAATTTCGAACCTGATCTGGAACTCCCCCAAGATGGCATCCAAAAATTCGATATCGGAAAGATGTTTGTTCCGGTTATAGATCTTGTTGAGAGTAGAAATTTTCAGGACTTTCATGAGTAACCACCCACAGAAAGTACCAAACACGCCGTATTTGTCCACATTAATGGCCTTTGCCACTTCTTTGGCGCTCACTAATCCTATGTCCGGTGGTTTGCTCATACCTGCAAAAATACTAAATTGTCAGTTAGTAACCACCTGCACCGTTTCGGGAGTCAATTGTTTGAGGTACACTGTCTTACCTTTTTCGAGGCTTTGGATAGCTGCATCGTTGTAGTGCCTAATGGTGTAGAGCGAAACGTTATTATGGCAAACAACCTTGAATTTTGCCTTGAGGTGCTGTAACAGGCTTTCGAGGTTGTGGTAAAGGTCATCAAAACACACCGAAAAACTGATGGCGGAGTTCTGGATGACATCCACTTTCATCTTATAAAGGTGCAACAATCCAAAGATCTCGCTGATGTTCTCTTCAACGATATAGGAAAAATCCAATGATGAAAGTTGTAACAGTACTTGGTTTTTCTTGACGATAAAACACGGAACGTTTGGCTCGATGTTTTTGCCTCTGCCCACGATGGTTCCGGGGGATTTTGGGTCCAAAAACGATTTTACGTAAAGTGGAATTTCCTTGGCCTGTAATGGTTGTAGGGTTTTTGGGTGGATGACCGATGCGCCGTAAAAAGCCAACTCTATGGCCTCGCTGTAAGAAATTTGATGGAGCAACTGGGCGTTTTCAAAATAGCGAGGGTCGGCATTGAGCACCCCGGGAACGTCTTTCCATATGGTAACACTTTGGGCATTGAGGCAATAAGCAAAAATAGCAGCGGTGTAATCACTGCCTTCTCGGCCCAATGTGGTCATAAAATTGTTGGCATCACTTCCGATGAAACCTTGTGTGATGTTCAGCTTGTCTTTGTCAATCTGCGAAGCTACCTGCTGTTGGGTCAACTCCCAGTTGACATTGGCCCTTCGGTAATAGCTGTCGGTTTTTATGTGTTCGCGGGCATCGACCCATTGGTTGGCAATGCCAGTCTCGTTGAGATAGGCACTTACAATGGCAGTAGAAACCAACTCGCCAAAACCGATGGTTTGGTCGTAAACAAAGTTGTAATCGGGCGATTTGTTACGATCAAAAAAATCTTTCAATTCGTCAAAAAGGGAAGCCACTTTCTTGAAAACCGGATGTCTGTCGTTTTCGAACAGTTCCAAAAGTATACCGTTGTGGTATTTTATCACGTCCTGCAAGGCACTTTGCAATTCGGGCTTGTTATTAAAATAATTGTGGATAACGGTCTCTATGGCATTGGTGATCTTGCCCATGGCAGATACCACGATGAGCGTGTTACGGCATCCAACAACCCGTAGCACTTGCGCCATATTCTTTACGCCGTCGGCATCTTTTACCGACGCACCGCCAAACTTGAATACTTGCATTTTACAATTTGGATAAATAATTTTTTATTCCTAGCGCGTCAAGGTGAACGACGTTCCATTGGTTTTTGACCTCTGCTCCTTTTTTTACATAAAAATCGATGGCAGGCTTGTTCCAGTTGAGAACTTCCCAACTGATGCGCCTCACTCCCATTTGATGGCCAAACTTTACGACCTCATCCAACAGTGCGGCACCCATGCCATGACCCCGAAGCTTTTGGTTTACAATTAAATCTTCCAAATGCAACACGTTGCCTTTCCAAGTAGAGAAACGGTTATACACCAATGCGATGCCCTCAATTTTGCCTCCAACTTCTGCCACAAAACAATGGAAGTTTGGCCTTGTGCCAAAACCGTTCTTTTCCAAATCTTCCACTGTCACTTCAACGGCATCGGGTTCTTTTTCAAAAACAGCAAGTTGCTTGATAAGCCCCAACACTTGTGGCATGTCATCTTTGTTAGCATTTCTGATATGGAATTCCATGTCTATAAAATTTGAGTAAAGATAGTTTAAACAAAAGTAAAAATCATGATTAAATCACAACGAAAACGTTATAGTACCGGAAAAAATTCGATATTTGCACTACGAAAAAACTTCAACTCTATGTCCAGAAAAAACCGAACCCTTGGCGAATTTATCATTGAAAACCAAAGTGCTTTCAAATATACCACCGGAGAACTTTCGAGCCTCATCAATGCCATTAGGCTGGCCGCAAAAGTGGTCAATTATGAAGTGAACAAAGCTGGATTGGTGGACATTCTCGGGGCTGCCGGCGATGTCAACGTCCAGGGTGAGGACCAGCAAAAATTGGATGTGTATGCCAACGAAAAATTCATACAGACCATGACCAATCGCAACATCGTCTGCGGGATTGCGAGTGAGGAAGAAGATGATTTCATTGCCATCAACAGCCAAGACGAGAAGTACCAGAACAAATATGTTGTGCTGATTGACCCGCTCGACGGTTCGTCCAACATAGATGTAAACGTATCGGTAGGCACCATATTCTCGGTATATCGCCGGGTAACGCCCATTGGCACACCCGTAACCATTGAAGATTTTCTCCAACCGGGCAACCAACAGGTAGCTGCAGGATATGTGGTATATGGCACTTCCACAATGTTGGTCTATACCACCGGCGCAGGAGTTAACGGTTTTACGCTCAACCCCGCTATCGGCACTTTCTACCTGTCACATCCCAACATGCAATTTCCTCTGGACGGCAAAATATATTCGGTCAATGAGGGCAACTACATCCACTTTCCGCAGGGTATCAAAAACTATATCAAATACTGCCAGATGGAAGAAGGCGACAGGCCTTACACATCGCGCTACATTGGTTCTTTGGTGTCTGATTTCCATCGGAATATGATCAAGGGCGGTATTTATATTTACCCAAAAAGTTCTTTAAACTCCGAAGGTAAATTGCGACTTCTCTATGAGTGCAACCCCATGGCATTTCTGGCCGAACAAGCCAACGGCAAGGCTAGCAATGGTTTTCAACGCATTATGGACATAAAACCCACGTCGCTCCACCAACGGGTGCCTTTTATCTGTGGGAGCAAAAATATGGTCGAGAAATGTGAGGAATTTATGAGGAATGCATGACCTTTATGTGACTTTATAATATTATAGGTGTTTTATCATTGGAATGAATCGTAAATTTCATATCTTAATGCAAAGTTTAACTTAATCATTTAGAACAAATGAGCAAAAAAACATCTTATCTATTGGGTATTTTGCTGACCATTGTTCTTGGCACCCTGCTTTATTGTTATCTGTGTGACAGCTGCTACTGTTGCCAAGGCAATACTACCGCCATAGAAGCAAATGTCCCTGATGTCAAACCCGCAACCGTGAATCCTTTTGTGGTCAAGGATATGATCGGTGATTTGTCATTGAACATCCATGACAACTTCAATTTCAATGAATCGGGGTTCAACTATCTTGAACCGCTTGCTGCAAACGTGGATGGCGCAATTGACCAATTGAAAGCGTACCTTGCAGACAACCCGTTGAAATCACTGTCGATTACAGGGCATTACACCAGTGGCGAGGTCAACAGTTCTGCTTTTCCAAATTTAGGTTTGGGTAGAGCCAATACCGTGAAGAACTATTTGGTTTCCAAAGGCATTCCATCATCTGTCATTGACACCTATGGCAAACTGGATGATTCGCTGGTTTCTGATCCAAATTCTGTTTACTTTGGACCCGTGTCCTATGACATCCTGACCGCACAAGAGAACAGCAACAATGATGACCTTAAGGCATTAGGCGATGCCATAAGGGCAAATCCGTTGGTACTCTATTTTGATACCGGTGAGGCTTCCATCAACTTAACGGCCGAGCAGCGCCAAAAAGTTGCCGATATCTCAAGGTATTTGGACAAAGTGGATGGCGCACACTGCCTTATCGTAGGACACACAGACAACACGGGCGATGCCGCAAACAATATGGCATTGGGACAAGATCGTGCTGATTTTGCCAAAAACTATTTCATTAGAAACGGTATCTCCGGCGACAAAATAAACGCCTCCTCAAAAGGTCAATCTGAACCTATTGCCGACAATGCCACAGAAGATGGCAGATCCAAAAACAGAAGAACAGTAGTAACAATTAATTAATACTTAAAACGATAATATTATGAATTGGTGTATCTTAATTCCACTATTAGTAGGTGCCATTTGCGCCTTTTTAGGATATTTGCTTGGCAAACTTGCCGGAGGCAACAACCAAGCCGACCTTGCGGTTTGGAAAAACAAGGTTTCAAAATTAGAGGCTGACCTTGCCGATTGCAGGGCAAACAAAGGTTCCGCAATGGCATTTGCACCTGTCGCCATACCTTTTGACGCAAGTGCGGCGGCGGCTGTTTTTGGCAAAAAAATCAAGGAGAATGACCTGACCATTGTTGAGGGTATCGGGCCAAAAATACAAGAACTGTTCCACAATCACGATGTTAGAACCTGGAAGGCACTTTCAGAATGCAGTGTAGAAAAATGCCAGAAAGTATTGGATTCCGGAGGTGACAACTACAGGATACACAATCCGGGCACATGGCCGGAACAAGCCCGATTGGCATATGAAGGCAAATGGAAAGAATTGCTAAAATGGCAAGAAGAACTGGATGGCGGAAAATAAATTTCACGTGACTCTATATTAAAAAAAGCCGCGTATTGGCGGCTTTTTTTATTTGTTAGTTGCCGAGAAAGTCTATTTCGGCTCTTTATTAAAGAAAAACTATCTGTTCATCTGCCTAATCTCTTCTGTAAAGGTATCCAAATCGACACCTTCAGCAATCAAGTTCATGGCCTTGTCCACGATGTATCCAACGTTATTGGGGGAAAAACCAAGGCCGACACCAATTTTTTTGAGCAGTACAATTTCATTTTCGCCTTTTATTTTGTCTGCATAAACCATTCGTGCCAAATCGTAAAGGCGCTCTAACCTACGGTCGTAAGATGTTGGCGGATTGATGGGATGCGATTGGTAATCTTTCAAAATTTGCTTGTACTTTGCTTCGCTGATGTCGAGGTTACGGGCCAATCGGTCCAAAAAGGCTTTTTCTTCATCGGAAATAATGCCATCGTCCATGGCCACCCTAACGATGGCCGCAAAATGGTCTTCGTTGCGTTTTTTGAAACCGCTATCGAACAAATCTAAAATTGACATAGAGTATGGTGTTTAAATGTCGTGCAAATATAGTCAAAGTTCGGTCTTTTTAGAACCAAAATCTTCTTTTTTTGTGCTTCTTATTGGGCAATTCCAAGCCCTACTATTGTTGATTTTTATGTATAAACTTTATATTTGCACAAACCAAGCTTATTTGAGCCAGTCACAGATCCCACAACGCTACGCAGAGGTTTTGGAAAGCCAAAATCTTCACATGACCATTGCCCAAAATGGCGCAAAAACGTTTTTAAAAGGCCTTGTAGGTTCCTCGTTTTCGTTTGTGGTCAGCGAACTTTTTAAACAGTCGGAAACACCTTATCTGCTGATACTTAACGATAAAGAAGAAGCTGCTTTTTACCTGAACGACCTAGAACTGCTCATCAACAGCAAGAACGTATTTTTCTATCCAGGTAGCTACCGCAGACCGTACCAGATAGAAGAAACCGACAATGCCAATGTGCTGCTTCGTGCCGAAGTGCTCAACCGCATAAACTCCAGAAAAAAACCTGCGCTGATAGTTACCTATCCCGATGCTTTGTTTGAAAAAGTAGTAACCCGTAGAGAACTGGAACGCAACACGTTAAAAATCACACTCAATGACAACCTCTCCATTGATTTTGTGAACGAAGTGTTGTTTGAATACCGGTTTAAGCGTGTAGATTTTGTAACCGAACCCGGCGAGTTTTCTGTTCGTGGCGGCATCGTGGACGTATTTTCCTTTTCGCACGACGAACCTTACCGCATCGAGTTTTTTGGCGATGAAGTCGATAGCATCCGCACTTTTGACGTAGAAACGCAATTGTCCAAAGAACAAATCAAAAAAATCAGTATCATCCCCAATGTCGAGAACAAATTCCTCGAAGAAAACAGGGAAAGTTTCCTGAAATACATTAGCCCAAAAACCACGGTATTCATCAAAAATGCCGATTTGCTCTTTTCACGTATAGATGATTTTTTTGGAAAGGCCCAAGAAGCATTTGAGCGTTTGTCAAAAGACCTCAAGCACGCATCGCCCGACGAACTGTTTTGCAATGTTGCGCTGCTAAAACAACAGCTTTTGGATTTTTCACTCGTAGAATTTGGCAATTCCGCTGTATTTGCCAAAAACAGCTTTGAATTCAAAACATCGCCGCAGCCTTCTTTCAACAAACAATTTGAACTGCTGATACAAGACCTCAACGCCAATCACAGCAATGGCATTTCTAACTACATTGCCTGTGCCAGCGAGCAACAGGCCAAACGGTTCCATGACATTTTTGAAGACATGGAACAAGAAGTACATTACAAAGCCATTGTGCTACCTATTTATGAAGGTTTTGTGGATCACCATCTTAAAATTGCCTGCTATACTGACCACCAGATTTTTGAGCGTTACCACAAATTTCACCTCAAAAACGGCTATGCCAAAAAACAGGCGATTACCTTAAAAGAATTGACCAACCTCGAAATAGGCGATTACGTAACCCATATAGACCACGGTATCGGAAAGTTTGGCGGCTTGCAAAAAATAGATGTTGATGGTAAAAATCAGGAAGCCATAAAGCTCATCTATGGCGAGCGCGACATATTGTACTTGAGCATACACTCGCTGCACAAAATCACGAAGTTCAACGGCAAGGACGGCAAACCACCCAAAATCTATAAGCTCGGCAGCAATGCCTGGAAAGCATTAAAACAAAAAACCAAATCGCGTGTCAAGGAAATTGCCTTCAATTTGATACAGGTTTACGCCAAAAGAAAGCTCGAAAAAGGCCACCAATACCGTCCTGACAGTTATATGCAGCACGAGCTTGAGGCTTCTTTTCTTTATGAAGACACACCAGACCAGATTACCGCAACGGCAGACATCAAGGCCGATATGGAAAGCGAACGCCCAATGGACCGATTGGTGTGCGGCGATGTCGGTTTTGGGAAAACCGAAGTTGCTGTCAGGGCAGCGTTCAAGGCAGTAGATAATGGCAAACAGGTGGCCATACTGGTGCCGACAACCATTCTTGCCTACCAACATTTCAGGACATTTACCGAACGCCTCAAAGACTTTCCTGTATCGATAGATTATTTGAATCGTTTCCGTAGTGCCAAAGAAAAACGGGACATCCTCGAAAATCTCGAAAAAGGCCGAATAGACATCATTATCGGCACGCACCAATTGGTCAACAAAAATGTGAAGTTCAAAGATTTGGGACTTTTAATAGTGGACGAGGAGCAAAAATTTGGGGTTGGAGTAAAAGACAAGCTCAAAACCATCAAAGAAAACGTAGATGTACTGACACTCACGGCAACACCCATACCAAGAACATTGCAATTCAGCCTTATGGCTGCCCGCGATTTGTCGGTCATTACAACACCGCCACCCAATCGCTACCCCATAGAAAGCCACGTAGTACGTTTTAATGAAGCAACCATTCGTGACGCGATAAGCTACGAAATACAACGAGGCGGTCAGGTCTTTTTTGTCCATAACCGCATCGAGAACATTAGGGAAGTAGCGGGATTGATCCAAAGGCTGGTACCTGATGCCAAAATTGGGGTTGGCCACGGCCAATTGGACGGCAAGAAACTCGAAGAATTGATGCTTGCATTTATGAACGGTGCATTTGACGTTCTTGTCAGCACTACGATTATCGAAAGCGGGCTGGACGTGCCAAATGCCAATACCATATTCATCAATAATGCCAATAATTTTGGGTTGAGCGACTTGCACCAGATGCGTGGGCGAGTGGGACGCAGCAACAAAAAGGCTTTTTGCTATTTCATCACACCCGACTATTCGGAAATGACCACAGATGCAAGAAAACGCATCTCGGCATTGGAGCAGTTTACCGAATTGGGCAGCGGCTTTAACATTGCCATGAAAGACCTCGAAATACGGGGAGCGGGCGACCTTTTGGGTGGCGAACAAAGTGGGTTTATCAATGATATCGGCTTTGATACCTACCAGAAAATTTTGAACGAAGCCATTGAAGAGCTAAAAGAAAACGAATTCAAAGACTTGTATCAAGAGAACCTTTCCAAAAAAGAATATGTCAAAGATGTGAACATCGACAGCGATTTTGAGCTGTTGTTTCCCGATGATTATATCAACAGTATCACCGAAAGACTGAACCTTTATACAAAACTCAACGATCTCAAAACCGAAGAGGAGTTACAAAAATTTGAAAGGGAACTCGTGGACCGTTTTGGGAAATTGCCAAAACAGGCATTGGATTTGCTCGACAGCCTACGCGTCAAGTGGATAGCCACAAAAATTGGCCTTGAAAGAGTGGTAATGAAAGACAGTAAGCTCGTTGGATATTTTATCAATGACCAACAAAGTGCTTTTTACCAAAGCCCAAATTTCTCAAAAGTGCTGCAATATGTACAGACCTACCCACAAACGGCAAAAGTGAAAGAGAAACAGACCCGTAATGGTTTGAGATTATTGATTACCTTTGAGAATATCAAAAACGTCAAACAGGCGCTGCAAGTTTTGACACCCATAGTGGCATAACCATTTTTTTTTGACATTGAATGAAAATGAAAAAGCTAAAAATAACCGTCTTGCTCTGGGCGTTTCTGCCCTGCATTTTGATGGCACAGCACCAAATACAAGGGACATTTTCCCCTGCAGAACACTACACTTACGCCATTCTGTACCAATCTACCCCAACCGCCCTCCACTATGTGGACAGGGCCAAGATAGGCAATGACGGACATTTCGAGATAGCCCTTGACGCATCTGTAGAAGCAGGGATGTACCAGATAGTTTATGGGATTCCACAGGACGAAAACAGCTTTGACTTTATCTATGACGGCAAAGAAGACATCCGATTGACATTCAGTCTTGAGAATGGCTTGGAATTTAAAGAATCTTCCGAAAACAAACTGTGGGCATCCTATACCAATAGTATGGAACTCGTAAACATGACCATTAGTAACTACTATGCACAGGAAAGTGCGGACAAAAAAGCATTTACCGATATTTTCAAAACCCTGAAAGATACGCAAATAGCTTTTGAAGAAGCCTCAAAAGACAAAATGGTCTCGACATTCATACAAGCGAACCGACCATACATCCCAAGCGAATACGAAACCGCCGAAACATACTCCAACAATCTAAAATCGAACTTTTTAAAAAATGTAGATTTCGGAAATGCATTGCTGCAAAACTCTGATTTTTTGATAGATAGAGTTATTGCGTACGTTTTTGGGATAACTTCGACCAACAACAACCACCATTATAAATCCAATATCGATACTGTCGCCAAAGCGATTGGCAATGACAAACCATTCGTTTCAACAGTATTGCTGGAACATCTCTGGAAAAAAATGGTGGAAATCGGAAATCTTGAAGTTGCCAACTACATCAGCGACACCTATCTGTTCAAACTTGCGAGAGATACCAACAACAAAGAACTGTACCAAAACCTTATGGTTTACAAAAACAGCGCCGTTGGCGCCACCGCTATGGATTTTCCTATAGTATATGAAAATGAGGGTAAACCGGTAAATACTTCACTGCACCAATTGAGCGGTTCCAGCCATTATCTTTTGGTATTTTGGAGCAGTACTTGCGGCCATTGCCTGGACGAGTTGCCAAAATTAAAATCCTTTCTCGACGAAAAGCCACGTGACCTAAAGGTTGTGGCCTTTGGTCTCGAAAATAACAAAGAACACTGGAAACAGACCATTACCACACTGCAAGGATTTATTCACGTTTTGGGCCTTGAGCATTGGAACAATCCCGTGGCGATGGCTTATGGCATCGAGTCAACGCCTACCTATCTCATATTGGACAAGGACAAAAAAATCATTTACAAACCCAACACCCTCGCCGAGCTCAAAAGTGACCTTAATCGTCTTGAATAAAAAAGACAACGCCCGTCCAAAAATTGGTATTACTCTCTCATAAACTGTACGCAGTTGCTATAAATACTGCTATAAATTCATCATTGGAACCAAATTTTACTGGCCTCTCGGCTTGAATGGTCAATTTAATATCTAACCACTCTGGATTATAATTGCTTGGATTGTTGACCTCATCGTTCGGATCCAAGTATTTTGGGTATAACGTAAGAAAAGCATTTGTAGTTGTTAATCCTGCCCAACATAACTTTTATAAAAGCTAAAGGGGAATGTAGAGTTCGAGTAAGTTTTTTTAAAGATTAGATTTTTTGGGATTTAAAAAAACTCTTTCACAAATGAACAATCCATTGCAATTATTTTCTATATTAACAATATAGATGTTTTCAAAAGAATTTATTATCCCAAATAAGCTTTTAATATCCTTAACATTCAACATTTCATGAAAGGTTATTGAATTTTGTATTTTACTTTTATCAATCAATTTTGAATGGTTGTTCCCATCGATATTTTTGTAAATTAACTCAATGATTTCTGTTTTTGCGCTTTTAACAGAAATTCTTTTCCCCAATATCCCATTATCGTCAATATAAAATTCGTACTCCAAATTGTTTTGATTTAGTTTTAACCTAAACAACTTTAAATTAATTGAATCATTTTGTGTGTTTATTATATCAACAATAGATTCATTGTCAATCAGAATGTATAAATCTTTATTTTGAGAATAACTAAAAGGAATATACAAACAAATTAGAAAAAATACTATCTTTTTCATGGGCAATTATTATTTGTTACAGATATGATATTTCGTATATCGTTAATATACAAAAACTTCATTGGTTGTGTGGAATAGCTATTCAAATATGTTGAATATTCGTCCGTGTTTTCTAAACCGATCCAAGAAACAGCTTTTGCAACCTCTTGTTTCCAATTGGTGCCAAATGTTGAAACTGCATTATTTACAAAAACAGCGCCTTCATTGTTCCAATCATAGTCGTTCAAAATTAAGTTTTCCAATTGCTGTCTGTAATCTTGAATGCTGAAAACAGTTGAATTGAATAAATCGTGAGAATCCAAAACAACCTCATCATCCCAATCCACCTCACCGCCATCGCACATCGCCTCTGCGGCGGCCTGTGCAAAACCGTTGCAGCCGTTGGCCTCTATGTACATGCCGAGCGCCTTCCTTTTGTTGAAGGGCAGGCAGCCGGAACCGACTCCCAGAAAGTCCATGCACATCTCCGCCAGCTGCACATGGTTTACCGATGGTGGCGGGTTGGTGCCCACGGTTTCGCCTCCCCCATCTCCCGGCGGGGAGGTAGATTGTTTTTTTATTCTATTTGTTGAGGATAAATTTTGTTGATTTCCCATTTCTGGATTTCATCTTTTGTCGCTATTTTCCAATTATTACATTCAAAATGTCCTTTTAAAATAGTGTCATTATCAAAATATCCGAAATCTTTTGGCAATCTCAACTCAAAATTACCATATACGGCAGATGCTATCGAATAATCAAATGTCGAGATGGCAATTTTATACCTGTCAATATCCATTGATTTGAAATCACTTCCATTATATTCGGGTTCTGTAGATTTGGAATACATTTCAAGTTGAGTTAATATACTATCTTTTAAAAAGAAAGTCAGAAATTGAAACCGACCATCAATTTTTTTCAAATAGCCCAAATCCATCAAGTGGTTAAGCCTGCCGCCAGATTTATCGGTAATTCCCGTTGAATCCATTTCTTTTTTTGTAGGAATACCGGAGCGTATTTGGATTTTGATTGTATTGTTCTTTTTGTCTTTTTGGCAAGAACAAATTGCAAAAACAGTTTCTTTTCTTTTTCCGTTTGACAATTCCAAATCCACAACTTTTCCCAATGGTTTTAAAGAGGTATCAATTCTTACTTCACTTATGAACCTATTTGTAGAATCTATTAAAGGTTTTGTTATTTTGTTAGATTCCTTATACACATCTATGGTTTGGTTTTCATTTTTACAACCAAACAGGATAATCAATAAAATCCCGATACTTATATTTTTCCATAAAAAAACTTTGTGATTAATCGCATCCATTTTCAAAGGTGTTTTGTATGTTTTGGATAGTTGAGGTTATTGTTTGCCTTTCAGTTTGTGTTAGGTTCTGCCATGCCATAATGTCCGCACTGTTGAGACCTATCCAAGATAGGGCTTCCTTTTGTGCCTCTGTGAGGCTTGGGTCATAATCTCTTAAAGCTTGCTCGATAATACCTCTATAATGTTGTGCCATCATTTGATGTTGAGCACTTGATGGACTTTGTCCTTGTGGCAGCTCCTATTTCCATCTTTTATAATAATTTTTTAGTTAACCTCTCCATAAATAGGAATCAATTCATCAACCTCATAAAGAGTTCCTTCATTTTCGCAATTATCATTTCTAACATAAATTAGAATTTTATAAGTTTTCCCTTTATATAAAACCTTATAATCATTATTGCTTGTTTTTATTTTCAAATTCTGTTGAAATGTTTTTAGATTAATAATTTTATCTGAAATTTCATTATAATATATATACCTCTTTTTTTTGGTATTCTTTATATGTCTAAAAATATTTTCTTTAGACAGCTTAAATATTATTTCCTCTTGTTTATATTCTATATCTTGTTTATCAATTTGAAAAATAACAGTGTTATTGTCCTGCGCAAGAGTAAAATTAATATTGATAAAAAGGAAAAGCATTATGATTAAATATTCTTTCATTTTATTGACAATTAGGATTGTTGCTCTCAAAATCTGACAGTGATTGGTTAATATTATTTCTTTCGGCTTGGGATAAATTATTCCAAGCAATTGTATTTTTTAGCCCTACCCATGATAATGCTTCATAAACATCATTATTTTGTGTATCATCAAATTCCATTAAAGCTTGCTTAATAATATTTCTATAATGCTGTGCAATAGCTCAATGCTGTGCAATTTACATATAGCAGGTTCTATTTAATCCACCATTTTATCTTCAACCAACCAAACTTTTTCAACTTGAATTAAACAAGCGGAAGAGTTTTTTTCTTTAATTAGTATGTAAAAAACATAATTACTAAACAATTCAGGATATTTTTTGCTCTTATTCTTTTTAAGAAACTCTTTGTAGGTGACAAGATGTTCCTTTACTGAATTAAAATTTACTTCAACCTTCTCATGTTTACCATTGATAAATTTAAAAGTGTGCTTGCCCTCTATCATATAGATATTATCACTTTGGCTGTTTATTACAGTATCTCTATCATTCTCAAATAAAAAGATGATTTTTTCTTTTTCTTGAGAATAAGAATTTAGGGATACCAACAAAAAAAGAAATATTAAATTTTTCATAATCATTGACAGTTATCAGAGTTACTTGAGTTAAAATCAGTTATAGTTTGATTAATATTGTCTCTTTCTGTTTGGGATAGATTACTCCAGGTAACTGTATCTTCAAGACCAATCCAAGCGAGAGCTTCATATAGTTCATCAGGGTGAGAGTCATCAAACTCTCTTAAAGCTTGCTCGATAATATCCCTATAATGTTGTGCCATTGCTTGGTGTTGAGCGCTTGAGGGACTTTGACCTTCTGGCACTTCCCATTTCCATCTTTTATAATAATCATATAATCCGGGAAAATCATTTCTTAATTGGATTAATTGTTCTTGACTTAATTGAATACTTGGATGTTGTGCCACAGAAAGTAATTTTCTGAACATTTCGGCATGTATCATTTCGTGTATAAAAGTTCGAGCAACAGACAATCTTGGCCTATCCAAATTGTTTACATTAAAAGTAATGGTAATCACATAATTTTGAGGCGCACTTGTCTCGGCGTTGGTTGTGCTTGGCAAAGTAGTGCTTGTCGAAAGTCTTAAATGTGCCACAGAAAATTGAGGTTCAAAGTTTTGCAGGTAATTGTTAAAGGTTGGTGCTTTTCCCATATCTTCATATACGCCATACAAACAAGGGTTGTTTACAAAACTACTGTCCAAAATCACTTCATAGGCCCAATCCACCTCACCTCCCTCGCACATCGCCTCTGCCGCGGCCTGTGCAAAACCGTTGCAGCCGTTGGCCTCTATGTACATGCCCAGTGCCTTCTTTTTGTTGAAGGGCAGGCAGCCGGATAAGTCAGGATACTTCGCAAATCAGGAATTGGAAAGATATTAAAATCTACTCGACCCAATCATTAATTGTAGCAACAAATTTCCAATTTTCAGCATCATTTTTATAAATACTGACCCCACCTTGCATCTCTCCTTTGACTCCATTAGAAAAAGCAACCAAGCTAAAAGCATTGTTTTTGGTAAAAATAGGTTTTGATAAAAATATATATGCTCTTGATAGCATATCGATCGGATCTTTGTGTTCTGCATTATTTTTAGAAATATAAACGATATTTCTATTGAGTTTCAGTTCATCATAATTAAAATCATTACTCTGGTAGGTTTGTCTTATTAAATAATCCAACTCCTCTAAATTAAAAATATGTTCAAAAATTTCTTTTCCCATGCTGTTTTTAATCGTACTGCTGTTTTGTAAATTATTTTTTGTGTGCAGCAAGAATTCATGCATATAATCATTTTGGTTGAATTCCAGATATGCTTTTTGACGGCCAATCAATGATACATTTCTTGATAATTCGTTATTAATCAAATAATTAATATCATTTGAGCATTCATGTTTACTTGCCGAACAAGAGCAATATAATACAATGATTGCCAGTGTTTTAATCGCAAGGTTCATTTGCATTGGGTTGGCTGCCCTTTGGAAGAAATTGGTATGTGTTCCCATTTGGATGTGTAAATGTTAGTGGACTTGAATATATCTCGGCTTGAATGGTCAATTTAATATCTAACCACTCTGGATTATAATTACTTGGATTGTTGACCTCATCGTTCGGATCCAAGTATTTTGGGTATAACGTAAGAAAAGCATTTGTAGTTGTTAATCCCGCCCAACATAACTTTTTATAAAAGCTAAAGGGGAATGAATAGCCATTTTGAGAAGAGTAAACCGAAAGTGATGTTGCCATGTCTTCTACAAAATCAGCCATAAGCTCATGGTGGGCGATTCCAAAATTCGCTGGCAATCCACTTAAATAATTTACATAAGCCACTACAAAATTCTCAAACCCTTCAATAGGTGTTCCATTTGGTGAATCTAAAAGGTTTTCTTCATACATATAAACAAATATGGCATGTAAACTCTCATGTATTGAAGTTCTTGCTATTGAAATATCTGTGGCTGTTTGGAGATACGATTCACTAAACGTTATAGTCGTATTGCATGTATGTCTTGTTGCATCATAAGAAGAGAATACTGTGGTTTCAGCGTTTGGAGTTATTGTGGCAGACGTTTTGAAAATTAGATTTGACCCATCATTTGATTCAAAAATATCTAAAATTATTTGAGTTAAAGGGGAACAAACACCTGTTGCCTCAGCGACAATTAATTTTTGACAAGGAAAATTGTCCCAGTATTCATCATAGATTATTTCATCATCCCAATCCACCTCACCGCCAGGCATCGCGTTTATGGCTGCAATGGCAAATGCCTCGTCGCCCCCATTGTTCAAGTAGTTGTATAATTGTGAACCAAAGGCGCAGTTGCTCCTTATCATTGCGGCCTGGCCGGAGTTCAGGCCAAGGGCCGATACCAGCTGTGCCACCTGCGTTAGGGCGAGGCACTGTGGGTTTTGTTCTCCATCGACCACCGGGTCGGTTATCACGGGGAGGTTGTTGTTGTTGTTGTTGCCGTTGTTGTTCCCGCTGCCATTGTTTCCGGGGTGCGGGGGAGGGTTGTTGCCGCTGCCGCCATTGTTATTATTGTTGTTGCCATTATTGTTGTTTCCCGAACCACCGCCGTTGCCGATGCCCCCACTGTAATCGGGGTAGTTGTTTCCGTATCCGTCATTTGGGCACGCCGGGGCTGACCAATACAGATTGCCCCTTTCGGCAGCAATGCAGGCAGGCCCGGCCGGGTGCGGGGTGCCGCCATAAGGACACATCAGGGTTACCAAACAGCCGTTGCCATCCGTATAACTGACCTTGGACTGGACCTGTTGGTCATTGAAATCTATCGGGGTAATCTCTGCCGTGGCATCCAGAGAGTAGGCATCATCTTCGGGGATGTAAACCGATGGCGAATTCGGGGTGTATTTTACGATATAGGCCCTGATGTTGTCCAGACTGTCCACATCGACCACAAGGTTCTCGAAGAATCCCTCGCTCGGTGTTTCCCTGTAGATGAGGAAAGTATATGACACGTAGCCGTCAGAGGACACTTCTTTGATAAGTGTCGAGTCGATGACAAAACCGTACTGATCTTCCATAACGGTCTTGGCGTTCGCAAGATCTTGTTCCTTTACTTTTTGCGAAACCTTATCGTAGGCACCTGAAAATTTCGGGTCATTTTTGAGCTGTTCAAAGGTTTTTCTTTTAAAAGAGAAAGGGATGCTCTGCTCTATGGCATGCCCATGCTCCAAGTCTTTTTGGAAGTCTTCCCGTTGGCAGCCGTTGGTAAGGAACGCCGCCAGCAAAAGCAGGGCAATAATTTTTGCTTGGTCTGTCAGTCTGTTTCTCATGTTTGCGGTTGTTAAAGTTAGTGATTTGTTTTAAATTTCGGGACAGCTCACAAAAAAAAACGTGGGCCGTTCCAGTTGCTCGTAACCGAGGTTCTACCACGAACCCACAACACAAAGCAAAAAGGAACGCCCACTTGCCGCGGGCGTTTCCACTTTTACTTCCCTGTGTTGTTTTGAAATGTGGTAGATTTCGATTACAGGAAAATCTTAAGCGAAACACTGTATTTTATATGTTTTTATCCCAAAAGGGACATTGTTTTTAGTCCATACTTATTCTAATGTTTTTGTAAAAATATAATTTTTTGGCGTTTGTCGGTATTTTTTTTCTGGGATATTTCAAATTTAAAAATTTTTTATGCAGGTAATTTGTTATTGTCCTTCGGAACTGAAGACGTCGAAGGTGGACAAAAAAATATTTACAAACCCAACACCCTCGCCGAGCTCAAAAGCGACCTTAATCGTCTTGAATAAAAAAGACAACGCCCGTCCAAAACTGAACGGGCGTGTCCCGAAACTAAATAACCAACCAAAATTCAGCTTCTTTCGTTAATGCGCGGATTGTCTTTCTTGACGGTTTTTTGCTTGCGTTTTTTGGGCGCTGTCGTTGTCTTTGTGATTTCGCCCTTGGTATTGCTCTCTCTCATAAACTGTATGTAACCCCTGCCCGTAAACTGATAGGTAGTCCCGGAGGACGGGTGGTACAGCCGAATCCTTTGGTCATCTATAACGCTCAATTCAAAAAATTCATTGCCATAAAAATCATAATCCAATGTTAAAGTTTTTAGGTACATATTACCGGACACATCGCCCACGCCGTAAACCCCGGTATAGTCCCAGTAGATGTTGTTAGGGTTGCCAATATTGAAATCCTGCGAACTCCTAAAGGTCGAATCGTTGCCTCCGGCCAAAAACTGGAGGTAGTTTTCGTTGTCAAATTCGTTGATGGTGCCCGTTTGGCTCGTGTTGGTCTTTTCCCAAGCTTCATATTCCTGAAGGAAATAGTGGATGTTGTCATAAAACACATAGTCATAATCGAACGTTGCCCTCTGGTAGCCGTGCAAAAAATACGACGTATCATTGTACGGATTGTACAGTTCGATGGTGTTGTAATCCAATTGATAGACATCAAAAGTGTTGTAGCCGTCTATGTCATGATAAATATCCAAGATGTTGCCATAAGCTTCATAGTCGGCTACCGGTATCCCAAAACCATTGCCCTGATTGCCAAAACCCACCAGATTGTTATTGGCAAAAAGCACACCGTTCCTAAAGGACACCGTAAAGGCGATTTGCAAGAAAGGCGTTTCGCCATAACCCAATGTTTGGTTTATGTCCACATACCACAATTCATAAGATCTTAAGAGCTGGTTGAGCGAAATCGTAGGTTCTGGTTGGTAATTGTCAACCAAGTCTTCTGTGTAACATGCGGTGAGCATGCTTGCCGAAAGCACCAATACCAAAAGTAATTTTATTCGTTCCATAATTCCGTCGTTTTGGGTTATTTGCAATATGATTTTCAAAACACGTGCCAAAAATAACCGCATGTTCAGGCCCAAAAGGAAAGAAGATTCAAATTTTGCGTATTTTTGGAGCATACAACTTTAAAAAAATCATGGCGGGAACTCTAAAATATGCCGTATTCGGCTCTGGGAGCTGGGCAACGGCCATTGTTAAAATGCTCTGTGAAAACCAAAGTCAGGTAGGCTGGTACATGCGCAGTATCTATATCAAAGAACACCTATTGAAAGAACAGCACAACCCAAGTTATCTGAGTTCGGTAGAGTTTAGGATACAACAGCTCAAATTGAGCAATGACATCAACGAAATGGCCTCCTATGCCGATGTACTTATTTTTGCAATCCCATCGGCATTTATCCATGCCGAACTTGAAAAAATTACGGTTGACGTAAAAGAAAAGATTATTGTTTCTGCCGTTAAGGGCATCATGCCCGAATCTGGTAAACTGGTCGGCGAGCACTTTCACGACATCTACAAAGTACCTTTTGAAAACATTGCGGTCATCGCCGGGCCATGCCATGCCGAAGAAGTGGCATTGGAACGCCTGTCGTACCTTACCATTTCGTGCGCTGACGCATCAAAAGCAAAAGAAATAGCAAGCAATCTGGCAAGCAACTACATAAAAACGACCACAAGTGACGATGTCATCGGTACAGAATATGCTGTGATGCTCAAAAACATTTATGCCATTGCTGCTGGTATCGCCCACGGATTGGGCTACGGCGATAATTTTCAGAGCGTACTGATGAGCAACGGTATCCGTGAAATGAAGCGCTTCATTAAAAAAATGCACAAGCTCAAAAGGAACATCAACGGATCGGCATATCTAGGTGATTTGTTGGTAACAGGCTATTCTGTATTCTCGCGCAACAGGATGTTTGGCAACATGATTGGTAAAGGTTATACGGTCAAATCGGCACAGATGGAAATGAGCATGGTGGCCGAGGGCTATTATGCCACTAAAAGTGCCTACCTGATCAACCAAAAGAACAAGAAAAAAACCAGAATCCCGATTATTGATGCAGTTTATGCCATTCTATATGAGGGCAAAGACCCCAAAGTGACTTTTAAAAAACTAACGGAAAAATTGGATTGAACAGTGTGGGTCTTGCAGAATTTTTCATCTGAAAAACCCACAACAGCCCTTACTTCCAGCCTCCTCCGAGAGCTTCGTACAAATTGACAACGCTCAACAATTGGTTCAGCCTGGTATTTATGACGTTCAGCTCGGCGTTGAGTGCACTTTGCCTGGCAGTCAGCAAATCCAGATAGTTGGCATAACCGTACTTTAGCAATTCTTCCGAATTGGTTTCGGCCCGTCTCAAGGCTTGTACTTCGTTTTGTGTGTATTCAAATTTTTCTGTTTCGGCGCTGTAATCAAACAGAGCGTTAGACACTTCGTTTCCTGCCGTCAACAATGTTTTCTTAAAGTTCAACAATGCTTGCTCTTGCTGGGCAACAGCAACTTCGTGTTGGGTTTTTATGGCGCGTTTGTTAAAGATAGGTTGCGCTATCCCGCCCACAATAGTGGCAAACAGCGAATTACCGCTCAACAGTTTATCCAATTCCAAGCTTTGAAAACCACCACTGGCCGTCAGCGTCAGCGATGGATAAAAATTACTACGTGCTACATTGGTCATTTCAAACGCATTGATTAAACCGTATTCGGCAGCCATTACATCTGGACGGTTGCGCAATAATGCCGCCGGAACCCCCAAACGAATATCGGCATTGAACTGTTGGGCATCCAAAGTGCTACGCACTACGGCAGTCGAGTTCCTGCCCAAAAGTAAGTTCAGAACGTTTTCGGTTTTGAATATTGAAGCCTGTAAATTTACTTTCAAGGCTTTGGCATTATTGTATTGTGCTATGTTTTGGTCCACAGCTACCTGGTTAACTTGCCCAGCTTCTTTTAGGGACTTGATGGTTTCCACACTGCTCTCCCTTGTGGCAATGGTCTGCTCGGTAACTGCCAATTGTGCATCTAAGGCCAAAAGTTGATAATATGTGGAAGCAATGGTAGAAACCAACCGAGTCTTTACTGCTTGATGTGCCGCGACACTCTGCAGGTAACTGGCTTCCCCCGCACGATTGGCGCTGCGTATTTTGCCCCAAATATCGGCTTCCCATGACAAGTTTCCGGTAATATCATATTGTTGTAAACTGCCGTTGAAAAACGACCCAAACTGACTGTTTTTGGACAGTTCTTGGTGCGTCATCTGTGCTCTAACACTGAAGCTTGGCAAATAGCCTGCCTTGCCCTGTTTCATATAGGCTTCGGCTGCGACCATTTGTTGCAAAGCCACACGGATGTCCAAATTGTTTTGAAGACCCTCATCGATATATTGCTTCAAATAGGTGTCGGCAAACATATCTTTCCATGACACATCGGCCATAGACAGGCTGTCAAAAGGCAAATTATCTGTACGGTAGAGATGTTCTGTTTCTTCCAGTTCGGGGCGTACGTATTCTTTGGCCACGAAACAACTTTGCAAGGTTGTGGCCATAACGACCACGAAGAAGGTTTTATTTATAATCGAATTCATGGTTATAAGTCTTTAGTTTCAATAACAGCGGGCTTGCTCGATATTTTCTCTTGCAACCATTGGAAGAAGACGAACAAAATTGGGATAACAAACACGCCAAGCAGGGTTCCAATAAGCATGCCTCCAGCGGCACCGGTACCTATGGAATTGTTTCCCGCGGCACCGACACCCGTTGCCAATGCCAACGGAAGCAAGCCTACTATAAAGGCAAACGAGGTCATCAAGATAGGCCTCAAACGGGCTTTGGCACCATGGATGGCGGCGTCGACCAGACTTTCGCCCCTTCTGCGTCGCTGTACGGCAAATTCTACAATCAAGATGGCATTCTTGGCCAATAGTCCCACGAGCATGATCAGGGCTATCTGGAAATAAATATTATTTTCCAAACCAAGCAATTTGGTAGAAATGAATGCTCCAAACACACCCATTGGCAACGAAAGTATCACGGCAAATGGCAATAAATAACTTTCGTATTGTGCCGCTAACAAGAAATACACAAACACGATGACCAACATAAAAATCATAAGTGTTTGATTTCCGGCATTTACCTCTTCTCGTGACAGACCAGAATAGGCCACATCGTAATTGCTGGGCAGGTTTTTGATTTCTTGGTTAACAACGGCAATGGCATCTCCGGTACTGAACCCTGGATTGGACGCACCACTGATTTTTGTGGAATTGTACAGGTTGAAACGTGTTACCGATTGCGGGCCATACACCCTTTTTAAGTTTACGAACTGCGTGATGGGGGTCATTTCGCCACTACTTGTTTTTACGTACAATTTATTCAAGTCTTCAGCCGTTGCGCGGTCTTCGGGCTTTGCTTGTATATACACACGGTACTGCTTACCAAACCTCGCAAAATCGGCAGCATAAACGCTTCCTATATAACCCTGCAATGTGGAAAATATACTGCTGATGGGTACGCCGTAACGTTTTGCCAATGGCACATTGATGTCGAGTTCGTACTGTGGATATTTTGTGTTGAACGACGATTGTCCGTACTGTATGGCCGGATGTTTCATCAAGTTGCCAATGAATTGCTGTGTAGCGGCATCAAGGTCTTCAAAACTGCCTCCAGATCTATCCAAAAGGTTTACTTCAAATCCGCCGGACATACCAAAACCGGGAACGCTGGGTGGCGAAAAGAAGATGATATTGGCTTCAGGAATGGTAGCCGCTATGCCGAAAAGTTTTCCGGTAATGGCATTGGACGTTTGGTCTTCGCTGTTTCGCTCGTCCCAATCATTGAGTTTTATGAATCCTAGGCCATAGTTGCCGCCCGCACCGCTCATCAAGCTCCGGCCATTGATTACGGTAACTCCTTTGACCCCTGGTATCTTGCTGGCTTTCTCATAAATTTCTTGGGTTACGGTATTTGTTCTGTCGATGGAAGCGCCAGCGGGCAATTCCACGTTCATAAAGATAATACCACGGTCCTCACTTGGCACAAAACCTGTTGGCGTTGTGTTTGAAGCCCACCAGATACCGACACCCGAAAGGGCTAAAATGGCCACAGAAATCCATTTATGCTTGTACAAAAAAGCCAAGGACTTCCCGTATCGTTCGGTAGTGGCATGGAACCCGGCATTAAATCGATCGTAAAAGCGCTGAAGAAAGCTTTTGCTTTCATGCTCGTGTTCGAGTTCATCGTGACCTTTCAGGAACAAGGCGCAAAGTGCCGGACTCAAAGTCAATGCGTTGAGTGCGGAAATCAAAATGGCTACAATCAAAGTAACACCAAACTGTTCATAAAACACGCCCGAAGGACCTTGAATAAAAGTTACCGGCACAAACACCGCTGCCATGACCAAGGTAATGGAAATAATGGCACCCGCTATCTCGTGCATGGCATCCAAAGTAGCCGATTTTGCACTGTTGGAACCCTGTTCAATCTTGGCATGCACCGCTTCCACGACCACGATGGCATCATCGACCACAATACCAATGGCCAAAACCAAGGCAAAAAGCGTCAATAAGTTGATGGAATAGCCAAAAAGATTGAGGAAAAAGAAGGTTCCCACAATGGAAACCGGTACTGCGATGGCCGGAATAAGCGTAGAACGAAAATCTTGAAGGAAAACAAAAACCACCAAGAACACCAGAAAAAATGCCTCTATCAAAGTGTTCCGAACCTTGTTCATTGAAGCTTTCAAGAAATTATTGGTATCGTAATTGATCTCGTAGCTGACACCTTCAGGAAAATCCTTTGACAAGCGTTCGAGCTCCACTTTGATGTTATTGATGATTTCCTGTGCATTGGAACCTGCCGTTTGAAAAATACCCATATTGATACTGGGATAGCCCCCCGTAAATCCGTAAGAATTGTAGCCTTGTGCATCCAGTTCAACGTCTGCAATGTCTTTAAGGCGCAGATATTGGCCATTGTCCAGTGCTTTGATGATGATATTTTGATATTGCTCTTCGGTTTTAAAACGTCCACCATATTTGATGGCATAAGTAAATGACTGTCCATCGTTTTGACCCAAAGATCCGGCAGATGCTTCCAAGCTTTGCTCCTTTAAAGCAGCCGTGACCTCTGATGGCAACAAGCCATAAGCAGCCATTTTTTCCGGCTTCAACCAAACGCGCATTGCATATTCTTGACTTCCGAACACGTTGACGTTTCCTACTCCATTGACCCTCTGAATGGCGGGAAGCACATTGATTTTTAAATAATTCTGAATAAATTTTGCATCATAATCCGGGTTTTTGGAATACACCGAAAGAAACATCAGCGCCGATGTTTGTGATTTTTGGGTAACAACACCCGTTTGCACCACTTCTTGCGGCAGTAAAGGATTGGCTCTCGAAACACGGTTTTGTACGTTGACAGCGGCGATATCAGGATCCATTTTTTGGTCAAAATATACCGTAATGTTGGCGGAACCGTTGTTGTCGGCACTGGAAGTCATATAAGTCATCCCCTCTACACCATTGATTTGTTCTTCAATGGGAATGATGACACTTTCCAATATGGTCTCTGCACTGGCACCGGGATAGGTGGCATTTACCTGAATGGTTGGAGGTGCAATGTCCGGATACTGTTCTACCGGCAATGCGGAATAGCCCAAAATCCCCAGAATCACAATGATGATGGAAATTACGGTGGATAGTACCGGTCTTTCTATAAATGTTTTTAGCATGGCTGGATCTCTCTAGTTGTTATTGAAACAAAGGTTTTATGGGCTTTACGATACTGTCAAAAGCAACCTCTTGCGGTTGTATGGGCATGTTGTTACGGAGTTTCCCGACACCTTGCATAACTGCCAAATCGCCCTGTTTCAATCCAGAATCTACAATATAAAGGTAATCGGTTTTATCTTTAATGGTTATTAAGGTAGCAACCGCGGTATTGTTTTCGCCCACTGTGTAAACATAGATTTGACCTTGCTGTTCGTAAGTGGCGGATTGTGGTACCACGATGGCATTTTCATATACTGTTGGGATTTTCAATGTTCCGCTACTACCGTTTGCCAATAGCGTGTTCGGGTTGTCAAAGGTTGCCCTAAAACTTACAGTTCCCGTTTTGGCATCGATTTGGCCCGTCACAGTTTCTATGGTTCCTTGCTGTTCATAGGTTTCGCCATTGGCCAATATCAATTGTACTTTTGGAAAGTTGTTTATTTTGTCCTTGAGCGATTTGCCTTCGGTTTTCTGCAAAAAGTTTAAATAATCTGTTTCGTTCATTGAAAAAAAAGCATACATTTTATCAATGCTCGCCACAGTAGTAAGTGGGCTTGGGCTGGTGGCACTTACCAAGGAACCTTCACGGTACGGGATAGCACCTACATAGCCATCCACGGGACTGCTTACGGTAGCATAACCTATATTTGCCACGATACTGTTATAGTTGCTTTCAGCCTGTGCCAAATTTGCCTTGGCTGTTTGCAGCTGTACGGCGCTAATAATATTCTTTTCCACCAAGGGCTTGAGCTTTTCAACTTCTACCTTTGCCACATTAACCCTGGCCTTGGCCGCTTCGGCATCTTGGCTCAATGATTGGGTTTCGAGCTTGAAAAGCGGCTGTCCTTTTCGCACTTTTTGACCTTCGTCCACCAATACTTTCTGGATATAGCCCGAAACCTTGGCACGTACTTCACTGTTTATGGCGCCTTGTATGGTTGTCGGATATGCGGTGTAGGATGTTACGCTTTTGGGGGTAACTGCGCTCACCTTAAAGGGCAAGGCACTTTGTTGTGCTGCCTGCTGCGGTGCTTCTTTGCAGCTTGCCAAAAATAGAGCGATGATCGCTGCGGCATACAGATTGGTTTTCATTGTTTTTTTCATTTTGTGCAACGTATTTGTGTTTTAGTGTTATTGTTTTATGATGGATTCTTTTAGTTTGGATATTGACTTGATGGCTTCATTGCTAAACTCAACGAATTGTTTGTGGAATTGGAGGTCAAACTTGTTTTCGTCGTCCAGTGTCTTGTTCATTTCATTTTTGTAAGCAATCATTTCACTGTGCAACTCCTTTTCGCTTTTCCATTCTTCGAGCATACTGCCAACATCGCGAATCATGGTCTCACGATCCAGTATGAAGTATTTTTTTCGGTCGCCTGTTTTGGTAAAATAGGTGAGCCTTTTTAAATCCTGCAAGTGGTTCAGGTGCGTAGATATGGTGCTCTTGCTGGCGCAAAGGTCGTTTACCAAATCTTCAAAAGTAGCGCCTTGTCTTCCGTTGAGAATGATGTAGGATAAAATCCTTGAGGCCACTGGCGCCATTTGCTTTTTCTTTTCGAAATGGATTCCCAATTTTTCAACCAATTCGCGCTTCTTGTTTTCCATAGATTTCATTTTAATCGAACTACAAAAGCACAAAATTAATATTTGGTTCGCTATTTACCGAACCAATCGAAGTTAAATGATTGTTAAATAAAAAAAGCCGACGGTTTGCCGGCTTAAAGTAAGTTTACAAAAAGGCATCACAAAGCACTCTTGAACTGTTGCAAAAACCGCACATCGTTCTCGCTCAACAGGCGGATGTCGCCAATTTGGTGCAACAGCATGGCAATCCTGTCGATACCCATGCCAAAAGCAAACCCTGTATATGTATTTGAATCGATTCCGCAATTATCAAGTACGTTGGGATCTACCATGCCGCAGCCCATAATCTCCAGCCAGCCCGTTCCTTTGGTAATGCGGTAATCTGTTTCTGTTTCAAGCCCCCAATACACATCTACTTCTGCACTTGGTTCGGTAAAAGGAAAGTAGGATGGGCGCAACCGAATCTTGCTTTTTCCAAACATTTCGGTGGTAAAATATTGAAGCGTCTGTTTTAAATCGGCAAAACTGACGTCCTTGTCAATGTACAGGCCTTCCACTTGGTGGAAAAAGCAGTGCGATCGGGCAGAGATGGCCTCGTTGCGATACACCCTTCCCGGCGAAATGGTACGGATGGGCGGTTTGTTGGTTTCCATATACCGTACCTGCACCGAACTGGTATGGGTACGCAGCAAAATATCGGGGTTGGTCTGGATAAAAAACGTATCCTGCATATCGCGAGCCGGATGGTATTCGGGCAGGTTCAAGGCAGTGAAGTTATGCCAGTCGTCTTCAATTTCGGGTCCTTCGCTCACATTGAAACCTATACGAGAAAAAATATCGATGATTTGGTTTTTTACGATAGTTATGGGATGCCTTGCTCCTATTTCAATTGGTTCGCCCGGTCGGGTCAGATCGCCATAGATGCCTTTTCGCTCTTCCCTGCTCTCAAATTCCCCTTTGAGAGCATTGACCTTGTCTTCGGCCGTTTTTTTGAGCTTGTTGATGACCTGCCCAAACTCTTTCTTTTGGTCGTTTGCCACGTTCTTGAACTCAGCAAAATAATCGTTAAGCAGGCCTTTTTTTCCCAAATATTTGATACGGAATGCCTCAACCTCCTCTTTTGATTGCGCCGTGAATGCTTCGGCTTCGGCAATAAGTTCTTTTAGCTTGTCTATCATACCTCAAAAAAATGAATGCAAATTTAGGAATTTTTGGCCATAAAAAAACGCCTTCATTTGAGAAGGCGCTATGTTTGTAGTGATTTAATTTCTTTTATAGACTACTCTATACGTGGTATCTTCGATGACATCTTCAATATAGAAAGTGTTGCTTTCAAAGGTCAAGACTTGATTTGATGGACCTTCTCCAAAGTCCATAGCATACACATTTCCTCCCTCGTTTGACCAAGTACCTTCAAGTTCTAGTACTAACACACAAGTACCCGATTCATTTTCTTCATAAAATTCAAAATCAAGAGTATTATCAGACCTAAAAACAATGGTTTTTTGTTTTTCACATTCCGACAAAGGTATTTCCACACTATTTGCGTAATATTTGTAGTATTTCCATGTTCCAATAACTGGATCTTGTTGGGACGAACTATCATCGTCGTTGCTACAAGAAGTAAAAATTAAAGTTAAAAAACGTTTAGTATAAAAGAAGTAGGGCTGTAAATAAGCAATTACCTTTCGGATTATCCACAAGCCAAATCTTTTGCATTTTGTTTTATTTTATTCTTCTAAAAGCCAAATCAAAAGATTTGGCGACCTCGCAAATACGCCTGAAATATTGGGTTTAGCACTTACTTGCCCTATTTTTTTTATACATTGTTGTACACAGTGCTTTCCTCAATAATATTCAATTTCGTATTCGTAATTATCATCAGTATTGAACTTGTAATCTATACTATTCTTATCAGCTTTCTTTTGTAATTCGGTATAATCGTAAGTGAGAACAGTATCTCGTGCAGTGCCAATGGTTTGATAAGTATATTTATTCTTTGAGTAAACATACTTTTCGATATATGGTTTTTTTTCTCGGCTGTTATAATTCACTCGTTTTGTTAATCGGTTCTTTTTATCAAAATACGATGTGTCAGTTAAAATTACTGCCTTTTCAAAATCAGGCACTTTAACAGGATTAAAATCCCACGAATTTGTTTTTGAAATCCTAATATTTTTTTCCGTTTTTATCTCTCGAATAAAACGAATTAGCGAGTCAGGTTCGAATTTTGTCTGTTTCTCCACTTTAGTTTTTGGATTGTATTCGTAAGTAGAAAATGAGCGAATTACACAAGTGTCTTTCGCGACAAAATCTTCACAATTATATTCAATATTTTTTTTCCCGTTCCGATAATTAATAATTCGGTTTTTGTTTCTTAACGTTTTTGAAACAGCATCATAACCACCAAATTTAACTTCTTTCGTTAGATTGCCGGACTTGTCAAATTCGGTTTTACGAGTTTTGATTAAGCTGTCTTTATCTTTTCTGAATTCAGTTATTGTTTTGATTTTTTGACCAAAACTTACTGAACTAATCAGAAATATTAATATATAGATGATGTTTTTTTGCATTGTGTACAACTCAAAAATAAAACTGCTTTTTTCATGATAAATTGATTTAGGTTAGTTGCAAATCTATGATTTTTAACTGATAAAACAAAATTTGCAATTTATAAATCATTCGATATATTTTGATTCCAAAAAATAGTTGACAATGGCTTCTTTCATCAGAACGCTCTGCTCACCAGCCTTAAGATTAGGCAATTGTTCTTTAATTTTATAATGGGGCCATTTGTCTTCATCATAAAAATCAAATTCATAATAGCCGTATGGTTCCAAAAGGCGGCAGATGGCGATGTGCATCAGATCGAGCTTGTGGTCTTTTTTGAAAGTCCGGTGGAATTGTCCAAGTTCCTGAACACCGATCAAGTATATGATAGCATCCAGGTCCAATATATCTCCTTCGGCAAACTGCGCCGATAGTTTCTGGACCACAAGTTCCCAGCGTTGTTTTAATTGTTCGTCTCTTGACATAGTCGAAACCGAATATTGAAGTTACTGTTCAATTCTTTCTTAATATTTAATTCTCGCAAAGTTAACTTATATTTGATAAAATTCTGAAAGGCATGAATGTTTTGGACATCATTTTGGTGGCACCGATCCTTATTGGGCTTGTAAGTGGTATGGTGAAAGGCTTATTTGTGGAAATTGCCTCTTTGGTTGCCTTGGTAGCGGGTGTTTATGGTGCCATACATTTTAGCAATTATGCCGCCGGGCTTTTGGGCAACAAAACAGATTGGAACGAAAATACCATCAATATTGCTGCATTTGCCATCACGTTTATCATCATCGTATTTGTGATAGCCCTTGCCGGGAAAGCACTTACCAAACTTGCAGATTTTGCAGCTTTGGGCATTGTAAACAAAATACTGGGTGGCTTGTTTGGGGCTTTGAAAATCACCGTGATCTTGAGCGTTGTATTGATTGTTTTTGACAGTATGAATCGGGCCATTCTGTTTACCAATGAAGAAACCATTGAAGATTCCGTGCTTTACAATCCCGTGAAATCCTTGGTGCCAATGATTTTTCCTGCGATTTTGGAAATGAAAAAGGAATTGGAGGAGACTTTTGAAGAAGAAATTCCAGAAACCGAAACCACTAATAACAATCCGATTTAATTTGTTTTGAATACGCGCTTAACGGCTTGTCGTTATATTTCATGCAAATCGTGTTCAAAGTTTCCATCACATCTTTATACATCGCCAAAGAACCGCAAATCATAATTACAGCTTTTTGTTCCAAGCCCTTTGCGATGGATTCGCCATCTCTTTCCAGTAGATCCTGAACATACACCTTTTCGTTTTGTTGCGAAAAAGCCACATTCAGTTTTGTGAGATTTTTTGATTTCAGGAGCCGATTCAACTGTGATTGGTAGAGTTGAAAGGATTGTTCTGTACGAATTCCGAAATACATTTCAGCTACGATATGTTTTTTGTTGCCGTGCAACATTCCCAAGAAAGGCGCCACACCTGTTCCGTTGGAAATCATGATAATTTTTGACGCTTTTGTGGGCAAGTGAAAATGTGCGTTTTCGATCAATCGTGCCTTGAATGTATCGCCAACTTTGAAATTGTTGAGATACGTTGAACCCAGTCCGTTTTCATAATATTTGACGCTCAACTGGATGTTGCCATTGACCTTCCCGATGGAATACAAGCGTTCACGATAATCATTTTTAGGATAGACCGAAAGCAAATCTCCAGAGTTAAAATGCGTGCTTTGCTTTGGCTTTAGAGTCATAAGAAATGTATTGTCAGGATTGTCTTCAACCTTGGTTTTTGAAACGATTTCAAAACATTTGGTGTGTTTTGGCCGTGATACCAGATTTTCTTTGGGAATAGTTAGGTCCAAACCAACTTTCTCTGACCACAATTGCGCCCATTGCTCAAAACTTTCAAACGATTTATCATTAATGGTAAATGGTGGAAGCAATTGAGCCCTATTTTGCCTTAAAAATGCTGCATCGACATCAAAGGCAAATTTGCAAAAATCAGGATAGGCAAGAGACCCAAAGCCGACAACCGAAAAACTGAAATCGTGTTTTTGTTCGATGTGCTCCAAACGCTGTAAAAACTTGTTTGCGTTGGTCGGTGCTTCGCCCTCGCCATAGGTAGAGGTCATAACCACAAGATGTTCGGCCTTTTTAAATTTTGAATATTTGTTCAATTCTGCAATGTAAACACGTTTTCCAAGTGCCAAGAGTTGTTGCTGCAAGGCATTTGCAAACGGCAGTGTTCCGCCGTTTTCAGAACCCACCAAGATAACATACTCGCAGGTATTTTTTTTGTGTTTGTTTTTTAATTTTGCCCTACGGCGCTTCAAGGTCATCGCAAACCCCGAATAAATGAAGAATAGAATATTCGCAGAGGCAACTGCCAAAACTATTGACCACAAAATGCTTCCTTTTCCGGTGTGAAGTGTCAGGCTCAAATTGGAGAACTTCGTGAGCAACGAATCCTCCATCTCGCTTAAAATCTCACCATTGAACTGATTGACCACTATTTCCCTATCTTTCAACTTGATGGTATAATAATCATCAACCAATTCCGAAAAGGGAAATTCCACAGACAGAACTTCCGAAAGTTTGGTATCCCTGAAAACCGGAATTTCGCTGACAGCAAGTTTTGGTGTTTGGGAAAGATGGTCGAAATCAATTTGATGCCGGTTGACGCTCTCCGGAAGCACATCAAACTTTTCCAAAGACAAATAAACGCCAGTAAGTGTAATGATGATGATTGGGATCAGTGACAATCGCCCTAAAACCACATGCCAATATTGGGCAAAATTGTCGTTTACAATCCTTGAAAAGAACCTCTTGAAGCTTCGTTGGCGTTTTATGATCAGGACACTTCCCGTAAAGGCTATCAAGAAGAGCAAAAAGGAACAAAGACCAACAAAAAAACGTCCTGTACCTTTGAGGAACAGCGATCTGTGAAAATTTGTTACCCATTGAAAAAATAGGGATGGCTCAATTTTCTTGTCAAGATATTCGGCGGTTATTGGATTGAAATAGCCATTGAGCGATTCGCCCTCTGTAGTGATGGCCAAAGCAGACACAAATTGGTTAGAATCCACTTCAAGACTGATGACTTCAGGATAATTGGATTTGAAAGCATCGATGGTTTCAGCCAACGTGACGCTGTTAAAGCCCTCTGTTTTATAAGGTCGTATTTGCTCCGAAATGGGTTCAAATGCCAAAATGATCCCGGTAACGGAAGCAAGAAATATAAAAACAAAAGAAGATATGGCCAAAGCAAGATGGCTATATCTCCAAATGGAAATGGTCATGTTGTCAAAATTAGTTCGGCATCATCCGCACATAGCGAATGTACCCTGTGCCATCTACCTTACTTTTAATACTTTCGGATGTCAGTTCAAATTCCACATCGGACCGATGGTATTCTTTGTCTTCAACAGCAGTCTCAAATCGGATTTTGTAACCGGTATCTATCTTTGTGTCTTCAATATCGATAACGCTCACGGAGCGCCCGCCACCGGCAATGGTTGCCCCGGTAATGGCATCGAGACTTGTTCGCTTTTTGCCATAAAAATTCTTCCACCAGGCTTCTATGGTGTTGTACCATTGGGCATCGTCGCCCTGCACATAAAGTGTTTTTTCATAGTTGCCCTTTGGGTCAATCAGCGAGATGACCACATAAGCACCTTCACCGGTGTAATTGGTCATCTGTATCATGCACTTGTATTTTGTGGATGGCAGCTGTGTCGTGTGGGACATCATTAGTACAAAAAGCAAACTTAAGAATGTGATATGTTTTAGTTTCATTTAGTTGATATTGTTGAGTTGTCGCATTGCGTTCATCCATAGATGGGGCAAATGTGGTCGAGACCTCCCAAAAAGCTCTCGACCACTTGCGCCTGTTATCTTATTTTAAAAAGTCAATTGACGCTTTACCTTGTTTTAGGATCTCGTTTTCAGATGCCAAATCATAAGCCGTCTCTCCAAAATCTGTTACAGCACCTTTTTTTGCACCTATGGAAACAAGGTATTTGAGTATGCCAACATCAGTAGCTCTCATGGCTGCAAGGTGTAGCGGGGTGTAGCCTTCGTTGTTTTTTGCGTTGACATCGGCATTGAACGTTTGGAAGTATTTCAAGACCTCTACATCGTTTTTCTTCAGGGCAAGATGGCAAAGGGTGTCACCATTGGCTTGAGCTGTCCCAAATTGAAAACCACTTTGTTGGAGCAAATTCAGCTTTTGCTTGAAATCGTCCGTTTTATCAATAGAAAATGATTGTACCAAATAGTTTGACAAATCGTATCCATCGGTATCCACAACCGAAACATCAGCTTTGTTTTTCAAAAGAAAATCTACCACTTCCGGCGTGTTGTGTGCAACTGCCATACTCAAAGCCGATGCGCCTTTTTTGTTTTTGTGGTTGATGTCTTTGATTGTTTTGGACAGCAATGTTGTTACCTCCAGCGAGTTTCGGCTTGCGGCGTTCAAGAATGGTGTGTTGCCATCTGCATCGGCTTGGTTGACATCCACGCCTTTATCAACAAAAAAACCGATAATTTCCAAATCTTTGGAGCGTGAAGCCAAAATGTGAAGTGGGTTTTGACCATCTTTTGAAACTGTTTTTGGATTTAATCCCACTTTTTCCAAATATTTGTAAACTTCGATACCATTGCTACTGCTACGCGTCCCTTGAGCTGCAAAAATGAATGCATTGTCATTAGCTTTTACATCTTTTCCGAGCAATTGATCCATCAAATCGATGTTTCCTGTCCTGGCGACATAATTGAACGCACCATTTCCATAGGCGTCCGTACTTTTCAAATCCAATCCTTTGGATATAAAATAGTTGACAAGCTGAAAATCCTTGTCGTAAGGCACTGCCAGCAATAAGGCATTGGCTCCGGAAGGTGTCAAATCCTCTTTCAGATTGGCTCCATTGGCCAACATCAGATCGTACACCTTGGTATTGGTTTGACCGGAGCCTGCAGCAAAATTGAGAATCGTATTGCCTTTGTCGTCTGTAAGGTGGGTTTTGGCGCCTTTTTTCAAAAGGTATTCCATCAATGGCACATTACCCTTGTATGCCGCCCAGAAAATATATGTCCTGCCGTCGTGGGTCAGCTTGTTCACATCATTGCCCTTTTTTGAAATGGCATACTCGATAGTGGCATTGGGTGCGTTTTGCAAGATTGCATAGACCACGCCGTCAAAATTGTTGCTGTTGGCTTGGGCAATGTCGTTGCCTTCCTTTATTTTTTGGTCAATAGCCTTAATGTCGGGCATGGTATCCCAAAATTTGCGATCCAAAAAAACGTTGTCTTGCGAAAATGCAGTTTGGAACAATAATGATACAACGGTTAATAAAACTATTTTTTTCATCATATTATTTCACGAATGATTCTATTAACGGATCTATTTCTTCTGCGGAATTATAGTTGTCATTATCATTAAGATATTTGAACAGGTCTTTATTGTCCACCTTTAATTCCAATGTCAAATCTTTTTTACGGGAAAATATTTCATCCCATTTTGCGCGCACTGTCGCCCATTTGTCTTGGTTTTTGTTCCAATATTCTTGTGCTGACTTGCACTTGGCGTCATCGATCTTTATATAGGTATTGTAGCCTTTTTCTTTGGCAAGGAGAATATCTGCTTTACCTTCTTGGCGGATGACCTTGTCATTGTCCTGGTCGTGGATCCATCCGTCCTTTGTTATCTCTTGTCGGTTGGTCCTGACGGTTACGTTATAGTCGGCACGTTTAGTGTATTCGCGTCGAGGAAGCGGCGCATCCGCGGTGTTTTCCCAATAGCTCCTGCCATCCACATGTACCCAAGTAGCTGAACCTTCGTATCTTGGGCTATCGTCCACCTGAAACACTTTTTGGGTCCATTGTCCTTTGACCTGGTTTTTTGGCAAATTGGTATAGTGCCATTTATTGTCATGGTCATAGGTATAAAGTTCGGTGTTTTCGTATTGCCAATCTTGTCTCCAGTGCTTTAGTACCATTGGTTTTTCTGCAGGACCAACCACGAGCAGGTGTTGCAGAACGATTTTGTTGTCTGAATCTTCCAACAGCGTGACCCACTCGATTCCCTTGTCAACCTTGGTCTGTGACGGTTGGTAGGTGGAATCGTTGGAATATTCAAAAGTTTCGGCAAAGTTGAAGGTCACTTCATGACATCCGCACATGCTTTTGATAGCTTTTTGATCCTGTGATTTTTTGTTTTGGGCATTGAGGTTAATTACAAATACGGTCGATAGTACTGTAATAAAAACAGAGTGTTTCATTTATTAGGTGATTTTAAAATTAATTGAAAAAAACGATATCTTATTTAGACTGATTTAAAATAAGGTATTATATTTGCCGCAAATTTATCAAGAATGAATCTAAATAAAAATAAAAAACTTGTTTATTTTTTGATTTTTTTTCCACTCTTTGGATTAAGTCAGGAAACAGCCATAGACACCACAGTAACGGAAGTGCTTAAGGAAGTGGTGGTTACAGGTCAGTACAACCCAACTTCCATCAAACGATCTATCCATAACGTGATGGTGATCAAACGTGAGCAAATTGAAAACCAAGCAGCAAACAACTTGGCAGACTTGTTGAATTTTAACTTGAACCTTACCATTATTCCCAATTCGCAAAGTGGAAAATCGACTATTTCTTTCTTTGGATTAGACTCGCAATATTTCAATATATTGATGGACAATATACCGGTGGTAAGTGATGATGGCGTAGGAAACAATATCGATTTGACCCAAATAAACCTCGACGACATAGAACGTATCGAGATTGTAGAAGGTGCTATGGGTGTGGAATATGGAGCTAATGCTGTTTCGGGCGTTATAAATATCATTACAAAAAAATCCATTGAGAGTGATTGGCAAGCACAAGCTTTTATACAAGAAGAGACCATAAGCGACGAATATGAATGGTTTGATAAAGGCCGCCATATCCAAGCGCTGAACGTTGCCCATAATTTTAATGAAAAATGGTTTGCCAGGATTGGATTTAACAGAAACCAGTTTGCAGGGTTTTTCAATAACAGGCTGGGCAAAAAACATTACGCCAATGACGGCTTGCGAGGCTATGAATGGTTACCAAAAACACAACTGACCACCAATGCCTTTGTCAACTACAATACAGAAAAGCTCAAAGTATTCTACAAGTTTGAGTATTTTAATGAAGTTATCAATTACTACGATGCCTCTGTACGGCCAAACATTGACACCGAAACCCAAACCAGTAACCCGTCGGCTACAGACAAGATTTTCAATACCAACAGATTTGTAAACAACCTCAACCTCAACGGACATCTCAACACGGGCGCTACCTACAATGTGTCATTGTCCTATCAACAACAAAAACGGGATGTGAACCAGTTTAATTACTACATCCTTACCGAGGATCGCAGCAATGAAACCGACGAGACCTATCAATCCAGCGATGTCTTCTTTTCAAAAGGCACCATAAACAATCTTATGAAAAACGACGCCTATAATTTTCAATTGGGTTATGAGGTGCGCACCAACAAAGGATTTGACACACAAGCTTCGGGCGATATTACCCAACAGGGCAAAGTGCGAAAACAAACGAATCTTGCTCTTTTTGCCTCTTCAGAATGGGACATTACAAAAACGTTCTCATTAAGGCCCGGTGTACGTTTTGAACACAATTCAATTTTTGATTCAAAGCTTATGGGTTCTATTAGCGCCCGGTACCTGATGGACCACGGTTTTGAACTACGGGCCAACATCGGAACATCATACAGAACGCCAAATTTTGAAGAACTGTACTACTACTTTGTAGATTCTAACCACGATGTAAGAGGTAACGAAAACCTTAACCCGGAGAATGGCATCACCGCTTTTGTCAACTTTAAAAAAGCCAGCTTTATAGACGATATTTCGATGCTCAATTCTATCAAATTCAGCTATATAGACGTTTCAGACAAAATAGATCTCGCAGTGGTAAACACATTGCCGCTACAATACCAGTTCATCAATATTGATAATTATAAACTTTGGGGGCTGACCTCCGAAAACAGCGTCAAAAAAAATAATTGGACCTTCAATTTGGGTGCCACACTACAAGGTATTTCAAGAATTGCCAATAACGAGGTCAACGCCGAAAATGATTTCCTTTACTCATACCAAATCAACACCAGTGGCACCTACAACATTAAAAAATGGAACACCAATGTTACGGTTCTGTTGAAATACAACGGGAAGCAACAAAACTATGTGGCAACAGGCACAGAAGATGCCGATGGCAACACATTGTTTGCAAAATCGACCACGGATGGTTATGGTTGGCTCGATGCTTCCATTCGTAAAACGTTTATGAAAGACACTTTTGAATTGACTTTGGGAGGGCGAAACCTGTTGGACATTACCAATGTTAACGTCGGAAACGCCACCATAGGGGGTGTCCATTCATCTGATAACAGTTCCTTGCTATTAGGATACGGACGTTCATATTACCTAAAACTATTATATAACCTTAATTTTTAAACACTATTACCATGACAAACAAGTTTTTTTCATTTTTGTTTTGTGCCCTTGCACTAACCTTGACCAATTGCAGCAGCGATGATGATGGCCCTACTGGCCCTATCCAAATCATCGTTGAAGGCGCATCAATAGCTCCAGAAGTAGGTGGCCCCAACCAGCCAAACCAAGTATATATCGATTTGAGCACCAACACATCTACCACTATACAACGTGATTCATGGGATTTGGCCTTTTATTCCGGCTCAAATTTTAGAGTTGGTATCAACGGTAGTATCTATATGGCAGCAGCACAACTTTCTGCAACAGACATCAATGCGGTCAACTCATCTACCCCAGAAGTTGTTTCTTTGAAACCTCAAGTTGCCGTTGGCACATTTCAGAGTGAAAGCGCAAACTATATCGATGCTCCGGACGGCAGTATCACAGGAACGGCTATTGCAGAAATTTCATCTACCGATGCCAACAACCATGTTTACCTTTTGAATTTGGGCTTTGAAGTAGGAACCGAGCCTGCGGCCACGGGCGGTGTTAACACCAATGGCCCTGCAAGAGGATGGAAAAAAATAAAAGTGTTGCGAAGTGGCAGCGATTATGTGCTTCAATATGCCGATCTGGACGCCACAACATTTGAAGAAGTCACGGTTTCAAAAAATCCTGATTACAACTTTACATTCTTTAGTTTCAACACAGAATCTATTGTAAGTGTTGAGCCCCAAAAAGCCAATTGGGACCTAAACTTTACAGTTTTCACAAACATCATTGAAGGTTATGGAGCGTATGGTTATGCCGATTTTGTGGCAAACAATACCAAAGGCAACGCATTGGTTTATATGGTGGATAGCGAAGTTGAAACAACTTTGACCTATGATAACTTTACGCTTGCAGATGTTGTTGACGCCAATTTTACAACCGACCAAAGAAACATTGGTGCTTCATGGAGAAATGGTGGTGGGCCCGGATCACTACCTACATTAAAAGACAATATGTTCTATATTGTTAATGATACCGATGGCAACTTGTACAAACTAAAATTCTTGGCCTTAACAAACCAAGCAGGTGATCGTGGTTATCCAGAGTTTGTGTACAGCTTGTTGCAATAGGCGACAATATAGACCAAAATAAAAAAGTTAAAAACTACTTTGGCTTTTCTGGCTTTATAACAAAGCCCGAAAGGAATAGATATCCCAAAATCTAATAGTATGGAAAAGCCAAAGTAGCATTTAGCACGGCCACACCCCACAGAAGGCCTTTTCAACATAATCCAAATTTTTAAACCTTAATCACCATGAAAAAAATATTACTCGCCATACTTACAGGGCTACTGTTTCACTTTGGGAATACCCAATGCAATGTCGAAACCGCAATTGATGAAAACTTTGACAATTGGACAGCCATAGACGAATGCTGGAACAAAATTACCGAAGGCGCACTTGTATATCCCGAAGAGGGAAGCATCGTTTTTTACAGCCTCTTTTCTCCAAATACCAACACTATGCTGGTAACCCCAGAGATCGCATCCGGCACTTATACCTTAATGTTCGATGCGGGAATTATCGGTAGTGACTCCGCTGCAATACAGATTGGAACATTGACCGACAATGCAAATGCAGCTACGTTTACCGCCGTTGGGTCTGCTTTTGACCTTAACGCTGACACGGCAACCTATTCACTTGAAGTTACCGTGGGCGAAGGGGAATACCTGGCCTTTAGTGCCACAATTCCGTTTCCGCACGTTGCGATTGGACTGGACAATGTGGTTTTGGGACATTGCCTGCCAGTATCGTCAATTAATGAAAGTTTTGAAGACTGGACTGCAATAGATGAATGCTGGAACAAAATTACCGAAGGCGCACTTGTATATGCCGAAGGAGGAAGCGTCGTTTTTTACAGCCTCTTTTCTCCTAATACCAACACCATGCTGGTAACGCCAGAGATCGTCCCTGGCAATTATACCTTTCAATTTGACGCAAATGTTATAGAAAGTGGTTCGGCTACAATGCAAGTTGGAAAAATGACCAACAATACGGATGCAAGTACGTTCACTGCCGTTGGATCTGCTTTTGGACTGACAACAGACGCAACAAGCTATTCAGTGGAAGTTACCATAAACGAAGGAGAATATCTGGCTTTCAGCGCCAACATTCCGCTTCCGCATATTGCTTGTACCGTTGATAACATCGAATTGAACAATGCGCTTTCCGCACCAGATTTTGTACAAGATACTTTTGAAATTAAGATATATCCCAACCCATCCAATGGCATTGTCAATATTGCCCTAAATGAGTTTCATTCAACCCAAAACAGTGTTGCCATCTACAATATGACCGGGGCCAAAATTTTTGAAACAACATTTTTAGGCAATTCGGTAAACGGCAATGCATTAAACTTGTCACACCTCCAAACCGGTACTTATTTGCTCCGGTTAACATCCGGTGACGTAACGGTGACCAAAAAATTGATCATGAACTAAAATTTCACGAATTAGTTTACAGCCTTCCATCAAAAGCTTCGATAACGGATTCTTGGGCAATATCGCTGCTTTTTTACAAAGCCGCTCTTTTTCAGAGCGGCTTTTATTTTAAATAAATCTAAATTTAAATTACTGTTTTTCAGTTATTTAAATTGTTTCTAATTGTTTTGGGGCCTACTTTTGATTAAACAAAAAACCGATATAGCCATGCCCATACGATTAGGAAACAGTTGTTCAAATTGCAAAAACCTTTTGGCAACGCAGACATGCAAAAAACACGAAGTAAAAGTAACTCCAAGCTATACATGCGACAATTTTGACATGAAGGCAACGCTCAAAGACGGTGCCAACTGTAGCAATTGCGCAAGGTACAAGAGTACCACCTGTGCCAATCCAAAAAAGGCAGCTCCCGGAATGTTGTGCTCACACTGGGCTCCAATAAACGCCACAGCGTAGCTTTTGCAACAACATATTACTTCTGAAGATACTTAAAAAAAAGCCCGTTCCATGGAACGGGCTTTTTTTTAATCCAAATGGTAAATTTCCATAATGTTCTTGAGGATATTGTCAAAATCGATGTTCAAATCCACGAGTTTGCCGGTATGAATGTCAAATACCCATCCATGCACCTTCAGTCCTCTGTGCCTGATGGCTTTTTGAACCGCTGCCGTCTTTACGAGGTTGATACATTGCTCCTGAACATTGAGTTCCACCAACCGTTCATAGCGAAGTGCTTCATCTTCGATTGAATTCAGTTCTGTTTTGTGCAATCGATACACATCGCGGATATTACGCAACCAAGGGTTCAAAATCCCCAGATCGGCAGATTGTATGGCCGCCTTGACTCCCCCGCATCCATAATGGCCACAAACAACAACGTGGTTTACCTTTAAATGCTCAACCGCATAATTGATGACCGACATCACGTTAAGGTCGATACTGATGACCATATTGGCAATGTTTCGGTGAACAAATACCTCTCCCGGCTCCAGTCCCATGAGCTCTTCGGCGGTAACCCGGCTATCCGAACATCCTATGTAAAGAAGTTCCGGATTTTGCCCTTTGCCCAAGTTGTCAAAAAAATTTGAATTGAGTGCAAGTTTGTTCTTTATCCATTCTTCGTTGTTCTGAAATACTTTTTTTAAATCCATCTTACTTAATATTTATCTTCCACGTTAGACTTTATCCAATTGAGACATTGCTTGAAATCATTAAAAACATGCGCTTCTGGCACCAGTTCCGGAATCATTCCCACCCTTTCCATCATATATCTTGGTTGTTCAAGAAGCCCCACAAAGAGGACGTTTATCTTGTTCTTTTTCAGATCCACAAGTACATCTTCCATTGCATAAAGCCCGGACTGATCCATATATTGCATCCTATCCAATCTTATGACCACTGTATCTGCCGTTTCGGGAATTTGTTTTGCAAGCTCCATAAATTCGTTGGTTGAACCAAAAAACAACGGTCCTTTTAAGTGTTTGATGAACACTTCTTCTTTCAAATTTACTGGAAAATCAGCTTCGTCTTGCCATCCTTTTTCATCTTTGAGTGGTTTCACGTCGGATCGTTGTATTGTAAGGTCGCCAATTTTTTTCATGAACAACAAAGATGCGATTACCAAACCAATCCCTACGGCATACACAAGGTTCCATAAAGACGAAAGTACCAATACCACGATCATTACCAATACTTCAGAGCTTAATTTCAAAGGTCCAAACTTCATGTCTCGGGGCAAACTCGGTATGGCTTTGAGGCCTTTGTAATCCATCACCCCGATACCTACGGTAATAAGAATACCTGCCAAAACAGCGGCCGGTATTTTTGATGCAACCGGCCCAAGGACCAACAATATCAATAAAAGTACCATTCCGGCAATCATGCCCGAAAGTTTGGTTTTCCCTCCCGAATTGATGTTTACCACTGTTCTTATGGTTGCTCCGGCACCTGGCAAGCCTCCAAAAATGGCCGCAATACTGTTTCCGACACCTTGACCTATGAGTTCCTTGTTGGGTTGGTGCTTGGTCTTGGTCATATTGTCTGCAACCACACTCGTGAGCAACGAATCGATAGCGCCGAGCAATGCCAGTGTTAATGCCGTAAAAACATAGGGCGAAATGCTACCCAGAGAAAATCCAGTGATGATTTCCAAATTTGGAATTGGCAAACCAGACGGGATTTCTTCTATAGGGCGGTAATCCAACCCAAAAGCGACTGCTACGCCAGTAACGATCAAAAGGGCAGCCAATTGACTGGGTATCACAGTTGTAATCCGTTTAAACCCATAAATTATGAAAATAGTGGAAAGCGTCAGGATCAATTCTAACCATTTGGTGTTTTTTAGGGCTTGTGGCAACACCTTGATGGCGCCAATTACACCAGAAGCCTCGTTGGCCGCCAAAGTTTTGGATTCATTAAGGATATCTTCGCTTCCAATTTTTTCGGCCCTTATGATGGTTTCCTTAAAATCTTCAAGTACCAAAATCCCTTCATTTACTTCTTCCTTTAAAATATTTTCGAGGATTAGCTCTTCGGCTTTTGGTTTAAACGTTTCAATATAGGCCAAATCTTCTTTGGGATAGTATCCTACGGCAGGGAGTATTTGCGTGATAATTATAATCACGCCAATGGCCGTCATAAAGCCCGAGACCACCGGATATGGAATGTACTTTATATATTTCCCGAATCCAAAAAACCCCAATACTACCTGAATAAGCCCGGCCAAAAGGAATACGGTCAAAATTGCCGGCAGTGCCTTGCCTACATCTCCCTCATTTGCAGCAATAAGCCCAGAGATCACCACCATGCTCACGGCCGTCATGGGTGCGGTAGGCCCCGAAATTTGCGTGTTTGTACCCCCAAACAAAGCGGCAAAGAAACTCAAGAAAATAGCGCCATAAAGCCCTGCGGTCGGCCCCAGGCCAGAAGAAACACCAAATGCGAGTGCCAATGGTAATGCGACAATCCCTGCGGTAATACCGCCAAAGGCATCGCCTTTTATGTTTGAAAACAAATTTTTCATTGAATATTCGATATATTTCTTTTTTGTATTCGTTTAATTAAATAAGCGTTTTTTTAAAAAGCATTGATCCGTGTAAAATTTAAGGTTAAATAACAACATCCGGCAATGGTTTTTCTTTATGGCGCTTCATTAAAAATTTTTAGGATTTCCTCATTGGGACTCATCTTGTTGCGATCAGAAAGGTAACAATAATTGCCAGTTTTCTTCATTATTGTACCCAAAAAATAGTTTTTTGCCAGAACAGGCAAATTTGAACAAGTCCTAATTTTCATAAAACATTACCGCCCCGGTACATAAATCGTACATAGCGCCCACTATGGCTATTTCATTGTTATCTTCCATTTCTTTGAGGATACGACTGCGCATCCTGATGTTATCTATGGTAAGCTCAACATTTGACCTTGAAACGTCATCAACAAAATCAAGGTTCTTGGAGTTTCTCAAGCTCACATCGTACGGTTCAGCAACAGCCTCGACAGCCGGACGTATTTTTGCCAACATGGTTGTAAGGTTGCCCATCTCAACGTCGTCGCAGGCACCTTTTATGGCACCGCAGCTTGTATGCCCCAAAACCACGACAAGCTTGCTGCCTGCCACTTTACAGGCAAATTCCATACTTCCCAATATGTCTTCATTGACAAAATTTCCGGCAATCCTAACGCTAAAAATATCTCCAAGACCTTGGTCAAATATGAGTTCTGCCGAAACCCTGGAGTCAATACAACTCAAGATCGTGGCAAACGGAAATTGTCCATCACTGGTATCGTTTACCTGTTCAAGAAGATTTCTGTTTGCTTTCAGGTTATTCTGGAACCGGAGGTTTCCTTCTTTCAAAAATTGTAATGCCTTTTGAGGTGTCATTGTTGCCTGTGTTTCTTTTGTATGTGCTTTCATTGTCGTCTTAATTTTTTAATATTGAAGAGGTTATTTACCCATTAGCCACTATCAACGAGGTTTTAAGGTCGTTGATGGCTTCAATCAAATTGGGCTCCAACATATTAGGTTTTTCTTTAGTTTTTTTGTTTGGTCGATCCATATATAACAGGTTCACATTGCTTTTGGACAAATAGCGCGACATATTCTTTATTGAATTGTCGGCCTGCTCAAAGATGTAATCGATATATCGGCCATCATTACCGTCTTCTAGGACATTGAGCGGAGCATGTTTTTTGACCAACTTGTAAGATCTGTAAGGCTGTTGCACGTGTTTCATCAGGGCGTCGGCAAACTCAAGATCAAAGGTATCGCTAACCTTGTTTATTGTCGCAAACGAAACGGTTTTGTTGGGTTCAAGTACATTGTGATTGTCAGCGATCATTACTGCACATTGGCACTTGTTGAGTACAAACTGTATGATACTATCCCCGATAATACTAATGGGTTTTCTTTTTTTCTTACCAAGAACTATAATGTCGGGGCCAAAGGCGTCGATGGCTTTTGAGATTTGATCCCGTACATTGCCAATTGCAAAATGATGGGCAATGGCCACTCCATATTCGTCTGCAATGGGACGTATCTGGTCTCGTATCTTTTTGTCGATAGTATTATGTACATGGTTTATCCCTCTGATTGCCGTTAACTGATTGTCTATCTCGACAATATCAGTGGGTTTTTTTACATGAAAAAAATCGATGTTCCCTCCAATCATTTTTGATAGACTGATGGCGCTTTTCAATACAGGCATCAATGGATCCTTTAAGTCGGACAGTACCAGTATTTTATAATTGTTTTTATTTGTTTTCATTGTTTGGTTTTTTAAGCCACTTTAGGCCTTAATTTGAAAAATTCGATAAAACTCTGCGGGTTTTCCACAATGCCCCGCTCCGAAACCAACTTTATGTCGATGTTGCGTTCCTTTGCCTTGAATGCAAAATCATCCAATATCTCGATGATGTCCTGATCCAAAAACCTTGTTTTTCTAACATCGATTTCTAAATACGTATCCCTTGGCAAGCTGTCGAGCTCTTTAAGAATAGCGCCTTTATTTATAAAAGTAACTTCTTCGGCAAGGGTCATTTTTATCTTATGCTTTCCGTTGCTATGGTCTTCAATGTGCAAGAAATGTGAGTTTTGGTAGCTCTTGATAAGTACAACAACGATACCCACACCTAAACCCATACCGATTCCGACCAAAAGATCGGTAAACACGATACCCACTACAGTGACAATAAATGGCACCCATTGTTTCCAGCCCATTTGGTACATCTGCTTGAACAATGATGGCTTGGCCAACTTATACCCCACAATCAAAAGGATGGATGCCAAGACCGACAAAGGAATCATGTTGAGCAGTTTTGGTATTAAGATAATTGAGCCCAAAAGCAAAAAACCGTGGAGTATGGCCGACATTTTGGTCCTGCCGCCAGATTGTACATTGGCTGAACTTCTAACGATGACCTGTGTGATAGGCAATCCGCCTATCAGTCCTGATACAATATTGCCCGCACCTTGTGCCAAAAGTTCCCTATTGGTCGGTGTTACATTTTTGTGTGGGTCTATCTTGTCCGAGGCTTCAACACAAAGCAGGGTCTCCAAGCTGGCTACCAAGGCAATGGTAAAAGCAACGACCCACACATCGGTATTGGTTATCGCCAAAAAATTAGGAAAAATAAACTGACCAAAAAATGAAGATACATCTTCGGGAATTGGAACATTTACAAGGTGTTTGCCATCAATGGACAAAACTTCATTGCCTTTTGTGATCAATTGGAAAACGATACCAAGGACTACTACCACGAGCGGCCCTTGGACAATCTGGAAAACCTTTCCTTTTTTGCTCAATATTTTATCCCAAAAAATCAGAATGAGCAAACTGATGGCTCCTATCAAGGCGGCTCCGGGTGTGATGTTGTTAACTATCTCGATCAGCTCCGAAAAAGTATTGCCTCCATCGAGTTCAAAAAAACCCAGGTCCCAAGCCGATGCTTCATCATAACCAAAAAAGTTCGGTATCTGTTTTAAAACGATAATGATCCCAATACCGGTAAGCATACCCTTGATGACCGATGATGGAAAATAATAGCCAATGATACCAGCTCTCAAAAAGCCGAAAAGTAACTGTATGGCACCGCCCAAAACCACTGCAACGAGAAAGTTTTGGTAACCTCCAAGGGTTCCGATGGCTGTCATGACTATTGCGGCCAAACCTGCTGCCGGGCCACTGACTCCTATTTTGGAGCCACTCAAGGCACCGACTATGATACCTCCGACAACACCGGAGATAAGACCTGAAAAAAGTGGGGCGCCACTGGCAAGTGCTATTCCCAAGCACAATGGCAATGCAACGAAAAACACGACCAAACTCGCTGGCAGGTCGTTCTTTATATGTTTAAACATTTATGAGTTAATTAAAAATTGATAAATAGGTTAAATGATGGTATGACCAACAGATCAACGTTGGTACCAGCACAAAAAATCAATAAGTAATTAACAACGTTCGGGAGGTGGTGACAGGCACTCCAGAATAGAGGGCGTGTAGTTTTTTAAGTGGGAGTTGAAAGATTTTTCTTTTTCAATATCCATTAAGGAAATGTCGTAATCGTTATATGGCAAAAGTTTGGTCTCAAATATTTTGAGCGTTTCGCCGCTTTTGCTTTCTTCTTCGTTGACACTATAAAAAATTGAAGTGTCAAACGACCTTTCGACCACGGAAATGATGGTCGGTGCCGCAATGAACAGCATAAACAAGGTTAAAAAAAGAAATGAAACCGTCCTTTTGTACATTATTGTAATAAGAATTCCAATTTGTGCAAATATAGCACATCAAAGTTACAAAACCGTTAAATAAAATTTAAAGTGCTTTTATATCATCTTTTGGCACCCAACCGGTCTTGCCATCGGTGAGCTTTATTTTTTTCCACTCGTTAAAAGTATCCAGGATTTGGACCTTGGTGCCTTCATGGAGTTTAAAAGCTTCGTCACTACTTAAGTTTGGTCCGCTCTTGACCTTGCTTTCTTGCGCAAACACAATGGCGGGGCGGTCATTGGCAGCCAGCTCTTTATTGTGGAAAGCAAAAAAAAGCGAAACGGCCGCTAAAGCCAACATTAGGGCGCTCGCTACAAATGTAGCGCGTTTCTTAAAGACCGTTGAGGCAAAATAATAGAATAGAAAACCGGCAACAAAAAGTACCATGAAGCTTATGGAAAATTTACCCCACCCTTCAAATGTAAATGCTCTTGAAATCTCGTTCATTACTTTGGAAAACCCGACTTCTGGAACCGTGTCGATGGCGTCGATGGTCATATTTTTGGCAAAAACACTATTGTTTATTATTTCTCTGTCGTTCGGATTCAATTGCAAGGCTTTTTCGTAATAATAAATGCTGGGTGCTATATGGTCGAGTTTGTAATGGGCATTGCCGAGATTAAAGTAGAGTTCTGCTGAATGCTTGCCATCTTTGAGAATGGTTTCGTACTTTAGAATGGCACCTTCGTAATCGCCGTCGTTGTACAGTTTATTGCCCAACTCAAACAAGGCTTCGTTTTGGGAAAACCCCAAAAAAGCAATCAGGTAAAAAACTATGGAGCAGAGTGTTTTCATTCTTTATCGCATTTCTTTGTCAATGGCCGAAATCGTTTTGGCGGCCTTGTCATAATCCTGTTGCATCGTTACCACGGTTAGCGGTGTGTATCGTGCCAGTTCGCAAGAGCTCAAAATACTGTTGAATGCCTCAATTGTAGCATCACCAACGTTTTTTTCCCGCAACAACATACTGATACGATCTTTGCTCAATTCGCCGGTTTCAAGGTGCAACTTGGCTTTCAGATAGTTATGTAGCGCCTTTTCAAGTGCGATATAAAACGCATCTTTGTTGCCCATAGCTTTTTTGGCTTCTCCCAGATATTTTTTGGAGAGTTTGTCGGCGGTACGGATTTTGTTACCGAAGATATCGGCATCGCGCGCCGCTTTTTTCTTTCTCAAAATTATGGTCAATGGAATTAGGAGCAATGGCGATAGCAGCGAAGCCCAAAACCATGAAGTCCCGAAGAAATAATCTGTTTTTATGGGTTTTAGTGCCGTATCTGTCTTAATGAATGCAAAATGATTGCTGTCCATCACTACTTCATGCTTGCCGGTAAGGGCAAGATTGTTATCGGAATTTGAGGCATTGGTCGGTCCTTCCAGAACATCGATCACAAGGTCATCGGAAGTGATGGTTTTATAGGTTTCTGTCTTGGGATCAAAATAAGAAAAAGTAATGCGCTTTATGGGATATTTTCCTTTGTACTGTGGTACGATGGTATAATTGTCAACAATGTTTCCCTGCATTCCGTTGAGATCTGTCCGGACGTTTTCAACATGTTCGGGTTCATAGACTTCAAGTGCGCTTGGCAAAACCAATTTGGGCAATTGAAAGAGTTTTAGATTGCCATTGCCCGACACTTCTACCCTTGCCTGAAGCGATTCGGTGGCGTTAAGGAACGCTTTGGACGTGGTTACTTTAAAATTGAAATTGCCTACGGCTCCTGAGAAATCGGCAGGTTTTCCGTTTTCGGGCAATGGTTTTACATTAATGGTCTTGCTCCCTGCCGAAACCGTTTTATGAACCTGCGTCATCAGCCTTCCGCCAAAAATATCGCGACGGTTTGTGGGAACTTCCACGGTAAGGTCGAGACTCAAAGGTTCTATCTCCAATTGTCCCGTTTTTTGGGGATATAGCACCACTTTTCGCAACACGACATAGCGGTAATCCTGACCATTGTAGGTGCCATTCTCCACTTTCATGCCTTTCATGTCGATGTTCTGGCTCCAAAAGGAATTGTATTTTGGGTTGTCAATCTCGCGCCAATTGCTTACTCCTGTGTTTGATGACACATACAGTTTGTAAACGACTGTTATGGCTTCGTTGAGATACGGATTGGTTTTGGATATTTCTGCTACCAAATGGATGTTATCATCGGCTACGGCTACGGCATTATCGGGATCGTTGGGCCGCTGTACCGCTGGGGTGACCTCAACGGTTACGGGAACCGTTTTATAGGTTTGGCCGTCAATTTCAATGGTGGCTTGACCAATGGTAAATTTTCCTTGTGCCTTTGGCGCCAAAAAATAGCTGTATGTTTTTGAAAATGAACGCACACCGTTATGCCAAGATTGGCTAACCGATTGATTGGGCCCACCTACAACCATAAAGTTTTCAAAACTGGGCGGGTTAAAATTGTCGCCGTCTTTGTTCATCTCAAAATCGACCCGCAACCGTTCATTGACACCAAGTTTGTTCTTGCTCACTTTGGCTTCAAATTTAATCTGTGCAGAAACGAATCCTGTGCCCAAGAGGAACAAAACTATTGCTATGTGAGTTGTGATTTTCATCTTTTCGTCAATCTTTCTACCAATCTTTGTCGGTTCTTACTTTTTCGCCCCTTGCTTTTTCTGCGTTGATTTTTTCTTGTGTTTTCTGCTCTTGATTGTTCATGGCTTCCAAGAGGTTCTGTATCTGTTGTGGCGAGAGTTGCCCAGGCTGTTGTGCTGGTTGTTGCTGTTGGTTTTTGTCTTCGCCGTCCTTGCTTTCATCGGGCTTGTTGTCTTTTGGCTGTTCTTTTTGCTCGTCTTTGTTATCTCCTTTGTTATCCTGATTGTCCTGGTCCTGGTTGTCTTTATCTTGGTTGTCTTTATCCTGATTGTCTTTGTTGTCGTCTTTCTGGTCTTCGTTCTTATCTTTGTTATCGTCCTGTCCATCGTCTTTTTGCTGTTCTGCACACTCTTTTGCAATGGCCAGATTATATCGGGTTTCTTCGTCGGTTGGGTCGTTTCTCAAAGCATTTTTATAAGCTTCTACGGCTTCTTTGCATTGTTTGTTTTTCATCAAGATATTGCCGATGTTGTGGTAAGCCCTGTGTTTGTCGGACTTTGTTGTGGCATGTTTTGCCGCTTGCTGCTGGCGAAACAGTGCCTCGTCATAATGTCCTTTTTTGTAATATGAATTGCCCAGATTGTATGCGCCGGCAACATTGTCGGGCTTTTCTGAAATAGCTTTCCGGTATGCCATTTCTGCACTTGGGTAGTCTTCTTGTGCCACGTGCTGATTGCCGTCATAGACATACCCATTGGCGTTTTTGGCCGCCAATAATGCTTTTTGTTCGTTTTCATTGTCCTGCGAAAATGAAAGGAACGTAACAAGCAACAGTAATATGGTAAATAAAATTCTCATTTCTAATCCAACTTTCAAAGCTAATCAATGAAACTATATGATGATTATAATGTTTTCTTAAAAAATTTAGAGCCTATTTAAGTATCTATGACAAATTTTGTTAAAACTATTTTTTGCGACTGCGGTGTTCTATCTTGCAAAACAACGGAATTGCATCCAAAAATAAACATAACAATAAAAAATTAGATATCTTTTTAAACAGGCTGTCAGAAATTTTCATTAAACAAATTCAGGCGTTTGAGCCATGCTGTTTTTCGTTCCAAAAGGAAAATATCGATAAACAAAAGGAAGATGGCAGCGCCCAAAAACCATTGGAACTGGGACTTAAAGTCTGCAAATTGCTTGGCTTCAAATTCAGTCTTGTCCATCTTGTCCAATATGTCACGGATTTCCTCAACGACTTTTCCTGTATTGTTGCCATTGATGTAAGTGCCTTTTGCTTCTTTGGCTATTGTTTTTAATGTCTGTTCGTCGAGGCGTGTTATGACGGTTTCGCCGTTACTGTCCTTTTTATAGTTAAGGACAATGCCGTTTCGTTTTTCAGGGATGCGGTCACCCTTTGTGGTACCTACACCGATGGTAAAAATCCGGATACCTCCTCTGCCAGCTTCTTCGGCAACTTTTGCCGCAATATTGCTATGGTCTTCCCCATCCGAAATGATGATCAAAACCTTGTTGGTTTGGCTGTCATCATAATAGGTTTTCGCCAGGTTGATCGCCTCATTGATGGCTGTGCCTTGTGACGACAGCATATCTGTGTTCATGCTTTGCAAAAACATTTTTGCCGAAGCATAATCTGTCGTGATGGGCAATTGCGGAAACGCTTTGCCGGCATAGGCGATGATCCCAACACGGTCACTGGCCAGATTGTTGATGATTTGCGTAACCAATTGCTTGGCTTTTTCCAGTCGGTTGGGCGCTATGTCCTCGGCCAACATACTTTTTGAAACGTCAATGGCAAAAACTATATCGACACCCTCGCGCTTGACCGTTTCGAGTTTTGTGCCAATCTTTGGGTTGACCAATGCCAATGCCAAGAAGGCTAAGGCCATGCACAGTACAAGAATCTTGAGAGCCGACTTGAACAACGAGGTGTTGGGGCTCAATTTCTTGAAAGCCCTTGTTTCCGAAAATTTCTTTTGCGCACGATACTTCCAATATTGGAGTACAAGAAATACGAGAAGTACCAACGGGATAACCGCCAATAACCAAAACCAGATTTTTTCGTCAAATTGGTACATGTTTTCTTAATTAATTGAAACTTCTAAATAGCGTTGAGCGCAACAAAAACTCCAAGAGCAACAGTCCCAATGCCGCCAAAAGCAACGGGCGGAATTTTTCTTGGTAGTTGTAAAACTTAAACTCTTCTACATCGGTTTTTTCGAGCTTGTTAATTTCTTCATAGATTTCTTCAAGCTTTTTGTTATTGGTAGCCCTAAAATATTTTCCTCCGGTGGCGTTTGCAATATCTTTTAGCAGTGTCTCGTCTATTTCTACCTGTACGCGACCGTACTGAAAACTACCATTGGGCAATATCGCTATGGGCGACAGTGCCATGCCGTTACTTCCCAAACCGATGGTATAAACTTTTATACCATATTCCACTGCAAGGATACTTGCAGTTTTTGGATCAATCTGTCCGGCATTGTTGACACCATCTGTCAACAGGATGATGACTTTGCTCTTGGCCTTGCTATCCTTCAAACGGTTGACAGCCGTGCCCAGGCCCATGCCTATTGCCGTACCGCCGTCTATGATGGTATTGTACCTCACGTTTTCAAGTGATTGCAACACTATGGCCTTATCGCTGGTTATCGGGGTCTTGGTATAGCTTTCTCCGGCATATTCCACAAGCCCGATGCGGTCATTTGGTCTTCCTTTTATGAAATCTGAAGCCACATCTTTAAGTGCTTCCAATCGGTTTGGCTGTAGGTCTTTTGCCAACATACTGGCCGAAACATCTATAGCCATGACGATATCGATACCCCGTGTGGTTTTGGTTCTTGATGATACATCTACGGTCTGAGGTCTTGCCATTGCCACAATGAGCAATGAAAGGGCGAGCAATCGAAAAACAAACAACAAATGGCGGGCTTTTGGCATCCAACTTCCGGAAACCTTAAAACCTTTGGCAGAAGAAATGTTCAGCTCGGCTGTTTGCTTCTTATGGAAAAAGATATACCATACTATGGCCAATGGCAGTAGCATAAAGAGCCAAAAAAACTGTTTGTTCAAAAATTCTATTCCTTCGAGCATCATTCCGTCTTTTTAAGTTCTATGGAGTTCTGTACCCGTTCCATGATTTGGTCTGCATAGACGTTATCTTCTTTCCATGCGAGTACAATGGTCTGCAACACATTTTTTGCGGCAAAAAGATAAATGGCATATTGTCCTTTTTTGTACTGGCTGGTCAAAGGTATGGGAAAATCGGCCGTGCCATGTATCTTGAGGCCTTCCGCACCATTGGGCGTGGTGAATTTGTCTTGCTTTGTGATGATATCGCGAATGCCGTTGTTGTCCAAAAGCTTCAATGCCGTTTCGGCGGCAGCGTTAATATCTACTTGAACCGAATCCGGTAAATCAAGTTGGGAGTTGGTAATCGTGATGTTGAGGTCTGCCAGTAAACTTCCATAGCTGAAAACCGTCGTTTTGGCACCGGTGGCCCGGTTAATGTTTTCGGGGTCGATACGTTTTAAAACTTCAGGGGTTGAGATATAAACCGGCGGAAAACCATAGGCACTATTGACCCAGTTGCCTTCGAGCAATTCTTTACTGTCATTTCCGATGATGGTGTCTTTTACATAACCAAACCCATATTTTACGGCAAACCCGGTAAAGATTGCCAACAGCAACAGCACACTAACGGCTACGGTTGCAAAAATTTTCCGGCGTTTCTTTTTACGTGCTTGTGTTTCCCTGTATTGTTTGTCGAGGAGTTTTTCTTCTTCCGTGGGTTCCGGAAGCGCTTCCTTAACGTGGTCTATCTCGATGTCGATGGTATTTCGATCTATTTTTGCCAACTCGATATCGGGAGCAGATTTTGCAAATTTTACCAAATCTGCACGTTTAAGGATGGTTTCGATATTTCGGATGTCTTCTTTGCTCAATTCTATTTGGTTGCCGTCTTTGAGCAAGTTCAATCTGGCTATCAGCTCATCGGTGGTGCTTTCGAGGGCTCGGTCATATACTTTTTCGTCCAAATATTTACGGATGATGAAGGTCAATTCTGAATAATACCCTTTGAGTTCTGCCTGTTGCAGATAGTCGCTTTCGTCCAACTTTTTCAGTGCCATTTTGGCACGTTCATAGGGTGGCAACAGGGCAATTTCGTCGGCTTGGGTCAATGGCTTTTTGCGCCAGATGAACCAATAAAGCACGAATGCCACGAGCAACAAAACTCCCAGAATTATCAGTGCGGTTTTCCACCAATTGCTTTTGTTTTTTTCTACATCTATATAGGGCTTAATATCGTAAAGCCCTTGTTTTGTGGTATCTACCTTAACGTTATTGACCTCTACTTTTACAGAATCTGTGAAGAATGTCTTTTCGCCAATAATGATTTTTTGACGTGGGATGGTATAATGCCCCGAATCGAACTGTGTGAGTCCGTATTTTTTTATCAGATTGTACCGCGCGTTGTTTTTTGTGGTATCTACCTTGTAGGATTCGATCATTTCCAACGGCATAAAGGTTTGTCCTTCAGGAAAAACCACCAAGTCTGTAGTGTCTGCCTCTACCTGTATTTTATACGTAATTTGCGCGCCAATCTTGATTTTTGTGGAATCTATGGATGATGATACTTGGGAAAAGGAAACAAAAGAACACAATAAAAAAACGATGGCAACAAAAGCCGGTGCAGGACACCCGATGGTCCAACAAAAACCGTTCTTATATCTAAAGTTTTTAATCATAAATCGTAGGTGTTATGCCCTTCTTTTGAAATAGCCCAATAGTTTTTTCACATAGCTTTCATCGACGTTGCAGTCAATGGTACCCGATCCCGATTTTGAAAACCCGTCATGGAAAGCTTCTACCCGTTCTTTGTAGTATTTTGAATACGCTGTCCGGACTTTTTTTGAGGTGGTGTTTACCAAAACCAATTCGCCGGTTTCCCAATCTTGCATTTGCACCATTCCGAGATTTGGGATAGCTTCCTCCCGTTTGTCATAAATCCTGATACCGGTCACATCGTGCTTGCGGGCCGCAATTTTGAGCGTATGGTCATAGTCCTCGTCCATAAAGTCAGAAAGCATAAACACAATGGCCTTCTTTTTCATGACGCTCGACAGAAAACGCAATGCAGCGGCTATGTCTGTTTGTTTGTTCTTTGGTTTAAATTCTATCAACTCCCTGATGATGCGCAGTACGTGGAAACGGCCTTTGTTTGGGGGAATGTACAGCTCAATTTCGTTTGAAAAAAGTATAAGCCCTATCTTATCATTGTTTTGTGTTGCAGAAAATGCCAGGGTAGCTGCAATTTCTGTAATGACCTCATTTTTGAACTGTTCTGCCGTACCAAATTGTGCTGACCCGGATACATCGACCATAAGGAGCATGGTAAGTTCCCGTTCTTCTTCAAAAATCTTCACAAAGGGTTCGTTGTACCTTGCCGTGACGTTCCAGTCGATGTTGCGCACATCATCGCCAAACTGGTACCCACGGACTTCACTGAAGGTCATGCCTCGTCCCTTGAAAGTAGAATGGTACTCTCCTCCAAAAATATGATCGGACAAACGGCGTGTCTTGATCTCTATCTTTCGTACTTTCTTTAGAAGTTCCTTTGTGTCCATCGTGGTTCAAGGTTCAAAAGCCTTAGACTTAAAGCTTGACATTTACGGCACTTCAATTTCGTTAACGATTTTGTTGATGATGTCCACCGAAGTAATGTTTTCAGCTTCGGCTTCATAAGTAATGCCGATCCTGTGGCGCAGCACATCGTGAACAACGGCGCGCACATCTTCGGGGATGACATATCCGCGTCGTTTGATAAACGCATAACATTTTGCTGCCATTGCCAGATTTATACTGCCGCGCGGCGAAGCGCCAAAAGCGATCAAAGGTTTGATATCGGTAAGTTTGTACTTTTCGGGATAGCGGGTGGCAAAAATGATATCGAGAATGTATTTTTCGATTTTTTCATCCATATACACTTCTCTAACAGCTTGTTGTGCCTTTATGATTGTATCTGTTGAAATCACGGGATTTATCTTTTCAAAACCACCTTTGAGGTTGGCACGTATTATCAGTTGCTCTTCTTCGTGCTTTGGATAGTCAATGACGGTCTTTAGCATGAAACGGTCCACTTGAGCCTCGGGCAAAGGGTAAGTACCTTCCTGTTCAATCGGGTTTTGTGTGGCCATGACCAAAAATGGCTTGTCCAGCTTAAAGGTCTCTTCGCCAATGGTCACTTGCTTTTCCTGCATGGCTTCAAGCAATGCCGATTGTACCTTGGCAGGTGCGCGGTTGATTTCATCGGCAAGTACAAAATTTGCGAAAATAGGTCCTTTTTTGATCGAGAAATCATTGATCTTCATGTTGTAGATCAGGGTACCAACAACATCGGCAGGCAACAGATCCGGGGTAAACTGTATCCTGCTAAACTTGGCATCGATAGCTTGTGACAATGAGTTGATAGCAAGGGTTTTTGCCAGTCCGGGGACACCTTCAAGCAAGATATGGCCCTGACCGAGCAATCCAATGAGCAAACGTTCTACCATGTAGCGCTGGCCCACAATGACCTTGTTCATCTCAAACATGAGCAGATCCACAAAAGCACTCTCTCTTTCAATCTTTTCGTTGATTGACTTGATATCAATCGAAGCGGTTTCTTCCATCATCATAAATTTTATATCCAGTTTTCGTTTGGTTTTTTTCAGAAAGATTCAAAATTGTTAAAATTTTCTGTGGCGTGCTGTTAACAATTGGTTAAAACTTAAATGTCTTAATAGTATTTTAACCTTCAAACTTTTTTTAATTTTATGTTTCTTTTCAATTGGGATCGGAATTTATGTATTCAAAAATCATAGTAGGCACAATGTCCTGGGGGAGTTGGGGAAAACAGCTTTCGGAGCATGAAATGGCCACGTTGATGCACCATTGCATTGCCAATGGCATCAATACCTTTGACCACGCCGATATCTATGGCGGCTACACCACCGAAGCCGATTTTGGTAAAGCCTTTGCAAACAGTGGGATAAAACGCGACAGCATACAGCTGATTTCCAAATGCGGCATACAGTACCTTTGTGAAAACCGAAACAACAAGGTAAAACATTACGACTATTCCAAAGAATATATTATTAAGTCCGCAGAAACTTCGTTGGGCCACCTCAAAACAGACTATCTCGACCTGTTTCTGCTGCATAGACCCAGCCCATTGATGCATCCAGAGACGATTGCCGAGGCCATATCGCAATTGAAATCACAAGGAAAAATCAAGGCATTTGGCGTTTCCAATTTTACAACTTCCCAAACAGAACTTATCGCAAATTCGGTTGATGTTTCTGTTAACCAAATCGAGTTTTCGCTAACACAACATTCTGCTATGCACAATGGGTCGCTGGACCAAATGCTGCTCAAAAACATTGCACCAATGGCGTGGTCGCCACTGGGAACCATTTTTAAAACCGCCAATGAACAGACACGGCGCATCCTTGAGCAAATGGAAACACTGATGCCAAAATATGATGCCACGGCAGACCAATTGCTATTAGCCTGGATATTGCGGCATCCGGCAGGGATCATCCCGGTTGTAGGAACCACGGACAAGCAACGGCTGGCAAACACCGTACGGGCTACCGCGATACAACTCGAATTAGAAGACTGGTTTCTGCTGTTGACCGCGAGTCAAGGACACAAAGTCCCATAACCAAAAACCAAAAATCCCTATTTTCCAACGGGCGGGCATTTAGGGACGATTGATTAATAAGAAATATGATGGATACAAAAGAACGAGTAGCGCAAAAAACCGCGTTCATAACGGGGGCTACCAGTGGCATAGGTCGGGCAACGGCTCACGAATTTGCAATGCAGGGCATCAAATTGGTCTTGTGCGGCAGACGGCAAGAGCGCTTGGAAACCATCCAAAATGCACTTGAAAAACTGACCGAGGTGCATATCCTCAATTTTGATGTGGGCGATAAAGAGGCCGTAAATGCGGCTGTTGCGTCACTTCCCGTTGGCTTTAGGGACATCGACATTCTTGTCAACAATGCCGGGAATGCCCACGGGCTTGACCCAATACATACCGGAAACACCGATGATTGGGACGCCATGATGGATAGCAACGTGAAAGGATTGCTGTACGTAAGCAAGGCCATCATCCCGCAAATGGTGCAACGCCGTTCCGGGCATATTGTCAACATCGGGTCATCGGCCGGCAAGGAAGTCTATCCAAAAGGCAATGTTTATTGTGCCAGCAAACATGCCGTTTTGGCCATTACCGAAGGGATGCGCATCGACTTGAATCCTTACGGCATCAAAGTAACCTCTATAAATCCCGGTTTGGTAGAAACCGAGTTTTCGCAAGTACGGTTCAAAGGCAGCGAACAGGCCGACAGCGTTTATAAAGGCTACAAAGCTTTACAGCCCGAAGATGTAGCCGAAATCATTTATTTTGCGATAACAAGACCCATGCACGTCAATGTTGCAGATTTGTTGGTGTTTCCCACGGCACAGGCAAACAGTGTGACCGTGAAAAAAGAATTATGAACAAAAAGAACCGGAAAAAACACTTGATTTTCTCATCCCACATCCTTGTCTGTCGCAGGGACGGTGCCAGAAATACAACAAGTTTATAAATAGACCTTTGCAAAAATATCAAAAACGCCTCCGCTTGACATCAAAAACATTATGGACATTTACATACGATGATAAACAAACGCTTACTCATAAAAAACCTACTGGCTCACAACGATGAGAACAGTTTTTATGACAAAAAGCGAAAAGTTGACATTAGCGAAAAAGAGGGCAAAGCCAAATTTTTGAAACACATCTGCGCGCTCTCCAACAGCAACCCCAAGAACAACTCCTATTTACGAAAAACTGTCTTACGAAGCACTGAACCCCCGCTTGCGCCAAACCGATGTTGGCGGTTCGTTGTTTTCTATTGTAAGTTCAGTTGCCACGAAACACCAAATCGGTCAACCACCCAACCGAATTTTTGGCTAAAACCGTAGTTGTCCAAAGGCATTGCTACTTGTCCGTTTTCCGACAATTTTTCCCATAGTTTTTTGATTTCTTCTTCGCTTTCACATTCCACATAGTTGGAAACGGCAGGCGTGAAATCCCAAGTATGCACAGGAGGGCTGTCACTACAGGCAAATTTTAATCCGGCTAATTGAAATGTGGCGTGCATAATCGTGCCTTCTTTTCCGGGTCCTTCTTTTCCCCAACGCTGAATATCAATGACTTTAGAGTTGTCAAACAAACTCACATAAAAGTTCATTGCTTCTTCGGCATCATTTTTTTGAAAGGTCAGAAATGTTGTAATTTTTTGTTCCATTACTGTATCGTTTTTGGTTACTACTTGCTTTTTGTCGTTTTCCTGTGCCAAGCAAAGTACTACACTCAGGCTGAAGATGATTGAAAATAATGTCTTTTTCATTTTTGAATTGTGTTAAATTGGTTATTGTAATTCTCTGTTTTTCTTGATTTGGTCGGAAAGTTTTTTGGGTGCTACTTCACAGTAAGCCGTTGTCAATGCGTCTGCAATAAATCTTTATGCACTTTTTAATTTCGTCCACATTATTTGAAACGACCGCTTTATTGAAGTCATTTTCAATTTGTTGAAACCTATTTTTTAACTCTATTTCTGTCATCCGTGTCTGTTTTGTTTGCAGTTGTCGTTTTACAATGACCGCCAACGTTTTGGGTATTGCCGAAGGCGGGGAATTTTAGCACTAATGTTCAATCGAAGAACGAAATTTGAACCTTGTACAAATGTCCAATCGAAGCCGTTCAGCCCCGCTTTTGGCAATACCTTGTTATGCACAGTGCGTTATTTTTTCAGTCGTTCTATTTCAGTTTGGATTTGGTCAATTACCTGTTTGTTGGCTATTTCTCCGTCTAAACTGAAAACGATAAATACATTTCCTCCAAAGTTATTTTTGAAACTTTCAAAACTTGCTTTCATTCTTTCGGAAACGGAATAATTTCCAAAGTTTGATTGTGCTGTCACAGGTTTTATTTGTATTCCAAACGCTTTGTTTTCTGTAACATATCCAAGATAGTCTATGTCGCCTGCGTGGTCTAATTCTGGCGGACTTTCTTCAAATTTCATTTCGGGAAATACTTTTGCTAAACCATCATTTACAACTGATTTTTCTCTTAAATATCCGTCAAAAGTTCGGTTGATTGTCAGATTATAAATGTAGTTATAGCAATCTTCTTTCGTTAAAGCATTAAATGCTTCTTGCCATTCGGGTATTACAACTTCCGTGATTTTTTCGTAAAGTCTTTCTCCGAGTTCTTGTAAACTTTCTTTTGTAATTTTAAATGTGTTTTTGCCTGCTGTGGTAGCATTTTCAAAATACCATTTTTCCCATTCTTGAATTGTATTTGGCTGACATTCTCTTATTAAAGCCATTACAGCACCAACTTTGTTGGGTCTTGAAAGTTGATAAGTTTGTGTAGCATAATTCAGAACTTTTTCCTTTTTTCCAAATTCTAATGAGTATCTTTTGATTTCTTTTTTAGCCATTGATAAATGTGTTAAATTTCGTTTTGTATTTAAAATCAATGGAATTATCTACCAATGCTAAATTTTCTTTCAATAAATGAGCATTTATAAAAGTTTTATTTTCGAGATAGAGGTAAGCCATTAAATTATTATCGTTGTCGTGTTTGACTTCATCGTATTTTAAAAATACTTTTTTGCCACGAATTTTATTTATTAAATATTCGGTCGCTTTTCCGTTGATTGTGGGATTTTGTTTAATGCCAATCAAGCGAATAGTCAAATCGTTACTCAAACGAACAAGCTCTGGACTTATAATTTCTTTTACAGAGAAAAATTCCTCTCGTTTTCCTGTACTGTTTGCGTCAATTTTAGAACCGTACTGAATTTTCTTTACATCAATTTTCTTGTCTAACTTATGCGTATCCACAAATTGATAAGGCAATTCTTTTATTCGTTTTTCAAAATCCGTTTTTAATTCAGGTTGCTTGATGATTTCTGTTTCAACTGTTGTAAAAGCATCATCAGTTCCTATTTTTTCTTTTATAATCGGAATAAAATCAGGATTGATTTCATAGCCAATAGAATTTCTGTTCAAGTTTCTTGAAGCCAATGCTGTTGTTCCACTTCCCATAAATGGGTCTAAAACGGTTTCTCCTGGAAATGAAAACATTTTTATTAAACGATGTGGTAATTCTTCGGGAAACATTGCCAAATGTTTATCTTGTTTTGCTCCCGAAAAATGCCAATGTCCGTTGAAGTACGTGTTCCATTCTTCATTAGTCATTGAAGCATTTTCTTTTTGTTCTTTGGTCGGCTTGGGTGCGTTTCCTTGTTTTTTGAACAACAAAATATATTCAAAATCTAATTTTACAATTCCGTTTCTTGGATTTGGATAACTTCCCATAATACTTGCACCTCCCGAAGTATTCATCGTGGTTGCTTTTTGCCAAATGATTTGTCCCATAAAATCAAAACCAATCATTTCACAGAATTTAATGATTTCTGTATGAATAGGAATAATTTTATAACGACCGTAATAAGTTGAACGAGCAAATTGGTCCCCGATATTGATACAAAGGCGACAGCCTTTGTGTAAAACTCGGAAGCATTCTTGCCAAGTCAAATTCAGATGATTGATATAAGTTTCATAATCATCGTGAAATCCTATTTGGTTTTCAGTTCCGTAATCTTTTAGTTGCCAATAAGGAGGTGATGTAGCAATCAAATGAACACTTTCGTCTTTGAGTTCGCTCATTTGTCTGCTGTCGCCATTTATAATTGTATGTTTGGTTTTATTCAACATTTTTCTTTTCGTTAATTCAATTCATAACTACAAATGTACAAAATTACTTCGGGTTATCTTTAGACGGAACGTTCAAATCGCATTGTGCATAACGGAATCCGGCTTGGCGTAGTGGGGTCTTTTCAGCACTACACTTCATACGAAGCACACAGTTCAAATTTAGCACAAATTTTCATACGGAGAACGTCCGCCCCCATTACGCCAAACCGTTGTTAGCTGCTGGCCTTCTGTCCACCGTGTCGTTGTAAGCCTTGTCAATATTGAGTTTCTGTGTCATTGTCTGCTGTGTTTGACGGGCTGTGTGTCGGTGTATTTTTATTTTTTTTGAAGCGTTGGGGAATTTTTTAAAAACAATTTTGTCTGCGGTGGCAAAGCAAGCTCTTTTGCAATTTTTGGTCTGTGCGTTGGCTTGTGCGAATTGCAAATGTGCTTGCTTTTAG
>JAKQHT010000002.1 GCA_029557895.1 Bacteroidota bacterium | reverse complement strand
AAGCTTCATGTCCCTTTTGTGCATTTCAGTTGACAGCCGTTTGTAATCGTCATTGGCTCCAAACCTTGGATCAATTTTGTAATAATCGCTTTGGGCATAGGTATGATAGGAAAACACAGGCTCGTTGTCTTCCAGCAAGGGTGTGCTCCAAATTGCGGTAACACCCAGTTCAACCAAATAATCTAAATGGTCGATGATACCCTGAATATCTCCACCATGCCTCCCTGACGGAAGTAGCCGGTCGGCTTTTTCGACTGTATCGGGCGTACTGTCGATGGATGGGTTACCGTTGGCAAATCGATCGGGCATCAGTAGGTATATGATGTCGCTACTGTCAAAACCTTTTCTCAGGGCTGAATTTTCCCGTCGCTGTTTTAGCTCATAAGGCCTTGAGAACGATATCTTTCCGTTTTTTGAAAAATATAGCTGGAATGTTCCGGGCTTCATGTTTCTGGTATCGATGGTAACGAAAAGATAATTGGGGTTTTCCGTTTTCTTGCTTGCAATGATTTTGACCCCGTCAGAAAAAGACACATTGTATTGAGAAATATTTTTCCCATAGACCATGAGTTCCAATTCGGAATGGTTCATGTCTGCCCACCAAAATGGTGGTTCTATCCTATCTACCTGCGAAAAAAGTGACATACAGATTAAAGGTAACAGAATTTGAATTAATCGCTTCATTTTTTTCAATTTTTGATATAGTCTGTTGCTAAACCGATTGCATGGCTCCCGGTTGTATGGCGACTTTCTTTCCATTGACCATGATTTCCAATTCAGAATCGCCAGACAATTCAAAACGTGTATTTCCATGTGCAATGGCAACTTTCAGGATTTTGTTCCTAAAATTCACCTTAAAGGAATATCCGTGCCATTGTTTTGGGATTCGCGGCGTAAATGATAGGCTACCATTGACCACGCGCATGCCGCCAAAACCTTCCACAATGCTCATCCAGGTGCCTGCCATGGAGGTAATGTGCAACCCTTCGTGCACTTCTTTGTTGTAATCGTCCAAATCCAATCGCGAGGTCCGCAAATAAAAGGTGTAGGCTTGCTCCATACGGTCCAATTTTGCAGCTTGGATGCTGTGAACACAAGGCGATAGCGAACTTTCATGAACGGTAAACGGCTCATAAAAATCGAAATGCCGCTCCAGTTCTTCCTGCGAAAAATGGTCTTCAAAAAAGTAAAACCCTTGTAAAGTATCGGCCTGCTTGATGTAAGGCGAACGTAAGATTCTATCCCAAGACCATTTTTGGTTTATGGGCCTTTCGGTTTTTTGTAAATCGGCCACCGTTATCAATTCTTTATCTAAAAAGCCGTCTTGCTGTAAAAACACTTTGTGTTTTTCGGAATACGGAAAATACATCTTATCTGCCACTTCTTTCCACTTTGAAGTTTCAGTATCGTCCAGGCTTACTTTTTTCATAATCCTGCTGTAATCCGATGGGTATTCGGATTGTATTTTTTTGATGTTTTCAACAGTATAATCGATACACCATTTGGCTATATAATTGGTGTAAAAATTATTATTGACATTATTTTCGTATTCGTTGGGACCTGTAACACCTAGGATAACATATTTATCTTTATCGGTTGAAAAGGTGGCTCGTTGTTGCCAAAAACGGGCAATGCCTATGAGTACTTCCAAACCTTTTTCGGGGATGTAGCTGTAATCGCCCGTATATCTGTAATAGTTGTAAATGGCAAAGGCGATGGCACCATTACGGTGTATTTCCTCAAAGGTAATTTCCCATTCGTTGTGACATTCTTCACCATTCATCGTGACCATCGGATAGAGTGCTGCTCCGTTTTTAAAACCGAGTTTTTGGGCATTTTCGATGGCTTTTTCCAAATGATTGTAACGGTATGCCAATAGGCTTCGTGCCACCTTCTGGTCTTTGGTCGCCATATAGAACGGAATGCAGTAAGCCTCGGTATCCCAATAGGTACTGCCTCCATATTTTTCGCCTGTAAAGCCTTTGGGCCCGATGTTCAAGCGGGCATCTTTGCCAAGATAGGTTTGGTTCAACTGAAAAATGTTGAAACGGATGCCCTGTTGCGCTTTTACATCGCCTTCAATGGTGATGTCTGCCATGTCCCATATTTTTGCCCAAGCACATTTTTGGGTCTCCAACAAATTGTTGAACCCTAACTCTGTGGCTTTTTTCAATGCGGTCTTTGCTGCTTGAACCAAGGCAGTCTTATCGTGATTTCTGTCAACGGTATAACCTGCAAATTTGTGGATGGCAAAGGTCTGGTTTTTCTTAACGGAAGCCGAATAAGAAAGTGCAATGCGTTGCTCGGCCTGTTCGGTTTCGGGTTTTATGTCACTAACTTTTCCGTCCACAAAACATTGCGATTGCATAAAGGTACAGGTATGAAAATGGGTTTTCATGGTGTGGGCTTCAATAAAAGCCTGATGCCCTTCTGTCGTTATGTTTGTGGTGTTCCAAAACTTATCGTCCCAGTTGGTGTCTTCGTTGGTAATCCCGGAATCGAGATAAGGCGAAAAACGGATTTCGGCATCAGAATTTAAAGGCGTTACCGCATAGTTGATGGTGCCCACCTCATCCAGTTCCAAGCTCAAAAACCGGCAAATTTTCACTTCCAACTGAATGCCGTTGGGCAGTGTGGCCACAAAACTTCGGGACAGCCAGCCTTCTTTCATGTTCAGTTCGCGACGGAAATTTTCAATCGCTTTGCACGTGTTCAAATCGAGTGGTTCGCCATTGGCGGTCACGTTGATGCCTATCCAATTTGGGGCATTCAACACCTTGGCAAAATATTCGGGATAACCGTTTTTCCACCAGCCCACACGGGTTTTGTCGGGGTAATAAACGCCAGCGATGTAGCTGCCCTGAAAGGTTTTGCCCGTATAGGTTTCTTCAAAATTTGCCCGTTGTCCCATGGCACCGTTGCCGATACTGAACAAACTCTCTGAAGACTTGACACGTTCCGGCTCAAAGCCTTCTTCTATGATGGACCATTGGTCCGGTTTTATATAATCTTGGTTCATTATTATTTATATATAAAGAAAAAAGAAAAAAAGACCGCCGTACCACAAGGTACAAAGCAAAGTCTTTTACTTTTTCAATGTTTGTTTTTCTTAATTATTTCATTTAAAAATTCGGTGCTGATTTCGGTAAAATCCTTAAAAACGAAATCGGCTTCTTTCAGTGTTTCTTTATCGCCGATTCCTATGGAAACCATGCTGGCAATATTGGCCGCCTTTATGCCTGCCAGTGAATCTTCAAAGACGATACAGTTCAAGGGCTCACAGTTGAGCATTCTGGCTGCGGTAAGGAACACCTCTGGATTGGGCTTGGCCTTTGACACATCATTGCCATCCACTATGACTTCAAATTTGTCAAGGATGTTCACTTTTTCGAGAATCATCCGTGCGTTTTTGCTTGCCGAACCCAAAGCGATGTGCTGTTGTTTTTCACCCAAAAAATCCAATATTTTAAGTACGTCCGGAAGTATTTCGCTTTGGTCCATTTTCTTGATGTAGCCCAAATAATCGTCGTTTTTGATGGCCATGAGCTCCATAAATTCATCTTCTGTAACATCTTTATTGCCCCAAGCAAGGATTTTTTCGAGTGATTTGACCCTGCTAACGCCTTTGAGTTGCTCGTTTTGGTGTTCGGTAAAATCGACACCAATACTATTGGCCAATTTCTTCCAGGCCAAAAAATGATATTTTGCCGTATCAACGATAACCCCATCAAGGTCGAATATGAATGCTTTTTTAGTCATTGATTTCTATTGTTGCTTTGTCATTAACCGTTAAAGAAAGGATTCCAGCCAAAATCATGGAGCAACCGCCAACCAAAAGTGCATAGATGGGCTGATTGTCAAAAAACTTGGACACTAAAAAACCGAGAATGGACGAAGCGACCAATTGTGGGATAACAATGAAAAAGTTGAACACACCCATATAATAGCCCATTTTTGATGCAGGCAACGATCCGGAAAGCATGGCATACGGCACAGACAAGATACTTGCCCAAGCGATGCCCACACCAATCATTGGCAACCATTCTATGTTGAATTTGGTTGGATTTGTGATAAAATAAAGTGACATCAATCCCAATCCGCCCAAGATCAGGGCCAAAAAGTGTGCAAATTTCCTGCTGGTCCTTTTAGCCAGCAGAGGAAGCAAAAATGCAGCAGCAGCAGCAATGATGTTGTAATTGGCAAACATTTCGCCTACCTGATTAGCGCCGGTGTTATATGCTTCCGAAGTGGTATTTGTTGTTCCATAGATATGCTCCGTGACGGCTCCAGTAGTATAAATCCACATCGAAAAAAGTGCAAACCATGAAAAAAACTGAACCCAGGCCAATTGTTTCATGATCTTTGGCATCATCTGAAAATCATTCATGATAGTGACAAATCCATTTTTGGTTTGCTGTGATTTTTGCAAAAAACCAGAAACAATCAATGCCAGCCCCACAAAACTAATCAAGCCAAGGGTAAGTACATAAAGGTCTTTCTTTAAGCCTTGTGAATAAACAATGTATGTGGTTATCAACCCGACCACGAGCGTAATGGCCCCGGTGGAAAGGTGTGATTTTCCGTTGTTGCGGTACCATTCGTCCGGAGGTTTGGGCCTGGACTGTTTGTCTTCTTTTTCAGCTTTCTCAAAAATGGCCATCTCTTCAGGACTGTACTCTTTTGATTTGATGACCGTCCAAAGGACCGCAATGAAAAAAGCAACGCCCCCGATATAAAAAGAATATTTAACAGAGTCTGGAATGACACCTTCCGGAGCAGTATTTGCCACGCCAAAATAGGTCAACATCAATGGCAATTTTGAAGCAACATAAGCGCCGATACCTATAAAAAAACTTTGCATGGCAAAGCCTTTGGTTCGCTGGTGGTCGGGGAGATTGTCGCCCACAAATGCCCTGAACGGCTCCATGGAAATGTTAATAGAGGCATCCATAATCCATAGCATTCCGGCAGCAAACCACAATACCGGTGAGTTTGGCATAATAAACAGAGCCAAAGATGCTAAAATGGCACCGACCAAAAAATAAGGACGCCGACGCCCCAGCCGCGGATGCCATGTGCGGTCGCTGAAATAACCAATAATTGGCTGCACGATAAGTCCGGTGAGCGGTGCCGCAACCCAAAGTATCGGGATGTCGTCAATTTCCGCACCAAGTGTCTGAAATATCCGGCTTACGTTGGCATTTTGGAGGGCAAAACCCATCTGGATTCCCAGAAAACCGAAGCTCATGTTCCAGATTTCCCAAAATCCGAGTGAACGCTTTTTCATAATAGTATGGTTAAATTAATACTATTGATAAGCGATAAAACTTATCAAAACTTATGGTGAGAAGTGAAAATATAAGTTTTGATTATTTTGATTAATGCGTAAATATACTAAAGTTTTTTAGAAACCAATTTTGAACGCAACAAAAAACATTCAATTTTGCTATTTAAGGTTCAAGTCTTTGACTCCGTACTTACATCAGACACGGATTCAAAACCGACAATGCGCTTTTTTTTTCGGGCTTACCTGCGAAGAGAGAACAATTGATGTGAAGCGTTGTTTGCAAAACTAGCGCGGCATAAGTTTTCTGTTTCCTACTGTCCTTAATTATATAACCGTATCGATTTTATTTTGTTGACTCTCGCTCTATCAAATTGGTCTCAATGACAATGGTCTGGAAACGTTCTTCGTCTTCCTCAAGTTCAAGTCTGTTAATCAACAACGTAGCTGCTTTTTCTCCCATTTCTTGCCCATGTTGGCTTACTGTTGAAAGGCTAGGTGTAGCGTGCTTGGACAGCACACCATCGGTAAAGCCTATAAACTGGATATCACCAGGTATTTTCAAGCCTTTTTTTCGTGCCACCTTCATTGCCATGATGGCATAAATCTCGTTGACCGCAAAAACTCCGTCAATTTTTTTGTTCCGAGCAAAAAGCTGTTCTATTTCGGTTTCGAGGGCATCCAGATGATCTTCGGAAAACTGCTTATCGTCCATTTTCAGGATCAAGTCAGAATCCAGTTCTATCTTGTTGTCATAAAGCGCTTCGAGATACCCCATGGTACGCAATCGCCCAACGCTCACATAATCCTTAGTGGTAATCAGGGCAATGTGCCTGCAACCATTGTTTATCAATTTCCTGACAGCATTTTTTGAGCCTTTGGTATCGTCGATGATGACCTTATCGCACACAATGTCGTTGACCACGCGGTCAAACATCACAATGGGCATGCCTTGGCTGATGGTTTCGTTAAAATGGTGATAATCCTGCAGCTGTAAGGTCTCTTTTGAAATGGAAAGTATAAAACCGTCGATACTCCCGTTGGCCAGCATCTGCATATTGATGACCTCCTTGTCGAACGACTCATTGGACAGCCCCACAATAACGTTGTAGCCACGCCTGTTTGCCACCAATTCGATACCGCTGATGACCTTGGCAAAAAAATGGTGCACGATTTCCGGAATGATGACGCCAATGGTCTTTGTCTGTCGGTTTTTAAGGCTCAAGGCGATGTTGTTGGGCCTGTAATTATAGAGTTTTGCAAAGGCCTGAACTTTCTCCCGGGTATCCTCGCTGATCTCGGCACTGTTTCGCAATGCCTTTGACACGGTGGATATTGAAACGTCGAGTTCTTTGGCAATTTGCTTAAGCGTGATTTTTCGTCTCATCAGATTGATCAATTTCGGCTCAATTTAGCAAAAAATAGTGCAATTATCATTATTTTTGGGTTTTCAAATTAGCATTATCAAAAGCAACATATTGATTATTTGACAATTTTTGTCTTTATTATTTGGAAACTAACCAATAATCAAAAAGTTTTTAACACGAAAACGTTTTCGGCAGGCAAATAAAAGCCAATTACAATGAAGATCCCCAAATTTTACATAGTTTTAACCCGAGAAGTGAAAATATTGTTAAAATTTTAAAGCTACTAACTCTTAAAAATAGTATATGAAAACATTTTTAAACAGTTTATTACTGACATTATTGTTTCCTGTAGCGGTATTTGCCCAAACAGCTGTTTCGGGTACTGTTACGGAAGGGGCTACATCGCTGCCCATACCGGGAGCAAATGTCATCATCAAGGGGACCGCAACTGGAACCTCAACAGATTTTGATGGAAAATTTACTATTAATGTGAAAAACGGCGATGTCCTGGTGTTCTCTTATGTAGGGTACACAACCCAGGAGGTTACGTATTCCGGACAAGCCTCCATTAACGTTGTAATGGCAGAAGATGCCGCGCAACTGGATGAAATTGTGATTGTTGGTTACGGTTCCGTGAAAAAAGAAGATTTGACCGGTACCACCGATCTTGTGACCTCAAAAGACTTTAACAAAGGGCCTATTGTCTCCGCCCAGTCACTTATTACCGGTAAAGTTGCCGGTGTTAGCGTTACCTCCAATGGTGGTGCTCCCGGGGAAGGGCAGACCATCAGGATTAGGGGTATCGGTTCGTTAAGATTGACTAGCGAACCCATGTACGTTGTGGACGGTGTGCCGATTTCTGGAGGCGTTGGGGGAGCAAGAAACCCATTGAACTTCCTTAACCCTAATGATATAGAAAGCTTTGTGGTATTGAAAGATGCCTCCTCAACGGCCATTTATGGATCACGAGGTGCCAATGGTGTTATTTTGATTACCACCAAAAAAGGAAAAAACACCGGTTTCAAATTCAACGCCAGCACACAAACTACACTTTCTAATATAATAAATACAGTAGATGTACTCGATGCAAACCAATTTAGCGATCTCATAAATCAGCACGGTACTTCAGCTCAAATTTCGCTATTGGGCAACTCCAATACCGATTGGCAGAACGAAATTTACGGCTTTGCCGTTGGTTCTGACCACAATTTCAGCGCTATGGGAAGTGCTTGGGGCGTACCGATGCGCGCATCGGTTGGCTATTCAGACCATGATGGTATCCTCAAGGGCGATAACATGACCAGAGGAACAGCTGCATTGAGCCTTACACCTTCACTATTGGAGGACCATATTAAAATAGAAATCAATGCCAGAGGAGTTTATACTGAAAACGCTTTTGCAAACAGAGGCGCCATAGGCAGCGCTGTGATTTTTGATCCTACACAATCCATTTATGATGCCAACTCACCATATGGCGGATATTTTGCATGGTTGAACAATCAAGGTGTCCAAAACAATTTGGCTCCAACCAACCCCGTGGCCCTAATAAACTTAAGGAGCGACACTGCCGAGATAAGACGTTTGGTAGGAAATGCCAAAGTGGATTATAAATTGCATTTCTTCCCTGATCTTACCGCTACTGTCAATGTTGGTCTTGACAAATCCAACAGTAACGGAAGAATCATTGTTTCGGAACTTATGCCTTCGTCAAGCACAAACTGGGATGGCTCATTCAATAAGTATTCAAACATCACTACAAACAAATTGTTCGATTCTTACCTTACATATGCCAAAACCTTTAACGACGCTCATAACCTGAACGCTGTTGTGGGTTATTCCTACCAATCCTTTGAATATGACAATAACAGCTATGACAGTGAAGCAGAGCAATTGGGCAATAAATATTTCTTTGTGGATAAGAGCAAAGATGTGCTTTTGTCATACTTTGGAAGGTTAAATTACGATTATAAAGGAAAGTACCTGTTAACGGCTTCCTTAAGAGCAGATGCCTCATCCAAATTGAATCCCAATGATCGTTGGGGCTATTTCCCATCTGCAGCCCTTGCATGGAAAATAAGCGGCGAAGATTTCATGAAAGATTCTGCTTTTAATCTGTTGAAACTGCGCGTCGGATATGGTGAAATCGCGAATGTTGGTGACTTGGCACCATATCGATTCCTTACCCGATATGAAGTCAGCAATGATGCGGCTCAATACCAATTTGGCGACTCCTTCTACCAAACCTACAGGCCAGAACCACTTAACCCTGACCTGCGTTGGGAAGTTGGTAAATCTCTGAACGTCGGTCTGGATTATAGTCTTTGGGACGGTCGCGTATCAGGTTTGGTCAATGCCTACATCCGTAAAACCGAAGATATGATAGCTATAGCCTTGGTGGATCCATTTACCAATTTCAGCAACAGGATCGAAAAGAACATAGGCAATATGGAAAACAAAGGTCTTGAGTTCAACATCGATGTTGATGCCATCAGAACCGATGACCTTACCTTTTCTGTAAACTACAATATCGGTTTTAACGACAACAAGATTACCGGACTTAGCGTTGATCAACCCCATGGTGGCATCTCAACCGGTGTGGGCAACAGTGTACAGGTACATAGAGAAGGCGAAGAAGCATCGAGTTTTTTGGTGTACCAACAAGTATATGATTCTAACGGAAGACCACTGGAAGGTGTTTTTGTGGACAGGAACGGTGATGGTATCATCAATGACGATGACAAGTACATCAAAGAAAGTCCTTATGCCGACATTATGATGGGCTTGAACTTGAACCTCAACTACAAAAAATGGGATTTCTCGGTACAGAGCAGGGCCAGTTTTGGCAACTACATGTACAATGACGTGGCAGCAAGTAAAGGAATACTTTCCGGGGCAACCGTCAATACAGGCACCTTGAACAACATCCATTCTGATTATCTAAATTCAGGATTCACGGTATTCAACGACAAGACTGCCTTGAGCGACCACTTCATCCAAGAGGCATCGTTCTTCAAGATAGATAACATTAGCCTTGGGTATAGGATTGATAATGCCATCAAGAATGCCAATATCAGATTGTACGGTTCTGTACAAAACGTACTAACCGTCACTGATTATGATGGACTTGACCCAGAGATACCGGGCGGTTTGGACAATAATTTCTACCCAAGACCCCGAACTTTTGTGTTTGGCGTAAATGTTGACTTTTAAAAAAATTGAATCATGAAAAAACGAATAATTCTTTTTGCAACCATTTTAACGGCGACCTTGAGCGTGGTATCCTGCCACGATGATCTCGACCAGTCACCGATAGACCCGGACTCCTTTACAGAGCAAGACGTATATGCCAGTGTTGAAGATGCCAAAAGCGCACTCGCAAAACTTTATGCCAGTTTTGCACTTACCGGACAAGCTGGACCTGAGGGTAATCCAGATTTGGATCCCAATGATATCGACGAAGGCTTCTCACAATACACAAGAATGTTGTTCAACCTAAACGAGCTGACTACGGACCATGCAGTTATAGGCTGGGGCGATGCAGGGTTGCCTGATTTGCACGGAATGTACTGGTCTGGCAGCAATGACTTTTCAGAAGCCATGTACTTTAGGTTGGCTCAAGAAGTTTCTTTCTGTAACTCTTTTATTAAAAATGCATCGGCGCTTGAGGACAGTGTTGTGGAATCCTTTATCGCAGAAGCCCGTTTTCTCCGTGCTTATGCCTATTACAACTTGATAGATCTCTATGCCAATGTACCCTTACAGACCGTAGTATCTACAGATTTACCAACTCAAAGCAACAGACAAGAGCTTTTTGAATTTGTTGAATCAGAACTATTGCAAATTCAAGATTTGCTACCAAGCTCCAATGAATATGGGCGCGTGGACAATGTAGCAGCTTGGGCATTGCTATCCAAATTGTACCTTAACGCAGAGGTATGGACAGGAACCCCTCGATATGCTGACTGTGTGACCTTTTCAAACTACGTTATCAATTCCAGCTATTCCATCAATACCAATGATGCCAATGGCAACGGTACAGCCTATGATGAACTATTTTTGGCAGACAACAATACAAATGGAGCACAGAACGAGTTCATTTTTACAGCCAACTTTGATGGTATCCATTCACAAACATACGGTGGCACTACCTTTCTGGTGCACGCAGCTGTCGGTGGTTCTATGGTTCCAAGTGAGTTTGGCATAAACGGCGGTTGGGCAGGTTTGAGAACCACTAAAAATCTGGTTCAAAAATTTGCTACTGACATTGACGAATTGAACAATGCTCTTGGTACTTTATCAAATTGGGGATTGGTGGGCGACGCTACCACAAACGGATGGGGAGGTCCTGATATGAAAATGTACCAAACAGGCTCAAACACATATGCACTGTACGCACAACTTTCTGCTGGCGAAATCAAATTTAGGTTTAACGAAGATTGGGGCAACAATTATGGAGACGACGGAGGTGATGGCACAGTGGAACCAAATGGCTCCAATATTCCAGTTCCTTCAGAAGGCACGTATTACGTCACCCTCAACCTCAACAACTTTACTTACACTTTGGCACTATATACAAGTGATAAAAGAGGAATGTTCTATACCAACGGTCAAAATCTTGAGATTACAGAAATAGGTACTTTTACCGATGGATATGCAATTACCAAGTTCAGAAACATCGATTCAAACGGCAATCCCGGCAATGATCCCAATGGCGATTTTGTATCTACAGACTTACCATTGATCCGATTGGCAGAAATATATCTTAACTATGCCGAAGCTACCGTGAGAGGTGGTGGTGGTGATATGGGCCTTGCCGTAAACCTCATCAATGAGTTGAGAGGAAGAGCCTATGGCAACTCCTCTGGAAACATATCCAGTGGTGACTTAACTGCAGATTTCATACTTGACGAACGTTCAAGAGAACTCTATTGGGAAGGACAAAGAAGAACCGATTTGGTCCGTTACAACTATTTTACAACCGGTGCCTATCTATGGCCGTTCAAGGGCAATGACCCCAACGGAACTTCGGTTGCAGATTACCGAAACCTGTTCCCAATACCTACAAGTATCTTAACGGTAAACCCTAACCTCACCCAAAACCAAGGTTACTAAAAACAACACTATGAAAACAATTATGAACAAAGCCATATTTTTATTGAGCATCCTATTTGCTATAACATCTTGTGACGATGTAGAACACTTGGTGATCAATGAAAACGTTGATACCGTTGTAAGTTTGTCCACAAGTTCAATTGTATTGACAGAAGAAACCTCAACGGACGAGGTACTCACCGTAACTTGGAGCGAACCGGATTTCGGATTTACAGCCGCACCAACATATAGAGTATTAATTGATTTTGCCGGCGGTGATTTTTCCAATCCACAAGATGTAAGTGCTGGTATCTTAAGATCCAAAACTTTTACTGGTAGAGAACTCAACAGCAAACTAATTGCTTTAGGTTTAGAACCGCTTGCCGAAACTGCAATAGACATAAGAGTAGAAAGCAAATTGAGCAACACTCAAGTATTCTTATCAAGTCCCTCTACTTTATTGGTAACGCCTTACTCGGCTGTATTGGATCTCTCCACAACATGGGGAGTAGTGGGTAGCGGAACGCCAAACGGATGGGATGGTCCGGACATTCCTTTTTACACAACCTCCCAATCGGGCGTTTTGGTAGCCTATGCTACATTAAAGACCGGAGAAATAAAATTCAGGGAAAACAACGACTGGACCAACAATTATGGTGACGACGGTGCCAACGGTACCATGGAGAACGGTGGAGCCAACATTGCGGTATCTGCAGGAACTTATAGAATATTGATGAACCTAAACGACCTCACCTATACGATCGAAGCCTATTCTTGGGGTATCGTTGGTAGTGCAGCACCAAACGGTTGGAACGGTCCCGATGCTGTACTTACCTACAATCCCTATCAGGACAATTGGAAAGCTGCAGTTACTTTGACCGATGGCGCTATCAAATTCAGAAAAAACAATGATTGGGGAGTGAACTATGGCGACAATGGTGCCGACGGCACTTTTGAACAGGATGGCTCTGATATCAATGTTTCTGCAGGTCACTACATCGTTACATTTGACCTGAACAATATGACCTATTCTCTTGAAGCTTCTGATGTTTGGGGATTGGTAGGTAGTGCCACAGCCAATGGCTGGGATGGCCCCGATCAAAAATTCTTACCAGATTTTGGAATCTATGACGGTCGTTTTTACATCTATGGAACTGTTCTGACCGACGGCGCCATCAAAATTCGTCAAAATGACAACTGGGCCGTAAATTATGGTGACAATGAGCCTGATGGCGTATTGGAACAAGGCGGTGCGGATATCATGGTAAACGCCGGCACCTACGATATAACTTTTGACTTCAGTGCCGATCCACCAACCTTGACAATGCATGCTTGGCAATAAAAGAAAAGTAACAAAAAAATAAATGATTGACTATAGAGCCTACAAATATTGCTAACATATGTTGTAGGCTTTATATTTTAAAACAAATACCAATGAAATATTACTACGTTCTATTATTATTTCTGGGGCTCGCTGCCACCTCATTTGGACAGGTAACAACCAACCCAAATCCCATTTTGGTGGATCAACCGGTGACCATCACAGTAGACATCAACAGCAACGCCTCAAATTGCAACGGATTTAACAATCCCACAAAAGTATATTTGCACGCCGGCATAGGCGACGATAGCAATCCATGGGGCTTCAATGTAATCGGTAACTGGGGGCAAGACGACGGCGTTGGTCTTATGACCAACAATGGCAATGGCATCTGGAGTATTACCTTCACACCACAAACTTATTTTGGGCTTAACAGCACACAAATTACCCAAGCCAGCAAAATGGGAATGGTTTTCAGAAACGAAAATGGCTCCCAAGAACTCAAAAATACAGGATGTACCGATTTCTTCTTTAATGTTGGTGCGTTTCAATTAACAATGATCAATCCGCCATCGAGTGCCAATGGTGTACTGGTGGTACCCTATGGTGGAAACACACAAATTTTGGCAATGAACTCTGGCGGGCCCGCAAATTATGAACTTTTTGTTAACGGGAGCAGTGTGCACACCCAGAACAATACAACGTTCTACAATGGGTATGCGTTCAGTAACCTGACCGAGATAAAACACTGTGAATTAGTCATAACACAAGGCTCCACGACCATTACAAGAACATTCATGATATTGGTTGGCAATGCGCCCCAACAGGCTTTGCCCGGCGGTATGATTGATGGCATCAACTACAATTCTACCACATCTGCAACTCTGGTACTGACTGCTCCCAACAAAGATTATGTTTATGTAACGGGAAGTTTCAATGATTGGCAGCCCAGCAGCACTTACTTAATGAAAAAAGACCCTTCATCGGGGAAGTTTTGGCTCCAGTTGAATGGTCTTACCCCAGGGCAGGACTATACCTACCAGTATTGGGTAGTTGATGAAACACCAATTTCAAACTCCCCAGCATTGGTCAAAACAGCAGATCCCTACTCTACTTTGGTACTTTCGCCTTATGATGACCCCTGGATTCCTTCAAGTTCCTATCCCAATCTTCCTGCTTACCCAGCAGGTCAAGAACGTGAAGTTACCTTGCTAAAAACAGGCCAAACACCATATAATTGGCAAGTTACCAATTTCACAAAACCAAAAAAAGAGGACCTCATTGTTTATGAAGTTCTTATCCGGGATTTTGATGCCGGTAGAAACTACCAATCTTTGATCGACAAAATCGATTATTTCAAAAACCTTAATATCAACGCCATTGAATTGATGCCTGTAATGGAATATGAAGGCAACGAAAGCTGGGGGTACAACACGGCCTTTCACATGGCACTCGATAAATACTATGGAACCGAAAACAAACTTAAAGAGTTTATCGACCTGTGCCACCAAAATGGTATAGCCGTAATTCTTGACGTTGCACTCAACCATGCCTTTGGCCGTAACCCTATGGTAAGAATGTGGATGAACGACCCTGACGGCGATGGCTGGGGCGGGCCAAGTTCGGAAAATCCTTATTTCAACCAAACAGCTATGCACTCTTATAGTGTGGGCGAAGACTTTAACCACCAAAGCAGTCTGACACAGACTTATGTACAACGTGTAATTAAGCATTGGATTGAAGAATTCAAAATTGATGGCTTTCGATGGGATTTGACAAAAGGGTTCACCCAAAACTGTCCAAACAATGAAGGATGCACAAACAGTTATCAACAAGATCGGGTGGATATCCTCAAAGCCTACGCCGACTATTCTTGGTCTTTAGATTCTGAGCATTATGTGATATTTGAGCATTTGGGCAATGAAAACGAAGAAAAAGAATGGGCCAATTATCGATACAATGAAGGCAAAGGCGTGATGATGTGGGGCAAAATGACAGATCCATACAACCAGCTCACTATGGGCTATAATAGCAATAACAATATTGCAGGTGTCGGTCACAAATCAAGAACTTCCTTTCTCGGACCAAGGGTCATAGGATATGCCGAAAGCCATGATGAAGAACGGTTGATGTATAAAAACGTAACCTACGGAAACAGTTCAAACAGTACACACAATGTAACAAACCTCAACACAGCACTGTCAAGGATGTCTGCTTTGGGCGCCGTAACCATCCCTGTCCCGGGACCAAAAATGATATGGCACTTTGGAGATTTGGGCATGGACGATTCAATTTTTACCTGCAATGACGGAACGGTCAACGAGCCCGGTGGATCCGACGGCGATTGCAAATTGGATACCAAACCGCAACCTCAATGGACCGAAAACTGGTTAGGCAACCCCAACAGAAATAAAATCTACAACGATTGGGCGCGGATGATCCAACTGAAAATAGATGAACCTGTTTTTGAAGGCGACTATGTCATCAACTCGGGCAATACACTCACGCCAAGAATTTATGTTTATGACAATTCAATTCCCGCCACAGAACTTCGAAACGTGGTAATCCTGGCAAATTTTGATGTCACTGCACAAAATGTCGTTCCAGATTTCCCATATACCGGACAATGGCATGACCTGATGGACGAGACAGGAAACACATTTATAAACGTCAGCAATACAGCCTCGCCCATCAATATTCCGGCTGGGCAATTTAAGATGTATGGCAATAAACCAGCGACTTTGGGCTTGGATGAAAATGCGGTTTCCCCTTTTACCATTTATCCAAATCCTGTAAATACCGAGTTTTATGTAAACAAATCCGTAAACGCTCTTCAGATCTTTGATTTGACAGGAAAATTGGTAAAATCTTTCAAAGGTACTTTTGGAAACACTGATGCTTTTGACATTTCAGATTTAACACGAAGCATTTATATCATTAAAATTGAAAACCCTAACGGACAAACCTTTTCCGCTAAACTGGTTAAATTATAACGTCCTCTGATTTTTAACCGACCAATTTTAAAAGGGAAAGCCTTCCGAAATGGAAGGCTTTCTTTTATTTTGAAAATGGGGTCATTCAAGGCTTACCCGTATCAGAGCAATTCCGTGCGGATTGTCCAATTCATCTTTGGAAATGCCGGGACCAATGGAGAACTGCAAGCTTTCAACTCTTGAAACGTCAAAAGAATCAGTATTATGGGGTTTAAAATAGTATGGCAAAAAACTCGGATATGGCCTTGGCAAAATCACTGCACCAACAGGTTTTAGGTCGCTGATTGACAACTTGTAAGCCTTTGTTTCCGTTCCAATTTCGATAACTTTTCCATAGGCCGTTCCGTCGTCGAGCACACATGCAATTTGGAGTTTGCAAGGCTTACCGTTCAAGGCACGTCCATAAAACACAATAGCATCTTTGGTTTTGAGATCTTCCGCCCTGCCTTGAATCTTATCCAAAATGAAATGCTTGAACGAATAGTCATAAATAGGTGCTGCATCCCTATTTTCCTCATCGACCACAAATAATTTTTCAATGTTCATAAGATATTCAGCCTCGTTATAATTTGCGGTAGGTACCAATTTAAAATTGTCCCTCCATTCTTTGACAAGCACATCTGAATCCTCCAAGGCATTGAACAAATAGATAGGATTGGTTTTCGGAACAACATTTACCTTGTACGTTTGATTTTCATAAAAATCCCAGTCAGACGGTCGGCCATTTTTGCCCGCTGGATAGGTGGTGTAATCATTTCCCGTTTTTACAACAATATTATAATTGATATACCCTTCTGAAATGTACTCTGATGGTATTGACGCTTCGTATTTGTATGCTGCAATTTTTTTTAAGTCGATGCAGAAAGAACCTCTTTGGGAGTAACCGATTGCCTGGACAGTTTCCGGCATATCTGGAGCCACATATTGGAGTTGCACTGTAAGAGGTGTTCCTTCCGAAATTTCATTTATCGGTTCGTGTTTCAGCCATGCCCTGTCAATATTGGTCTCTGGAGCATAAAAATCCTTAAGTTTATGGGTTTTAAAAGTGTCATTGGCGTTCACCTTTTTGGCAATGCCAGATTTGTACAAGATATACGTCCCGGGTCTAATCGAGAACGATGTTCCTGCCGTTTGGGGATTAAAAACATTGCCTTCATTGATGGCCTCTATTGTAAAATCAGTTCCCAAATCCATGAGATTGACGGTCATCGGGTGGGTTTCCCATTTGATGACTCCGATGGTTTTTTCAAAACTATTTCTGCCAAAGGGATTATCGACCCATTGAGCATCCGGAAGCACCTCCAATCGCCAAACACCTTCTTCGATCCAGTCCAAAAAGTAAGCACCAGTTCCGGTATATTCTACCAATGTCGAGTTCCCGAATCCGGCAATTTCCCTCAATCTCATTTCATTTTTTGGCATCGAGGTCGTAGTATTGGTATAAAAGAATTTTTCATCAACATTATATTCTGCCAAATCGTGTTTGTATTCTATTTTAAAATTGTCAAAAACAGTATTGTCAGGATAATTTCCAAATGTCTTGTACAACGGGATTTCATGAAAAACTTCTGAACAGATTTTCAAAGCCAGGGCTTTTGATGGTGTGTAGTTAAGATTCATATAATGTGTGTTGTATTCGGTGTTGTATGGCGCCAAATACGTTGGGTCATAGGCAAAATGTGTGGCAATCTGTATGCCTGCAGTCCTAAAACTCCTTGCCATTGCGGGATAAATATAGGATTTGCCAACATCGGCCGCATCGAACTCATAGACCAACTTGGCACCATGATATTTTTTGAAGATGGTATCAAACGGCATGTTATAATCATCCACATTGGGCAGCAAATTGCCCGACAACTCCCGTTGGTAACCCAATCCTGTAGGATACCACTGGAAGGTTCCGCCGTGTGCGCGACCTCTGAAATATGCATCCATATACTGTACGGCATGGCTCATATTGTAAAAAATAGGTTTTTTTGTACCCGTTTTTTTCATGGCATCCACCATTTTTTTCACAAATATCGTCACATCTTTGGCCTTGCCTCTATGGTGCGGTTCGTTGCTTACCTCAAAGGCGATGACATTGGGTTCATCTTTATAAGCAACTCCTGTGTATGGATTGACGTGGTTCAAAAACTGGAACAAATACTGCTGCTGCGCTTTGATTGCTTCCGGATTTGTCAAGCAATCAGTCTTACCGTACTTGTTGGAAAAACCTGGGGTTTCCGAATCGGGTTCTGGCCAGCCATCGCCCCAATAAGCTATTGGCGTGATGACGTAGTTGATTTGCTGCTGTTTCAATTTATGCAACAAATAATCAAAAGTGTCAAGGTATTCGTTTTCCAATAAATTACCTTCGGCATCGCTTATCTGTGTATCCCAGACATGCACGCGGTACAGGTCAAATCCCAATCTTTTAAAATGATAAACATCATTGTCTATAGCCTGTTTTGGGTCAATGTGCATTTTCTTTGCATATCTATAAGCATGGGCAAAAGGAACGGTATAATTGACCCCAAAACCGTGAATTTCTGCATTGGTCTTTTCCCATCGCATCACTCCGTTTTTATCCACTTTAACATTGCCTTGCGATGTGCCATGTTGTGAACTTGCAAGAGTAAGAATCAATACCAAAATCACTAATGGGTTTATTTTCATGATGTCATATTATAAAGATTATCAGCCAAGTGCTTTAGGGTTCCTGCAGCCATTTCTGGAGTGATGTCTCGCTGCGGGCTTGCGAACAATTCATATCCGACCATGAATTTTTTAACGGTGGCGCTCCTTAAAAGTGGCGGGTAAAATCCCATATGCCAATGCCAATGTTCGTTATTGTTGCCATCGGTGGGAGATTGGTGGATACCGCTCGAGTAAGGGAACGAAGTGTTGAAAAGCTTGTCGTAACTTTTGGTCAGTACCGATATTGCCTCTGCGTACAATATGGTTTCTTCCACGGGAATTTCCAAAATGTTTTTTTGTGGTGTTTTTGGTACAATCATGGTTTCATAAGGCCAGACAGCCCAAAAGGGCACCAAGACCACAAATGCCCTGTTTTCAAAAACAATACGTTCTTTTAATTGTAATTCCTGTCTCAAATAGTCGCTCAAGAGTGTGCGGCGGTGTTTTTTGAAATATTCCAATTGCCGTCGGTCTTTCTTGAGGATTTCGTTGGGAAGGCTGGACTGACTCCAAATCTGGCCGTGCGGATGTGGGTTGCTGCATCCCATGACAGCGCCTTTATTTTCAAAAATCTGTACGTATTGGATGTCTTCCATTTTTCCCAAAACCCTAAACTCTTGTTGCCAAGCTTCTATGACTTTTCCAATATCCTTCACATTCATCTGAGCAAGACTTTTTGAATGGTCGGGGCTAAAACATACAACCCTGCAAATCCCGGTTTCGCTTTCGGCCTTAATCAGCCCATCATCTATTTTGAAAGGTTTTGAATCGGGTTGGAGTGCCGAAAAATCGTTGGTAAAAACGAAAACATCTTTATAATCCGGATTGATTTCACCATTGGCCCTTTTGTTTCCCGCGCACAGATAACAAGAATCGTCATATGCCGGACGATCATCAATCAACGTGTTTTCTTTTTGTCCTTGCCAAGGCCGCTTGGAGCGGTGAGGCGATACCAAAACCCATTCGCCAGTTAGTGGATTGAAACGTTTGTGGGAATAATTGTGGATGTCTGAATTTAGTTTCATAGTACTTAATTTTGAATGAGATGTGTTCCTTGTGACAACTTGACCTTATATACGGAACAGTGTTTCCCAAATTTTTTATAATAATTATCTGAAATTGAGGCAATAAAATCCTGCATTGTATCATGATGCACGATGTTGATGGTACACCCACCAAAACCTCCACCCATCATGCGCGCCCCAATAACCTGCGGATGCGATTGAGCTTCTTCTACCAAAAAATCAAGCTCCGGACAACTGATCTTAAACTGAAATCGCGCACCATGATGTGCCTCAAAGAGCAGCTTTCCCAAAGTTTTCAAATCATGGTTTTCAATGGCTTTGCATGCCTTGAGCACACGTGAATTTTCTTGTATGACGTACAGTCCTTTCTGATATTCTTCGGGCGTAAGCTTATGTTCTATCTGTTTTAAAAGTGCTTCGTCAGCATCTCTCAAATAATCAACATTCAAAAGAGAGGCTATTTTCTCACAAACCAGTCGCCTATCATTATATTCGGCATCTACCAAATTGTGGGTCACGTTTGAATTGATCAAAAGAATCCCGTATTCTTTAAAATCCAATTGGTACGAAACCGATTCTTGCGTCCTGCAATCCAAAAGCAAGGCAGTATCTTCCTGTCCAAACATGCTGGCGTATTGATCCATGATACCACAACGGACGCCAACGTAATTATGTTCTGCTTTTTGGGAAATGGAAATCATTTCATGTTTGCTCAACTTTAACCCAAACAGCTCGTTAAGCCCAAAAACAACACTGTTTTCCAATGCTGCGGACGAGGACAAGCCTGCGCCTTTGGGAATATCGCCCGCAAAAACCAAATTAAAAGGTCCTATTTCAAGTCCTTTTTTTTGGAGTTCTCCCACTACCCCGACAATGTAATTTTTCCAATTGCCATTTGGTATGGCACGGACTTCATCCAAATTAAATGCATAATTTTCGGACATATCCAAGGCATAAGCCATACATTGTTGCGTTTTGCTTTTGCCTATTGCCGCTACAATACACTTGTCTATGGCAGCAGGAAAAACAAAGCCTTCATTATAATCGGTGTGTTCGCCAATAAGGTTGATACGTCCCGGTGAAACAACGACCAATGGTTTTGACCCGAATCGTTCTTTGAATTCTGCCTCAACATTGTTTATCAGTGATTTGCTCATGATTTGATATTAATAATTATGTGTTTTCCAAAAAGACATCCACACTCCATTTTATTTCAAAGGTTTCATTGGGCCGCAATACCTTATGCTTATTGGGCATGTTAAAGCAGTTTGCAGGCCCGGTTTGCGGTTCAATTGCTATGGCTTTTCTCCCTTGGGGCGTGTAGAGTTGCACGAACATCTCGCCCATACTTGAGGTCATTTTTATTTTGTAATCAGGTGTTGAAAACCACAAGGTGTTTGTATCGAGAACAAAACAATCGTCAAATTCAGTTTGGTTGATTTTCAGGTTTTTATCTAAAACCACGGTTTCTTCGCGTTCAGGTATGGAGTGGCTGTTGGTAATAATTTTTCTTTGGCATTCCATTTTGAGATACGATTCGTTCAGATTGTTTGATGCAAAATAGGGATGCCATCCCAAAGCAAAAGGAAATACGTATTTGTCGGTATTCTTAACTTCAACCATTACCTCAACCGACCGTTTTTTGATCGAATATTTCACTTGCAGTTCATAACGGAAAGGAAATCCCATTCTGTTTTCTGTTTCAGCATAAAACAGGCTAACGGTACAGGAATTTTCGTTTTGAGAAATGTGATCTAACCCAAATGTCCTGTCAAATACCAACCCATGCAGGGCATGGCCATCAGCGACATTATTGCAGTGCAATTGATAGGTTTTTTGTTCAAAATCGTAACGTCCGTTGGCAATCCGGTTTACAAAAGGAAACAAAATCGATGATGCATACGATTTGGCATAAGAGCCGACATTTTTTCCTGTAATGACCTCCGTGCCACAGATCGTCAATTCTTGTAAACTTCCTCCAAGGTCTAAATTAATGATTGCATAAACTTGACCATCGGTGTCGGTTATTTCTACACAGTCAAATCCGGATTTATTGACACGATTTACCTCGAACATTTACAATGAATTTCTGATTATAAGCGAATTGGGGTTTTCAATTTTGATATGTTCCTTGTTGCGGATCATTTCTGCAAGTCGTTTACCCATAGCCTTAAAATCGGTGGAGATGGTCGTGATACCTCCTTCAACGATTTCTTTCAAGAGTGTATCATTATAGGAAATGATTCCAATGTCACTACCCAAGACCAAACCTTGGTCCTTCAGTTTTTTTATCAGGAAAATAAGACTTTGGTCGTCCAATACCAAGTAAACCTCGCCCGGCACTAATGTTCTGCCATCCAATGTATCGATGATTTCATAGTTGAAGGCTGTCTCTCTTCTGTAATTCTGAAAACCGTAGAGCATTCCGATGGGCTGTCGCTTTTCGGGGAACAGCAATACCATCTTTCTATATTTCTCTATCATCGGCCTTGCTTCCATCAAACTGTTGAAAATATCGGTTTCAAAATTTTGGTAGATGGCCGGATAGCTCGATAGCTCCTGGTTGATCTGGTCAAGAATGTAAACTTTGTCTGAAGGCAATTTATTAACCACACTTCCCGTATGTTTCAGGTTGGCTGGCATAATAACGTAGTAGCTGTAATTTCCCAAGCTGTCAAGAATCAGTTTTTTGAACATTTCTTCGTTGAAATGGTGAAAGAAAATATCGACCTGTACATCGCCTCCCAAATGTGCTACAAACGCATTGTACAAATCTTCCTTAAAGGCGTTCAACTCATCAAACAATAAAAAAATCCTTTGCTTTACCTTGATATGTTCACTCGTTACAAAAAATCCCTTACCCGGTACCGATTCTATGATACCCCTGGTTTTCAACTCGTTCAAGGCAGTAAAGACCGTATCTCTCGAAAGCCCAAACCTGTTACTGACCTGATTGACAGACGGCAAAGCATCACCTTTTTTTAGTACACCTTCCAACAGCGCATTTTCTACCGAGAGCACAAGCTGCCTGTACTTTGGTATTCCAGCATGATTTTTGACATGTATCCAATTCATTTTACAAATATATCAACAAACTGGTAGGTACTGGTATGTTTTATGATTTTTTTTATTAGTTTAGCAACCAAAACATATAAGCAAGTACCTTATAAACGTTATGAACAAACCCCGTTACATTTTATTGCTCCTTTTATCAATCATTTTAGCTCCCATGCTGTCCTTTGGACAACAACGAGAGGTATTGACGCTCAAAAACCATTGGAAGTTTCACAAAGGATCTGTGCCAAATGCTTACGAAAAAGATTTTGACGACTCCAAATGGGAAAGTGTGTCCGTTCCTCACGATTGGGCCATATACGGACCATTTGACAAGAACATCGATTTACAACACATTGCCATAATCCAAAACGGCGAAAGCGTAGCTACCGAAAAAACCGGAAGAACCGGTGCCCTTCCCCATATTGGCGAAGCTTGGTACAGAACCTCTTTTTCATTGCAAAATTTTGACAACTCAAAAAAAGTTTTGGTAGCATTTGACGGTGCCATGAGCGAACCGGAAGTATTTGTCAACGGCAAAAAAGTTGGTGAATGGAAATTTGGCTATGCCTATTTTTATTTTGATATAACCGCTCATATCCAAGAGAACCAAGACAATACATTGGCTGTAAAACTAAACAATCGAGGGTTGGCATCGCGCTGGTACCCTGGTGCGGGACTCTACAGAAATGTTCAAATAATTTTGAAAAACAACGCAAGCATTGACCATTGGGGAACGTTTATCACCACACCGACAATTACGGATGACATTGCACAGGTAAATATCAAAACCACCACTACGGGAGATAATCTTCGGCTGGTCACAGAAATTTATGACGCCGAGGGCCAAAAACTAAACTCGGACGAAACGACAACACTTTTTGGAAACACTTTTGAACAAAATATAGCAGTTAGCAAACCAAAACTTTGGAGTCCGGAAACACCCTATTTGTACACGTGTGTTTCAAGATTATATGCCAATGGCCAATTGGTGGATGATACAAGCACAAAATTTGGCATCCGTAAGATTGAATACGATGCAAAACATGGTTTTAGGCTCAATGGCAAGGTAACAAAATTCAAAGGCGTCTGCCTTCACCACGATTTGGGTCCTTTGGGCGCGGCCATTAACATTTCGGCATTACGGCGACAGCTTACCATCTTGAAAGATTTGGGCTGCAACGCCATCCGAAGTTCGCACAACATGCCCTCCATAGAACAATTAAACCTTGCCGACGAAATGGGCTTTTTGTTCCTTGCCGAAAGTTTTGACGAATGGGCGATACCCAAAGTAGAAAACGGGTATAACCTTTATTTTGAGGATTATGCAGAAAAAGATGTTGTTAATTTGGTTCGAGCCACCCGCAACCATCCGTCCATCGTGATGTGGAGCGCAGGCAACGAAGTACCTGACCAATGGGGCGAAGAAGGCGTCAAGCGTGCCAAATGGCTCCAGGAAATTTTCCATCGAGAAGACCCTACGCGCCCCGTAACCGTAGGCATGGACCAATTGAAGCCCGTCATGGAGTCAGGGTTTGGGGCACTTTTGGATGTGCCGGGACTCAACTACCGCACGCAACTGTACGAAGAAGCTTATAAGAAATTTCCCCAAGGCTTCATTCTGGGTTCCGAAACGGCATCTACCGTGAGCTCTCGGGGCATATACAAATTTCCTTTGGAAAAAGGGAGCATGAAAAAACATCCCGACCTGCAATCGTCATCTTACGATCTGGAATATTGCAGTTGGTCCAATGTTCCGGACGACGATTTTGTACTTCAGGATGACAAACCCTGGGTCATTGGCGAGTTTGTATGGACCGGCTTTGATTATTTAGGCGAACCAACGCCCCATGACGAGGCTTGGCCAACGCGGAGTTCCTATTTTGGGATGATCGATCTTGCAGGAATCCCAAAAGACCGTTATTATTTGTATCGAAGCCGATGGAACACAAATGATGAAACGCTCCACATCCTCCCACATTGGAACTGGGAAGGACGTGAGGGACAAACAACACCCGTTTTTGTTTATACCAATTATGACCGTGCCGAGCTGTTCATCAATGGAAAAAGCCAGGGATTCCAAGAAAAAAACAACACCACGCCCCTTAACAGGTACCGACTGATGTGGATGGACACAAAATACGAACCGGGTACATTGAAAGTTGTAGCATATGACAAAAACGGAAACCCCGCTGCCGAAAAAGAAATCCATACGGCAGGCAAACCGCACCAAATTGTACTGGAACCCGATGTTACATCCATAAATGCAAATGGCGAAGATTTGGCATTTGTAACGGTTTCCGTTGTTGACAAAAATGGAAATCCCTGCCCTACGGCAACAAACCAATTGGATTTTATAGTAAAAGGCAAAGGCTCATTCAGAGCAACCTGCAATGGCGATGCTACTTCACTCGAACCATTTCATGTACCAACAATGAAGCTCTTCAGCGGAAAACTCGTTGTCATTGTACAATCTTCAACAGAGAAAGGCAGCATTGAATTGTCGGTCAAAGGAAAAGGGCTGAAAAGTGCCAAAACAGTAATAGAGAGCAACTGAAAGTTCATTTGCCCGAAGTTGATTAATAGCAGAAAAGCCCCTCTTTGTGAGGGGTTTTTCATTATATGATAGTCGCAGTATCACTCACGGCCTGCCCTCAAAAGAAACCGGACCAAAGCATTAAAAACTAAAATTAGCTCAATTTATTTATTTACATAACGAACTTCCCAACGGTTTTGACAAATAAAATCATTGATACGAACTTTACATAAAAAAAGCCCTAACCAATGTTAGAGCTTTTTTCTTTGTACAGGCGGAGAGACTCGAACTCTCACACCTCACGGCACTAGATCCTAAGTCTAGCGTGTCTACCAATTCCACCACGCCTGCAACTTTACCGATATAATATCGGGTTGCAAATATAAACATTAGTTTGAATATACAAACTGCCTATCGGATAAAATTCTTTTTGATTTTGTACTTTTGTGAAATTTCAAATCCATAATCCATGAAAGGTATTTCATCATATTTAGAATCCAATAAAGAGCGATTTCTTGACGAACTTATCGAGTTATTAAAAATTCCATCCATTAGTGCTGATTCGGCATATAAAAACGATGTATTGAAAACCGCCGAGGCCATAAAGCAAAACCTTGAAAAAGCAGGTTGTGACCACGTGGAAATTTGCCCAACCGACGGTTACCCTATTGTATATGGCGAGAAAATAATTGACAGTAACCTGCCGACTATTTTGGTTTATGGCCATTATGACGTACAGCCGCCCGACCCGTTGGATTTATGGACGTCGCCCCCATTCGAACCGGTGATAAAACCTACCGAATTACATCCCGAAGGTGCCATTTTTGCACGTGGCGCCTGTGATGACAAAGGGCAAATGTATATGCACGTAAAAGCTTTGGAGTTTATGACCTCAACCAATCAATTGCCTTGCAACGTGAAGTTTATGATAGAAGGTGAAGAAGAAGTTGGCAGCAAAAACTTGGGTGTATTTGTAAAAAACAATCGCGAAAAACTCAAAAACGATGTTATCTTGATTTCTGATACCGGAATGATTTCCAAAGACGTACCGTCAATTACCACAGGATTACGGGGTTTGAGTTATGTAGAGGTTGAAGTGACCGGGCCAAACCGCGATTTACATTCCGGATTGTACGGAGGCGCCGTTGCAAACCCGATTAATGTACTGACCAAAATGATTGCGTCGCTCCATGATGAAAACAACCATATTACCATTCCCGGATTTTATGACAAGGTAGAAGAATTGTCGGCAGATGAACGTTCGCAAATGGCAAAAGCACCATTTTCAATTGAAAATTATAAAAAAGCTTTGGACATCGATGATGTGTATGGTGAAAAAGGCTACACTACCAACGAGCGCAATTCCATAAGGCCAACACTTGATGTAAACGGCATTTGGGGCGGCTATACCGGAGAAGGTGCAAAAACCGTGATTGCAAGTAAGGCCTATGCAAAAATTTCCATGCGATTGGTGCCACATCAAGATTGGGAAGAAATTACCGAACTTTTTAAAAACCATTTTGAAAGTATTGCACCCAAAGGCGTAAAAGTGCTTGTGAAACCGCACCACGGCGGGCAGGGTTATGTCACGCCTATTGACAGTATTGGCTACCAAGCGGCGGCAAAGGCCTATGAAACCACTTTTGGCAAAACACCCATTCCACAACGTAGCGGCGGCAGCATTCCTATTGTGGCGCTGTTTGAACAAGAATTAAAAAGCAAAACCATCTTGATGGGATTTGGGCTTGACAGCGATGCCATACATTCGCCAAACGAGCATTTTGGCGTTTGGAATTACTACAAAGGCATTGAAACCATTCCGTATTTTTATACGTTTTTTACAGAACTGTACAAATGATGAACAAACAGTCTGAAAGAGAAATCCTTCAGGCTGTTTGTCTATTCTTTTACAACCTTAAAATACCCAGATTTGGTATCGGTTTTTACCTTTACAAAGTAAATTCCGTTTGGCAATTTGGAAGTGTTCAATTCAATAACGCTTTGGTTTGAAGTATATTTCAGCATCACTTTCCCCGAAATATCATATACGTCAATGGTCTTTAAGGCTTGGGTCGTGGTTTCAATTTTTAAAACCGAATGAACCGGATTCGGATAAATTTTGAGTTCGTTTTCGTCAAAAGACTGCAACCCTAACGTGTCAAAAAAAAAGCAATTGCTGGTTTCGGTACAACCACCCAAGGTGATGTTTACCGCATAACTTCCATTACCTTCAGGTGAAAACGATCTGTTTACCGCACCGTCTATAGGCAAACCCGTTTCGCAATCAAACCATTGGTAGGTTGCTCCGGTTTGTGTCGCGGTAAGCGTCATGTTTGATTGGGTCACACTATTATCTATAGGCATCAATCCGGCTTTGGTAGCCATATAAGCAAATATCAACTTGGTCAACTCGTGGTAATATGTTAGATTCAAGGTAGAAAAACGATCTCCCGAAGAGTGATAATAAGGTGTTTGGTCATTATTTTCCCAAGATTCGCCGACCAAAACAGCAGAGAACCCATTGTTCCAAAACCGCGAATGGTCGCTGGCGGTCGTTCCGGGATTTACCACATTCACATTGAGTGTAAAACCATATTCGGGCGTATTTAAAACCGAAATGATATCGTCTTTCATGGCAATGGAATTGGCTATATTTCTCACATCTATATCAAAATCATTATCGTTATCGCCATCATAACCCATCATATCTATGTTCAACACTCCCAGTATGTTTGTATTATTTGCTGCGGCTTGCACCGCATAGTAATTGGCGCCCCGCAACCCAATTTCTTCTTCATCCCAAAGCGCATAAACAATGGTGTTGTCGATGCATTGTTTAGAAAGTATCCTGGCTATTTCTAGCACTGCGGCGGTACCGCTGGCATTGTCATCTGCACAATAATCGGCCACCGAATCATAATGGGCACAAACAATAAAAATGTTATCGGGATTGGTTTTTCCCAATTGAACGGCAATGATGTTGCGCCCGGTGGCGTTGAAAGATTGGTCTGTAATGGCAAGATTTCCTAGTTGTTCAAATTTCTGCTTGATATAATCTGCGGCAACGTCATTATTAGCGTGGTGCCTATTGATAATGGTCACGGTATTGCCATAAACGACTGTTGGGATTTCGCCGGTAAGTTCTTTTACGGTTTGGCTTAATGAATCACGGTTGATTTGGTTGATGAGTTCTGCAATGGTTTGGCTTTGTACAGAAACACTGCCAAACACAACACAGAAAAGAAACAAAATACGAAATTTCATTTTGGAAACTGCTGGTTCAACAACAAAGATATGGCAAATGACAAAAAAAAACGGCAATAAAATTTGGATAAATAATTTTTTATTCTACATTTGTAGAAATAATTCTAATATTGTAGAATAATGCAACTATCAAAAGCCGAAGAAGAATTGATGAACCACCTTTGGGTGCTGGAAAAAGCCTTCATGAAGGATTTACTGGAGGCATATCAGGATCCAAAACCTGCCTCAACCACCGTTGCGACACTGCTGAAACGCATGGCAGACAAAGGTTTTGTAGCCTATAACCAGTATGGCAACTCGCGCGAATACTATCCGTTGGTAAAAAAGAAAGCCTATTTTTCCAAACACGTCAACGAGCTTATCAAGCATTTTTTTAATGACAGTGCTTCGCAATTTGCTTCGTTTTTTACCAAAGAGACCAATCTTACCAAAAAAGAATTGGAAGAACTGAAGTCCTTAATCGATAACGAAATCAAAAAGAAATGATATGGCTGTGTATCTCTTAAAATTCAGTGCTTGTCTGGCGGTATTTATGCTTTTTTATGTGTTGCTTTTAGAAAAGCAAACCATGCACCGATTTAAACGCTACTATTTGTTGCTGGCACTGACCTTGGCACTTACCACTCCTTTGGTGACCATAACACGGTATGTTGAACCAGTGAACGTTGCCGAAACCATCCAGCCACAAGTTTCCGAAAACACATACATTACAAATGAAACGCAAATTGCCAAAGCATCAAGATCCAATTATCCTTCCATGATTTTATGGACCGTTTATTGGGCAGGCGTGGTGTTTTTAGGCATAAAATTCACATTGAACCTCATCGGGCTCATCCAGAGAATACGTAAAAACGAGGTAGAAAAATCGGGGTCGTTTGCGTATGTGCTGCTAAATAAATTGGCAATTCCACATTCGTTTTTTAATTATATCTTTTTAGACAAGCAGCGTTTTAAAAAACGACAAATACCCAATGAAATCATGGTACACGAGCAGACACACGCACGGCAAAAGCATAGTATCGACATTCTTTGCATCGAATTCTTGCAAATTGTGCTATGGTTTCATCCACTGATCTACCTTTTGAAGCAACAAATTAAACTAAACCACGAATTTCTTGCCGATCAAGCCGTCATAAATCAAGGCATCAAAGCTTCGGCGTATCAACAATTATTAATCACATTTTCATCAAGCACTATCAAAAATGAACTTGTGAGCACCATCAATTATTCATTCATCAAAAAACGATTAACAGTTATGAAAACACACACATCAACACGCAACAACCTATTAAGAAGTTTGCTCCTGCTCCCACTGATTGCCTTTAGCATATATGGGTTTAGCGAGAAAAAAGAGGTGGTAAGAACCATTACGGAAACTACCGAAAACCAGGATTCAATACCTGTTTTGCATGTAGAGCAAAATCCTCTAAAGCTCACACTTAACGGAAAGCCGACAACAATGGAAACTTTAAAAAGTGATTTTAACAGCATTGCTGCCCCAAAACCATCAAAGTTAATTATCAGGACCGATGACGAAGTTATAAAAATGCCGTTGATCAATGCCATTGCCGAAATTTTAAAACCCGATGTTACCCATATCACTTTTTACTCAAAAGCAGGTATCGAAATTGACACCAATGACAATCTTCCCAAAAAAACAGTTACCGGCCACAAAATAGAACAAAGCGACAACGTGATAACGGCAATTGGCCATAAAATGCAAAACAAACCGCTTTTGAAACTGAAAACCAGAGTTATTGTAGATTGCGATAATTGTTTTTTGAGCCCCGAACTGCTAAAAAGCATGGCTTTGGTTACCTCAAATTTTGATGATGTCAAAAGTTTCAAAGTCCGGTTTGCCTCAAAAGCCATACTAAAAATTCAAGGAAACACTTTTGACAATAAAGCTTTAAAACAGTTGGATTTATTGAAAAACGGTGAAACCATTACCTTTTTTGATATAAAAACGAACAATGAAACCTTGGAAAAATCCATAGACATTACGGTAAAAAACGACCAATCAAAATTGTCATTAAAAAAAGGCATCTATTTGAACGACACTAAAACACATTGAACAAGGAAACACAAATTCAAGCAAAAGCCGATGAAATTGCAATAGTTGACAAACGACAATTCAATTCCGGAGAATCAAAAGTCTCGACAGTTTCGAGGCTTTTTTATTTTTAGTGCACACCAATGGGAACAAAAATTTTTTGATGCCGCATTTTGCCTTTTATACTTCTTGAATTTCAAAACCGTTTTCTCTTACCAAGCTCACAATATTGCCAACTGTAGTTTTTGTCCAGTGAGTTGAAACTATGAAGCCGTGTAAGTCTCCCCAAAACTCCAACAGTTTAAAAGATTATAAAAAGTTATAAATTTTAACTGTTAAAAGATAAAATTTATATAATTGAAAATGGAATTACAGATATTTCCGGAACTCATCAGCAGTTATTAAATTCTGAAAAATTTTATAGCCGGTTTTGGAAAGATTTTGAAACAGTTTAGATTTCAACCTTAAAACCAACAATTCACATAACCATAACCATTATCAATTAACCTGCATACACGCATTTAAGCCGACAGTTTTTTAATTGTCGGCTTTTTTTATTTTATACAAATTGTAACAATTACCTAAACCCAACGTTCTAATAACCAATCAACCCGCCAATAGGCAGGGCAAAACTTCATCAATCATGATCAAAAAATTTTTCATTCTGTGTTCAGGTTCAGATACCCATATTCTGGACCATTGTTCCATAGGCGAACAAAACAAATATGCCGGCATTGGAGCAACCGTATTTTTTACTGCCGTTATGGCATTTATAGCCGCAAGCTATGCGCTGTTTACGGTTTTTGACAATATGTTTACCGCCATCGCCTTTGGCTTGGTTTGGGGATTGCTCATTTTCAACCTCGACCGTTTTATCGTATCCACCATCAAAAAAAGAAAATCGTTTTTGGACGAGCTCATACAGGCATCTCCACGTATCGTTCTGGCAATAATCATAGCGGTTGTCATCTCAAAACCTCTCGAACTTAAAATTTTTGAAAAGGAAATTAACCAAGTGTTATTGGAACAAAAAAATGACTTGACATTGGCAAATCAATCACAAATAGCCGAACTGTTTACCCCAAAAATTGATGCGTTGCAAAATACTATCAAAACGCTTCAAACAGATATAACCACCAAAGAAACCGAAGTAAACGCACTGTACGACACCTATATCAATGAAGCCGAAGGTACTGCCGGCACAAAACTTTTAGGTAAAGGTCCCGTTTATAAAGAAAAACGCGATAAGCACGATGCCGCACTGGCAGAACTACAACAACTTAAAGCTGATAATACTGCAAAAATTACAGCAATAGAAGCAGATATTGCTACATTGGAAAGCGCTTACGAAACTCAAGTAAAAACCACACAACCCATTATTGACGGATTTGACGGATTAATGGCTCGAGTGAATGCTTTGAACACACTGCCCTGGATGCCATCATTTTTTATTTTTCTGTTGTTTCTGGCAATTGAAACTTCTCCCATTTTTGCCAAGTTGCTTTCGCCAAAAAGTGAATACGATTATAAATTCGAAGATGCAGAAACTGCCATTAAAACACGGGTAGAACAAAAAGTAAACGAACGCAACGTCTTGCTAAAAACCGATATGAGCATCAACAACAAAGTGTATGACGATATAGCTCAAGAAGACGAATTGTACCAATATAAACGCAAAAAAGCACGTGAATTGATGCAACTGCAGGCCGATGCCTTTTTTAGACATCAAAAGAATACGCTCTGAACAGAATTTCGGTACACTGTACCAATATCCACTTTACGAAAGTGGCAATAAATAATGTTTGGTCCGTATTACCGTAAACTTTACAATGTAATCTTGTAATGAGTCAAACTTTAGTTTGAGTTATTTAATATCATGCTTTTCCCTTACTGTCTCCAGACGGGTTTAACCTTTGTAATAAAATTATCTCAAATCAAAAAATAGTGGGTATTTCTGACATTAAAAAACCCATTAAGATTTTCATAAAGAAACATTCAAAAAATCTTTAGAAACCCAAACACCATATTGTTGGCAATGGCATCCACATATCAAGGAAAACATTTCATATCTTTAACCCAAAACCTTTTTATGAAAACCTTTTTCCTTATATTTTCCTGTCTTGCCATTAGTTGCAACCCGTCCTCTGGCTTTAAGGCCGACAGCAATAACGACATCCCGCAGGACCAAGCCATATTGGGCATCAAGAATGTTTTACGGCAACAAGAAAAGGCATGGAACGTCCATAATCTCAAAGGTTTTATGGACGGCTATTGGAAAAACGACTCGTTAAAATTTTATGGCAACAGGGGTTTGACCCATGGCTGGCAGCAAACCCTCGATAATTACCTCAAAGGCTACCCGACAAAAGACGAAAGCGGAACTTTGAAATTTACCATCCACGACATTTCAAAAATACAGGGAAACACATATTGGGTCATGGGCAAATACCATCTGGAAAGGCCAATAGGCTATGCCGAAGGCACTTTTATGATTGTCTTTAAACATCTGGATGGTCACTGGAAAATCGTGGCAGATATGTCTTGCTAAATTCTTGCCTGATTAAGCAGCATTTTCTTCAGACTTGAAATGCTCGTAAAGGTCATCGCAGCCAAAACCGATGATAGAAAGACTTTTTCGTTTGGCAATGGACTCATTGTGCAATTGTGCCAAGGCATTCACACCATATCGGTCAATATTGGTAAGCCCTTCGATGCTCAATGTCAGCGAGTCAAATTTCTCGAAGATGTTCTTGAACTCACTGTTGAACTGATAGACGTTTTGTTTGTTGAGCACACCCCTGATCCTGTACTGATTGTTGTAGCTTGTAATTTCGAGATTCATGATAAACATAATTAAATTAAACAATGGATTTGGCGCTATTAATCAAATGATTATCATAAAATTCTACAAAACAAGTTATACATCAAAAGATTTTCGACAAAAAACCTTTTGGCAAGTTTAACAAAAAGAACGTGCAAAATTCATCGACAAAATACATCGATGAACCTTCATAATTTATTTAAAATTTTCTATCTGGATGAAACAGAGATATATCCATAGAAGTTTTTTTGCCCGCTATGGTTTCGGCCACCAACAATCCCGTAGCGGTTGCCATGCTCCAGCCCATCATGGCATGGCCGGCAGCAATTGTAAGGTTTTTGCACCTGGACGACTTTCCGAGGTATGGCAACCCATCTGGCGTGACCGGGCGAAGACCACAAGCAGCCGTGTTTTTCTCATCGTCTGTCAATTGGATTTCAGGATAATAACTTGTGGTCGCATTTGCAATGGCCTCAACCCTTACCTTATTGATCTCATGGTTGATACCTGCAATTTCCATAGTTCCAGCAAAACGCGTAAAACCGTTCATGGGCGTCACCGCCACCTTTGCTTCTGCCAATATGGAAGGAATCTGGATACCAGTATATCGATAGGTATTGATTCGATACCCTTTTCCGGCTTGGAGAAGCAGTTTCAAACCTAATTTTTTACTCAAAACAGGGCTCCAAGAACCAGCAGCGAGGATATATTCGTCTGCCTTGAAAGTTTGCGGCCCAGACTTCAAAGCTTCGATTTTGCCGCTTTCTATAATCAAATCATCAATTTTAATATTTGGAAAAAACCTAACCCCAACCGCTTTCAAATGTGATTTCATTTCGGACATGAACTCGTGGGGCGTGCTGTGCGAATCGCATTTATAATAGGTGGCACCTTTTACGTTCAGCTGAACATTGGGTTCCAAGGTTTTTAATTCTTCAAGACTTATTTCACTGGCATCCAGTCCTTCACGTTTTGCCAAATGCGCAGTTTCAATTTCTTCTCCAAGCATTTTATCGGTTTGGCATAGCATCAAAAGGCCTTTTTTCTCATAATGAAACCCAAAATTTTCGTCACGTTTTATGGCATCGTACAAATCCTGGCTCATAAGCGTGATGGCCTTGATGGCCGGGACGGCTTTTTGGACGTGCTGCGGATTGCAGGACTTGTTGAACGCTATGGCCCATCGCAAAAAATCGGCTTCTAACCGTGGTTTTATGTACAACGGACTTGCCTGGTTGAACATCCATTTCAGGCCTTTTTTCATAACACCGGGTGCAGATAGTGGCACAATATGGCTTGGCGACATATACCCGGCATTGACATAGGATGCGCCGGCATCCATGTTCGATTGATCAATTATGGTAACCGAATGACCTTCTTTTTGAAGATAATATGCAGTGCACAAACCGATAATGCCACCGCCGATGATGATGCAGTTTTTCATTGGATAAAAATCTGGATATTAAGCTATTGAGTGTAGTATCATTAAATCAATCAGGTTTAAGGTTTTTCAATTTCTATTTCTATTTCATTCTTCTATATCACCTGAAAACCATACGCATACGGATCATCTTCGGGGTCAATGGTTATGGTATTCTGTCCATAAATCTTCGCCCAACCTTTGATGCTTGGAACAATCGCCAATTGGCCATCCAAAGTGGTTACTTGTTCCACGCGCCCGGTAAATTTACTGCCTATAAAACTTTCATGAACAAAATCTTCGTGCAATTTCAATTTTCCTTTAGCAAACAATTGGGCCATTCGAGCAGAAGTTCCTGTACCACATGGACTTCTATCGATTGCTTTATCGCCATAAAAAACGGCGTTCCTCCCCGAAGATGTAGGGTCTATGGGCAAACCTGTCCATAACAGGTGCGTCACATTTCTGATGGTTTCGTTTTCGGGATGTATGAATCGTTCGGGGTATTTTTCGTTGATACGCTGTCTCACGATTTGAGAATACTGAACGATTTTTGAAGCTGAAAAATCCTGTACACCGGAAAAATGTTCCTGAGGATCAATGATGGCATAAAAATTTCCACCATAAGCCACATCAAAATGTAACGTGCCCAATTCCGGACATTCGACAGTTAAATTTTCGGCAGCCAAATAACTCTTCACATTGACCAGTTTTACCCAGTCAACTTTGTTGCCGTTAAGACCGTATTTGATATCCACCAAACCTGCCGGCGCTTCCATCCTGATTTTTCCGGGAGTTTTGGGTGTTACCAAGCCTTCCTCAATGGCAATGGTGATGGTACCAATCGTACCGTGCCCGCACATGGGCAAACAGCCGGACGTTTCGATGAACAATATCGCAAAATCATTATCTGGGTCATGGGGAGGATACAAAATGCTACCGCTCATCATGTCGTGGCCGCGGGGTTCAAACATCAGCCCTTTTCGTATCCAATCAAATTCTTTAATAAAATGCTGTCGTTTTTCACTCATGGTTTTTCCGACAAGCTGTGGGCCGCCTTGTTTGATGACCCTCACCGGGTTTCCGCAAGTATGGGCATCGATGCAGACAAATGTGTGCTTTGGCATATTAAACTATCTTTGATATGGTAGGCTTATTGTTGACCATTCTTGAAATCCCAAGTGGATTTTCATTTTTCAATGCGTCGGGGAGCAATGCATCTGGCCAATCTTGATAGCTGAACGGGCGCACCCAACGTTTTATGGAATTGGTACCCACGGCAGTAAAACGGCTATCTGTGGATGCCGGATACGGACCACCGTGCGTCATGGATGGACACACCTCGACACCCGTAGGCACTCCATTGAAAATCAGCCTCCCGACCCTGTTTTGCAACGCCAAAATAATTTCGGGATATTTGTTGGCTTCTTCGTCAGCGGCAATCAAGGTCCCTGTCAACTGGCCTTCCAATGCTGAAATTATCTGCTCCAATTGCTTTATATTTTCACATTGAACCACCAACGAGTAAGGCCCAAAAACTTCTTGGTGCAAGGTAGGGTTTTCTAAAAATACAGTGCCTTCCACTGTTGCAACGGCTTGTCGGGCAAAATTGGGTTTCACATCGACATCGGCATCAGCAACAACGGTTACGCCTTGCTGTACAATGGCTTTTTGCTTGTTGGCCTCATAGACGCGTGCAATATTTGGATGCAGCATGCAAGACGCATCAATCTTCAGTATTTCATTTGATAAATGCCGCACGAAGGTTGTCAGATCCTCTCCTTTAATGCCAAGCAAAAGCCCCGGATTGGTACAGAATTGCCCTGTTCCCAAGGTGATAGAAACGGCATAAGTTTTTGCCAAATCCGCATAACTGTTTTGTAATGCTCCAGGCAGTATGACCACAGGATTGATACTGCCCATTTCGGCAAATACCGGAATTGGCTCGAGACGTTTGGCTGCCAAATCAAACAAGGCTTTACCACCTGCAATACTTCCTGTGAAACCTACGGCCTTAACTCCGGGATGTTTTACCAAATGCTGGCCCACCTCAATACCCGTACTGTTCAAATTTGAAAAAACACCGTTGGGCATTCCTGTTTTTTGGACCGCTTTGATGACTGCAGATGCTACCAGCTCTCCGGTACCAGAATGCATTGGGTGCGACTTGACAATCACTGGACAACCTGCTGCCAAGGCCGAAGCGGTATCACCTCCAGCCGTGGAATAGGCCAAGGGAAAATTGCTCGCCCCAAACACCACCACAGGCCCAATGGGAATGAGCATTTTCCTCAAATCTGGTTTTGGTGCAGGCATCCTATTGGGCTGCGCCGTATCTATTGTCGCCTCTACCCATGAACCTTCCAACAAAAGCTGTGCAAATGCACGCAATTGCCCGATGGTTCTTCCCATTTCGCCTTCTGCCCTGCCACGCGGCAATCCGGATTCTGAACAATACACAGTGAGCAACTCATTATCTAACGCTACAATTTCGTCGGCAATGGCATTGAGGAAATTAGCTTTTTCAGCTCCAGAAATGGTTCTGTACACTTTGAAAGCTTCGCTAGCCAGCGCTACTGCACTTTCTATTTCTTCGTTTGTGGCTTCAGTGAACACAAAATCGTTCTCTATGTTCAACTGTGGGTTGAATGTCCTGTATGTTTTACGACCTACTGCAGAAAGGTTTTTTCCTATATAGTTTTTTCCGGTTATCATAAAGCCTCACTAAATCCCTCCAAAGGAGGGGCTTTCAATTATGTTTAATTTTGGTAATGATTTCAAAATTCTGGTATTGTCGGCCTTGTTTTCAAGCTGTCTTCTATGACCTTGATGACGTGTTTTCGTTCTTCACCCTGTAAAGGCAATCGAGGAGCTCGGACATTTTCGGTGCCGATGCCTGTGTAAACTTCAGCCAGTTTGATATTTTGCACTAATTTAGGGTTTATATCTAACTCCAGCAAGGGCATGAACCAGCGATAGATGTCGATGGCTTCTTTGATTCTTCCGGCTTTTTGAAGATTATAAATCGCGACCGTTTCTTTTGGAAAAGCACAGACAAGTCCGGCAATCCAGCCATCGGCGCCCATCAAAAGACTTTCGAGCGCAATGGTATCGACGCCTGTCATGATTTTCAATCGGTCACCAAAACGGTTCTTGATTCTCGTGACATTGGTTATATCCCGCGTCGATTCTTTGACGGCCTCTATGTTGTTGCACTTCAAAAGTTCTTCAAACATATCCAAGGTTACTTCTATTTTATAATCCACGGGATTGTTATAGATCATGATGGGCAGCGAAGTGCTGTTGGCAACAGTTTTGAAATACTCTATGGTTTCATTGTCTCCGGATTTATAGCGCATTGGTGGCAGCATCATCAACCCTTTTGCACCATCGTCTTCAGCCTTTTGTGCGGCAAGAATGGCTCCCTTGGTGCTTTGTTCCGCAACATTGATCAATACAGGAACTTTTCCTTTTACCATATCTACCGTGGCCCTTGTAAGTTCACGTTTTTCGTCATCGAGCAAGGTGCTTGCCTCGCCCAAAGTACCACCCAGAACAATGCCGCTGACGCCAGCTTCCAATTGTGCGTTTACATTGATTTCAAATGTTTTAAAATCCAGTCTATCATCGTCAGTAAACTTGGTTGTCACTGCCGGCATAATGCCTTTCCATTGTATAGCCATAATTAATAGTTTATTGATTTATGCAAAATTATGCATAACGTCACCGCTCCCCACAATGTAATTTTATCCATTATCGATACTATATTATCCAATATTTTATTATTATAGCTATTTTTGATTAGTATTTGATTTTATCCTGATGAAAGTCCTCCCTTTTAAAATCCCTAAACCCGATCAAAACGCCTTTGTTTATCAAGTGGATATTGTACCGGTATTTTTTGACAAATTGCACCAACACGAAGAAATACAGATTAGTCTCATTGTGGAGGGCGAGGGCACTCTTATCGTTGGTGATACGGTAAATTATTACAAAAAAAACGATGTCCTGGTCATCGGGAGCCATTTGCCCCACGTGTTCAAAAGCCACCGTGAAGTGCAACAAAATTCGCACATGCTCACACTTTTTTTTTCAAGGCAATCTTTCGGGAACGGTTTTTTTGATCTTGGGGAACTAAAGGAAGTCCAAAGATTTTTTAAGCGCTCAAAGCATGGCTTCAAATTGCTGTCACGGCAACAAGCTGCAAAAAAACTGTTCTATCAGTTTGGGGGCGCTTCAAAATTCAACCAATTTATTTTATTGATGCAATTGCTCAAATTGTTTTAAAATGCCAATTTCAAGAGCCTTTCCTCCTTTGTTTACGACAAGTCTTATTCGGACATTGAAGGAAACAGAATGCGGGATGTCCTTGAGTTTACGATGGATTATTTTGACCGAAGAATTACCCTCGATGATGTTTCCGGTGTGGCCAATATGACCAAGAATGCCTTTTGCAAATATTTCAAGAGAAGAACGAACAAAACTTACATACAGTTTCTGAACGAACTTCGTATTGAGCACGCCTCAAAGTTCTTGCTGACAAACGATGACCTTACCATCGAAGAGATAGCCGAGCGTTGCGGATTTGGCAACATATCCAATTTTAACCGACAGTTCAAGTGCATCAAAAAAAAGACACCTTCGGCATTTAAAAAATCGGTTTCAAACGATTAAGTCCCCGATTGGGGCCATTGAAGGGAATCTCTATCTTTTTTGGGCATGCCCTTGACCACCATATCATAGGAATGGTCAATGAGTTCCGCAAGAAATCTGGGTGCGATTTCGCCAGAATTAAGGTCAATGGTGTTCCAGTGTTTTTTGTTCATGTGATACCCAGGGCGGATGCTATCGTATTCTGCACGCAATTCATCGGCACGGTCGGGGTCGCATTTTAAATTGATTGATTTATTGCCAATTTCCCAACTGTCGAGCCCGACAAGTGCAAATATTTTGCCAAGAACCTTAAAAGCCAGAGTGTTCTGGTCAAAAGGAAAATCTTCGGTAGCGCCATTTTTTGATATGCAATAATTGCGTAGCTGTTCGATGTTCATGATGTTGTTTCTTTGCCAATTTTTCCCAAATGGGTGTCTGCAAATGCCGTTTTGTACTTCAGCCCGTAGCCAAAAATCCGGTCGAGGCTTGCGTGCGAGAACAGGATTATCCCGGTGAGCAACAACATTTCATTTTGAAAGTATATACCTTCCAGATATACCAAAACCGCTACTGCCTTGTGATGAAAAAGGTTATAGGTAAAAGCACCTATCTTCGGATTTATCAAATAGCCCAACATGCCAACATCGGGGGCAAAAATCAGAACCAAAAACCACCACCACGCAAAATGGAGCTGTCCAAAAGCCAATATGCCCAACCCGAACATTGCCAATTCTTCAAGTTTTAAAGTTGTTTTCATACTGTTTCCAATTTATACAACACCGGTCTGCTCGGTGCTGCATCGTTCTCAAACGGTGCCATCTGGATGTTGAGCAAGTAAGTACCATCTGCAATTGTGTTTGGCACGTAGATAAATTCGGTAATGGTTGCGTCCAACCGCAAGTTTATTTTGGTCTTCCAAAATGCATTGTGCGCCAATAGTTTGCCTTGGTCTTTTTCTTTGTCAACGCTCGGAAGGTCTACCAGCAGGTGTTTTACGTTTCTTTCTCTCAAAAATATGGCAGCTTCTTCGAGCAAATACGGCGGATTGGTATTGGAGTACTGTTTGCAGAGCTTGTCGTCCATATTGGGCAACGTGCGAATGACAATGGCTTCACGTGTTCTATCGCCAAGGGCAAACAGCAATTGCCGCTTGGAAATCACAAAATCGTTGCCTTGCTTTTCGGGCGGCACAGTAATAACCTCTGCCAAAAAGAAATAGGTTTTCAAATTTTTGTTCACGGAATGAAATTCCTTTGTGATGTGCCCAACACATTCGGTATGCGTCACGTGCGCATGTGGATTGAACGCAATATTATTAAAATTGACCGACGCTCCCTGCTCGACGCTCCCTTCCCAATCGCCCAATTTTACAGGTTCAATGGTTGGGCTGTCGAGATACCAAGCGTTGACATTTTCTTTTGATGCTCGCAATGGGATGGAAATGTCCAATGGCCTACCTAAATCCACCTTGTAAGCTTGTCCGTTAACTGTTATCTGCGCTGTCATGTTCGTTTTAGCTTATCATTTTGAACGAAAAATCACTGATGAATTGCCTGTACAGGAATGCAATGACCATGCATCCGATAACGGCAACCAAAGCTTTCAATATCGAAATCTTAATGTTATCTTGGTAGAAGACCTTGACGGCAAAAAAAAGATAGACAAAGTTAATCCCGATAATTGAGGTCTGTATCGCCAAAGGGTTTCCGTCAACAAAAGGAACGAACAGGAGACAGATACAGAACACCATGAAAAACGAAAAGTAGTGCATTGCAAAGATGATGTGCTTTCCAAATTCGAAACGTTTCCTGAAATTGAGCAATGCCATGAGCAATGCCGTAAAAGGGATGACCACAATGACCAAAGCTTTGGAATAATCAAGCGATGCAGCATCGTAAAGTTGCATCAGTTCTTTTATTGATTTACCGGTGGTGACGCTTAAATCTGTCAGTTTTTCGTAGCGTCCTGGCTGTTCAAAATACCAACCGGAAGGAATCCTTAAAATATCGGCTTTGGGCAAAACAAAGAAAAACAACACGTTGATTACCAAAAACAACTGGATGGGTTTCATGAAAGGAACCCTGACTCCTTTTACATAATTATCGGTTAGTTTGCCCGGTCTGAAAACTAAATACTTAAAGCTCTTGATAACCTTGGAATCGATATTAGTTATGCCATCAAACGCCTGTTTGAGCATCGTTATAATGGCAAAATCGCTGCTCTCAACAATTTTTTCACCACATACATGGCAAAATTTACCTTGAAGCGTCGTACCGCAATTTTGGCAAAATCCCGATGAGGCTTGTGTTTCCATAGTGGTCAATCTATTTTAAAAAGGTCGGCCGCAATGCCGTCGCTTAAAAATTTACCATTTTTGCATACCAGCAGTTTATCGCCATCAAGATACAACAAATTGCGGTTCAAATAGGTATCGGCCTGTTCCAAAAGGTATTTTTTGAAATCGGTACCGAAATCTTTTTCGATTTTTTCCAAAGAAACGCCCCAAATGGTACGCAAGCCTGTCATCACACATTCATTGTATCTATCTTTTAAAGTGAGTTTTTCTGTTTCTATCGGTACACTGTTTTTCAGAATGGACTGGATGTACTTTGTGTTGTTGCTCACGTTCCATCCGCGCACATTGCCATCAAAAGAATGTGCCGACGGGCCGATGCCGAGATAGGGCTTGCCCAACCAATACGAGGTATTGTTCTTACTGAAATAGCCCGACTTGCCAAAATTGGACAGTTCGTAATGGATGAACCCATTTTCTTCTAATTTTTCGACAAGAATATAGAATTGCTCCCTTGCCAAATCGTCGTCCACATTGTTGATAAGGCCTTTTTTGATGAAATTTTCCAGTGCTGTTCTGGGTTCCACGGTCAGGGCATAGCTCGAAATATGGGGTATGCCAAACGACAGGGCGGTCTCGACATTGGCGAGCCAACGCTCATTGGTCTGGCCCGGAATTCCGTAGATGAGGTCCACGGAAATGTTGTCAAAGTAGCGAGTTGCCACAGACAAACATTTTTTTGCTTCCTGGGTGTTGTGTGCACGGTTCATCAGCTTTAAATCGTCTTCATAAAACGATTGGATGCCGATGGAAAGACGATTGATCGGCAAATCTGCCAAGGCTTTAAGGCGTCCAGGCGTTAAATCATCTGGATTGGCTTCGAGGGTGATTTCGGGAGTGTCGGTAACTTTGTAATTGTTATAAACTTCATCAATCAACGATTGCAATTCGTCGGGCGTCAATAACGAAGGTGTGCCACCTCCAAAATAAATGGTTTCGACCGTTTGGTTTTTAAATTCGTCTTTGCGCAATTGCAGCTCGGCAAGCAGCGCCGCAAGCATTTCGTCTTTTTTCTTTAACGAAGTGGAAAAGTGAAAATCGCAATAATGGCAGGCTTGTTTGCAAAAAGGGATGTGGATGTATAAAGCCCCGCCTAACCTCCCCGAAGGGGAGGAATTAAAAGCGGCCTCAATTAATTTATTTTTCATTTTTCTTTCTCACGCTCACAACGATATTATTTCCCCTTTGGGGATTAGGGGACATATGCTGTTTTACAAAAGCCGTCCAACCCGAATAACTCTTGCCCACCTCAATCTTACCGTCGTTATAAAAATGGCAAACTGCCGCTGCCAAGCCATCGGTGGCATCAAGGTTTTTGGGCAATGCCTTTATCTGTATAGCACCGAGGCTCCCGGAGTCTATCCCTCCGTTGTCACACAAATTTTTCGTGACAGTTTGCGTTTTTTTAAACTTTTTGCCATACGATACAACCGTAAGGTAAAGAGGCTGTTTTTTTATTTTCTAAACTCTAATTCGGGACAATCCATACATAAATTGTCTCGAACATATATTAAATTAGGCTTTAAGAGGCCAACGTAAAATCTGTCTATGCGAAATTTGGCCACATTAAAATCATCCCCTATATATATAAAATTTATTCTATCGGACGCTAGCAGCTCTTTGTCTTTGTAAAGATAGCAACTGTCTCTGGCTATGATAACTTTATTTGGACTACTTTCATCAAGCCCTATTGTTCTAAGCTCGTATTTTCCTTCAAATTTTTTGGTTTGTTCCTTTTGGTTTACACTGTTTAGTATAGAATAAATTCTATGGTAGATATAAGTGTTAATAACTTCGTCATTACCAATGATAGATTGGTATTTTTTTACAAGCGAGGTATCTGAAATACTTCCATTTTCTTGCTCGTATATAGAGTGGAACTTATAAAAATCTGAACTCTCATATAGATTTTTTTGTTCAATTAAACTATCAATTTTGTGTTGCAGAAGCGTGAGTTCATCATTGTTTTGTAGTCTTTGGCAAGAAGTGACAAAACAGGAAACAAATAATAATATGATTGTGAGCTTTTTCATAATTAATCGCAATTTATACCGTTACTGTCCATTTCACTTTGAATAATATTTATATAACGGTTGTAAGTTCTTTCGGAAACAGGTAGGTCTGATTCGTCTTCATCTATCTGGTCAACAAAATTGAGCCATGCATCATAGTATTGTGTTATGCCATTTTCAGAATACGTTCTAAGTCCTACCCAAGAAATTGCTTCGTAGAATTCAGAGGGGTTATCTCTTTCTATGTTGTGCAGATCATCATAGGCTTGCATAACTTCTTTTAATACACCTCTATAAAAACTGGCCATTTGGTTGTGATGTGCCAAAGAATAGTCAGGTGTTAACCCCCAAGTTATAAGTTGACCAATTGTGTTAGTCGAAGCGGTTATATTTCCATAAGCAAAAACATAATTAGCAATACCGGGATAATTATTTTCTAATGCTTCATATTCAGAATATGAAATCACATTTACTTCTTCGACAAGTTCTTTTAACTTTCTGTAAAGTTCGGCATGTATCAATTCATGGGCTATTGTTGTGGCCATTATTATATTTGAAACATGGTCAACGGACTCACTGTTTATATTTATGAAAGCCGTTGAAATATCCTCATTTAATGAAGTTTGCCCAGTATAGTACCAATTAGAATTGTTAAACATTCCCCATTCTAAATTCAATACGGGGTGAGTAGGCTCGAATTTTTTAATAATTCTACTTAGTCGTTTGATTCCCATTAAATCATCTTTGATTTTTTTTACACAGGTTTGATTTTGGAACTCAAGAGTTTCTGTTATTTCAAAAATTAATTCATACTCCCAATCCACCTCACCGCCAGGCATCGCGTTTATGGCCGCAATGGCAAATGCCTCGTCGCCCCCATTGTTCAAGTAGTCGTATAATTGTGAACCAAAGGCGCAGTTGCTCCTTATCATTGCGGCCTGGCCGGAGTTCAGGCCAAGAGCCGATACCAACTGTGCCGCCTGCGCTAGGGCGAGGCACTGTTCCCCTGGGTTTTCCGGGTCAAAATAAGAGCAGCCGTTGCACGATGCGGGGGTTGTCACATTGCCATTGCCAGGGCCGGGGTGCGGGTTGCCCTGGCCACCGTTCGGGTTTGGGTACCACGATCCGCCATCGGAAGTGCCCCCACCTGTGTCCAACGTGCAATCGGAAGATATCAGGACCGGTACGGTCTGCCCAAAACGGCATCCGGGGACTACACAGGTCCCATCGTGGCTCACTCCGTGCAGGTCGCCATTGTGTTCCGTTAAGGTCTCTACGCCCCACACTTCCACGCACATCCAGCCGGCATGTACCTTTTCAAGCCCTGATGGGTCCTGTGACAGGGAGTCGAGGTCGAGAACAGGGCTGAACATAGCGCCCCTTTCAGATAGCTCCACCTCGTCCAGTTGGAGGAACTCTTCTTCCGAAAAGCCATAGACCACCACATGCGCGTCGTAGCCACTGCCGTTGCGGGAAACCATTGCAAGGTTCCGCATCCTGCCAAGGGAGTCTGCAGGCATGGGAAAGTTGTAGGAGTGCTTCCCTGTGGCATATTCTTCCACGTACTTGATGGAGTCGGTGCCGACCGGAGAGGTGCCGTCCTTGGCGTGGACTTGCCCGCCTTTCGCCAGGAGCTTTAGCAGCTTGCCGAGTTCCGTTTCCATCTTTCCGTTGCGCTGGAGGTCTTCCACCGTATAGTGTTCTATCCTGAACCTTTGGAAGTTTTCCTGTTGTGCAGGCGTATTGTCCAATTCAGTCTTTTGGCAGCCTATAGTTGCCACCAGCCCCAAAAGCAGCAGGGCTATGCACTTTAAACGGCTCTTCGGTTGGCGTGTTTTCATAAGTTTGTTTTTAAGAGTTAAAAAGTTGCGTACAAAACAAGCCTTTATTTCAATGCCAGACAATACGTAACTTCACGTATTTTTCATGGGATTTTCGTCTTTTTTTAGGTTTTATGGCTCAATTTCTGTTTTTTTGGGATGGAACACTACTACCCACTATCTGTTGAACGATTAAGTGCTATTCTTTTTTTCGAAGATTTACAACGGCAATCTGCTTTGTTCCCCCTTTGGGGGTTAGGGGACTATTCTGTTTTACAAACGCCGCCCAACCCGAATAGCTCTTTCCAACTTCAATCTTACCATCGTTATAAAAATGGCAAACCGCCGCAGCCAAGCCATCGGTAGCATCAAGATTTTTGGGCAATGTTTTTAATCCCAACAAACTTTGAAGCATCTTTGCTACCTGTTCTTTACTGGCATTGCCATTACCGGTAATGGACATCTTTATCTTTTTTGGCGAATACTCGGTAATGGGTATTTCACGGCTCAATCCTGCTGCCATCGCCACACCTTGTGCACGACCGAGCTTGAGCATACTCTGCACATTTTTTCCAAAAAAAGGTGCTTCAATGGCTATTTCATCGGGATGGTGGGTATCGATCAACTCGATTGTGCGTTCAAAAATGAGTTTTAATTTTAAATAATGGTCTTCGTACTTTTTAAGGTCCAGTTCGTTGAGTTGTATAAAACCCATGGTCTTGCCCACAACTTTAATAAGTCCAAAACCCATAACCGTCGTTCCGGGATCGATGCCCAATATGATTTTTTCCTTTGCCATCAATCGCAATAATAACAACCGCTCAACGAGAACGAAACACCAAAAGTTATGGTCGCAAGATGGCCATTGAACGCACCGTAACCGTCGGTCACAGGATTAAAATCCTTGCCCAAGCCATAGATATAGGATATATCGGCAAATAGCGACATGGTGTCCGAAATGCCGTAATGGATTTCTATTCCGGCCATAAGGTTCAAGAACGACAACTTGTTATCGGCATAACCGCCCAAAGGTTTTACAAACGTGTAGCCCGGTCCAGCATGTCCTACCAAACCAATACGTTCGGGCAAAAACCCAAGTGTTGAGGCGTCATAGACAAACTGAAGGTTCAACCGGGAGTAGTTGTCCTTAAATTCGGGCGAATCACCATCATAAGAAAATCGGTTGAAACCATAGTCAAACTTGGCACCAAACCGCTCTTTGAACATGTACTGCACACCGAGGGTAATCGTCGGAAAATTGACAGTCTTTGCCTCAAAAGGCGCCACAAAGCCATTTTTTGACGGGCTATTAAGCCCCAGAGCCACTTGGGCTTTTAACACGCTCTTGGCATTTTGCGACATGGCGCCGAAGGCGGTTCCGGCAAACAGGACGAAAAAGATATATTTTTTGAAAGACATGGGTTTGTAAGTTAGAATTTGGTTTAATTTGCAACAATGATTGCAACCTTGTCATACAAATCTAATCAATTCTTGGTTCTGCTGGTAAAATTGTGCATCGTTATTGCCGTTTTCGTTTTTATTTACTTCAAACTTACCGACAAAACGCAACTCGACCTTGCCACTTTTTTGCAAAATGTATCGGCAAACGGTGTGTTTTCTATAAAAAACCTGTCCGTTCTATTACTGTTGACAATCCTGAACTGGTACTTCGAAATCCTGAAATGGCAAAAACTTGTAGCTTCTTTTTCAAACATTACTTTCAAAAACGCCCTTGAACAAACCCTTGGATCGTTCACTGCATCGTTGATTACGCCCAACCGTATTGGCGAATATGGCGCTAAAATCTTGTATTTTGAACCATGTAAAAGAAAAAAAGCGGTTTTACTCAATGTGTTGGGCAATATGTGCCAACTTGCGGTTACTGCCTTGTTTGGGTTTTGGGGCTGTTGGTCTTTGGCAAAAACCCATCCGCAATTTTCTCTCCAAAAACCAATGTTGTTTGTGTTGTGCGGATTGGCCGTTCTGGCCATCATTTACTTCATTTCAAAAAATGGCAGCCTGAAATTCAAAGGTGTGGCATTGCACGACATTTTGGGTTATATTGGCAAAACACCAAATACAGTAACAAGAAAAGCTTTTGGTTTTTCATTGCTCCGTTATGGTATTTTTACGTTTCAGTTTTATGTGCTATTACGGATTTTTGGCCTCCCCGTTGGTTATCTGGACGCCATGCCCTACATCACTACTATGTATTTGCTCACGTCCATCATCCCAAATATTTTCATATTTGATGTTGTGGTCAAAGGTGGAGTTGCCGTATATATGTTTGCGATGATTGGCATGGATGTGATTAGCATATTGACAATCACAATGCTGATGTGGTTGTTGAATTTTGTGTTTCCGGGACTCGTGGGCAGTTATTTTGTTTTGCATTTTGACGATTCCAAAATACAACAAAGCACATGACCCTCGTCGCCGTTATCATTGTCTTGGTATACCTTGTATTTATTGGCAGCCTTGTTCTGGGTTTTGGCAAAGTTCGCACATTTACATTGGGCGAACTAAAGCCCGTTACCAAATTTTCGATAATTGTTCCTTTCAGAAACGAGCAAAAACACCTCGAAAACCTGTTGCGCTCCATCGACCGTCTGAACTATCCCAAAAACATGTTTGAGGTCATTTTTGTAGATGACACATCGACCGATGCTTCTTTAGAAATCATTAAAAAAGCTACAAAAAATCTCGAATTTACAACGATCGTACCAAACAACAGAATCTCGGGGTCACCCAAAAAAGATGCTATCGTCACTGCATTGGCACAAGCCAAGTACGACTGGGCCATCACCACCGATGCCGACTGCGAGCTGCCCAAATTCTGGCTCGACAGTTTTGATGCCTATATCCAGCAGCATGATGTGGTATTTGTCGCTGCACCTGTTGTCTATAGCGAAGGCAGAAACTTATTGGACCGTTTTCAGGAATTGGACTTTTTAAGTTTGCAAGGGGCGACCATCGGAGGTTTTGGCCTTGGACTCCCCTTTTTGTGCAATGGCGCCAATATGGCCTATACCAAAAAATTGTTCTTTGATGTGGACGGATTCAAAGGCAACCAGCACATCGGGAGCGGTGATGACATTTTTATGCTGGAAAAGGTGCTGCGCAAATTCCCCGAAAAAACCGGCTACCTAAAATGTGCCCAAGCGATAGTAACGACCAATCCGCAACCGAGCATCGGTGCCCTGTTCTCACAACGCATCCGTTGGGCAGCCAAAACAGGATCCTACCAAAACCTTTTTGGAAAATTGTCAGGCATCATCATCTTTTTGATGAACGGTGCCTTATTGGTATTCTTGTTATTGGCGCTTGCGGGAATCATCAAGTTTAAGGTTTTGTTGCATCTTTTGTGCATCAAATTTGGTATAGATTTTTTGCTGATTTTCAAAGCAGCACAATTTATGGACAGAACCAACGCTTTTAGAACCTATTTGATCGCTGCAATGGCCTATCCATTTTTTGTAACCTTTGTGACAATTGCATCAGTATTTACAGGATACAAATGGAAAGGTCGCCACTATGGAAAATAGCAAATAACTCATTTATTTTTTTTAGATTTACTCCACTTAATTCTCAAATCATGAAAAAGAAACTTTTTTGCTTCTGCGCCATCTTTGTTATCTACTTTTCGGAAGCCCAGGAATCCTATAACATCAATGGAGAAACCATAACGCTAAAAACCGAAGTCGATGGCCATCTCGACCTACTCTGGAACGTCATTGACAATCAGTACAGGTACTTTATCCGAACGTCTGACAATACCATTACAGAGCTCACAAACACCCGCAATGATGAAGGCGATTATCAAGAAGAATACAAAACCACTCTGGCCAATGCCACAAATGGCGCCATTTCTGCCGCTAAAGTAAATCTCACCCTGCCAAGCCTGATTACTTACATCGAAACATACAACAAACAACAGGATGCGGGGTTTACATCGACACACCCCAAAAACAAACTGGATTTGCGACTGGCAATTTTTGGCGGTATTACCAACAGTCCGTTTGTTAACAATCCTGATAATGCAATAACGCCAGTCTTTGGTGCCGAACTCGAAGTTGCTCAAGACAAGGAACAACCGCGACATTCCGGATTTCTACAACTTCGGCACGTATTTAAGGATGAGGACAAATTTCCTTACGAAACCACCGAGCTATCCTTGGGTTATCGCTATAGGTTTTTTAGCAATGATAAATTCAACATTTTTGCCGATGTGAAAGCTGCTACCTTGAACATTTCAAAAGCAACGGTGGTCAGAGTTGATGAAGATGACAATCCGTATCTGGAAACGGCTTTTGACGTTCCATTTGTTTTTGGCCTTGGTGTCGATTTCAAGATTTCGGATAGAGGTTTTGTTACTTTTGGTTACAACCAACTTTTTGCGGCGTTTTTGGACAATCAAGATAATTTTTCTACCGATTTTACCATTGGATATCGCTTTAAGCTATAAACCGACAATTGTATGACAGTATCAAAATAGTATGAAAAATTATAAAAACCCATTACTTGCAGCATTGATGCCATTACTTTTTTTGACTGCAACCTTTGAATTATTGGCCCAAGAAAAGCAAACTGAATTAAGCGATTTCAAGATTATAGTCGAGAAAACCGGAACAGGGATAAAAATGACAGGTATCGCAGGTTGTACTTGGACCGACTTGTCATTTAGCATAAACAATCACCAACCTCAAGCGATTGATACTTTTGGAATGACCGTATTGGACAGGATTTCTGAAAACAAAAACGAAAATTTTGCAAACTTCTTGTTTGCTATTACCAAAACGGAATACGGTTTTGAACTTAAAGGCATTGAAGGGACTGCTTGGACTAAATTAAATTTTTCACTTGCCGAAAATGAAAGGCAGACGGTTGATCAATTTGGAATGACCAACTTGAATTAAATCATTTATTTGTACGCCACAGTTCTTTGCAACAATGCGATATTAACGCTTTGAATTGAACTTGCAACCAATACACCAGACCTGCTGTTCAATGTATTTTGATAACTACCGGGAGCTGAAATTCAGTAGCCACTTGTTGTCCTCTCTTGATGGCCGGGAAAATCTTGGGCAGCGAATCAAAACCGTGCGCCAGCAAACTGTCGAGATGTGGAATTTGCGTTCGTGTCATTGCGGTCATTTCAATGTTTTTGAGGGTTAACACACCCAGGTTGTCGATATGGAGTTTTAGTAAAATGGTATCGCTCACATCTTCTGTGACCACAATGTTTTGGCCTGCCAGTTTTTTGTTCAATGCATCACGGACCACCGTTTCAAAACAGTTTTTTTTGTTCTCGACGCTATCACAAAGTGCAAAGGTCGGGTATTCATCCACATCATTCCAATTGATGGACTTCAACTCTTCTTGCAAAATCGATTCAGTATCGATTTTTTTCTTCTCGAAGTAGTCACAAGATATCAACATTGCAGAAACAACAAATACGGCAAATCGCTTCATCTAAAATGGATAGTGAGCGTGAAAAGTACGATTTTTTTTTAAATCTGTTGATGGGTTTTACCTAAGCACTACAGAACCTACAATAATCTTTCCATACCCATTAAAAAAAAACAAACCCAACAAACGGGCGTTTATTGGGTTGGTTCGATCTGCTATTAATCAACTATTTACTAAGGGATAAATTTGTATGTTGACAAAGCCAAATATATCCAATGTTTTTTAATTTTCATTACGGAAAAACCATAAATCTTTTACGGAAAAACCATAGTTTGCAGTACTGGCGTGGCTTTCAAATGATTTTGTGCTTTAAAAAAACTGTCTTTTTATCAAAATTTAACATTTTAATCGAAGAAAAATACTTGCCAATGTGTGTTTTTTAGATCCAGGAACAAGCCATTTTGAACTACCGGGACAGTTATGCGGCAAGCTCGAGCCAAAAAATGACTCTGGATTCCTAACCCTTTCCAAAATAAAATCGTACTTTAGTATCCAAAGTTTTTACTTAAAAAAAGAACAAGATGGGCATTAAAGCCGGGCTTTTGGCAGAAATAAAACACGAAACCCACAATACCAGAAGGGTTTTGGACAACCTTAACGACGAGCATTGGGACTACAAACCGCACGAAAAATCAATGACCTTGGGACAATTGGCATCGCATATTGTGGAACTTCATAATTGGACACATCTTGCTGTAACCAAAGATGTTTTTGATTTCCATACCGATTACACCCCTCCTAAAACCGCCGACGTTGAAACACTTAAAACTGAACTGGAAAGTGGTTTACAGAAGAACAACGAATTTATAAATTCAAAAACCGATGATTTCTGGCTGACCAACTGGATTTTAAAGGCAGGCACGCACACACTTTCCGAAATGCCAAAACTGGGCGCGTTTCGCTATATTATTACCAACCACCTCATACATCACCGCGGACAACTTACAGTATATATGCGAATGCTCAATATCCCGCTTCCAGGAATTTACGGCCCTTCTGCGGATGAGAAATAAGTGTTTTTCAGTATGTGTTCGTTGAAACTTTATTACTCAAAATATTAAAAAAATGATAAACGAAACAACATGAAAAAATTAACACTTTTAGCAGGCATTCTATATTCCTGCTTTGCAACCGCACAATGGACGGAGGATTACAACGCCAATACCCTGGTTGCCGATGCTCCTACCGGAGATATCCAATCCATTGGGACCAACGATGGAAAAACCTACGTGATTTTCTGGGATGAAAGCACAGGTTACGAACTCAGGGTCCAGCTTCTGGATGCCGACGGAAACCAGATTTTTGGCACCAATGGAATACTCGCCAATGATGTTGCCGACAACGGCACTTGGACGGCCACCCGAGCACAGGCGGTGGATGCTGTCGGCAATTTATACATAGGTTTCACTTCGACCAATGATGGCAACGGCTATGTCAATAAAATTTCACCAACGGGAGAACAGCTTTTCGGGCCGGGAGGCATCAACCTCGGCTCTGCATGGAACCTGAACCTCGCCCCTACTTCGGACGGAGGCGTTGTCGTGGGTTGGGAAGATGGTGGCAACGGACACCTGATGAAGTTTGACTCCACAGGTGAAGAATCTTGGGATACGGCCATTGCCATAGCATCGCCCAACTCGTCCAATCCGTTTACGGGAATGGGCGAACTGGTTGCACTTCCAGACGGTTCAACGATTGCACTTTTTCCGGCAAAAGCCACCAGTTGGACTGTAAACGCCATTATGTGGGGACAACGATTTGACGCTAATGGAAATGCGCTTTGGAGCGATCCGATCCAGATTTCAACCCAAACCATAATGAGCAACCGCCGTTATTCGGTCATTCGGGATGGTGACATAACTTATCTAGGATATTATGGTTCAACTGCAACACGTTTCGATTCGTTTTTACAGCGGATCAATCCTGATGGTACGTTGCCTTGGGGAGAAGACGGGTCAGATTTTTCAACCGATGATAATTTTTTAGAAATGGCGACCTCCATTGCCATGGAAGATGGCTCGCCCCACATTTGGGCAACGGCCAATATTTGCACGCTAAACCAATCACAATATGGCGAATCTGTTCAAAAATTTGACAAAGAAACAGGCGAACCTTTGCTGGGAACTTTCGGTAAAACCGTTTTTCCTGTAAGCACGGATAGCTGGATAAGTGTAGGAAGCTTGCAAATGACCAACAACCAACCTTTGTTCCTGTTTTCAAACGGGATCAGCGATGGCGTGAATTCTATTCAACTCGGTGTTGTGCTTTTAGATGCCGATGGCGAATTTGTATGGGATGAAACCTATCTGATGATTGCTACAAGCTCCGGAAACAAAGGCAGGTTTGCCTTTACAAAAAATGTGGGCGGGCAAAGCGTAGCAGTCTGGGCTGAATCAAGAGAGGGAACTTCAAAAGCTTTTGCACAAAATATTTTAGTAGAAGACGAAACAGCCGGCATCAACGATTTCAGCACGCAGGCTATTTCGGTTTATCCGAACCCTACCACGGGAACCGTGAATATCAAATCTGAAAAAAACATTGAAAAAATTGAAGTGTTCACGCTTAACGGCCAGTTGGTCGCACAAATCCAAAACACAACAACAATTGATTTATCAAGTTTAAGTAAAGGTGCTTACCTGCTCAAAATTTATTCTGAAAATGAACTTTCGCAAGTGGTAAAACTAATCCGGGAGTAAGTCAAGGATTGGTTATATAAAAAAGGTTGACCAAAAAGTTCCCTCTATCAATCTGTCCCGATAGCCATCAAAATTGATGGCACAACAACTGTCGGTTCTACGTGATGCCGAAATACATCCAACATGACCCGTATCAAAGGCTTTGGTGATAGCTTTTTTATCCCACAGACCATCTTTTTGGTCGTCGCACATATTGTTCATGTCTTTGTCAAGTCTCAAAAAATACAGTGAAAAAATCCTATAAAAAACCAAACCCAACAAACGGGCGTTTATTGGGTTTTGGTCGATTTGCTATTATTCAACAATTCAGAGGGATATAAATATGTTTGTTGACAATGCCAAATATATCCAATACGAATAAATTTATCTTGCGGAAAAACCGTAAATTTTTTACGGAAAAACCATAGTTTGCAGTACTGGCAAGGCTTTCAAGAAATTTTGGACATCAAAAAAAAGGGCTGTTTATCGAAATTTTAACATTTTTTCAGATAAACCCCTTGTTTCTCGCCTCTTCCAGTAGGGTTTCGTCCTTGCCGTCGGTCACGGAAAAGAGATCTTTGAGTTGTTTTTTGCGCTTTTCTATAGAGCTGATGGATAGGTCGACATGTTCCGGAAGGCTTCGGGTTTTGATACCCTGCGACAAGAGATAGAGAATTTTTCTGTTGATTTCGTCCACGTGGATGTCATTTACAACAAGTTTGTTCATAAACTGGTTAACGGTATTGCTGTAGTAAGGTGGTGTTTCCAAAATATGCTGGAAAGCTTCTGCAAGCTCACTCGATGTCAAATCGCTTTTCACCAAAAACCCGTCAGGATTGATGGCTTTTATGATGTTATGGATACGGTACGGTTCATTGAACATCGTAAGAATGACGATTTTTGCATCTGGAAGGATTTCTTTTGATAACATTGCCAAATCTTCGCCCGATGCCAATGAGCCATCCCTCGAACCCGGCAGCCTGATATCAAAAAACAAAACGTCATAGGGTATTCCGTTTACGGATTTTCGCATCAATAATTCGGCCGTGTCACAATCATTTGCCATATCAATATGCAAATTTTGGTCTGCCTGTTTTGTGGCCATCAAGGTGTTTTGATACCCTTCAATAATGATCGGGTGGTCATCAACCATCAATATTTTTATCTCCTTTTTCATACGTATCTAAATGGGGTTTGGTATCGTTATCCGAATTGTGGTGCCTTGTCCGGGAGTCGATTGAAATTCTACCGTACCTCCCAACTCCTCGACCCGAGACCCAATGTTTTTAAGGCCAATGCCTTTTTTGCTCTTGTTGACCACAAAACCTTTTCCGTCATCGCTAATTTCAAATAAAATTACATCATTTTTAAGATTGAACCTAATATCTACTCTTTTTGCTTCCGCATGTTTGTAGATATTCTGCATGGATTCCTGCAAAATCCTATAAATGTGTATCTTGGTCTTGTTTGGCACTAATTCCCAATCTATTTCTCCGCTATGTTCAAAAGTGTATTCCAGTTGGTATGCCGTGGTCTGGTTTTGCAGCAACGTTTCTACAATATCCACAAACCCGGAACCTGCCACAAAATCTGTATTGAGGTCGTGTGAAATTTTACGGATATCAATTTCGATGTTCTTCAGGTCGTTGATGTACTGTAAACGTGTTTTTGCAGCTTCAGGCCCATCCATTAGGTTAAAGGTGTCGAGGCTCAATCTTGTCCCAAACAGCCGCCCGAGAATGCCATCGTGGATTTCTTCGGAAATACGCTTCTTTTCCTGTGCCCGAGCTTCATCGACCTTATCTTGCTGCAAGAGCATGAGGTTGTAAATTTCTTCATTGGCCAGTTGTTGTTCTTTTTCAAACTGTAGTTCTTTGTTTTTGGCACGTTGGGTAACAATGATATATAACAAAAACAAGGTAACCAAAAGCACAACTGTTGCCATCAAAAACCAAAACCGTTGTGTGGCAATACGTTCATTTTCCGCTTTTATCTTATCTGTTTCAAACTGCACACGGGCAAACTTATTTCGGATGCCACGTTCGTGACGCAACAAACTATCACTCAATCTTATATGTTCGTTAAGGTATTTTTTTCCCTTTTCGCCATGCTCCAGTTCTGACAAAATCAACATAGATTCCAAAAAGATATCATTGGAAGATACTTCTTTGGACAGATCATAAGCTTCCTTGGCATAGACCAAAGCGCTATCGGTTTTGTTTATTCGTTTATAAAATTTTGAAAGGTCAATGGTCGCTGCAAGCTTTGTGATCGGGTCTTCCAAACTGTCACTCAACCGATAGGCATCTTTGAGCATCTGCTCAATTTGTCCATAATCTTTCTCTCCTGCCTCAAATTTGGTAAATGCAATATTATCGAGAAGCAGAGGATAAAAGGTTGGGTCGTTCTCAAACAGATCAGTACGGGAGATGATGCTCTCATACAGTTCGAGTGCTTTTTGGTAATCTTCTTGCTTTCTATAAAGAGCTGCTTGGTTGTGTATAGAGGTATATTTGTTAGAAAGTCCATGGGCCATGCTGTTTGCTATGGAAATTGCTTTCTTGTGATAGTCCATAGAAGTTTCGTACTGGCCCAGATCGGAAGAAATGGTTCCCAACAAGTTGTTGAGCACCCAAGCGTCATCCAGAAACTTCTCCGTTCTTGGGAAGCCTTCGAGCAACTCCAATCCATGTACGGCACTTTCCTCACTCCCAAGATAATCTTTTTCAATATATTGGATATGAGACAAATTAACGAATGGTGAAATCTGAAATTCGGGCTTATCGGCAAGTCCATAATATTTTATGGCATTGATATAATAATAATAAGCACTGTCGTTCTGCAATTTTACGTGGTGGTAATAACCCAAATTGTGAGTGGCCAGACCGATGGCCAAAGTATCATTGAGCTTTGAAGCCAATTTCAAGTTCTTATGGTTTATCCGGTAAAAATCCCCATAATCGCCTTTGTTGAGATATACCGACGATAAGATACGGCTACTCTTGAGAACAATCGAATCTATTTTTGTAGCTTCTGAAAGCTGCACAGCTTTTTGGGCACTTTGCAAACGTTCTTGCAAAGTTTTTTCTGTATTGGCCGCCACCTCCCTTAACTCCAAAATTTGCTGGTATTCTTTGGATTTCAATACATTTTGCCCCAACAAGTCGGGGCAAGCAAAGAGGGACAAAAAAAACAACCCAAGGTATTTAAACACACTTAAAAAAATTATAGCTGTCCAAATTTAGGATAATTATTGCAATGTTGGCAAATTATGAGACATAGATTACCATGTCCTCAAATGTACAGTAGCACAAAAAGCCTTTACCGAAAATAACGATAAAGGCATTTAGCAAAAAGTAGGTTAAGTTTTACCCGTTTGGCGGTGTTTGGATTTTCAAACGCGAATGCGCAAGCAGGTCATAATGCATTTTTGATGTTTGATGCGTGTCGGCTGAATCAGCTGTTTTTTTGTCTGTTTGGCTTGAAATAACTACAAATAGTGCAAGAAGCAATACAATTTTTAGGGCTTTCATGGGATTCAATTTAGGGTTATACTGGTTTAAAATTTTTCAATCAATTAATAATATGGCAACGGCAAATGACGAAATGCCAAGCGAGGGAAGAATGGATTATTAATCAATTTGGCACAAAGTGCCCAAACGTAAAACTATAAATTGAGGGAAAAAACCGTAACGGCTTAAAAAAATGGATCAATTAAACCTTAACAAGGTATGAGGGGACTTATCAAGGACACGCAATATATGTAAAAAACAACGACCAAATGAAATATAACCGATAAAAAGTTTTATTTTTTCGATGAAATGCATATTTGTTTGTGGGTTATCAACAATTTTTGCTTTATTCTGTTAACAACCGATACATCAGAACAGCGGTTCTTTTGGCTTGCACAGAAACATTGTTAAGATTACCCGTTTCGTTAACCGTATGGTCGTCTTTACCTCCGGTCATGCCCAAGCCATCAATGGCCATGTCCACATGACCGGATGTAAAGGAAATATCGGCCGCTCCGGCATTTCTTGGATTTACGGCCATGACCTTTCCAAACCCAAGATCTTGGCTCACTTTGCTATATTTTTCCAACAAAGCTGTATTGCCTTGGGTATTTGCCAATGGCGGATAACTGTCACTACCAAAAATAATCTCTGCACTGGTACCGGGATAATTATCGGAAACTATTTGCGACATAATATCACGAGCCTTTTGCAACTGGTCGGGCGAGACGGCTCTCAAATCGCCACGAACGATGACATGCTCTGCCACCACATTCGATTTGCCAAAAGCTTCACCGCCTGTAAGCGCTTCATTGGGCGTCAAAGAAGTACCGCCAATGATAAAACCGGGGTTGAACGTTAAGTTTTCCTCTTTTGACAACTGGTTATAAAACGCATTGAGAATGCGTGACACTTCGTAAATGGCACCGACACCTATTTCGCGTGTAAATATTTGCGAAGAATGGGCTGGATTGCCTTTGACCTTTAATTCCCAATCGGACGAGCCTCTTCTTGAAGTTACTATGGTTTCAGGCCGCCCATCGGCATTTTCAAAACCCAATGCTATGTCAGCCCATTTAGCCCCATCAATGAGGTCCTTTTTGGAAAGTTCAATGGGATCGCCACTTTTTTCTTCATCACCGGTCATGATTATTTTGATGTTCATTTTATCCAGAACCCCAGCATCTTTCAAGGCTTTCATGGCCAATATGATAATGACATCGCCGCCCTTCATGTCAGCAACGCCCGGCCCATTCATAATGGAATCGTTCAACATCTTGTATTCTTGAAATGGACTATCGAGTTCAAAAACGGTATCCAAATGACCGATCAACAAAAATTTTGGACCTTTTCCGCCTTCCATCGTTGCCATTAAATGCCCTGCCCTGCCATAAGCTTCTCCTGAGGTCATTGTTGTACTGAAACCCAAGTTATCAAGTTCTTCCTTGAAAATGGCGCCAACTTGTCGCACACCATCAAAATTCATCGTCCCGCTGTTGATATTGACCACTTTCTTCAAAAGCTCGAGCGAAGCATCGGTATGTTTGTCAACCGATTTGACAATTGTGCGTTCGGTTTTTACTTTTTGGGCCACTACTTTTGTTTGAACACCCATAAAAATTGTAAAAATGATTAATGCAATAGAACTCTTAATTTTCATGATTTACTTTAAATTGAATGTTTCTCCGGGCAGGTAAATATCCATGACCAATCCTTTGGCGCCGAGTTTTTCATTATGGCTCACGGCGATGCCTTGCGGATTAGTCAGCACGATGACTTGTGATTCGCCAACGACTTCCACAGTATCGCCAATGACAAGTATAGCCGTGGCTTCATCAATGCCAACACCTGTTTTTCCCGGGAATTCCAAAACAGCACTGATCAGCCGGTTGTACCTGCTCCTTTTTACAAAATGCTGATCGATAATAGCTTTGTCAATTAAGCCTAATCCTGTTTGTGTTTCTAAATTATCGGTCTCAATATTTCGAAATGTCGAGGCATACTCGGGATGTCTTTTTTCTTTTCCGGTAATCATGACCTTACTCATCACGGCAGCACCGGCGCTCGTTCCGGCTATAAGACTGCCTTTGCCAAAAGCTTCATGTATGGCGGTTTCAATTTCAGTACCCAAAACAATGTCCATGAACTTGTTTTGGTCGCCACCTGAAATATATATAAGCTTTGCGTTCTTGATGGAATCCAGTTTGTTCTTTGTAAGAGATTCATCTTTTTTAAAATCCAAACCGTAAATATTGTGGATGCCAAGCTTGGTAAATTGCCGTTTGGAATAATAGATGGCCGAATCTGGCTCTGCGCTGGACATTGGCAGTATGACGCCATAACCTGCATTATCAATCCCAGACTCTTTCGCAATCCGTTCAACCATAGACATGGGCCTTGCTCCTCCCCCAATAATGAACAGCTTTCCATTACTATTAGTCTCTTGAGAAAATAGTGAGATGGACGAAATGCCGATAATAAAAATTACAGCATTGGAGAAAAACCATTTTATCCGTTTGTGCATCATTGCTGTTTGCCAATTACAATTCCTCTCGGGTCACCACTGGCTGCATAAAACGCCTCTGTCTGCGAACCGTCAAGGTTAGCCCGCATCATTACGTCTGTAGCACGGTCGCCCCAATAAATCTTTTCGTTTACAGGATCGTATGCGATGCCATAGACTACCCTACCAATGCCAACTGCCACAGTTGCGACATTGCCACCGTCCAAGTCAGCTGATTTGAGTCGGATGTCACCGGACCCTATGTATTCGTCATAGAAAATACGGGATCCTATGACCTTCAAACTGCCTCCTTCCACCTCTGGCAACAACATGGTTTCTCCCGTTCCGTCCAGGTTTTTGGACCAAAGGCCACCGTTATAGTTGACCCAATAGAGTTTTCTGTTAACCACATCAATGTCGAGACCTTCGGGATCATTAGACTGTCCCGTCACAAAGTTTTCTTTTTGGTTGGTGTCATCATTGTCCAGATCGGCGCGTTGGATGCCATTGCTAGTGTCCCAATATATCTTTCCATCCTGATAGTCAATGGTCATACCGTTTGGTTGGTCAAGTCCTGTCCTGAAATCGGTGATGTTGCTGCCATTGGGATCGGCCCTCAAGATTTTTCCAGCTCCCAAATCGCTGATGTACAGTTTCATGTTGAGGGTGTCGAGGACCATACCGTAAGAACTTTGTGGCGCTATGTTTGCTATTTGTGTGAAAATTGGCGCTTGGGTATTGATCAGGCCTTCATAAACCCGTGCTCCATCAGTAAAATAAATGGGCAATCCCGTTGCGTTCGGGTCTTTGATGACAATGGTTTTTGTCGTTTCCCTGATTTCCAAAGAAATGGATGTCACCGCTACAAGGCTTACGGTGTAAGCCCCTGGATTTTCATACAAATGTACAGGGCTTTCTTCGGTAGATGATGACCCGTCACCAAAATTCCAACTGTAACTTACAGCACCCACCGTGGCCGGAACAATGGACGTATTGGTAAATGTCACCGTGGCCGGAGCATACTCCTCGTTATCTATTGTATAAGTAAATTGAGGAACGGTACTTGCGGGCGGCACAGGAAAATCGTCATCTTCACAATTATACACCACTGCAAAACACAATCCTGTCAATATCAGTATCAGTATTTTTTTCATAGCAATTTATTTTTTTAAGAACATTCCTCTTGGACTTGCGATGCCGGAGAGTAACACTTCCTGATCGGAACCATCAAAGTTGGCTCGGTACAGTGCACCGGAATCTCTGCCGGACCAGTATATTTTACCTTCTTCGTGGTCAATGTCCATACCATAAATTCTGGTACCGTTGGTGTCAACGGTTTGGATGTTGGTACCATCGAGGTTGGCCACTTTGAGCATATCGTCGTTTTGGTCGTCAAAATAAATTCTGTTGTTCACAGTATCAACCATCAAGGCGTAACCATAATTACCGGTAATGATCACTTGAGGGTCGGTACCATCAAGGTTTACGGCATAGATTTCTTCGATATTTACATCATAAACGTACATCTTGTTGTTTTCCACATCGAGTGCAATGGCTCTCCATTGTGCCCAGGATACATTGAAAAAACCTATTTCTTGGCCTGATCCGTCAAGATTTGCCTTGGATACATTGCCATCATCGTCCACCCAATAGATTTTGCCACCGTCAACATCGAGGGCGATGGCATATGGGTCACCAATACCGCTTGCGATGTTTTCCAATCCGCTGCCATCACTATTCATTCGCCAAATATTGCCATTTGGATAAACCTCAAAATCACTGAAATATATTTTTTCATTCACTGCATCATATGCCATTCCAACGCCACCCATTCCTGTAATACTGGCCACATTAGAAGTTGTCCCTGTACCGTCAAGTATCAATTTTTTGATGAACTCATCACCCAGGGCAATATAATACAGTTCGGCTACGGTATCTGGTGCCTCACCGATGGTAACGCTTTTTGTAAAAGTATCTTGTCCGGCGGCACTACTTGCTACCAAGGTAACTGTATAGGTGCCTTCGGCGGCGTATTCAAATGTTGGGTTTTCTTCTGTGGAAGTAGAATTAGCGGCATCTCCAAATGACCAGGAATATGATGTGGCACCAACTGTTGTATTGGTAAACTGAACTGCAACACCGGCTATTAGATTGTCTTCATCTTCTACCGTAAAACCACTGGCGGGCGTAACGGTAATTTCCATGTGCGAAATTGTGGAACCTCCGGCGCCTGTCGATACCAAACTTACCAAAAACACATCGCTGGATTGGTAAGTTTTTCTTGGAGATACTTCTCTCGAGGTCGTTCCGTCCCCAAAGCTCCACAGATAGGCCGTGGCGTTTTGTGAATTGTTGGTAAACTGGATGGTTTCTCCAATCCTTACAGTGGTAGCGCTCGCTGTAAACACGGCCTCCGATTGAGGTGGCACAGCATCATCATCATTTTGACACGAAACAAAGGCAAAAGCTGTCAGCAACAAAATTATGTAATATTGAAATTTAGTTTTCATGTGATTTGATTTATAGTTGTATCATTAATTTTAATATCCTGGGTTTTGTACCATGCCTGTATGGTTGTTGGCCTGGAGCTCATCGAGTGGTATCGGAAACAATGTTTGATTGGTGCTATTGACATTGGGCAATACTGCGATAGCCCGCCCGGTGCGCACCAAATCGAACCAACGATGTCCTTCGAATGCAAACTCAACACGTCTTTCGTTCTCAATGGCCAAAAGCAATTGATCATAAGTAAGCGCATTGGTATTCAAAAGATTGGCTCTTTGACGTATGGTGTTAATATCACTTTTGATGGTATCGATGCTGCCATTGAGGTTGGCATTGGCTTCGGCACGTATCAAATACATTTCTGCCAGTCTTACCACAATGACATTATCGGCACCAAGGCTTAAATCGTCGTATTTTATGGCATAGGCATTAGTACCTTCAAATGCCAGGCTTGCCGCAAAACGTGTATCGTTAGTTTCATAAGCTGCCAATAATCCATCGGATGGCTGTACTTCTCGTCTGCCATTTAATGAGTGGGGAAAGTTGTACTCCGCTATCCTGTTTCTTTCTGTTTGTGAAAAATAAATTTCAAAAATGGATTCGGCTGATGCATCATCGGCAAAAATATCTGCGTAATTTCCCAAAAGCGTATAGCCTCCGTCCTCTATGACCTCTGTAGCCAAATCCCTTGCTTGGGCATAATCGCCTTTATACAAATGAATCCTTGCCAACATCGCCTTTGCGGCATATTTTGTTGCTCTTGTTTTCCCACCTGAAGTTGGCAAATAAACAGACGCAAATGTCATGTCTTCGATTATTTGCGCAAAAACTTCACTAACGGAATTTCGCGGAACATCCAACCCATTGGTACCAACAGTAGGCTGGAGTTTTATGGGTATGCCTCCAAAATAATTTAACAGATTAAAATGGTTCAAAGCTCTAATAAAATACAGCTCTGCCAATGCTTCATTGCGTTCCTGTTCAGTCATGTCATCGATGGTCGGAACCTTCACGATCACGTTATTGGCCACATTGATACCATCATAGCACATTGCCCAGATGCCACCAACAGAGCCGTTTTCGGGAAGAATATTATTGCTGTCCACTTGGGCATATTCTGTAGCTGTGGCATCAACGGGATGCGAAAGATTGTCTGCCGCCAAATCCGAAAAGATCAAAAACGTCCTGCCGTAATAGCTCAAGCTTTGAAAACTGGCATATGCACCAAGGATGCCGCGCTCGATGTCTGCTTTGGTCTGAAATGCATTTTCGGCAGGGATGGAGTTTTGTGGTTCTACTTCTAAAGTATTGCACGACATAACTGCCATCAACACAAATACAATTGGGATTATCTTTTTCATGCTCATAATTTTAAATTAACACCTAAAGTGAATGTCTGCGCTTGTGGATAGGTAAAGAAATCCGTACCGATGACCGCATTATCGTCGCCACGGTAATTGACTTCCGGATCCAAACCGGAATAATTGGTAAACGTAAACAGGTTCTGTGCACTAAAATAGATCCTGATGCTCTCAAACATCGATTTCTGCATCATTTCTTTTTTGAGCGTATAACCAAGCGTCACGTTTTTTACCCTTAGATAAGAACCGTCTTCAATGAACCTCGACGATACTCTTTTATTATTGGCAGCGGCTACGGGATCGAGCGTAGCTCTTGGAATATCAGTTATATCACCCGGTTGCCGCCATCTTCTGGTAATTGCTGCCAACTGGTTGTCGCCTCCCTGAAGCGATTCCAAAAACAAGCGCGAACCGTGGAACACATCGTTGCCATAAGAACCTTGAAGAAAAATACTCAGGTCAAAGCCTTTATATGCAAAATTGTTGGTCAGTGCTCCGATAAAGTCCGGATGCGGATTACCTACGATGGTACGGTCTTCAGAAGTAATGACCCCGTCAAAATTGGTATCGGCGTAAACGATGTCGCCCGTAGATGGATCGACACCAAGCGATTTGTAACTATAGAATATTCCGATAGGCTGACCTACCATGATCCTGCTGCCTCCCCGACCTATATCGTCAATGGGCTGCCCATTGTAGAGTTCAAGGACCTTGTTTCGGTTTCCCGAAATATTGAACTGTGTGCTCCAACTAAATTCTCCCACAAAATTCTGTGTGGACAACGTGATTTCCACGCCCTTGTTTTCTACTTTACCAACATTTTCCGTGATGGACGAAAATCCTGAGCTTGGCGGCAAAGGCCTGCTCAACAATAAATCATCCGTCTTTTTATCATAATAATCAGCTGTGATTGTCAAACGGTCGTTGAAAAATCCGAGGTTGATACCCAAGTTGAGCTGTTTTGTGCTTTCCCACTTCAAATCCGGATTGGGGATATTACTGGGGTAAACCGCCGGAAGCCCACCATAGGAGGTGTTTCCATACAATTCCGAAAACAAGAACGGCGAAATATCGTCGTTACCGGTAAGACCATAACTGGCGCGCAATTTCAAATCTGAAAGGATACTGTTGTCTTTCAAAAAATCTTCTTGGGATACACGCCATGCCACAGAGGCCGCCGGAAAAAACCCGGTGCGGTTGTTCTCTCCAAATTTTGTGGAAGTGTCAAAACGTCCGGTAACATCAAACAAATATTTGTCTTTGTAATTATAATTGCCCTTGCCAAAATACGACCGCAACCCAATATCTGTCGCTCTTGCACTTGCCGAAACTATGGTCGAGGCCGCACTGATGTACTGCAAATTGTCATCTGCATAATCCTGCCCCCTAATGAACGAAGAACGGTATTGGTATTGCTCAAAACTATAGCCGGCAAGCAACTCGAGGTTGTGGTTGCCAAAATCGGTCTTATACCTTAAAAGATTATTGGACACTACGTTTGACACGTTCGAATAGGTCTCAAAACCAAGCCCATTATATTTTGCGCCCTGTACGGTTTTTTTCGACTCAAAGGCATGTTCCCTGAAATTCAGGAAATCAATACCCCATTTTGTAGTAAAAGTAAGCCCGGGAACGATCCTGTAATCCAAATAGACATTGGAATTGGTTCTATACGAAAAATTTTGGTTGATGGCTTCGTTTGCAATTGAGAGCGCATTGGAATATGGCCCTCCCTGAAAGTAGGTACCATCTTCATTATATACAGGGAAAACGGCGGGCGTCGAAATACCGTTGGGCAATGGACCATGTAGCGATTGGTCGCTTTCCACACGATCTGTCTTGGAATAGGTAAGCCCGATGCTGGTACCAATGGTAAATTTATCCGAAAGTTCCTGATCGATATTTACCCTTCCGTTGAGCCTTTTGTAATCGGTACCTATCAAGATACCGGTCTGTTTGAACAAAGTGCCTCCAATGAAATATTTTGTTTTGTCTGAACCTCCGGTTGCCGAAAGCTCATAACTGTTTATTGGTGCTGTCCTGAATATTATGTCCTGCCAATCGACATCGGTCGTGATATTGTCCATTTGCTCTTGCGTATAGACCGTCGAATTGGTAAGATCGTTACGGTACTCCATCCATTGTCTTGCGTTGAGCATGTCCAGCCGGTTCCAGGCTCGTTGGACACCGGTATATACGTTGAGGCTAACGATTGCCTTTTGTGCTTTGCCCCTTTTAGTTGTAATCAAAACAATACCGTTGGTAGCCCTTGCACCGTAAATGGCCGTTGAGGAAGCATCTTTTAATACACTTATGGATTCAATATCATTTGGATTGAGATCTGCAAGCGCGCTGGCGCCTTGCCCCGAATAACCAATTTGGCCAAAATCGCCCGTAGTGACGGGAATACCATCAACGATATACAAAGGTTGATTGGAGCCACTAATGGAACTCAAACCCCTGATTCTTACAGACATTTGCCCGCCAGGCGTACCGGAGTTCTGCATTACCTGCACACCTGCTGCCTGACCCTGCAAGATACCGTCAACGCCCGCCACAGGCAAATCTTCAATCTGTTCGGCCTTAACAGACGAGACCGACCCTGTGAGCAGCGACTTTCGCTCGGTACCATAACCCACGACTACTATTTCACTCAAGGAAAGATTGTCGGGTTGTAAAGTGATATTTACCGTGGTCTTACCGACGATGTTAACATCCTGTGTCACAAAGCCGAGATATGAAATCTGCAATGTTGTAGCGCCATCGGGGACACTGATTTCAAAGTTGCCGTCAAAATCTGCACTGACACCTTTTGTTGTGCCCTTGATGATAACCGTTGCACCGGGCAATGGACTGCCCGTATCATCGACCACGGTTCCGCGCACTATTCTATCCTGTTGTTCCAACAGCGTGGTTGCAGTGGTTTTGTCGCCGTTTTCTTTAATGACCACTTGCCTGTTGTCTATGACATATGTAAGGTTAGTACCCTGAAAAGCACGATCAAGAATGGTTGTCAACGTCGCTTTCTTAATGTTCAACGACACTGTATGGCGCAATACGTCATCTTTGTAAAAAAAGATGAACTTGCTCTGGCTCTGAATCTGCTCAAAAAGCGTTTCCAATGTTGCATTTTGCACATTGATGTCCATTTTGGTTTGCGCACCGGAGTTGGTCGCAAAAACGGTACCTAAGCCAAGGGTCAATAATAAAAGAAAAACTCTCATAACAGATAACAAGTAATAACTTGAAGATTTTGCCCTACGTTCAGGACGAAGTTTCCCATGATTATTCATAATTTTGTTTTAGTGGTTAATGCCAACGTTTTCACGGTGGCGTTGATTTTCCATGCAAAGGATGTTGGCGCATCCTTTGTTTTTGCACGTCCTATCAGTTAATGATCATTTTGTTGTTTTTGATTGTGTATTCGAATTTTGTGGTTTCTCTTATAGTTTTAATTACATTCTCAATATTGTCCTTTAGGTCCAGATATCCCGAAAAACTGGCGCCTGCCAACGCTTGGTTTTCGATGACGATGTCCATATTATAGTAGCGCGCTATCTTTTTCATGATCGACTCCAATGAATCGTTCTTAAAGATAAAAATGCCGTCGCGCCAAGAAAAGTATTTTTCAACATTGACGCTTTGTGTCGAAAGCTTGGTGTTCTTGAGATCGAGGCTTGCCATGCTACCCGGCGCCATGGTTATACTTTGGGGCGAATTCTGCAATCCGGAAGCACCATAAACCACTTTTACGCTGCCACTCTTAAGGACGGTTTGAACGTATGCATCATCACGGTACGCACTGACGTTAAAAACCGTTCCCAAAACCTCTATTTGCTGCCCTTCCGATTTGACGATGAAAGGCTTTTCTTTATCCTTTGCCACATCAAAAATGGCTTCGCCTTCAATATAGACTTCTCTGTTTTTTGTTATAAAATTAACCGGAAACACCAATTTTGAACCGGAATTGAGCCAAACTTTACTGCCGTCGGACAGTGCGATGGAAGATCGTTTTCCGTATGGAACGACCAAGGTATTGTAAACCAGTTGGCCATCCTGTATCGATTGTTGGCTTATTTGCTGATTCTTACCTATCTGTACTTGCTCGCCAGTATTGGAATACGCAATGGCCACCTCATCTTCATCAATGCCCACATTATTGCCATCGGCCAAGATAAGCTGTATATGGTCCGGCACTTCGGTTTCATTCAATATCTTGACAAACCCGTCCAAGGGCGATGGATTTTTGTTTTCAGTTTTCCCAATAAAATAAGGCTTCAACGAAAAAAAACCGACGGCAAGAATTGCAGCAACACCCAATCCATACTTTATAAAACGCCTGAAAGCCACATACCTAAATACGGATTGTGTTATCCTTTGGCGTAGCTGCTTTTTTTCTTGGTCTGTCAGTTGCATACGAACTTGTTGGTCATGGCAAAACTTGCGCGGGCAAGCTATACTCCATAAAGTCCGGTATGATCATTTTATAGACAAAAAAAATATAAAAATATTTGGTAGATAATTATAAAAAGCGTCAAATTTCCCCTTAAAACCTTGATAGCTCTATATATAAGCGTTCTTGAGGTCTGCACCGAAATATCCATGATTTCGGCAATTTCCTCGTATTGTCGATTTTCATTGAACCGGAGAAAAATCCCTTGCTTTTGTTTTTTGCTCAATACTCCCAATGCCTCGGACAGTCGCATGGATCTTTCATCAAAAAATTCAGCCTCGATAAGATTCTGTTCATGCGATGGGATGTTGGCCGAAGGCATGTGACCCTCAAAAAACAAATGGTTGGGAATATACATCAGTTCTTGTCCTGCTGTATGCTTTTTGATCAATTGGTTTTTTAGCGAACGGCGCAAATAAGCTTCCACGTTATCGGTATTGGCAAGATTGTTCCTGTATTTGTAAAGATTAAAAAAAAGATCGTGTATGGCGTCCATACCCTTTTGCCTGTCCATGGTAATGGTTGACGCATAAGCAAAAAGCTCATCAACGAAGCGGTCGTAGAGATGACCCAGGGCGTCCACGTTGCCCGTTTTGAGCTGTTGCCATAAAATTGAACTATCGTTACGTTCCGTAGTCTCCAAAATATGAGGGTATGGATTAATATTGCAGGATTAGGGTAAATTTAACCTTTTTTTAATAAATACCATAATAATTATGATTTTAACATATAAAATTATGGGCAAACGAAAAACAAGGAATTGTAGCCCGTAAAAAAAACAGCCGGAAATTGTAAGGGAGAAAGTAGCTCCACCAGGACTCGAACCTGGATCTAAAGTTTAGGAAACTTTTGTTCTATCCCTTGAACTATGGAGCCGATTTTTTAAAAAACCTGGGCAAAAGTAATAAGAATTCCACAAACTACGGCCCAAAAATTTATGTTTGCTGCACCGCCCATAAAAAAAAGTCTTACAACCAGCTTTTGCCTTGCATTGAAAATTTTAAGAGTATAAAATCATTTCGTTCGCCCATATCTGGGTAATACAGTCCTAATAATTGTAAGCAATACATCCCAAACAACTTATATATGACCACTTTGTATTAAATTTGCACCTATAACCATATTAAATTTCAATTATGGATTGGATTTTAGAGCCTTGGCCGTGGTACATCTGCGGTCCATTGATTGCCCTGACCATGTTTCTGTTACTTTATCTCGGCAAAAATTTTGGAATGTCTTCTAACTTGAGGACGCTCTGCACTGTCTGTGGGGCGGGCAAAACTTCCGACTTTTTCAGGTTCGACTGGAAATCACAACGCTGGAACTTATGGGTCGTTGCCGGCGCCATCATCGGCGGGTATTTGGCATCACATTATCTATCTGTCAACCAAGCGCCCGACCTTAACCCAAAAACCATTGCTCAACTTAACGCTTACGGTATTACCAGTGCGGGAAACACCTACGTTCCCACAGAACTATTTGGCCCGGGAGCTTTTTCATCGCCCAAGACCATTGCCCTGCTACTCATAGGCGGCTTTTTGGTTGGCTTTGGGGCTCGCTATGCCGGGGGTTGCACCTCGGGACACTCCATATCGGGCATCAGTAATTTGCAAAGACCATCGCTAATAGCCACCATTGGTTTTTTTATCGGCGGTTTGATCATGGTGCATTTAATTTTCCCTTTTATTTTTTAAAAACAACGACTGTTCAAGACACACATTATAGAGATCTAAATTTTCACTTAAATGAAACGCAGTATAACATTATTACTTATCGGCATTTTTTTTGGTATCGTGATGTTCAAATCCGAAGCTGCTTCTTGGTTCCGTATTTTTGAGATGTTCAACTTTCAATCCATCCACATGTACGGCCTTATGGGTTCTGCACTGGTGGTTGGCATCACGATTGTCCAATTCATCAAAAGAAACAAGGTAAAAGATGCCAACGGCAACCCCATAATGATTGCAGACAAAGAAAGAGGCTTTCGCCGTCATCTTTTTGGAGGCATTGCTTTCGGATTGGGCTGGGCACTCGCAGGTGCTTGTCCCGGGCCAATGTTCGTATTGGCCGGCGCCGGTTATTTCCCGATATTAGTAGTCATTGTTGGCGCATTGTTCGGAACCTGGATCTACGGGTTGCTGAAAGACAAATTGGCACATTGAAAATCGGACCTCAAACACAAGCTCATCCTTGAGCACAACAAGACCCTAGGCACCTTACCTGTTTTTCGAACGGGTTCCTTTTATAAAAGAGACCTGAAAAAAAACTTCAAAATTTCCTCCTTGTGTAACAATAATCACTGTGGGCGATTTCCGCATCCTATAATTTTGCCTGAAAATTCAGCGAAATGCGGAAAAAAATAGTTACAGTTTTAGCAGTTACGATGGCAACCTTCGGGTTCGCACAAGAAATTTTAATGATTTCCAAAGCAGAGATTGAACAAAAATCCCTTGAAGAAAACGTTCAGATAAAACTCGCAAAAAAGGAAACCGAACTCGCAAAAGCCGAATTGCTTGAAGCAAGGGCGGCCTATCTTCCCGACGTAAACCTTTCTTACACTTTTACCGGAACCAACAACCCGTTAATGGCGTTCGGAACCAAATTAAACCAGGAAAGGATCGCGATGGAAGATTTCAATCCCGATTTTTTGAACAACCCCGATAATATTACTGGTTTTGCCACCAAGTTGGAAGTGCGCCAGCCCATTGTCAATATGGATGCAGTTTATCGGAAAAAAGCAGGTAAAGTCAAAAGCGAAGTCCTTGAAATCAAAGAAGAACGCACAAAGGAACACATTCAGTTCGAACTGAAAAAAGCCTATATGATGCTTCAACTTGCCTACAAGATGATGGGAACACTTGAAAATGCAAAACTTACCACATTGGCCAACAAAAAGGTGGTGGACAATTATTATCAAAACGGGATGATCCAGAAATCCGATGTCTTGTACTTGGAAGTGCGCCTTGGCGAAATAGAAAATCAAATCCGGTATGCGCAATCCAATATCTTGAACGCTTCCGATTATTTGTTCTTTTTATTAAATGAAGAACCGAAAGGGAGAGTCTTCAAACCGGAGGAAGAACTCGAGTATCAAGGAAATTTGCTTTCCGAAGAACCTGTTTTAAATCCAAACCGCAAGGATCTTCAGGCCTGGGAAAAATCATTGGAGGCCTATGATTTAATGATAAAATCATCAAAGTCAGAATTTCTTCCACGTTTGAATGCTTTCGGAAGTTTTGAACTATATGACGACACGTTTGCACAATTTGATGCCAACGGCTATTGGGCCGGGATCCAGTTGTCATGGAATCTGTTTAACGGACTTCGCTCCAAAAGCCAACAGGTAAAACTCAAAACGGAAAAGTTGAAAACACAAACCGAAATCGAACAATATACAAAACAAAGCAGTTTGGAATTACACAAAGCTTACCGCCAGGTGCTGGATGCCGACAATAAGGTCGCACTGGCGAAACTCACATGGGAACAAAGCAATGAAGCCTACCGGATTCGCAAAAACCGTTACGATCAAGGTTTGGAAAAATCATCAGAACTCCTTACATCCGAAACCATGATGGCACAAAAGGAGCTGGAATACCACCAGGCCATCTTTGAATATAACACAGCATTGGCTTATTATCAGTTTTTAAAATAATGAATATGAAAAAAATAGTATATAACACCGTTTTGATCAGCTCGTTGTGGATTTTTGCGAGTTGTACCACAAAAGAACAGAATAAAGCAGAATTTAAAGGACAACCCGTAGAAGTTACGGTAAACAAAACCTCTGAGACCCATGCGGGCGGAAACGCAACAGCAAGCGGAAAATTGGTTTCCAGAAACTCCGTGAATGTCTCCACGCGAATGATGGGCTACATAAGCTCTATTCCCATAGAAGTTGGGCAAAGCGTCCGTGCTGGACAACAACTGGTAAGCATCAACAATACCGATGTTCAGGCAAAAGGAGGGCAAGCCGACGCACAGATTTCTCAAGCACAGGCAAATTACAACATCGCCAAAAAAGACTATGAACGATTCAAAAACTTATTTGAATCACAGAGCGCTTCCCAAAAGGAACTGGATGATATGACCGCACGATATGAAATGGCCAAGGCCGGACTGGAAGCCGCAAAACAGATGAAAAACGAAGTGAACGCCCAGTACCGATACACAAATGTTACCGCGCCCATTTCGGGAGTGGTTACGGCAAAATACGTTGATCAAGGCAATATGGCAAATCCAGGTATGCCTCTACTGACCATAGAATCCCCAACAGAGCTTCAAGCGCAAGTCCTGGTTTCGGAACAAAACATCGTTCAGGTCAAATTTGGAATGGAAGTGCTAGTTTCCATCAAATCCACAGGGGAAGAAATTAAGGCAAAGGTAGCCGAAATCAGCCAATCATCCGCCAATACAGGTGGGCAGTACTTAGTAAAAATCAATATCCCCGGCTCACAAGAAAGACTACCCGGTATGTTCGTAAATGTGGTGTTCCCTTTCACGGCGGGCCACATCCAGGAACAGGAAAGCGCCGTGCTGATCCCTGAATCGGCATTGGTAAGAAACGGCCAATTGACGGGTGTTTATGTAGTAAGCGAACAGAAAACGGCAGTGTTGCGATGGTTGAAAACAGGAAAAACAATAGGAGAAAACATTGAAATCCTATCGGGATTAAAGGTGGACGAACCATATATCACTTCTTCCGATGGAAAATTGTACAACGGAGTAAAAATTCAAATTAAATAGTCAAGGCTTTGGGTGTATATCAACTTAAAACCTGAAACTTAAAAACCTGAAATAAAAAAACTATGGAAAAAGGATTCGCAGGTCGCATTGCCGAATTTTTCATCAATTCGAAACTAACCATTTTGTTGATGATAGCCCTAATGATTATCGGGGTGTACAGCTCTACACTGATCCCAAGGGAAGAAGAACCGCAGATAGTTATTCCGATGGCCGATGTGATGGTCGGGTATCCCGGCGCAAGCCCAAAAGAGGTAGAAAACCGCGTCATTAAACCTCTTGAGAAAATTATCTCCAATATCAAGGGCGTAGAACACCTGCATGCTACAGCAATGAACGGGCAGGGGATGATCATCGTCCAGTTTTATGTGGGCGAAGATACCGAACGATCCTATGTGAAACTCTACGACGAACTGATGAAACACCGGGATATATTTCCTGGAGGCGTGATGCAGCCCATCGTGAAAACCCGTTCGATTGATGATGTGCCGATGCTCGGGTTGACGCTTTGGAGCGAAAATTATACCGATTATGAACTTCGACGTATGGGCGAAGAATTGTCATCTGAAATAAAAAAAATCAAAGATGTTTCCCTGACCAATGTAATCGGCGGTAGAACCCGGCAATTGAAAGTGGTACTCGACAAAGAAAAAATGTCCGAACTCAATGTGGATGCTTTAAGCATAATGCAGATGATTCAGGCCAACAACGGAAGTTCACAGTCGGGGAGTTTTGATTCGGGCGATACAGAATATCTGCTGACTACAGGGCAGTTTTTAAGTTCTGCCCAAGACATAAAAAATCTGGTCGTAGGAACTTCGCACAATATGCCGGTTTACCTGAAACAGGTTGCTAAAGTGGAAGACGGCGCGTCTTCACCTGCAAATTATGTGAGCTTCGGATACGGAAACGCATCAAAAGAAAATGAAAAATTCAGTTCGGAATATCCGGCGGTTACGATTTCGGTTTCAAAGGTAAAAGGAGCCGATGCGATGAAAATATCGGGGCAGATTATTCAAAAAGTCGATGATTTGAAAACCACCCTGGTCCCCGACGACGTAAAAGTTGAAGTAACACGCAATTACGGAGAAACAGCTTCTCACAAAGTTTCGGAACTGTTACTGCACCTGGGCGTAGCGATCTTGGCGGTAACGCTTCTGGTAATGTTCGCTATGGGATGGCGTGGAGGCCTGGTCGTGTTTTTGTCCGTACCGTTGACCTTTGCACTGACACTTTTCAGTTATTACATTTTAGGATACACCCTGAACCGGATTACGCTTTTTGCCTTGGTTTTCGTGGTGGGGATTGTAGTGGACGACAGTATCATCATTGCAGAAAATATGCACCGGCATTTCCATATGAAGAAATTGCCTTTCAAGCAGGCGGCGATCTATGCTATAAACGAAGTAGGAAATCCAACCATTTTAGCCACATTTACGGTAATCGCCGCAATTTTACCTATGGCTTTCGTTTCCGGAATGATGGGACCGTACATGTCACCGATGCCAATCGGGGCGTCTATCGCTATGATGCTATCATTATTTGTAGCATTGACAATAACACCTTACCTCGGCTATTATTTATTGAAAGTAAAAAACGAAGAAGCACACAAGGAAGAACAAGGCCTGGAAACTGGGCGGATCTATAAAATATACAAAAAAATTGAACTGCCTTTGCTGAACAGCAACAAAAAACGATGGGCAATGCTATGGATTACAGTCGTTATGCTTTTTATTTCCGTAGCTGCATTCTTTACCCAATGGGTAGCAGTAAAAATGCTTCCGTTCGACAACAAGAACGAAATTCAGGTGGTAATTGATATGCCGGAAGGAACTACGCTCGAAAGAACAGCAGCCGTTACTTCTGAAATCGCACAATACCTTAAAACCGTTCCGGAAGTGGTCAACTACCAGAGCTACACGGGCTCTTCGGCACCGATAACCTTCAACGGGCTTGTTCGCCATTACGATTTGCGCGGCGCGAGCAATACCGCCGACATACAGGTCAATTTGTTACAAAAAGAGGAACGAAAACTGCAAAGCCACGATGTGGCAAAAAAAATACGCCCCGAAATCCAGAGAATTGCTTCAAAACACAATGCCAATGTGAAAATTGTAGAAGTCCCGCCCGGACCGCCGGTTTTATCGACCATCGTTGCGGAAGTGTACGGGCCAGACTATGAAGAACAAATCAAAATTGCACGGCAAATAGAGGATATTCTTCATAAAACGGATGATGTGGTGGATATCGACACTCGGGTCGAAGACAACCAAAAAGAATTCAAAATAATTCCCGATAAGGAAAAAGCAATGCTGAATGGCGTAGCGCCGCAGCAGATTGTTGGAAACTTGACCTATTTGCTGGGCGAACATCCAGTAGGAAATCTGTATGATGAAAATTCGAGCAATCCGGTAAATATCGTAATGAAGCTCGACAATGCCGACAAATCCTCCATTGAGGACATTACCGGACTGAAAGTCAAAGGACAGTTCGGGATGGTTCCCATAGCAGATTTGGTAAAAGTCAAAGAAGAAGAACTGCAAAAATCCATTTACAGAAAAGACCAGAAACGGGTGGTATATGTATTGGCAGATATGGCCGGCGGCCTGGAAAGTCCAGCTTACGCCATTCTTGGAATGGAAGAAAAACTCCAAAAAATAGACTTGCCAAAAGGATATGAAATACAAGAACTATATACAAAACAGCCCGACAACGAAGATAATTACGCCGTAAAATGGGATGGCGAATGGCAGATTACCCTAGAAGTATTCCGTGATTTGGGCGTCGCGTTTATGGTCGTAATCATCATCATTTATATGTTGATCGTGGGTTGGTTCCAAAATTTCAAAACACCTATTGTCATGATGATTGCCATTCCGCTCTCGCTCATTGGAATTGTTTTGGGGCACTGGATGCTGGGTGCGTTTTTTACGGCAACCTCATTCATCGGGATGATTGCCCTTGCCGGAGTCATGGTCCGGAATTCGGTCCTGCTTATCGATTTTATTGAAATCCGCCTGAAACAAGGTATCCCGATCAAGCAAGCCATCATCGAAGCCGGAGCTGTGCGCACCACGCCAATTTTGCTTACTACCGGCGCAGTGGTAATCGGCGCAGCCATCATATTGTTTGACCCAATATTTCAAGGACTGGCTATCTCTCTGGTATTCGGGGCAGTTATTTCAACCCTGTTGACACTGGTGGTGGTTCCGTTGATTTATTATATGACCGAAAAGAATAATTGGGGAAAAAAACCTGAACTCCCAGAGCAACCTATGGAAATTGACAACTAAAGTGCAACCATTAAACAAAAGATCATGAAATTATTGCTAATTACAGGTATCAAAGAGTTTGAAAATGAAATCAAACAGATACTGAAACATTCAGGTATAAAATCCTTTTCGCTGCAATCGGTAAAAGGGTATAAAAACAATTCGGGCAACAGACTTGGAAACTGGTTCGGAACACACGACCCAGGGGTGGATTCACTGCTTTTTACGGTTTTTGCAGAATGCGGATGTCTGGACGATATCTATAATCGGGTGGAAGAATTCAACCAAAAACAAGAATCGCTTTCAAAAGTTCACATAGCAACTTTATCAACAGAAAAATCAATATAATGAATGTATAACCGTGGTAAAAATTATTCGGGCACCGAAGATTCAAGCACCACATAACAACAAGTAACCATGAAAGTAAGAATCGCACACGCCTTTGCGGGAATATTAATCCTTACAGGCTTATTATTGGGGGTTTACGTAAACCAAAACTGGCTATGGCTCGCTGCCATACCTGGCATAAACTTGCTTCAGAATTCCATGACCAACTGGTGTCTGCTGTACGTTATTTTGGACAAACTCGGGATAAAGGACAAAGAAGAAAACTGTTCGAAGTAAACATATCAATTTTTAGTTGTAATTTTATAAATTATAAAATTTATTGTTTTGTCAATTTGAAATTATGACCGTAAAAGAATTGATTGAGGAAGCCTTTGGAGGTATTTTTGAAAAGGATTTATTGGCCGAAATAACCGAAGTTGTAAAAATTACGGATTTCGAAGAAAATGATATACTGATAGATTTTGGACAGTACATCAAAACGATGCCTTTGCTCATCAGTGGAGCCATCCGTATTATGCGCGAAGACTTTGACGAAGGCGAATTATTACTCTACTTTTTGGAAAAAGGCGACACTTGTGCCATGACGATGGCTTGCTGCATAGGCGACAAAAAAAGCGAAATACGCGCCATTGCCGAGAATAAAGGGCTGGTAGCCATGGTCCCGGTAGCAAAAATGGAAGAGTGGATGGGCAAATACAAAACTTGGCGGTCATTTGTGTTTCAAAGCTACAACAACCGTTTCAACGAATTGCTATGGGCAATTGACAACATCGCGTTTATGAAAATGAACGAACGTTTGGAAAACTATTTGGATGAAACCTCTAAAGTAAACCGCTCCAGGATTATCTACAAAACCCATCAGGAAATTGCCGGCGCGCTCAACAGTTCCCGGGTCGTGATTTCCCGTTTGCTCAAAGCACTGGAAAACGAAGGAAAAATCCGTTTGAACCGTAACAATATTGAACTACTGAACTAACTACAAAAGTGTCAAGCCCCAAATCAAACATGGCCAATTGGCTTTTTCAAACAATTGTCACATTGGTTACAAGCTGTCAAGAAAATGCGCCTTACCTTCGCAAACAAAAACTGCCCAATACATGGACTTACACCACATTTTAGGCTACATTCTTGCCATACTGGTAGGGATTTCTCTTGGCTTGATAGGTAGTGGCGGATCCATTCTCACAGTGCCAATACTGGTATATGTCATGGCCGTGGAACCCGTTTTGGCCACTGCCTATTCACTTTTTGTGGTAGGTTTTACAGCACTTGTGGGCGGACTACAAAGCATGCGCAGTAAATGTGTGGACTTTAAAACCGTATTGATTTTTGGCATCCCTTCTATTCTATCGGTCTATCTTACAAGGGCTTTTTTGGTGCCGCTGATACCCGAAACGCTGTTTTCATTGGGCTCATTTGCCTTTACAAAATCCATCGCATTGATGGTATTGTTTGCTATCGTCATGATCTTTGCGTCCATTTCCATGATACGGCCAAGCAACATCAAAGACACCACCAAAAATCAGGCATTGGAGTACAATTACCCAAAAATTTTATTAGAGGGTGTTGTAGTGGGCGTACTGACGGGACTCGTTGGCGCCGGGGGCGGTTTCTTGATCATTCCCGCATTGGTAATCCTGGCAAAAATGCCGATGAAACTGGCCGTGGGAACATCGCTGTTTATCATTGCCGCAAAATCACTTATTGGTTTTATCGGCGACCTTCAAGGCGATGGGATCATCGACTGGCAACTACTTTCCACTTTTACCGCACTGTCGGTAGCTGGTATTTTCGCCGGAATATACCTGTCCAAAAAAATTGCCAGCTCCAAATTGAAAAGCACCTTTGGATGGTTTGTTCTGGTTATGGCCATTTATATTTTAGCAAATGAATTGTTTTTTTAAATGAACCCACAACTAAAGCCACTACTCTATTCGATACTGCCGGGCGTAATCATATTTCTTGCTTCGCTCTTTATTTCGTTTTTAAACGCCATACTTTTGGGTATTTTTATTGGAATCATATTAGGAAACCTGTTTTTGCTCTCTTCAGAAACAAGAGCCGTTTCCAACACGACGGGCAATCGTTTTTTAGAACTTTCGGTTTTGTTTTTGGCCTTTGGCATTAATTACAACCACTTGGCCAATCTGGGCTGGAAGAGTTTGGCTTTGGTCTTTTTATTGGTCATAATCATATTGTCGACAACATTTTTCATGTCCCGAAAACCACTTAATTGGCTCATCGGGTTTGGAACAGCAATCTGTGGTTCATCTGCCATTGCCGCCCTGGCGCCATCTGTAGTAAAAGACAAAGGCGATACCGGGATTGCCATGGCCGTGGTTAACCTCTATGGTATGCTTGGGATGGTCCTGCTGCCTTTGGTCTTGACAAAACTGGATTTAGAACCCATCAGTGAAGCGCTCATCATTGGGGGCTCTCTCCATTCGGTAGGCAATGTTGCGGGGGCCGGATACATCATCAGCAATGAAGTGGGCGAAATGGCCGTTACCGTAAAACTGGCACGTGTCGCATTACTCTCTTTTGGGCTTGTCTTTTTTAACTTCCTGACCCAAAACAGGAAAGACTTACCTTGGACAGACTATATCAAAATGCCTTGGTACGTATGGGGGTTTTTGGCAATTACCGTTCTGGTATCAATGGTCTCAATACCTGAAACGTTACTGAAATGGATCGAAATGTTGGGAAAACTGCTACTCACCATCGCCATGACCAACATAGGAATGCAAATACGCTTTTCGAAAATTATCCAATCTGGAAAAAAAGGGTTAATTTTGGGATTGGGAATCTGGCTGTTCCAGTTGGCCATTATTGCTGCTTTTTTATTTTTGACATAAAAACCCAAATAGGCCTTTGCCATTGTAACCAAAGTTACCGTACAGTATATTAGCAAATTATATTTTTGCCCATCACAATTAAAAAACACAAATCGATGAAAATAGAACAAATTTATACCGGATGTTTAGCACAGGGAGCTTATTATATTGAAAGCAATGGCGAAGCGGCCGTCATCGACCCTTTGCGCGAAGTTCAACCCTACATAAACAAAGCAGAAAAAGACGGGGCCAAAATCAAATACGTTTTGGAAACACATTTTCATGCTGATTTCGTGAGCGGTCATTTGGATTTGGCAAAGAAAACCGGAGCAGTCATTGTTTATGGCCCGACCGCCAAACCCGGGTTTGAAGCACACATCGCCAAAGACGGAGAAATCCTGAAAATCGGAAATATTACCATAAAAGTCATTCACACACCTGGGCACACAATGGAAAGCACTTGCTATCTGCTGACCGATGCGAACGGAAAAGACACGGCACTGTTTACGGGCGACACGCTGTTCATCGGCGATGTGGGCCGTCCAGACCTGGCTCAAAAACTTGTGACCGACCTAACGCAAGAAAAACTCGCCGGGCATCTGTATGATTCACTTCGGAACAAAGTAATGCCCTTGGCCGATGATATCATCGTATATCCGGCACATGGAGCTGGTTCTGCTTGCGGAAAAAATATGAGCAAAGAAACCAGCGATACCTTGGCAAACCAGAAAAAAACGAATTATGCTTTGCAGCAAATGAGCAAAGAACAATTCATCGAACAGGTGCTGGACGGGCTTATGCCGCCACCGGCATATTTCCCGGAAAATGTATTACTTAACATTCAGGGGTATGAAAGTATAGACACAGTGCTGAACAAAGGTCTGCAACAGCTTTCCCCGGAAGAATTTGAAACGGCCGCCAACGAAACAGACGCCCTTGTTCTGGACACTCGACCAGCAGGAACATTCGCCAAAGGTTTCATCCCGAACAGTATCAACATAGGTATTGACGGTGGCTTTGCTCCTTGGGTAGGCGCCTTGATTCCAGATATTAAGCAAACCATTTTGATTGTGGCCGATGATGGCAGGGAAGAAGAAGTTGTTACCCGGCTGGCGCGCGTTGGATATGACAATACCATCGGATTCCTTAAAGGCGGATTTGACGCCTGGAAAAACTCGGGCAAGGAAACCGATAACGTAGTATCCATTTCTGCCGACAAACTGGCCGAAAGGATGGAAAAAGACCCCAATCTCAACATACTCGACGTAAGGAAAAAAAGTGAGTACTATTCAGAACATATCATTGGAGCTGAAAATGTTCCGCTAGACTACATCAACGAGCATATTGCCGAAGTAAGCAAAGACAAAACCTATTGTGTACATTGTGCAGCCGGTTACCGTTCCATGGCATTCATTTCTATACTCAAAGCGAGAGGCTACGAGAATCTGATTGATGTAAATGACGGGTTCAATGGCGTCAAAAAATCGGAAAAATTCAATCTTACCGATTATGTCTGCCCTACGACCATGTTATAATTTCACAACAACCACTAACCGAAAGCAGAAATATGTTAGATAAACATTATTCATCTTCCGAAAATAGCGAACTCGAAAGCGCCATGCAAGAGCGCCCTTTTTTGGTAGATGTCCGTACAGAAGAAGAATTTGCCCACGGAAGCGTGTCAAACGCCGTCAACATTCCGCTCAATTCGATCTACAGCCATATGGCCGACTTTGATGACAAGTGCCACATAGTGGTTTTTTGTAAAAGCGGTATCCGAAGCGAACAGGCGAAAACAATTCTGGAACTCAACGGTTTCACAAATGTCATCAATGGCGGTTCGTTGCAAAACGTCAAAAACCACTGTATTGAAAACCAATGAAATTATTAATAAAAAAATGACTTTTCAAGAAATCATACAACAGGACAAACCGGTTTTAGTTGACTTTTTTGCCCAATGGTGCGGTCCTTGCAAAATGCAAGCACCCATTTTGGAAGACTTGAAACAACGTGTCGGGGACAAAGCGGACATCCTAAAAATCGATGTGGACAAAAACCAACAAGTCGCCGCCCAATACCAGATTCGTGGCGTCCCAACACTTATCATTTTCAAGGAAGGCAAAATCAGATGGCGACAATCCGGTGTGTTTTCTGCCAATGAACTCGAACGTTTGATCAATGAAAACCTTTAAATTATGAAACCATTGTATTTATTTTTCTTCCTGTCTGTCCTTACTTTGAGCTGTAACTCGCAGACATCTGATACCGTAACAGATATAACTTCCGAAGAGCTCAAGAAAGTACTTTCCGAAGATGCTATACAACTTATAGATGTTAGAACGCAGGAAGAATACAGTACCGGCCACATAGGCAATGCTCAAAACATCGATTTCTATTCTAAAACTTTTGAGGCCGACATCCAAAAGTTGGACAAGAACCAACCTGTTTATCTCTACTGCCGCAGTGGCGGAAGGAGCAGCAGCGCCGCAGAACTTATGAATACTTTAGGATTTAAAGCAATTTACAATCTGAAGGGCGGCATCACGTCGTGGAACCAAACCAAAGATTAAAAACCAAAATTGTTTTGGTTCCATGTCATTCGTTGTAGCCGAACCGCATTTATAATTGCCAACAATGCTACGCCAACATCGGCAAAAACGGCTTCCCACATAGTTGCAACACCGCCCGCGCCAAGTACCATTACAATAAGTTTTACCCCAAATGCCAACGCGATGTTTTGCCATACAACCCGGCGGGTGGCACGACTTATCTTAACGGCAACGGCCACTTTTATAGGCTGGTCTGTTTGTATGACCACATCAGCTGTTTCTATGGCAACATCGCTGCCCAATCCACCCATGGCAATGCCCACATCACTGACTGCCAAAACCGGAGCATCGTTGATGCCGTCGCCAATAAATGCCACTTTGGTATCGGGATGCTGTTTTAAAAATTGGACTTCATTAAGCTTATCTTCCGGTAATAAATCGCCCTTGGCATTGGCAATGCCCAGTTGTTGCGCCACATGTCGGGTAATGGCATCTTTGTCTCCTGAAAGCATCATCAGGTTTTTGATTCCCACACGGCCCAGCGCAGCGACTGCCATTTTTGCATCGTCTTTCAACGCATCGGCAATCACAACATAACCTGAAAATTTGTGGTCAATGGCCACCAAAACTACCGATTCAACAATAGTTTCAATTTCCGAAGGTACTTTTATATTGTTTGTAAACATCAAAGCCTGGTTTCCTGCCAAGACCGTTTTGCCGTTGACCGTTCCTTGCAAACCTTTGCCAGCAATTTCAAACACTTCGGTAGCAACAAAAGGGTTTTCTTCTATGCTGTATTGCAAAATGGCCTTGGCAACCGGGTGTGTGGATTGCGCCTCGACAGCCATAAGGTAGCGCATCAATTCGTTTTTGTCACACCCAAAAGTTTTGATGTTCTTAATGTTGAAAACACCCTTGGTCATCGTTCCCGTCTTGTCCATTACCAAGGTATTCACGGTTGCCATGGCATCAAGAAAAGAGGCACCTTTGAATAGAATCCCATGTCTGGAAGCAGCTCCCAAACCACCAAAATATCCCAGCGGAATGGATATGACCAAAGCACACGGACAGGATATGACCAAAAAAATCAAGGCTCGATACAACCAATCCCGAAACACATAACCATCCACAATAAAATATGGTAAAAGTACCAAGCCTATGGCCAAAAACACAACTATGGGTGTATAAATGCGGGCAAACTTTCGGATGAAAAGCTCGGTTTTGGATTTTCGCGTGGTGGCATTTTGGACCATATCCAATATCCGGGCAATAGAACTATCCTCAAACCGGTTGGCAACCTCAACTTCTATTACCGAATCCAGATTGATGCTCCCTGCAAAGACTTTTGTATTTTTGAAAACTGATTCCGGTTTGCTCTCGCCGGTAATAGCCGATGTATTCAAAATGGCCTTTTTGGAAAGCAACATACCGTCCAAAGGGATTTTTTCGCCTACGCGAATTTGTATTTTTTCGCCAATCTCTACTTCTTCTGGCGCCGTGCTAATATACGCTCCATCACGAAATACAGTAGCTTCTTTTGGCCGAACATCCAACAATGCCTTGATATTCCCCTTAGCTTTATAAACGGCGGCACTTTGGAACAGTTCTCCAATGGTATAGAACAACATGACCGCCACACCTTCGGGATATTCTCCAATGGCAAATGCACCGATAGTCGCTATTGCCATTAAAAAAAATTCAGTGAATACATCGCCACGTTTGGCACTCTCCCAACCTTGCCTGACAACGGGAAAACCAACAGGCAGATAGGCCATTCCGTACCAAACTATCCTAACCCAACCCTGAAAAAAAGTTGTACCAAAAACATCGAGTGCTATTCCTGTCATAAGCATTATAAAGCTGACAACTGCCGGAATGTAGGCCTTTATGCCATTTGATGCATTGCCGTGATCGTGATCGTGGCCATGGTCGTGATCGTGATGATGGTCACCATCGTGGTGGTGTCTGGTGGCATTTTTGTTGGTTTGCCCAACAGTGCAACAGGTATCCATAAAAGTGGTTATTTACGCAACAAAGGTCAAGAATTATCACATGCAACGGAAGTGCATTATCGAAAAAAATATGTGTTAAAAACCCGATATCTGAATATGACTGGTGGAAATTGCGATATCCAAAGTTATCAAAATGGCACTTAACTTTTTTTGTGTAGAAGAATTAATATCAATGGCTTACCTTTATATACAACTGCATTTGTCACAAAGACCTTTTACGACAAGGTTGACGTTTTCTGCCACAAAACCCTGTGGTACTTTTATTTGCGGGATTTTACGGTCTGTAAAACAAACGGTTTCGTTACAGTGGCTGCAATGAAAATGCAGGTGCAAATCGGTTTTGATATCGCAATGGCAGCCTGCTTCGCAAAGGGCATATTTTGCAATTCCGGTACCGTCGTCTATCTGGTGCACGATGTCGTTTTCCTCAAAAGTCTTTACGGTCCGGTACAAGGTGGTCCTATCCACTTTTTCAAATGCATTTTCAATATCGCCGAGCGCTACAGCCACCTTTTTTTCGGCCAAAAATTTATAGACCAGTAGGCGTATGGCGGTAATACGAATATTTCGGGATTCCAAAAATTGTTCTATACGTTCCATATATTTTGGTGTTCGCCAGAATTTGCCATTGGACAAATACAGTTGCAAATTTAATGAAAACAAGACGCTTGGACTATAATTTCGATCCAGTTGTCTCAAAAGACGGTCTTTGTACTTTTCAACTTGTTCCGGCTTCCCATCCAGTCCGGCGCAATATGTAACAAAAAAGACCCTGAAGCAAGTTCAGGGCGACACTTTTTGTGCGATTGGTTCAGAAGGTCATTTTTGCGGGATCGATCCAGGTTGGCTCTTTGGTGGGATTTGCCCTAAACGACTGGGTTGTTTTGGGGTGGCCAACTTGTAAAAAAACTCTATTAATCAAAATCCACACGCAACCCAACCGAAATGTTGTTTTGTGCAACAGGTTGGTTTTTAAATAGTGGCGACATATCGTACTTGGCATACAGGCTATACCCGTCAAATCCTACGTATGCACTAAAGCCATAGGCGAAATTGGAAGTATTGTAATCGTCTTTTATTTTTTGTTTTTTACCTCGAAACTCACTGGTTTCTTCAAATTCCAACTTTTGAACACTGGCAAGGCGCACACCGGCATAACCGCCCAATCCCAATTTAAAGCTGCCGCCACGTCTGTAAGATACCCCGTTTTTGGTGACCATACTTCCGGTCGAACCAAATTCCAGATGTACCGGTACAACCATGTTGACCACTCTGAATTTAGCTTCTTTCAGCGTTTCGGGATGTTCGTGCAATGTGACCAAATGTGTGGCTTGATCTTCTACAATGTACATATTGTCTTTGATATTGAGCTTGTTCCATTGAAAAGAAAGACCGTATTTAAGGGTTAAAAAATTACTGCTCATCGTAATGGGCGTATTCAGCGTTGTGCCAAGCTCAACAAATCCAGAACCTCCTATTTTATATGGCGAGTCGTCAATGTTTTGTCCTTCAATAATGGTATTGTTAAACCCTACGGCAAACAGCAATCCGCTATACGTCTTTCGAACCCGATCAGTTGATTTTGGCTGGCTATAGATATTTTGATTGCTTTCAGTTTGTTTTTCGATATCTATGGTTTTATCGGCGATACTCACAATTACGGCGGCGTCCTCACGTTCAACAAGAGCTATCCGGTTGTCAATAATCACTTTTTTGTTATCGATGTTTGCTGCTCGGATTTTGGCGGCTTCAAGTTTTAGCCTATCGCATTCTTCTTGGGAGATTTCACCTTTTTTCAATCGGGATTCAATGGTTTCCAAATCCCTTTTTAACAATTCGCGCTCTTGGCTTTCAATGGTTTGTTTTTCTTTTGTCAATGCTTCAATTTTTTGTTGTTTTGTCATTACTGACAGCGAATCTTGAGCGATTGCCATTTGAAATGTGAAACATAAAACCAATACGATGGAGGTCTTCATTGTAATTTTCATAACTGTTCTGTTTTTATAAATGATTGATGATGATTTTTAATTTTTCCGGCTTACCACGACCTCTTTGATGCTTTCAAAACCCGACAACAACTTGTCAAGCACCCGCGACCTGAACGAATTGTCCAATTCGTTTTCGGCTTCTGCCAAAAGGGTTACGGGATTGGTAACGGTTTGATTTTCTACGGATGTGAGCAGTTTGTATGCCTTTAGTTCCTGTTCTGCCAACAAAAGCAAAGAGTCCAATTCGTTTTCTGAAATGGTGTTATTTTTTTCGACCATATCGTGAACTTGGGCAATGACCGCATCAATCTTTTCATTTTCATAAAGCTGAAAATCATTGCTTTGCAGGGTTTCTGCAACGGTTTTGTTTACCTCTTGTACATTTGTCTCAAAATTCTGTTTTTCTGCTGATCGCGTCGTGTTTTCTGAAGCTATTTGAATTGAATTTTCAATTATCACTGCTTCTTTATCGGTTTCAACTTTGGTTACCGGAATGGTTACAACCGTATTTTCGGGATGTACTTTTTTATCAATAAACAATACCGATGCAAACAAAATCCCGACAATTCCCGCAGCAATCCCCAATTTCCAAAACGTAGTGTTGTTTTTCTTTTTTTCCGAAGCATCCAAACGGTTTTGCAGCTTATGCCACGCATCTTGCGACGGCTGCAACTGTCGATTTTCCATGGTTTCTTTTATGTGTTGTTCCCAATCAGACTGTGCCATTGCTTTGCTTGTTTAATGAGTTAATCTTATCTTGCAGCAATTGCTTTGCCTTGAACAATTGCGATTTTGATGTCCCTTCGGAAATATTCAAAAGTTGTGCAATTTCCTGATGTTTGTAACCTTCAATAACATTCATCACAAATACCATTTTGCAACCTTCGGGCAACTGGTCTATACATTGCTGTATTTCGTCAAGTGCCATGCCGGTTTGAATGTTGTTTACAGGTTGGTTGTGAAAACTAAAATCATCGACCGGAAATTCGACGTGTTTTTGCTGTCTTAAAAACGAAATAGCTTCTCGCACCATGATTTTCCTCAGCCAACCTTCAAAACTGCCTTCATTTTTAAAACCGCCCAAATGCGTAAACGCTTTAAAAAATCCGTTGAGCATGGTTTCTTCCGCTTGTTGCAAATCCTTAATGTAGTATCTGCAAACGCTCAACATCTTGGGCGCAAACACTTCATACAGCACACGTTGAGCTTCACGGTTGTGGGTTGATGCTTTTCGGATAAGTTCCGGCAGATTGTTATGAAGTGGTATAACTTTCAAAAAAATCGGTTTAGTTTTAATCTTCTGTTTGTATAGACGCAATAATTGGGCAAAAGGTTGCCCTTGGAATTGAAATTTTTAAAAAAAAATGATAACGGTGTTTTTTTTTAAATCGGAACGTGGAATTTAGATTTAACAAGTTACTTTTTGCGGTCTATCACATAATTAACCATTAATTCCAATGATTTTTTGTATTCAGAATCGGGATAGTTGTTCAAAATATTCAGAGCTTCCTGTTGAAATTGCTTCATTTTTTTTTCAGCATATTCCAATCCACCGTTAGATTTTACAAACGCAATCACTTCTTTAACACGTTGTTTGTCCTTATTATGGTTTTTTATGGAATTTATAAGCCAATCTTTGTCTTTTTTTGAGCAGCTGTTGAGCACATAAATAAGCGGCAATGTCATTTTTTGTTCTTTGATATCAATGCCGGTAGGTTTTCCGATGGCATCTTCGCCATAATCAAACAGGTCGTCTTTTATCTGAAATGACATGCCTATCAGCTCGCCAAATTTACGCATGGATTCAACTTCGGGCGAATTGGGCTTAACCGATGCGGCTCCAAGACTGCAACAAGCGGCAATAAGCGTAGCGGTTTTTTGTCGAATGATGTCGTAATAGATTGCTTCGGTTATGTCGAGTTTTCGGGCTTTTTCAATTTGAAGCAACTCGCCTTCACTCATTTCACGCACAGCTACCGAAATGATCTTCAGCAAATCAAAATCGTTATTGTCTATGGATAGCAGCAAGCCCTTTGATAGCAGGTAATCACCGATAAGTACTGCTATTTTGTTTTTCCACAAGGCGTTGATCGAGAAAAAACCGCGACGACGGTTGCTGTCGTCCACCACATCATCATGCACCAGTGTTGCGGTATGTATCAATTCAATAACCGAAGCGCCGCGATACGTACGCTCGCTTACATCGCCATTGTTGACCATTTTGGCAACCAAAAAAACAAACATCGGGCGCATTTGCTTACCTTTTCGGTTTACTATGTAATGTGTAATGCGGTTGAGCAAGGCTACTTTTGAAGACATAGACAACAGGAACTTTTGCTCGAAAAGTTCCATTTCGAATGCAATGGGTAGTTTTATTTGCTCAACGATTTTCATGCCTTGTTCCTGTAAAGCGTTTTGTCCACGCACTTTGCCATGGCTTCCATGTCAAGATTTTGCCCCACGAAGTTAGCTATTTTATCAATTGTTTGTTCTGTTTTGTTCAGTACATCTGTATAATTAATGTAGATAAGCTCCACGCCCGGTTCGTTTTCTTTCCAAGTTTCGACTTTTTGGAGCTGTTTTGTGTAGGCATCAAAAAGTTTAACAGGGAGGTTTTCGGGGTCTTTACCGATCATTTTTTGTTGCGACTTTACGATTTCTGTCAAATCCCTGTTCATAAAAATGATTTTGTAGCGGTATTGCACATCCAGATAGCGTAAAAGCGGTGCAACTATTTTTACGGATTTGTGCTTTGCCTGATGAAGCCAAGAATTGTCTTTGTGCAACGACATTACCGGGCCGTATTCGAGATAACCTTTGGGATTGGACCGGTCTGCTTGACGGCTATTATCGGTCAAGGCTTCAATACCACCACTGTGGAGCATTTGCATCATCAATGATGTACCGGAACGCGGTAATCCGGACACAACGACTATCTGGTCTTTCCAAAATTTTGAACTGTTTTTGTCCTGTGGCTGTGGAGCCCCACAAAGCTTGTTCTCGATATTTTCAACTGCTTTTTCTGCACGGTGGAACGTTTTTGGAGTCAATCGTGCAGCCGTTTCAAAAGCTATTTTGGCATGTTGCAGATTGCCCAGCTTTTCCAAGGCTTTTCCAAGCACATAATGTGCTCTTGGGTAATACCTGACAAGCTCGATACTGGTCAAAGCAGATTCTGCAGCATCTTCATACTGTTTAAGTTCCAGGAAATTTTCTGCCAAAGCAGCGTGGTACTTGGCCTTGTCGGGTTCGATAGCTATTGCTTTTTCATAGGCCCCGAGTGCTTCGTCATACATCAACAATTTTTGCTTTAAGGCGCCAATGCGGTACCACAACTCTGGATTACCATACCTGTTTTGGGCTTGTGCTCCTTCCAGAACCTTCAAGGCCTTTAATGGCTTTTCCTTACCGAGCAAAATGGCGGCTTCCTGAAAAAACAGCGTATATTGGACCGACGAGTTATGGTCCTTGAGTATATCAAAATAGTGTTGTGCTTCGTCAAAGGCATTGGTTTCCAAGCACACATTGACCAAATCAAGGTAATAGGACGAAGTGTCAATGGGAGCTTTTACATCGATAAGTTCAAGGAGAATGTGCTTTGCTCTGTCATAATCCTTTTTTCCCAAAAAAACCCGTGCCAGATTGTGTTTGAGGTCGCATCGGGTCTTCCGGACGGCATTTTCTGATTTTTCATCTGCTTTTTCTATATAACCCAACGCCACAAGTTGTTCGAGGGTTTCTTCGTCGTTAAGCAAATCTTGTTCATGATTGCGGGGAAGTTCGCCAAAATCGCCTTCAATTTTTTCCCAACTTTCAATGTACTTGATCTCACCCGGGTTCTCAAACACTTCCAGTGCCACTTTGCCGTCCATGTCTCCTCCAACGGGCAGGCCAAAGTGGTGCAATACCGTTGGGGCAATATCGATAAGCCCAAGACCATAAACTTTTTCTCTTTTTTTAATGTTTGGTCCCATGGCTGCAAAAATTCCAAACTGCCGATGGTCCATGGCGGCGGCGGCTTGCAATTTGGGGAGTTCCAATAAACGTTTGTTACCGGATTCGTACCCGTGATCGGACATCACGATAACAGTAGTATCTCGATCAATCAGTTCGAGCTTTCGCTCCAGCATCATATCCTGAAACCGATATGCACCGTTTACCACTTCTTTATAAAACTCATATTGCTTGGCGTTAACACGGTTGAGCATTGGCGGATGGAACTTCATAAACGAATGGCAGAGGTGGTCAATAAGGTCGTAGTACACTGCCGTAAAATCCCAATCGGTAGTTCGCAACAGCCGTGTGGCGGCATTATGGATGGACACATTTTCTGAAAGCACTTTTGCCAGAACCGTCAAGCTTTTGTCTTTCTCCTGGTCTATCTGCAATGCGTCAGGTATGAACGGCAATATGTGCTCTCCCGTGACTTCAAAGGCAAACATCCTCAATTCTTTTAGTACCTGCTCCATATGTTTCGGATGGATGGTTCCGCTGGCCATCGGCTTTTGTTTTTTGGGGTCAAGTGACACTTTTTGAAATTTATCCGTGACCACTACACCGTTGATGGGTTCTGCAGGAAAACTTGGCCACCACCCTATCAAATTGCTCTTGAGCCCTTCGTGGTGGAAGATGTTCCAAAGCGCCCTTGCCTTTCTAGATTTTGCAGTGACAGGGCGAACGCCTACACCGTTTTCCAATACTTCGATAAAACCCAAGACACCGTGCTTATCGGGTGTCTTGCCCGTTGCCACAGATGTCCAAAGCATCGGCGAAAAGGGCGGGTTCATCGTACCCATATTGCCATAAACACCATTATCAATAATGTATTTGAGTGCGGGCATTTGGCCTTTTGCCAAAAGTGGCCCTATGATTTTCCAGTCTGCAGCATCCCAGCCGATGAGCAAAAGTTTGTTTTTTTTCATCACCGTGCGTGATTATTGGATTGTTTCTTCTTCTCGCGCCAAGCGACGAAAGCAATATCACCATAAGCCAAAAGGCCCAAACTTCCTTCCTCGTTAATTTCTGAAATCTTAAGGTTTATCTTATCGCTCAATATCTTATTGGGTTTTTCCATTCGGTTTTTTTTATTTCAGATATTTTTTTTTATTTTTATATAATTATTGCCGATTCTTGGCAACCATTTAATCTAACCCAAAAGTATATGAAAAAAACTACTTCTGAAAACCTTGCAGAAAGGCTCGTAAAGTATGGCGCATTTTCCGCTGCTATCATAGGTGCTGCAGATGCAAGTGGGCAAATCGTTTATACCGATATTGCCGATGAAACCGTAAACGCGTCAAACCCGCGCGTTAGTGTTGACATAGACCTTGATGGGACCGGTGATTATCTTTTTGGAACAAGAGTTTCGCCACCGGGCTTTGCCGTTATTTTTCCGGCTTCTGCGAGCACCGCAACCTCTTATAATTCCAACGCCATAGTTGGGAATGGGTCATATCCTTATTATTACCCATCAAACCTTGCAGAAGGCGCTACCATAGATGGCACCAACAGTGTGTTCTCTTTTACTAGAGGCGATTTTAATTACAATAATTGCGCTTACCCCGGAAGCCAGTTTTGTGATGGAAACGATGGTTTTGTGGGTATCCATTTCAAGATTGGGACCAACACACATTATGGCTGGATAAGGATACAGGTATCGCCCGACGCTACTAGCATCATCATCAAAGATTTTGCTTATAACTCTGTGCCAAATGAAGCGATTGAAGCAGGACAAACCACATTGGGTATCGGAAATTTTGAATCCGATGCCTATGGCATTACCTGTAAGGACAAAATTATCAACGTTTACAACAACATAGGAAAAGTAGCTTACGGCGTATTTGACCTTACCGGAAAACTGGTTGTTTCGGGAAATAGCCAAATGGAATCTTTTAAAATTGATGGTTCCAGTCTGTCGTCCGGCATCTATGTTGTGGAGCTAAACAACGAATCTAAAAATGCTATAGTGAGAAAGAAAGTCGTTCTCGATTAAGGAAAAATCATCTTTTTAAAAAAACATCCAGAACATGGATGTTTTTTTATTGGCTTTTGTTTGCCAATTGTCCACAGGCGGCATCGATGTCTTTGCCACGCGACCTTCTGACTGTAACCGTGATGCCGTTGCTTTCGAGAATTGAAATGTACATTTTCAGTGCTTCCTCATCGGCCTGCTGAAAGGCACCTCCATCTATGGGGTTGTATTCGATAAGGTTGACCTTGCTGGGCGCAAACCTGCAAAATCGCACCAATGCCTCTACATCTTTTGGGGTATCGTTGATACCTCTCCAAACGACATATTCGTAGGTAATGGTTCTTTTGGTCTTCGAATACCAATATTCGAGGGCTTCTCTCAATTCTGCCAAAGGAAACGTAGCATTGAACGGCATTATTGAAGTTCGTATTTGATCAATGGCAGAATGTAGCGATACTGCAAGCTTGAACTTTACATTGTCATCGGCCATTTTTTTTATCATTTTGGGGATACCAGAAGTCGAGAGCGTAATGCGCCTGGGTGACATGCCAAGGCCTTCGGGCGATGTTATCTTTTCTATGGCCTTAAGCACGTTGTTATAGTTCATCAATGGTTCGCCCATACCCATAAAAACGATATTGCTCAAAGGCCTGCCAAAATACAGGCGGCTTTCTCTATCGATAGCTACCACTTGGTCAAAAATTTCGTCGGGGTTGAGGTTGCGCATCCGTTTGAGGCTTGCAGTTGCGCAAAACTTGCAGTCGAGGCTGCACCCAACTTGTGATGATACGCAGGCTGTGGTACGGCTGGGCGTGGGTATGAGAACGGACTCCACGATGAGTCCGTCGTGCAACTTTACGGCGTTCTTTACCGTTCCGTCGTCGCTGCGCTGCATTTTATCGACCTTGACGTGGTTGATGACAAAGTGATCTTCGAGAACTTGGCGTGTTTCCTTGGATATGTTGGTCATATCCGCAAAACTGTGTGCGCCTTTGCCCCAGAGCCATTCATAGACTTGGTTGCCCCGAAAGGGCTTATCGCCCTGTTGGGCGAAAAACTCGCGGAGCTGGTCTTTGGATAGTGCTCGTATATCTTTTTTATCTGTCTGCATCTGTGGCGCAAAGTTAGGCAAAGGTTTTGGTTTTTCCGGCTATGACTTTGGGCCGGGTGCAATAGCGATTGCAGCGGCATCCTTGTGCGCCTGGTTCACGGTTGGGAATTGTCATCGGGACGGAAAATGGCGCACAAGATATAGCGGAAAGCGCGGGCCCTTGGGCATTGCCATAAAAAAACCCTGCGAGCAGGGCTTTGGGTTGTTTTTAAAGTATGAGCATGGCATCGCCATAACTGTAAAATTTGTATTTTTCCTTGACGGCCTCTTCGTAGGCTTTTTTCATGAAATCGTGGCCGACAAATGCGGATACCATCATGAGGAGGGTGGATTTTGGGGTATGGAAATTGGTGATCATACTGTCTGCTATGCTGAAATCGTATGGCGGGAAAATGAATTTGTTGGTCCAGCCGTAATATTCGTTGAGCATGGCATTTGACGACACGGAGCTCTCAATGGCCCGCATGGTGGTGGTCCCTACGGCGCAAATACGATTTTTGTTCTTTTTGGCATTGTTTACGGTTTCGACGGCCAATTTATCTATGATGACTTCTTCGCTGTCCATTTTGTGCTTGGAAAGATCTTCAACCTCAACGGGGCTAAAGGTGCCAAGACCTACATGGAGCGTGATTTCTGCCATGTTGATACCTTTGATTTCAAGGCGTTTCAACAGGTGTTTTGAAAAATGCAATCCTGCGGTTGGTGCTGCGACGGCGCCTTCCTTTTTGGCAAAAATGGTTTGGTAACGCTCTTCGTCTTCTGGTTCAACGCTTCTTTTGATGTATTTGGGAAGTGGTGTTTCGCCGAGTTCGGTGAGCTTGTTACGGAATTCTTTGTATGACCCGTCGTAGAGAAAACGCAGTGTTCTGCCCCTTGATGTCGTATTGTCAATAACTTCTGCCACAAGGGTGTCATCGTCGCCAAAATAGAGTTTGTTTCCGATACGGATTTTTCTTGCGGGATCAACCAGTACGTCCCAAAGGCGTTGTTCTTCGTTGAGCTCGCGCAACAGGAAGACTTCGATCTTGGCTCCGGTTTTTTCTTTGTTGCCGTAAAGACGTGCCGGAAAAACCTTGGTATTGTTGAGAATCATTACATCACCTTCGTTGAAGTACTCTATCAAATCTTTGAACATTTTGTGCTCGATAGTCCTGGTTTTTCTGTCAAGAACCATTAGACGGGCTTCGTCTCTGTTTTCGGCAGGGTGTTCTGCCAATAATTCCTCGGGAAGCTTAAAGTTGAAGTTGGATAATTTCATGTTTATGATGTATGATTTACGGTTTTTGTTTCGGATTTACGGTTTTTTGTTCCAGGATACGGTTTACCGCCCTATTACTGAATACTTTTATACAAAACGGGTGCAAATATACGACCTGCAAACTGGGGTTGTCAAGTAAATGGCTGATTATTTTGAAATTTGAAATCCTACGCTTTGTAAATGGTCCCAAAACCCAGGGTAAGATTTTGAAACGACATCGGGGTCTTGTATTGCAATGGACATTTTTAACGCCAACGGGGCAAATGCCATGGCCATGCGATGGTCTTGGTATGTGGCAATTGTTACACCGGCATTTATGGATGCGGGTCTGTCCAAAGTCAAACTATCATTGGTAACAGATACATTGGCTCCCAACTTTGTTAATTCTATTTTTAATGCCTCCAATCTGTCGGTTTCTTTGATTTTTAAGGTATGCAAGCCTGTTAAATGACAGCCAATTCCCAAGGCAAAGCAGGTCACGGCTATGGTCTGGGCAATGTCGGGTGATGAAGCCCCGTCCCAACTTTCCCCAAAGGGGAATGCCTTGTGCGTTGCTGTTTTTTTTAAGGTAATCGATTGTTTTGCGAATCGGGTCTCAACGCCAAAATTTTTATAAATTTCGACCAGTGCGGCATCGGCTTGCAGACTGTTTTTTTTAAAAGTCGATAATTTTATTGTTGTTCCAATTTTGGACAATGCGACAATGGCATACCAATAGGAAGCAGAGCTCCAATCAGACTCAACGGTAATGAGCTTGGGCTGAATCTTTTCAGGGACCGATTTGATACGAATGACATTTCCTTCAAAAGTTGTTTTGACGCCTATTTCGTTTAATAATGCCAAGGTCATGTTGATATAGGGTGCCGAAGTGACATCGCCTTTGAGTGTCAGTTCGAGACCTTTACCGAGCTTGGGGGCAATGAGCAACAATGCAGATATGTACTGGCTGCTCACACTTGCCGGAAGCGAAATTTTTCGCCCCGTGAGTTTTGTTCCGATGATTTTTATAGGCGGAAAACCCTCGTTTTCTTCATAGCTTATGTTGGCCCCGAGCTGCCGAAGTGCCTCGACAAGAATTTTTATCGGGCGTTGTTTCATACGCTCGGAACCTGTGAGTATCACTTCTTTTCCTTCCTGGATGGCAAAATATGCCGTAAGAAATCGTATGGCGGTACCGGCATGGTGGATGTTGAGCTTCACGGCACCTGTATCGGAAACAATATTTGAATCTGCTATTGCTTGTTGCATGACAACAGAGTCATCAGAGTTTGAGCCGTTTTTTATGGTTATCTGTGGGTATAAAGCTTGCAACAGCAACAATCTGTTGGTTTCGCTTTTGGAACCTGTAATGGTTAGCTCAGAGGCGATTATTGTATTTGCCGACAGCTTAATATCCATTAAGTCAAGGTTTTTTATTCTGGGGTTTAGGTGCTATTTTTTCGTTATTGTGATGCCTGTCGTGGTCGCGCTTGGTTTTTTTGTCCATTTTTTTGTCAAAAGCTGCTTGCAGGTCAATGCCTGTTTGGTTGGCAAGGCACAAGACCACGAAAACGACATCGGCGAGTTCTTCGCCAAGGTCTTTGTCCTTGTCGCTTGCCTTTTCGCTTTGTTCGCCGTAGCGGCGTGCGATGATACGGGCCACTTCGCCTACTTCTTCGGTAAGTTGTGCCATATTGGTCAACTCGTTGAAATATCGTACACCGTGGGCTTTGATCCAATTATCTACTTCGTGCTGTGCGTTTTTCAGGTCCATTCTTTAATCAATTTTATTGTTTTTTAGAAAAAAATGATTTGATTTTTGGCAGGACAAATAGTTCTCCCAAGGCCATAAAAACCCCGAAAAAGAGCCCTGCTTTTAAAGCTTCACCAAAGTTTTTATCGGTTTCAACGAAATACATTAGTGCTCCAAAAAGCAAGCCGTAAACTAACAAACCTGCCAAAAAAGTAAAAAATCCTTGTTTTATGTTCATTCTTTATTTTTTGTGTCGATGATAATCGTCACCGGGCCATCGTTGAGCAGTTCGACTTTCATATCGGCGCCAAAACGTCCTGTTTGGACTTTTTTCCCCAAATCGTTTTCCAATTGTGCCACAAAAGCTTCATATAACGGGATGGCGACATCTGGCTTTGCTGCTTTTATATAACTTGGCCTGTTGCCTTTTTTTGTGGAGGCGTGTAGCGTGAACTGGCTTACCACGATGGCATCACCGCCAACGTCAAGCAAGGATCGGTTCATGACACCGTCTTGGTCATTAAAAATACGAAGATTTGCAATTTTGGCAGACAGCCATTGGACATCGTCAAAACCGTCAGCATCCACAATACCCAATAGAACCAAAAGTCCATTGGCAATGGTGGCAGTTGTGTTACCATCAACCGTCACGCTGGATTTTGCAACTCTTTGAATAACGGCTTTCATTGTTTCATCCAATCTTCGGTTCGGTAGTTTTCTTCTTCGCCGTCCAAAATCTGCAAATAGCTTCGGTAGCGCGAAAAGGCAATTTCGTCTTTTTCGAGTGCTTCCTTGACGGCACATTTGGGCTCTTCGACATGCAAGCAATTGTTGAACTTGCAATATTGCTTTAGTGCAAAAATTTCGGGAAAATAATCACCAATTTCTTCCTTGTCCATATCAACGACACCAAAACCCTTGATACCCGGCGTATCGATAATTTTTGCACCAAACCCAAGATCGTACATCTCGGCAAAGGTTGTCGTGTGCTGTCCCTGACCGTGCAAAACAGATATTTCTTTGGTCTTGAGACCGAGTCCCGGCTCCAAGGCATTGACCAAAGTGGATTTTCCCACTCCTGAATGGCCGGCAAACATGCTCACCTTATCCTTCATCATGTCCTTTATCTTGCCGACATTTTGGCCTGTGGCAGCAGAAACTTCAATGCATTGATAACCGATTTTACGATATACATGCGCCAAAAATTTCATCTCCAACAAGGTGTCTTCGTCATAGGTATCTACCTTATTGAAAACCAAAACCGTCTTTATGGAATAGGCCTCTGTTGTTACCAAAAACCTATCGATAAACGAAGTCAGCGTGGGTGGATTGTTTATGGTTATCAATAAAAATACCTGATCAATGTTTGAAGCAATGATATGGGTCTGTTTTGAAAGGTTGACAGATTTTCGGATGATGTAATTATCCCGATCGTGGATATGGTTGATGATTCCCACGGTGGTGCCATCAACGGTTTCGGTTTCAAAATCCACAACGTCACCTACCGCAATGGGATTGGTGCTCTTGATGCCCAGTATCCTGAATTTTCCTTTGATACGACATTCATAGACCGCTCCAAGCTGTGTTTTTACGGTGTACCAACTACCTGTGGATTTATATACGGTTCCTGTCATTTAGTACAAAGATGCCAATTATTAATGAAATAGAAAAGGGCGTTGTATCCTCATCCATTTATTATCCGTTCCTGATGGTTAATGGATTCCTGATGTATGGCTTTGAACAGCTTTAAAATAAACTCTTCGCTCAAGCCTTTTTCTTCGCCTTCAAGCACCATTTTGCCCAAAATTTCATTCCATCGTTTGCTTTGCAGTACGGCAACGTTTTTCTGTTTTTTGAGCATCCCGATACCGTCAGCAACTTTCATTCGTTTGCCCAATAATTCAATGACCTGATTGTCTATCATATCTATTTGTGCTCGTAAATTATTCAATTTTGCATTGTAATTGGCCTCTGTGTCTGTTTCTTTACGGATTTTTAGATCTTTCATGATCTGTACCAAGGACGACGGTGTTACTTGTTGTGAGGCATCGCTCCAAGCGTTATCGGGGTCGCTGTGGGTTTCTATCATCAAGCCGTCAAAATTCAAATCCAAGGCGGTTTGCGATACGTCAAAAATCATATTTCGCTTGCCGGTAATGTGCGACGGGTCGTTAATGAGCGGCAAATCGGGAAATTTTGTTTGCAGCTCAATAGCCAGTTGCCACTCGGGATTGTTGCGGTATTTGGTTTTTTCATATGTTGAAAACCCTCTGTGGATTGCGCCCAACTTTTTAATATCGGCCGCGGCCAAACGCTCTATGGCGCCAAGCCATAAAGACAAATCGGGATTTACCGGATTCTTCACCAGCACAATTTTGTCGGTGCCTTGCAATGCATCGGCAATTTCCTGAACTATAAAAGGGCTTACTGTAGAACGTGCGCCTATCCAAAGCAAATCGATATCGTGCTCCAGTGCCAACTCTACGTGTGCTCTGTTTGCTACTTCGGTTGCGGTTTTCAATCCGGTTTCGGCTTTTACTTTTTGAAGCCATTTTAATCCCAACGCCCCAACGCCCTCAAACATTCCTGGTCGTGTGCGCGGCTTCCAAATGCCGGCTCGGTAGTAGCTGACATCGGTGTCTTGAAGCTGGTGGGCTATGTTGAGCACTTGTTCTTCGGTTTCGGCACTGCACGGTCCGGCGATGACCAATGGGTGATCGAGATTCAGGGCGTCCAGCCATGTTCTCAAAGTTGTATCGTTTTCCATATTTTTTCTTTAAAAAAAATGCACTTTCTAATTTCAAATCGCACTTGCCACAAACAATGGCTTGTTGGGTTTATGAATTTGGGTTTTTACTATTTGCAACATCTTTAGTCTATTCCACTTAAAATATCTTTTATATGGTTTGTATTGTACATTTCGGAGCGAATGGTTTCAAAATCATTGTCTTGCATCAATTTTTTGAATTGTGTAAGATTCTGTATGTATTCTTCCAATGTTTCAATGACGTTGTTTTTATTTTGCATAAAAATGGGCGTCCACATCTCGGGCGAGCTTTTTGCCAATCGTACGGTTGAAGCAAATCCGCTACCTGCCATATCAAAAATATCGCGTTCGTTTTTTTCCTTTTCAATGACGGTTTTTCCCAACATGAACGAACTGATATGCGACAAATGCGATACATAAGCGATGTGCTTGTCGTGCGCTTCGGGATTCATGTAGCGAATGCGCATACCCAATCTGTCAAACAATTTCAAGGCTTTTTCCTGCAACTTAAATGCTGTTTTTTCTACTTCGCAAATAATGTTTGTTTTGTTGCGGAACAATCCGTGGATTGCAGCTTTAGGTCCCGAAAATTCGGTGCCTGCTATTGGGTGGGTTGCCAAAAAATTACGCCTGTTCGGATGGTTTTCGACAGATATGCATATCGGGGCTTTTGTTGATCCAACATCGATGACCAGCGTATCTTTTGCGATGGCATCCAAAACTTTGGGAAGCTCCACAATGGCCACATCGACCGGAATGGACAGCACGACCACATCGGCATTGGCGAGGTCTTCATAAGTTGCTTTGCTGTCGATAAGCCCCAACGTCATTGCTTCGTCAAGGTGCGTGTCGTTATGATCAAGCCCAAATATTTTGGTTTCCGGGAAAAGCTCCCTAATTGCCAACGCAAGGCTTCCTCCTATCAATCCAACTCCTATGATGTAACTGTTTTTCATTTATATTGCATGACCCCTATGGGTTTATTTTTTATTATTCTTTTGTTTGGTTTTCTTTACGCCAAAACGGTATGTGTTGCATTGAGCGCAATGTCCGGACTTTGTCCTCAATGTATGTCCTTCTTTTTTGCATGGGTCGGCATTGTAGGCAATACGTTTTCCTTCGGCCTTCATTCGAGCCATATATTCGATGGTGGTCAACCCTTTGGCATCAAACATATCTTCCATACCGAAATTGTATTTTTTTAAAAATGCAATCTGCGATTCGGTCAGTTCGTCTTTCATGGATTTTGTTTTGTCAACTCGCGATATTGCTTTTTCAAATTCTTCGGTCGGCGCGCACAGAGATATCCTGACGTAGCCATTGCCTTGCGAGCCAAAAATGTTGCCCGGTGCCAGAAAAATGGATTTTTCCTTGAGCAACTTGTCCACAAATTGGATAGCATCGGTTCCGTGTGGCAGTTTTGCCCAAACGAACATCCCGGCAGCTTCTTTTTCATAGGTACATTGCAAGGCATCTGCTAATTGCCAAGCAAGTTTGCGGCGTTCTTCATAAACACTGTTGAGGCTGGTGTACCACATCTTGGAACTTTTGAGGGCCTCAATGGCGCCTTTTTGCAATCCGTAGAACATCCCGGAATCCATATTGCTCTTTACGTTCAGGATGGCCTCGATGTACTCCTGCTTCCCTACGACCATCCCGACTCTCCAGCCTGCCATATTGAACGTTTTGCTCAACGAATTGAGTTCGATACAATTGTCCTTTGCCCCTAAATATTTGAGTATGCTCTTGGGATAGTCATTGAGCACAAAACTGTAGGGATTGTCGTTGACCACAAGGATGTTGTTGCGTTTTGCAAACTTGATGATGTCTTCAAAAAGCTTATTGGTTGGTATAGCCCCGGTAGGCATGTGCGGATAGTTGACCCACATAAGTTTTACCTTTTCCAACCCTTCTTTTTCGAGGGCAAAAAGATCGGGGTGCCAATTGTTTTCTTCGGTCAGGTCATAATATCTGGGGACGGCCTTGACCAATTTGGTCACGGAAGCATAGGTGGGATAACCGGGGTTTGGCACCAATACTTCATCGCCTTCGTCCAAAAACGCCATGGCAATGTGCATGATGCCTTCCTTGCTGCCCATCAGCGGTAATATTTCGTTCAGTGGGCTCAACCCGACCCCAAAATGTCGCTTGTAAAAATTGGCCATTGCCTCCCGCAACTCCGGTAATCCCTGATAGCTTTGGTACTTATGTGCCGATTGGTTGTTAAGGCTTTCTGCCAAAGCTGCCACGACCAATGGCGACGGCGCCATATCCGGACTACCTATGCCAAGGTTGATAATTGGTTTGCCGTGTGCCTTGAGCAGATTTACTTCCTTAAGTTTTTTGGAAAAGTAGTACTCTTCTACATTGTTCAATCGTTTGGATGGCTGTATCATGCTTTTGCGTTTTTATATGCTCCCAATATCTTGAAATCCTGCGCCATTTTGCCCACGGAAGCTATGGCTTTTTCATAATCTTGATAATCTTCAAAAGTGACGTCCACAAAAAAGGCGTATTTCCAAGGTGTCTCGATAATGGGCATGGACTGAATTTTGGTCAGGTTGAGCCCATGGTCGCTGACCGCGTTCAGCACCTTTGCCAAACTTCCTTTTTGGTGTTCGAGCACGAACTTTAACGAGGCCTTGTTGATGTTTTTTTCGTCCTTATCGGCAGGTTGGCGGCACACAATCACAAACCGTGTTTCGTTGTGCTGTATGGTTTGTATGCCTTTTGAAAGGATTTCCAGGCCAAACAATTGCGCGGCAAGGTCTCCGGCCACCGCTCCGGTATTTTTTAGTTTTTGGCTACTTATTCTCTGTGCCACTTCGGCGGTGTCCTTGTCCTCCACAAGTTTGATATGTGGGTGCTTTTTGAAAAATTCCTTGCACTGCAACAATGCCATGGGATGTGAATAGACCTCACGGATGTCAGCAATCTGTTGACCCGGCAATGCCATCATGTTGTGACAAATACCAAGATAATGTTCGCCAACGATGCTCAACTGGTGGTTGTCTATAAGTGCATAGTTGGGGAGGATGGAACCTGCGATGGAATTTTCGATGGCCATAATAGCAACATCGCTTGTCCCGTTCATCAGGCTTTGCACCACCTTATCAAAAGAAAGACATTTGACCAATGCTACATCATTGCCAAACCAATCCATCGACACTATGTGGTGGAACGACCCTTCAATACCCTGTATGGCAACTGTTTTTATCAAAATTTATATCGAATAAAACCAAAAAAGTCCCGATTTTCATCGAGACTTTATCAAATTTATGGTTAACAAATTACACATACAAAGTCTCGTTCCTTTCCTTAAAAAAGAAATAAAAAAAGCTGTAATATGTGTAAATGTTTGTTTTCATTGTTATCTATGGCTAAAGTAACCAATTAATCGAAAAAACAAAATATTTTTTTAATCTTTTAAGAAGTATTCCATTTTTGGGCATGGCAACAAAGGGCAATATTGCTTACTTTTGGTTGAAAATTTACAAGGAATGTCTATTGAGGTTGAAAATCTGTCCAAAGTGTATGGTGCCCAAAAAGCGCTTGATAGTGTTTCGTTTAAGATAAGCAAAGGCGAAATTGTCGGGTTTTTGGGTCCGAATGGCGCGGGAAAATCGACGATGATGAAAATCCTAACCACCTATATAAACGCCACGGACGGCCACGCCAAAGTCAATGAATTTGACGTACAAGATGCCGCAAAGCAAGTACAGAAATTGGTTGGTTATCTTCCGGAACACAATCCGCTGTATCTGGAAATGTACGTAAAAGAGTATTTAAAATTCAATGCTGAAATTTACAACGTTGACAAGAAAAGGATCGATGAAGTCATTGAACTGACCGGTTTAGCTCCGGAAGCCCATAAAAAAATCGGGCAACTGTCCAAGGGCTACCGACAGCGGGTAGGTCTGGCCAATGCTTTGTTGCACAATCCCGATGTGTTGATTCTCGATGAGCCCACAACCGGCCTGGATCCCAACCAATTGGTGGATATCAGAAACCTCATCAAAAGTTTGGGCAAAGAGAAAACCGTGTTTTTATCCACGCACATTATGCAAGAAGTGGAAGCTATGTGCGACCGCGTGATTATCATCAACAGGGGAGTCATTGTTGCCGACACAAAACTGAAAGATTTGAAGGCAGACCAAGCCCAAATCATAGAAGTGGAATTTGACTACCGTGTGGAAGATGTGCTGTTGAACACACTGAAAAACGTGTCTTCTGTCAACAACGTTCACGATTTTGTATATGAGCTGACCTTTTCAACCAAAGAAGATATGCGCTCTGCGGTATTTGATTTTGCCCACGACAATGGTTTGAAAATTCTTCGTTTGAACCAAAAAAACATGAATTTGGAGAGCTTGTTTAGGGAGTTGACAGGGAATTGAAAATTCCAATAATCAAAACACCAAATTCCAATAACTATTCTATTTATTGGATGATCAATTCCCCCGTATAAAACTGTTGAACGTCCACAATTGGTGGTTCGTTCACCAAAATCACATCGCCTGTACTGCGGATTTCTCCAGTGATGGATTGCTGCGGATTCAAAATCATGTCGTTGCTGCTTCGCTGGAAAATTTCAACGTTTTGGGCAACCAGATCACCACCTTCAAACCGTCCGTTGCCTGAATAAAATCCGACAAACAGATTGTTCACCGTGCCGCTTACAAATACATTGGTCAGATTGTTGGTGGCAACGTTCAGTGTTTCCCCATGAAATTCCAAACGGAAATCGCCATCGGTATGTGTGGCATTGGCATCGTTGGAATTTTCGGAAACCAATGACAGGCCCGGAAAGTGCAAAGCGCCATTGCTACGCACCGTCAATCCGGAACTGTTTCGGATTTCAACAAGGTCTGGTGTTTCGACAAACACTTTGGTAAGGCCATAATCTCTTGTAAGATTACAGCCATTCTGGTTTTTAAGAACCAATTGACCATTGGTAACGGTGACTTTTACATCATTCATCAAATATTCTCCGGTTTCTACAACAACTTTTTGGGTTGCCGCTTGTGTGACGATAAGCTCCACACGTTCAAAAACAATGATTTTATCAAAAGTCGCAACTTCAATTTCCTGTTGAACAATGTCACCTGCATTTTGAAAACAATCAGGCACATTATCGCCATTGCAAGCAACTAAAAACACGGTCAATATAAGGTATAAAGTTTTTTTCATAATCGAACTCCTATTCCAAATTCAACCGCTTCGGCTTTGGCAGCGTGCGATTTTAATGTAATCGCGCCAAAAAATGTATCTCCAAAATAACGTTTCAAACCGATTCGGTTATAGACTTGGCCTTCAAAATCATACGGATAATATACGTAATACCCCAGTTGCGTGATGATGGACATTTTATTGACAAACAGTTCGTGCCCGACAAATACGCCAATACGCTTCCAATCTTCTCTTCCTGTCACATCAAATTCCGGAAACGCCACCGAATAATAATAAATGAGTTCTTTCAAAAATTCAGATAGAAACACGTCGGCACCAAGTTGTACAGCACTTTTTCGGTTGAGACGTTTATCGGCATAGGCTGAAATGACCACAAACGGAAACTGTCCCATGTCGTTGATGTCACTTTCGTTCACACCGCCTCGCAATGCCACATTATATTTGATACGTTCCGTGAATTTTTTGGCTTCATTTGATGGAATATATTCAATTTTTTCATCATGGTCAAACAGATAATTGGCTCCAATGTTGAATGCGAATGTATTGGTTGAAGTATTCGGCGCTTTCACATTGGCATTGGAATAATGGATGAGCGAAATCCCTGCTTGAATGCCAAGACCTTCAATAATATTTTCCTTTTTATAGTTCAATTGGACAAACGTCGAACTCAACAAATCCGAGCCGTAGGCATTGTTTTGGTAATTGTTGTACTTGTTGTAGGGTTTGGTCGTGTAGGCAATTCCCTGACCGACTTTCAACATCAAATTTCGCTTGAGAAAATAAAAACTGAAATTGGCATAAACACTGTGATTTTCACCAAGATGCCGGTTTTTCATGTCCTGATAAATATATGAAAATCCCCAATCCGGGTAATTATATCGGCTTTCCCAAGCACTCAAGCCATAGGTTTTTTTATTGAAACCCAAGATGAAGCCCGTAGGATGGTCGGTAATCAGGTGGGAAATATCTGGATTGTGCTCCAAAATGGTGCCGTAGAAGTAATTGGCTTCAATTGAAAAAGGTGATTTTTTCTCTTGCGAACAAACAAAAGTGAAAGTCAAAAGAAAGAATACGACCGAAAGTTGTTGTTTCATTTACGGAGCTTGTGACACAAAAATAACCGAATAAATGGAAACTACTGGATGGCGTTATTTCAATTTTTGAAGTGCATCTTCAAGCAACTCAAAAATTGTAGCAATTTCTTCACTTCTGGCAGTACCCACCGACAGCCTGAACCAGTTGGAATCGGCAGAAGCCCCAAAGGCATAAAATGGTACAACGGCAAGTTTGGCTTCATGTAACAAATAACTTGTTACTTCTTGTATGGAATTTAACTTCTTTCCTTCAGCGGTCGTTTTCCCAATCAAATCAAATTGAACAGTCAGGTATAAAGCGGCTTGGGGCCGGATGGCACTTACGGGAAATCCCGCATTTTTTAAACTTTCAAAGCCGTCATAAAAAGCCACCAAGCGGTCATGGAGCGCTTCTTTAATGTTTTTGAGATACTTGGAAACCGCTCCGGGTTGATCCAGAAAACTGGCGGTTGCCACTTGCTCTGCCTTGGGCGCCCAAGCACCGATATGGCCCAACAAGGCTTTCATCTTGTTAATGACGTGCTGTGGCCCGAACGCCCAACCTACACGCACGCCCGTAGCCGCAAAAGCTTTGGAAATCCCATCCACAAAAATCGTGTAATCCCGCATTTCGGGCAATAAGCTTACAGGATTAAAATGCGCTATCGTACCGTAGGTCAGTTGCCAATAAATCTGGTCGTAAAGCACGTAAAGTGGTTTTTGGTTTTGCGATGCACGACTTATGTTTTCAGCAACAACCAATTGCGAAATTTCGAATAAAGTTTCCCTATCAAACGTCGTTCCTGTAGGGTTCAATGGCGAACACAAAGCGATAAGGTTCACATTTTTGATGTGGGGTTTGATGTCAGCTACCGTTGGCATGAATTCGTTTTCCGGCTTGGTCTCGACAACCACTGCCTTATTGCGCACCAAATAGGTATATGCATCGTTATTCCATGACGGCACAGGGTACAAAACTGTATCATCGATATCCAGAATGGTCTGATAGATAGCATATATCAAAGGGCGCGCACCACCTGAAACCAAGATTTCGTTGGTAGCAAAGTCCAGTCCGAGATGTTCAGACAGGTATTTTGAAACCGATTTGCGCAAAGCAGCCACACCGTCGGCTGCCGGGTAATTTGTTTGGTTATCGTTATACGCATCGACAATGGCTTGTTTCAATTCGCCGGGTATCGGAAAGATATCGGGGTCAAAATCGCCAATGGTCTGGTTGAAAATGACCTCACCTTTTGCCTTCAAAGCATTGACCTCACCCGCAATCTTGATGATTTCGGAACCTTTCAAACCTTCTGCCAATTGAGATGTTTTCATAGTGCGTATAACCAAAATTGATGCAAAAATACGGTTTTATTCACTTAAAAATCCAAACCAAAAGGAATTATCAAAAAACCTTTGAGGCAATCGCTTTGATGTTTTCGCTCTTGCCCATTGAATAATAGTGCAGTACCGGAATGCCCGCTTGCTGCAATTCTTTGGATTGGCTGATGCACCATTCGATGCCAACCTGCCGCACATGCTCGTTGTCCTTGCATTTGATGACTTCCAGAATCAATTCTTCCGGCAAATCCACATGAAACCGATGCGGAATGAGGTTGAGCTGTTTTTTTGTGGCAATGGGTTTGAGGCCGGGAATTATTGGAACTGTTATGCCTTCTTTCCTGCATTTGCTCACAAAATCAAAATATTTTTTGTTGTCATAGAACATCTGTGTCACAATATATTCAGCGCCATTTTTTATTTTCTTTTTCAAAAAATGGATGTCACTGTCCAAACTTGGCGCTTCCATATGCTTTTCGGGATAGGCAGCTACACCGATGCAAAAATTGGTTTTTGATGAGTTTTCAAGCTCTTCATCGAGATAGATCCCTTCGTTCATCGCCCAAATTTGTTTTACCAAACCATTGGCATACTCATGGCCTTCTTTTTCGGGACGAAAATACGTTTCGTTCTTTACGGCATCGCCACGCAACGCCATCACATTTTGAATACCGAGAAAATCCAAATCGATGAGGAAATTCTCGGTATCTTCCTTTGTAAACCCACCGCACAAAATATGCGGGATGGCATCCACTTTATATTTGTTCTGTATCGCTGCACAGATCCCGACGGTCCCGGGACGTTTTTTTACCACTTGCTTTTTTAGCAGTCCGTTTTCTTGTTCTTTGAAAACGTATTCTTCCCGATGGTAGGTCACATCGATAAATGGCGGCTTGAACTCCATCAACGGGTCGATGTTCTCAAAAATGGAATTGATGTGCTGCCCTTTCAAGGGCGGTAATATCTCAAACGAAAACAAGGTGTTTCCGGTGGCTTTTTTGATGTGTTCGGTTACTTTCATAGGTCTCCTAAATCCTCCAAAGGAGGACTTTTTTAATTTTATCTTTTAAATATTTCCATTTTCAACCAAAAACTAAAGGTCAGAATGGGCTTAAGCTCGGACTGAGCCATTTTGCGGCTTCATCTTCCGGCAGTTGCCGCCGCTTGGCGTAATCCTTCAACTGGTCTTCTGCTATTTTTCCCAATCCGAAATACTTGGCATCGGGATTTGCAAAATAATAACCGCTCACACTTGCTGCCGGCCACATGGCAAGGCCTTCGGTCAATTCGACCCCAATGGTTTCTTTTACCTTGAGCAACTTCCAAATGGTAGGTTTTTCAAGATGGTCGGGGCAAGCGGGATAGCCGGGTGCAGGGCGGATGCCTTTATAATCTTCCCTGATGAGCTCTTCATTGGTAAAATTTTCGTTTTTGGCATACCCCCAATAGTTGGTGCGGACTTCCTTGTGCAGATATTCTGCAAAAGCCTCGGCCAAACGGTCGGCCATGGCCTTTATCATGATGGCGTTGTAATCGTCATGGTTTTTCTCAAATTGCTTTGCCAATTCATCAGTTCCAAACCCTGCCGATACGCAAAACGCCCCAATGTAGTCTTGTCTTCCGGAAGATTTTGGGGCTATAAAATCGGCCAGGGCGATATTAGGCACGCCTTCGCGCTTTTTGGATTGCTGGCGGAGGGTAAGAAACGTTATAGGGTTCTCGGATTTGCCCGAACGGTCAGATGCTTCAACTTCAACATCGTCATCGTTGATGGTATTTGCCGGAAACAGCCCAAAGACTGCTCTGGCTTTCAGTAATTTCTCGTCAAAAATCCGCGCAAGAAGTTTCTTTGCGTCACGGAACAATTCTTTTGCCTGTTCGCCAACCACCTCATCCTCTAATATGTCCGGATAACGGCCATGTAGATCCCAACTTCTGAAAAACGGGCTCCAGTCCAAATAAGGCTCCAGTTTTTTCAAATCGAAATCTTCAAGAACTTGAATGCCCAGGTGTTTTGGCCTTACGATTTCAGATGTGTTCCAATCTATTCGAAGTTTGTTCTGTCTTGCCTGTTCAATGCTGATGTATTCTTTTTCTTTGGTCCGTTTCAGGAACTGGTCACGGAATTTATCGTATTCTTCCCGAATCTGTTCTTTGTATATTGCATTGTTTTTTTGGAGCAAATTCCCGACCACGGTCACCGCCCTGGATGCATCGTTGATGTGCACTACCGTGTGGTTGTAGTTGGGCGCTATCTTCACGACAGTATGGGCGCGGGACGTTGTGGCACCACCAATGATCAATGGGATATCCAGGTTTTTCTTTTTCATCTCTTTGGAAACGTACACCATTTCGTCCAATGACGGGGTAATCAACCCGCTCAAACCGATAATGTCCACTTTTTCGGCTATGGCCGTTTCGATGATTTTTTCGGGTGGCACCATCACGCCCAAATCGACGATCTCGTAATTATTACACCCCAAAACGACGCTGACAATATTTTTTCCAATATCATGTACATCGCCTTTTACGGTTGCCATCAAAATTTTTCCCGAAAATTCAACCTTTCCTTCCTTTTGGGCTTCAATGAATGGTTGCAGGTATGCGACTGCTTTTTTCATTACCCGTGCCGATTTTACTACCTGCGGAAGGAACATTTTACCGCTGCCGAACAAATCGCCCACCACATTCATCCCAATCATCAAATGGCCTTCGATGACTTCTATGGGTTTTTTGACACTTTTCCTCGCTTCTTCGACATCTTCAACAATAAACGTATCGATGCCTTTTACCAGAGCGTGGGTTATCCTCTCCTGGAGCGAGTTATTGCGCCATTCCTGTACGGCTACGGATTCATCTTTTTTATTGTTCTTTACCGTTTCGGCAAAATCTAACAACCGCTCCGTAGCGTCATCTCGCCTGTCAAAAAAAACGTCTTCTACCAACGTTAAAAGTTCTTTATCTACTTCGTCATATACTTCTAGCATGGCCGGGTTAACGATACCGAGGTTCATGCCATGGCGAATGGCGTGGTACAAAAAGGATGCGTGCATGGCTTCGCGGACAATATCATTTCCTCTGAACGAAAACGACACGTTGCTCACGCCACCGGAAACATTGGCAAAGGGCAAATTTTCACGGATCCATTTTGTGGCATTGAAAAAATCAAGGGCATTTTTTCGATGTTCTTCCATACCTGTCGCGACCGGGAAAATGTTGGGGTCAAAAATGATGTCTTGTGGCGGAAACTTGACAACATCGACCAAAATCCTATATGAACGTTCACAAATCTGGATGCGACGCTCGTAAGTATCTGCCTGGCCATCCTCATCAAAAGCCATCACGACGACCGCCGCTCCGTAACGTTTGACCAATTTGGCATGATGGATAAAGACTTCTTCTCCTTCTTTTAAACTGATGGAGTTGACAACCGATTTTCCTTGAACCACCTTCAATCCAGCCTCGATGATTTCCCATTTGGAACTGTCAATCATAATGGGAATTCGGGAAATATCGGGTTCTGAAGCTATCAAATTGAGGAATGTGGTCATGGCTTGGACACCATCGAGCATACCTTCATCCATATTGACATCAAGGATCTGCGCTCCACCTTCTACTTGGTGCCTTGCGACCTCTAGCGCTTCGGTATAATTTTCTTCCTTTATCAATCGCAAAAACTTGCGTGATCCCGTGACATTGGTACGCTCACCAACATTTATAAAATTGCTTTCGGGGGTTACTACAAGGGGTTCAAGACCCGATAAGGTTAGAAATTTTCCTTTAGTCATTGTTTGATCGATCATGTGATTCCAGTTTCTGCCTGAATCTTTCGTGGTTTATATTTTTTTGCGACTTCTGCTATTGCTCTAATATGGTCTGGCGTAGTGCCGCAACACCCACCGATGATGTTTATCAGCCCGTCTTTTAGATAGTCTTCCACCAAAACCTGCATTTGTTTTGCCGATTGGTCATATTCGCCAAAGGCATTGGGGAGCCCTGCATTGGGATAGGCAGAGGTGTAAAAATCCGTTTCATGGGAAAGGCGCTGCAAGTATGGCTTGAGCTGTTCGGCTCCCAAGGCACAGTTAAAGCCCACGCTCAACAGTGGCACATGCGACACAGAAGCCAAGAACGCTTCGACTGTTTGGCCAGAAAGTGTTCTTCCGGAAGCATCGGTTATCGTCCCTGAAACCATTATCGGGATATCGATGTTGCGTTCTTCCTTAACTTCCTCGATGGCAAAGAGACATGCTTTTGCATTGAGGGTATCAAAAATGGTTTCGACCAGAAGGACATCTACACCGCCATCAATCAAGGATTCAACTTGTTGTTTGTATGCAATGCGCAATTCGTCAAAGGTTACAGCTCGGTATTCTGGCCTATTGACATCGGGAGAAAGACTTGCGGTTTTGTTGGTCGGGCCAATACTTCCGGCAACAAAACGGGGTTGGTGGGGCGTGGCTTTTGTAAACGCGTCGGCCACTTGCCTTGCGATTTTGGCCGACTCATAATTGAGTTCATGGACCAAACCCTCCATGTGGTAATCGGCCATACCGATGGTAGTTCCAGAAAAAGTATTGGTCTCTACAATATCTGCTCCGGCCTCAAAATACTTGCGGTGTACTTCTGCAATGGCTTGTGGCTGTGTGATGGACAACAAATCATTGTTGCCCTTAAGCGGATGCGGATAGTCCTTGAAACGCTCGCCCCGATAGTCTTCTTCGGTAAAGTTGTAGCGTTGTAGCATCGTACCCATGGCACCATCTAACACCAAAATCCGTTTTTTTATTTCTTCCTTTATTTTTGACATACCTAATAAAGATTCATAAAAGTCAGTTCCCGACTGCGCTCAAACATACAGGATTAGAACTTAAACTTTCTGATAATTTAATAATATCGCAAAGCAGTCCCCTTGCCGTGACATTTTTACCTGCTCCCGCACCTCGTATGACAAGTGGAAATTCGTTGTACGAATCGGAGTAGATCTCAAATACCGAATCTGCGCCTTTCAATTGGCCAATGGAAGAATTTTTAGCTTCTGACACCAACTTTACTTCCAAGGTGTTCTTGGCTACGTCCAATTCGCCCACATATCGCAGTACGTGGCCAGGTGATTGTTTGGATTTGATATCCAAAAACTGGCCGTCCAATTCGCCAATCCGGGTGTTGAACTGGTGCAAAGTGGTTTTGCCGTTGAGTTGCTTTGGCACCAAAGATTCTATCCTAATATCCTTGATTTCAGGCTTCAGATTCAATTCTCTGGCCAAAATTAACAATTTTCTGGCAACATCGTTTCCGGAAAGATCCTCACGGGCATCGGGTTCTGTCAAACCCAAATCTAAGGCCTGCTTCAAAACTTTGGAAAAGGGAATATTTTCATCAGAAAATGCATTGAAAATATAGCTTAACGAACCCGAAAACACGCCGCGTATTTTTTTTATCTCTTCACCGGAACCGTACAATCGCCTGACGGTTTCTATCACCGGCAAACCCGCACCTACATTGGTTTCGTACATAAAATATTTGTTGTGTGCTTTTAATGTGGCTCGCAAGGATTCATAAAAATCGTAGCTCAAGGTATTGGCTATTTTATTGGCAGATACGATATGAAAACCACTCTTAACCAACAATTCGTAATGATTTACCAAATCACGACTTGCGGTGGCATCGACCGCTATGAGATTGTCCAATTTTTTGTTGTGCACAAAATCAATTATGTCCTGGATATTGTACGGTACGGAGCAGTTCTCGAAATCACATTCCCAATTGTTGGTGTCTTCACTGTTTATGAAGAATGCCAATCTGGAATTGGTCACCACGGGGATGTTCAGTTTTAAATGCTGTGCTTCCAGTTTTGGTCTTGCGGCATTGATTTGTTCGACAAGCGTTCCGCCTACGTTTCCAATACCAAAGATGACAAGATTCAAATTTTTAATACCCAACATAGTGCTTATCCTTTTGTTTGTTGACACTGGCAAACGCTTGGTTCAAATCGTTTATCAAATCGTGAGCGTCCTCGATACCGCAAGACAAACGAATCAATGAATCCTTGATGCCCGATTGCAAGCGTATCTCACGAGGGATTGAGGCATGGGTCATCTGTGGCGGATGACAGAGCAAACTCTTGACACCGCCAAGGCTCTCGGCCAGTTTGAAATAACTGGTATTTGTCACAAACTTATTGGCCGCTTCCTGTGTGTCTTCTTTAAGAGTAAAAGATACAATGCCGCCGTACAATCCATTTTGTTGACGTTTTGCGATGGTGTGGTTTTTGTGCGTGACCAATCCCGGATAGAATACCTCATCCACTAAATGGTGATTGGCAAGAAATGCCGCGACGGCAAAGGCATTTTCGCATTGTTTTTTGTAACGGAGCTCGAGAGTTTCAATACCTCGGATGGTCAAGAAACAATCCCACGGGCCGAGTACGCCACCCGAAGCGTTCTGGATGAACTTGATTTTATCGGAGAGCGCTTGTGTTTTTGTGATGACGAGGCCTGCCACCAAATCAGAATGCCCACCAATGTACTTCGTACCACTGTGGATGACGATATCGGCACCCAAGGCAATGGGCTTTTGGGCAATTGGGCTAGCAAAGGTGTTATCGACAACCAACAAAGCACCAACACTTTTGGCAATGATACTGATGGTTTGGATGTCGGATACCTTTAGTGTGGGGTTCGTGGGAGATTCAATCCAGACGAACTTGGTCTTGCTGCTGATTTTGTTGGCCACGTTGCTGGCATCTGTCGAATCGACATAGTGCACTTTGATACCCAATTTTTCATAAACATGGGTAAACAATCGGTAAGCACCACCATAGATGTCATCCACAGCGATAATCTCATCTCCTGCAGACAACAGTTTCAGTACGGCATCAATAGCCGCCAAACCTGTGGCAAAGGCAAAGCCCGAATGGCCGCCTTCAAGATTGGCTACCACGTCTTCGAGCACTTTTCGTGTGGGGTTGTTGGTTCTGGCATAATCAAAACCCTTATTGACGCCGGGCGCCTCTTGGATAAAGGTCGATGTTTGGTAAACTGGTACCGAAATTGCTCCAGTGAGCGGGTCGCTCGGAATGGAATGGATGATTTTTGTTGCACTCATTTTTCTAATTTTTTTGAGTTAATAAATAGATTAAAACAAAAGCCAAATACGCCTTTTGGGCGGACTTAATAGAAAAATGTTAAAAAGAAAATAACGTTAATCCTGAAAGAAAATCAACGTGTTGTTATCTATCCAAATCGTCGATAAATGAATCGAGTCTTTAAGTAGAATTTAGCACCTTCTCGCATGACGAGGGTTGCTAAGGCTTCACCGGGTCTAATCCCTCCACCTTTCTTGATAACACTTCAGTAAGTTTTTTGAACTTTATTGAGTGCAAATATTGCAACACAAAATTTACAATTCCAAATTAAATCCAAAAAAAACAAAAAAAATTTGCCATCCATTTTATTTTTATACTTTTGCCGAAGAAATTTTCGGAGGAAAGATTTGACTGATTGCAACCTCATTAAAAAATGCTAAAGGCAGTGCAAACTTCCTTCGACGCAAACCGTCAAATCACTTCCGGTTACCTATTTAAAACTATTATGGCGTATTTATTTACATCTGAAAGTGTGTCTGAAGGACACCCGGACAAAGTGGCTGACCAAATCAGTGATGCCCTAATCGACAACTTTTTGGCATTTGACAAAGAATCAAAAGTGGCCTGCGAAACCCTCGTCACGACGGGACAAGTGGTTCTCGCCGGAGAAGTAAAATCGAACACCTACCTCGACGTCCAAAAAATTGCAAGGGACACCATCAATAAGATTGGCTATACCAAAAGCGAATACATGTTTGACGGCAATTCTTGCGGTGTGCTTTCTGCCATTCACGAACAGTCAGAAGACATCAACCGTGGCGTGGATCGTGCCAACAAGGAAGAACAGGGCGCAGGTGACCAAGGTATGATGTTCGGTTATGCTACTCGCGAAACCGAAAACCTAATGCCTCTTGCTCTTGACCTATCGCACCGCATCTTGATAGAACTTGCTGCTTTGCGCAGGGAAAACAAAGACATTACTTATCTGCGTCCGGACTCTAAAAGCCAAGTGACAATCGAATATAGCGACGACAATGTGCCACAGCGCATCGACGCCATTGTGGTATCAACACAACACGACGAGTTTGACAATGACGATGCCATGCTGGCAAAAATCCGTAAGGATATCGTGGAAATACTGATACCAAGAGTAAAGTCCAAACTCCCTGGACATATACAGCACTTGTTTAATGACGATATCACGTACCATATCAACCCAACAGGAAAATTTGTGATTGGCGGCCCGCACGGTGATACCGGACTTACCGGACGCAAAATCATTGTGGACACTTACGGCGGTAAGGGCGCACACGGAGGTGGTGCTTTTTCCGGTAAAGATCCCAGCAAGGTGGACCGAAGTGCGGCTTATGCCACGCGACATATTGCAAAGAACCTTGTGGCTGCAGGACTGTGTGATGAGGTTTTGGTACAGGTAAGCTATGCCATTGGTGTGGTGGAGCCCATGGGTATCTATGTAAACACTTATGGCACGTGCCCTTTTAACCTGACAGACGGCGAAATCGCCGAAAAGGTATCACAGATTTTTGATATGCGACCTGCGGCCATTGAAAAGCGGCTAAACCTTCGCCAACCGATGTACAGCGAAACGGCTGCTTACGGACACATGGGCAGGAAAAATGAGACCGTAACCAAAACTTTCTCACAGCCCAACGGTATGGATATATCTGTAGAAGTTGAACTTTTTACATGGGAAAAACTGGACTATGTGGACAAAGTGAAGAACGCTTTTGGTCTATAGTTCTAAAAACCAAATCAATTCAATAAGCAGATACTCAATTAAAATAAAAAGCCTCCTTCACAAAAACATGAAGGAGGCTTTTCATTTTCTATATTACCGTCAATCCAAACCGCCTTTGCGCTGGGGAGAGCGGTGGCTGGGCCAAGCACGCTGCTCGCCCGTTCTTGGGTTAATGGGAAGCACACTCTTATCGCGTGGTGTTTTTGTATTGTCCTCACAAGCCATATAGGTAAGGATAGCGGCAAGGATGGCATTGCTTCTAACATCATCAAACACAATCTTGTCGTAAGTATCCAGATTTGTGTGCCAAGTATAATTGCCATAAGACCAGCTCAATGAACTCAAATTAAAGGCTGGCGCTCCCACAGCGATGAACGACGCATTGTCTGACCCGCCTCCACTGGGCGAACCGGGAAAATCGGTTTTAATATGCTTCTTGATGTTTTCTGGAACGGCCCCCAACCAACGCGTCAGGTACTCGTACGAATGTAAAAATCCGGCACCCGACAAATCGACGGCGCGTCCCGTACCGTTATCTTGGTTAAAAACCGCTTGGATATTTTCAATGATTTGGGGGTGGTCTTCCACAAAGGCACGAGAACCGTTCAGTCCCTGTTCTTCACTGCCCCAATGCCCCGCAATGATGGTACGTTTTGGGTTGGGGTACATTTTTTTCAATAGGCGCATGGCTTCCATCATTACCAATGTACCAGTACCATTGTCGGTTGCTCCGGTACCTCCATCCCACGAGTCAAAATGTGCAGAAAGGATAACGTACTCTTCCGGCTTTTCACTGCCTTTTATTTCGGCAATGGTGTTAAAGGTTTGGGCAACGCCCAAGTCTTTTGATTCTGCTACAACCTTGATTACGGGCTTACTGCCGTACTGCGCAAGGCGGTAAAGCATCCCATAGTCTTCAAGTTGCAAATCGATAGTTGGGATTTTTTTGGTTCGTGCAGAGAAAATCTTGTTGGCACCAAAACCTTTGGACCAATACGACGTAACGATACCAGCGGCACCTGCTTTTTCTAAAGCTTCGTGGATGTTTCGTGCGGTGTAACCGGTACGTTTCATGTTTTCCCTAAAAACATTTGAGAGTGAATCACGGTGTTTTTTCATTTTTTCAAAGGATTCTTCGGTGGCAAACTCTTCCCAATTGTAATCGGGGCGACCTGTGATTTGGTTTTCGGAAGTCATGACAAATTTCCCTTTTACGCTCTTTAGCCAGTTTTGAAAGTCCATTGAATCTTTTACGGTAGGCAAGATGACAACTTCAGCCGTAACCCCTTTGGGTCCGGTACTGGGATTCCAGGCGAGTTGTGTACCGGCCAAGGTCTGTACCCTTGGAGAAACCATATCTATATGTGTAACGCCACGTTCCCAGCCTTTCCATTCGCCCCATTGTTCGTTTTTGGCTTCGATACCCCATGATTTATACTTTGCTACAGCCCAATCGTGTGCACGTTTCATTTGTGGCGTACCCACTAATCGTGGACCGATAACATCGAGTAACTCGTGCGCCAATGGCTCCAGTTGGGAGTTTTCGGTTGCTTCTTTGACAATATTGTCAACAATAGGGTTCTTGGTTTGGGCATTAAGGGCAAATACGCCCAAAACGAAGGCGAATATTGCAGTTTTTAGTTGGTTTTTCATAAATAAACAGCGTTAATTAATTATGATTGCAAAATACAAATTAAATATGGAAACTTCGTCGCGGCAAATTGTTAAACTATATATAAAAAGCCCCCGATGAGGAGGCTTTATAATTTAAAATTTCAAGGCTAATTTAGTTTCCACCGGTAAGGTCTTTTGCTGCTTTGTCAATAGAATCTCCGGCATCTTTGAGGTTTTCTTTGACGTTGTCAATAGCCTCACCAGCTTTGTCAATGACACCTTCAGTTTTTTCTTTAGCGTTTTGTGCAGCGTTGTCTATGGCATCGCCGACGTTGTCTATGGCTTCTCCAACTTCGCCAACTGCATTTTGTGCAGCTTCTGTAGCTTTGTCAGCAGTTTCTTCAAGAGTATTACCGGCATCTTGCAATACTTCTTCGGCCTCATTGGCCTTATTGGTTTCCCTGCACGATGTGAAAGTTAACGAAAGTGAAAGAAAAAGAGCCAAACTTAAAAATAGATTTTTCATTGTAAATGGTTTAGTGTTTGTTAATGTTAAATATTTGAAGACAATCTGTGCATTATTAAAAACGCATCAAAAAATTTTATAAGTATATACGTATGATTTGGATGATCTGGATTAAGGCTCCTTTGTTTTTTTCAATAAATGACCCATTTTGTCGCCCCAATTTCTGCCTCAATTCCAACGATGCAATAAGTGCCGACAATGTTTTGTCGAGATCTTCCTGACCCGTGACACTTTGCACCCCGGCTTGGTTAATCATCTTTTGGGCTTCAGGGAATTTCTTGTGGTTTTTGCCTATGACAATGGGCACGCCAAAAACGGCAGGCTCGAGAATATTGTGCAAACCGGTGTGGCCCATGGCACCACCTACATAGGCAATATCGGCATAACTATATATTTTTGACAAAAGACCAATGGTATCTATGATAAATACCGAAAAACCCGATAAATCCTTGCCATCCATCTCCGAGTAGATTACCGACTTTGCTTTTATTTTGGACCGTAAATTATTGATGAGCTCTGGCCTTATGTTGTGCGGTGCAAAGACGTATTTAACACCGTTGTCCAAATTGTTATTGATAAAGTGGACCAGCAATGTTTCATCTTCTGGCCAAGAACTCCCTATGACAACACACACATGGCCTTGTTTAAAATCGCCCATAAAAGGAAGGGAATTATCTTGGCTCAACTGGTCAAAGACCCTGTCATATCTTGTGTCGCCAGAAATGGAGGTATCGCTTAAACCAATACTTTCCAAGAGCTGTTGCGATGCTTCATCCTGAACAAAAATATGTCGGAATGCCGCAAGAGCCCTTCGCATCAAGCTGCCGTACCATTTAAAATATGGTTGACTATCGCTGAACAAAGCGGAGATAAGAATGGCGTTTCTGTTTTGTTTTTTGAGTTCCAAAAGATAATTCGGCCAGATGTCATACTTTACAAAAACGGTCAGGTCGGGGTGAACGATGTCCAAAAAGCGTTTGGCATTGGAGATTGTATCCATAGAAAGGTATGCCACTACATCGGCAACATCAGTGTTCTTGCGGATCTCGTACCCCGAAGGCGAGAAAAAAGTGAGGACAATCTTATGGTTTGGGCATAGTTTTCGCAAGGCCTTAAATACCGGAAGTCCCTGTTCAAATTCCCCAAGCGAGGCACAGTGGAACCAAAGCGTTCGGTCATCGGGGTGAATGGCTTTTTGTATATTTGGAAAAGTTGCCTTTCGCCCCTGCACGCCCAAACGTATTTTGTGATCGAATAACGCCAAAATTTTCAGCAATAGCGCTGCAATTGAGATTCCGATGGTATATAAAAAGCGCAAGAGTTCCTGTTTTTTGCTAAAATACACATTTGGCACAAATCGATTGGTTGTACCCATACATTTTTGTATTTTAGCCAATACATTTCACACAATCAATACTTCAATTTTCCGATGAACAAAATACAAATGGTGGACCTCAAAGGTCAGTATGCCAAAATAAAAAGTGTGGTGGACACTTCCATAGCCGAAGTTCTGGACACCAACACCTACATCAACGGGCCAAAGGTTCACGAATTTCAAAAAAATCTCGAACAGTACCTCGGTGTCAAACACGTTATCCCTTGCGCCAATGGTACAGACGCCTTGCAAATTGCCATGATGGGATTGAACTTAAAGCCTGGCGACGAGGTCATCACGGCCGATTTTACTTTTGCCGCTACCGTGGAAGTCATTGCACTGTTGCAGCTCACACCGGTGTTGGTCGATGTCGATCCCGATACGTTCAACATTGATGTGGAAGCTATCAAAAAAGCCATCACGCCCAAAACAAAGGCTATCGTACCCGTACATCTTTTTGGTCAGTGCGCTGATATGGAGTCGATTATGGAGATAGCCAAAACGCACAACCTGTATGTGATTGAGGACAACGCACAAGCTATTGGCGCCACCTACACCTATTCCGATGGGCGCAAAGCAAAGGTAGGCACCATAGGCCACGTGGCTTCAACGTCCTTTTTCCCAAGTAAAAATTTGGGATGCTACGGTGATGGTGGTGCTATTTTTACCAATGATGATGCATTGGCACATTATATAAGAGGTATCGTGAACCACGGTATGTACGAACGCTACCATCACGATGTAGTAGGTGTAAACTCCCGTTTGGACTCCATACAGGCGGCAGTACTCGATGCCAAACTACCACACCTCGACGCCTATAACGAAGCCCGAATCAAGGCCGCAAATGCTTATGACAAAGCTTTTGAGGACCACAAAAACATCGTCACACCTTATCGCAAAGGTGGCCAAGACAACCATGTATTCCATCAATATACCTTAAAAATCAAAAATGCAGATAGGGATGCTTTGGTAAAACATTTGGGCGAAAAAGGGATTCCCTGTGGTGTTTATTACCCTATTCCGCTTCATCTTCAAAAAGCCTATAAAGATTCGAGATACCGTGAAGACGATTTTAATGTAACCAACCAATTGGTCAAAGAAGTCATCTCACTTCCAATGCACACGGAACTTGACGATGAACAAATCGCATTCATCTCAACCACGGTTATCAATTTTATAAATTCAAATTCATAAATGAAAAAAGTACTCGTTACAGGAGGATTAGGTTTTATCGGTTCTCACACCGTTGTTGAATTGCAACAAAGAGGCTTTGAAGTGGTCATCATCGATGACTTGTCCAATTCTTCAATCAATGTTCTGGATGGCATTACGGCCATAACCGGAAAAGCACCTTTGTTTGAAAAGATAGATTTAAAGGAAAAAACCGACGTAGAAGCGTTTTTTGAAAAACACGGCGACATTATGGGCGTCATCCATTTTGCTGCAAGCAAAGCCGTTGGTGAAAGTGTCGAAAAACCGTTGTTGTACTACGAAAACAATCTCAACACCTTGATATACATGCTCAAGTCAGTGTTAAAATTGGATGTTTCAAATTTTATTTTCAGTTCGTCATGTACGGTCTATGGCCAGGCCGATACCATGCCCATTACCGAAAGCGCACCGATAAAACCCGCCGAATCGCCTTATGGCAATACCAAACAAATCGGTGAAGAAATCATTCGGGATACTTGCAGGGCGTATTCGCATCTCAATACCATTGCGTTGCGGTATTTTAACCCCATCGGGGCGCATGCAAGTGCCAAAATCGGCGAACTGCCCATTGGTGTCCCACAAAACCTTGTACCGTTTATCACGCAGACCGCTGCCAAACTCCGTAAAGAACTTTCTGTTTTCGGGAATGATTACCCTACGCCGGACGGAACCTGCATCAGGGATTACATCCATGTGGTGGATTTGGCAAAAGCCCATGTCGTGGCATTGGAGCGATTGCTGGATGGCAAAAATGTATCCAATTTTGAAATATTCAATTTAGGAACCGGAAAAGGAAGTTCTGTTTTGGAAGCAATCCAAGCTTTTGAACGCGTGTCAGGCAAATCGCTTCCGTACAAATTTGCACCACGCCGTGAGGGCGATGTCATCCAAGCCTATGCCGACACTACCAAAGCTAACGAAGTGCTTGGCTGGAAAGCAAGCTTGACCCTCGATGATGCGATGGATTCAGCCTGGAAATGGGAACGGAAAATAAGGAATATAGGATAAGGTCGTTGAGGCTTGCATCCACTTTTGATGCTGAAAATTTGGTTTGCCTCAAATTTTACACAGATAAAAATTCGTGATTAGCCGCGCATTCTTTGCTGTGTTCAAAATAATCGGAAAACTATCTCTCTGCCAGGTTGTTTATTTTTACTTTTTGTTGGCGCGAAAACTCGCCACCAAGAGCAGAATCATCCCAAAGGACACCGACATATCGGCCACATTAAAGATTCCGGTCTTAAAGACACCTCCCAAGTCGATATGAAAAAAATCGGTTACGGAGCCATACACGATCCTATCATAAACATTGGCAATACCACCACCGATGATACAGCAAAAAGCGATAAGGCTCAATCTGTCCAATGTTTTGTTTTTAAGTATGTAATAAATAACATAACCAAGGACAAGTATGGGCAACAGCAAAAGGAAAATCAACCTTGAGGTATCGCTCAAATTGCTTCCCATACCAAGAAAGGCACCTTTGTTTTCAACATTGGTCATGATGAATTTTTCGCCTATGACCGGGATGATTTCATTTTTGGCAACCTCTGCCCTGACGATGATTTTTGAAATTTGGTCAACGGCAATGTTGGCAGCAATCAATAGGATGATGCGAAGCGTTCGTGTAAGTTTCATTAAACTATGCGTTAGATTCTAAAGTTGCGGCTGCCGTTTGTGCTTCCCTATTGATTTTTTTTACCAATCCCTGTAACACATTGCCCGGACCTACTTCGGTAAACATGGAGGCGCCGTCGGCAATCATCTGTTGTACGGATTGCGTCCATTTCACTGGCGCGGTGAGTTGAATAATCAAATTGGATTTTATGCTTGCCGCATCACGTACAGCACTTGCCGTGACGTTTTGATAGATCGGGCATTTTGGCTCACTGAACACCGTATTTTCTATGGCGATGGCCAATTCTTCTCGAGCGGGTTCCATTAAAGGCGAATGGAATGCACCACGGACAGGAAGCACCATGGCTCGCTTGGCACCGGCAAATTTCAAAGCCTCGCAGGCATGGTTCACGGCATCGATCTCTCCCGAAATCACGACCTGACCGGGACAATTGTAGTTTGCGGCCACCACCACGCCGGGGGTTTCTGCACATTCCCGCTCTACCGTAGCATCATCGAGACCAAGGATGGCCGCCATAGTGCTAGGCTGCATTTCACAGGCTTTTTGCATGGCGATGGCACGTTGCGACACAAGCTTCAACCCGTCTTCGTAGGTCAAAGTGCCATTGGCAACCAGTGCCGAAAACTCACCGAGCGAATGTCCTGCCACCATATCCGGTTTAAAGCTTTCGCCAAGGACTTTTGCCAATATTACCGAATGGATAAATATGGCGGGCTGCGTGACTTTGGTTTCTTTGAGGTCATCGGCAGTGCCGCTGAACATGATATCGGTTATGGGAAATCCGAGAATGGAGTTGGCCTTTTCGAAGAGTTCTTTGGCCAAATGCGATTGTTCGTATAGGTCGAGACCCATGCCTATAAACTGCGAACCTTGACCGGGGAATATGTATGCGTTCATCAAGTAATAAATTTGAAGTGCAAAAATAAGGATAAAATTTAAATGCCTGCAAAGGTACAGAACCACTAGGGTAGAAAATTAATTTTTCAAAATTTGGAAAATTGGCTGTATTTCCAAAAAGCAACCGAAACCCGCGTTAGGGATAGAAGTGGAAAACCCGGAGCGACGCAGGCGCGAGGATTTGTAACGAATAGCCCGGCTTTCCGGAGTTTACGGAGGAAAGAAACGCCCAAAAAAATATTTAAATCAATGATTACAAGCCTACTACCGCCGCTTCGGCACAACGCTCTCCGTCCATTGCCGCCGAAACGATGCCGCCTGCATAACCACCACCTTCGCCGCAAGGGAACAATCCTTTGATTTGCGGATGTTCCAATTGCTCGTTCCTCGGGATGTTGACCGGCGAGGAGGTGCGTGATTCGACACCTACTACGTTGGCTTCGTGGGTGTAATAGCCGTGCATTTTTTGGCCGAAGGCTTTAAGTCCACTACGCAAACGGCTGCCAATTTGTTTTGGCAACAAAGAGTGCAATGGTGCGGATTTTAACCCAGGTTGATATGAACACCCGTTGAGGGTTGGCGAAAGCCTTCCTTCTACAAAATCAGTAAGTCGTTGTGCTGGTGCCGCTTGGCTTCGTCCTCCAGACGTAAAGGCGAGTTTTTCCAAATCTTTTTGGTACTCCAAACCTTTGAACGGACCAAAATGTTCGTATTTGTACAAGTCTTTGTCTGCATTGATCTCGACGACAATCCCCGAGTTGGCAAACGTATTGTTGCGCTTGGATGGCGACATACCATTGACGACCACTTCACCGTTTGCGGTTGCGGCTGGCACGATAAACCCACCTGGGCACATGCAAAACGAATACACGCCGCGTTGGTTAACTTGTTGCACCAGGCTGTACGATGCTGCCGGCAATAGTTCGTGACGTTCGCCGGAACAATGGTACTGAATGCTGTCAATAATATATTGCGGATGTTCTACACGTACGCCCATGGCAAACGATTTGGCTTGCAGTTGGATGTTTTTGTTGTGTAGCAGATAAAAAATATCGCGGGCGGAATGTCCTGTTGCCAGAATAACACGTTGTACCGGTAGTTCCTTGCCGTTCTGCAAATGTATGGCAATGATACGGTTGTTGTTGATGGTAAAATCGGTAACGCGGGTTTCAAAATGGATTTCGCCGCCGTATTTTAAAATGGTTTCACGGATATTTTGAACGACTTTTGGCAATTTATTGGTTCCGATGTGCGGATGTGCATCCACCAAAATCTGGCTGGTAGCACCGTGGTACACGAGGTTTTCAAAGATGCGGCGCACATCGCCTCGCTTTAAACTTCGGGTGTAGAGTTTGCCATCGCTATAAGTGCCGGCACCGCCCTCGCCAAAACAGTAATTGGAATCTTCATTCACATAATGCTCCTGATTAATGGCTCTCAAATCGCGTCTTCTGTCCTGAACGTTTTTGCCCCGCTCAAGAACAATAGGCTTAAAACCGAGTTCGATACAGCGAAGGGCGGCGTACATTCCTGCGGGACCAAAGCCAACGATATGGACGGGTTTGGCATTTGAAACATCTTTATAATCAAAAATGTAAGCAGTGTCTTCTGGCATGGGTTCGTTGACAAACACCGTGACTTTATAATTGATATATATGGTTGCTTTGCGGGAATCAATGGATTTGCGCAAGACTTTTACGCCCGTAATGGTATCGGGATTTATACCCAGATATTCTGCCGATTTTTGAACCAATATACCGCCACGGCTTTCTTCATGCAATGTAGTGCGTAGCTGAATGTCTTTTACCATGTGGCAAAATTAGGGAAATTTTTATGGGATATGCATTTTGCAGCAATGGCAGAAACGGAAATATCATCAGTATGTTGATTTAGCAGCCAGTTGCACGCATGGCACGCAACATCTCCTGCTATATTACGAAACTCCTTGCCAATATTCTTTGATACGTTTCGGGCGCCATGAACACCTATTGGTTTATTATTCATTTGCTTTTAAAACCCTTAACATATTTCCGCCAAGAATTTTTGAAATTTCGATTTCATCGTAGCCTCTTTCGACCAATGCCTTTGTGATCAAAGGATATTTAGTGACGTCGTCAAGTCGTTTTGGCGGTAAAAAAATACCGTCAAAATCGGAGCCTATGCCAACATAATCGACCCCTACAAGTTTTATGATATATTCAATATGGTCAATAAGAAGTTCAAAATCGGCTTTTAACGTTTCTGCCTCTTGATGGTATTTTGTATAGATTGTTTCCTCTGCCTGGTGCGGGTTTAGACCCGAAAGTTCGAGGGAATCTATTTCATGCTGGTATTTTTCGACAAATGCAGCCTCTCTTTTTGCAACGGTCGGGTCTATAAATCCGGAATTGAAATTGATCTGCACAACGCCGCCGTTTTTGGCAATGGCTTTTATCTGGTCGTCTTTTAGATTTCTCGGATGCGGACAGATGCTGTAAACAGAGCTGTGAGACGCAATGATCGGCTTTTTGGTACTGGCAACCACATCCCAAAAGGTTTGTTCTCCAGCATGTGAAACATCAACAATGACACCCAGTTGGTTCATTTTTTGTACAATTTGTTTTCCAAATTCGGTAAGGCCTTTTTTTCCTTCTGAATTGGTCGCACCATTTTCTTTAGTTTCATCGGCTGCACTTGTTGCCCATTGTGTGGAATTGTTCCAAGTGAGCGAGATGTAACGCACCCCCCGTTTGTACAGCGCTTCAATTTTGTTGAGGTCATCTTCAATGTGGTGCCCACCTTCCACACCTATTAAAGCTGCCAATTTGTTCTGGTTTACGGCATTTAGCAATTCTTCAGAGTTTGCAACCTTGACGATTTTGTCTGGGTTTCTCCTAATGACGGCATCCAAACTGTCTATTTCTTTATTGGCAAATTCATATGGGTTTATTTGCTCTCCATCACTCCATACCGAAAAAAACTGCACGTCCAAGCCACCCTGTTGCATCCTGTCCAAATCGCTCTGGGTTTTGCCCGACAGGTCGTCGTCTATCAAATATCCTTTTAGCATTGTATGTAGCAAAATATCGTTATGAGTGTCCACAAATATAGCCTGACGATGGATTTCTTCTACGGTTTTGGGTTCGGGCTTGTTTTCCATAGGGTTTTTACAGGATACCAAAGTTAATAGTGCTATTGCTAAATATTTCATGAGTTTTCGGATTTTGTTGTTGGAAGCCACTGTTGTCTAAAGATAGCGAAATTATTGGGGTTTAAAAAGTTATATTCGTTGTTGACTTATAGATATAATCAGCTGATAATCATATTTCATCAAAAGTAAATGGTTCAGCAAAAACTTAACATGCGTTAGGGGCGATACCATTTTTTATCGGACATCAATGGCATTGTCCAAACATCCACCAATATACACAAATAATCTCTGAAAAATCAAAACCTCACTTCCTCACATACCTCAAAAACGAAAATGTATATGGATGCGCCTCGTCTTTGGGATGGTAATCGTTTTGTGATATTTTCCAGATGGCGGGATCAATTTTTGGAAAAAAAGCATCGCCATCAAAGGATTCATGCACACGGGTAAGCTCAATGGTTTCTGCAAAAGGCATCGCTTGTTTGTAGATTTCGCCGCCACCAATCACAAAAGGCCTCGGGTCGTCCTTTGCTTCAAAAAATGCAGCCTCGAGATTGTTAACCACCACGACACCTTCGGGTACCACAAATTCCTGTTGGCGGGTAATGACAATGTGCTTTCTGTTAGGCAACGGCTTGGGGAAGCTCTCAAAAGTTTTCCGCCCCATGATGATGCAATGTCCCGAAGTAAGGGCTTTAAAACGTTTGAGGTCGTCGCTCAAATGCCATATCAGCGCACCGTTCTTGCCAATGGCGTCGTTCTCACCGGCAGCGACAATAAGTGTTAGCCCGTTAATTATTGGATTTTTTTTTTCTCGTCAGAGAGTTGCTCTTCTTCAATCGGATTTTGCGACCGAACCGTTGTTTCAAGCTCTGCAATTCGGGCTTTCTGCTTGGCCACCAACTTGTCCAATTGCTTCTGCTCCCAGTCTTTTCCCATAAATCGATGGGTAATAAAAACATTGAAGAAATGATATACGAACAGAAAAAGCCAAGCAAGGATGGCATATACAAACCAGGGTCTTTGAAACAATGTGACGCCTTCTCCTACTCCAATGGCCACATTGAGGATAATCAAAAAAACGGCGCCAATCAAAAAAAGGATAAAGTGCTGGTAGAGTCTTTTTTTTTGCCGCACACGTTTTTGGGCACTCTCTATCAGTTCAAGTTGCTCTTTATCTATCTGGGGCGTGGGTTTCTTTGTTCCGAACATATCTTGCGGGTATTTGAGTGTAAAGTTAAACTAATTTTTTATTTGATACACGGCAAAAACTTGGTTGAATATGTAAATTGAGAATTGCGAAATTGAGTTATTCGGTCTGATCTATAAAATAGGGTTATTTTCCTTTTTAAGATAGCGCACAAAGAACCAATTCAACACCAACCATCATAAGATTTGGAGCCCAACCTTTATTGCCAGAAACAGGTAATGCGCCGACTTCGGGGAGCAGCATGCAAATCGCAAACGTTTTAGATATGAAATGATTGAAAATCAAGTTCAAATAATTGTTTTTATTCTTGTGAATACCTTAAACGTATGTTGGTTTTTTTTAGAATTTTAAACAATCTGTGTCCCAGAATTAAGAAAATGGCAATTATCGTCCCGCAGACATCCAATTGCTTGTGGATCAAAGAATGTTTTATAATTTTGCCGAAAATTTAACACCTTTTGAATTATGGCAATCACAAAACAATACTTGAAGAGCAAGCCAATATGCAAAGTGACTTTTTCGGTACCTGCCGAAGAAGCTAAAAAAGTGAAAGTTGTTGGCACCTTCAACGAATGGAACGAGAAAAAAGCCCTTGAGCTTAAGAAAATGAAAAATGGAAACTTTAGGGGAACCGTTGATTTGGAAAAAGACAATTCTTACGAATTCAGATATTTGGTGGATGGCACTTTCGTGAACGATGAACAGGCCGATTCATACAAATGGAACGAATTTGGTACAGAAAACGGCGTATTGAACGTCTAAACCCAATAACCAAACAGCCAAAAGGCTGTCTCACGTCATTCTAAAAGTATCTTTTGCGGCAGAAACGTTGCGGAATCTTTTGTGATCAAGGTTATCCTTTTATATTATTCATAAAGATTTCTCGACATCGCCCACTGCACTCAAAATGCCATGGGACAGCCTCTTTTATACCGCCACTGCACCTTTGATATGCGGGTACGGATCGTATTCGACCAAGGTAAAATCTTCAAATTTAAAATCGAAAATGTTCCTAATCTCTGGGTTGAGCACCATTTTCGGTAACGGTCTTGGCGTTCGTGACAACTGCAATTCCAACTGCTCCATGTGGTTGTTATAAATGTGGGCATCGCCAAAGGTGTGGATAAACTCGCCCACCTCATAACCACAAACCTGCGACATCATCATGGTCAATAAGGCATACGACGCAATGTTGAAAGGCACACCGAGAAAAATATCGGCACTACGCTGATAGAGTTGGCACGATAGTTTGCCTTCAGCTACATAAAACTGGAAAAAGGCATGGCAAGGAGGCAAGGCCGCCTTTCCGTTGGCCACATTCTCTTCAAATGATTTTGAAGTATCGGGCAATACCGACGGATTCCAAGCAGACACCAGCATGCGGCGACTGTTTGGATTTTGCTTAAGGGTTTCGATGACTTCCTTTATCTGATCGATGCCGTCGCTGTTCCAGTTGCGCCATTGGTGGCCATAAACAGGGCCCAAATCGCCGTTTTCATCGGCCCACTCGTTCCAGATACGGACACCGTTTTCGGTCAGGTAGTTGATATTGGTATCGCCCTTCAAAAACCATAACAGTTCATACACAATAGACTTAAGGTGCAATTTTTTGGTAGTAACCATAGGAAAGCCTTCACTCAAATCAAAACGCATCTGATAGCCGAATACGCTTTTTGTACCGGTACCGGTACGATCGCCCTTTTGGTGACCGTTCTCCAATACATGCTTTACAAGGTCGTGGTATTGTTTCATGTTTTCTTCCCAAAAAAAGCGGGAATCTCATTTAATTAAACTTATTTTTTCAAAAAATAAAAATAGAAAAAAGGGCGAAATCGAATAAATTTCGCCCTTTATTTATATCAAAAGTTATTAACTTTTACAAAATATCTTGCAAGACCGTTACCGGACAGACATTAGACAAATTTGAAGAAATCGTACTATCCAATAATCATCCCGGCAATTGTAGCTGACAATAGCGATGCAACTGTACCTCCTATCAGGGCTTTGATGCCAAACTCGGATAGGGTTTTACGTTGCCCTGGCGCCAAAGACCCTATACCGCCTATCTGGATACCAATAGAGGCAAAATTTGCAAAACCACAGAGCATATAAGTAGCCATTATAATGGATTTTTCAAACTTCAAATGCGTAACATTGGCAATATTTTTGAGCTCTGCCAATTGGATGTAGCCCACAAATTCGCTTGCTGCCAATTTGACACCGAGCAATTGCCCCATAAGCGCCATATCTTCTTTGGCAACACCTATCAACCACATCAATGGCGAAAAAATATAACCAAGAACAAACTCTAATGACAACGCCGCGTATGGTGTATGGGCAGCGATCCAAGTATTCAACCCAGTAAAACTCCCTATTTTTCCGAATCCATAATTGATCATGGCTATGAATGCGATAAACACCAAAAGCATCGCCCCGACATTGGCTGCTAATTTCAGTCCTTCGGTAGTTCCGTTTGCAATAGCATCCAATATATTGGAACCAATGTTCTCTTGCGTGACCTGTATGTTTGAGTCTATGGCTTGCTGCTGCGGGTACAACATTTTTGAAATGACTATCGCTCCGGGAGCAGCCATCACGGAAGCCGTTAGCAAATGTTTGGCATAAAACAGTTTCAAGGCTTCATCCTCACCTCCCAAAAATCCGATATAAGCAGCCAAAACACCTCCAGCAACGGTAGCCATGCCGCCAATCATTACTAATAAAATTTCCGATTTGGTCATTTTTTCAAGGTAGGCCTTTATCATCAATGGTGCTTCTGTTTGCCCCAAAAATATGTTCCCGGCAACACTCAAACTTTCTGCTCCGGAAATACCCAACAATTTTGTAAGCACCCATGCCATTGCCGAAACGACTTTTTGTATAACGCCCAAATAGAAAAGTAACGAAGTCAATGCAGAAAAGAAAATAATGGTAGGCAAAACCTGAAACAGAAAAATGAACCCAAAACTATTGACATCCATCATTCCGCCCAGAAGGAACGCGCTTCCAGCTTGGGTAAATTCCAAAACTTTGACAAACATTTTACCGACTGTCTCAAACACGGCTTGCACAAATGGCACTTTCAAGACGCCAATGGCCAATAACACTTGGGCGGCAAGCCCAAATCCAATGGTCTTCCAGTTGATGGCGCGCCGGTTGGAACTCAATAAATAGGACAGCAACAATAATACGACCATCCCTATCGCGCCCCTAGCCAAACTTCCCATCGAAAACCCTTGGCTCGGCACAATGGCATCCATAGGTATCGGTGTCTCTGCTTCTACTTTTTGGTCATACGATCTAAAAGTATATGTCAACTCTTTATCAGCAAACACCAAGGTAGAATCGGTAAGATCACTTATTATAAAGCGTTCAACTTTATTGGTTGGGTTATCATAAAAAAGCACAAAGAGGTTGTTCTGTACCAAATAATTTCCAGTTCTGGCAACACTGTCCGCTGCGTTGAGGTAAAAGGAAAATTCCCCATTGCTCAATTGGAGCGTGTCCGTATTGTTTACATTAAAACGACTGGAGCCTTCAAGGGTTTTGACGGTTTCTGCCTGCCAAGTTTTTTCTATGGATTGGGATTGCATCATAACTATCCCAAAAACTATGGCTGTAAACGCCAATAATAAGTTCCTCATATCAATGGACTGATTGGTTAATTATCGTTTGGAAATCTCATCCCTTATCTTCGCGGCCGCTTCATAGTCTTCATTGGCGACGGCCTCATCGAGCAACTGGCGCAATTCTTCCATGCTCTTGTCTTTGTAAGTTTCCCCAAAAACTGACTCAAGTTCTTCAGCGACCATTTCGTCCATAAGGATGCTATCACTGGTCTCGTCCTCTCTTTTGGGGTTTACTTTAAGGTAAATACCTGCCTTGTCAAGGATGTTTTTATAAGTAAAAATAGGAGCGCGAAATCGCAATGCAAGCGCAATGGCATCACTGGTGCGGGCATCGATGATTTCTTCAATCTTGTCGCGTTCGCAAATCAAGCTCGAATAGAATACGCCATCAACAAGCTTATGGATGATGACCTGTTTTACCACTATGTCAAAACGGTCTGCAAAGTTTTTGAAAAGGTCGTGCGTAAGCGGTCTGGGCGGGCGGATTTCTTTTTCCAAAGCAATGGCAATGGATTGTGCCTCAAAAGCACCTATCACAATGGGGAGTTTTCTGTCGCCATCTACTTCATTCAATATCAATGCGTAAGCGCCATTTTGCGTCTGGCTGTAAGAAATACCTTTTATATTTAATCGAACTAAACTCATAATTTGGAAAACACAAATAACTGTTTAAATTAGGACTTTAGCAACTGGCAAATGAAATTTTACCATTTCGTCTTAATTTAAACAGTCCTTTTGTGTTACAAGTTTAGTAAATTTTAGGCGTTTTGAGCCTTAAATTCCTTTAATTTTTCTGTGAGTTTTGGAACTACCTCAAAAGCATCGCCCACAACGCCATAGTCGGCAGCCTTAAAGAAAGGAGCTTCAGGGTCGTTATTGATCACTACTTTTACCTTTGAAGCGTTAATACCTGCCAAATGCTGAATGGCTCCGGAAATACCAACAGCTATGTACAGGTTTGATGCCACGGGCTTACCTGTCTGACCTACGTGTTCGCTATGAGGCCGCCATCCCAAATCGGAAACCGGCTTTGAACAAGCGGTGGCGGCACCGAGCACATTGGCCAGTTCTTCAATCATGCCCCAGTTTTCGGGACCTTTAAGCCCACGTCCTCCGGAAACCACGATTTCGGCATCGGCAATGCTAACTTTGTTTGACGCCATATCAACCGAATCCACATGGACGCCGTTTTCGGGAATAATTGGCGAAAACACCTCGGCAGCAGCATTGGCCGGATGCTCCTTCAACCCGAATGAATTGTTGGAGAGGCCAACGATTTTTACATCGGTACCAATGCTCGTGAAGTTAAACGCCTTGTTGGTAAAAGCTGTGCGCTTCACGGTAAAGGGCGACGTGCTTGAAGGTGCTTCAACAACGTTTGAAGCATAGCCCGCATCAAGGTTGACAGCCAATATGGGCGCAAGGTATTTACTATCTGCCGTTTGGCTCAACACGACAACTTTGGATCCTTCTTTTTCGGCAGCTTGTTTGATGACACTGGCAAAGGTTTTTGCGTTGAAAGTATCCAACTTTGCGTCCTTTACCTGAAGGACCTTGCTCACACCATAGGTGCCAAGTTCTGCAGTGTTATCGGCATTGATACTGATGGCGGTGACCGTGGTACCCAATTGGTCCGCAACTGATTTTGCGTATGAAGCGACTTCTAACGCTGTCTTTTTAAATTTTCCTTTTTCTGATTCTGTATATACTAAAACTGACATGACTTTTTAAATTTTCATATTATAAATTCCAAAATCCGACCATTACTTGTCGGGATTTGCACTTGATATTTGGGTTTATATGACCTTGGCTTCGTTGTGGAGCAGGGCTATCAATTCATCCAGATTGTCAGGTGACACGAGTTTTACCGCACCTTTGGGAGCTGGTTTTTCAAACTTCACTGAACTGGTTTCAACGTTGGCACTGATGGGCTCCATTACCTTCAAGGGTTTTTGGCGTGCCATCATGATGCCACGCATGTTTGGGATGCGCAAATCACTTTCTTCCACCAACCCTTTTTGGCCACCGATGACCAGTGGCAATGTTGTGGATACGGTTTCTTTCCCACCGTCGATTTCCCTAACGGCCTTGGCATTGTTACCGTCAACTTCTAGACTGATGCAATTGGTAACAAAGTTAGCCCCAATAAGTTCGGCCAACATTCCGGGCACCATACCACCGTTGTAGTCAATAGATTCGCGTCCGGCGATGACCAAGTCGTACCCACCATCCTTGACCACGTTTGCCAATTGCTTTGCCACCGCATAGCCGTCGGTCGCGGGAGCGTTGACTCTAATAGCACCATCAGCGCCAATGGCCAAAGCCTTGCGAAGCGTTGGCTCTGTTTCTGGGCCTCCGACGTTAGCCACATCGACCGTTGCGCCTTGTTTTTCTTTGAACCACATGGCGCGGGTCAAACCAAATTCATCATTCGGATTGATGACAAACTGTACACCATTGGTATCGAATTTGGTGTCGTTATCGGTAAAATTGATTTTTGAAGTTGTATCAGGCACATGACTGATGCATACCAATATTTTCATTTTTTACGTTTTAAAAGGTTATTATTATAAATATTGTTGTGGTTTTCTGTCCAAAAACTGCGAAAATGACAACTGTTTTTATCAGGACACGAAGTTAGTGTTTTTATTTCAAAAATATACTATGCGCGCATAATAAATTTAAAATTATTATACGATGTACTATTTTTGTTTTATTCTTATTTTTGCTGTTCGAATTAAAATCATAAAATGAAAACAATTCAGTTTAGAGAAGCCATAGCCGAAGCCATGAGCGAAGAAATGCGGCGTGACGAAAGCATCTATTTGATGGGCGAAGAAGTAGCGGAATACAACGGTGCCTACAAGGCATCAAAAGGCATGTTGGACGAATTTGGTCCAAAACGTGTCATCGACACGCCCATTGCCGAATTAGGTTTTGCGGGCGTTGCCATTGGTTCTACCATGACGGGAAATCGTCCCATCGTAGAATTCATGACTTTCAACTTTTCGTTGGTAGGTATCGACCAGATTATCAATAACGCCGCAAAAATACGACAGATGTCCGGCGGCCAGTTTAGCTGTCCCATAGTGTTCCGCGGGCCCACGGCTTCTGCAGGCCAATTGGGCGCCACGCACTCACAGGCTTTTGAAAGCTGGTATGCCAATACACCGGGCCTGAAAGTGGTCGTCCCTTCCAATCCTTATGATGCTAAAGGACTTTTGAAGTCCGCTATCAGGGACAACGACCCCGTCATCTTTATGGAAAGCGAACAGATGTACGGCGACAAAGGCGAAGTGCCGGAAAGCGAATATACCATCCCACTTGGTGTTGCCGACGTAAAGCGTGAAGGAAAAGACGTTACGATTGTTTCTTTTGGAAAAATCATCAAGGAAGCATACAAAGCTGCCGAAACTTTGGAGAAAGAAGGCATCTCTTGCGAGATCATAGACCTGCGCACGGTCCGTCCAATGGATAAAGAAACCATTCTTAAATCCGTTAAAAAAACCAACCGATTGGTGGTACTCGAAGAGGCCTGGCCGTTTGGCAACGTGTCCACAGAAATCACGTACATCGTTCAATCAGAAGCATTTGATTATCTCGATGCTCCAATCGTGAAACTAAACACTGCCGACACTCCTGCGCCCTATTCGCCCGTATTGCTGGAAGAATGGTTACCGAACAGTGACGATGTCATCAAGGCTGTCAAAAAAGTACTTTACAAATAATTATTGACTTTTTTACGTTATTATTAGGAGCTGTCTCAAAACCCAACTTTGGCCAAGTGCACATTATCGTCCTGAACGTGTTTCGGAAACGGTTTCACTTTGCTTAACAGTAAAAAACATTAAAATATTCTGAAATAAATTCTGAATACAAGGTTATAACGTTTTGAGACCGCTTCTTTTTTCTTATGAAGCTACAACTACTTGCCCCAATCTTATTTCTCGGCATCTTTTCGGCCATGGCGCAGACCAAAATCAGTGGTCACGTTTTTGATGAGTACAATTATCCTGTTGCTTATGCCAATGTATTCTTTAAAGGTTCTACCGAAGGTACCATCACGGATGAAAACGGACGGTTCTATTTAGAATCGGCAAACTCCTGGAATCTTGTCATTATCTCTTTTTTGGGGTATGAAACTTTGGAAGTGCCGTTGGCTAAGAAAGTCAATTACGAGCTGAAATTTGTTTTGAAAGAAACCGCATCGCAACTCAACGAAGTGGTTATAGTGACCGGTAAACAGTCCAAAAAGGAATCGGAAAATCCAGCCATAAGGATCCTAAAAAAAATATGGGAGCACAAGCGAAAAAATGGGCTTCGCAAGTTTGACCAATATCAGTACAACAAATACGAAAAAGTCGAGTTTGATCTCAACACCATCGACAGTTCGGTCATCAAAAGCAAATTGTTCAAGGGCATGGAGTTTGTTTTTGACCAAGTGGACACTTCAAAAGTTACGGGAAAGACCTACCTTCCCCTATTTATCAACGAAGCCGTAAGTACAGTTTACGGCGACAACCTTACAAAAAAGGAAAAAGAAGTCCTGAAGGGCAACAAAAATTCCGGTTTTAGCAACAACCAAATCATCATTGATTTTGTGGACGACCTTTATCCGGAATATGACATCTACGACAACTATCTCAAGTTCTTTGACAAAAGTTTTGTCAGCCCGATTTCCACTACCGGCATCAACACCTACAATTACAAGTTGGCCGATAGCGCATTCATCGATAACAAATGGTGCTATAACATCATCTACTATCCCCGGCGCAAGAACGAATTGACCTTCAAAGGCGATTTTTGGGTGAACGACTCTACATTTGCCATCAAGGAAATCAACATGCAAGCGTCAAAAAGTGCCAATATCAACTGGGTTAAAGAAATATACATCGAACAGGAGTTTGAGATGCTCAACGATTCCATTTTCCTAATAAAGCGCGATTATATGATGTCCGATTTTGCCTTTAACAAAAAAGAGCATTCGCGTGGCGTTTATGGCAAACGCACCACCTTGTTTGACAATTATGAGTTCAATATCAAAAAGGACAGTAAGTTTTATTCCGAAGAAGTCTATAATTATGACGTTGATGTCTACAATCGGGATGAAACATTTTGGGAAGCCAACCGATTGGAAGCCCTTAACAAAGACGAAAAAGGCGTTTACAAGATGCTGGACACCTTAAAAACCGTCAAAAAGTTCAAACAGTTGTATAATTTGGGCAGTATTCTGGCTTCGGGATATATCGAATTTCCAAGTATTAAATTTGATTATGGACCAATTTTTTCAACGTTCGGCTTCAATCAAGTAGAAGGTATGCGCTTGCGGACAGGAGGCCGCACCTATTTTGGCCCCAACGACCTCTGGCGACTCGAAGGATTCTTGGCATATGGCTTTAAGGACGATAAATTCAAATATGGACTGTCCGGAAAATGGCTATTGGACAAGAAAAGCCGATTGATTGTTTCTGCTGGCAACCGGCGCGATGTTGAACAGATTGGGGCCAGCCTTACCAATTCTACTGATGTGTTGGGGCGAAGCCTTGCATCGTCTGCCGTATTTACAACCGCACCCAACGACAAGCTCACGAGCATCAACCTTACATCAGTGGCCATTGAAATGGAACCTTTTAAAAATACGATATTCCGGTTGAGTGGCAATTACAGGACATTGCGGTCAGCGTCCGATACCTTCAGCTTGGATTATGTGGACGATAGTGCGCCTTCCGGTATTCAATCGGAAATAAAACAGTACGAACATGCATTCTCACTATCCTATTTCCCTAAAAGGAAAATGACAGGTTTTGGTGTGGAAAGGCGCAATGCCAACGACGATTATGCCAGTCTGTTTGCACAGGTATCCATAGGTGACAAAAACTTCTTCAATAGCGATTTTGATTATACCAAATTACAATTTTCCTACATTCAACCGTGGAACGTGGGCGGTTTTGGCCGATTGACAACAACCGTCGAAGCGGGCAAGACCTTTGGCGATCTGCCTTTGGGGCTTTTGAACGTGGTACCGGGCAATCAGTCTTATTTTTCAATCTACAACACTTTTTCACAACTCGATTACTACGAATTTGTGACCGACACCTATGCCACGCTGCACATAGAACACAATTTCAACGGGCGACTGTTCTCAAGGATTCCTTGGCTACGAAAGTTCAACCTACGGGAAATAATAGGAATACGCGGCGTCTGGGGCGACCTTTCTGAAGCCAACATTGCACTTAACGCACCTTCAAACATCCACCTGGTAGCTCCAAACAAGGATATTTATTACGAGTACAGTTTTGGAGTTGGCAATATTTTTAAAGTCTTCCGTCTGGACTTTAACTTCAGGGGCAATTATCTGGACAATCCCGATGCGCGAAAATTTGGCATCACGGGCAGTTTTGGGTTTTATTTTTAAAGGTTTTTATTTATTGGTATTTTTTGACCTTTATTTGAGATGGTCAACAATGTATCGAAACTCTAATTTTGAATCATTTCGATAATTCAAAATTGAATTTATGTAGCAATCTGTTTAGTTTAGTATCATTGCCATCCTAAATCAAATGCGGTCATATCCGAAAAGTTCAGATTATCTTGAAACTATTTTTTAAATGTCCGATGAAATACTTCGTACATTTGGTTTAGAAACTGTTGTACTTGATCATGAAAAACCATATTTTATTTTTATTCCTTTTGCTTCCAATTCCAATATTCGCCCAAAACCCCGTTTACAAAAACGGAATGGTGGTAAGTGCGCATCCAATTGCATCCGAAATTGGGACAGATATCCTGAAAAAAGGCGGAAATGCAGTAGATGCGGCCGTTGCGGTTCAGTTTGCCCTAAGTGTGGTTTTGCCAATTGCAGGAAACATCGGTGGCGGTGGATTTTTGGTTTATCGTGGTGCTGACGGAACTTATGCCGCGCTTGACTACCGGGAAAAAGCACCCGGAGCTGCGACCGAAACGATGTATTTGGACCAAAACGGAAATCCCGTTAACCACATGAGCCTGTTCGGGCAATTGGCAGCCGGAGTACCCGGAACGGTTGACGGAATGGTAAAAGCACACGAAAAATACGGTAAATTGAGTTGGAAGGAACTTTTACAACCCGCTGTTGACCTGGCAGAAAACGGCTTTCCCGTAACCGAAGCACAAGCCCGAGAATTCACATTCAGCCATTCGACTTTCCAAAAATGGAATCCCGAAGGAACTTCATTTACCATAAAAAAAGAATGGAAAAAAGGCGACATTCTCGTACAGAAAGAACTGTCAAGAACGCTTAAAATCATTCAAAAAAAGGGCAGAAATGGATTCTACAAAGGAAAAATCGCCTCTTTGATTGTGGACGAAATGAAAACCGGGAACGGGATCATTTCACTTGAAGATTTAAAAAATTACCAATCGGTCTGGCGCACACCGGTAACCGGGGAATATAAAGACTATACGATTATTTCGATGCCGCCGCCGTCAAGCGGCGGCATCGCCCTGATTTCGCTTTTGCATTCGGTGGAAGGTTTCCCATTGAATGAATGGGGATTTCAATCAGACTCCACTGTGCAAATAATGGTAGAAGCAGAACGAAGAGTCTATGCCGACCGCGCAGAACATTTGGGCGACCCCGATTTTTACAACGTCCCACAAGAAGCATTGATCCGAAAAGAAAATTCGTTAAAACGAATGATGCCTTTTTCTTTTGACCGCGCAACACCCAGTTCAGAAATAAGCGCGAGCACATTTAGCCCAAAAGAAAAAGAAGAAACCACGCATTATTCGATAGTTGATAAAGATGGGAACGCGGTTTCGGTAACAACAACACTGAACGGGGGATTTGGCTCGTTTGTTGTAGTAAAAGGCGCCGGATTTATACTTAACAACGAAATGGATGATTTTTCGGTTAAGCCCGGTTCACCTAATATGTACGGATTGGTGGGCGGAAAAGCCAACGCCATTGGACCCGGAAAACGAATGTTGAGTTCCATGACGCCAACCATATTGGAAAAAAACGGAAAACTCTTTATGGTGGTAAGAACTCCGGGCGGTTCGACCATTATCACATCGGTTTTTCAAACGATCCTGAATGTAGTGGAATTTGACAAAACCATACAAGAGGCGGTCGCAGCACCGAGGTTTCATCACCAATGGCTTCCCGATGAAGTTTTAATGGACAAAACCTCCTTTTCCGATTCGGTTCGTGACATTTTGACCCAAAGAGGATACAAATTAACAGAAAGGACCCCTTGGGGACGAGTTGACGCCATCTTGATAAAAGAAGATGGAAGCCTTGAAGGGGGTGCTGACCCCAGGGGAGATGATCATGTTAGTGGGTTTTGATGATGGTTGACCCACGGTGTTATAGCATAAAATGCCCTCTATTCTGATTCATCAAAATATTAATCCCACAACGCAATTTGTACAAATTGCCTGAATGTCAACAAATGCCACAGTCATCAATCCCATATTATTACATATCACAATGGGTTTTGTAATTAACAGTATTTTACTACTTTTGCCGAACATTTAACAAATCAACATCTATATGGAATCAAACATGATTTTTGTGCCTATCGCACTGGCCGTTTTAGGGCTCCTTTTTATGTTCGTCAAAATGGCTTGGATCAAAAAACAAGCTGCTGGCAACGAGAAGATGCAAAGCATCTCAAAAAGCATCAAAGAAGGTGCATTGGCATTCCTTAACGCTGAATACAAACTCTTGGCCATATTTGTGGTCATCGCTTCGGCTGCCTTGTTCGGCATTTCGCAAGTGGTAGATACCACAAGCTGGATGATTGTTCCGGCATTTATATTTGGGGCATTTTTCTCTGCCCTGGCAGGAAACATCGGGATGCGCATCGCTACAGAAGCCAACGCGCGTACTACCGAAGCCGCCAAAACCAGTTTGCCACAGGCATTGAAAGTGTCGTTTGGAGGTGGTACCGTTATGGGACTTGGGGTAGCTGGTCTTGCCGTTCTTGGATTGAGTTTGCTATTCATGTTCTTCGTTGGGCAATTTATGGGGGCAGAAGGCACTTTCTATAACAATATGACCATCGTACTGGAAACCTTGGCAGGTTTCTCTCTAGGTGCTGAATCTATCGCACTGTTTGCTCGTGTGGGTGGTGGAATTTATACCAAAGCTGCCGACGTGGGCGCAGACCTTGTTGGTAAAGTAGAAGCCGGTATCCCTGAAGACGATCCACGAAACCCTGCCACCATTGCAGATAACGTAGGTGATAACGTAGGTGACGTAGCAGGTATGGGTGCCGATTTGTTCGGTTCTTACGTAGCAACCGTACTGGCATCGATGGTATTGGGCAACTATATCATCAAAGACATGTCCGATAACGGCATTGAGCACCTTTCATTCAACGGTATGGGAGCCATTTTGCTGCCATTGGTTATAGCCGGCGTGGGTGTTTTAGCATCCATATTGGGAACTTTCTTGGTACGCATCAAAGATAATACTGCCAGAGAAGCACAAGTTCAAAAAGCACTGGATACAGGCAACTGGACAGCCATCATCTTGACTTTGGTTGCCAGTTATTTCTTAATCGCTTGGATGTTGCCGGAAACCATGACCATGAAATTCTTTGGTGAAGGCTACAAAAACATCCCATCCATCAATGTGTTCTGGTCAGCCTGTATAGGATTGGCAGTTGGCGCATTGATTTCAGCCGTAACCGCATACTATACCAGTTTGGGCAAAAAACCGGTATTGGAAATAGTAAAAAACAGTTCCACAGGAGCTGCAACCAACATTATTGCCGGTTTGGCAATCGGGATGAAATCGACTTTGCTTTCCGTTATTTTGTTTGCGGCGGCCATTTACGGCTCTTATGAGTTGGCAGGTTTCTATGGTGTTGCTTTGGCTGCTTCTGCAATGATGGCTACAACTGCCATGCAGTTAGCCATCGATGCCTTTGGGCCAATTGCCGATAACGCTGGTGGTGTAGCCGAAATGAGCGAATTGCCAAAAGAAGTCCGTGAGCGTACCGATATTTTGGATTCAGTAGGAAATACGACTGCCGCCGTTGGCAAAGGTTTTGCAATTGCATCTGCTGCATTGACGGCTTTGGCTTTATTTGCAGCTTATGTAACCTTTACAGGTATTGACGGTATCAACATTTTTAAAGCTGATGTGTTGGCAGCACTTTTTGTTGGCGGCATGATTCCGGTGGTATTCTCTGCTTTGGCAATGCAATCTGTTGGAAAAGCAGCCATGCAGATGGTTGAGGAAGTACGTCGTCAGTTTAGGGAAATACCGGGCATCATGGAAGGCAAAGGCAAGCCTGAATATGGTAAATGCGTGGAAATCTCCACTAAAGCTGCATTAAAAGAAATGTTGGTACCAGGGTTGATTACCATTATTACACCTATTGTTATCGGCTTGCTTTTCGGGGCAGAACCACTGGGCGGCTATATGGCCGGAGTATGTGTGAGCGGTGTGATGTGGGCTATTTTCCAAAACAATGCCGGAGGTGCTTGGGACAATGCCAAAAAATCGTTTGAAGCTGGTGTAGAAATCAACGGGAAAATAGAATATAAAGGAAGTGACGCCCACAAAGCCGCCGTAACCGGTGACACCGTTGGCGACCCGTTCAAGGACACTTCTGGCCCATCAATGAATATCTTGATCAAGTTGACCTGTCTGGTCGGATTGGTAATTGCCCCTATTTTGGGCGGACATTCCGAAACTGCTGTGGCACAAGCTGTGGCAAAAGACATTGACTCTGTAAAAGTAGAAATCTATTCTGAAGGCCCAGAAAATGCCAAAGCGGTCATCACCAGAACAGAGATCGTCAACGGAAAAACTCAAAAAACCCAAGAAATCATCTATGGCGCTCTTGATGAGGTCAAAGACAAAGTAGAACTCATCAAAACCGAAAGCCAAAACATTTTGGTAGAAACCATATTTGCCAAATAACAGGCAGGATGCCGTAAATTAAAAGACCGCTTCAAAAACGCGATCTTGCAAAGCTGAACTCGTAGTACTGAACTTTTACGGGATTGCTTCTGACTTGCAAACGTGTTTTTGGGGCGGTTGTTTTTTAAACAGCCAATTGTTTGGGTTCCCGTTAGAACAAACCGTGGATTTCGGCATCGATCTTATTGATGACAAACCCAAGATCTTCTGGTTTGGTCACAAAATCGATGTCATCAACGTCTATGATAAGCAACTTGCCTTTGTCATATCCATGGATCCATGCTTCATAACGTTCATTGAGGCGGCTCAAATAATCAATACTGATGGAATTTTCATACTCGCGCCCACGTTTGTGTATCTGTGCCACCAAATTAGGGATGGAACTTCTCAAATAGATCAATAAATCCGGGCCTTTCACCAAGGTTTCCATCAAATCAAAGAGCGAGCGGTAATTTTCAAAATCGCGATTGGTCATCAGGCCCATGGCGTGCAGGTTGGGAGCAAAAATATGGGCATCTTCATAGATTGTTCTGTCCTGTATGATTTCCTTCCCACTCTGGTGGATCTGCAACACCTGGCGAAAGCGGCTGTTTAGGAAATACACCTGAAGGTTAAAACTCCAGCGTTCCATCTGGTTGTAAAAATCATCGAGGTAAGGATTATCTACAACGTCTTCTAACTGCGGCTCCCATTTGTAATGTTTTGCCAATAATTTGGTCAATGTTGTTTTTCCGGCACCAATGTTTCCTGCTATTGCAACGTGCATACTTACTTTATTATGAGTTGGAACTGATGTAATTTTTTGGAATCGTAAATATACAAGGTTTCGGCCGTTACAAAAAACTGACTTATCAACAATCCATTGACCGATATCGGCAGTGGTCTTTCATAATCTTTTGGTAGATACTGCAACCCTTTGTCTTCTTTTAGCACAAGATTTCCATTGCTTTCAGACAATTTGGTAAACCCTCGGTTTTCTATCTTCATTACCAGACTTCCAAAATAATTGTATTTGTACAGGAATTTTTCGGTCAGGAGCCAACAAAAATTGTAATTGCTCACCAGATCCAAAACATTGGATTGCACAGGAATGGTCGCGACCCTTGTCTTATTGGTTTTATAGTCGAACAATTCCAATTGTTGCATATCGGCATTGAAAACCCATAGTGTCGTATCATATCCCGTAGCAATGTGCGATACGTTTTTATACGGCTGCACAGTGTTAAAGTCTATCTTTTGTGCCTCGGCCAAACGATTGTCGAGAATGACAGCTGTATTGAAAATTTTATAAAATATATTGATTTTTAACGGATTGAAAATACCAACAGTGGTGATATTGCCCAACTGCACATTGCTGTACACCAAGTCTTTTCCACTACTCGTTTTGTGCAAAACAATTCCATTTACGTGGTATACAGCACCAAAATTGTCAATCCCAACGATAGTATGCAGATCAATGGCTTGCGTTCTGACCAACTTTGCCTCGACGGTTTCTTGAGAGAAAACCGAAATGGTAAAACAAGAAATAATAAATAGAATAGGTTTCATTGTGGAATGAAAAGTACAAAAAATTAACATCAAAATTCAAAATACGCGCTTTGTATAAAATTTAAGGCAATTTTAACTTTTAGGGATTTAACTTTATACGCTTCAACAAGTCTTATAGGAGTATCAAAATAAAATACCAGTAAAACCCACAACATGAAATCAAATACTATTAAATTAAGTTTTCTCTTATTCTTCGCACTTTGCAGTACGGTTTTTGCCCAAAAAGACTTTCGGGGCGTTGCCTATTACGAATCCAAAACCACGTTCGATATGAACGGTTGGGATCGGGGCGGCCAGATGAGCGAGGCACAAAAAAAACAAATAGCAGACAGGATGAAAAGCATGTTCGAAAAGACTTACATCCTCACATTCAACAGAACAGAATCGCTATATAAAGAAGAAGAAAAACTGGAAGCTCCCGGTGCGGGTGGAGGCATGCGCTTTGGGATGGCGGGCAGCTTATCCGGAGGGCCACAGTACAAAAACATAAAAGACAAGCAATTGGTGCAAGAACAGGAATTTTTTGGCAAACAATTTTTGGTAAAAGATTCCTTACAGCCATTGGCTTGGGAAATGACCAACGAGACCAAAAAAATAGGGCAATATACCTGTTTTAAAGCTACGGCAGTAAAGCAAGTTGACGAAATGGATTTTGCCAATATGAGGAGGAGAGATAGGAACAACAACGACAAAAAAGAAAACACAACGGCCAAAGATTCCACCAAAAAGGAAGGTTCTGACAATCCGTTGGATGAGATCGAAGTGCCAAAGGAGATCATCGTTACCGCTTGGTACACTCCCCAGATCCCAGTTAACCAAGGCCCCGACGATTATTGGGGACTACCAGGACTGATATTGGAGGTCAGTGCCAATAGAACCACAATTTTATGTTCAAAGATTGTCCTGAATCCAGAAGAAAAACAAGACATCAAAAGGCCATCAAAAGGCAAGGAAGTCAGCAAACAGGAATATAATGACATAATGAAAAAGAAAATGGAAGAAATGCGCGAAATGTACGGAGGCAGGGGCGGACGTCCACGGTTTTGATCTTTCTTTCTTTTCCTAACCACCAAAACAATATCTCAATGAAAAAACTTGTCTTTTTATTTCTGCTGCTTGCAGCCAATCTTACTTTTGCCCAAATAAAGCTCGAAGGTGTCGTAAAGGACAGTATCGGGAATCCATTGGAACTCGCTAACGTCATTGCCATTAACCAGAACGGCGGCACTTTAGAATCTTACGCCATTACCAACGAGCAAGGACGTTACAAGCTCAACCTAAACAAAAACACAACTTACAGAATTCAGGTCAGCTACGTGGGGATGAAAACCTCCGATAATGTTGTTTCTACAGAAGAAACCGACCTTTCCAAAGACTTTTCGTTGGAGTTTGACAATTCGCTGGACGAGATACAACTTACTTATGAAATGCCGGTGACCATTCAGGGCGACACCATCGTTTATAATGCCGATTCGTTCAACAAAGGTACCGAACGGAAACTTGGCGATGTGCTCAAAAATTTACCCGGCGTTGAAGTCAACGATGAAGGCCAGATAGAGATTGAGGGCAAAACCGTCACAAAGGTTATGGTAGATGGCAAAGATTTCTTTGACGGCGACTCCAAGCTTGCCACAAAAAACATTCCTGCAAATGCCGTTGACAAAGTGCAAGTACTGAAAAACTATGCGGAAATCGGGCAGTTGAGCAACGTGACCAACAATCAGGACAACATTGCCATCAACATCAAACTAAAAGAAGGAAAGACCAATTTTTGGTTTGGCGACATCACGGGCGGAACCGGTGTTGCTGACCGGGATGGTTTGTATTTAGTGCAGCCAAAACTGTTCTACTACAGTCCAAAATACAGCATCAATCTTATTGGTGACATCAATAATATAGGTGAAATAGCCTTTACCAGACGTGATTATTTCAATTTTACGGGAGGATTCCGAATGCCGAGTTCGCAAAGCGGCACCAACATTAGCCTCGGCAACAACGATCTGGGCTTTCTGACCATGCAAAACAATCGTGCCAAAGACATCAATACCAAATTTGGCGCAGCCAATTTCAGCTACTCCCCAAAACAGACGTTAGATTTGAGCGGTTTCGCCATAATGTCCAGCAGCAAGATCGGACTACAGGAAAATAGGATCACGCAGTACACGGATACCGACCTTGGTATCCCCGATGAAACCACCGAAAGCAACACCCTGCAACGCAGCGACCTTGGTATGCTAAAGTTGAGCGCGAAGTACAAACCGAACTCCAGCAATCAACTGGATTATGATATTTTGGGGCGGATGTCCAAAGAATCTCAAGAACAAAACTATTTGTCGTCCGTCATTGGAACCATCGACCAATATGAAGAGTCCAGCCCGTACAGTATCAACCAAAACCTGAATTATTATTACACGCTCGACGAGAAGAACATTTTTGCTTTTTCCGCACAGCATTTGCTACAAGACGAAGACCCTTTTTACAATGCAATTTTGGCCAATGACCCTGCAAATAATGATGGCCCTGACCAAGATTCGTATGATTCTACCGCCTCTGGCTTGGGTCTTGACCGTAGTCTGGATTTTTATGACATTGCACAGAACAAACGCGTGAAATCAAATCAATTGGACACCAAATTGGACTACTGGAACGTATTGAACAACAAGAGTAACATCAATTTTACACTGGGTGCCTTGTTGAGTAACCAAAAATTTGATTCCGATATTTTCCAGTTTTTGGAAGATGGCAGCACTTTTGACCCAACACCTACCATCAATGACGGATTGGACTCCAATGATACGGAATATAATTTTACCGACTTGTATCTTGGAGCGCACTATCAATTAAAAACCGGGATTTTCACCATTACACCAGGCGTTTCTGCTCACGCTTATAGCGCCAAAAACACACAGCAAGGTTCAACATACACAGATAATTTTTTCCGATTGCTGCCCGACTTCAACACCCGTATCCAATTGAAAAAGAGCGAAAACATTGTTTTCAACTATCGTATGCAAACACAGTTTACGGATATCAACCAATTGGCAGAAGGCTTGGTACTGAACGGTTACAACCGGGTTTTCTCGGGCAATAGGGAATTGGAAAGTGCACTATCGCACAACTTAAACCTGTCCTATTTCAGTTTTAACATGTTCAATTACACCAATGTTTTTGCCAATATCAACTATAACAAAAGTATTGACAACATCCGTACGGCTTCCAATTTTGAGCCCGGCAGTGTGGTAAGCGTCAGTTCGCCTTTCAATTCTGGTTTTGCAGATGAAAGCCTATCGGCTTCGGGACGTTTTCAGCGGAGTTTTAGAAAAATCAGGGCATCGGTAAACGGAAGCCTTACCTATTCAAAGTTCAATCAGTTCATTCAAGGAATACGATCGGTCAACGAAAACTATACCCAAAACTATGGCGCTGAAATACGGTCAAACTTCAAAGAAGCCCCAAATTTTGAGATTGGCTACAGATACTCTGTGCAGGACAACGACCTCGGTTCTACAAGGACCAAGTTTTTCAGCCATGCACCAAGATTAGCATTTGATGCTTACATCTGGAAATCACTGACCTTCAATACCAGCTACACCTATAACAATTACAGCAATCAAGAGCGGACACTCAATAATTATGAGTTTTGGGACGCTTCATTGTCATACAGAAAAAACAAAGATGCCAAGCTTGAGTACCAGATAAAGGCTACAAACCTTTTGGACACTAAATCACAAAACCAGACCAACACGAGCAATGTTTCGGTAAGTGCCACGGAATATTACATACAGCCACGCTTTGTGACGTTCCGGTTAATCTATACATTGTAAGTTAAAAACCGAAAAGCCCGAATTTTATAAAATTCGGGCTTTTTTAATTCGGTCAGCAAACCGGATAAAAAATTGGCTTATACCTCTACTACATCAGCATCTGGTGCATTGGTCTTAACAGAAGCTATGCCGTTTTCCATTGCAGCAGTAGATGAATACATCTCACTGGTACCAACAATTTGTCCATTGGTAGCCACCAAGTTAAAGTAAGGGCTTCCGTTTTTAGCTGTATTCCTTTCAAATCTGGCATCGTCTTGCGAGTTTTTCTTCACGGATTCAATACCATTGGCGCATCCTGCCTTGGATTCATAGCCTTGGCTGCTCAAAATGACCTGCCCGTTACCCGCTTTAAGGTTGAACCTGAACTTACCGGCTTTGTCTGTACTGATTTCAAATTTTCCCATTTTTAAATAAATTATAATTTATCTTTAAAAATACGAAAAAAAATCAAAAACTCAAATTCAAATTTCGGATAAACACACCTTAAGTTCAAAAAAAAAATCCGCAAAACTTTAAATATAAAGTTATTACGGATTTTCTATGTACTCGAGGCGGGACTTGAACCCGCACGCCCAAAACGGGCACAGGATTTTAAGTCCGGCGTGTCTACCAATTCCACCACTCGAGCGCGAAGATCGTTTCGCTTGGACTTTCAAAACTTGTTTAAATTCATTTGAACAATT
>JAKQHT010000022.1 GCA_029557895.1 Bacteroidota bacterium | reverse complement strand
CACGTGGCACAATCTTCTTTGCTGGCGATGCGGCATATTTCCACGCTGAATCTACCACGGCTTGCAGGGCACCATACGTATGGATACAATTCAAAACCGTCACACTGTGACATTTTCTTGTCGGTGGTGATTTGCTTGTTGTTGAATTTGCAAGTTCGCAATTGCCCGCCCTGCCAACGTTCTTTTGCATTAGCAAAGTTTTTACACAGTTCGCACCAACGTTTCGCTGCCATGTTTTTTGCTCCCCCTTTAAACTGAATGAAGGTTGAATGTTTGTTGAATCTTATCATTGTTATCTCTGATCCACTTTTTTGCTTCATCCAAAGATGAAAACCTCATTTTCATTTGAATCCATTTCCAGGGACAATTTGGATTTCCATCTTCAGACAAAGTATCTTTGTTAACCATGAATCTAATGATATGAGGAGCCCCGTAAGTGATTAATCCAACAACTTTTTTATTTAGTTTTATTTCGTGTACGTCCGGATGAAAACTGGAATAGGGTCCAGTTGCTTTCGTGGTTTTGAAAGTAAACTTTTTCAATATTCTCCCCCTTTTTGATTGTGTATTAAGCCTTGTCTCGGTGCGTACATTATACGCAGACTAAGGGCTTTTGCAAGCCCTTAGTCTCGGTGTTTGTTAATTTTTTTATGCGGCGTTTTGAGCATCAGCACGTACTATTTTCTTTGCCGCAGCTTGAAGCCTTTGCACACGTGCAGGTTGGAAAATAGTTGTCAATTTCCGTGTGTTGGAAGTTTTGGCAATGTCCAATAAGCTGCGCATGCCCAAATCCCAAAGTTTCTTGGCGCGTTTGCCGCCTATTCCCGGTAAACGGCAAAAGGGTACCAGTTCATCGGTTACGCCATACTTTACACGGTATGGAAGGGTGATCCAAAAATCTGATTTGTTCCAATGTGAATACATGCTGTCGATTAGGCTAATTGCGTTTGCCATGCGCAGGGCATCGTATTTCAAGGCCCGCATTGGAATACCAAAAAGGTTATTTTTGGTATCCTCATTTTCCAAGCACTTGAGCGTTGCAACGCAAAACGGCGCGGACTGAGAAACCTTGATGTTTCGTTGCCCCATAATTCTGGCAAAATCTGAACAATCATGCTCCATGTTTCGTGGTATGTAACCCCAATCGAAACCAGGAATATCGCCAAAAGCCCATGCGATTGCATGGTTGTCAATTCTTGAATCTTGTGAAAACAAAGTACCAAAATTCCTGTACCAAGCATGAACATCATACGGACTGTAATACAACCAAGCACTGACTTTTCCCAAATTGCTGATTTGCATCAGGCTTGAACCTTCACGCCGAATTATCATTTCCAGTTCGTCAAGTTCTTTGATAAGATCGTTGCAATCTTGTTCTGTAAGGGCATGTTGCTGTAAAGCCGCTAATGAACGACTATACCACTTGAATACGTCATCAGTGGAACGTACTTCTCGGTTGGAAATTTCAGCTAACAAGTGAAAAGCCAGAATGTTACGGTTGCACAGAACGCTTTCA
>JAKQHT010000006.1 GCA_029557895.1 Bacteroidota bacterium | reverse complement strand
AAAGGGCGGCTCGCCCGGAAAGGTGAACTTTGGCCCTTCGTTGTTTACCAAATAAAATTTGATTTTGGTGTTGTTGTCCAACAGCGTGATATACACCTCACCATATTTGCCCGCCTTGATGGGGTCTTTAAAAGAGAACCTATACTCATTGTCAATGGGGATGCAGTCATAAGAATCCAACACATTTGGTCCGTTTACCAACGTATTAAAAACCTCACGGCCGTTCTTTACATACTTCATTTTGCCGTGTAATTCATCCATATACACATCATCATTATGAACCATTTCCGCTTTGAAAAGGGTTATCATCAACATGTCGTTTCCATTTTGCCACTTCCAGGTCCCCGCGTAAGGAGTTAGAAATCCTTCCACATCCTTTACGTACATATTGTGTGTTTCGGGATGATTGTTTTCACAATAATCGGTAAAAGAAACTATGGGCGTTTGTGCCTTGCAGGACAGGGCAAACAAAATAGCGGTTATAAATATCGTGTTTTTCATTGTTCTGTGCTTGTAAATGTAAAGTGCCATATTCAAAACCATGCCAATGGCATTTGCTCCGAAGTGGGGGCATTTCGGATAACATTCTTTATTCCACTTTGGTTATTATACAATTTTCAGGAACAGAAAAAGATTCGCCTGTAAACAACTGACGATGTGCGAGTTTCCATTCGGCCTGTAAAGGCGTGGTGTTGTTATCTATTATTTTAAATGACAGACCAGCAGTTAAGACACTACCGGTAGCGCAGGTATCCTCAAAATAGGCGCCAAAACCAGCTGTAGTTTCTGCGTGTCCAATAATAACAACATTAGAAGTATAATCGCTTTGCGGAAAATATTTTACCGAATTGCATATTACTTCTCCACCTATTACACTTCCCGTATTTTCTATTAATAAAAATTTACCATATATTTTATCCATATACGAGTTTTCATCTGAATAAAGAGGAGCCATAGTTTCTTTCCAAAGAATCACCCTAAATGTATGATTCCCATAAGTGTACTCCCAAGTTCCCGTAAATGTAGGGTAAATGTTGTTAATGTCTTTATAGTATTTATTGGTTGTATCGCCGATATTATAAGTGTCAATATCCACTATTTGTTGTGCCTGAACAGAGACAACCCCCCAAAATGTTAAAATTATTATTATGTTTTTCATGATTTTTAAATTTAAATTATTCATTATTAAGGACAAGGAGTTTCGTCTATCTGCTGTGTGTTGCTGTTATAGACCAACTCTTTGTAGTTTTCGTACGTGCCATCCACCACTTCAAATAGACTTAAGCCCATATTGTAGTCTTGTAACATCTGCAAAAAAGGCGCCAGATTATCTTGGGGCAAATGATCATTGTCAATCAATGGGTCTACATTTGAATCATTGAATAGATTATAATATTTATTCATTGCATCAACTCTTCTTTGGGCAACAGTCATATTAAAGTTATCATCGCCAGCTATAGCCATAAACTCAAGAAAACTGTTAGTGTCATTAATGGTCATGGCATATCGGGTTCCATCGGCAGTCATAAGATAGGTAACAAACTCTGTGCCGTCTATTTTGCCATTCTTTAAAAATCCAGCAAATACTTCTATGTCGTACCATGAAAAAATAGATAGTGTGCTATTTGCAGGACTGTTATGGGTATGTGCCAATATCTCATATTTTGCCCCCTGTAAAGGTGTCGGAAAAGATATTTGCCCACTCGCTTGGGGCAGCTCCATATACATTGTATTTGAAGATGCTAACTTATATACTCCGTACTCTTCATTTTCCGACGTTTTTGTTTCCAATACTTGTAGGTTCGCCATAAAATCTGGAATACTTGTCAGTTTATTTTTTATTTTGTTGCACTCCTTCTTTTGAGCCTCCTCCTCAACCACCGGGTCGTTTATCACGGGGAGGTCATCGTTACCGTTGCCGTTGTTGTTCCCGCTGCCATTGCCGCCGGGGTGCGGCGGCGGGTCGTTGCCGGGACCGGGATTTGGCGGGGATGAACCGCCGCCGCCACCGCCCTCATCCGGTACGTCCTCAAACCCACAGGACGTGGTGGAGGTTAGGTAAATGCAGAGGGGCGAAAATTCATAACATTCGGGGCCTACCAAGTGCGGAGAAGCGTTGCAGGTGCCGTTGCCCCTTCCGTTGCACCGCAGCTCATAGTTCTGGGTGCACGAATATATCAATTTGGACTGTTCGTCACTGTATTCTATGGGCATGAGCTCCACCTCCGAGTCCAGGGTGTAGGCACCGTGTTCTTCCACATAGCCTATCGGCGCATTGAGGGTGTGCCTCGCAATGAACGCCCTGACGTTGCCCAGGCTGTCCGCATCCACGATGAGGTTCTCAAAAACGCCGTCCTCCGGCACATCCCTGCGGATAAAGAACGTGTAGGACACATAGTTCCCGTAGGTCACTTCTTTGACAAGGGAAGAGTCTATGGTAAACCCGTACCGGTCTTCCATAACGGTCTTTGCACTGCCATTAGGTGCCGCGCCTGCCCTGGGCGCAATCTTGCCGTAGGCGTTGGCGAACCTCGGGTCTTGGTTCAGCTCCCCAAAGGTTTTCCGCTTGGACACGAACGGCAGCGTGCCCTTGCCGTTGTCCTGTTGCCCAAAATCGGCCGATGGGTCTTCCCGTTGGCAGCTGTTGGAAAGGAGTGCCGCCAGCAACAGCAGGCCGATGGTCCTGATTGGTTGTGATAATCTGTCTTTCATAGTTTGCGGTTGTTAAAGTTAGTGATTTGTTTTGGTTTTACGTTCGCAATCCCAGAACAGCCCGCAAAAAAAACGTGGGCTGATTCCCATTGCTTGCAACCGAGGTTCTTGGAAACCCACACCACAAAGCAAAAAGGAACGCCCACTTACCGCGGGCGTTTCCACTCTCACTTTCCTGCGGTGTTTAGAAATTTTCCAAGATTTCGGTTACAGGAAATTTTAAGCGAAACGCTGTATTTTAAATATAATCTATCTTTTTATGTCATCTGCTGATGTTTTGACTTTTACAAATATATTCATTTTATCTCTAATTTCTTTATATACTTTACTTTTAAAAGTCTTTCCATCATCCAAACGACAGACATGCGGTAGTACAGGATTTTTTGAAGATTAAAGTCTATCAACGCGATTTATCGGGTGCAGGGAGGCTGGCGTGAAATTCATTGGCAATCCTATTAGTATAATTGTCCAGTAATTCCATGACGCGCGCACTGCTATCCGATACCACAATGAGGCCGATGTGCCATTTTTTGTCCATACGCCACACTATTTCCGGATCGGTAAAGCTCGAAGTATCCGGATGTTCAAAACGGCTCAACGAAACCACGATACCCGCATATTTGTTTTGGGTTTTAGGCAACGTATAAGCTTGGCCTTTAAGGGTTTTGGTTTCTATTTTTGCCCATTCGCCCCAAAGGTTCACACCCGAAGCAAAAGCGACCATTTCGGCAAGGTTGGCACCACCTACCCGCGATGCGGTTTCCAGAAAAAACAATTCGCCTGTGTCTTTGGACTTGATGAACTCTGTATGTGAGGCACCATACTTCATACCAAAAGCCTTCATCACGTCTTTGTTCATTTTGGTCAGTCCCTTTTCATCTTTTGACCCCATTTCACAAGTGGCAGAACGGAAAATACCACCACCGTGCGCCACTTCAAACGGTGTGTCCAGATATTTGCTGACCCTCGAAAAAACCACCTTGCCACTCATGTTAAGTCCATCCACGTGATAGACGTCGCCCGGAGCAAATTTCTCTATAAGATATTTATCGCGCTCATCACCAAGCTCGTTGAGCACATTCCAAAGGTCATCTTTAGAGTGAATTTTCTTGATGCCCGTAGCCGAAGCCTCTGACCGGGGTTTTATGAGCCAGGGCGGGCTAACCCTGTCAGCGTAAGCATTGATGTCGGCATCGTGAAACAAGCCCGTAAATTCAGGAACGTTCACGCCTTCCTCTTTGGCTTTCATGCGCATAGCGAGCTTGTCCCTAAAATAATGCGCCGTGGTATGCCCCATGCCCGGCATACGGAAATGCTCCCGGAGCAAGGCCACCTTCTCTACATCAAAATCATCGAGCGCAACAAAACGGTCAAATTTGATACTCCTAAATTTATAGGCAATACCCTTTATCACGTTATCGTGATTCCATTCTTCTATATAGTAAACATCGTCAATGGAATTCCAGGGCCAAGCCTCGTCTTTGAGTTCATTTTTGGTCAGGAGATAGACATTGTTTCCTTCGGCCTTACAGCTTTCCAAAAAAGCTTCGCCTTTAAAGAAAGTAGTGATACATAAAAAGTTAAGTGGCTTGTTTGACATGATCAATGTTTTGTGGGTTCAATGGAATTCTAATTTTTAAATATACGAAATCTCACTTATTTTTTGCAATGAGATTTTATGTAATCCGTAAGTAACCGTACACCAAAACCCGTGGCACTTTTCATCTTGGCATACGCCGAATCGCCAAATGCAACACCAGCAATATCCAGGTGCATCCAATGGCTGTGGTTTTCGGTAAACGCTTCGAGAAACTTTGCTGCCGTGATGGCACCGGCAATGGGCTTTCCGCTAAAATTACGAATATCGGCCACATCGGAATGGAGATCGGCATCAAAATCTTCAAACATTGGCAATTGCCATACACGTTCGTTGGCAGCTGTGCCCACTTTGGACATTTTGCTTGCCATTGCATTGTCATTGGTAAACATTCCTGCGGCCGTATAGCCCAATGTTTGGACAACACTACCTGTAAGTGTGGCTAAATCAATTACTTGCGATGGATTAAATTTTTTAATGAGATAGCTTAATCCGTCGGCGAGCACCAAACGTCCTTCGGCATCGGTATCTATTATCTCGATGGTCTTACCAGAATACGAACCGATGACGTCACTCGGTCGATAGCTGTCTCTGCCCACGGCATTTTCTGCAGAAGCCACAATGCCCACCACGTTGATATCAAGTTTTAGCTTGGCGACAAGTTCCACGGTGCCCAATACGGCTGCTGCGCCACCCATATCGCTTTTCATGTAGTGGAGGTTTGTGGATGATTTGATGGATAGTCCTCCAGTGTCAAAAGTGATGCCCTTGCCTACCAGCCCGATATCAACCTTTTTGCTTTTTTTGGGCATATACTCACTAACGATGACCACCGGTGGGTTGGCACTTGCCCTGCCTACGGCCAACACGGCTTCAAAACCTTGTTTTTTTAATTCGGATTCGTGCAACACGGTACATTTATACCCTGTAGTTTTGGCTGATGCTTGCGCCCATTTACCAAGGTATTCAGGAGTTTTGACATTGGCAGGTGCATCGACCAACGTTTTTATGTTGTTAATGGTCTCGCCAGTGAATTTACTTTCTACAACACATTCGGGAGAAGCCTTTTTTGAAAATATCAAAACATCCAAAGGTTTGGCTTCCTGTAATTTTGATTTATACTTACCGATTTCATAAGTTGCCATTTCAAATCCGAGAACGAGCTGCGCTATTTCACTATCGTTCAAATCATCACAATATACCTGTATTGTGTTGCTCCACTGCTTTTTGCAATCAAAATAGAGTTTTCGGAACGCTTCCGAAAGTTTTGTCCCGTGCTTTTCTTCGCCGAGACCCAAAAGGTACAATTTGGTTCCATCCGAATTGTAAATAGTACGTTGTTCGGAAAAATCGCCTTCAAAATCCGGGTTATTGACATTTGTAAATTTTTCAAGCGATTTGAGCTTACCTTTTTTTAAGGGCAGAATAATGTCCGCTTTTTTATCGGCTTTTTGTGTGAGTTTGTAATGTATCATTTTTTGTTAAAATATAGCCATTTGACTGCTCTGGGGAATTCTACCCCCCAATGGGCTTCGCTATGGTTTCCAAGCTCGTTGACGGAAAAATAAAAATCAATATTATGGTTGTCGGCCATTTTTTCCCGAATTATCTTATCCAATTTTCGGGCATTGGGCAAGTGTTCGGGACTTTCCTGCCCTCCGGCGTAGAGATAAATCATTGATTCTTGCAAAGGTTTAAAGGACTTGGTCTGATGAAAAATGGTTTGAGAAATCCAAAGGCTGGGCGAAAATATCATCATCTTGCCAAATACGCCGGGGTTGGAGAGTCCAGCATGCAGGCTTATCAATGCGCCCATAGAACTGCCGCCAATACCCGTATTGTGAAAATCTGGCAGGGTGCGAAAGTTCCCATTGATATAAGGAATGAGTTTTTCTATCATAAACTGAATGTAAAAATTGCCCTTGCCCTCGCCAAAACGCGGATGGTAATATGGCAAATACTCATTGATGCGCTCTTTCTCACCATGGTCTATGGCTATTATAATGAGGTCGCTCATGCCTTGCTCGGCCAGTTTGGCAAGCGATTTGTCGATGGCCCAATCGCCAAATGGCGCCATCGGGTTAAACAGGTTCTGCCCATCTTGCAGATACAGAACGGGATATCGTTTGTTTGTCTGGTAATAATCGTATGGCAATAATGCCGAAATTTTTCTTGTGGCGTTGAGGTGCGGTATTTCGTAGGCTTCCTCAATTACCTTTATGATAGGCTCGTATTCGGTAGCTGTCATTCAAAATAGTTTAGGAAAAACGAAAATACAGTTTTATGTCCGTATAAGCCACACAAAATTGATGAGATATTAACATTGGAGTGTTGATTTGTTTAGCCTATCAATAAAAACAAATCGTTATCTCGAATAATTTGGTGCTTCTTTGGTAATGGTAACGTCATGCGGATGACTTTCGTTGATGCCACTGGCGGTGATTTTTACAAATTGCCCGTTTTCCTGCAAAGTGGCTATGTCTTTGGCGCCGCAATACCCCATGCCGGCACGCAAGCCTCCAATAAACTGGTGTATGCTCTCATACAAATCACCTTTGTATGGCACGCGTCCCACGATACCTTCGGGAACCAATTTTTTGATATCATCTTCAACATCTTGAAAATAACGGTCTTTACTTCCCTCTTTCATTGCTTCAACAGAACCCATACCGCGATAGGACTTGAATTTTCTGCCTTCGTAAATAATGGTTTCGCCGGGGGATTCTTTGGTTCCTGCCAATAGCGAGCCCAACATTACGGTATCGGCGCCGGCGGCAATCGCTTTTGGGATATCACCGGTATAACGTATCCCGCCGTCGGCAATGACCGGTATGCCGCTACCTTTTATGGCAGATGCAACCTCCAAAACTGCGGAAAATTGCGGAAAACCAACACCGGCAACTACACGGGTAGTGCATATCGACCCTGGTCCAATTCCTACTTTTACTGCATCGGCACCAGCCGCAACCAGATATTTTGCGGCTTCACCTGTAGCGATATTGCCCACTATAACCTCAAGTGACGGGAATTTTTGTTTTACGGTTTTTAAAACGTCCACAACACCTTTGGTATGGCCGTGTGCCGTATCGATCACTACTGCATCGACGCCCGATTTTACCAAAGCTTCGACCCTATCGACCGCATCGGGTGTAACGCCCACGGCGGCTGCAACGCGCAATCGACCCAGACTGTCTTTGTTTGAAATCGGTTTTTGAGTAAGTTTTGTGATATCCCTGAACGTTACCAGTCCGGCAAGTTTATAATCGTCGGTAACTATCAGCAGTTTTTCAATTTTATTTTTTTGAAGGATGCTTTCGGCTTCTTGTAACGAAGTCCCAACAGGAGCAGTAACCAGGTTTTGGCTCGTCATCACTTGGGCAATGGGACGTGCGTTGTCTTTTTCAAAACGCAAATCCCTATTGGTAACGATGCCCTTAAGTGTGCCTTCATCATCTATAATGGGAATTCCTCCAATGCCGTGTTCTGCCATATTTTGCTTGGCATCCAGCACTGTAGCGCTCATGTCAAGTGTCACCGGATCTATAATCATGCCACTCTCTGCCCGTTTTACCTTGCGAACTTCATTTGCCTGATTGGCAATGGTCATATTTTTATGAAGTACACCAATGCCTCCTTCACGCGCAATGGCAATGGCCATGGCACTTTCGGTTACGGTATCCATAGCTGCCGATACAATCGGGATATTGATGGTAATGTTGCGTGTAAACTTCGTTTGTATGTTTACTTCGCGCGGAAGAATTTCAGAATAAGCGGGGATTAAAAGGACATCATCGTATGTAAGCCCTTCGCCTACTATCTTTTGTTGATGGGATTTCATCGCAATTAGGTTTAATTGCACGCAAATATACAACTTTAATTGGGTTATTAAGTTAATGTGGGATTAAGATATTTTGTAGAATCTAATAATTTGAGCCGGAACAACACTAATAAAGTTGAAGTCTAAACTTCGAAGTCCAAACCCTTTAATGATATACCCTAAAAATCTTGGTCGCTTCATTGTGTGAGCTTTCAAAACATAATGCGTTCAATGGGTTGATGTGTTTTGCGGTAAAATACGACATTAGTTTTTCGGTAGGCATATTTCCCGTAAGTTCATCCTTGGCCATTGGGCAACCACCAAAGCCCTGTATGGCGCCGTCAAAGCGCTTACAGCCTGCTTTGTATGCGGCATCTACTTTTTCAAACCATGTAGCGGGGGTTGTGTGCAAATGTGCGCCAAACTCTATATGCGGGTATTTGGGAATCAAATTTGAAAACAGATAATCGATGCTCTCTGGGTTTGAAGTACCTACGGTATCGCTCAATGAAAGGATTTTTACACCCATGTCTGCCAGCTTTTCGGTCCACTCTCCCACTATTTCCACATTCCAAGGGTCGCCGTAAGGATTTCCAAAACCCATTGATATATAGACCACTACCTCTTTATCTGCATTTTCAGCGACTTTGAGTATTTCACTCAATGTCACTACCGATTCGGCAATGGTCTTATGGGTATTGCGCATCTGGAAATTTTCGGAAATGGAAAAAGGATAACCCAAATAATTGATAGGTTCGTGGCGACAGGCGTCTTCGGCACCACGTGTATTGGCTATGATGGCCAAGAGTTTGCTGCTTGTCTTTGACAAATCGAGCTGTGCCAAAACTTCTGCCGTATCTGCCATTTGCGGAATGGCCTTGGGCGATACAAAGCTACCAAAATCAATCGTATCAAAGCCCACTCGCAGCAACGACTGTATGTATTGTACTTTTTTTTCGGTAGGAATAAAAGTCTTGATGCCTTGCATGGCATCGCGTGGACATTCAATGATTTTTATCTGGCTCATTATCCAAAGATAACAAAGATTATTGTCAGCAAAAAAGTTTTATGGCGTTGCGGCAAAAATTGGCGTCTAATGATACTTTGCGTAATTTTGTTTCACATTATAATCCGACTCACAATGGCAATAATCCCAGTTACTTCGCCTTCAGACATAAAAACTACTGCCCAACTAGCCCACAAGATTTGGAACCAGCATTATGTGCCCATTATCGGGCAGGAACAGGTGGACTATATGCTGGAAAAAATTCAAAGCGAAGAAGCCATTGCACATCAAATCTCTAACGGTTATTCTTACTTTTTGCTTTTCTACAACGGGCTCCCGTGTGGCTATTTGGCTTTGGTGCCCGACACGGCCGAAGCAAAAATGATGTTGAGCAAAATCTATGTCGATGCCGATTTCAGGGGCTTGCATTTGGGCGAACAGCTATTGGGAACCGCCATTGCCGAAACCCAAAAAATTTGTTTCAAAACCTTATGGCTAACGGTAAACAGGTACAACGCCAACTCCATAAACTGGTACCAAAAACACGGCTTTACCATTGTGAAAGAGGTAAAAATAGACATTGGCAACGGGTTTGTGATGGACGATTATGTAATGGAAAAAATAGTGTGAATATCCGAACCGGACCATGAAAGCGATCAAAAACTCAAGCCTAATGGTAGATCAGGTGTGCGATGCAAAATCTACAAAGTCTTCAGGTACCATAGTGAAAACCCAGTCTTGATATAGATAAAAGCGCATCAAATGGAACACCCGCCGGCTCAAGACAACAATTTCTTATTGATGCTTTTTATCAATTGCGGTCCTTCATAAATAAATCCCGTATAAAGCTGTACCAGACTTGCTCCTGCATTAATTTTTTCGAGCGCATCTTCGGCAGAATGAATGCCTCCAACACCAATTATTGGGAATGCCTTGTTGCTTTTTTCCGATAAAAACCGAATGACTTCCGTAGCACGCTTGGTCAATGGTTTGCCACTCAAACCACCAACTTCCTGTTTATCAACAGATTGCAAATTATTGCGGGAAATGGTCGTGTTAGTTGCAATAACACCTCCTATTTTGGTATCTTTCACAATGTCAATAATGTCCAACAACTGCTCATCGGTCAGGTCGGGTGCAATTTTTAGCAGAATTGGTTTTGGATTTTGTTTTTTGAAATTTGAATGTTGCAAATCTCTCAAAAGATTTGTCAAGGGTTCTTTATCCTGCAAAGCCCGCAAGTTGGGTGTGTTCGGGCTACTCACATTAACCACAAAATAATCGACAACTTCGTACAAAGCCTCAAAGCAAATCTTATAATCGGTAATCGCATCTTCGTTGGGGGTTGTCTTGTTTTTCCCAATATTTCCGCCAATTAGTACGTTTTTGTTTTTTTTCAACCGTTTCACAGCCTCAAAAACGCCTCCGTTATTGAACCCCATTCGGTTGATGATACCGTTGTCTTCTTTTAGTCGAAACAAACGTTTTTTTGGATTTCCATCCTGCGGTTTTGGTGTCAATGTGCCTATTTCGATAAAACCGAACCCAAAATCGGAAAGCTCTTTGTACAACTTTGCATCTTTGTCAAATCCCGCAGCAAGCCCTACGGGATTCTTAAATTTCAATCCAAAAACTTCACGCTCAAGCCTTTTATCTTCAATTACATAACAGCTTCTGATAATTCCCGAAACAAAGGGAATTTTGTGTACAAACCTCAAAAACGAAAATGTAAAATGGTGCACCTTTTCGGGATCAAAATTGAACAATAGCGGCCGGATAATGAATTTGTACATCTAAAAAAGGTTATGTTGAACTCGGCTTGACTTCATCAATCAGTTAAAAAATTACTCTCTTGAACTCGTTTTTCTTCTTTTTTCATTCCGTAGCTCCTCCATGCAACTTAAACATGACTTCTATCAAGCCCAAAACAGCCTTCCTATGTTCATCGGTACAAAAAGAATAAAGATGAATTGGTTGCAAAAGTAACACACATTTTGAAGAATTGCCATTATCCGATTTGAAAATTAAATAGTACCTTTGAAAGACAAAACTTTATATAAAAATGCTCGACAAACAACACATTATCGATAGATTTATAGGTTACGTGACCGTTGACACCGAATCCGATCCAAAATCAGACACTACACCAAGTACCACCAAGCAATGGGATTTGGCGCGTGCATTATCCAAAGAGCTCATTGCCATCGGAATGAAAGATGTCACCATTGACCAAAATGCGTATATCATGGCTACACTTCCGAGCAATGTGAGCCACGAGGTGCCGACCATTGGTTTTATTTCGCACTTTGATACATCGCCCGACTTTTCGGGATCCAATGTAAAGCCTCAAGTCATAGAAAACTACGATGGAAAAGATATTGTTCTCAATGCCGACAAAAATATCGTCCTTTCACCCGACTATTTTGACGATCTGTTGCTGTACAAAGGCCAAACTCTGATTACCACTGACGGCACCACTCTTTTGGGCGCCGATGACAAAGCCGGGATTACGGAAATCGTTTCGGCGATGGAATACCTCATCAATCATCCGGAAATCAAGCACGGACCGTTACGCATAGGCTTTACCCCAGACGAAGAAATAGGCCGTGGTGCCCATAAATTTGACGTGGAAAAATTTGGTGCAGACTGGGCTTACACCATGGATGGCAGCCAGATAGGCGAATTGGAGTTTGAAAACTTCAATGCGGCAAGTGCTACCGTTAAGGTTATTGGAAAGATAGTACATCCGGGCTATGCCAAAGGCAAAATGGTCAACTCCATGTACATTGCTACCGAGTTTATCACCTCACTGCCCATGCTGGAAACTCCGGAACACACCGAAGGTTATCAGGGTTTTTTCCATTTGGCAGCCATTGAGGGAAAAGTTGACGAAACCCATTTGCACTACATCATACGCGACCACGATAAGGACCATTTTGAGGCTCGAAAAGCCATGATGCAAAACCTCTGCGAAGAACTTAATTCCCAATACGGGCGTGAAGTAATAATTATTGAAATCAAGGACCAATATTTTAATATGAAAGAAAAAATCGAACCTGTGATGCACATTGTGGAAATAGCCGAAGCAGCGATGAAATCCATTGGCATAACCCCCATTGTCAAACCCATTAGGGGCGGTACGGATGGTTCACAGTTGAGCTATATGGGTTTGCCTTGTCCCAATATTTTTGCAGGAGGGCACAATTTTCACGGACGCTACGAATACGTGCCGGTAGAAAGCATGCTAAAAGCCACCGAACTTATCTGCAAAATCGCCGAAATGACCGCCAGCAGAGCATTAACAGGAGATTAAGTTGCACAGGGCCATAAATTTTAAGGTATATACAAAAAAAAGGGTTGTAAAAAACAACCCTTTTTCTTTGGCCAAAGCCAACTATTTTAAGATTCGGAAGAATTTTTCAGTTTGCTGCTAAATTCCAACGAAATCGCCGAACGGTCAAACTTGATTTTGCCTGCCATGGTCTCTATGACACAACTGTTGTCTTTGTCATTGAGGCTGGCAATCTTCCCGTACATGCCACTTTTGGTCACGACCCTATCTCCAACCTTTAGCTCACCGAGGAACTTTTTTTCTTGTTTGGCACGTTTCATTTGAGGTGCTATCATAAAAAAGTACACCACGGCAAACATAGCGATGATGGGTAAAAAAGAACTGAAATCTCCCATTATCAATCGTGGTTATGGCCTTCGTGTCCAGGTTGTGTACTGCTCTTTACCGGGGTTACGGCACCGGCTGGTTGTTGTGGAACAACGGTTGCGGCTCCGGTAGTTTTTGGTGCGTTAGGATCAGCTTCCACAAACGCCTTGATAGAAACTGTTTCTGTCCCTTTTTCTGTGTTGGTGGTCAATGTGATTGTTTTGGAAACCTGGTTTCCGTTGCCTTTTCCGTTGAACTCAACTTCAAATTGGCCTGTCTCGCCGGGCATTACTTCTTTGGTCCAGTTAGTTGGTACGGTACAGCCACAGGTACTTTTGATGTTGCTCACCACCAATGGCGATGCACCGGTGTTTTTGTATGTGAACGTGGTCTTAACGGGAATTCCGTTGGGGATGGTTCCGAAATCGTGTACGGTTTCATTAAATTCAATGGCAGGAAGTTTTCCGGAATTAGCGTCCCTATCTGCCGCTGCTGCTACGTTGTCTGCGTTTATTTTACTTTCGGCATTGTCCTTGCAGGAATTAAATGCTATCATGCAAAACACTCCAAAACCCAAAATTACTTTTTTCATAGTATTTGTTTTTGATTAAAAATTAAAATTAAAGGCCATAAAAGTAATGATTTTTATCTTTACATCAAGCCTCTGCCTATTTTATTTAACATTCCTTTTTCATCATATTCCTTTACGATTTTGTCCAGAACGCCATTGATGAAAATGCTACTCTTGGGTGTTGAATATTCCTTGGCAATCTCAAGGTATTCATTGATGGTCACTTTTGTAGGAATGGATGGAAACTTCAAAAACTCGCATATTGCCATTTGCAACAACACTAGATCGAGACTCGCAATGCGTCCCGAATCCCAATTGAGGGCCTTTGCAGAAATTTCCTCGGAATACTTGAAACGGTTGAGCAGGGTTTTCTTAAAAAGCGCAAAGGCAAAATCCCTGTCGTCTGAATCTTTATAAAGGTCGGGGGTAAAATAATAATCGGTGTCGCTATACTTTACCTGACGCAACAATTTTTGCAAAATGGTATTGACAACAGGCAAATCATCGGCCCAAGTCAGTTTTTTGTCTTCAATATACTCGTATAGCTTTTGGTTTGGAGCAACCACTTCGGTAAAGATATCGTGCACAAATTGCCTGTCTTGCTCAAAGCTGGATGTGGCTGAAGCCATATAATCCCGATAAATGCCGCTTTCGTTAATGGCTTTGAGGATGATGTCCACATACTCAAAATCGAGGTTCCAAAAATCTATCTTTCGGGCATCGAACTGCTTTTTGAGCGCTTGGTTGTTTTGGAGCAACAAAAGCAAACGATTGTCTATAAATTTTGTGTTCGGGTTTTTTTCCTCCTCGGTTGCCAAATGTTTTTTCTTTGACTTCTGGAGCAGGTCTTCGGCCTTGTTACGAACTTCTATGAGCAGTGACAATTGCATCAAATAGAGGTCGTACATCTGTTCCATACTATGGGACAGGAATTTCTCTTCTTTTTTGAAATCGTCACTATCGGAACCGTCAAAGGCATAAAGTGCCTGCATGACCTTGATCCGGATATGTCTTCTGGTAAGCATTGAAAAAGAACTTGTTACAACAAAATTAAAGGCGAAAATTAGTTTTCGCCTTGCAAAAATAGTATTATTTTATGATTCCAATCGCTTATTTCAAATTTTCTCTTTTTCTGGCCTCGATTCGTTCTTTGGCAGCATTTACGGCCGCTATGTGCGTTGTAACACCGTTAGCTTTGGCGCGTTGGAGAATTTCGAGCGTGGTATTGTAAATGTTTTCTGTTTTGCGGATAATCTCTTGTTTTCCATAATTTTCAAGTTCGGCAAACACATTGATAATACCTCCGGCATTTATCAGAAAATCGGGTGCGTAAACAATGCCTCTATCTTGTAGCATCCTTCCATGCTTGTCTTGGGCCAACTGATTATTGGCAGCACCGGCTATCACTTTGGCTTTCAATTTATTGATCGTGTTGTCATTTATGGTAGCTCCCAGTGCACACGGTGCGTAGATATCCATTGGCTCGCTGTACAGGTCATTGCCTTCGTATATGGACACCCCATATTTTGCACTTACTTTTTCCAATCGTTCACGGTTAATATCGTCTATAGTTACTCGTGCGCCTTCATTGACCAAATGCTCCACCAAGGCTTCACCTACATGGCCAATACCCTGTACATATATGGTCTTGCCTTCCAGCACATCAGATCCATATTGAAATTTGGCCGCAGCTTTCATTCCCATAAATACACCATAAGCGGTTATGGGCGATGGATTTCCGGAACCACCTTTGCTTTCAGAAATACCTGTTACATAAGGCGTTACATCTCTTACTATGTCCATATCTTCGGTGTTCATACCTACGTCTTCGGCAGTAATGTATTTACCGCTCAACGAATGGACAAACTCTCCAAACTTACGCATCAGCTCTGGGGTTTTCTGGGTTTTGGCATCGCCAATGATAACTGCTTTGCCTCCACCAAGGTTTAATCCGGTAATTGCTGATTTATAGGTCATTCCTTGCGACAAACGCAATACGTCATTGAGCGCTTCCCATTCATTATTGTATTGCCACATACGGGTACCTCCAAGCGCCGGACCCAAAACTGTGTTGTGGATTCCAATTATTGCTTTCAATCCAGTATCTTTGTCGTTGCAAAAAACGATTTGCTCATGGTTGTCAAAAGAAAGCTGTCCGAAAACCGGATCGGCTTTAACAAGTTCGGCAGAAGGTATGATTTCAGTGGTCATATTGTAATCTATTAATGTTATCGTTTGAAGATTATCTAAAAACTGCCTGCAAAATTAAACCAATATTAGAGCATAAACAAAAATATTATATTTTAATTGTGAAATTATCAATAAAAGGAGAAGGCAATCAATGAAAGAACTTCGCTATCTCAAAAAATATTTTGCCAAGTACAAGTACAGTCTTCTAGCAGGGGTACTCATTACTATTGTAGCCCGTATTTTTTTGCTTTTCACGCCCGAACTTGTCGGTTCTTCGGTGGATGTCATAGACGAATATCGTCGGGGCGTCATTACGGACATACCATCAGTAAAGAAAGAACTGTTGATAAACATCCTCTATATACTCGGTGCTGCCATCATAGGCGGTATTTTCACTTTTTTGATGCGCCAAACAATCATCAATGTGTCGAGACACGTGGAATACGACCTTAAAAACGAGATATACGCCCACTACCAAAGGTTGTCGCTCAATTTTTACAAATCCAACCGCACGGGCGACCTCATGAACCGCATCAGCGAGGACGTGAGCAGAGTGCGGGATTTTATGGGGCCGGCCTTGATGTACAGCATCAACACCTTGACCCTGTTTGTTATAGCACTGTATCTGATGTTCCGGGAGGCACCGATGCTCACTCTGTACACCATAATTCCCTTGCCTATCCTCTCATATTTCATATATGTTTTGAGCATCCGGATACACAGAAAAAGTACAATTGTGCAGGAATGGCTATCAAAACTTTCTACACTTTCACAAGAAACCTTTAGTGGTATTTCTGTCATCAAATCGTACGGTATCGAGGCACAAACCAATGCTCAATTTGAATCATTATCATTGGAACACCGCCAAAAAAACCTGGATCTGGCAAGGGTCGATGCTCTATTTTTCCCTATGATGATTTTCCTGATTGGGTTGAGCAACATTATCGTCATCTATATTGGCGGCACACAGTACATCAACGGCCAAATAGAAAGCCTCGGCGTCATAGCAAAGTTTATCATTTATGTGAATTTGCTCACTTGGCCCGTGGCGACGGTGGGCTGGGTGACATCTCTTGTACAAAGGGCTGAAGCGTCGCAGAAACGCATCAATGAATTTTTAAACGAAGTGCCAGACATAGCAAACATAACATCGGAACATTCCGAAATAAAAGGCAAAATCACATTCAGGAACGTATCGTTTACCTATCCGGACACCAACATCGAAGCCCTGAAAAACGTGAGTTTTGAGTTACAAAAAGGCGAAACACTGGCCATTTTGGGCAAGACAGGATCCGGAAAATCCACAATCCTCGATCTGATAGGCCGACTTTACGACGTCTCATCTGGGCAAATATTGATCGACGATGTATCGATAGATCAATTGAACCTCAATGATTTAAGAAGCAGTATCGGCTATGTGCCTCAAGATGCCTTTTTGTTTTCGGACACTATTAAAAACAACATCCGTTTTGGCAAACAAGATGCTACGGAGGATGCGGTTATCGAAGCCGCCAAAAATGCAGACGTCCATAAGAACATCAAAAAATTCAACAACGGGTACGACACTGTTTTAGGCGAGCGCGGCATAACGCTTTCCGGGGGCCAAAAGCAGCGCATTTCAATCGCAAGGGCCATTATCAAAGATCCTGAAATCTTACTTTTTGACGATTGTTTTTCGGCGGTGGACACAGAAACCGAAGAAAAAATCCTTAAAAACCTCGGTAAGGTCACACAAGACAAGACCACCATCATTGTCAGCCACCGGGTATCTTCGGCAAAAAATGCCAACAAAATCATCGTGCTTGATGGGGGAAAAATCATACAGTCCGGCACGCACGAGCAGTTGTTGGGCGTGGATGGCTATTACAAAGACCTTTACCTGAAACAACTTACCGAATCCAATTGACAGGTTTAACGAAACCATACCATAAACCCAGCACTGTAAAGAAATGCAGCTTTTTGTTGGTTGCTATTCTTTTTTTTTAGATTTTTGAGCAAAATCAAACTAAAAATTTCAACTATATGAACGATTACAATGACATGGCGGAGAAAGAAGAAATATACTCCAAGGTATTAAGAGCGGGTCGGCGCACATATTTTTTTGACGTTCGATCCACAAAAGCAGACGATTACTATTTGACCATAACCGAAAGCAAAAAGTTCACCAATGAAGATGGCTCTTTTCATTACAAAAAGCACAAAATCTACCTATACAAGGAAGATTTTTCGGAATTTATAGGTATCTTGAACGATATGACCGACTATATCTTGGACGAAAAGGGCGATGAAGTCATCAGTGAACGCCATCAAAAAGATTATAAGCGCGAGGAGTACGATCCAACCGACGATGTGAATGGCTATGTCGAAAAAACCACCGACACCTTTACGGACCTTGATTTTGACGACATCTGATAAACGCACTTCGACAGCACCAAACACACACTGTCTCAAAATTTTAAACTTTTGTCACCCTGACAGAGGGTTATCAGGTTCAGTATCTTATAATGTTGCTTCTTGACAATAAAAAAAGAAGCTGAAACAACCCCGATACAGGTTCTGGATGGTACGTTTCAGTTTGACAACAGTGAATTTTTGAGACAGTTCTTTTTTATCTGACCGTTGCCCCGTTTGGCACTTTTGTTTCAGGGTGCAACAAAATGACTTTGTTTTCTTCAACGACTCCAACCACCAAACATTCGCTCATGAATTTGGCAACCTGTTTTTTTGGAAAATTTATGACTGCCACCACCTGCCTGTTGCGCAATTCTTCTTTGGTATAAAGCGCCGTGATCTGCGCCGATGATTTTTTGACCCCCAAAGGCCCAAAATCAATGGTCAATTGGTATGCCGGATTGCGAGCTTCAGGAAAATCGTTCACATCAGTGATGGTACCCACCCGAAAATCTACTTTGGTAAAATCGTCAAAAGTCACTATCTTTTCCATGTCGTAAAATTACAAAACCAAGCTTTATAATAAATACAAAAACAATGGCACAAACCCCATCAACCATGTTGCCACTTGGCACCAAAGCAGCCAATTTCGGCTTATTGGACACCGTCAGCAACACCTTCGTGGATCTCGCAGGCTGCAAGGGCACAAAAGGCACGGTGATCATGTTCATCTGCAACCACTGTCCTTTTGTAAAACACGTGAACCAGGAGATCGTGAAACTCGCCAAAGATTACATATCCAAAGGCATAAATTGTATTGCCATATCGAGCAATGATGTGGAAAAATACCCCCAGGACGCGCCCGACAAAATGAGCGAAACCGCCAAAACCGAAGGATATATATTTCCCTACCTCTATGATCAGACACAGCAAGTCGCCAAAGCTTACCAAGCAGCCTGCACTCCGGATTTTTATTTATTCGACAACGGGCTAAAATTGGTCTATCGCGGACAATTGGACAGCTCAAGACCGGGCAACAACATTCCTCCCAACGGAGAGGATCTTCGCAATGCCATTGAGGCGCTTCTGGAACATAGCCCCATTAGTGCGGACCAAAAGCCAAGTATTGGTTGCAACATTAAGTGGAAGTGATTTTGCACTGCCCAATTTCACGCCAAAAAAATTTAAAACTACAACCCTGAACAGCACACGATAACCATATGCTAACCAAAACCGAAAAAAAATTTACCTATCTTTTTGCATTCATTGTTTTGGCCGAACTGGCATGCATAGGTATTGAGTCACTATCTTCTTTTCGATATGCCACAAAGCCGGCGATTGTCACATCACTGCTGGTGTTCTTTTGGAACGGTTCAAAACAAATAACTGCAAAAGTCAGGACACTTACCCTTATGGCACTCATACTATCGTTGGCGGGGGATGTATTCCTGATGCTTGAACATCGCACACCCAAATTCTTTATGCTTGGTTTGGGATCGTTTTTATTGGCACACGCAGCCTATACCGTCATGTTCCTCCAAAAAAGAGACAAGGCAAAAAAAGGCCGTTGGTTTGTATTAGGGTTAATCGTATATGCTACGATACTTGTCCAGTTTATAATAGACGGCATAGGGAAACTGTTGTTTCCGGTCATGATATACATCGCCGCTATATTGCTGATGGCAACAACTGCCTTTTTGAGGTCGGGCGGACCGTCATCGATCGGCTACCGTTTTGTGATTTTTGGCGCCATGTTTTTTGTGGTTTCAGACAGTCTGTTGGCACTCGATAAGTTCTGGTCGGCATTCCCATTTGCAGGCATACTGGTTATGACCACTTATTCATTGGCACAATATTGTATCGTTATGGGCATCAAAAAAACATTATAGATTTTATCTATATTAAATAATTAATAAATTAATTTTCATTAAATTAAATTGCTTTTAGTAAAGTATAAGTTCAATATGAATCCCTCTGCATATCAATTGCAAATTTCTCGCGTTTGTAACAAAATCAATTTATGCGCTACTTATCAATCAACATAAACCAACCTATTTGAATTGGACAAAAAATTAGAACATAGTTTTGTCGCTTTGTTGGAAGAAAACCAAAACATCGTGCACAAGGTTTGCCGCATATACACGGACAATCAGGAAGCGCACAACGACCTGTTCCAAGAGATTGCAATACAGCTTTGGAAAGCCTATCCGAAGTTCAGGGGCGATGCAAAGTTCAGCACCTGGATGTACCGCGTGGGACTCAATACCGCCATCACTTTGTACAGAAAGTCGAAGCGGAAAATCAATACTTCCGAGATTGAAACCGTTGAGTTCAAGCTAAAGGAAGACCCTTACGACGATACAGAGGAGGAACAGCTTAAACTCCTATACCAAGCCGTGCACCAGCTGAACGACATAGAAAAGGCTTTGGTGTTTCTGTACCTTGAGGACAAAGATTATAGGGAAATCAGCGACACACTGGGAATCAGTGAAGTTAATGCCAGAGTGAAGATGAACAGGGTTAAGACAAAATTAAAAACAATATTAAATCCGTAAGATTATGGATGAACTCGAATTACTTAAAAAAGACTGGAAGAAAGACAAAAGCAACTTTCCAAAACTGTCTCATAACGATATCTACAAGATGATCTTGAAGCGGTCTTCTTCTATCGTTCGATGGATATTCATTATTAGCCTTTTAGAGTTTGTCTTTTGGGCCGCCATCGCCTTTGCCTTTAAGGACAGCAAGGAAATCAAAGAATTTGACAACCTCAATACCGACTATATCATCATACCATTGACCATTATCGGATATTGCGTGCTCATTTACTTCTTTTATCTTTTCTTTAGAAATTACAAAAGAATTTCCGCAACGGACAACACCAAATCCCTTATGGACAACATTTTAAAAACCCGAAGAACGGTAAAGAACTATGTAGCCTTCAACTTGGTGTATTTGGTAATTGCCACCAGCTTTGCGTTGTTTATACAGTTTGATCAAAACCCACAGATTGCCAGTATGGCGCACCAAGCAGCCACTAACGGCAACCTGTTCGTGTTCTATGCTCGAATGATATCGGTCACAATCGTGTTCTTGATTGGCGCCATCTCCATCCTACTGTTTTTCTACTGGATTATTTACGGTTTCCTATTGAAACGATTGAACAAAAACTACAAAGAATTGAAGAAAATGGATATTTAAAGTGATGCATTACGTTAATAAATGCAATCTATTGTAAATCAATTATTATAAAATTACATGCTTTACCCTGGCATGAATTACAAATTCAAATTTCATTCCGATAACCACTCGGATTGGTCAGTCATCCAGTTTCCAGCGCCGTTGTCGGTTGAGGGCTTCTTCCTCCATTAAAACTTCTTTGGGAATGACTTTTAGAAATGATGGGTGCTGCTCAATGGCAAATTCAATTTTTTCAACAATTTGGTCAATGGACTCATTGTCGTAATCAATTTCTAAAGGCTGCTTTATTTCCATCGACTGAAGGATGTTTTTTTTCTTGATCCTCAATCCCTTTTTATCAAAAGAACGCCTGAAACCATCAATAACGATAGGCACAACAATGGGTTTGTACCGTTTGATAATGTGCGCCGTTCCTTTCCTGATGGGCTTGAACGGCGTGGTTGTGCCTTGCGGAAATGTGATGACCCAACCATCATCGAGCGCTTTAGCTATCATGGTAATATCGCTCATCTTGACCTGTCGGTTTACATCTTTTCCTTCGGATCGCCATGTTCTCTCAATGCTTATGGAACCGACATAAGCCAATATTTTTGGCAACAGCCCCGCTTTCATGGTCTCTTTGGCTGCCACATAGTACAAGTTCAGCTTGGGCTGCCACAGATAGCCGATATTTCTGATATTGTCATCACGGTTGCTCAAACTGGCATTAAATACGTGGAACATGGCCACGACGTCTGCAAAATAGGTCTGGTGGTTGGATATGAACAATACGTTTGTGTCCGGCAAATTCCTGATAATCTCCGAACCCTCAATCTGGAGTTCGTTAAAGCCGCGGTATCGACGATGTGTCAACGCGCCCAAAATCCGGATAAGCCATTTTTTTATAAAAAGTATATGCCCAAACGGGTTCCTTTTGAATAATCCCATTATATTTTCAACAGATTTGTGATGTTACTGCGCATGGGCGGAAAGGGGCGTTTTCCCATGCGGATAGCAAATTTACTAAAATCGTTCTGTACAAGACAAAATTTTATTCACGATATCAACAGTCTGTGTTGTTTTCGCCGTTTTATTGTTTTTCATCAATAATAATCCCTATGGTGCTGGTTTAAGCTTGAAAACAAGGCGGCTGTTCAATTTTGTCACGACATCTAAAAAATTTACCATTTACCATAGCAACATTAAATTACAGCATTAAACTATAAATCAATGTATTATGTTTTTGATTTAAAGCTTAACAAATTCACAACACCCTTTTTAACAAGTCTTTTGTTTCACTCAACATCATGGCCGTAGCGCCCCACACCAAATGACCGTTGAGCTGGAACACTGGCACGGGAATCTCTTTTTCGAGCGATGTCATCACAGGAGCCATGCACACGGCGCTTTCGTCCAAAAAATCGGAGAGCGACACCTCTATCAGGTCTTCAACTTCTTCGTCCTGCTTGACAAACAAGGGAGTTGTGCGCGCAATGCCAATAAATGGATATACTGTAAAATTGCTCGGCGGAATGTAAACTTCGGTCATTTCCCTCAAGATTTCGATGCTTGCCATTGGCACGCCCACCTCCTCCTCTGTTTCCCGCAAAGCAGTATCTTTTAATGTCCTGTCCGTTACTTCCATACGCCCACCGGGAAATCCGATTTGCGCCGAGTGGACGCCTTTGTAAGTTTTTCTCAAAATCAACATAAATTTTGTAACTTGCTGTGCATCGGGGTAGAACAGCGATACAACGGCCGCTTTTTTGGAATGCGCCACCAGATCGCGTTGCTGCTCTATGAGCGACCTGCGAAACGGTGGGGACATTTTGAGCTGCGACTCCAAGCCCGGCAAGGGAATTTGTCCTATTTTTGACGTTGCTTTTAAAAATGTTCCAAAATCCATATAAATGAGAATTCTTATAGTGCTCTTTGGCTTATTGTTCCTTTGCAATTGTGAAGATAAGCAATCCAATCAGAAAAAAACAACATCACCCTCCGAAATAAACAAAACCGAAGCTCTGCCCAAAAAAGACACGTCGCAAGTGCAAAAGCGAGAGTTTCCGTTGCTCACAGATGAAAATGCGCTGTATTTTTTTGAGGAATATGACAAAAAACACAAGGAAGACAAGGTACGCATTACTACCGATTTTGGCTCGATTGACATCCAATTGTTTCCCGAAACCAAATACCATAGGGCCAATTTCATCTTTCTTACCAAGCAGCATTATTTTGATAACAGCCAGTTTTACAGGGTGGTAAAGAATTTTGTGATACAGGGAGGCAGTAGTGACGAGGCCGAGCTTTTTAAAAAGCGCAACCACATAGGCCGATACCTCTTGCCGCCAGACACCAAAAAAGGGTTTAAGCACCACCGTGGCGTGGTGAGCATGCCGAGCAGCGAGATAGAAAACGCTTATAAAATGGCAACACCCTATCAATTTTTCATTGTACAAAACCCGAACGGCGCCTACCATTTGGACGGCGAATACACAGCTTTTGGCAAGGTCATAAGTGGCATGGACGTGGTGGACAAGATTGCAGACCAACCGACCGATGATGCAGAATGGCCGCTACACAACGTGTATATCAGAAAAATTGAGGTTATTGATTAGGCATGCTACCTATAAATACTTGGGAGGCTGATCTTAAACTTCACCACCACCAATCTTATAACAATGACCACAGCCGCTGATAGTATAAAGACCAAGTTATCGCTTACCGAGGCCATTTTCAAAATAAAATAGACCAATCCGCCAGCAATACAGGCCGTTGCATAGATTTCTTTTCTGAAAACCACCGGGATCTCATTGCACAAAATATCACGTATGACACCGCCAAAACAAGCGGTTATGGTACCAAGGGAAATACAAATAATTGGGTGCAGTCCCGCCATAATCCCTTTTTCGACCCCAACAACAGTAAAGAGCCCTATACCAATGGTGTCGAACAAAAACAGGGACGTGCGCAAAAAACCGATGATCCTTTTGAAAAAAATCGTGAACACCGTGGACACAAAAATCACATAGACATATGTCATATTGGTCATCCAGGTCACGGGCGCCTGCCCAATAAGAACATCACGTACCGTTCCACCTCCCACAGATGTCACAAAGGCAATGATGAGCACACCAAAACCGTCCAACTTTTTGCCCATGGCCACCGATACGCCCGAAATGGCAAATGACGCAGTACCTAAAACTTCTATGACCTGATAAAGCATTTATTTAAGGATCATCATTGATTAATGGGTGCAAAGATAGATGATTAATGAAGAAAGAAACAATATGAAACAGAAATTGAAATGTACAGGATGCCAAAACAAGTTCGGCATGACAAAGCTGGGTTGGGGCACTAAAAAAACTAGAAAACCGAAACTTTGTGCTTTGTCATGCTTTCACATATTTTGTGTATAAAAATTATAGTCCTTGAGCACCGTTTCGATAAACAACATATCGCTTTCGCCTTCGGTTTTGATTTCGGTCACTTCCACGATTTTGTTCCGAAGTTTTAACAAGGTCGCATAATCCCTTGAAGCCTTGGCCGTATTGAAAGTCTCTTTGATGATACGCGCATCGTTGTCGGACAGTTTAATGACATTGGGATATTTGGGCCGGTAACTGTCTTCCAAATCCTCGAGTATGGTATGGCCAATGTTTATTGTGTTCTTAAGGTTGATCACTGCAGTACCAGCGGTCATATCGCCCAAACGCTGGCTCTTTGGGCTAGCAACAATGGCTATGAGCGCTACTACTCCAGAAAGCATATTGATATCCACAATCCTGAACAGCCACCTGATGACAAAATCTGAAACCGTCGCTTGATATCCGTCAATCTTCACGACTTTTATTTTCATGATGCGCTTGCCAATGGTCTGTCCGTCAAGCAGGGTTTCAAAAATGAGTGTATAAAAAACGACCGGAAGATAAAACAGCACCACCAATGCTATCTGCGACCACTGATCCATATTTTTCATGAACCCATCTACCCCCAACAAATTGAACATTATCTGGTAAATGACGATCATGTAGGCTATCTTCACCACCCAATCAATCAAATATGCCAAAATACGCTCCCCAACACTGGCAGCTGTAAAGGTGATATTGACATTTTGGGTAGTATTTATCTGAAGTTCAGCCAATCAGCAATTGGTTTTTAACGATTTGAGTTTTGGAATTTTCAAAGCAACCTGTACGTTTCACTTACATTATGGACAAAGCCCGACTTGCTGCCCAAACATCAAAAATAACCAACCTCGAATTCTAAATTCAATATTATTCTTTTATTTTTGGACTTCTATGAGAGAGGTCGCATTCATAAGGCAAAATAAAGAAAAATGGCTCAATTTTGAACAGGCTATTTTTGGGAAACAGCTAAAAAACCCGGACGAGCTGGCTTCGCTCTACATTCATTTGATCAACGATTTGGCCTACGCCCAGACCTATTACCCTAAAAGCAAGACCATTGTCTATCTAAACCATCTGGCAGCAAGGGCATTCCAAAAAATATACAGGACCAAACGCGAGGACACCAACCGATTTGCTCATTTTTGGAAAACAGAAGTCCCGTTGATCGTTTACCAGTACAGGCGATACATGGTTTATGCTTTTATCATTTTTGGGAGCTTTATGGCCATCGGAGCCATATCGGCTGCTTATGACGACACGTTTGTACGTCTTATCCTTGGCAACCAGTATGTGAACATGACCCTCGAAAACATCGAAAACGGCGACCCTGTGGCCGTTTATAAAAGCGGTAGCAACTGGGGAAGTTTTATAGGCATCACGCTCAACAATCTCTATGTGGGCATCCGCACATTTATCCTTGGGGTTTTCGGCGGGTTGGGCACAGGTCTTTCATTGCTGTACAATGGCATCATGGTGGGTGCGTTCCAATATTTTTTTTACAAAGAAGGTGTGCTTTGGGAAAGCGTGCGGGGCATCTGGATACACGGAAGTATGGAAATTTTTGCTATCGCAATCGAAGGTGCGGCAGGTTTGATCTTGGGAGCAAGCATCCTATTCCCAAAAACCTACTCACGGATGACTTCTTTTAAAATGGGCATGAAAGACGGCGTGAAAATCCTTATCAGTACTTTTCCATTTACCTTTGCAGCTGGTTTTCTCGAAGGCTACGTAACAAGGTACTCCAACACGATGCCCAACTGGCTTTCAGTGGGTATCATCCTGACCACACTGGCCTTGATTTCTTTTTATTATTTGGTCTATCCGTTTATTATCCATAAAAAGTTAATGGCAAAATATGGAGTATCCTGAAATTGGATCCAAAGTTACTTTAAAAACCCAGAGCCAATTGCTTTATACAGGGTCATGCAGATTCTCGATCGAGCATTAATAAAAAAACTTTTTTACCTTTTTCTGTAAGAAACGGAAAAAACAACTTAACGAACAAGCTGCTATACTTCTCTATGATTTCCTGACTTGGTATTGTTTCATAAATTTCCGATGAAGAAATCCAAGAATCACTAAATATTTTGATAGTCAAAATCAGGGAATCATATTCGTTATCGTATTCTCGCTCCCTCATATATCCTTGTTTTACAGCTTGATTTATAGCATTTCTATACATGGTTGCCCTAATATTTTCAACTTCAAGAATAATCTGTTTCAACTTTTCATTTTCTCTCAAAATAGAGTTAAAATCAATCATCAAAAAACGATATTGATACAATATTTCAAAACCTTTTTTTGTTGAATCGAATAAACTTTCAATAAAATTCGGATTATGAATCGTTGTTTTATTCAGTTCCAAAGCCTTGACCAACAACTCTTGATGTAACGCGATGGCAATATCGTTTTTTGTCTTATAATGATATATTAAATTGCTATGGCTTATCCCTATCTCTGAAGCTATTTGCCTGATAGATACCGAAGTATATCCAAAATCATTGAACAACTCCAAAGCCTTGTTGAGAATATTTTTTTTATTTTTTTTCATTTTAGACCAAGTGGACTATTTTTTTAGTACATTTGGTCTAAAATTACGAAATTTGATGAATATGAAAACCAAAAGAATACATTTATTTGAATTTGAAGACCAAAAGTGGTTTCCTCAATTGTTGCGGAATTATGTAACAGATTTTCTTCAGTATTTGGCTAACAAAGTAAAAGTTTACGAACCTGTTGTTGATGTAATTAATGAAACTTTGCAAAAGAGCGACACAACACAAATTATTGATTTAGGTTCTGGTGGTGGAGGTGGATTGCTTTGGTTAGGTAAAGAATTGCAGAACAAAAATTCCGAAATAAGTATAAAATTCACGGATTTATACCCCAATATCGAAGCATTTCAACATACAACAAGTCAATCTGATATATTTGAATATCATTCAGAACCGATAAATGCTAAAAATGTTCCTGAAAACCTAAAAGGATTACGAACAATGTTTTTATCGTTTCATCATTTTAGACCACAAGAAGCAAAAATGGTTTTACAAAATGCAATAAACAATGATCAGCCTATCGCCATTTTTGAAATTCAGGACAGAGGCCTACCAAGTATTGTTGCAATGTTGCTTTCTCCTTTAAGTGTTCTGGCAACAACACCGTTTATTCGTCCTTTTCGATTGAGTAGATTGATCTTTACCTATCTTATCCCAATTGTTCCTCTAATAGTTTTATGGGATGGAATTGTTTCTGCATTAAGAACTTACACGGCTGACGAAATGAAAGATTTAGTAAATACTCTTGAAAACAATACCGCATTTGAATGGGAATTTAACAAGAAAAAATCAAAAACAGGGTTTGTAATTTACACCATTGGCATTCCGAAAAAACAATATAAATCTTAACAAGACTTCTATTTTAAAGTTTAATCAAATTAAAAAATATATTAGGTTCAATTTTCTAATTGTAACAAAACGATTATAACGACAACAAACAATTTTGAAATAAAACACTAAAAAAATAATGAAAAACCTGTTCTTTATCCTTTTTCTATTTTTTTGTTTTCCCATAATAGCACAAGTTGATAAAAACTCTGACTTATACCGAACAATTATTTCAAAAGACAGTTTGTTGTTCAGTGTTGGTTTCAACACTTGTGATGTAAGTCAGTTTGAAAAATTGACAAGTGAAAATTTCGAGTTTTTTCACGATAAAGACGGAATTTCTGACAAGAAGAAATTTATAAATGACCTTAAAAATGGTTTGTGTGGAAATCCTGAAAATTATCAGGCAAGGCGTGAATTAGTAAAGGAAAGCACTAAAATTTTTACCTTATATAAAAACGGAAAAGTTTACGGAGCAATGCAAGAAGGTATTCATCAGTTTTTTGAAAAACAAACAGGACAAGCGGAACGCTTTGGTAGTTCGGCAAGGTTTACCCACGTTTGGCTCATCGAAAACAACGAATGGAAACTTGCCAAATCGTACAGCTATGAGCATCTGACCGAAATGGTAACTCGTTCATCAATTTTTGACAACGAAACGGAAATCGAAAATTGGTTGAAAGAAAACAATGTTCCCACGCTTGGCATAGGAATTATCGAAGGTGGAAAGCTCAATCAGATTCGGGTTTTTGGGGAATTGTCAAACGAAAATCCCGCTCCTTACAACACGATTTTCAACGTGGCTTCCGTAACCAAACCCGTAACGGCTTTGGTTGCTTTAAAACTTGTTGAACAAGGTAAATTCAGTTTGGACGAACCGCTTTACAATTATTGGACTGACCCCGATATTGCCAAAGACCCAAGACACAAAAAGCTGACAGCACGCTTGATTTTGAGCCATCAAACAGGATTTAAAAATTGGCGTTGGCTGAATGATGACAAAAAACTGCATTTTGATTTTGAACCAGGAAAAGGTTACGGATATTCGGGCGAAGGCTATGAATATTTACGAAAAGCATTGGAAAAAAAGTTTAAAAAATCGTTACAACAATTAGCCGAAGAATTGATTTTCAATACGTTGAAAATGAACGATACACGATATATCTGGGATAGAAATGTAGATGAGACAAGATACGCTTTAAATTATGATGAAAACGGTAAATCCTATGAAACCGTAAAAAATACTATTCCAAATGCAGCCGATGATTTACTGACAACCATTGAAGATTATGGGAGTTTTCTGGTAAACTTAATGAACGGTAATTTGATTTCCGAAAAGACATTTAAAGAAATGGCAACTCCACAAGTTCCGAGTGAAAAAGGTAAACATTTTGGTTTGGGCTTTGAAATTTACGATTTCGGAAACGGAGAATATGCTTTGGCACACGGAGGTGCAGATTTTGGAGTAAGGACGATTTTCTTTATACTACCCAAAACCAAACAAGGTTTGCTGATTTTTACCAATTCCGATACGGGCGGAAATCTATATGAAACTTTGGTTAAACACTATCTTGGGAATTACGGACAAAAGATTATTGATGTGGAAATGAAATAAAAACCGCTAATAATATTCAGCAATCTCTCCGCAATCTTAATTTCGTCGATAATCAAAAAACATGCTCTATATTCAACATTCTTTGGATGGGTCTGATTTTTTTGTTCGTGACACAAACCGAAGAATTCACACGACAGAGAGTCCGAACGTTTCCATTCGATGTTTTTTTCTTAAATTTGGACATTGACGTTCACCCGGACCGACACCCGAGTGAGAAATAACAGAATTTTTGAAATTCATGGCCTAAAAGCAAAAAACACACCGGAAGTCAGTATCGGCAATCAATGCAAAAACCCGATTACTATCGGGAATTACCTAAAATTAGGTATTTGCCAAACAAATGACACAAACCCAACATCCATACCATGACCCAACTGCACAAACCAAGAACCTTTAGCGATTTTTTTCAGGATACCTTTTCCTTTTTAAAGCATAACGGAAAACATTTTTTCGGACACTACATCACGGTCAACGGTGTGTTCCTCATCATCATGATGGTGATACTTTATTTCTTTTCCACATTTTATACAGACATCATTTTTGGCGGAAACATGGGTAGCATGAACTCGCTTGACGCTTACATCAACGAAAATGCGGGGTTATTCATAATGGTATTCATTTTATTTTTGATAGTGGCAATAATAGCTTGGGCGGTATCTTTTGCTTATATGCCACTGTACTTCAAATTGTACATAAAACACGGCGGAAAGCATTTCGGAATTTCGGAAATCGTTGCCGAATACAGGGCAAACATCGGTAAAATCTTGGTGTTTCTGTTCTACGGATTTTTATTGGCCATCCCGCTCACAATCGCCTTGAGCATTGGAATGTTCATGCTGATTATCACTATTGTAGGCATGTTGTTGATACCCCTGTTTGTTGGCGCCTTCAGCCTTTTATACAATATGGCACTTATGGAATATCTCGAAAACAAAAGAAGCATTTGGAACAGTTTTGGCTATGCCTGGACATTGATGGCTTCAAAATTTTGGCCGTCGGTTGGTAGCGTCGGATTGTTTTTCATGATGGCCTACATCGTCCAGAGCATACTATCCATGATACCTTACATTTTTGGAATGGTAAATATGTTTACCGACCTCGAAAGCGGCAATGCCGAAGCCATTGGGGCAACCATGGGTATAGTCATGATTGCCATGTTTTTCCTGAATTTCTTTATTGGCACTTTTCTTGGCGTAGTGGTTCAGATCAACCAGGGCATTGTCTTTTTCAGCTTAAAAGAAGGCCTTGAAAATACCAACACCAAGAGCGTAATCGATGAAATTGGTTCGGGTGAATAAACGCTTTCTCATAATTGCCTGCTGTGGCCTGCTTTCCTTCTTCTGCAGTCAGGAACTTTTTGGCATCTCTTTGGATCTGCCCAGACAAACACTCATTGATTCCATCCCTCATGATGATGCTTCCATTGAACGTCGGCAATTTCACAATATACATGAAAAATACAATGGCACTGATTTTGAGTACGAAAGAAACGTTGAAAATCTGGGATGGTGGACACGTTTCAAGCAATGGCTCTATGAGACCATCAAGGATTTATTCCGGTTCGACACTATGGACGAGGCATCAAGAGTAACCGATGTTGCCCTAAAAATAGGCGGAGCGCTCATCTTCCTTTTTGTTATATACTTTATTTTCAAGGCTATCATGAACGAAGAAGGCAGTTGGGTTTTCGGAAAATCTTCTGACAAAAACATCATTCCAGTGGCCGATGCGGAAAACAACCTACAAACCACCGATTTTAAACAACTCATCGCACAGGCCGAAAAAAACGACGATTACCGTCTGGCCATTCGCTATTATTATCTTTGGCTCCTCAAGGCTTTGGCCGATGCAGGAATCATCGAATACGATGCCGAAAAAACCAACAGCGATTATTACCGGGAAATCGTACAAAAAGATTTAAAAGATGGTTTCTCTTACACTTCGTATCTTTACAATTATATTTGGTATGGCGAATTTCAGGTGGACCGACCACAGTTTGAAAAGGCAAAATCTGCTTTTGAACATTACCTAAAATCGTTCTGTGCATGAGCAAAACCACCAAGATATACACCGGATTATTGTTGTTTCTGTTCATCGGATTTACATTCATTGAGTTTACAAAAGACGAACCGATTGACTGGCGCAAGACCTTTGTAGAAACCGACAAAATCCCCTATGGGACTTTCGTGCTGTACGACCAACTGCCAAGCCTTTTTCCACAAAGCGACATCAAAAACATCACGGTCACGCCTTACGAATATTTTAATTCTTATTACAACGAAAAAAACGGTATTCACGAAACCACCGGAAACTATCTCTACGTGGACGAACACCTTGATATAGACGACGTTTCGGCTCAAGAACTCTTGGATTTTGCGTCAGAGGGCAACACGCTCTTCATAGCCACTCCCTACCCACCCAAAAAATTTTACGATTCCTTACACTTGCATGTCAGCACAAAATATGACCGCAAAGGCAAGGCCGAGCTCGGCTTTGTCAATCCCAGGTTTTCAAATGACACCATTACAATAGAAACGGGGCTGAACAATATCTATTTTTCAAAATTGGATGCCGAAACCACCACCATATTGGGCTATCAAAAATTCGATTCTATAAAACGCATCAATTTCGTAAAGGTCCATTATGGTTCCGGCAATATCTACTTGCACTTGCAACCCATCCTCTTCACCAATTATCACTTGCTTAAAAAAGATAACCAAAAATATGCGTCAACAGCACTTACCTACCTCCCGGAAGGCACCATCCATTTTGATTACCACCACAAACTTGGCAAAGCGCTGGGCGATTCGCCCCTGCGTTTCATTTTGAGCAAACCGGCCCTAAAATCGGCCTGGTACCTGGCACTGTTCAGCCTGTTGTTGTTCATGGTGTTCAATGCCAAACGTAAACAGCGTATAGTAAGGGTCATCAAACCATTGGAAAACACTACGGTAGCTTTTACAAAAACCATTGGCAATCTGTATTACGAAACCAAGGACCACAACAATCTCATTGCAAAAAAAATAACCTACTTTCTGGAGTATATCCGTCGTGTCCATTACCTCGATACGGAACATCTCGACGAAAAATTTTCGAGGCAACTGGCACTCAAATCGGGAAAAGACAAAGCACAGACCCAAAAATTGGTGGACCTTATCGTATATTTAAACGCCAAAAGAGAGTGTACAGAACACGACCTGCTCAATTTGAACAAAACCATTGAAGATTTTTACAACACATAAATCATGGAAGACAACCTTAACGAACCTTTAGACCCAATCGAGAACAAACCATCTGACCAAGAAAGCATTACAAACAGTTCTCAACAAAACAATGATACGGTCAACTTTAAAAACCGTATTGATTTGAGCGAGCTGCAAAACGGCATCGACCATATCAAAACCGAAATCAGCAAGGTCATCGTGGGGCAAAAAGACATGGTGGACTTGCTCATCGCCTCCATTTTGGCCAATGGCCACGCACTGATTGAAGGTGTTCCGGGTGTTGCCAAAACCATTTCGGCCAAATTGCTTGCCAAAACTCTCGAAATCGATTTCAGCAGGATTCAATTCACGCCCGACCTGATGCCCAGTGACATTTTGGGAACTTCGGTTTTTAACATGAAAACTTCCGAATTTGAATTTAAAAAAGGAGCCATATTCTCAAACATGGTACTGATAGATGAGATTAACCGCGCTCCTGCCAAAACCCAAGCGGCGCTGTTTGAAGTTATGGAAGAACGTCAGATAACCATCGATGGGCATAAGTACCTAATGGATTTTCCGTTTATCGTTCTTGCTACACAAAACCCTGTTGAACAAGAAGGCACATACAGACTCCCGGAAGCACAATTGGACCGTTTTCTTTTTAAAATCGATATTGACTACCCCAATCTTGAAGAAGAAATTGAAATCATCAATCGTGAACAGGAATTGAAAGGTGGCCAAAAATTGGAAAAAGTAGTCACGCACCTCAATAAAGCGCAGATTTCCAACCTACAAAACTTGGTAAATCAGGTCATTATCGAAGCTCATTTGGTAAAATACATTGCCGATATCATTGTCAATACCCGCAACAATCCGTTTCTGTATCTCGGCGCATCACCAAGGGCTTCCATTGCAATTTTGAGGGCAAGCAAGGCCTTTGCAGCAATGAACGGCCGAGATTTTGTAACCCCCGAAGACATCAAGCAGGCAGCTGTTCCAGTTTTGCAGCACCGTATCATCGTTACCCCGGAGCGCGAAATGGAAGGCGTAACCGCCAAGCAGATTATCAAGCAAATCGTTGAAACCGTTGAGATCCCGAGATAAACCACAAAAAAGGCTTGAAAATTGGTTTCAAATTTCTGATTCAAATTCCAGATTGTAAATCAGCCAATAGCTTATAGGTCAAAAATAATTAAACATTAATCTTGAAGTTTTTTTACAAAATAAAGCCATTATACATCCAGAACCGCTTTTTTTATGCGTGCATCGGAATAATGGTGCTATTTGTGGTCAGTTTTGTGTTCCCGAGGCTGTTCGCAATCGTCCGGATGCTGATGCTAATATTGTTTGCGCTGACATTTTTAGATTCTTTGATTTTGTTTTTTGCAAAAAAAGGCGTCATCGGCCACAGAATATTGCCCGAAAAATTCTCGAACGGCGACCAAAACCCCGTCAGGATCAAAATCGAGAATTTCTATACGTTTCCTGTGTTTGTCAGGATTATAGACGAAGTCCCGGAGCAATTTCAGTTACGCGATTTTAAGATCGATAGAAAATTGGATGCTTCCAGTGTGAGCGAACTCCTATACGAGCTACGCCCCGTAGAGCGCGGTGAATACCAATTTGGTTCGTTGAATATATACGTCACATCCGTGTTTGGGCTTGTGGCTCGGCGTTTTGTTTTTTCATCGGGAGCAATGGTTCCCACTTACCCGAGTTTCATGCAACTTCGTAAATATGACCTTCTGGCCATTGGCAACAACCTCCACCAGTACGGTGTGAAAAAAATTCGACGCATCGGGCACACCATGGAATTTGAGCAAATAAAAGAATACGTACTCGGCGATGACCTGCGCACCATCAATTGGAAAGCCACGGCAAAGAAAAATAACTTGATGGTCAATCAGTTCCAAGACGAAAAATCACAACCTGTCTATTCAGTAATTGACAAAGGACGTGTGATGAAAATGCCTTTTGACGGGCTCAAACTGTTGGACTACGCCATCAACGCCGCACTGGTCATTTCAAATATTGCACTAAAAAAACACGACAAAGCGGGCATCATGGCTTTCTCCAAAAAAGTTGAAAATATCATAGTGGCAGAAAAACGCGCCTCACAGATGAACCTTATCCTCGAAGCACTCTACAATATCGAAACCGATTATCACGAGAGTGATTTTGGAAGACTTTATGCTGACATCAAACGCAATTTCTCACAAAGAGGCTTACTATTGCTCTACACCAATTTTGAAACTTTGGACGCCTTATACCGCCAGATTACCTACCTAAAGGGAATTGCCAAAAACCATCTGCTCGTGGTCATATTCTTTAAAAACACCGAACTGGAAACACTGATAAACAGCAAGGCCGAAACCGTACAACAGGTTTACTACAAATCCATTGCAGAAAAGTTTGAATTTGAAAAGCGGCTTATCGTCAACGAACTCCAAAAATACGGCATCAAGTCCATCCTCACCACTCCCGAGAACCTGACCATAGACACTATTAATAAATACCTGGAAATCAAGTCGAGAGGTTTGATATAAGTGAATGATTTTATTTCTGATGTAGTTGCTTTTCGGACAAAATGCAGTTTACCAAACTTACTTCATGAATAGATTCAAAAGTGTTTTCGGCACAAAAAAGTTGAAAATATCTTGAAAAATATCTAATACATTAGCACTTATATCCGATTTTTTGGTACTTTTATCGAGGCCAATCGTATTCCCTAACCTAAATACCTAAATGGCTGAGATGAAAAAAAAGTATTTTTTTAGTTTTTTTATGTGGTTCGTTTTATGCCTTGGTACGGCCATGGCCCAAAGCGGTGCTACAGAACACCATGTAACCAAAGGCGAGAGCATCCTTGACATTGCCAAGAAGTACAATGTCACCCCATACGATATATTAAAGGCCAATAACGACAAGATAAGTTCGTTGAATGATATTAAAGAGGGCGATATACTGATCATACCGAAATCAAAAATCATTGTCGAGAACGTACCGAGCGCTTCGGAAGCAGTCAAATCATCCATCCCAAACACAATAACACATACCGTTGTAAAAGGCGAAACCAAATATGGACTTTCAAAAAAATATGGGATAACCATAGAACAGCTTGTCAGCGCTAACCCTCATATCGAAAAAAGCCTTAACATTGGACATGTCCTGACAATCGTACCAGGCAGAGGTTACGAAACAACCGTGACCACAGCTCCACAAGCAAAAAGCCCCGAAAATACCTTTGTAACCCCAAAAGATCAGCCATCACATAACACAAAACAAGAAAAAAACACAGAAAATACCGTTGCAACCCAAAAAGAGCAACCAATACGTAACACCACACATGAAAAGCAAGAACCCAAAGCCCCGACCCCGGCCACTTATACAGTAAAGTATGGAGATACAAAATACAGTCTTTCAAAAAAATACGGATTGACTATTAAAGAACTTGAGAAAGCCAATCCGCACATTGTCAAAATGTTGGTTGCTGGTCATGTTATAAACATTCCACAATCTAACGGCACATCAACCATAATTGAAAGTAAGAAAGCAACCGAAAAACCTGCCGTTACTACAGTACCAGAAAAGAAACCGGTCATAACTGAACCCGAAAAACCTGCCGTTACTACAGTACCAGAAAAGAAACCGGTAATAACTGAACCCGAAAAACCTGCCGTTACTACAGTACCAGAAAAGAAACCGGTCATAACTGAACCCGAAAAAACTGTCGTTACTACAGTACCAGAAAAGAAACCGGTCATAACTGAACCCGAAAAAACTGTCGTTACCACAGTACCCGAAAAAGAACCGGAAACACCTAAAAAAACGGTCAAAAACATCCCTGTAGAAAGAACTTACGGATTCGCCGATTTGACAACATCATTAGTCACTTCCAAACCCAAAAAAGTCTTGTTTATTTCGCCTTTTGAAGAAAGCGAATTTACTCCCGTAGGCGACTTCAAAAATTTGCCATGGCAATCCGATAAGTTCAAAATGTCCAGTTATGGGTTTTATTCCGGTGCCATGTTGGCTATCGATTCACTCAAACAACTCGGACTCAAGGTCACTTTTGACCGATTGAAAATTGATGCTGAAAATCAAGCAAGTGCAACTTTACCCAAAACCGATGACCTTGTCGGCTACGACGCTATTTTCATACCTTTTTATGAAAACATTGATACAAAATTAGCCCGTACCATTGCCGAAAAGAACACCCCCGTTCTGACTACCGGAGCAATTGACCACCAGAGCAACAGCAACAACCTGTATGCTGCCGTACCTTCCGTCAACCTTATGCGCAAAAAAATGTTGGACTATATGGTATCAAAAAACGGAAACATCATAATAATCAATGACATAAACCGAACCGAAAGCCACGATTTTATTACAAAATACACACCAACAGCAAAATTCGTTGAGATCAAACCAAATGGAACATTCAACGAAAACAGCCTTAAAGCAAACCTATCCAAAGAGAAGCTCAATTATATCGTTTTGAACAGTGACAGAAAAGGCGCTTTTCTGAACGTTACCAATACCCTTTTGAGTGAGCTCAAAAATTACAAATTGCAACTCACTGTCCTTGACCCAACGCTCATTCCTGCCCCAGACGACGTTTCGGCAAAACGCTTTGTTATCTTGAAAATGCTCCTGCCGTCCTACAGCTTTCCGGAAATGTCCATGGACTTATTTGAAAAGAACAACCTGGATTTTTTCACTTTTTCGACTACGGACGCAGCAATGTTCGGATTTGATATTACATTTGACACACTATTGCGATTGGCACAACCCTCCGGATTTGTAAATTCGACCAATTCTGATATTACGGAACATACAAAATTAAAATTTGAATATAAGAAAAATGAAATGGGTGGCTATAGCAATCAAGGAATCCATATTCTTTATTATGATTCTGGCCAAAACCTCAAAGCAGCCGATTGAGGGTAAAAATTTTTGGATTTGGTCAATTTAGAATTTACCAAAGATTTATGAAAAAAACCATACTAACCTACAACCACATAAAATATTACCTACTCTTTTTGATTGTTTGCGGGAGTATCGCGCCTTCAATGGCCCAATGCCCGACAGTGACCAATCCTACACAATCATTTTGCGATATTGAATCACCAACGGTTTCCAATTTGATAGCTACCGATAACGGCAATGGCATTCAGTGGTATGACACTCCCGTATCAACCACGCCCCTTCCCAATGGTCAAGGGTTGATCGATGGTGAAGATTATTATGCTGATGATAATTCTGGTACATGTGGCACAAGGCAGAGAGTGGATGTCACTATTTATGGCCCACCAATAGGCTTGAACTTTCAGGGCGTTTGTGTTGATGACTCCGACGATGCGACCATTGCAGATTTGATTGCCATCGGCAATGACATACAATGGTACAATGTTCCCAATGGCGGCTCGCCCCTACCTAATACAACAATACTCATAGACAACACCATCTATTATGTTGACCAATCAAATCCTGACTCAGGCTGTCGGACTTCGAGATTGTCCGTTTTTGTAAACGTTGGTGTTGTACCTGTTCCTACAGGAAATCCAATCCAAGAATTTTGCTCCGACGCACAACCACCGCCAACTGTTGGCGACCTTCAGGCCAGTGGAAACAACAATTGGTATGCAACAATCTCTTCGGCAACACCTTTAGATCTCTCCACGCCGTTGGTCAATGGTCAAAGTTATTTTGCAACAACGATAGACCCACCTTGTGAAAGTGAAGAAAGATTTGAAGTAATCGTGGTTTTGTTACCAGCGAACGATCCAGGAACAAATACTACGGTAGATTTTTGTGAAGATGGATTGACTTCAATCGGCAGTATCAATCTGTTTGAATCGCTTGGTGGTACGCCCGAAACCGGTGGAAGCTGGATAGGACCTTTGCCTATATCAAATGGCGATTTGGGCACCATTGACGTTACGGTTATGGATGTTTCCGGAAGCCCATACACTTTTACCTATACCGTTGATACCTCGCCCTGCAACCCAAGTTCTGCCACCGTGACAATTAACATTATCCCGTTACCAAATGCAGGTACCGACGGAACACTTGAACTCTGTGAGGACAATGCTCCAGTGGACCTTTTTGACAGCCTTGGAGGTACACCCGATACCGGTGGCCAGTGGTCGCCGGCCCTGAACAGCGGTACGGGAATTTTCGATCCCGCCGTTGATGCGCCGGGCACTTACACCTATACCGTGAGCGGTACCGATCCTTGCGGCGATGCTACCGCTACAGTGACCGTGACCATCAACCCCATACCTGATGCGGGAAGCAGTGGCAACCTCGATATTTGCGAAGGCGACTCTGCTCTTTACGATCTCTTTGACAGCCTTGGGGGCACACCCGATACCGGTGGCCAGTGGTCGCCGGCCCTGAACAGCGGTACGGGAATTTTCGATCCCACCGTTGATGCGCCGGGTACTTACACCTATACCGTGAGCGGTACCGATCCTTGCGGCGATGCTACCGCTACAGTGACCGTGACCATTGTCCCGTTACCAAATGCAGGTACCGACGGAACACTTGAACTCTGTGAGGACAATGCTCCAGTGGACCTTTTTGACAGCCTTGGGGGCACACCCGATACCGGTGGCCAGTGGTCGCCGGTCCTGAACAGCGGTACGGGAATTTTCGATCCCGCCGTTGATGCGCCGGGCACTTACACCTATACCGTGAGCGGAATTTGTGGAACTGAAACAGCAACTATCTCTGTCAATATCATAGAAAGTCCAAACACCAATGGGCTTACTTTGGCAATAGACTCGGTATGTCTTAACCAACCAACATTTGTAAACATTACAGGTGCTTCACAAATATTGGATGGCGAATATTCCGTCACCTATACCCTAAGCGGCGCCAACACTTCGCAAACAACAATTACCATTGTTATCATAAACGGTTCGGCAAGTTTTGAAATATCATCGCTCTTATTGACCAATGCAGGAATAACTGTTCTTACCTTGTCGGGGATCACTAACGAAACAACGGGATGCAATGGCGATGTTTCGGTTATTGCCCCAGTACAATTCAATATCTTGCAAGACCCTACACCCGTACTCGTCAACAACGGCAATTCATTCTGTTTGGAAGATAGTCCCACCCTTGCAGACTTGGGCAACAATATTATTGGGGGCGGACAGGTAATCTGGTATGATGCTCCAACGGATGGCAACGCATATCCCGAAAACACCTTATTGGTGGATGGAGCAACTTATTATGCAGCTTTTGTGTTAGTTGATGGTTGCAATAACGCGGTTAGACTTTCGGTAACCGTGGACATTGCATCATGTGAGGATATGGAATTAATCATCCCCGACGGATTTTCGCCTAATGATGACAACATCAATGACAGTTTTACCATAAAAAACTTAAGAGATCTTTATCCGGATTTCCGTTTACAGATTTTCAACCGTTATGGCAACATTCTGTATGAGGGCGACATTAATGTTCCGGATTGGAATGGCACATCGAGCAAGGGCCGGGAATTTGGCAATGGCACTTTGCCCACGGGTGTTTACTTTTTTATATTGGAACTCAATGACCCAAGTAACAGGACCATTCAGGGTCGGGTTTATTTAAGCAGATGATAGAGGAGGATAACTATGTTATATAAAACTTTAAAATATTCGTTTCAATCTGTCCTCTTGTTGTTGGGATTGTTGTCCTATGCGCAGCAGGATCCCCAATTCACGCAATACATGTACAACATGAGCGTTATCAACCCTGCTTATGCCACTGGAGATGAAGAAAATATCAACATAGGCGGAATGTATCGTACCCAATGGGTCGGTGCTGTCGGGGGGCCTTCTACGGGTTCCTTGTTTGTACACTTACCGTTAAACAGTCGCATTGAGACAGGCTTATCCGTCGTACATGACCAGATAGGTGATGTGGTAAACGAAAGTAATGTGTATGCAGATTTTGCGTACGTGCTTCCAATGGGCGAAACATCAAAACTATCACTGGGCGTAAAAGCCGGCGCTACGTTTTTCAGTACCAATTTTAATGGTTTTGTGTATTCTGATGATTTGCCCGATCCTGCATTTGCGGAAAACTTGAGCAGAACATTCCCTAATATCGGGGTGGGTGCTTTCTATTTTGGCTCTAATTATTATCTTGGTCTTTCTGCCCCCAATCTATTAAGAACCAAACATCTTGAAAATGATAGTGGCGTAGTAGCTTCGGGTGTTGAGGAAATCCACTTTTTCATGACGGGAGGCTATGTTTTTAACTTGGACGAAAACACGCTCCTAAAACCGGCATTTATGGCTAAAGCTGTAAGTGGCGCACCGATTTCCATCGATATTACTGCCAACGTATTGTTCAACAATAAAGTAGAAGTCGGTGCAGGATATCGTCTTGACGACTCGTTCAGTGGATTGGTCAATTTGAGAATAAGCCACAACATGCGTATCGGATATGCGTATGACCATACGGTATCGAACCTAGGAAAATTCAATTCAGGCTCGCATGAGATTTTATTATTGTTTGACATTGACAAACTTGGAAACAAAAAAGGTTATGACAAATCGCCAAGGTTTTTCTAATATTTGATAAAAAGATGAAACGATCCAAAATCATATTAGCACTGTTAGCCCTGACCACCTCGGTTTGTTTTTCCCAACGTGCAAGCCTCAAGAAAGCCAACAAACTCTTTGAACAAAGAGCATACGTGGAAGCTGCAAAAATGTACCAGCAACTTAAGCCAAGCCAGGAAGTACTCCAAAATCTGGGAGATAGTTACTTTTACAATTCACAAATGCGACAAGCCAGAACCCCATATTCTGCATTGTACACGAACTACAAGGACAGCCTTCCGAAAGAATTTTATTTTAAGTATGCCCATGCCTTGTTAGGGGCAAAAGATATTGAAAAGGCCGATGAAATTATGGGAGAATATTTAGGGTATGCCGTAGATACAAAAAAATTCATCGAAAACCTCAACAAGATCGTTCCCTATATGTATGAGATTACACGCATGTCTCAAAGCGCAAGATCAGGAGATTTTGGCATCGGTTTTTATGGTGACAAAGTGGTCTTTGCTTCTTTGAGAAACAGCGAAAATCCCCATTATGGCTGGAACGACCAACCCTATTTGGATCTTTTTGAAGCAAGGGTTTCCAGCAAAAAAGAACTTATCGACATCAAGCCCTTTTCTGAAGAAATCAACTCAAAAACACACGAAAGCAATGCTGTTTTTACGAAGGACGGAAAGACCATGTATTTTTCGAGAACCAATCACGAGCGCGTACCTGTCGGTGACGAAATGGTGGCGACCGTAAAACTGTACCGTGCCGAACGCATCGATTCTATCTGGACCAACATTACGGAATTGCCATTTTGTAGTGACCAGTTTTCAACCCAGCATCCCGCACTCAACCATGATGACTCAAGACTCTATTTTTCAAGTGACAGGCCCGGAGGTTTTGGCTCGTTTGATATCTATTATGTAGATCTGATTGCGGACAGCTTTGGTCAGGTCGTGCACTTGGACAATACCATTAATACCGCCCATAGGGAACAATTTCCTTTTGTGGATAGTGAGAATACACTATATTTTGCTTCGGATGGCCATCAGGGCATGGGAAGTCTGGACATTTTTATGAGCAAAAATTATAATGGCAACTATTCAAAACCGCTCAATCTTGGTGAAAGCATCAATTCTGAACTTGATGATTTTGGTTATATCATAAAAGAGACTTCTAGTACGGGTTACTTTTCTTCTAACCGTTCAGGATATGACAATCTCTATGCCTTTGTAAGAAAAAACAATGAACGCCAATTTACTGTCGAAGGCGACGTGCGCGACAAACACACTAAAAACATCCTGCCCGGAACCACGGTAACACTCTTTGACGAAAATGGCATCTCTGTTGGCCAAATGGTTGTGGGCGATGACGCACGATATGTTTTCAACACCAAACCAAACAAAACCTATACCATTGAAGGTTACAGGGATTTTTACATCCCTACAACAGCCACCTTTACCACCAATGACGATGGAAAAATCGTTTTTGGCATAGAACTCGAAATAGAATCGTATGACGATGCAGAAGAAATTGTAGTAACCAAAGACGATGGCTACATTTACATAGAATTAGAGAATATATATTTTGATTTCAACAAATGGGATATTTTGCCCCAAGCAGCCAAAACGCTGGATGTATTGGTCAATTTGCTAAAGAAATACCCTCGTATGGAAATCCAATTGGGCGCTCACACAGACTCCCGTGCGTCGGATCTTTATAACCTCACACTTTCCAATAACCGCGCAAGAGCCGCCTTGGAGTACCTTGTAGAAAACGGCATCAATCGCCATCGTTTGCGTTCAAAAGGCTTCGGCGAACGCGTACCGCTCGTGGACTGTGGCGACAACTGTACCGAAGATGAACACGCCATCAACAGGCGTTGTGAGTTTTTGATATTGAAGTAAAGTATTCATTTTCAAAAGTTTTGTTTTTTATCCAACAAATCGTCCTTTTGACGAAATCTAGCTTTTTTTATAGCGCTTTTTGGCATTTAGTCGAATTTTAGACGCCTACTAAATTGATTTAACTACATTTGACCCACCCCTATTTATTTGATTGATAGCATTGTATTGCTTTAAACATTAAAATTTAGATGTCAGCAATGTTATATCATGAACATTATTAGCCAAAAACCCTTCTTATGAAAACTCTTTACACAAAAGGAGCCTACTTACTGTTATTCGCACTGCTCCACAGTTCATTGTTAAAAGCACAAAATTCAGGGATTTATGAAAGCTATGCAATTATTGATAGCGGTTCTGGGAATCAAATGTATGATTTGTGGTCACCAACAGACCAAACCAATGATGTTCCAGGTTATGACTTCCAAGGGTCAAATTTTGGAACATTTGGTACTCAAACCGGTACTTTAATCCTTAATGGCGGTCAAAATAACGTTTGGAAATGCCCTACAGACGACATAACTTCAGGATGGCTCAATTACGTCATATACCCAACAGGTAATAGGCCGGTCTCACCTACCTTTACAGGAATCGATTTAAGCACAACCAATGTTATTATAACCGGTCCCGCACTATGTGCTGGTGGCGTTAATCAATCTTGGAACCACAATAACGCAACTATTGATTTACTGAATGGTCTTTCTTCCGGCGACTACACATTGGAAGTTTTTACACTTGCAGACTATACCACAAATGGAAATCCTCAAACGCCTCATTTTGTAAACAACAATGGCAATAACTTTACAGCCACATTCAGAGCTGATACCCCACCAACGGCAAGTTGTCAAGATATAACCGTTTATTTAGATGCCACAGGTAGTGCTACCATTGTGGCTTCAGATATTGATAACGGCAGTACCGATGATTTTGACACACCAGTGTTAAGCATCGATATTGCTACCTTTGATTGCTCCAATATTGGCACTCCGGTT
>JAKQHT010000005.1 GCA_029557895.1 Bacteroidota bacterium | reverse complement strand
AAAGGGCGGCTCGCCCGGAAAGGTGAACTTTGGCCCTTCGTTGTTTACCAAATAAAATTTGATTTTGGTGTTGTTGTCCAACAGCGTGATATACACCTCACCATATTTGCCCGCCTTGATGGGGTCTTTAAAAGAGAACCTGTACTCATTGTCAATGGGGATGCAGTCATAAGATTCTAAAACGTCTGGTCCGTTTACCAACGTATTAAAAACCTCACGGCCGTTCTTTACATATTTCATTTTGCCATGCAGCTCATCATCATACCTATCACCATTATGAACCATTTCCGCTTTGAAAAGGGTTATCATCAACATGTCGTTTCCATTTTGCCACTTCCAGGTCCCCACGTAAGGAGTTAGAAATCCTTCTATATCCTTTACGTACATGTTGAACGTTCTAGGGTGATTGTTCTCACAATAATCGGTAAAAGAAACTATGGGCGTTTGTGCCTTGCAGGACAGGGCAAACAAAATAGCGGTTATAAACATTGTGTTTTTCATTGTCCTGTGCTTGTAAATGTAAAGTGCCATATTCAAAAGTAGCGCTTATGGTTTGCAAAACAAAAATAGCGGAATAGAGCTAAACATAGCGTTTTGCGCTAAACCGCCTCTTTGTGCTCCTTGTGCGGTTGCCCTTTTATAGTTTGTTCAATATAAACTCGGTCCTTCGGGGCATTGAGAACTCCCAATCAAAGGGCGGCTCGCCCGGAAAGGTGAACTTTGGCCCTTCGTTGTTTACCAAATAAAATTTGATTTTGGTGTTGTTGTCCAACAGCGTGATATACACCTCACCATATTTGCCCGCCTTGACGGGGTCTTTAAAAGAAAAGTACATTACATTGTTTTTTGGCATCCCGCTCCTGTTTTCTAATGTATTTCCACCATTTATCAATGTGTTAAACACTTCTCTCCCATTTTTTACATATCTTATTTTACCGTATAACTTATCCCTGTACCGCTTCACTTTCGAGTCATTTTGATATACCATTTCTGTTTTAAAAAATAGGACGGTAAGTGACGTATTACCATCCTGCCATTTCCAAGTGCCGATAAATGGATTGAACAGACCTTCTATATCTTTAATATAGATGTTTTCTGAATAGGGGAAATTATTAGTGTAGTATTCAGTCAATGAAATAACGGGTGATTGCGCTTTACTGGATAAGGCAACCAATAGGATGAACGAAATTATAATAGTATTTTTCATATTTTTTATTTTTAATTAATTGCAATCGTTTTCTATAACATCATCTTCGGCCTCGTTCAAGGCAAGTTCCTTCCACTGTGAGAAGTCGCCGTTGGCACTGAACAAACTGATACCCAAGTTTAATTTTTTCATCATTTTCAGGAATTCTAATTCGTTTGTGTTGTTGTCATTTTCTATATCAATATTATCAAAATAGTCTATGGAAAAGGCATTCAAATCATCTGTTGTCTGGAAATGTTCCTGCGCTATGGCATCAAATTTATCCAAATCTGTCACCTTAAAGGCATATTTCGTGCCAGAATTGGTAACCAGTATAAAAATCAGGTCCGTGCCATTGGCTGATACGTTGCCGGATAAAACCTGGTGGTACATCTGGAGGTCGCCCGGAGAAAAGGTGGACATCAGGCCTTTGAAATGGGTATGCACAAAGACATCGATGGTTGCGCCGGGCTGAAAACTAAATGTTATGTGCGGATTTTCCGGCGTTCCGATTACCGGGACCGCGCCCCAACCTGTTCCGTTCTTTTTAAAAACGGCACCGACCTCCACTTTTACGTTATCATCTTCCGCAATCGCTTTAAACCCGTTCAATTGCCCTTTAATATAGGAGTCCTGTTCGTATTGGACAAGCTTATCGCAAGGGTTCTGTGTTTCCCCCTCGACCACCGGGTCGTTTATCACGGGGAGGTTGTTGTTGTTTCCGTTGCTGTTCCCGCTGCCATTGCCGCCGGGGTGCGGCGGCGGGCAGTTCCCGGGGCCGGGATTCGGCGGGGATGAACCACCGCCGCCACCGCCCTCATCCGGTACGTCCTCGAACCCACAGGACGTGGTGGGTGATAGGTAAATGCAGAGGGGCGAAAATTCATAACATTCGGGGCCTACCAAGTGCGGAGAGGCGTTGCAGGCACCATTGCCCCTTCCGTTGCACCGCAGCTCATAGCTCTGGGTGCACGAATACACCAGTTTGGCCTGTCCAATGTCTTATTCTATGGGCAGGAGCTCTACCTCCGAGTCCAGGGTGTAGGCACCGTGTTCTTCCACATAGCCTATCGGCGCATTGAGGGTGTGCCTTGCAATGAACGCCCTGACGCCGTCCAGGCTGTCCGCATCCACGATGAGGTTCTCGAAGACGCCGTCCTCCGGCACATCCCTGCGGATAAAGAACGTGTAGGACACATAGCTCCCTTAGGTCACCTCTTTGACAAGGGAAGGGTCTATGGTAAACCCGTACCGGTCTTCCATAACGGTCTTGGCACTGCTCCCAACTGCTTCGCTGCCCTTGGCGGAAATCTTGCCGTAGGCGTTGGCGAACCTCGGGTCTTGGTTCAACTCCCCAAAGGTTTTCCGCTTGGACACGAACGGCAGCGTGCCCTTGCCGTTGTCCTGTTGCCCAAAATCTGCCGATGGGTCTTCCCGTTGGCAGCCGTTGGCAAGGATTGCCGCCAGCAACAGCAGGGCAATGGTCTTTGCTTGGTTTTTCATAAGTTTGTTTTTAAGGGTCAATAGTTGCGTACAAAACAAACCATTATTTCAATGCCAAACAATACGTAACATTACGTATTTTTTATGGTATTTTCTTCTTTTTTTGACATTTGACAGGGCGGTCAGCCAAAAAGTTGTGACCCAAAGGCAGCATTTGCCTTTTGTTTCTACATTTCCAAAAAGCCCAAAGTTTGCATACCTTTGCAAGCACCAAGCCCATACGATGCTTAATGTAGAAACCATCCGAAAAGACTTCCCCATACTGTCCCGTAAGGTCAACGGCAAGCCCTTGGTATATTTTGACAATGCCGCAACTTCACAAAAGCCCCGGCGGGTCATCGACACCATTGTCGATTACTACACCAATTATAACGCCAACATCCACCGTGGCGTCCATGCCCTCAGCCAAGAAGCAACCGACAAATATGAACAGGCGCGGGCCAAAATACAGAAACATTTCAATGCCCAGCACCGCCACGAAATCATCATGACCTCCGGCACTACGCACGGTATCAATCTGGTGGCGCATGGTTTTGCATCCATTTTAAAAAAAGACGACGAAATTATCGTATCGGCATTGGAACACCACAGCAACATCGTGCCGTGGCAAATGCTTTGCGAGCGTACCGGCGCACGGTTGCGGGTCATCCCGATGAACCAAGATGGCGAACTCGTAATGACGGCGTTTGAGGCATTGCTCTCAAGCAAAACAAAATTGGTGTTCGTCAACCACATTTCAAACGCCTTGGGCACCATCAACCCGATAGAAGACATCATCAAAAAGGCCCACAAAGTTGGCGCAGCCGTTTTGGTTGACGGCGCACAGGCCTGTCCGCACCTCAAACCCGACGTACAACAGCTTGATGTGGATTTTTACGTGGCTTCAGCCCACAAAATGTGCGGCCCAACCGGGGTTGGTATGTTATATGGCAAAAAGGCCTGGCTCGATAAACTGCCGCCCTACCAAGGTGGCGGCGAGATGATAGCCGAGGTAACTTTTGAGAAAACCACCTATGCCGATTTGCCTCACAAGTTTGAGGCAGGCACCCCCAATATCTGCGGAGGTATTGCTTTTGGTGCAGCAATTGATTATCTAAACCACATTGGTTTTGATGCCATTGCGGCCTACGAAAACGAACTTTTGCAATATGCCACAAAAAAATTATTGGCCATTGACGGTCTCAAAATCTATGGCACCTCAAAGCACAAAACGGCGGTCATTTCCTTTAATCTTGATGGTATCCATCCGTACGATGTGGGTACCATACTCGACAAAATGGGCGTTGCCGTCAGGACAGGCCATCACTGTGCCCAACCCATCATGGACTATTTTGGTATTCCCGGCACTGTGCGGGCATCATTTGCATTTTATAATACAATGGCAGAAATAGACACATTGGTTGATGGCGTCAAAAAGGCCAAGGCCATGTTGTCTTAAAATTGCGTATCTTTACCATCGTTAAATATCTATTTGAAATGAAAGCAAGAGGGTTGTTTTTTCTATTGGCATTGGTCGTGTTTTCATGTAGCAAAGACAACATAAAGGTTTTTTTTGTTGCAGATGCCACCGTTATGTGCTCTGGCATTGGCTTTCAAAAATGCTTACAGGTAAAGGAAAACGCGAATGATGATTGGTCCAATTTCTACGACCCTATTGAAGGTTTCGATTATGAAGAGGGCTACAGTTACAAACTACAAGTAGAAGTATTTGATATCGAAAACCCACCGGCCGATGCCAGTTCAAAAAAATACGTGCTCCTGAAAGTTCTTGAAAAAACCAAAGCCCCGGTAAGCTTGACCAAAGGCGGGTCTTGGATGGTCACAAAAATCAAAGACGTATCGGGTTTTTCCAGAAACCCAACCATAACGTTGACCTTGCCACAAGGTCAAATACTGGGAAGCACCGGTTGCAACAAATTTTTTGGTAATGTGGCTCTGGAAAACAACAAGTTTAAGGTCAACAGTATCGGGACTACCAAAATGGCCTGTCCCGGAATGGAAACCGAGCAACTGTTCCTCGAAACCCTTCATCAGATTGCGTTCTATAAAATGGAGAATGACCAATTGAAACTCTTGGCGCAGGACAAAACGGTTTTGATGGAATGTAACTATATGGAAGAGCGGGAATAATTTTGGTCTTGTTTTTGCTCAACATAGCATAAAGAAAACGACATGAAAACAATATGCTGCTTATTGGTCACAATAATGCTCAACCAAGCATGTGGCAGCCAAGGGACAAACACCGAAAATTCCAAAAATGGAATCCAAGAAAAACATGAGATTGCCGAAATAAGTTATCAAGCAACTACAAGAGGTTTTTATCAAATGCTATGGATAGGCAACACAACCTTGACCTTGACCAACGACCGAAGCCACAATGAAAAGACTGTTTACCCAATTACCGAAAACGATTGGAACGAACTTATGACACTCTTGAAGGACGTAGATGTTTCTACATTGCCCGGTCTAGAAGCGCCCACATCCAAACGGCATCACGATGCTGCCGCCTTTGCAACGCTGACCGTGGTTCAGGATGGAAAAGAAATCAAAACCCAGAATTTTGATCATGGACATCCACCAAAGCACATTGAAGCGCTAGTGTCCAAAATCCTTTTATTGGCAGATAGAACCCATAAGAAACAATAGAGTCATTGCTATGAATATTAAAGACATACAGGAAGATATCATCGAAGAATTTTCAATGTTTGAAGATTGGGAAGAACGTTACCAATACATGATAGATCTGGGCAAAACCCTACCCCTGATAGATGAAGCATATAAAACCGATGACAACATCATCAAAGGTTGCCAGAGCAAAGTATGGGTCCATGCAGACATACAGGATGGCAAAGTAGTCTTTACAGCTGATAGCGATGCCATCATTACCAAAGGCATCATCGCCATCCTAATACGCGTGTTCTCTAACCAACACCCTAAAGATATCATCGATGCAGATACAACTTTTATTGACAAAATAGGCCTCAAGGACCATCTTTCGCCCACACGGGCCAATGGTCTTGTGAGCATGATAAAACAACTGAAAATGTATGCGCTTGCATACCAAACACAACTCAATTGATATGGAACCACCGATAGACACCAATGCCCTTGGCGAAAAAATAGTTAAGGTCCTCAAAACCGTATATGACCCGGAAATACCGGTTGACATCTATGAACTTGGGCTTATTTATGACGTCTTTGTCAACGAAGACTACGACGTAAAAATACTGATGACCCTTACCACGCCCAACTGTCCCGTTGCGGAAACATTGCCCATGGAGGTCGAAGAAAAAATCAAATCCATCAACGAAGTAAAAACGGCAGAAGTAGAGATTACCTTTGACCCACCGTGGAGCCAAGACCTGATGAGCGAAGAGGCCAAACTGGAACTTGGGATGCTCTGACACGCAAAGTAGCCAATGCCAAGAGAAACACCAAGATCGATAAAAGACGATAACAAGACGAGCCTCAAAAAATCGTTCAGTGCGTTGGTGTATATCCCAAGATTTTTCAAGGAAATATGGAGAACCAACAAGCGGCTTTTTGTGGCATCGGCCGTATGCAGGCTCATCGGTGCACTTTTGCCCGTCGCCATTTTATGGGTCGGAAAGATCATCATTGACCAAATCGTGCTGCAATCTGCAGCGGAAACTTCTGACCTGACCGCTCTTTGGACCTACGTCGCCATTGAGTTTGGACTCATCATCCTTTCAGATCTGGTCAGCCGTGCCATATCGCTCACAGACAGTTTGTTGGGCGATACCTATTCCATTAATTCTTCGGTGAAGATCATCAAAAAAACAAACCAAATAGACGTAAGCTTACTTGAAGACTCGGAATTTTATGACAAGATGGAACGTGCCAGATCGCAAACCACCGGTAGGGTCGGGCTGATGTCCAACGCACTCGGGGAAGTGCAGAGCCTTATCTCTATCGTGACATTGGTAGCGGGACTTATCTATTTTGAACCTTATCTCATCATTTTGCTGGTATTGAGCATCATCCCTTCGTTTATAAACGAGATTTGGTACAGTCAGCAACAATATTCTTTAGCTCGAGGTTGGACTTCAGAACGACGGGAGTTGGACTATTTGAGGTTTATTGGGGCCAACAACCAAACGGCGAAAGAAATCAAACTGTTCGGGCTCACCGATTTCATTGTGGAACGGTTCAAAAAACTTTCTTTAGAGTATTATGAACTCAACAAAAAACTGTCTATCAAGCGTTCGGCATTGGGTTTTTTGTTCAATTTACTGGGGACATTGAGTTATTATGGCGCATATATTTTTATCATTTATCGGGTCATTTCCGGAGCCATTACACTGGGTGAACTCACGTTCCTTTCAGGATCGTTCAACAGGCTCACGCGCAACTTGCAAGAGTTTTTTTCAAAATTTACCCGGATTACAGAAAGTGCACTCTATCTCAAGGATTATTTTGAGTTTATCGACATTTCCATTGAGCCTTTGCACACAGAAGACATGGCTTTGCCAAACAAAATCACGATAGGGTTTGAGTTTAGGAATGTCCATTTTTCGTACCCCGATTCTGACCATGAAATCCTGAAAGGCGTTAGCTTTAAGATAGAAGCTGGTGAAAAAATGGCGTTTGTGGGTCAAAACGGTGCCGGAAAGACCACCCTGACCAAACTTCTTTTACGGTTTTATGAACCTACTTCCGGCGAAATCCTTTTGGAAGGTATCAACATCAACCGTTTCAAAAAAGATGAATACCAGGAATTTTTTGGTGTGATTTTTCAGGATTTTTACCGCTACGAGTTCACCGTAAAAGAAAACATTGCCATTGGAGACATTGATGCGCTGGGCAACCAGAAGAAAATTGAGGATGCCGCACAATTGAGCCTGGCAGATCAAGTCATCGCCGAGCTAAAAAACGGTTATGACCAACAATTGGGCAAGCGTTTTTACAAAGGCCAGGAGCTGTCTGGTGGGCAGTGGCAAAAAATTGCCCTTGCTCGTGCCTATATGAAGGATGCCGAAGTGATGATTTTGGACGAACCCACATCGGCATTGGATGCCAAGGCCGAGAGCGAAGTGTTTGATAGGTTTATAGGGCTTACCAAAGGCAAAACGAGCATCATCATTTCGCACCGTTTCAGTACAGTTCGTCAGGCAGACCGCATCTTGGTTCTCGATGAAGGCAGGGTTCTGGAACTTGGAACCCACAATGAACTGATGGGCAATGGATTGCTTTATTCAGAATTGTTTACGCTACAGGCCGAAGGGTATCAATGACATCGGAGGGATAGTATTGGGCTAAACGGTAAAAAGACATTTGCATTACAAGTAAAATCTTTATTTTTGATATATGGAAGGAGAAATTGTCAATAGAGTGGCCAATAGCAAGCTATTGGTATTTGATTTGGAGGATTATTATCCTACAGGCAGACGAATTGTTTTTGATATAAAAGATTGGCTTTATGAAGGTTTGGTGCTTCGGGAAAAAATGTTCAGGGAATATGCGGCCGCACATGATTGGAGGCAATATCAAGACAGCTACGTAGCCTTGACGTGCAGTGCCGATGCCATCATTCCGGGCTGGACATTTATGCTCTTAACGATGCATTTGCAGCCATATGCAAAAAAGGTTGTGGTGGGTGAACTCGAACAGCTGGAAACCGCTGTTTTTCAGGATATCATTGGCCAATTGGATATTGAAATGTATCGGGACCAATCCGTCATCATCAAAGGTTGCGGCAACAAACCCATACCTCCCAATGCATATATCTTGCTTTCTCAAAAATTAAGACCGGTCGCTAAATCCATCATGTACGGAGAAGCCTGTTCTTCGGTGCCGCTATATAAGAGAAAATAAAACGAAATCCTTCGTCTCAAGGTTGTTTTTCGTTCTTAAGCAAACACTTGTGTTTATGACGAGTTGAAATTCTTCGAGGAAAACCTCGTAGTTTCCCGTACCTACACGAGCGAATTCCGAGTTTCTGATAGTGTCTTTTTTATTATAGTTTGTTATGGTAACTATTAAACAAATTTTTCTCAAGCTGCGTTTATAATTAACCACAATTTGTAAATAGATGCATATAATTGATAAATGAATTATATTTGCACCCTTAATTTTAATTCTAAAATAACAAGAAGCATGATAAAAAAGATGTTTGTTGCCACTTTGGTAACATTTTCGGTTTCGTTGGGTTTTTCACAGACCAAAGAAGAGCTTGAGGCTCAAAAAGCAGAAAAACAAGCAGTTGTAGATGCAGCACAGGCAGAAGTCAATGCTTTGCAAGCTCAGATAGATGCCCTTCCCGGATGGAGGATCGGTGCTTTTGGTACTATTGGCGGAAGCTTGTCAAATTTCAGTAAATGGTACGCACAAGGCGCACCAAACAATTCGTCCGGAAACATTGGGATTACCGCAAATGTTTATGCCAATTTAATCCAAGAAAAGTTTTTTTGGAGAAATGGGTTGTCCGCAAACCTTAATTGGGTAAAGCTCGACAACAAGGATACCGACCTTGACGACGACGATTTCAACCCTACTACCGACGTGTTCACGCTGTCGTCACTTTACGGTAGGAACATTACAGAAAAATTGGCAGCTTCGGCTTTGTTGGAGTATAGGACCACCTTGTTGAACAACTTTAACGATCCCGGCTATCTCGATTTGGGTGTTGGATTTACCTGGACGCCCGTTAAGGATCTGATCGTTGTGGTGCATCCACTTAACTACAACTTTGTATTTGCTGACAACGATGCAGTTTTTGATTCGTCTTTGGGAGCAAAAATCGTGGCCGATTATACAAGGCAGATTGGCGCCATCAACTTCAAGACCAACTTGTCCATGTTCCAAAGTTATAAGAGTTCAGATCTTTCAAACTGGACCTGGACAAACTCATTCGGCTATACGCTGTGGAAGAAAATCGGTGTTGGGTTTGATTTTGGTTTGAGGAGCAACAAGCAAGAAGCTTTGAACTATGCCCTATCACAATTTGACCCATCGGGTGGTGGCGACGAGCCAACCTTTGGCAATGTTGACAACGATCTACAAAGTTTTTACACTATTGGGTTGAGCTATAAGTTCTAAACAAGAGCATCTATCAATATAAAGGGGAATGTTTTTTAAAAACGTTCCCTTTTTTTATTCTTCTTCCACTTGATAATCCGGGTATAATAAATGGTTGTATGGAAAACGGGATAGGTGTATCTTCCTTACCTCATCATACACCCGTTTCTTAAAAAATTCAAGGTTTTCTTTATTGATTGCAGAAATAAAAATGGCATCATCGCCCACTTTGTTCATCCACGTCCTTTTCCACTCTTCAAGCGAATAGTTGGCTTTGGTTTTTGTGGTCACCAAATCACTCTCATCAAAAGGTTGTGGTGTATAGGCATCTATCTTGTTGAAAACCATAATGACCGGCTTATCTGCGCAGCCTATTTCGCCCAGAATTTTATTTACCGACTCTATGTGTTCTTCAAAATTTGAATGAGAAATGTCCACGACATGCAACAGCAAGTCTGCTTCCCTGACTTCGTCCAAGGTGCTTTTAAAGGATTCTACCAGTTGTGTGGGCAATTTTCGGATAAACCCAACCGTATCGCTGACCAAGAACGGAAGGTTGCCGATGACAACCTTTCTTACTGTGGTGTCAAGTGTGGCAAACAGTTTGTTTTCGGCAAATACGTCACTTTTGCTGATGACGTTCATCAAAGTTGATTTGCCCACATTGGTATAACCCACCAGCGCGACCCGCACCATCTGACCCCTGTTGCTGCGCTGTACGGCCATTTGCTTGTCTATGATCTTTATTTTTTCTTTGAGCAAGGCAATTCGGTCCCGCACGATACGTCTATCGGTTTCGATCTCGGTCTCGCCAGGCCCGCGCATACCAATGCCTCCTTTTTGTCGCTCCAAGTGGGTCCACATACCTTTTAGCCGTGGGAGCAAATACTCACATTGGGCAAGTTCAACCTGGGTTCGGGCATAGCTTGTTTGGGCACGCTGGGCAAAAATATCGAGAATGAGATTGGTCCTGTCCAGCACTTTGCAATTGAGTATCTTGCTGATATTGCGTTCTTGTGCCGCAGAGAGTTCATCATCAAAAATGGCCGTTCCAATCCCGTTTTCTTCAATAAACAGCCGTACCTCTTCCATTTTGCCGGTACCGATAAAAGTTTTAGGATTGGGCATGTCCATTTTTTGCGTAAACCGTCTTGCCACCTCGCCCCCAGCTGTATAGGTCAAAAATTCGAGTTCGTCCAAATATTCCCTTGATTTTTCTTCATCTTGGTCTTTGGTAACCACACCGATTATTACAGCTTTTTCGTGTTCTATGTCTTTCTTTTCTAGCATATTTGAAATTGAGTTGCAAAGTTACATAAATAGAAAGAGAGTTCGTTTGCAATTTTTATTTTCTATATAGTGGGAGTTACATGGTAAATCATCAATCCCACCAATTTCTTTTTGTCGATGAAATTTGCATTTTATCTATTATAGTAATGTTAATACGATGTTAAGTATCATTTTTTTTATCTTCGGGAAATTATTTTAAGTACAGTATTTCATTGTATTTTTATAAGTGGAGTCCCCAAATTCCCCTAAAAACTTAAAGTATTTAAAACTAACAATTTATTGGCCAATAATGCCAAAAAATGCATTTTATTAACCCTAAAGAAGTCAAATGAAAAGAATTACTTTCCTGCTGTTGCTTACGATGTTTTCACATAAGGTGATGGCTCAAGTTTTGAATCAACCGGCCGGTTGGCCCAATACCGACTGGGATGTTACCGGAACTTTCGTAGATACACCGGATACGTTTGAGGCGGATCCTCGGGTAACTGCCAATTTTGCTTATGACGATGACGATGCCGGCAGTGGTTCGACCAATACCATTGCCGCAGAATCACCTGTAATCGATTTAACCGATGCACACAACGCAGGAGAAACGTGGTTGTTCATGACCGCAACCTATGTATATAATCATTTAGGTAACGATCGAATCTACATCCAATATTGGGATGCCGATGCGTCTTCATGGGTCAACTGGGGCACTCCTTTGTCAGCAGATACGCCCGGGGCGCCATTGAACAATTTCTGTTCGGGTACATCTGCGCCTTTCAACAGTGGCGAGCTCAACATAGGCGTTTTTACGGCTACCCAACTCTCCGGATTCCGATACCGGATCTTATTTGATGACGGCGGTAGCTGGGTTTGGGGCTTTTGTTTTGACTCCCCAACGATTTTTTCAGAAGCACCACCCACTTGTGCTGCGCCTACAGGCTTGGCAGTTTCAAATGTTGGGGGCTCAACCGCTACCATCACATGGTTAGCGGGCAACACCGAAACAGCTTGGGAATATGTGCGCCAAGCTGCAGGAACCGGAGAGCCTACAGGCAACGGTACTCAAGTGACTTCAACGACATTCAATGAAACAACATTAGAATTCACCACGGCTTATGAGGTATATGTCAGGGCAGACTGCGGAGCGGATGGCTACAGTCCATGGGTTGGTCCTTTGACCTTTACAACCACCATTCAGACAGAATTTTCGGTTGACTGTATAGAAGGCCCCAGAAACTTTAGTAATTACTGTTATGGCAATGGCGGCGCTACAAACCCTGAAATATTTACGTTTACAAGTACAGATGGAACTTCTTTGAATTTAACGTTCAATGCCGGACAGGTTGAAAACAACTGGGACGAATTGGTCATTATAGATACAGATGGGAGCTATATTGTGGCTCCAACAGATAATTTTTATGGTAATTCGGGAAACCTCTCTGGTCTAACTTACCAATCTTCGGGGGACACCATATCGTTCTATATCAATTCTGATGGTAGTATAAGTTGCCAAAGTCAAGGATATACCCCGATAGATGTTACAGTAACTTGTTCGACCTGTATCAACCCTACAGCAACATATTCGGTTAGGAGTGATTGTGCCATTGGCGCACAATTTTACGTTGATGTTGACATCACCAGTATCGGTTCTGCCACTACTTTGACACTTACCGATAATCAAGGAAGCTCACCTCAATCTGTAACAAGTACAGGAATGGTTTCTTTTGGTCCTTATCCCACTGCAACCGATGTTCAAATTACTGTTTCAAACGATGATGACCCCAACTGTCAGATAATCAGCAATATGTTGACACTGCCATTTTGCCAAGATTTTATCGTAGATTGTGCCGTTGGTCCGGCATCTCTTGAGTATTGTTATGACAGTGGCGGCGCTACAAACCCTGTAATATTTACGTTTACAAGTACAGACGGAACCCCATTAAATTTAACGTTCAATGCCGGACAGGTTGAAAACAACTGGGACGAATTGGTCATTGTAGATACAGACGGGAGCTATATTGTGGCTCCAACAGATAATTTTTATGGTAATTCGGGAAACCTCTCTGGTCTAACTTACCAATCTTCGGGGGACACCATATCGTTCTATATCAATTCTGATGGTAGTGTAAGTTGCCAACAAACAGGAACTTACACGCCTATAGATGTAACAGTGGCATGTGCTACTTGTATCAACCCTGCCGCAACTTATGCCGTTATTGATGATTGTGAAAATGGCGAACAGTTCTTGATTGAAGTCAACATCACAAGTATTGGTGATGCGCAAAGCGTTACAGTTACCGATAACCAAGCCTCGCCCGGTCAGCAAGTCTCTGAAACAGGAGTTGTGCAGATGGGGCCATATCCATTTGCCACACCTATTGTAATTACAATATCTAACGATCAGGATGTAAACTGTTCCATCTCTAGCCCATCAATACAGGTTGCTGCTTGTCCGCCAGCCAATGACAATCCTTGCGGTGCTACGGTGGCAATAGTCAATAATAGTACGATGTGCGACCAGACAACCTCGGGTACTATTCTGGCTGCAACGCCTTCTGGCGTACCTAACGGTTCCTGTGTAGGCAATCCGGATGACGATGTTTGGTTCCAATTTACAGCACTCGACGAAACACAAGTGATTTCCTTATTGAATATCACAGGTGGAACAACCAATTTGGACCATGCACTTTATAGTGGTAGTTGCGGTACGCTTACAGAGATGTATTGTTCTGGTGATAGCTCTGCCGTGACACCAATTTTGACAGTTGGGGACACTTACTTTATTAGGGTCTTTTCTGCAGGTTCAGCGCCAGAAACCAGTAATTTTGAATTGTGTATCCAATCTGCACCCAATAATATAGCCTGTGAAGATGCTGCCAACTTTTGCAGCGATGGTTCCGGAAGCAACATAGTTGGGTTTCCAGACAACACACAGGTGGCTTGTTTGGGAAGTATTCCTAACCCTGCATGGAACATCATCCAAATAGGAGATCCCGGGCTCGTTCAAATAGAAATCAGTCAGTATAGCAATACAGGACAAGGATTGGATGTTGATTTTGTACTCTGGGGTCCTTTCGACATCAATTTTGATTATTGTAGCCTGGATTTGTTGGTGGACTGTCCTTCATGTCCCAATAATACTTGGAATCCAGATTTTTACCCATTTGGAAATATTGTGGATTGTAGCTATGACCCCGCATATATTGAACATTTGACCATTCATAATGCACAATCCGGAGAAATCTATCTGTTGCTTGTTACGAATTATTCCAACAGTCCGGGAACAATTACCATAACCCAAACCAATCAAGGACAGACTGGTGCAGGTTCTACCGTGGCCGAAATACAGGTAGATTTGGGCGGTGACCAGCAATTATGCGGTTATACTTCATACGAAATTACCGCAAACTCACCTTTTGCCGATGCTTATGAGTGGTATCAAGATGGGTTTATAATTGATAACGCTACAAGTTCAACATTGACCGTAACAGAAAGCGGAGTTTATTCCGTGTTTGTGTATGACCAGCAATGTGGTTCTACCGCAACAGATGAAGTCACCATAACTCTGGTGCCCGAACCGGTAGCCAATGCAGTCAGTGACATTGTTACCTGTGATGACGCTTCAGGTGATGGTGTTGGCGAGTTTAATCTTGATGCGCAGACACCACTAGTGTTAGGCGGGCAAGATCCTTCCCTGTTCAACGTTAGTTACCACTTGACCCAAATCGATGCCAATACAGACAGCAACCCATTGGCATCACCTTATACAAATATCTCAAATCCTCAAACGATCTATGTGAGGGTTGAGGCGGTTGGCGGCGAATTCTGTATTGCCACAACCAATTTCCAATTGGTCATTTCAGGACCTACACCCACGGTCACGCATGTTGATTACAGTGTTTGTGATGAAAGTATCAGTGGAGGTACTGCTTCTTTTGATCTGGAGAGCCAAACCGAATTAGTTATTGGAACACAGGATCCAGAGGAATTTACTGTTACTTATCACTTGACCGAAGAAGAAGCCAATTCCGGTACCGGTATGCTGGCATCACCTTATACCAACACATCTAACCCACAGACCATTTGGGTAAGGATCGAAAGCAACGTTTCATCTACTTGTTTTGGCGTAGGCAATATTACATTGAACGTAGGAGAATTGCCCGTTACGACACTTACGTCAGGAACAGGACGGTTTGAAATATGCAACAATGCCACCAGGCCTTTGACAATTACCGCCTCCGGTAACTATACCTCCTCTGATGTATCGGTCGTATGGTACCATGATGGAGGAGTGATGAACGGAGAAAACGGCTTGTCAATATCTGTACTCGATGGTGGTCTTTATGAAGTAGAAGTGACTTTTAACGAAACAGGATGTACCAGTACTGTTGGTCAGCAAGTTGTTGTTTTGGAAAATTGCATCATACCACAGGGTATTTCGCCCAATGGCGACGGCAAGAACGACACCTTTGATTTGAGCGGTTTTAACGTAACCAAAATCGAGATATACAACAGATACGGGACTTTGGTTTACTCTAAAGACAACTACACAGATGAATGGCACGGACAATCCAATAATGGCGATGAATTACCGGTAGGGACTTATTTCTATACCATTGTTTACGAAGGCGGTGCTAAGACCAAGAGTGCTTGGGTGTATCTAAATAAATAAAACGACTGACACAACATAAATAGACATGAAAAAACTGATCACTATTTTAATCCTGCTCATAGCCATACAAATGCAGGGACAACAAGATCCACAATATACGCAGTACATGTACAACATGAGTGTGATGAACCCTGCGTATGCCGGTTCAAAAGAAAACCCATCGTTCGGGTTACTGTATCGTACACAATGGACCGGTCTGGATGGTGCCCCCAAAACAGGGACATTCTTTGGCCACATGCCTGTAAGCGACAAGATGGGTGTTGGCCTGTCCATCATTTCGGATCAAATAGGACCCGTCAATGAAACCAATGCTTATGCAGATGTGTCCTATACGCTGCACTTGGCCGGAGAACATAAATTGGCATTTGGAATCAAGGCAGGTGCCACCTTCCACGACTTGAGCTTGGGAAATTTGGCTCTCATTGATCCGGACGATCCATATTTCAGGGATGCAAGTGGCGTTACACCAAATATTGGAGCCGGGGTGTTTTACTATACCGACAAATACTATTTGGCATTTTCGGTGCCAAATCTTTTGAGTTCGGTAAAATTGGATGCCCAAGGCACCAAGTATGGAACAGAAACAAGCCACTATTTCCTAACGGGTGGATATGTGTTTCAGCTGTCGCCAAACACCAAATTGAAGCCATCGTTCTTGGTAAAATCGGCCTTTACGGCACCAACATCTTTTGACGTAAACCTGAACGCCCTGTTCTATGAGAAGTTTGAGATTGGGGCTTCTTATCGTCTTGACGATTCGTTTTCAGGATTGATCAATTTTGCCATCACACCGAGTATAAGGATAGGCTATGCATACGACCACGTGTCTTCAGACATCAAGAAGTATGCACCAGCATCACACGAATTCTTACTCCTATTTGATTTGAATTTCGCGAAAAAAATCTCGCGTTCACCACGATATTTCTAATAAGTTAAGCTAAACGGACATGAAAAAAATTAACATCATAACAACCCTTGCAGTATTGAGTGGTTTAGTCTTGACTGCACAGAACAAAGACACAAGATCAGCGGACAAACACTTTAACCAATTAGAATTTGTCGAAGCAGCAAAAGCCTATGAGAAGCTGGTTGAAAAAGGACTGGCTGACACCTATGTCTATGGGCAACTGGCAGAATCCTATTACAATGTTTTTAACACACAAAAGGCCGAGACCTACTATTACAAGGCTTTGGAAAACAATCCAAGCCCCGATTCCGAAATGGTATATAAATATGCGCAAATGCTGAAAGCAAACGGCAAATATGAGCTTTCCAATGTGTCGATGGCCAGATTTGCCAGTATGCGACCCAGCGACCATAGGGCCATGGCCTTCAACGAAAACCCAAATTACATACCAAAGATTTTGGAACGAGGGAAAAAGTTCAGAGTTGAAAATGTATCGTTCAATTCGGAATATTCGGATTTTGGTGGCACGCTCCTCGGCGATAAGTTGTATTTTACTTCAGCAAGGAACTTAACCAGAGCAAATTATGGATGGAACGAAGAGCCATTTCTTGACATTTATACCGTAACCAAAAATAGCGAAGGTGGCTATAATGAGCCGGTTGCCATGAACAAAGAGATTAATACGCAATACCACGAAGGGCTAGTTTCGTTTAGTCCAGACGGGAAAACAATGTATTTCTCAAGGGAAAGCTTTTTTGAAAAGGAATTCGTAAAAGATTCGTTGAGCAAGAACAAACTTGGTACCATTCACCTTTACAAAGCCACACAGTTGGGTAACAAATGGGATAATGTTGAAGCACTTAATATCAGCAAAAGCTATTCGGTTAAAAATCCTTCGGTGAGCAAGGATGGCAAGACACTGTATTTTGCTTCTGACATCCCCGGTGGTTACGGAATGTTTGATATTTACAAAGCAGAAATCCATGAAGATGGAACAATTGGCAGCCCTGAAAACCTCGGCCCAAAAATCAATACCGAAGGACAGGAAATGTTCCCGTTCATGGGGGATGATGGTACTTTGTATTTCTCTTCCAACGGACATTTGGGACTTGGAGGTCTTGACGTATTTTTTACCAAAGAAATCGATGGCCGTTGGGCTAACGTCCGTAATGTTGGACTTCCCGTAAACAGCAACGCCGATGATTTTGCATTCAGAATTGATGACAGCAAAGGCGAAGGTTTTGTATCGTCCAACCGTCAGGGCGGTGTGGGCAGTGACGACATATACAGAATCATAAAATTGGAACCATTGTGCGATGTGCTTGTCACTTCCACAGTGATGGACATCAATACCGGCCTGCCGATAAGCGGGGCAACAGTGAGTCTGTTCGATGATCAGGGCAACAAAATCGTTACCAAAGAAACTAACGAAGAAGGCATTGCCGAGTTTATCGTTGAATGTGACAAGGATACCGAACTCGAAGTAGTTAGTGACGGGTATGAAAGCAAGATAATTACCCTAAAAGGCACTCATGAAAAAGAACTTAATGTAGCAATTTCGCTCGATCCTATTGATACAATCATTGCCGCTGGTAAAGTAGAGCTCAACCCTATCTATTTTGATTTTGACAAATCGAACATTACATCCCAAGCGGCTTTTGAGCTTGACAAACTCGTACAGATCATGAACAAATATCCTGAAATGGTCATTGATGTTACCGCTCATACTGACAGCCGAGGCTCTGACGCATATAACTTGGGATTGTCCGACAGGCGTGCCAAAACCACTGTTCAGTACGTAATATCAAAAGGTATCAGCAGCAACAGGATTTCGGGTGCCGGTAAAGGAGAAGCCGAACCCAAAGTCAATTGTGGCAACAACTGTACCGAAGCTGAACACCAACAGAACAGAAGATCTGATTTTGTCATTGTTTCCGGAGGCCCCGGCACCAATTAAATATCTCGTTATTTCACTATAAAAAAACCGCTGGTGCTAACATCAGCGGTTTTTTTTGGTTATATTAAAATCGCTAATTTTTCTAAAGAACCAAACTCTTGAAAAGATGTTGAGATATTTGCTATTGGTAGAAAAACGGGATTTATAAAATTAGCACCACTTTTTGTTATCCATTCCCGGTTTTTGCTAACAAATAAAGGCCTTTTAGTGTAACCTTTGGTCACCTCAAATTAAGAATGGGTCCTGACTTCCACTGTCATGCCTATATAGCGAGGCTTCGGTTCACAGAACTATCCGGGAAGATGTCATTATCAAAAAATGCAATATAGCAGGTGTAAATCGAACATATACATTGAGAACACGATACTTCTAAAGGAAAAATCAGATGGATGTATTGCAACTTACTCTGTTAAATTATTCTTCAGACCATCAACAATAGGAAAGTAAATTGCCAATGTAGATCGGTCATGGACAATCAATATTATTGGGTATAAGCAAAAAAAAAGGAGGCTGTTGGTTCAGCCTCCATTTTAGATATAAGAGCAAATTTTAATGTCCTTTTATGGTTACATTATCAATATGGTACCTTGTGGTAGCACTAGGGTCTGAACCTTCGTAATGGAATGCAATACGCACATCGCCATCAAAACATGAAATGTTAATGTCGTTATAGCTGTTAAACCCTCCAAAAGCATTTGTAGGGGTGTTTGGTATATCTACAGAAAGTGGTGTCCACTCTGTAGTTGTAACATCACCCGTGTAGTTGTTCGTAATTAAAATGGAAAGGATAACACCAGTTGAGTATGCAACCTCCATATCAAACGAAAGTGATTCACCGGTAGTACTGTCCAAATTGATTGCAGGCGTTACCAACCAAGCATCTATCACTGACTGACCAGAGCCAAATCCAGAGATTTGAGCATATTTGTTGTTGTTGAAACTCCCTAAAATATATCTTAATGTTCCGCCGCTAACGTTAACGTTTGTCCAACCAGCACTCTCTGCACCCGAAATGTTTGAGTAGCTTTCAAATGTTTCACTAAAAATCGTAGAACCACCACTGGCAGTACCTGTACATGCAGCAACAGGATCGCATCTTTCACCATCAAAGTTTATGTCATCGGTATCTCTTATGAACAATTGATAATCGTTGTTGTATTTACTGAATACAGATACGATAGAACCCATTCCGGTAGGGAAAAGTTCACCTTTAAAATCAGCAAAGCCACTGTTCCTGATAATGGTCAACGAATTGTCTTCGCAATTTTTGAGCATTCTGTTTACAGTATAGGTGTCTCCTGCATTGGCATAGGGTTGACCAACTTCGGCAAGGTTCAATTGCATGTTGTCGATCTGTACCAGGATGTTGATCAAACTGTCGTTGAATTCGGCAGGTGTTATGACCCTTGGCACCAAAGTTGCCATTTCTGCAGACCTGAAGATGTAATCTTGGTAATTAGACAAAGACATTCTCTCAACAGTGCTTCCATTGATGCGCCCTATGTGCAAAACGTTGTTTAGGGAAGTCATCCCCAAAGAAGGAAGACCTTGAGGGTTCAGCTTCACATAAACTTTTCTACCTGGTTTGTACAAGTCGAACAATGTGGCGTCATCAATATCTAATTGGATGGCGGCAGTAGGGTTTTCTGGCTTGTCTTGAAGGATCAGAACTTTGTAAAAGTTTCCGGCTTCGTCGTTTGATACGACATATCCTTCCATAATCAATTCGCCACCGTTACTGGCATCAGAAAAATTGACCAAAGCGCCAGTGTACATATCTTTCACGATTTGGATGGTCGTGTTTGCTGTAATGTTTGGTTCTACGATTTCCATTTCTGGAATCTTGTAGTCATCATCCTGGACGCATGATGTAAAGACCGCCAAGGATAGGACCGAAATAAGACTTAAAATTTTTGTTTTCATAATGTTTGATATTATATTTTTCACAGTTGTTTTTTTTTAGAATCTAAGATACACATTTAGGAAGTAAGTTGCGCCCCTTCCGTACCAGTATTTTGAACCAAACACAGGTGTTTCGTGCTGTTTGTCATCGCGTAGCTGACGGTAATTGGCATTTCTTCCTTGTTCGAATCCTCCTGATTTATAAACTTCATCCAAAAGATTGTTGACACTGGCAAAAAAGCCTACGTATTTATTCTTTATTTTCCAAGATTTACCTCCCACAAGGTTTACAACCATGTAGTTGTCAAATTTTTCTTGCTTGAGGAGCTTACGGGCAAGTTCAGGGTCATAATCGTTGAAAGGGAGACCGTCGGAATCAAGGTAAAAGTTCTTGGTGCGGGTCAACGGACTGATATCGACATAGGTGTTGTCAAAAAAGTTAACGGTTGCGCCTACCCACCAAAAATCCGGATCGCGGTATTCAAAACCAATGGAATAAGCTGTCTGCGGACCGCTGGCAACTTTATAGTCCTTAAGGTATGAAGTGCCGTTGAACCCAATGTTGTTTCCAGAACCTTCTGTATCGGTATCTGTTGACAAATTTCCAAAGTTGATAGATGTCAAATAAAGGTTAGGGTTGTTGTCATAGACCGATTGTCCAATGGAAGCAACACCTTTCAATTTAATGGTTGGCGTTACTTGGGCTTCAATGCCTAATTCTCCGCCATAATTCCGTTTGTTAACGCCCTGTAATACTTCTTGTACAAACGCATTATTGTCGCCGCCTATACCATCGGCATAGTAGAACGAAATCTCATTGGCGTCCTCCATTTTCACATAATAGCCTGTCAGTTTTGCTTTAACAATGGACGATCTGAAAATGTAGCTTGCATCAACAGTGGTTATTTTTTCTTCGGTAATACCGATTCCGGTATTATCACCTACTACAGAATGGTTTTCTCTGGCGTTGCTGTACGTGTTTCTTAATGTAGGTGCCTTGGTAATGTAGGCAGCATTCATATTGAGCAAGTGTTTTCCGGTCAGTTTATAGGTAAGACCGCCTTTGGCTCCTATTCCGGTAAAGTTCAATTCTCTGCCTTTGCCAAAAGAGTTGTTAGGAAACGCACCGTGCTGGTAGAGTCCTTCTCTTTGATATTTAGTGTTGGTCAAGCTACCGCCAACAAAGAAATCGATTTTACGATATTTAAATTGTGCTTGCGCAAAGCCCGATAGCACATTGGAATAGAGGTTGTAGTTGTAACGGAATCTATCACCTTCCCCTACAATCCTGTTGGGGTTTTGCATATCGAACTGGAACTTGTCGAACGAGTCTACATTGAGATAGCCGTTGCCACCGAGCAAATCCAACACTTCGGCAAAATTTTCCGATTTCAATCGGCTATAATTGACCGAGCCGTTGATGGTGATATTATCGGTAATATCGGAAACGATGATTGAGTTTGCAGTGAAGAGTTTGTCGTCAGATCGGTCTTCATAAAGGATATATGTAGAATAGTTTCCTATGTTTTCCATATTGGTTTGGTACAGGCTGTACCAGTCTATCTGGCCGTTATTCAAAAACTCCTGCTGGTTCAGATATGCTTGCGCATAGTCCGGGCCATTGGGATTGGCCAGGGCATAACTTGGGAGTTTTTGATAATAGGCAGGGCTTGGGTTTAGTCCGCCACCAATTGGAATACCGTCAGCATTCAATCTTTGCCCGTTGTTGTCCAAGCGGCTGTTGCCTATTTCACCAAATTGGTAACCGATGTTGGTGTTCAATGTGGTTTTTGGGCTAATGTCCCAATAGTGGTTCAACATCAGGATAGGCTCATCGATCCTTTTGACGCGTGAATTGCGCTTTTCGCCTTCGTACCAACCCCAATATTCATTATAGTCAATACCTTTAAGGTCATAGACTTCTTGGGTGTTAGGTGACGATTTGCCCCGTCTGTTGGGCGCATATATCGAAGTAAAGTTTAGGCTGTGCTTATCACTGATTTTCTTTTCTATAGAAATGAAGAAAGAATTGGCATCATAGAAGGTTGCCTCCTGAAATCCTTCTTCGCCCCAGCGTCTTCCTATGGCTGCTGCTACTGACCATCCGCCATCCATCATCCCTGTGGCGTAGCTAAGGATGACCCTGTCCGTATAGCTTCGGTCCGATGAAGAGTAGGTAAACCTACCTCCTTTACGGTACATCGATGCCCTTGTGCTGATGTTGGTCGTTCCAAGAACACCTCCAAAAGCATAGTTGGATGGTGAAAGACCGGCTGATAGCTCTTGGTTTCTTACAACATCGTTGAGGCCGCCCCAGTTGCTCCATTGTGGCCTGCCGTCAAATTGTTTGTTCATTTCGATACCGTTGATCAACATGGTTCCGTTTTCGGAATTGAGACCTTTGATGTTGAAAAACGAAGAACTGAACTCAAAGGCGGCCGTGTTTTGGAACACGTCCTGAGAGGACTGCAACAAACCGGAAATGTTATCGGCACCACCGGTGTCATCATTTAGCTCGTCGTCGGTGAGCGTTACCGCAAAAAGGTCAACGGTGCTTGAAACATCAAAATCGAGCATCATACCGCTTATGTCAACGGTTTTGCCTTCATTTACAACAATTGGGTAGCGTTTGGATACGTACCCATATTTTTCCACTAACAGCATTTGCTCGCCGAGCGGTACCCCGGTAGTAAAACTGAACTCACCATTAGTGTCTGTAAGTGTTGTTAGATCGGTGTTCTCAATGGTAATCGATACGCCCGGTATCGGTTCATCAGAAGTGCCGTCGAGCACACTACCTTTTACAATGGTCTGTGCCAGAACCGTGGCCATTGAAAAAAAACCGAACAATAGGATCAATAAACTTTTTTTCATGCTTTGATTTATGATTAATAACTTTTATTTGCATTAAATAATAATTATTTAAAGCCTGCAAATTTACATTATTTATAATAAATACATACTTTTGGCAAACAATATTGTAAACATCGTAACAAAAACATAACATCGGTATATGAATTACTCAAGGTTTTTAATTGTATTTGTTGGTATTCTCCTAAATTTAAATGCCTTTTCACAAGAAAAGGAGGCAAAACGCTACAAGATTAGGACAGTAGCTTTTTATAACCTCGAAAACTTGTTTGACACCATCAACGATGTCAATAAATTTGACGAAGCTTCCCCAATTATGGAAATGAAGACAGGAAGGCACGAAGCTTACTGGAAAAAAGTGCACAACATGGCAAGGGTCATTGCCGACATCGGGGTCGATGAGGCGCACGATATGCCCGCGGTTCTTGGTGTCTCGGAAGTTGAAAACCGTGATGTCCTTGTAGATTTGGTCAACGACCCATTATTATTGGGTAAAGATTACGGCATAGTCCACTATGAATCTCCAGATGCCAGAGGTATCGATGTGGCGTTGTTGTACCAAAAATCGTTGTTTGTACCCATCAGCACCAGTTCACATGAGCTGAAGATTTATGACGACATTACACGCAAACAGGTATATACCCGGGACCAGTTGTTGGTTACGGGCAAACTCGATGGCGAGATTATCCACGTGATTGTTAACCACTGGCCGTCACGAAGCGGTGGTGAGGCTCGAAGCCGCTCTAAACGTGTAGCTGCGGCAAAACTCAACAAACACATCATCGACTCACTGCAAGTCATTGATCCATACGCCAAAATCTTTACTATGGGTGACCTCAACGATGACCCGACCAATGCCAGTGTCAAAGAGGCGTTGAATGCAAAAGCCAACAAGGAAGATGTGCCCGTCAAAGGGATTTACAACCCGTTCGAGAATTTTTATAAAAAAGGACTTGGCACAACCGCTTACAGGGATGCCTGGAGTTTGTTTGACCAGATTTTGATGACCAAACCTTTGATAGAAAAAGACTACTCGGGTTATCAGTTTTACAAAGCTGGTATCTACAACAAGTATTATCTGACCACCAAGCGGGGCCGTTGGAAAGGCTATCCTTTCAGGAGTTGGAGTGACGGCGGGTTTACCGGAGGGTTCAGTGACCACTTTCCAGTTTATGTCTATCTGGTAAAGGAGATAAAAGAATAAAAAAAGAAGCAGTCTCAAAAGTACACTTTAAGACTGCTTCTTTTTTTTAGATAAAACCTATCAAGCGGCTGGCCAGACAGTCCAGGGAATTCTGGAAAGAACAAGCACCAGTGCAATGGTGTAAAAAATGGCAATTACCTTAAATTTTGGCTTGGAGATCAGTTTCTTTTTGTGTTTTGAATAACCGATGGTAATCAATGTCACCGCCACAAGCCCCATCAACGGATGCTCAACGGCGAGAAGTCTTGAAAACGAGTTGCCCATGGTATCTGCATTGATGTTATTCAAACCCAACGGAGACACGAAATATAGGATTAGCCCTAAAATCAACTGGATATGCGTTACGATAAGGGCAAACAAAGAAATCCTGAAGTCTTTGGCGTGAAATTCTTTGTTGGCAAAGTATTTGACCAAAGCATTTAAAGCCGCCAGGGCCAAAATCAAAATTACCAAATAAGCCCAGTAAGAATGTAATATTTTAATTGTGCTATACATAATATTCGATATTTAAAAGGTTGATTGAATATTTTTGGTTGTAAATATACATAATTAAATGTAAGCCTATTCAGAAATAACAATCCAGTGTTTTGCTTCATTGCCCATTTGATCAACAACCGTAATGAGATGTTTGCCATGTTGGGGCAATACGGCCATTTCGTGAATGTTTTTCGTAATGCCGATAAATGTATTGTTCAAATACCAATATACCAACGTTTCGGGCTTGGAATGGGCAATTTTCAATACCAGTTCGTTTGTCCTGCCGTCAAAATTTTTTGGAAGAAAAATCACATTGCTGTCGTTGGGATAAATGAACTGGATGCTGATGGCCTCATTGCCCGTGCAATCGCTCCTGAAACGTGGCAAAGACTTGTGAAACGGATTTTTGGACTTATAATAGTATTCCATTAGTGGTGGCAGCACAAACCATTGTTTGCGTACCATGTTTTCGGAGTCTTCGCACGATGAATTTACCTGAAACTGTTCGTTTTTGTCCAGATGCACCAACTGATGGTATGGGCAAGGCGGCGTTTTAAGGCCACTTACTTGAATGAATCTTTGAGCGACCGAGTCACAGTTTGGTGATGCACGGTAGCCACTCTTTGTGCAGATTTCCACTTCCTGCATTTCGTCAAATGGTTTTGAAAACCACTCGCTGTCCGGCAAAAGGTCAAAGATGTCAAACAAAATTGGGGCAGCGGTCTGAACCCCAACCAGGCCGGGACGTCCCTCGCCGTCGGCATTGCCCACCCAAACGCCAACCACATAATCTTTGGTCGTGCCGATGGCCCACGCATCCCTAAATCCAAAACTGGTACCTGTTTTCCAGGCGATTTGTTTGGAACTGTCATAAAACTCCCAGTTGTCATCGCTCTCGGGACGGTTGACCTCCTTTAGACTTTCATAAGTAAGGTAAATCGAAGCGGCATCAAACAGGTTTTTTTCTGAACTTTTTTTGCCAAAATCCACTGTTTCATCGGCCAAAAAACTTGGCTGGATAAATTCATTTGAATAATATTCGCTGGACGTTTCGTTAAAATGGTTCAATGTCGATGACAGTGCCGCATAACTTTTGCACAAATCCCAAAGATTGCTCTCGGCACCGCCAAGGATAAGCGATAAGCCGTAACGGTCGGCAGTAGTGTTTAAATCCTTAAGGTGCATGGCTTTCAGATAGTGGTGGAAGCGTTCCGTGCCAAACTCATGCAACATCCGTACGGCAGGCACGTTCAATGAGCGCGATAGGGCGCGACCGGCGGGAACAGCACCATCATAGCTCTGGTCATAATTTTCCGGCTGGTAACTACCGTATTGGGTTGGTATGTCGGCCACCAGGGTGTTGGGCAGTATGTCGCCCGCATCGAGCATGGCCGCATACAGAAATGGTTTGAGGATGCTGCCCGTGCTCCGTGGTTTGTCGATGACATCCACATCTTTTTGATGCTCGGCATCTGTGGGCGAATTGCCGATGTATGCCAATACTTTTCGGGTCTGGACGTCTATCACTAAAACCGCTATGTTGTGTATTTCGTTTTGTTTCAAAATATTATAGTGATTGAAAACAATGCGGTTTGCTTGTGCCTGCAATGGTTTTTTGATGCTTGTGGTTACACGTTTGCCGGGTTTGGTTTGCCACACTTTCTGCAATAGGTGCGGTGCAATTTGAGGAAGTGGGTAGGGCTTTTGTGGCAATGGCTCGGCTATGGACAGGTTGTAGGTCAATGTATCGATATTACCGTTTTGGAGCAGTTTTTGGAGCAATCGGTTGCGTTTGCCCAATAGGGTTTCTTGGTTTTTTCCTGGATAAATCAAACTTGGGGCATTGGGGAGCACGGCCAGTGTAGCACTTTCAGCCCAAGACAGGTCGTCGGCATCACGGTTGAAATAACGCCATGAAGCGGCATCCAGCCCGATGACATTGCCTCCAAAAGGGGCGTTGCTGCTGTAATAGGACAGTATTTTGTCTTTGGACGCCCGAAATTCAAGGCGTGTGGCAAGGATGGCTTCCTTGATTTTTTCCAGATAAGTTCGTGATTGGTTTTTTCTGGAAAGTCGGATTACCTGTTGCGTCAGGGTGCTTCCACCGCGTTTGATGGCATTGGATTTCATGTTTTCACGAATGGCCTTAACGATGGAAATGGGATTAAAGCCCGGGTGTTTGTAAAAATAAGCATCCTCAAACGCTATGATGCAGGTCCTGAATTTTTCGGGCACGCTGTCGTTGTGCGGAAAACGCCATTGACCGTCACTGGCAATCATAGCCCCGAGCAATTCATTGCTATCGCTCGTGATGACCGTAGCCGTTGGGTCTGAAAACAATTGGCGCGGTAAGCAAAAATAGTATGCTGCCAACAGTACGATTACTATGGCAGATTTGATTTTATGGGTTTTTATATAGTTGACGAGGTTTTTCAAATTGAAAACTCGTATTCGCGTTCCACCTTGCAGATACGTACTTTATACCAGCTATACCAATGGTTCCTGCCACTTTTCTGGGCAACCAAATGTTCGGTTTGTGTTTTCCATTTTCTAATGGCATCAAGGTCTTTCCAATAGCTTACGGTAATGCCGATGCCGTTTCTGGCACTTTCCATGCCCAAAAAGCCCGCTTGTTGTTTGGCCAAAGCTTCCATGGCAGTTGCCATTTCGGCATAACCGTCCAGATTTTCGGTTTTTGTTGAGGTAAAAACCACGGCATAGTAAGGTTCAAAATCTCGGTTCATGTTCTGTGTTTTCGTTTGTCCCAGGTCAGGACTTTTACACCTTGGGAATAATGCCTTCGGTCGGGTCTGTCATTGATAAGGTGGTTCCATTTTGGGTAGTCCAATTTGAGTTGTTTGATATCGATTTCTTCCAATGGCCATTCCAGATGGTGGACATCGTATTCAATCAATTTGCCATTGCGTTCGTTAAAAACAGTATAGCGCTCGGTCAGCCATAAATCGATGTTGTCCTTATGGCAGGACGTCGCTTTGTTTCGGTAGATTATTTGCAATGTATTATTTTCCGATATATTATGTGAATCATAGCTAAAATCGGTTCGGGTCATTTTTGAGTGTTTATACGGAAATTTAGAGATGGCTTTTAAGACCTTGCAAGAAGCACGTTTGCTGCCCTCCATACTCAAGAAATACACGCCCGGCTTATCGTTGTAAGTAACATAAGTTCGAATGTTAATCTCTTGAAAGTCTGAAATGTGAGGTAATTTTGGCAAAGCCCGGACACCTATATGGTTCATGTCAAAAGCTACCAAGCTAATCCATGCCTGGCCGTCAATGGTATCGAGCGACAGGCTTTTGGGAAGCAACGGATGGAGGGTTTCCGGGTCGGTTTTCCAATGCAAAAAGACAGCTTTGTTCCACTCTTGATAAAACTTCCAAGGGCGTTTTGGACAATCAAAACTGCGATGGTGGGTAATATTTAGAATTTCTGATGCTCTCATTATTGCAGCTGTTTTGATGGAACCGAACGGTCCGAAAACGATTGCGTTCGCCCAATTTGTTAATCTTTCAACTAATATAGCACATTATGTGCTTTTTTTTACATGTTTATGGTATTTTTAAAACATGAAATTGCTATTTAAATCCATAAAGGCCCTTGTTTTGGTCATTGGGCTTAACACTCCCGTTTTTGCACAATTGGGGTTCTGTACAGGGAATTCTGGCGACCCCATTTTCCATGAAACCTTTGGTACCGGCACCACAAACGGACCGGCTTTACCAGCGGGAACTACCACCTATCAATTTATTGGAAACGGAACGCCCGAAGATGGCCAATATACCATATCGAGCACCAGTGTTCACTATGATTGGCACAATACGACGGACCATACGCCAAATGACACCAATGGCAAGATGTTAATCGTCAATGCCGATTATACCGCCGGAGAATTTTTTCGAAGGGAAATCAACGGGCTTTGCGAGAACACATCCTACGAATTTTCAGCTTGGCTCATTAACCTGTTGCCCGCAAGCGGTTGCGGTGGTGCAGGTATCCCCATCAATGTCAAATTCCAGATTTGGGACATAACAGACACCACTTTGCTCGCAACAGGAGATACAGGAAACATTCCCGGAACCAGCGCACCAATTTGGCGACAGTATGGACTTACATTTCAGACCCTACCAGCACAAACGGCGGTTATCCTGAAGATGTTAAACAATGGCAATGGTGGCTGTGGCAACGATTTGGCCATTGATGATATCATTTTTAAAACCTGTGGCGACAATATTGTCATAGAAGATATTCATGCCAATAACCAAATTTTGGTTTGTGGGCAAGATACACCTATCCAAACACAACTTGCCGCCATACCCGATTATTCGATTTATGCCACCCATTCCTATCAATGGCAAGAAAGCACGGACGGAGTGGTTTGGGCAGACATTCCCGGGGAAACCAATCAGACATACACTACCCCGGCTGTGAACACCACTACCTATTACCGTGTAAAAGTTGCCGAAGACCCCATCAATTTGGCCAGCCCATTGTGCAGCAGTGTTTCGGATGTTTTTGAAATCAGGGTTGTTACGCAGCCCGATGCACCCATTGGTTATGGCGAAGTTCGAAATTGTGGTGGTCAGGTTGAAATGATTTCTGTTTCGGTTCCTACGGATGTTGTGGTCAATTGGTACGATGCACCCATTGGTGGCAACTTGTTGTTGAGCAATAGCAATACATATGAAACCGATGTGGCGGGAACATACTATGCCGAGGCTGTTTCTGCCGTTGGTGATTGCGTTTCCAATGTCCGCACGGCCGTGAACGTCGTTTTTCTCCCTGCTCCTGTGGTTGAGGATGAAACCCAGTTTATCTGCGAAGGCGAAACGGTAACACTGTATGCCAATGCCCCAAACAATACGTATCTGTGGAGTACGGGCGATACAGTTTCACAAACGACCGTGAGCGCACCCGGGATATACACGGTAATAGTGACCAATGGTAGCGGCTGTTCTGTGACAAAGACCATTATGGTCACACAGATAGATCGACCAGTTATCGATACGATTGACTCTAATGGTAATGATTTGATTATAAGCGTTCAAAATCCCGGAGCGTTTGAATATTCCATAGATGGAACCAGCTACCAATTGAGCAATGTATTTGTTAACCTTGAGGGTGGTTTGTACACTGTTTACGTAAGAGAAAGCAGCGGTTGTGGTATTGCAACGCTTGAGTTCCTTCATTTTGTGATACCGAAATTTTTTACACCCAATGATGATGGCGACCACGACCTTTTTGTACTAAAAGGTATTGAACATTATGCACATTCGGAAGTTTATATCTTTGACCGCTATGGAAAGTTGCTGCTGTCAGCCAAGAACCAGCCTTTTTATTGGAACGGCACCTTTAAGGGCAAGCGAATGCCCACCGGCGACTATTGGTACGCCATAGTGATCAACGGACATGTGGCCAAAGGGCATTTTACGTTGAAGCGGTAAGAAATTACTCTGTGGTGCTCAAGAAATTGGGAGTCGGTGTGCGCTCCGTGAGCTTTGGATTAATGTGCCGGGATTCAAAACGGCATCCTCTGTTTTTTTAATTTCCCGTACCTCCAAATATGGCTTGTCCATTTTTTTGCAGCACGTAACCTTTCCAAGCGATGAGTTTATAGTCGCCATTGCGCCAATTGTCTTCTTTGGTTTTGTTCATCACTATGCCTTTGTTGGTACTGGGCAAAAAGAGTTCTGCATTTGTATTGGTATCATCAAATAAAATTTAAGCCAATTGTCCATAGGTTTGAACGCCATTTTCCAATGGTTTTAATTGAATGTTTAGGGTAGCCAATTCTAAACAGGTTTGTTTTAACTCGGAATAAGATTTTCCGTTAACAAACAAACACTTATCGGCTCTTCATTTATCACATTCAATCTTTGTCAATGGCATTGTAGAGGTAAATTTTATGGTACTGATGTCTTTAAACTTTGTGCCGTCATCATTTAATTCGCCATAACCTTCAATAAGCTGGTTGTCCTTAACCAAAAATGCCATTTCCCTTGAGCTTTCTGTTCCTTCAGCATAAAATGTGTATGTGCCAAAAAGTTTGTCCCCATCCAAGCTTCCAACGAATTTTCCTTGATAGGTGTCTTTCCCGTCGTAGGCAATGTTTAGGTTTCCGGTTACTTCTGCATTTACCTGGTCAATTTCCATTTTAACATGATTGCCGTTGTTGTTGAATTCATAACAACCTGTTTCCAAAATTGGTATTTCGGAAGACTTTTTAACCGGGTTTTCTTCTTGTGCGGTTGATTGTTCTTGTGTGTTTGTGTTGTTTTTACAGGCTATTATGCCAATACATACGAGCGTTAGTATAGCTAATTTTTTCATGTGTTTTTGGTTTTAAAATTAATCTATTTTTTTTAGTGTTGCAACATTCGCTGTTGGGCTGGAAAGCCAAAGGCGATTGTTTTCTATTTTGTAAGCAGTAGCACTTTTCAAAGCCTTTAAGAACTCATTTTCAAGATTGTCATGGCAGGCCATTTTTGTAGTCAAAATGTCCTTGAATCGTAAAACGCCCATTTCAAAAAACAATGTACCGTTCATTCGGTTACATCCTGAATAACCTGTAAACCTATTGGATGCCGAATTGATTTCCATTAAAGGCAATTCATTTTTACGGTTTTCATTTGTGACCATGTTTCCGTTCAAGGTTTCCAATACCCATATATCGTGCAAGCGATAATCTGTTATGTACTTTCCACAGCCCTCGAGTTTTGCAGGTGCTGTTTTATTATCTGTTTTGAATTCGATGTTGACAATATATGGGGAGGCCATTCCCGACATTGCATTAATGCATTCGGATTGTTTGATTTGAATGTTTAACATTCCTTTTTCCGAATGCAATGCATAGCGTATAAAATTTGTGTCTTGTGCCCGTTCGGGGTTTGAGTGGGGCATTGTTATTGAGTCGCCGATGGTTTTGAGCTGGATCGTATTTTTGGAAATTGACAAACCCCAGAACGGCTCTGTGCCATTGGCCATAAAGTAAACGTCTGGTGAAGCTTTATCTATCATTAAATGATGTTCAATTGTTGTTGAATCTGCAGTATTATTGTTGGTAATTACAAAATTGTTTTCCTTTATGCTTTTTGTGTTTCCACAAGAAGAAAAAAACATTCCAACAGCTAATATTGAAATTAAAAATGCTTTCATTTTTACCTGATTTTGCGGAAACGCATCATTGGTATTTCATCAAGCATCAGGTTTAATTTTCCTTCAGAATCAAAACTGTATTTGTTTATTTTTTTTATCATATTCAAAAAAACCACTTCGCCATCGCCACAGTACATCATTGTTGTTGGGCCGGGTTCACCAAAGGATATTGAATTTCGGTCCAAAGTATAATTTGCCGAATAGCCATTGCAACTGTTGTTGCCTTGAGCCCGCATGGTTTCCTTATTGAAGGTTATTTGGGGTTTTTTGTCGGGGTATAGCCCATCAAATGCAATACGTGGCCCCGAGATGTATTCAAGTTCCCAAGTAGCATTATACAATCTGTCATTTTTTGTAGTTGCACAAGACGCAAGTACAAGGCTAAAAATGGCCACTAATAAAATTTGTATTGTTTTCATTATCATACTTTGTTTTTTGTTTGTTGTTTTTTTAAATAATTAAAATTTGTTCATACCGGATATGGCTATACCAATAATAATGCCAGCATTACAAATTTTTGACAATACCCGTATGGGTAGTGTTTGGAAATGGTCAAGGGCAAAAGTTTGACAATAAGCCCTTGATTATTATAAAAGTAGTTAAAAATCTGATGTTGCAACTATTGCATCGCTTTTTTTTGGAAACAACCGTTCCAATAACAATCTACTTCTGCTTGGTCTTTACAATTAATGACGAACGAAACAGATTCATTTAATTTAAAAAATGGGCCTGATGCAAAACACTTAATTCCATGTCTGTGATTTCTAATAATGGCAGCTTCAAAGTCTCCCCATCTGCCTCTGGTGGATTTTGATGCTTGTGTTGCTCTTTTGTTTGCCAGCATTAAATAGTGATAAATACATGTCAAGTTGGTTAAAACGGGTTTCCCATACTGCTCGGAATTGCTCTGACCATGTGTCGATTTCTTTCATTTTGTCAACTTTGAGTTGGTAATAGATTTCCCTGCCCGCTTTTTGCTGTTCCAGGGGTTCACATTCATTGAGGATTTTGATGTGCTTGGAAACCGCCTGACGTGTCATGTCAAATTCTTCTGCCAAGGCATTGGGTGTCGCTGCAATCAGTACAAGTATTGCCCAGCGTGTAGGGTTGGCTATTGCTTGAAATATGTCCCGTTTATAGCTGTATCAAAACATGCCGATATCTTTTGAGCGGTTATCTTGGCAGCAATTTTACCATCCGCCTCCGCCGCCTCCGCCGCCGCCGCCGCCAGAGAACCCGCCACCTCCCGAGCCACTACTGCTCGGGGCAACGGTCGAAGTGGCAATGGAGTTTGAAAACCCTTGGCCAAAGGAATTGGAAATATTGGAAGTAAAGCCATGCATCCCACCAGAGTACCAACTGTTATTATAGTCTTGCTTGTTGGTGTTAAGGTAGCCTTCAAACTTTTCGCCCCATATCTGGTCAACATCCAAGACCATGGCGTACGGTAACATTTTCTCAAAATGTTCAGGGGTCATTTCTGGCGGATTGTGGAATTTTATGAGTTGGCTTTCGGTTGTTGCCAAGTACATTTTGAAGCCTTCGATCAATGATTTTTGTTTAAGGTATTCCTTGTCGGGCTGTTCGATGAGGTATTTAAAAAAACTCAAAATGGCCATGCTCAAAAGAAAGAACATAAAGGTGATGTTAAACGGTTCCAACTGGTTGTCCATATATTTCCAATACAGTCCGAAAAGGCCTACCGGCAACAAAGGTACTATCCAAAAAAACAAAGATTTGAACCGCAGCGTGGGCGTTGCAAAAATTAGGGTATAAAAGAAAGATCCAATAAAAAACATCATGATTCCAAAAATCAATTTATTGATGTTCAAAGAGTTGTAATACGACAAAAAAATCATTACCCAATATATAACAGAAACTAAAATGAACGGAAAAACAACTTTCCTGCGATTGTTTCCTTTGTGTATCAGGCTTTTGTTTTGGGTTTTTACGTTCTTTTTGAAATCGTTGACCATTAACGCAATATCGGTATTGTACTTTCCGTCTATGTTTAGGTTGTTGCCCATATCATGAAAGAGTTCTTGTTCTTCAAATGCAACATCGCCGAGGCTTTGTTGTTTTTTTTCTACCTGATAGGTTGTTGATTTTGAAAGCCCCAAAAAGTTTGATTTATTGATTTCCGAAATTTTGAGGTAGCCTTTAACGGCAAGGTTCACAAAAGAGGCCGTTATCAGATTATTGGTATATCTCCCGTTCTGCAGATAGCCCATAGAGGCGGGAGAAAGATTCCCGGGGGGTTCAAAGATCGGGATGACCGTAGGTTTTTTGGGGTCAATCCCAAAACGGTACCATTGATATCCCAAAAACGATAGGAATAAAATCAAAAATCCACCGAGAATTTTCAGCAAATTGTGTGTTTTTAGATATACCGGTGTTTGTGGCTCGATGACAATACCTTTTGAAAACCCAACAGCAACGGTCAGTCCTTGCCGGATCCTTAATTTTCCTGTTTTCCACACTATGGTTCGTGGAGTAACGATGGTGCTTTGGCATTCGGTATCTACACTGCTATAATCTCCGGTGTAGCAAGCATTTTGCAATATGTCGGCGCCAGGAGGTAAATGAATGGCGGCACTGGCTTCTTCAATGGAAAAATTCCAATAATTCCCCGTGACATTCCAGTACAGTTCATCAAAATCCGTAAAAAACCCGATCTGTCTATTGGTTTCATAGGTAATTTCGTATTGGTACACGCCACTTTGGAGATAAGTGTTTTTGTCCCCAATGTAAATGACATAATTATTGCCTTCAAACTGGGTGTGGTACGGTTCTTTTTTGCCGTCCTTTTTTACGGAAACCACATCGTAATTAACATAAAACGATTGGTCCCGGATATGTCGTTTTATGGGCAGCGTCCGATAAATTCCCCGTTGGATCTCAATACCCTTGGCGAGTACTTTAATCGTTTCTGTAACGGTAATCTTAGAGCTCGTATCAATTGCGATATCCGAATGAAAATTTAAAATCCGTTCGTTTTGGCCACTGTAATCCTGTGCCAACGCACCATTGAAATTAACCAAAAAAATGGAAATCAGGGCAAATATGGAACGAAGCAAAGGATTCACTATCAGAATTTTACGCTTGGGTTTTCTCTTTGGGTGCTGTTTTCTATTTCGAAGAAAGGGAATTTTTCAAAATTAAATGAATTTGCCACAATATTGCTTGGAAAAGTTTCTGTGACGATATTGTAATCTCGGGCAGTTCCGTTATAATATCTACGCGATTTTTCAATTTCGCTTTCCATTTTGGCAAGGTCATCTTGAAGCTGTTGGAAATTGGTATTCGCCTTCAGGTCGGGGTAGTTTTCGGCAAGGGCCAAAACTTTGACCAGTGCATTGCTGAAACTTTGTTCGGCGGCTTGTTTTCCTTCAACAGACGTGGCCCCCATAGCTTTTGAGCGTGCTTCCGTAACATTTTCAAAAGTCTCTTTTTCGTGAGACGCATAGCCTTTAACGGTTTCTACCAGATTTGGGATTAGGTCGTAGCGTTTTTTGAGAAAAACATCGATACCGCTCCAAGCTTCTTGTACCAGATTGCGGAGTTTTATTAGTTTGTTGTAAACCGATATAAAATATAAGATGACACCTATTACTACTACGGCAAGTATAAAGACTACAGACATTTGATAAGATTTTAAGTTTTAACGAATGTATGAAAAGTATTTGTTTTTTGGGCAATTTTTGTTGGGTTTTGGTTTGTATGTGCGTTGTAATCAGGAGTGTTTGCTTGGCAATATCGCTTTGGGAGCAACCCGATGGAGCACTGTTTTTATCAAGATACAACCCGTAGTGCATTATGTTTGTAGCCACAAATGCACAGATTTTAATTAAATGATAAAAGATCAAATATTATACAGATTTAATTGAACGCAAAGCAATCAAAATATCCGAGAGCTCAGAATAATGTCTATAAAAAATTGATCTGTATGTCTATTGGCAAACATAATTATGATCAATAATTTGTGGTTTAATGGATAATGCGCTACGGGTAAATAATAGATGGTTTTGGAACTGTTGTGTTGCAAAAGCCAAGTTCCATAGTTTATTTTGCAGTGAAGTTTCCCGACCCGACCAAGATCAGGGATTAAATATTGCTTACTTCAAATAAAAAGAAGTTGCCTCAAACCCCAATCTTTTGACAAGTTCGGATATTTTGAGACAACTGCTTTACTTCTTAAGAAGCGCACACCATTTTAAAGGTCAAATTTGATGCCTTGCGCCAAGGGTAAGTTGGTTGTATAGTTGATGGTGTTCGTTTGCCGACGCATATATACCTTCCAAGCATCAGAGCCCGACTCACGTCCGCCGCCAGTTTCTTTTTCGCCCCCAAATGCACCGCCTATTTCTGCCCCTGACGTACCGATATTGACATTGGCAATGCCGCAATCGGAACCTTCGGCAGACAAAAAGCGTTCGGCCTCACGAAGGTTGTTGGTCATGATGGCCGATGATAGGCCCTGCGCCACTCCGTTTTGGATGGCGATGGCGTTTTCAACACCACCGGAATATTTTAAAAGATATAGTACCGGTGCAAAAGTTTCGTGTTGAACTATTTTATACTCGGGTTTGGCTTCTGCAATGGCGGGTCTTACATAGCAACCACTTTCATAGCCTTCGCCTGACAGTACGCCGCCATCCACGATGAGGGTGCCACCTTCGGCAACGACTTTTTCAAGAGCTTCCCTATACATCCGTACCGCATCTTTATCAATCAATGGCCCCACATGGTTGTTTTCATCAAGCGGGTTGCCTATTTTCAACTGTTTGTAAGCAGCCACGATGGCATCCCTTACTTTGTCATAAATGCTTTCGTGGATAATCAATCTTCGGGTTGAGGTACATCGCTGGCCGGCAGTGCCAACAGCGCCAAACACTGCGCCGATAACGGTCATTTTCACATCGGCGTCTGGTGTTACGATGATGGCATTATTGCCACCGAGTTCCAATAAGGATTTTCCCAATCGGCCGGCAACTTCTTGTGCTACGATCTTGCCCATTCTTGTAGAACCTGTTGCAGAAACCAAAGGTACCCTGTTGTCTTTTGTCATAAGTTCGCCCACGCGATAATCGCCGTTGATAAGGCAAGAAATACCTTCCGGCAAGTTGTTTGCCTTTAAAACTTCGGCAAGGATGTTTTGGCAAGCCACGCCGCACAACGGTGTTTTTTCGCTGGGTTTCCACACGCACACATCGCCACAGACCATAGCCAGAGCGGTGTTCCAAGACCAAACGGCCACAGGGAAGTTAAAAGCGGAGATGATGCCCACTACGCCCAGAGGATGGTACTGTTCGTACATCCGGTGGCCCGGACGTTCGGAGTGCATTGTGAGACCGTGCAATTGACGTGACAATCCAACGGCAAAATCGCAGATGTCTATCATTTCCTGGACTTCGCCCAAGCCTTCTTGGTACGATTTTCCCATTTCATATGAAACCAATTTTCCGAGGGCTTTTTTATGGGCTCTCAATTTTTCGCCAAACTGACGCACGATTTCGCCGCGTTGCGGTGCCGGAACCAACCTCCAAAACCTGAAAGCTTCTGTGGCGGTTTTCATCACTTTTTCATAATCTTCCTTGGTGGTCGTTCTGACCTTGCCAATCAATTGTCCGTCCACCGGCGAATAGCTTTCCAAAACATCCCCATTGCTGTTGGAAGAAAAACTTTCGGCTCCTGTAGATGTGCCTTCGTTGATAGCCTTTATGCCCAATTCTTTCAAGGCTGCTTCAATACCAAAATCAGTTGCGACTGCTTGCATATATACTTTAGTTTTAAGTTTTAAATATGATGGTGCAAAGATACGAATTTATTGTGCTTTGATAAAACGATTGTGGCAATGCTTTTGATTGCAAAAATGCGCTTGGTTGCTATGTTTTTTCATTCTAAAACTTCAAATAGAACCATTGCCATAACGCTAACCTTTGTACATCAGTGCAATACGATAAGATATTCGTTCTTGTGTACTTACTGCCCCGCAGCGAGTGCTATGGCTGTCGGGAAATACGAAAATAATGTGGCATGACAGGCAATTAAATTTTTTTGGAAAACGTTATATCCATACCTTTAGGGACCATTTGTTTCAACCATACCGTTATGTATCCAAAACCACTCCTTGCATTGTTTTTATTGATTTTTTGTGCCGTTTCCTGCAAAAACGATAAAACCGAAAACCAAGAAACCGACAACCTATTCAAGTTTCGGGACTATATCAGCTATACGACTGCAGGGCGGGTTTCTGTTGCCGACCCTATCGTCATCAATCTCACAAGAGATGTTGAAGGATGGGAAACCGAAAAAACACTCAAGGATAAGATTGTTTTGGTATCCCCACATGTACAAGGAACCCTCATGGTTGCCAATGCACACACTTTGACCTTTGTTCCCGATGAAAACTTAAAACCCGATACGAAATATACGGTCTCCGTTAAGTTGGACAAAATATATAAAAACCAGCCCAAAGGGTACGAAACTTATACCTTTGAGTTCATGACCATAGAACCCAATTTCAACATAGTCACCAACGCGCTGCAATCGTACGGCAGGGAGTGGCAATATGTGGAGGCGGTATTGCGGTCTTCAGATGTCATCGGGCTCAATGATGCCAAGCAACTTGTTGAGGCTTGGCAAGGCAACAAAAAACTGAAATTGCAATGGAACGAAGTCGATATGGTTTCCAGGCAATTCCACTTCAAGATCGATAGCATCAACCGAAAATCCGAGGATTCCGAAATTTTGGTAAAGTGGGACGGCAAGCACATCAAAGCGCAACAGAAAGGCGAGAACACTTTGGCAATTCCCGGCAAGGACAACTTTACCATTGTAGATGCCAATGTTGCTCAAACGCCCGAACAATGCCTTTCCATCAATTTTTCTGACCCATTAAAAAAACAGCAAAATTTTGATGGTTTGGTAGCCATACAGAACGCTACCGGTGCCAAATTTGTGGTTGAAGGCAATGTGCTCAAAGTATATCCCAGCAGCAAATTGGTAGGCCTCTTGCAGGTCGATGTTTTTCAGGGCATTACCAGTACTGACGGTTACAAGCTTAAAAAGCCTTTTTCTGAAATTATTTCGTTTGAAGCACCAAAGCCGCAAGTACGACTCATAAGCAACGGCACGATATTGCCCAATTCAGAAAAATTGCAATTCAATTTTGAAGCGGTCAACCTAAAAGCAGTTGACGTACGAATCATCAAGATTTTTGAAGATAATGTATTGCAATTTCTTCAGGACAATGATTTACAATCCAATAATCACTATGAGCTTCGCCGAGTGGGCCGTCGTATTGCCAAGCAAACCATCACCCTTCAGAACGATGTATCGCTGAACGATGGTAGCTGGAAAGCTTACAGCATTGACCTTTCAAAATTCTTCAAGGCCAGTCCCGGAGCAATGTACCGTGTGGAATTGAGTTTCAAAAAGGATTACTCAATGTTTGATTGCGATAATTATCAAACCATCACCAACAGTGAGGATGACTATTATGACCCCTATTACGAAGACGATTATTACTACGAAAGTTACGGTGAAGCATCCGAAGAAGATGAAGATTTAAAGGAAGAAGCCTATTGGGACAACCGTATTTATAACTACCGGAATTACAATTACAACTGGCGCGAGCGTGACAATCCATGCCATGAAGCCTACTACAACGAAAACCGTATCGTATCACAAAACCTATTGGCATCCAATCTTGGTGTCATCGCCAAACAGGGTGTCAACAACCAATACTATTTTGCCGTAACGGATATTCTGACCGCCCAACCGATAAAAAGTGCAAGTGTACGCCTGTACAATTTTCAGCAACAGGAAATAGGACGTGCCGATACCGATGCCGATGGATTGGCACAAATCAAATCCAATAAATTCGCCAGTTTTGCCATTGCCTATCACGGCAAAAACACAACGTACATAAAAATGGCCGATGGCAATTCGCTGTCATTGAGCAAATTTGATGTGTCCGGAAGCACTTTGCAACGTGGGCTCAAGGGTTACATCTATGGCGAACGAGGTGTATGGCGCCCCGGCGATTCGTTGTTTTTGACATTTATGCTCAACGATGCCGATAACAAGTTGCCAACAGGCCATCCCGTAAAAATGGAAATCACCGATCCCAGCGGCAAATTGATTTACAAAAACATTACCAGCAACCACGTCAACAATTTCTATCGATTTACCGTCCCAACAGATTCCGAAGGAAAGACCGGAAGTTACAATGCAAAAGTGTCTGTGGGCGGTGCACAATTTTACAAGAGCCTGCGTGTTGAAACCGTAAAGCCCAATCGACTAAAAATCAATGTAAATTTTGAAGATGAAATCCTGCAAAGCAATGCGCCTCTAAAAGGGATGCTGGATGTAGCGTGGCTTCATGGTGCTCCGGCAAAAAATCTAAAAGCCGAAATCAAAGCAAAATTCAGTACTTCTTATCGGGGCTTCAAAAACTATAAAGACTATGATTTTATAGACCCAACCCGTACTTTTTCGACAGAAGACACCAATGTGTTTGAAGGCAAATTGGACCAAAACGGCAATGCCAAGATCAACAACGTCCTCAATGTGGGAAAAAACGCTCCGGGATTGTTGAACGTACAGTTTTTGGTTCGCGCATTTGAAAACGGCGGCGATTACTCTTTGGACGCATTCACAAAAACCTATGCGCCTTATGAATCGTTTGTAGGGCTCAAATCGCCCGAGAGCAATAGTTACGGCGCATTCTTTACCGACGAAAACCAAACCTTTGACGTGGTCGTTGTAGATCCGCAGGGCAAACCCATACAGCGCAATAACTTGGAGGTCAAGGTATATAAAATTGAATGGCAATGGTGGTGGAATTCGTCATACGACAATCTATCCAGCTATGTATCGAGCAATTACCACCGTCCATTTTTGGATCAAAAAGTCACCACCGATGCCAATGGCAAAGGAAAATTTACCCTAAAAATTCCCGAAAACGACCGTGGCCGCTACCTAATCCGAGTCCTGGACCCAACCAGTGGCCATGCTGCAGGACGCACAGCATATTTCTACAAGAATTGGAGCAATATTTCCCCATCAACCGATAAAGAAGCCGCAAAAATGCTGGTCTTTTCAGCAGACAAGGAACAGTACAACGTGGGGCAGACGGCCAAAATCAAATTTCCTTCCGGTAATGAAGGCCGAGCCCTGATAAGTATCGAAAACGGTTCTGACGTGCTGTCATACAAGTGGGTAAAAACCACTCAGGGCGAAACCACCGTTGACATTCCCATTACCAAGGATATGGCACCCAATGTATTTGTCAACATATCACTGTTACAGCCACATGCGGTTACCGGAAATGATTTGCCCATCCGTTTGTATGGTGTTATCCCGGTAATGGTCGAAGATCCGGACACCAAATTACAGCCCGAGATACAGATGCCGGATGCTCTAAAACCAGAGCAGGAGTTTAAGGTTACCGTTTCAGAAAAAAACAAAAAACCCATGACCTATACCATTGCTATGGTCGAAGAAGGGCTATTGGATTTGACCCGCTTCAAAACGCCAAATGCTTGGGAAGAATTTTATGCACGTGAAGCTCTTGGCGTTAAAACCTGGGATATTTTTGATGATGTCATTGGAGCCTATTCCGGTAGCATTGACCAAGTGTTCGCCATTGGCGGTGACGGCAGTGCGGCAGCAGCCAAAAACCAAAAAGCCAACCGTTTTAAGCCTGTGGTCAAATATTTGGGGCCTTTTAGCCTTGAAGCAGGCGCAAAGGCCAACCACACCATCAAAATGCCAAACTATATAGGTGCGGTCCGGATGATGGTCGTCTCCGGAAATGCTAAAACCGAAGCTTATGGCAGCACAGAAAAATCGGTTCAGGTAAAAAAACCGTTGATGGTGCTGTCGTCTTTGCCGCGAAAATTGAGCCCGGGCGAGAAAGTAACGTTACCGGTAACGGTTTTTGCCATGGAGCCAAACGTAAAAAATGTAAATATAAGCCTAAAATTGAGCAACGGCATTGAAGTGGTAGGCGACAAAACCAAATCGCTTTCCTTTGCCAGACCTGACGAACAAATGGCCTATTTTGAACTGGATGTGAGCAGGGCAAAAGGTTTTGGGACGATAGAGGTCGTTGCAACCGGCAATGGAGAAACTGCCACCCACAAAGTAGAAATTGATGTTTACAATCCCAATCCCATTACTTCAAAAGTCCTGGATGTGACTTTAGAGCCCAATGGCACTTCGTCCCTTGATTTTTCGACCTTTGGGATATCGGGAACCAATTCGGCAACCGTTGAATTTTCTACCTTGCCGCCGATGGATTTTTCACGGCGCCTGCAATTTTTGGTACAATATCCACACGGTTGTTTGGAGCAAACCACCTCGGCAGTGTTCCCGCAATTGTTTTTGAGCGATATTTTTGATCTGCCATACCACAAGAAACAGGAAATCAAATCAAACATTGAAAACGGCATCAAACGTCTCGGCTTGTTCCAGCAACCCAACGGTGGAATGAGCTACTGGATGGGCGAAAGCACAACCAACGATTGGAGCACAAGTTATGCGGGCCACTTTATGCTCGAGGCCGAAAAGAAAGGCTACGTATTGCCCTTGACCTTTAAGAGCAACTGGCTAAAATACCAAAAACAGGCTGCCGGCGAATGGCGCCCAAGTTATCGTTCTTACAATTCTGATTTGGCGCAGGCATACCGGCTCTATACATTGGCATTGGCCGGTAGCCCCGATCTGGCAGCCATGAACCGCTTGCGAGAGTTTAGCGAAATATCCAACGAAGCCAAGTGGCGATTAGCGGCAGCTTATGCATTGGCAGGACAAAAAGAAGCAAGTGCCAAGATTTCGAGCACTGCAAACATCAACTTTGAACCGTTGCGCAACAACTATTATACCTATGGTTCTGTGGATAGAAACCGAGCAATGGCCCTGGAAACCACGGTCTTGACCAAGGATCCAAAACAATGGGAACTGTCTCGAACAATTGCCAAGGACTTGTCCGGCAACCAATGGATGAGTACACAAACCACCGCTTATTGCTTGCTGGCCATGGCAAAAATGGTAGAGACCAATGGTGGAAAAGCACTCAAGCTGCAATATACTTTTAATGACAAAACCGAAAACGTGGACACCAAAAGCGCCATTGCACAACGGGAACTCGCCGTAAATGAGGGTTTCAACGCAATCCGCTTTAAGAACAATGCGGATAATGTGGTGTATGTACGTATCCTGAATTCCGGCAAGCCACCTTTGGGGCAAGAAATTGTAGAACAACGCGGATTGAGCGTTTCGGTGGAATACAAAGATCTTAAAGGCAACAAAATAGATATTGGCTCCTTAACACAAGGCCAGGATTTTGTGGCTTCGGTAACAGTGATGAACCTTAAGAATGAATCGATAAACGACGTTGCCCTGACGCAGGTTTTCCCATCGGGTTGGGAAATCGTCAATACCCGTTTTACCGATTTTGGCAATACCACAGTGAACAATGCCCGCTATACCGATATCCGAGACGACCGTGTGAATTTTTATTTTGATCTGAGCAGCAGTAGTAACAACGGGAGCAATACTTTCAATGTCATGTTGAATGCTGCCTATCTTGGAACGTATTATTTACCCGGTGTACAGGCAGAAGCCATGTATGACAATAGCTTTTTGACACGTACCAAAGGTCGTTGGGTTGATGTTGTGAAGTGATATGTTTGACGCACTTTCCCATGTTTAACATAGAATCCTCCATTCATCTGGAATGACCTGTTTATCGGAGCTTTCAGTTTTGAACAAAATATTTCAAAAGGGTTGTGTTTAATGGGCCAAATAAATTTGGAATTACAAGCAATGTTTCGGGGTATTTTTTATCAATGGAGCTGCAAAACCCTTGTTTACATCAAAATAACCACAGGGGATATGTAGCAAAAAACTGCGCAAAGCCAACCATATTAAGGATATTTGCGTAATTTGGTGGCGTGTATAAACACGTTGTGCGTCAGCTTAAAACGACAGCGTGAAAAAAATAAACAAACAAAAAACAGAAAATATGAAATTCATTTATTACAACTTATTTTTTATACTTGTAACATTGACAAGTTGCTCAAACGCATCACAACCAAACGACACTATTCCAGAACACGAAACTTTTAAAATTCAATCTAAACAAGTTGGAGAAGAAAGAGTAATCAATATTTGGACACCAGAAAATTATAAAGCTAGTAAAGACTCTTTGCCCGTGATGTATATGGCAGATGGTGGAACAAAAGAAGATTTTCCTCACATTGCAAATACTTTGGCTAAACTGATTAAAGAAAAGAAAATAAAACCTTCAATACTTGTAGGAATTGAAAACACTCAACGAAGAAGAGATTTGACAGGCTTTACAGAAGTTGCAAAAGACAAAGAAATTGCACCAATTGTTGGTGGTTCAGAAAAATTTAGAGCATTTATTAAAGACGAACTTTTCCCTGAAATTAGCAAACGATACAGAACAACTACTGAAAAAAGTATAATTGGAGAATCTGCATCAGGACTTTTTGTAATGGAAACATTTTTTTTGACACCTGAAATGTTTGACAATTATATCGCTTTTGACCCTTCACTTTGGTGGAACAATCATTATTTAGTAAGAACAGCAAAAGAACATTTAGCAAAGTTTCCATCATCAGAAAAACGAATTTGGTTTGCAGGTTCAGACGCAGAAGATGTTGCGCCTTTTACAAAAGAATTAGCTGACATTTTTAAAACAGAGAACAAAGAAAATATTAAGTGGAAATTTTCAGACGAACCAAAAGAAAAACATACGACAATTTTTAGAGCAACAAAAGAAAAAGCAATTATTTGGACACTAAACAAAACTGAATAAAAAGCCGAACGCACAACATCGGTTTGGCAATATGGCGGCTGAAGTGCTTCTATGAATTATTTGTGCAAGGTTCAACAGCAGTAATTCTATTGATCTTTTGTGCTAAAAATCCGCCACATCGCCAAGCCGAAAACCGTTAGCGGTCACCCTATGAACGACCGTGCAAACATTAAACAGACAGAAAAATGAACGAACAAGCCAACGCTTCAGCAAAATCAAAAGAGCTGCAATGCCACCCACAAGCCGACACAATTGCAGCACATTTGCTTTTGCCCGACCACACAATCGAAATTCCCGACTTAAACTATATTGCAATAACTTTAAATTAACCAAGAACTTATGACAACAAGACGAACAAATCTTTTTGAACGAATCGGAAACATGATTCGTGGTTACAAAGGTTATTCCCTTCGTGACGAAAAGCGAAACACTGACAAAAAATTGCGTGACGAGCTTTCAGGAATAATCCAACAATCCGAAAAAACAGTAATCACACACCAACAGCAACTTTTAAAAACAGGAGAAATGCAGTTGTGTCAAGAGTGGGAAATAGCAAGGAAATCATTGAACACAATTTTTTCAAAAATCAAAAATGCTACTTATGGAGAATCATCATTTTTCAGCGACCAGCAATTAAAAGAAACGGAACTTGATGAGATTTACAAAATTGATTTAGAAATGTCGGAGCGAGTTCATTTAATTTTAAAAACCGTTGATGCAGAAATAAACGAAAAAATGAGTGCAAATTTTGTAAATCAACAAGTCAGGGAAATTGATTCAATATTAATTAAACGAACAAATTTTATAAACCAATTTAAATAGACATGGATGTAATTGAATTTGTAGATAATAGCGGAACTGTTTTAGTAAAACGGATTCCCGACAACGGACACCTTGAAATAATTTGGGGCTCTCAACTGACAGTTAGAGAAAGTCAAGAAGCAGTTTTCTTTCGTGACGGAAAAGCACTTGATGTTTTCGGTGCAGGCAGACACATTTTAAAAACACAAAATGTTCCTGTTGTCGGCAAGTGGGTTACTTCTTTTGGTTATGGAGAGAATTCACCATTCAGAGCAGAAGTAGTTTTTGTAGGCAAACAACTATTTGCAAATCTCAAATGGGGAACAAGAGAACCCATTTTATTTCGAGACACTGAGTTAAATGCCGTTCGATTGCGTTCGTTTGGCAGTTATTCAATTCAAGTAAACGACACAATGTTATTTGTAAACAAGGTTGTAGGAACAAAAGGACTCTTTGCAACTAATTCCATTGAAGATTATTTGAAAGGAATTATCGTTTCAAAGCTAAACACAGTTTTAGGTAATGAATTGAAATCTGTTTTTGATATTTCAAAAAGCATTGACCAATTAAATCTGATTTTAAGAACTGAATTGCAAACAGATTTTAACGGACTTGGTTTACAAATTCATGACTTTTACATTCAGTCAATTTCAGTTCCTGACGAAGTTCAGCAAATGATTGACACACGAAGCGGAATGGGGGCATTAGGAAATCTTGACCAATACATGAAATTCAAAGTCGCAAACGCAATCGGAGATTCTGCAAATAATAATGACGGTTCAAACGGTGCATTTAATACAGGAGCAGGTTTAGCTTTAGGAATGTTACTACCACAAATGATAAATTCAAGTATGAATCAGCCAAAAGTTACAACTATGGATTCAATGGAGAAGTTAAAGAAATTAAAAGAACTTCTTGAGTTGGGAGCAATCACTCAAGAAGAGTTTGATGAAAAAAAATCTGTATTACTAAAAGACATTTAGAAAAATGATTGAATATTTAAATTGTGATGCTTGCACAGCAGTTGTTTCAACAGAAATGACAGTTTGTGCTTATTGCGGGAATGATTTCAGGCATTCAGGAACTTCCGCACAACTTTTAAAATTAAGAGATGATTTAGATAAGAAATATTTCACTCTAACCGTAGAAGAATTTTTAAAGTTCGCAAACTCTTCAAAATTCAGAGACCACCCAATAGTTCAATTCAGAAAATCAAAAATTCAATTAATTGATTACATGCATAATGACGGTGTTCTTGATGCACAGGAATTTTGCGAAATATTACATACGATTAACAAGTTAAAGAAAATATCTGCCGATTATTGGTTTGAATTTGCATTATACGTCTCTGTAATTCTACCTACACCACATTCAAAATTATATTTGGATGATTATACAGCAATAAAAAGCTACTTAACCAGCAACGCTTTGGATGATGATGAAATCATAGACAAAAAACTTAAGCAACAAGTTCTCATAACAGATTTAGGTGAACAGTTTTTCAAAGAATATAATTTCTACAGCGACCCTAAAAACTTTATTAACAATCCATCTTTCATCCACAAAAAGGACTACTTAATAGAAAAATACGAAACCGCATTTCAAAATTTTAATAACCAAAATAAATAAATCATGGAAAATCAAGTATCAACAAACACAACAAAACGATTCATCAAACAAGACTTTGACAAATTCAAAGACAAAACAACTACAGACCTTGTATGGCCTGGAGCATTCACTAAACAATATGTAAGTGTATGGTTCAATTCAGGAACGTCCGACATTCCTGATTATAAAGGTTTTGAAATTAGCTTGTCTTTAAGACACGTTAAAACCCCTGACCTCGACCTTTCGCTTATTGACTATACTTATATAGGAGCAGATTGGTTCTTTCTTAGGAACGGAAACATGATAATTAATATAGATGGAAAGGAAAATATTACATTAGAAGCAACCGAATCAAATACAAAAGTTGGAGTAGGCTATAGAAACTCGGTAGCAGAAATAGGGTATTACACTATAACGAAAGAAGAATTAAAAAAGGTATGTGATGCAAAATCTATAGAAGTTAGAATTTCTGGTGGCTCATCTTATCATGCTTTGACGAATGAACCTAACCAAAAAAATGTTGAGAAGGGAATCCTGCCAGCCGATAAATTTTTATTTATGTGTCGTGCTTTTTATTCTGGATTATATGATGACGGCTCATATTCAGAATGGCTTAACACTATTGTTCCTGTAGGTTCTGAGAATAAAAAACCAGCTGGTGGTGGTTGCTTTATTGCAACAGCTGCAATGGGAAATTATGACCATCCAGTTGTTCTTGATTTAAGAATGTTCCGTGACAATTGGTTGCTTAAAAGAAATTGGGGTGTTCAATTTACAAATTGGTATTACACACATGGACCAAAAGCAGCAAGTTTTATTGAGAAGTCATTATTGCTTAGGAAATTGACATTCATTCTAATAGTTAAGCCACTTCAAATAATTACTAAAAAGCTAAAATAGACATGGCTGCAAAACATTTTATGATTTATTATAAGCGGGGAACTGGCACTTATGTAGTTACTGAACCAAGGCCTTGGGCAAGAGAAAACCAACATCACTTTCCAAATTACACATTTCAACCAAATAATCATCCAACAACTGACACAGTTGAAGCATGGCTTATTGAAAATAGAAATTTTCAAAGAGTGGTTGACAATGATTTTGTTTCTTTAATTCAGAATGTTGACCCAGATTTAGATTTATAATTGTGGTAACAACTCCAATTATAAATCCCAACGCATTTGCAAGCACATTTTATTTTTTGCTAAACTACAGAGCCATCGCAAAAAAAAATAAAAAGAGCTTGCAAGGCAACGCACCATGGCAGACCACATTAACGGACAAATGACATGCAGACAAGAAGGGCGAACCGCTAACAGCGGTTTGGCGTAATGGCGGGTGCAGTGCTTCGTATGACAGTTTTGTGGTAGGTTCAAGTGCAGTTCTTCGATTGAACTTTTGTGCTAAAAATCCGCCACTACGCCAAGCCGCGAACCGTTACCTGCAAGTGTAAAAAGCACCGCTGCCAATAATAAACAGAATGATAAATTTTAAACTTAAAGCTAATAAAATGAAATTTCAAACATTGACCCTAGCTGTATTTTGTATTACAGTATTATTTAGTTGCTCTAAACAA
>JAKQHT010000014.1 GCA_029557895.1 Bacteroidota bacterium | reverse complement strand
GTGGTTCTATGTCTGTCTGTTTCTCTTCCGGCAAGTGTATGGGCAACTCCTGCTTTGTTGTTCGCTTTTGTTTTTCTAATTGCCTCAGGCAGTTGTTTGTGGCGATGCGGTAAATCCATGTGCCAATACCCGATTCGTTTCTGAACGAAGGTAACTGCTGCCAAACAATGATGAAAGTATCCTGGGCAATATCCTGTGCCCATTCACGGTCGCCAACAAAACCCATGCACAGCCTGAAAATTTTATCCCAGTACGAACGGTATATCGTTTCAAAGTTCATTTACCTGATCCAGTTCTTTAGCAGGCCTAAAAATACTTCCTGTTGGTCAATAAAAACCCCGTGCGAGCAGTTATCAAGCCAGGCAAAATGTTTTTCATACCCAATAGCGTCCTGAATAGCATTTATTTGCGCCGTATCAAAGAGGCCGTCTTCTTTTCCATAGATACCGTATACGGCTACACCTTTTGCGTTTAGCGATCTTAATTTTTCCGAAATATCCAGCAAGGTGTAGGACTCGTTCTTCCAGAAGCCCATAGTTGGGTTTAAAACGGTTTTGTAATTGCTCTCGGTAATGAACGAGGTATAGTTTTTCATCATCTCGTTGTTTTGAAAGCTGGTGTACAGTTCTGTGGCCATGGCGTTTGGATTTTTAGCGTTGTACATTCCGTTTTGCATGGCCAACATAAAGCAGCCCGAACTATAATGAATGGAAGAGGTATCATAATTTTTCACCATGTTTACCTGCTGCAACATCACTGTGTCTTTCTTGCTTTCGGCAATCGTTTCTACTGACCGCAAAATGGTTTTAAAACTTTGCTGCAATGATCTGGGTGTTCCGGCAAGTATCAGGCCGTCTGTTTCTTCGGGCTATTTCTCTGCAAACAACGTACCTACGATACCCCCAAAGCTATGCCCCAGCAGCGTAGCCGATTTAAGGTTATACCGGTCGTATATGCCATCCAGATCGTCCAGGGTTTGCTGGTAGGTAAATTGCGCACTGTCATCTTCCGAACGGCCTTCCCCCCTACGGTCATAAGCAATTACAAAAAAGCCTTGTTCGGCCAGCTTTTCGGCTGTTATTACTTCAAAATCGATCATGCTTCCTCCCGGTCCACCGTGCAGGAATATAATGGGCCGGTCGGCAGGGTTACCAAAGGTTTTGGTGTAAAGAGATTGTGCATTAGCGCAGACCGCACCAAGCAAAAAGATCAGTAAAGTAAAGTATCGTCTCATGGTTGTTCATTTTAATAATTCGGATTTTAGATACACGAACTTTCAAAATGTTACAGGAGTGGGTGAAAAAAAATAAGATTGCAAAACTCGGGCCTATTGCGATTTGATTTCCAATGGTGTTTTATGATAGATCTATTGCCAACGGAAAAAAGCCTAAAAACGCCAATACAGCAATCCTTTCAAACACCAAAGAAACCATAAAAACCTTACTGACGAGCAAGTGTATGAATTAATTGAATTAAAATGGATTTCTCCCGTAGTTTCTTCATTGAACAAACTGCCCCAAACTATCAAGGCCCAAACGCACCCAAAAAAGTGCATGCCTTGGCAGACAAATACACCATCGCCCATTCAGGTGTAGCCAAAGAAATAAAACATGCAGAAAGCCAACTGGCCGTCATGATGGACGAGCTGTAAGGCAATGGTCTCATCCCGGGAATGGTCGAATGCCAAGGCAAATCCTCATCCAGGTCATTGCTCAAAAACAAACGTACATCCAGGCAGTTACTGCAATGGCGAAGCAATGCCCTGTCGTTGTTGATGTTGTTGAGATAACCCACCAAAAGCATCTTGAAGAAAACAACAGGCTCAATGCTCGGCTGGCCTTCGCCGCCATAATAACCCTGTGTTGCGTTATAGAGAAAGTGTAAATAGAGGTGTGCGATTTCCTTTCTGTAAAAATTGTCCTGTGGAACAAGCCTATCCAGACTCCGTTCGTAGAAAAGTTATGGTGCAAAATGTTTCCTCCCTTGCATAAAGTAGGATACAACAAATTTCGCTATTTTTGAGTTGTACAACGAGTACAAGGATTTGGCGTCAGGCGGGCTGACGTGTCCGGCACTTGCGGGAGAGCTTTGTGCTTATATTGAACTTTAGTAATAAATTGAAACTTTGTGCTCCGAAACCCGCCCGAACGCAAAGCCCCAAACCTTTAGCATCCATGATATGACCACGCACGAATTGACAAACGAACAACGAAACTATTTCGGACTTGACCCAATCGAAAAACATTGGGACAGAGTTACTTTTAATAACGATACCTATCGCCCCGGAAGCGTATTATATTTTGACAAAGACACAATAAAACGACATATCATTTCAACTGAAAAAGAATATTCAGAAAGACATTATGACGAACTTACAAGAGACAGGGCTGTACTTTTACCTAAAACCAACAAAGGAAAAGAAAAGAAATTGAGTATCTCTGTTTTAGAACAGCGACAACCGACAGGTGTTTATCTTAACATCAATTGCGGTCATTTAACTATTGGAAATTACAATTCGCAGACGACATTTTATTCAACTCATTGGGACAACGAGCAACAATCCGAAAAGCAAATAAGTGATTTAATAAATGATTTTATTACCAACTCGCCCGAAAATCATTTTGCTGAAATTGACAGATATAGGAATTTAAAAAGACAAAATATAAAATACAAATCTGGTGACTATTTCTGTTTTAAACTTGACAGAATTAATTATGGCTTTGGCAGAATACTTCTTGACGTGAATAAAATCAGGAAAAAGAAATTGATTGATGAATTTCACGGCCTAAAATTATTGATGGGACCACCGGTCATTGTGGAGTTATTTGCATATAGTTCGACTATCAAAAGGCTTGGTATTGATGAACTTGACAAACAACCCAGACTACCTTCAGATGTTATGATGGACAATTTATTGCTGTATGGTGAGTTTGAAATAATCGGACACAGAGAAATTGAAGATAACGAGTATGATTTCCCCATTTCATATGGAAGAAGCATAGACCAAAGGCGAATTGTTTTTTTACAGTGGGGACTAATACACAGAGAACTTCCGCAAGAAAAGTTTTTTAAATACGTGACAGGCGAAACACAATTGGACCAAAACCCATATGGTTATTATTCTATTGGGTTTGAACCTCATTACGACCGTATTGAAGTTATCAAAACCATAAAGAACAAAGGCGTTTACAATTTTGACGGTGCCAGTCACTATAAAGCGAAATGGGATTTACGTAACCCCAAAAACAAGGGCATAAAAGATGAACTCTTTAAAGTTTTTGGACTTGATACAACGAAGAGCTATTATGAAAATTCAAAAATGACAGGGACGGAATTGCCGAGTGAAATAAATAAACAACTCAAATGAAAAAAATATCGGCTGCTAATATTAAGCGGATTGGAAAAAACCAGATAATTCCAAAGCGATGATAGTTTTGGCGAATTCTCCCGACTAATCGGGACAGGCATCTGACCATTAAAACTATGAAAACAAAACAGATGAAACCATCAAAGCAACATACATTCACCAATTTTTCTATAATGAAGATAGCCTACAACCCTTATTATTTTGAATTTGGGCAGGTCATCATCAAACTCTGTTACGTTCAGAAGCGGGACGGGCTACCCGACATAGAAATTTTTGAAGCCACACCCGAGGCTCGTGAAAAAGAATGGAGTATTTATGGAGTGCCTGACGATAACCATCACCAACTCATTTCATTCCAAAGCAAAGACGAAATACAGGAAGTGAAGGTAAAAGACACTGTCTATGAAATAGAATTTAAAAAATGCGAACAGGAAGAATACGCCTATCCAAAAGGAACTGAATCCGTCAATGTATATCATTTCGGTATTCGGGTAAAAACTTAAAGTAATGGGTAATGGTACGTTTTCTCTTTGTATTTGAAACAACATGATCAACAGGAAGCTCCAAAAACAAAATTGCGGAAGCTAAAGAGAAAAATTATACAGTAACGTTAGGCGAATTTAAAAAAGTCCCCGATAATTAAGCCTCACCGAACAATATAGTAAAGCCTCCGGCGATTTTAAAATTGCCAAAAAGTGGATTGAGCAAACCTCAACCCACTACGGTTGAAAATATAATTTCAGAATTTGGTTCAAGCTGATTTTTCTATTAAAAAGTAGCCGGATTAATTTGTTTTGTCCATGCTTTCGCTGGCCTCAAAGATGTCCCGACTCCCAGTTTTTCCAACTGTTATTGGGTTCTTCAACGGGTTTCCAATGGGAGGAGTCTCCGGTGGTTAAAACTTTTGCGATTAATTGATAGGTTTCTTGCTGACTGGGCGGTGTAGCTTTATCGTAGGCACTTGAATAATGAAAATCATGGATGGTCATGATTTTGGGAAGGTCGTTGGGAATGAGTTTTCTCAATTCGGATTCTGTGGCACAGAGCAATTGTGGATTCGTTTCGTGCAGGTACCGAACAAAATCTCCAAAACCAATCAGTTGATTCGGGTTATCATCCGTTTGGATATGAATTCCGACCTTCTCATAATTCTCGGGATTGCTGTCAAAAGGCACAAAGCTGTCCCGGACTTGAATTTCGGTGATTTGTTTTCCAATCCGTTCGAAGGTTTCCGGTTCTTCACCTTCCTTGTTTTCTATACGTTCAAACTCGGCGGCATCTATCAGAATTACCTCTTGTGTATTGGTAATATAATTACCGGTGGGATAGTGAGCCACCGAATACCGGATGCAGTTGCCCACATAATTCAATTCGGCTTCTGCAGTCATCCTGCCGTTTTGGTAGCCGCTTTTTTCAAGAATTACCGCCCATCTCGAATTATCCGCATACAAGTGGATGCGGCTTCCTGCGGTCAGGCAATAGCCATGTTCAAGATCCAGAAAAAAATGATACTTCACATCGCCGGGTTCACCTTCGGGATAGTCATTGCCGGGTATGCCATTGAACGCCTTGTCCAATTGGTTCAGGATCTCTGTTTCTGTAAACCTCGTTTCCATATTCTGTTTTGATTAAGTTTATTTATAAATATTTGTCGAAATCCCTGGAGTAGGATTCAATATTTCCATCTGAATCAATGCGGACATAAAATCCGGCATTTTCTTCAATAAATTTCTTTATGCTTGGGTTCAGTTTGTATTTTTCAAAAATAGAAAGGATCAAAGGTTCCTTTAAGCCTGAATCCAATGGAAAAGAAAGGGCAACTTCTCCATCATCATGGCTTTCCAATTTTATTCCCTGTTCCATTTCCAATTCGCAATCCTGCAGACGGTAGTTTGGATTTTGAAGAAAAAAATGATTGAAATCGCTTATGCTATGAAAGCGGGGAAGTTCCTTTTCGTCAAAAAAGTTTTCCTGCTCGTCAAAACCAGCGATTTTTAATCCAAGGAGTTCTAATTCTTCAGGAAACAAAAGGCTTGCCTGCAAAGTGGACATTTCGGCAAAGTAATAGCTTGCTGTTTGAGCATCCACTTGTTCATACCGCAATAAATTCAGATTAAAATAGCTTTCTGCTTCTAAAAAATCTTTACCATTGTTTTTTATTTGCCTTGAGCTATCCGGAGCATCGAATTGCTCATGGTGCTGACCGGCCTTAATTTCTTCGGAACTAAGCTCCCAATTTCCCCGGGTGTGCTCATCACAATAAAATCCTTCAAACTCCATACTTTCAACTAGCATTTCTATTGTCTTGCTGTCAGCACATATCAAGAAGAAAAAATTATCCCAATCCACTGCAAAAAGCAGTTTTTGGTTCGTGTCATAAATGTAATAATCATTGTAAGCAATCGTATTGCAAAATTCTTTTTCGGTAAAATGCTCAAGATGGATTGTTTTGTGGCCCTGCGAAAATTCCTGTTCGATCGTCAGTTGATGAATGCCCAGAAATTTGAAACTCCGGTAAATTTGTTTTTTGGACAATACATTGAAAGCTCCACTCACCGGAAAATAGAACTGATTTGACAGTGCATAATCCGATAGCTTATGGGCCAGATCCATTCTGTTGAAAACAGGACGGTAGGCACCGATGGACGTTTTGAGCGCTTTGTTGATATCGCCGACTTGTCCGAAGTTGCATGCTTTTTTGATTTCCTGCCAGGAGATACTTTCGCCTTGTTCAAAAATCTCATCATCGGAAGGATAATCTTCATTGTCGAATGAAAAAATCTCGGCATTGGATTGGGGTATTTTCTCAAACAAAGGATCTTTTTTCCTGAATTCTTCAAAGCTAATCTGTTCAGCATTTTTATACCCTTTGTTGCTGAAAGGCGTTTCCTTTAATTTGAAAAAAGGCGAAAAACCAATAAACACTGTATAAAAACAGGCACTGTAATATTGTAAAATCGGCGTGTCCCGTTCAGGATGCAAGGGTTTATTCAGGAAATTGTTCATTATTTGAAGACCGGTTTAAGGATTGGCTTTCTCAAATATATCTTTTGCATCTTTTGAACTCGACCAAATCCATTCTACAGGATAAGACTTTCCATTGACCTCTATGGTACCGACAAATGAGTAGGAAGTGTTGCCGGCAACTGCGCTGTATCTGCTGTAAGCGCTGGTGAACATCAACGGGGTTCCCACCGGTATTTCCAACAAAATGGGGTCGGAAGGATGAAATACATGCCTAATGGTTAAAGGCTCCTTAATGAAATTATGAGGTGGCAACTCAATCATGACCATATCCGTTTTGGTGCGTAACGGCTGATTGAAGATTGCCGGAAGATAACTTTCACCGGAAATCTCTTTTATCGTAACCCGGGTTACGTAATATAAACCAAAGATAAAACCTGCAATAGCGAGGAACACAACAATTCCTCCTGCAATCAACCAATGTTTTGTATTCATGATCTAATAATTTTAATTTATTAAGTCAAATTTAAGAAAAAGCAGTAATCAATGAACCTAACTTCCAGCTTTGAACTGTTATTGTTCTTTTTTGTATAGTAACTTTTTTTGTTTTACATAAAAACGGTAATTACAACATAACATTATTCAACTACCGAAGGATTAACACGGTTTTTTTTGTCAGGGGAACGAAATGCAAAACTCATCTTTAGAATTTCTATTCCGCCAATGTTGTTCGAATTGACTTTTTTTGTAATTTGGACAAAACAAAAAAACATAGGCTATTGCAGGACTAAATAGAACGTATGCGCTTCTATTTCCATCCCTTCCCCAAGCTCCTAGCCACTGGCCGTCAGTAAAAGCGACCACGAGAAACAAAAGACCGGTTTAAAAGCAAAAATTTTACAAACAAAAATGAACGTAGAAGAAGCAAATAAACACCGGCCTGTGCAATACGAAACTAATCAAAAACATGACCAGCGATATTGAGGCAGTATAGTTAAGAGAAACACAGAACGAAATCCAATTTGAAAATTGATTGGTAATAGGTTTTGGAACACTTTGGGAGCATCAACAGAATTTTCAAATTAACATCGCAGCATTTAACAAATAACGAAACTGTATCTGTTGGAAAACCGGTCCATCAAAACAGTATTCAGGTTCTAAAGCGATTATTAATACTAAAGACACAAACAAACATTAACTATCTACGCTTCAGCAAATAACAGGACAATTATTATAAAATTCAATGTATATCTAAAATTAAACAGCCATGGGAATATTTTACACAAACATTCAATATGGTTCCGGTATGCGACGGAATTGCAGCAGGATTATTCTACTCTTCCTTTTCCTGGGTTTTTCGATTCGGGCAATGGCACAGCAACAGGTTATTTTTCAGCCTACAAAAACATTAACTCCTATTGTTCGGGACAAACCGGTTACGGTAAAAACGGTAAACCTGCTAGATGTCGACCCTCAGTTCAAAAGAAAACCAATAAAATTTGTTCCGTTCAAAGCAACAAAGGAAGCTGAAGCAAAGGGATTAAAATTGGACAGTATTTACGTATGGACCGATCCAAGCGGAAACAAGAAAACTGCCAGCGGCAAAAAGATTTTGGAAGACATAAATGAATTTGAGAAAGAACTGAATAAACGCGGGCACAGCCTAAGAGACAAGGAGCAGTTAAAGTATATTCGTGCGGACATGAAACACTTCAGTACCGAAACCACGGTAAGTGCCGTAAACTTAAATAAATTCGCAAAGATTCGCGGGACAGATATAGGAAATGCCACGGTCGGCATAAATCCCAAGGCGTTCAATTTTTACAACTTCCTTTATTTTGGACGATTTGAAAATTTTTCAGGGGAGTTTCCTGACCAGCTTGAAACGGTATATAACATGCAGCTGACATCGGAAAACCCTATTGTATTACCTGTGTCCATTGCACTCCATCCTGTTGTGGCCAACCAGGCAGTACGGTACGAATTGGAACTGTACGAATCTCCAAATGACAAAAAACCGAGATACATACGTAATTTTGATTTCAAGCCTCTGGCCGAATATGAAATTACAGACAAAATGCGGCGAAGACAGATTAGAGGCGGTATAGTACCCGGAAAGAACTATAAAATATACTATCTAAAGCACAACCTAAAAACAAGTCCTTTTGGGTTACCCTCGGCGAGTTACAAGGTCAAAAAGTATTATCCTCGCATCAAACTTTATGACAAAAACGGCACCTTGCTAAAATCAGAACCTGGCAACAGCCCGGTTTTGAGCAATCATCTTTATGACTGGGTCATGCCGGTGGATCATTATAGCAATATCAACGCTTTTGATGAAAGTGTCACAGACCCCATCACCAAAACCTTTGGATTCTATATGAAATCGGATGGCTATGCAGCCTATGCACATCACTACACAAGCAAGGCCAATAAAACAGTGGAAGACTCTACAAGAATTTCAGGACATTTTGATATGGGGATCAAAATGTACAATTGGGCGAATTTGTTCGACCAATCCAAACCTAAAACCCAGAATCTTTCACTGTTCAACATTGAAATAGAGGGTATAAATGGTAGGGTGTCGCCAACCAACCAAGCGCTGCCAATAGACAACGAAAATGAAGAAAAAAAAGTTGGTGAAGATAAAAACATAAAAGTCTATTATTCTTTTGTAGGTGAAAAAAAGAAACTGCTCACCGAATCGGTACATCAACCTTACAGACAGGTTTTGTTTGATCAGCGTTTTATGTTGGGGCCGGTCCCCTGCCGCGCCACCATTAACATGGACGGAAGTATGGGCATCAATTACGGCGGCCATACCAACCTGGGGACAACATCCAAAATCAATACCACTATAGAGCCTTATGCCAATCTGAATATCAATGGTTCGGGAGGAGCAGATGCGGTCGTTGCATATGCAAAGATCCTCGCCAAAATTGATCTGGTTGACATGAACGCTCCAATGATATTTTTTGCGGAGAGCAATAAAAAAGCCAATGTTGACAGTAAGATGACCATTAGCTGTCTTAGCGGAGAGATTGGATTTAAAGCAGGTGTTTGCATCCCTATTCCATTTTTTGATGACATATGCAAAGAGTTCAGGATCAACATATTCAACTGGAGCGGGCTAAACGAGACGATTGATTTCAGGGAGGATCTGTGACAAAAATGTGTTTACCGTTCACGGGAGGGAAATTGTTAACCGGTATGGCTTTTTTATACCTTTTCAGAACTTCCAAACGTCCTTGAGCAATTACAACCAGATGCACTAATCTGCAAGGACAGGACAAAATTGTCAACAGGAAAAAAGGTATTGTCCGATAGCCATCGGGCAAAAGCGGGGCTGAACGGCTTTAAATGGGTCTCGGATCTGGGGTTTTTCGATTGAATCCCGATAGGTATCGCGATGCTAATAATCAGCCCCCTACTCCAAGCTCCTACCACTGCGTACATTTCGATTAATCCGAAATCTAAATTAAAATTTTCTAAAAATTTCAATTTAACGTAACCAGTTACAATAAAATTGCATACATTTGCGTAACCAGTTACATATTAGGCTATGGATTATTTAGAAAAAATAGGTTTAGCAGGCCTGAACAGTAGAATCAAGCGATTAAGCGATGAGCTATTATACAGCACGAGAGACTATTATAAAAAGGTAGGTCTTGATATTGAACCTAATTGGCACCTTATATTCCTTCTATTGGAAGAACACGGATCCTTGACGGTAACGGAAATATCACAGGAATTGAGAATGTCACATCCTGCTTGTGTGAAAATCATCAACAAGATGAAAAAAAAGAATTATATCACCAGCAAAACCGATAAAAACGATTCCCGAAAACAACTTTTGGAACTATCAGACAAAGCCAAAACAAGACTTCCGGAATTTATCAAACATTGGGGTGCAGGCACAAAAACAACAGAACAACTCATTAAAAGGAGTCCACATTTCATACAAGAATTGACTGAAATTGAAAACCTGGTGTCAGACAAAAATTATATGCAACGAACTTTAAAAAATTTAAATGAATTATGACTTTAATAACCGAAATTTTAGGCTACTTGGCAATTGGTACGGGATTTTTTGCCATTACAAAGAAAGAAATGGGTGCTTTCCGTTTATGGCATATGATTTCAAGTTTTTTATACATCTTTTACGGATTTTTATTGCAATCAATTCCATTAGTCATTGCAGGTGCTATTTTCTGTGTCATACATTTCTATCACTTAAGAAAATTGAGACTGAAAAATAGTAACAAAACACAGATACTATGACCGATTTACGATGTGCTTGCAGAATATACAAAACCAAAGACCGCCAATAAACTCTTTAGTTTGAGCAATCACTCAATCCGCTATTGAAAAAATTATTTCTTGCAAGCTGAAAAACAGTAGGGCAAAATCCGCAAAAACCCATGACCGCAACAGTCTGCTGGAAGTATTGAAAACCAACGAAAATAAACGTATAGTTGGAGCGGAACAACAATAGCTGTTTTCATGAATCTGGGTAATTGTATGCAATGGCAGTAAATGAAAGTAACTATGGAATATATAATTTTAAGTTTTTGTCTTTTTAACTATTTTAATTATTAAAAATAATTGGGGAAAAACAAAGCCGTTTGGTTAAATCTTATTGGCTTGATAATTATAATCTTATATGCTATCCGACACCAGGTTAATAACGTGGCACAACAAGGCAGACAAAAACAGCAGTTAAGAGCCAAAACCAATGTTTGGCTCTTTTCTGTTATCTTTGTATCGTAACCCAAAATGGCTTGCACAAAAGAACAATGCCATAAAACAGGAAAAATAAAGCAGGAAGAACAATGTCTCCAACCATACCCCAAAAAAAACCCCACATAAGTACCCATAAAAAAAAATGACTGAAAACGAACTTCACAAAGAAATCTGGAAACCTGTAGAATTTGACTTTGAATTTACCAACAATTGCCGATTTGAAGTTTCAAATTTGGGAAGAATAAAAAGTTTCAACAAAATTTCGGACGGACGAATCTTAAAAGGCTCGATAACCGAAGGATACAAAGTTGTCCGATTAAAATTATACAAACCTCGGGATGAAAAAGACGAGCAAAAGTTTGATGAACTTAAAAAAGAACTATCAAACCTGTACAAAGAACGTAGAGAGAAAATCAAAAACAACGACTTTGCCGAACGCATCGAACGGATAACGATACTCATCGACAAAAAGAAAACCGAATTGAGCAAAAAACTCGAACGAAATTTAAAAAAACGGACGATCAATCATCACTTTTTGATACACCGGTTGGTCGCAACCTATTTTCTTCCTCAACCCAAACCCAACGAAACCGTTGTCGGACACCTTGACTTTGACAAGCTCAACAACAGAATGCAAAACCTGAAATGGATGACACCCGAAGAAAACAAAATCCACCAGAGCAAAAGTCCAAATGTAATTGCCGAAAAAAAATGGCGCAAATACACACAAAAAAAACGTGCAAAAGGAATGAAATTGACTTCAACCCAAGTCATGCACATAAAATTACAATTAAAAAGAAAGCGACCTGTAAAAAAAATAGCCAAACAATTTGGCATTTCCGAAATGCAGGTTTGGAGAATTAAAAGTGGAGAAAATTGGTCGCATATAAAAATACCAGACTAACCAATGGCCCTTTACGCCAACATCGGATTTTGCGTAATGGCGGTTTATAGCAACTAAATTGTAAGTTTTTGATTCACAATCCATAAAAACCAATTTTGTTGGCTTTTTTTATTAATTTAGCAAATAGAAATATGGGAGTAATACCTTTTCAACACCTGTATCACTAACAACAACGATTGCAAAACCACATTATATTGATATTGGCGATATGGATGGCGACCCAAAACGGATCTGGTAGTTGCCAATAAGAATGGTAACAACTCCCAAGTAGCACTGATTGACAACAACGGTTTAACCCAACTGTCATAGATAGCGGATTAGTCCTTGGAACTTAACGCAACTATTTTGCAGATTTTGATAATGACATCTATTTATTGAAGATAAACACAATAAATAATAAAACTGCCACAATAAAGTTTATAAAAACATAGTTATTGGTTTTGTTGAGAACCAACCTATAATTGATAAATAATTGTAGAACCTAAAAATCTTTATACGCATAAAACCTAAAAAAAGAAATTAAAAAAATGACAAAACAAACCCTTATCGCAGTAACCTTTGCGGCCGCATCATGCTTATACGCATGTAAAGAAAGCACAAAACAGGAAAACATGGTAAATACAACCACAGAGGCATCTGCAAACACCAGTGACAATATTGTAAACCAATCTATTTCGGACAAGAACGGAAACACACTTGAACTAACTTTTGACAACAATAAAGACAACGTGACCATCAATTTCATGGGTGAAACTTCAGAACTTCAAAGTCAAAAACCGGCATCGGGAATATGGTACAAAAACGAACATTATGAACTTTCAGGAAAAGGAAACGACATAACACTCTTGAAAGATGGAAATATTGTTTTTGAACATAAGGACGATAAAGTTGACATTGAAGCAAAAAACGACAATGGCGATGTACTGAATATGAACTTTAACAATACAGAAGGAACAGTAAAAGCCTATTTAAACGGCGGTGAACAAATTGACCTTGTTGAACAAAAATCTGCTTCTGGCATTTGGTACAAAAATGACCATTATGAACTTTTAGGAAAAGGCGACCATTACGAGTTGATAAAAGACGGCACAACCGTTTTCAAAAATTAGAATTAACGCAAACCTCCCAATGCCCACCAACAACCCGAACAACCACCCTTATTCTTTTTGACTTGCAACCAAGGACACATACAAAACATGCATGAAACAAAATTTCCTCAAATATCTTAAGGACAAGGCACTTGTAAAAGCAGAACACCTGCCCAAATTGATGGAAATGGTTTCGGGAAGAGAAATAAAAAAAGGCGCGTATTTGCTTTCGAAGGGGCAAATTTGCCAACACGCCTTTTTTGTTGAAAAAGGGCTATTGCGCTTCTTTTCAATAGATACAGAAGGCAAAGAACACATCGTACAGTTTGCTCCAGAAAATTGGTTTGTCATCGACAGGGGAAGCGCATATTTCAACCAACCTTCCCTGTTTTATATTGATGCCATTGAAGATACAACCGTTGTGCAGCTCGACCAACTTTTTATCAAAAAAGCATCAGAAATCAGCCACGAATTCAGAAATTACAATGAGTATCTTCTGCAAAACCACATCCGGCACTTACAAAACAGAATTAATTTGCTGATTGGTGCCAGTGCAAAAGAAAGGTACATAGACTTTATTAATCTTTATACAGACCTAACACTTCGTGTGCCACAGTGGATGATTGCCTCCTATCTGGGCATAACACCAGAAAGCTTGAGCCGTGTAAGAAAAGAATTGGCAAAAAGTAGCTTTGATATAACCTGAATTCTTACCATACATCAATGTACAGGAATTTCTTCAACCTTATTTTTGTACAATAAATTCCTAAAAACAAAAACGTATGGCAACAAGAGACATAGAAGTCGTCATTCCGCCAAGAGAACCACATTTTGTGGGAGACGGATTTCGGGTACATAATTTTATCCCAAGCGCATACCGTTTGGATATGCAAAGGATGGACCCATTCATTATGATGGACTACAATTCAAAATTTTATTTTCCTCCGAGCGACAAGCCCAGAGGCGTAAGCGTACATCCCCATCGTGGTTTTGAAACGGTCACTATTGCTTACAAAGGTAAAGTGGCGCACCATGACAGCAGTGGCGGTGGCGGCGTAATTTCTGAAGGCGATGTGCAATGGATGACGGCAGCATCAGGAGTTTTGCATAAAGAATACCACGAAGAACAGTTCAGCAGACAAGGCGGATATTTTCAAATGGTACAGTTATGGGTAAACCTGCCCGCTAAAGACAAAATGTCAAAACCGAAGTATCAAGGCATAAGCAATGCCCAAATTGCTAAATTCATGCTTCCCGATGCTGGCGGAACAGTGGAAGTGATTGCCGGCAACTACCAAGGAACAGAAGGTAGCGCAAGCACATTTTCGCCACTTCATTTGCTAAACACCCATCTCAATAAAGGCGGTAAAGCCGATTTTGAATTTCCCGAAAATTACAATACTGCGTTACTTGTTATTGAAGGAAGCATAAAAGTAAATGCAAACGAAAACGTACCCACCGACCACTTTGTACTGTTTGAGAATAATGGTGAAAAATTTAGCATAGAGGCATCGGAAAACGCAACGGTATTGGTATTGAGCGGCAAACCAATCAATGAGCCGATAGCAGCACACGGTCCATTTGTAATGAACACGCAACGGGAAATTATTCAAGCCATTGACGATTACAATATGGGCAAATTTGGTTACCTTGAAGAATAATTAAACGGTATTGATAAGCAATCATCAAACCCGATCAACACAAAAAGATGTCAAACATATCATTAATCATAGAAGAACGAGCGGCAGACATTGGTAATTTTATGGTAGGGCGCCTGTTGCCATTCAGACAAAAAAGAGCAGTAGGCCCATTTGTTTTTATTGACCATATGGGTCCTGCCCAACTTAAAGACTACGAAAATTTGGATGTACCGCCACATCCGCATATCGGGCTTTCCACACTCACTTATCTGTTTGAAGGAGCTATAATGCACCGTGACAGCATTGGTACCGAAATGGAAATCCAACCAGGCGCCGTAAACTGGATGACGGCAGGCAAAGGTGTTGTACATTCTGAAAGAACTCCCCATTATTTAAGACAATCGGAGAAAAGCCTTCACGGATTGCAGATATGGGTTGCCCTGCCCAAACAGTTGGAAGAAACACAACCATCCTTCACGCATATTGCAGCAAGCGAAATCCCGCAGTGGCAGAACTATGGCTTAAGTATTAAACTGATTGCAGGAGAAGCATTTGGAAGAAAATCACCGGTTCCGGTTCACAGCGCATTATACTTTATCGAAATAAAAAGCACCTCTTCACAAAAGCTCAATATCGGCAACGATTTATTTGGCGAAAGCGCCTTATACATCCTGCAGGGAAACATAAGAAGCGAAGGAAACACTTATGGGCCCAAACAAATATTGATAGCTAAAGACAGTAAATTGTGCGAATTTGAAATAGGCAAAAATACAATCGTTTATATTTTTGGGGGCATGCCTTTTGCCGAAGAACGGTTTATCAACTGGAATTTTGTTTCGTCAAGCAAAGAAAGATTGAAGCAAGCCAAAGAAGATTGGATAAACCAAAAATTCCCGAAGGTAGTGGGTGAAACCGATTTTGTCCCCTACCCTCAACAAAAAAACAGTTAATAAAATTGACAATTATCTCTGTGGGTTTTCAAATTGAAAAAGATATCCACACAAAACATTCTGGACAAAATTAGAGACTGCATACACTGGATACCGTCCCACATACGAAAATCAAAAACGTTTAAAACAAGCCCTAAATTATCTATTTCGGTTAATTTCGATTAAATTTGTCCGTTTTTGCCGATATCACGGCAATTAGATTGATACGTAACAAATTAATAAAGATGAGATTAGAAAAACATAGCAGAGCTTGGACCGAGATCAAATCCAACGATTCTTGGGCCATTTTCAAGATAATGGGCGAATTTGTAAACGGTTACGAAAAATTGAGCCGTATCGGCCCCTGTGTATCCATATTTGGCTCTGCAAGAACAAAACCCAACGAGAAATATTACAAACTTGCCGAGGAAGTCGCAAAAAAAATTGTGGAACACGGCTACGGGATCATCACTGGTGGTGGGCCGGGCATCATGGAAGCAGGAAACAAGGGCGCTCACATAGCAGGCGGCACCTCGGTGGGTCTAAACATCGAACTCCCTTTTGAACAGCACGACAACCCATATATCGACCCTGATAAAGTTTTAGATTTCGACTACTTTTTTGTAAGAAAAGTTATGTTTGTCAAATATTCGCAAGGGTTTGTGGTTATGCCCGGCGGCTTTGGCACACTGGACGAACTTTTTGAGGCCATCACACTCATACAGACCAACAAAATAGAGAAATTTCCGTTAATTTTGGTCGGTACCGAATTTTGGAAAGGCCTTTTGGAATGGATCAAACAAACCTTGTTGGACACTTTTGGCAACATCAGCCCCAACGATATGAACCTGGTACACCTGGTCGATACACCGGAAGAAGTCATCGAAATTTTAGATAATTTCTATAAAGAATACGGCTTGAGCCCGAATTTCTAACAAGACAGGCTACCCAAAACCGGTAATTGGGCTTTTGAGAAGTTGAATCATTATGGTTTACTCTTTTAAAAAATAAACACATAACAATCAATAAACCAAACAACTTAATATGGACAACATTCGGGCAGCCCGCAAAAGGAAGTTTTTTTGTCGTGTACTGAAATTTTTCGTTTATTGCCCAAGGTTGAAATGAAACCGCTAAAAAAAGTTATTGCTATAATTTGAACATTCGTTTCCTGATATTCTTGTCCTGCTTATTTACGCAACACCTTGTCTGCCAAAACAAGATTGAAGTCGTTGCTAAATTTGACATGCCCAATAAAATTATAAAAATCCAGCAACGCATCAGATATCAAAACATCTCAAACGATACGTTGCACACAATTTATCTCAACGACTGGAACAATGCGTATTCCACAAAAAAAACACCTTTGGCAATGCGTTTCACGGAAGAGTTCAGCACCAAATTCCATTTTGCAAAAAGCGAACAACGGGGTTTTACTGCCATTACATCCGTATTGGACGAAAACAACGACCCATTGCAACATACTCGCCTCAAAGAACACCCGGACGTTATAAAAGTAACACTCGCCAAACCCTTGCTCCCGTCAGAATACTACCAGATAGATTTGAACTACAACGCCATGGTTCCCGATGACACATTTACGGGATATGGCGTGAACCGCAACGGCAATTTTAACCTAAAGTACTGGTATATAACACCTGCCGTATATGACGATACATGGCAATACTACAGCAACAAGAACCTGGACGATATGTACGTTCCGCCATCGGACGTGACTGTCAAGGCAGAATTTCCAAGGAACTATGCCGCCTATTCCGAACTTGAACGCATTGACCTGCAACAAAACGACAGCACCCAAACATTGACGCTGTTCGGAAAAAACAGGGTGGACACAAAACTGTTTCTCAACAGGTTTCCAAAATTCAAATACACACAAACGGACAAGTTCACGATTATTTCCGATATCGCCGAAGACAACATCAACCTCAACGAAAAGGCCCTGATCAATGACAAGATCATCCACTTTATAGACAAAAACCTCGGCGCCTATCCGCATAAGTTCTTAATGGTCACCGATGTAGAATACGACAAAGACAAACTCTACGGCCTCAACCAGTTGCCAAATTTCATCCGTCCCTTTCCCGATAAATTACAGTACGAGCTCAAGATCCTTAAAACGGCGCTCAACAACTACCTCAACAACGTGTTGCTACTGAATCCACGCAAGGATTACTGGTTGCGCGACGGACTTCAGATCTATTTCATGATGAAATATGTTGAGGAAAACTATCCCGACCTCAAATTTTTGGGCAACCTTGCAGACGTTTGGGGCATTCGATCCTTTCATGCCGCGGACCTAGCCTTCAACGAACAGTACAACCTGTTTTTTACGCAAATGTCCCGAACCAACAGGGATCAACCACTATCGATGCCCAAGGATTCATTATTGAAATTCAATGCCAATATCGCCGGAAAGTACAAAGCGGGCATCGGTTTAAAGTACCTCAAAGATTTTATCAATGCCGATGTCCTCGAAAACACAATCCTTCAGTACATAGATCGGGTAAGGTTGCAACCCACTTCGTCCAAAACGTTTGAATCAATGCTGAAAACCAATACCGACAAGGACATCGACTGGTTTTTTGATGACTATTTAGATACCCGTAAAAAAATTGATTTTCGAATAAAAAATGTTATCAAGACCGAAGACTCTATCACACTGACCATCAAAAACAAGCGCAAAAACACCATGCCTATTTCATTGTTCACGCTTGAAAATGATTCGGTAATCTCAAAAACTTGGATCGAAAACATCAACAGTACAAAGACGCTCACCATCCCAAGAAATGGCGCCAACAAGCTCGTTCTCAACTACGACAATGCCGTTCCCGAATACAACTTGAGGGACAACTGGAAATCGCTCAAAGGATTCTTTTTCAACAACAAACCATTGCAATTCCGTTTGGTAAAAGATATGGAAGACCCGTACTATAACCAGATTTTTGTTATGCCGATGGTGGAATTCTACAATATATACGACGGACTTACACTCGGCACCAAGCTTTACAACAAGACAATGATCCGAAAGAATTTCAACTATCGGATTTCACCCCAATATGCTACCAAGTCCAACACATTGACCGGTGGCATGTCTGTAAGTTACGGTCATGACCTCGAAGGAAAGAATCTTTATAACATCACCTATGGCGTGGGCCTTGGCTATTCGTCATTTGCCAAAGATGCTTTTGTGACCAAGATAACCCCCAGCCTTTCCTTTAATTTCAGGAACGACAAGGACTTTAGATCCAACCAACGGAGCACCGTCAATTTGAGATATGTTGACATTTCAAGGACTTTGAAAGAAAATGCACAGGTAGTATTGGAAGAACCAGATTACCGCGTGTTAAACTTGCGCTATGTCAATTCTGACATCGGAATTATTAAACACAACAGTTGGTTCACAGATTTTCAGGTGGCCAAAAATTTCGGAAAGCTGTCCCTAAACTACGAATACCGCAGCCTGTCCGAAAAAAACCGACAATTCAATTTCCGTTTCTTTGCAGGTTCGTTCTTGTACAACAAGACCGATCCCCATTCTGATTATTTCAGTTTTGCCCTCGATAGGCCTACCGATTATCTGTTTGACTACAACTACCTCGGCAGGTCTGAATCCTCGGGGATTTTCAGCCAGCAGATTATCATTGCCGAAGGCGGTTTCAAATCCAGATTGGCGCCAGCCTTTGCCAACCAATGGATGGGCACAATCAATACCAGTGCATCCATCTGGAAATACATCGAAGCTTATGGCGATATCGGGCTTGTAAAAAACAAGTTCGAAAATGCAAAAGTTGTGTACGATTCGGGCATAAGGCTCAATCTGGTAACCGATTATTTTGAAGTTTACTTCCCCATATATTCCAATATCGGCTGGGAAGTTTCAGAACCGCACTATTCGCAGAGAATCCGAATCCTTTTCACACTGGACCCGCAATCACTCTTTGGCCTTTTTAGGCGTAAATGGTATTGATTCAGGTATTTACAATGAGTTGAGCCAGCAAATTGTAAAACACGATAAGATTGGTTAACTTTGCGAAAATCGACATACCCAAACACTATGCAGATGCAAACAGAACCCAACACCACCAATGCGATGACTTTTGAGGATTTCAGGTCAGAAATCATGAACGATTACAAGATAGCCGTGACCAGCAGGGAATGCAGCCTGTTGGGCCGCAGGGAAGTGCTGACAGGAAAGGCCAAGTTCGGCATCTTTGGTGACGGCAAGGAAGTACCACAGTTGGCATGGGCAAAAGTGTTCCGCAACGGCGATTTCCGTTCCGGGTATTATCGCGACCAAACCTTTATGATGGCCATTGGCCAACTAACCATACAACAGTTTTTTGCCGGATTGTACGGCCATACAGATATTGACCACGACCCCATGTCGGCCGGACGACAGATGGGTGGACACTTCGCCACTCACAGCCTGGACGAAAACGGCCATTGGAAAAACCTTGTTGACCAAAAGAACTCCAGCTCTGACATATCCCCTACCGCTGGGCAAATGCCTCGACTGCTCGGACTGGCACAGGCCTCAAAAATCTACCGCCAGGTAAAAGGTATCGACGCCACAAAATTTTCTGACAATGGCAATGAAATTGCTTGGGGAACCATCGGTAACGCGAGCACCAGTGAAGGCCTGTTCTTTGAAACCATCAATGCAGCAGGAGTGCTTCAAGTACCTATGGTCATCAGTATTTGGGATGATGAATACGGCATTTCCGTACATGCCAGACACCAAACCACAAAAGAAAGCATCTCCGAAATCCTTAAAGGATTCCAAAAAGATGAAACCCAAAACGGCTACGAAATCATCAAAGTAAACGGATGGGACTATCCTTCACTTGTGGAAGCATATCAAAAAGCTTCGCAATTGGCACGCGAAGCGCACGTTCCGGTCCTCATCCATGTTGTAGAACTCACACAACCGCAAGGCCATTCTACTTCAGGTTCGCACGAACGTTACAAAAATGAAGCGCGTCTGGCATGGGAAACCGAATATGATTGCAACGCCAAATTTAGGGCGTGGATCTTGGCAAACAATATCGCTGACGAAGAAACCTTGACCGAACTAGAAAAAAACATCAAAAAAGAAGTTAGGGACGGAAAAAAAGCTGCTTGGGACGCTGTCACTAAACCCATTTCACAAGAATTGGAAGAAGCTGTGCAGCGCCTTGATGCCCTTGCCGACGCATCTGACAATGGCGTTTTTATCAAAAAATTGTCCAATGACCTAAAAGCCATTTCAGAACCTGGCCGCAAGGACATTCTATCTGCAACAAGAAAAGCCCTTCGCTATATAACAACCGAAAATTCTGAACAAAAACGAGCGCTCACCCAATGGGTCGATGCCTATATCAAAAAAATTCAACCAAAATACAGTTCGTTGCTTTTCAGCAATTCTGAACGTTCGGCACTTAAAATCAAGGAAGTAAAACCAACATACGACAACAATCCCGAAGATGTTGACGGACGTGTCGTGGTCAGGGAAAACTTTGACGCCATTTTTAGCAAATACCCGGAAGCATTGGTTTTTGGCGAAGATGCAGGGCACATTGGCGACGTAAACCAAGGGCTTGAAGGACTGCAGGAAAAATATGGCGAGCTCCGTGTGGCCGATGTTGGTATCCGGGAAGCTTCCATCATTGGGCAAGGTATTGGAATGGCCATGCGCGGTTTGCGCCCGATAGCCGAAATTCAATATCTGGACTATATCCTATATGCGCTCCAGATCATGAGCGACGATCTTGCCACCTTGCATTACCGTACCCACGGAATGCAAAAAGCACCGCTGATTATACGGACAAGGGGGCATCGTCTTGAAGGGATTTGGCATTCAGGATCGCCCATGGGCGGTGTCATCAATCTTGTACGGGGCATCCATGTCCTTGTACCCCGGAACATGACCGTAGCCGCTGGGTTTTACAACACATTATTGGAAAGTGATGATCCGGCACTGATCGTCGAATGCCTGAACGGATATCGATTGAAGGAAAAATTGCCCAACAACCTGGGCGAGTTCAAAGTTCCCTTGGGCATTGTGGAAACCTTAAAAGAAGGCAAAGACATTACCCTGGTAAGTTACGGCTCAACATTGCGGATGGTGGAACAGGCAGCCAAAGAGCTTTTGGAAGTGGGAATCGACGCCGAGATCATTGACATACAGTCGCTGTTGCCTTTTGACCTGAACCATGATATCGTCAAAAGCGTTGCAAAGACCAACCGATTGATGGTCATTGACGAAGATGTTCCCGGTGGCGCATCAGCATTTATACTTAACGAGATCATCAACACACAAAATGCGTTTCAATTTTTGGATAGTCCGCCAAAAACCCTTGCTGCACAACAACACAGACCGGCCTATGGTACCGACGGCGATTATTTTTCAAAACCATCACTTGAGGACATTTTTGAAGCCGTCTACGAGATGATGCACGAAGCCCGCCCAACGGATTTTCCGAAGTTGCGATAACAGAAATTTTGCACAATAAAAACCTTTCATAGTTATTGAAAGGTTTTTTTGTTTATTTTTATTCTAAATTAACAATCCCTGCATTATGAAAACAAATTACACCGATCTTGGACTTTTACTTTTACGTTTAGGCTTTGGCGGCTTAATGCTAACCCACGGCATCCCAAAAATCAGCAAACTTGCAGATCCCAGCCAGTTCGCCGACCCGTTAGGCATAGGGCCAACATTTTCACTGGTACTCGCCATTATTGGCGAAGCGGTTGCGCCCATACTTATTATCATCGGACTTAAGACAAAATGGGCCGCAATTCCTGCCTTTATCACAATGGCGGTAGCTGCATTTATTGTCCATGCAAAAGATCCACTGGGTAACAAAGAGCTTGCCCTTTTGTATTTCTTCGCATTTTTGGTCATATTTTTGGCAGGTCCTGGAAAATATTCCGTGGACAAGAAATAAAAACGACAAAATTTGGCACAACAAAGCGACATTACAACAATGTCGCTTTTTTTGTAGAACATGAAGCAGCAAAAACATTGGTTGAGCAAACAATTAAGTTCTACGGAGCAAAGAATAGGTTTTTTATATTTTTACAAATCAAAAATTGTTGACAATCTCATAAAATGACTGCCAGACCAGAAAAAATAAAACTTGTCCAACTTGGTAAGGACGACAAAGTACCGTACGAACTTTTATTGCTTGCAGACCCATCAAAAAATTTGGTTGATGGATACTTGAAACAGTCAAACATTTATATTGCCAGAAAAGACAATGAAACGCTTGGCGTTATAGTTCTATTTCCATTAACGCCAGATACCGTTGAAATCAAAAATGTGGCTGTAAAGCCTAAATATCAAGGACAAGGAATTGGTAGCTTGCTAATAGAAAAGGCTATAGAAGCAGCAATATCCAACAAACTAAAGAGCATTTGTATCGGCACAGCAAATTCAAGCGTGGAACAACTTTGCCTTTATCAGAAGCTTGGCTTTGAAATAACCGGTCTAAAAAAAAACTTTTTTACAGACAACTATACTGAACCTATTTATGAAAATGGCATTCGAGCCAAACACATGTTGGTATTGACAAGACAGTTAAATGATACATTGTAATGTCCGGTTTTGTGCATGAACCAACGTTAGGATCTGCCAAGGATACCTCCTCCACAAAGGTTGGACCAACCAACACCGTCCCACTCCTTTTTAACTGCCGCTCGGCAATTCTCTTGTGAGCCAACCTCTTCGACTTGCAGTAACTATGGCATAAGGTGTAATCCAAAATAGCCCAAATGTATATAAGATACTATACGAATATGCCCAAAACGACTCCGATAGGTTATAGCGCCTGGCATAAAACAGCGCAGGAAAACTCGAAAGTATCAAAATGCTGAACAGGGTCGAGCTAAAGAACAGTAACGGGTGGGAAATGATGAAAAAGAGCATGAAAATCAAGAACGGATAGCACATAATGATTTTGACAGATTGATCCATAAACAATAACCTGCTGCCCAATTTGGAGCCTTTTCTAAAATCTGTAAAAACAAATTTGCCCATCTGGATATTTTCCCTCACATTGCTCCTTCCCCAACGGATAAACATTTTATAAAGTCCTTTGTATCGTTCCGGAACATTGGTGTATGCATAAGCATTTTGTTGAAACAGTACGTGTTTGCCCTGTTTTAAAATCATATTGGTCATGGCGCGGTCCTCACCAATGTCGGACGGCTGCCCCATAAAAGTCTGGTTAATCCAATCTTCGAGGCAGGCAAACACAGCTTCCCTCCTATATGCCGCCAAAGCTCCTGGCGTACAAAGTACTGACTCCAAATAACTTTCTGCAGATCTACGGAACTCAAAACTCAACACAAAACTCACATTGAGCATCTTCGGAAGCAGAGCTTTTTCGTTATTCAACACCCTAATATTTCCGGCAACGGCCCCACAATTAGTGTTCACCACAAATGGGCTTACCAGATTTCGCAAGGTATCGGTATTTACCACCGAATCGCTGTCAACCGTAACGAACACATCGCCCGTTCCGAGATTAAAACCTTTGTATAGTGCATGCCGCTTGCCCATATTTTTGGGTTGTTGGAAGATTTCCAAACGATCACCGAGCTGTATTTTGGCTTCGTTCATCCATTGCCAAGTATCGTCTTTGCTACCATCGTCAATGGCAAGTAACTGTAATTTCCCAGATGGATAATCGCTCGATGCCAAGCTCATCAAGGTTGCCCATACTTGCTTGCCTTCGTTATATGCCGGAACGATGACCGTACAGGTAGGCAATTGGTCATCAGAAACCGATTTTATGGGTTTGTATTTGATATATAAATAGAGCATGTAAATGAAAAAACTGGCTTTCAAGAAAAACAATGTGGTTGCCAAAACAAAAAAGAACAACCCCCAGGAAGAATTCACCCTGACGATATTGAACTGTTTAAAATCGTTTTGCATCACAAATACCAGACAGGCCGCACCAATCATCAGCAAAAACGTACCGGCAAGTACCATACTGCCACGCAATTTGTCCGATTTTTTAAATAGTGACGGCAAAGCGCCAAAAATGTATCCGGAGATACCTGATTTGTTGTTAAAAATGCTTCGGTCGTTTTCTAATTGTAGTTCACCGTTGTTCAATGGATGTAATTTCATTTTTGTCAAAAGTATTTGCTGTTCGTTTCTTTTGATTGAACAAAGGCAATAGCTGTGCCACGACCATTTTGTGTGGGCCATTGGCTGTTTAAGCTATAAAAAGTGTGAAAAGTGTGTAATTTTTATACAAATGAATGTATCACAGCGCGGAATGCTACACGCATTGAAACCAAATATATTTTTTTATAGTTGGCTGAACAGTTACTCCCTCTTGTTTGGATATGGCAACGAATTACCGTATCTGTTTTATTTGTTTATAGTTTTTTATAATTAATATTTGGTTCTTTTTTCGAGGTGTCCTTGTATATTTTGCCATTCGGCAGCTAAACGTTTTTCAATTTTCAATTTCGTGAAGTTTCTTGATTTGCTCAAATGTGCTGCAACTTGTGAATACAGGCCAGGGGTTGCCACATATATTTTTTTTGTGGAAACATCGACTTAAATATTAGTTGCCAATAACGACAGGTTGCTACCTCAAAATTCTAACCATCAACTCTTTGAGCAAATCGCCCTGCGGCAGGGAATTGGCGCCCATGCCTTTGCCTTTCAGGTCAAACTCGCGGAGAGTTGACACCACCTCGCTCACTTTTTTCATCGGATAATTGTGTACTGCCGTCATGTACTCGTTCACAAAATAAGGATTGATTCCCAAGGCCGAAGCCACATTGCGCGGCGATTTGTCCGCTAGACCATGCAGCACCAACAATTTGGAAAAAAAACCGAACAGCAATGATATGGTAACCACCATCGGATTGTCCTTGGGGTTGTCGGCAAAATAATTGACAATGCGATGCACCTTAACTTCATCTCGATAGCCAATGGCGTTACAAAGCTCAAAGTTGTTGAAGTCCTTACTGATACCTATGTTATCTTCGATATGCTGTGGCGAAATTTGAGTGCCTTCTGGCAAAATAATCTGGAGTTTATCCAGTTCATTGCTAATTTTGCCCAAATCATTGCCCAAAAACTCCACGAGCATCAGTGCCGCTTTAGGGGCAATACTGTAATTCTTACCTGCCAGCACACGACGTATCCATTCGGCTACTTTGTTATCATGTAGTTTTTTGGTTTCTAATACCAGACCTGTTTTCTGCAAGGCTTTATACAGCGATTTTCGCTTATCGATGGTTTTGTACTTATAGTTAACAACCAGGATAGTAGATGGTTGTGGTTGTTTGGCATAATCGGCGAGGTTCTCAATGGTTCGTGATAGATCCTGTGCTTCCTTAACGATGATTACCTGATAATCTGCCATCATAGGGTAGCGCTTGGCATTGGACACAATGTCCTCTACCGTAATGTCCCTGCCATAAAGCACCATCTGGTTAAAACCTTTTTCTTCTTCGGTAAGCACATTTTTTTCGATATACATCGAAATCTGGTCTATATAATAAGGTTCGTCACCCATCAAAAAATAGATGGGTTTTAGTATTTTGTTCCTGATGTCGGCCACAAGGGCTTTGATTTCGTCCAAAACGTGCTGCGTTAATTTTATGATCCCCAACAAATAGAATTCCCAAGAATTTTCATTGAGCGTTTGAAAATTGGGCATGGAAACTTAACTTTGGCAAACGATATACACCAATAGTGCAAGAACTCAATTTTCCGAAGTATCCATTTCGTTTCAAAAATAGCGAAAATAAAATTTCAATTTTCGATACCATACGGAAAAGATTTGTCGTATTGCAACCCGAAGAATGGGTACGCCAACATTGCATACAGTACCTCCTCAACGAGCTGCACTTCCCTATATCATTGTTAAATATTGAAAAAGAACTCGATATCAATGGTTTGAAAAAACGCTACGACATTGTAGCATACCATCCTGACGGGAGCATTTACCTGATTGTGGAATGTAAAGCCCCGCAAGTACCGATTACCCAAGCCGCTTTTGACCAAATAGCACGGTACAATATGTCATTGAAAGCCGATTACCTTATGGTAACAAACGGAATAAATCATTATTATTGCCAAATGGATTATGAATGCCAACGTTATCGGTTCCTGAAAAGTATCCCAAGCTATAACAACCATCTACCTTGAAAATCGCCATTGTCATACTCAACTGGAACGGCAAGCATCTGTTGGAGCGCTTCCTTCCATCGGTCGTGGCTCACGCATCCGGGAACGACGTCTACGTTGCCGATAATGCTTCCAACGATAATTCCGTGGATTTTGTCAAAACACATTTTCCCAACGTCAAGATCATCCAGCACAAAGATAATTTTGGCTATGCCAAAGGATACAACCAAGCTTTAATATCCATAGATGCCGATGTTTTCTGCCTGATGAATAGTGACGTGGAAGTGACAGAGAACTGGCTTCCTCCCATTGTGCAAACATTCGAAGAATATCCGGATACCGCCATCATACAGCCTAAATTATTGGATTTCAACCATAAAGACCATTTTGAATATGCCGGTGCCGCAGGTGGCTTTTTGGATCGGTACGGCTATCCTTACTGCCGCGGCAGAATTTTTGACACACTGGAAAAAGACCAAGGCCAATATGACGATGTTGCCAAGATCTTTTGGGCCTCCGGCGCCTGTCTTTTTATCAAAAAAAACATATTTGATGAACTCGGCGGTCTTGATGAAGCTTTTTTTGCACATTTTGAAGAAATTGACCTTTGCTGGAGGGCACATAATTTGGGCTACGAGACACGATATGTAGGAAATTCATGTATATATCATGTAGGTGGTGCAACTTTAAAAAATACAAACCCAAGAAAAACCTACCTGAACTTCCGCAACAGCCTGTACGCCATTACAAAAAACGCCTATGGCAATTGGTGGCTTTTGGTCTTCCTTCGGCTTGTATTGGACGGTGCGGCCGCACTGAAATTTTTGTTCGAGTTGAAACCCTCACATTTTTTTGCCATCATCAAAGCACATTTTGCTTATTACTCACACTTAACCAAGCTTTTGCGCCAGAGAAAATTTTCTTGTCAAAAAGCAGGGTACTATCAAATCCAGTCAATAGTATGGGCCTATTTTGTCAAAAAAAAGCAGCAATTTGACCGTTTATAACTTTTGTTAAAATTTTTGTTAATCTCTGCCCTATCAATGGTTTTTTGTATAATTTTGAAATGTTAAATTTTAACCGTTTTTTAATTACAACAACTATGAAAAAACTAATTGTATTGAGTGTGTTTTCACTATTGGCATTGAGTTCTTGCGTATCAAAAAAGCAATATGCAGAACTTGAAGCAAAACAGAAAGAAACACAAGATTTATTGAACACCGCAACTGTTAAACTGAATAGTTGTTTGGCCGATAAAGCAGCGGCTGATGCCCGCGTGGCAGGATTACAAGAGCAGTTGGCCGACTTGCGCAAAACCAACCAAGATTTGATAGATACCAAAGGGAATTTGACGACTTTGACACAAAAAGGCGCCGAAAATCTTGAAAAATCTTTGGAAAGCTTAAAAGAAAAAGATTTGAAAATCAGTCGTTTGCAGGATGCTTTAACTCGCAAGGATAGCGTTACCCTTGCCATTGTTACCAGTTTGAAACGTGAAGTGGGCATCAACGATCCAGACATTCAGATCAATGTTGAAAAAGGTGTAGTTTACATTTCTATCGCAGATAAACTTTTGTTCCAGAGCGGTAGTTACAACGTGACAACAAAAGCAAAAGAAGTACTGGCAAAAGTAGCCAAAGTGGTCAACAGCAAACCAGATTTCGAATGTATGGTAGAAGGCCATACCGACACTGTGCCTTATAAGAGCGGAGTACTGTTGGACAACTGGGATTTGAGCGTCAAGCGCTCTACCTCTATCATCAGGGTATTGGAATCTCTGGGCGTGCCTTCAAAACAATTGGTAGCGGCAGGACGTGGCCAATACGTGCCATTAGTGCCCAATGATACTGCCGAAAACAGAGCCACAAACAGAAGGACCCGTATTTTGGTACTTCCAAAAATTGACCAGTTCTACGAAATGGTCGAAAAAGAAATGAAAAATCTTTCTGAAGGAACTAATTAACAGGTAACATACAATACGAAAGCCCAATCGTTTTGATTGGGCTTTTTTTTGGCTCCTCCAAAACTAAAGACCAAAATCATTTTTTCATTATAATTATCCAACAGATATTTGCACCTAAAAAAAGACCCCAATGAGCGATAACAGCAAACAGCGCTTTTCCTTGAGTATATTCTTCATGCTTTCAGGGTTTTGCTTTGCCACTTGGGCATCGCGCATCCCAACCATCAAAACCATTTTTGATCTCAACGAAGCAGAGTTAAGCAATGTCCTGCTCATGCTCCCCATCAGTTCCTTGGCAGGACTCCCACTATCCGGCTGGCTCGTAGCCAAGTTTGACAGCAGAAAACCATTGGTCGTCTCTTTTATATTTTTGAATCTCGCATTGGCAGGTATAGGCCTATCAAATTCCATGTTGGCACTCATAGTCTCTGTATTTGTGTTTTCGTTCTTTATGCGAATCCTCAATATTGCGATGAACACGCAATCCATTAGCGTTCAAAAAAATTATGCCAAAAAAATCATCGGTTCGTTCCACGGGCTTTGGAGTACGGGAGGCCTGATTGGGGTTTTGTTTTCAACATTTATGGTTAAAATGGACGTTTCGCTGTCACAACATCTTTTGATTGCCGGCATACTATCTATGGTCGCGGGGCTTGCATCCTACCCTTTTTTAATAAAAAGTGACCGTTCAGCACATGGCAACAAGTTTCAACTGGGAAAACCCGACCGACAAATTGTACTTTTGGGAATTATGGTGTTTTTTGCCGCGGTGTGCGAGGGCGGCATTTTTGATTGGAGCGGCGTTTATTTCAAAGAGGTCGTAAAAGAGGAATTATTTACATTGGGCTATTTGATTTTCATGGTTTTTATGGCATTATCTCGCTTTTTCTCTGATACATTGATAGAACGCTTGGGAATGAAACGTATGTACCTCATCAGTGCATCATTTATAACATTGGGTATCATGTCCCTGATACTTTTTCCATACTTTTGGCCATCTATCATCGCTTTGAGCATCACCGGATTGGGCGTGGCTGCAATCTTCCCCATGACCTATATGCTTGCAGGAACTTCAAAAAAATATTCTGCCGGAATGGCCATATCCATCGTTACCACCTATTCGATTGTCGGCATGCTGGTAGGGCCACCACTTATCGGCTATATTGCCCATGCCTTAAACTTGAAAATAGCATTTGTTATCTTCCTGATTTCGGGATTGATGTTGGTTCCGGTTTCAAGATTGTTCTTCAAAAACCAGCCTGAAGAAGCTTAAAAAATCTCGGTGCTCCCCTTGCCTTCCCTAACGATTACAGGCTCGCTTTCTGATAGGTCAACGACAGTAGATGCATGGTTGTCTCCATAACCCCCGTCAATGACCATATCAACAAGATTGTTCCATTTTTCAAGAATCAACTCGGGATCTGTGGTATATTCTATGATCTCATCCTCATCGTGTATCGATGTCGAAATAATCGGGTTGCCCAGTTGTCGTACAATTTCGAGGGCAATATTATTATCGGGCACACGAATACCCACGGTCTTTTTCTTTTTGAACGGATGCGGCAGCGAACTCGCTCCTGGAAGTATGAAAGTATAGGGACCGGGCAGGGCACGTTTTAAGATCTTGAAAGTCTTGGTATCAATCTGCTTAACGTAATCACTCAAATTACTCAAGTCGTGGCATACAAACGAAAAGTTTGCTTTTTCCAGCTTCACACCCTTGATGGTTGCAATGCGTTCCAAAGCCTTTAGATGCGTGATATCGCAACCCAATCCATAGACCGTATCGGTAGGATAAATGACCAACCCGCCCTTTCGGAGGACATCCACAACCTTCTTGATATCACGAGGATTGGGATTCTCTTCATAAATTTTTATAAATTCTGCCATAATAACGAACGGATCAAATCGTTTACAAATTAAACAATATAATTCTTACCATGAAGACCTACAACTATTTTTTTGCAATCTTGATTGCTTTTATCGCCTTTGGATGTGGTAATGACGATACTTCTGACGACAATATGCCAACCGGCTTGGATCCTTTGGAATATTATGAAGAACTCAATATTTCCTATGGTCCGGATGACGACCAAAAATTTGATATCTATTTGCCCGCCAATCGTTCAACAGAAACCAAAGTACTAATACTGGTACATGGCGGCGGTTGGACATCCGGCGACAAAGCCGATATGAACGGTTTTAGGGATATAATAAGGCAAGATTTGCCAAATGTGGCCATCGTGAACATTAATTACCGATTGGCTAACGCGACCACACCTCCATATCCCATGCAGATTGACGACATTTCGGCTGTTGTCAACCATCTGAAATCCATTGACAATAGTTACGTTTTTTCAGATGATTACGGATTTATAGGTGTTAGTGCCGGCGCGCATCTGTCTTTACTTTGGAGCTATGCTTTTGACACTGGTTCTGATTCAAAGATGGTGTGCAGCATAGTCGGCCCAACAAATTTTACGGATCCTGCGTATTTGGAAAATACTGACCCGGCCATCCAAGCACTGTTGGATTTGTATGGAGAGACCGCCTCCATTGCTTTTCTTGAAGAAGTAAGCCCATACCACCAAGCCACTTCGGCTTCGCCTCCAACCGTTATGTTTTATGGAGGCCAAGACCCGCTGATCCCCACTACTCAAGGCACCGATTTAAGGGATAGGCTCGATGAACTTGGCGTTACAAACGAATTTACCTTATATCCCAATGCAGGCCATGGATGGGCAGGACTGGAGCTCCTTGATACTTGGTTGAAACTAAAACTTTTCATCAATTCCCATCTGGAATAGACCTTATGGATTGAAAGTCCATTGTTCTAATCATCCAAAGCCACAGATTACACAGTTGCCCATTGATCGAATAATCGGTGAAGCCGTGCATTCTGTGGTTTTTTAATTGTGGAGGTTAGCGAAAATGTGCAATTTAAATTAAAGATAGGTTCGATACAGAAAAAACGTTACCCCAACACATCTAGCTTTGCAAAGCGCAGCAAGAGCTTTTTGACACCGCCATGGTCAAAATCGATTTCAGCCTTGGCATCGGCTCCATTACCCTCTATTTTCAACACTCTGCCTTTACCAAACCGCGTGTGTTGTACCACATTGCCGACAGTCAGTGCTCCATCAAAGAGGTTTGTTTTGGAACTTTCGGCAGGTTTGCCCAAGGGCTTTAATCTGGCAGGTGGGACAAACTTTACCGGTTTGTTCTCTTGCTTTCTGGGCAACGGCTTTTTGAAACGGTTGCGCTCTGGCTCAACATCACCAAAAATATCGGCAGACAACATTGGGTTATACCTTCTGTCCTCAATCGGGGTAAGGATTTCGAGATATTTGTCATCGATTTCCTCAATAAAACGGCTCGGTTCGGCATCAATTAATTTCCCCCATCTATAACGTGACAAGGTATATGTCAGGTAGGCCTGTTTTTCGGCCCGTGTCAATGCCACGTAAAACAAGCGACGTTCTTCTTCGAGTTCGCTCCTCGTGTTCATGCTCATGGCGCTTGGAAAGAGATCTTCCTCCATGCCAACAATATACACGTATGGAAATTCAAGGCCTTTTGCCAAATGTATGGTCATCAGCGCCACACGGTCGTCATCGCCCTTGTCATTGTCGAGATCGGTCGCCAGTGCCACATCTTCCAAAAACTCCGTGATATTTCCTGTAGCATCGGCAAGCTCCATTTGTCCTTCGACAAAATCCTTGATACCGTTGAGCAACTCTTCGATATTTTCCATTTTGGCAATGCCCTCGGGGGTGCCGTCGTTATTATACTCGCGGATAATACCTGTGACCTTGGTCACGTGGTCCGCAAGTTCAAAGGCATTGACTGTCTGGTTCATCACCTGAAAACTTTCGATCATGGTTACAAAGTTTTGCAACTTGACCTTGGTGGGTGCATTGATATCCACATTGAACGTTGCAATGTGTTTCATCAAATCAAAAATGGAACGGTTGTGGTCATTGGCAGCCACGACCAATCTGTCAATGGTGGTTTGTCCTATTCCTCTTGCCGGAAAGTTGATGACACGCATGAGGGCTTCTTCATCTGCGGGATTTACCACCAGTCTTAAATAAGCCAGCACATCTTTTATTTCCTTACGTTGGTAGAATGATAAGCCGCCGTATATCCTATAAGGGATGTTCTTCTTTCGGAGGGCATCTTCAATGGCACGCGATTGGGCATTGGTTCGGTAAAGTACGGCAAAATCATTGTTTTTTAGCTGTTTGTCCATTTTGTTCTCAAAAATGGAACTCGCCACAAACCTACCTTCGTCACCATCGGTCATAAGCCGGTTTACTTTTATTTTAGGACCTTCGTCATTGGCAGTCCAAACTACCTTGTCGAGCTTTACCTGATTTTTGTCAATGATAGAATTGGCAGCATTCACGATATTTTTTGTAGAACGGTAATTTTGCTCCAACCGATAGACGTTTACATTGTCATAATCCCTTTGGAAATTCAGGATATTGTTAATGTTTGCACCTCGAAATGCATAAATGCTCTGTGCATCGTCACCCACCACGCAGATGTTTTGGTAACGGTCAGAAAGTGCCCTGACAATTAGGTACTGTGAGTGGTTTGTGTCTTGGTACTCATCCACCAAAATATACCTGAAACGGTGTTGGTATTTTGCCAATACATCGGGAAACCTTGTAATCAATTCATTGGTTTTCAATAATAAATCATCAAAATCCATTGCCCCAGCCTTAAAACAGCGATCGACATAGTTCTTATAGATTTCGCCCAACCGTGGGCGTTTGGCCATGGCATCGGCTTCAATCAATTCCGGGTTTTGAAAATAAGCCTTTACGGTAATGAGACTATTCTTATAGGACGATATCCGAGCATGTACCTGCTTATACTTGTAAATATCCTTGTCCAGTTCCATTTCCTTGATAATAGAAGATATAAGCCGTTGCGAATCTTGCGTGTCGTAGATAGTGAAATTATTGGGATAGCCCAATTTATCGGCTTCAATGCGGAGAATTTTGGCAAAAACCGAATGAAATGTTCCCATCCATAAGTTTTTTGCCTCGCTCTCGCCCACAATGGCCGCAATACGCGATTTCATTTCCCTGGCAGCCTTATTGGTAAAGGTCAGCGCCAAAATATTGAAGGGATCAACGCCCTCGCTCATCAGATAGGCAATCCTATAGGTCAATACACGGGTCTTGCCCGATCCGGCTCCGGCTATAATGATCATGGGGCCATCTTTCTGTAAAGTTGGCGCCAATTGTGCGTCGTTCAGTTGACTTAAATACGCTTCCAAATCTAAAAAAATTCAAAACGTGAAATTAACCATTGATCCAGTTATAGGAGTTGGATTTTATGAATAATTATAAACAATTTTGAAAAAATGCCCGTATTCTATTTTTTGGCCACAACTGTCATTGCATCCAAAAGACCTTCTTTAGCATTGAGCCACAGAAAATTAAACACAGATTTGGTCGGGTCTCTTTCGATATCTTTTTTGAAACCTTCCCTAAATCCATCGGCTGTTTTGTCGCTGTTATGTTTGATGACCAAATTGACCATTGCAGAAAGCAGTTTGTTTTTCCGTTTACCTTCCTTTTCGAGCAAATCCACTTTAAAGTCCTCATATTTGGTCCGTAGTTCAACATTGGATCTATGGGCGTTCCCATCGATGGTAAAGTAGGTTTTGATCAGTTCACCTTCAAACAAGACCTTTAAATTTGGCCCTGAAAACGTGTTCATGTCTTGTGCCAATAGCTTGCCAACCTCTGCCTTGAAAACAAAATTGTCATTGGCGCTATTGACATCAAAGTACCAATTGGCCTTGATGGGTGTTGACTTCATAAAAACGGCTTCGATTTCCAGATTGGTCTTTTCGCCTACCTGATAGGTATTGCCCAAATTGGATATGTCCGCATGAAGGTTTGAGAAGCGAATGGTTCCCGGCGGGTTTTCCAAATGTACTTTTTCAGAATATTCAATGGTTGCATTGTTGAGTGAAACGCTGTTTAAGGCCAGATCAAACCCAAGGTTTCTCAATATGTTGCCGTACAGTTTTTTAACGGTGTTATCATCTGGAACCAACTTGTTCCTGTAAAGCTTTAAAACAGGCTTGTCAAAAATCGTTTTTGGACTTTTAAAAAAAAAGGTGAAATCTTCTCTGTAACCAAAATCTATAGATTGTAACGTGAGCGCATCGACCGTAAGATCAAAATAATCTCGCTCAACCTGTATTTTTTTTAAGAGTTCATTTTTAGAGTATTTGGTGTAGATCCTTAATCGTTCAACTTTTGCCTGATCTTTGTTGATTGCTACAGATGCTGTTTTCAGGTTTTCATAAGGTCCAAGTCGGAAAAACAAGCTATCGAGGCTCAAATCAAATCCTGAATATGATAGAGGCCGCTTTCTCATCATGGTGGTTTTATCCACAATGACATTACCAAAATTGGCTTTTAATCCTCTGGTTTCCAAAAGAGTGGAATCTGTAATTGCGTCTCGTATTACTACCAATGCATTATCAACAATAAATTGATCCACAGAAATTTTTGGCGGAATGGAATTGCCTTGGGTCACCCCTTGAATATCGGTATCGCCCTCTCCACTAACATAATAAATCAGTTTTGGCCGATCCAGTTCCAATTTTCCGATGGACATTTTACCATTTAACATATAATCCCAAAAACCAAATTTCCTGACCGTCAGTTTTTCTGCATAGAGTTTGGCTCTGGCGGTTTCAGAATTTTCAACCTTGTTCACCACTTCCGCCCCATAGACAACCACCCTACCCATGAACGTGTTGACATCCATGTGTTTATATGTTATTTTTAAAGGTTCAGGGAGCACATGCAACATATGCTCCAAGCATATGGTAGCAACACGGTTTGCAACCAAAACTGCTACAATGATCAAAACTGCCGACCCAAAAAAAATAATCTTTTGCCTTTTGCCCATTGGTTAAAGATATGACAATGAAACCATAATTTTTGAATATATTTACCAAAATTACTCCCAAATGGACAATGTTATTCAATTCCTATCAAGTCTCAGTTGGTGGGCGTGGCTCATTATTGTAATTGCAATTGTTGTCATCCGAGACGTTTTTTTTCAAAAAGCCCATACCATTAGTCATAATTTTCCGCTCATCGGGCATTTTAGGTACATGTTAGAAACTATAGGGCCTGAAATCCGCCAATATTTGGTGGCAAACAATCGTGAAGAACTGCCATTCAACAGGATAGAGCGCAGTTGGATTTATGCCTCGGCAAAACGTGAAAACAATTACGAAGGGTTTGGCACAGACAGAGATATTTATGCTCATCAGCACATTTTTATCAACAATGCGATGATGGCCTACAATCTGGATGAAAATCACCCCAACCAATTTGACCATAGTTTTCTACCGTGTGCCAAAGTAATGGGTTCATATAACCAAAGAAAAAAACCTTATCGTCCCGGGTCGGTCATCAATGTTTCTGCCATGAGTTTTGGGTCGCTATCGGCAAAAGCAGTAGAATCATTGAACAAAGGCGTAAAAATAGCCGGAGCTTACCAAAACACTGGCGAAGGCGGATTGTCGCCATACCACTGCAATGGCGGCGACGTCATCTTTCATTTTGGAACGGGCTATTTTGGTGTCCGGGATGATGAAGGGCGGTTCTCAATGGAAAAATTAGTAACACTGGTCAACGAGAAACCTTTTGTCAAAGCCATAGAAATCAAGCTTTCGCAAGGAGCCAAACCCGGTAAGGGCGGTGTGTTGCCGGCAGCAAAAATCACAAAGGAAATATCTGAAATCCGTCACGTACCCATGGGAAAAGATGTACTGTCGCCACCCAACCATTCGGCTTTTTCCAATGTTCCTGAACTGATGCAATTTATTGAGGATATTGCAGAAGCTACAGGATTGCCCGTAGGCATCAAGGCTGCCATAGGCAAACTCGACCAATGGGAAGAACTGGCAGAACTTATGGTCGCTACAGGCAAAGGCCCCGACTTTATAACCGTTGATGGTGGTGAAGGTGGTACCGGTGCCGCACCGCCAAGCTTTGCAGACCACGTATCGTTACCTTTCGTTTATGGATTCAGTGATTTGTACAAAATGTTCCAACGGTATGGCCTTACGGAACGTATTGTGTTCATAGGAAGTGGCAAATTGGGTTTTCCGGCACGTGCTGCAATGGCTTTTGCCATGGGCGTGGACTGCATAAATGTGGCAAGGGAAGCAATGATGAGCATTGGCTGTATCCAAGCGCAAGTATGCCATACCAACCGCTGTCCGAGCGGTGTGGCCACACAGAGCAAATGGCTGCAAAGCGGCATCAACATACCGCTAAAGTCAGAACGCTTGGCGCAGTATTTCAAAACGTTCCGAAAAGAACTGGTGGAAATAACACATGCGGCAGGGTACGAACACCCTTGCCAGTTTACCATGAAAGACATCGATGTGAACGTGGACGATTCTTACTTGTCCAAAGAACTCGACAAAACCTACCTGTACGAGAAAACCCCTGTTCCTTTTGAAGGCATTAGACAACTTAAAGACTGTATTTACCTTGGAGGAAAGGCATAACAGGCATTGCAAAGTTTATAAAAAGGCCTTAAGTTTGGAAAAACTTTATTATGGAATCTGAAAACATACTTAACCTGATTTTCTTTGCAGTCCCTTCACTTATTACAGGCCTGATTGCTTATTATTTTTTTAAGGAACATACCAAAAATGAAGATGGCAGAAGGCGTTTTTTGTTGCACAAAGACCTTCAGGTACACGCATTGCCTTTGCGCTTGCAAGCGTATGAGCGAATGGCTATTTTCTTGGAGCGAATTACACCAGCAAGATTACTTATAAGGGTTACACCAAAATCCTCAAATAAAGATGATTATGAGTCTTTACTTATAGCAAACATCGAAGAAGAATTTGAACACAATTTGGCACAACAAATCTACCTCAGCAGCGATTGCTGGAACATCATCACGGCAGCAAAAAATGCTACGATACAACTGATACGTAAAGCCAGCCTTCTCGAAAAAACAGATACTGCCAACAAATTAAGGGAAGTGGTTCTTACCGAAATGATGGATAAACGCGCGCCCAGTGATGCCGCATTATCATTCATAAAACAGGAAATAAAAGAAATTTGGTAAATTCCACCAATATCAAGATTCCATATCAGCCAACGGACTCGTCCCGTCGTCCTTGAACTTGGCAAAATTAAATCCACTTTGCCACCATTGCTTCATTTTTTCCTTATCAAAAATCAAGGCATTGGTAGTCAGCACTACGGGAGTATAATAAAAATTGATTATGGCTTTTTGATTGGTCGCCACAAATTTGCCGATCCGGATGTTCTGACCTTCAATTCTATCCAGCATAAAAGCAAACATATTGGTCAATAGCGAAAAGGCATTCAGGGAAGGCATCCTGTTGTACGTCGTGGTTTCCGTCTGCAAGACGATGGCATCCACTGTTGTCGCACCTCTTTTGATGGCCTCATCTATCGGGACCATGGAACCCAACCCTCCATCGGCATATTCACAGCCATCTTTTTTGGCCAAGGACATGAACGGCGTATAGTTACAAGATATCCAGACCCATTCGCAAAATTCGTCATAGCCAAAATCATGAATGGATTTATATTCCACTTGGTTCAAGGACAGGTTAGAAACCGTAATCACAATCTCAAGACCGGTTTTTTTCAATTCCTCAAAGTCTTTTTTTGAAAAATTATCCTTAATCAATTGCTTCAGGCCATAACTCTCACCAAAAGTTTTGCTTCCTCTCAGGATATTACGGAGCACATTAAAATGATTGATCCCGATGGTCTCTATGCCTTTTTTCCTTTTTATCGTAAAAGGACACACGCTAAAGATCGAATCTTGGGTTACACTGGTGTATATTTTTTTGATTTCGTCTATTTTTTTCAACGCCAAATGCGACACCAGCAGGCTCCCAGTAGAAGTCCCAATAAAAATATCATAGTCAAACCCTTTGTTTTCAATGAGGTATTGAGCTACTCCGCCCGCAAAAGCGCCTTTGCTCCCACCTCCGGATATGACCAATGCCCTCATTGTTTTGTAGTGTTTTTATCGATCAGCTCCAGGTAATTTGGACGATTCCTAAGTTCTTCAAGGAGGTTTTTTGCAAATTGCTGAAAACGCCAGTTGTGATGTTTTGACGCATCTATCAGGTTTCCAACAGATTCTTCATCAAACCCATTGATAAGCTTTAGAAAATTAAAAGCATTCATCCGCGCCTCAATGCCATATTTTGGATCGGTATAGCCCTTAAGTTCTTCAAATACAAGTTGTTTTTTATCTGACTGATATTCAATTGTATTCAGGTTAAGAGCCAGCCAAAGCATCCTCACGTTGTAATCGCTAAATCCTGTGATACCTTTGGTTTTTTCAAGATATTTCGAACGTTCTTCGGGAAAATTAACCCAAAGGTTGTAAAGCGCCGCTTCTACCGTTACATAAGATTTGTCATTGAGCAGCGATTCATAGTTTTCTTTGAGGTTTAATGGTATTTGTTCGAGATTTTGGGCAATGGCCTGCCTCACCTCCCAACTGTTGTTAAAATCCTCTTGCTTGACACCATACGTATCTTGCAATAAGATTTTTACCTTGGCTTTATCAGATATGTCAGACACCAGATAGTCGTTGCATTTTGATGGATGCAACTTACAATCTACCTCCAAATATTCCCGAATGAAATCGGATTTTTTCAGGCTTTTAACCATTGCGTCCTGCGGCAAATCAATTGCTTCGAGCCAAATTTTTGAAAATTCCGATATATCTTGACCACTTGCTTTTTCAATCTCGACTATAAAATCGGCGGTTTCGACATTTTTGAATTGGTTTTTATACAAATAGGCTTTCACCGCTTCCCTAAATGCCTCCTCGCCCACTTGTTCTTTTAAAATGTGCAAGGCCCAGCAGCCTTTTTGATAAAAGGTCAGACTACTGGCTTTAGGGTTGAGCAATGCGGTACTTTCGCCTTTATTTTCCTGTTCCAAAAGACGTTGCGCATATTCGTACAAGCGCCAATAGTAATAATCTTCGCCAAAAATCGCACGTTCGGCCAATAGCGCATAATAGGTTGCAAAACCCTCCTGGACCCAATGGTGAGTACTGTTTGTAGCAGTCACCAAATTTCCAAACCATTGATGCGCCAATTCATGCGCATTGACATTCACATAGTTACGGTCTTTAAAAGCAATTGAATCTGCCACCAAAGCGTCCGAAAAAATGGTAAGTGTTGTGTTTTCCATCCCAGAATACAGAAAATCCTTGACAGGAACCTGCTTATAAATCTCCCAAGGATACGGCACACCTATTTCATCTTCCATAAAATCAAATAGTTGCTTGCTGTAACGATAGGTCGGTTCCACTTTTGAGACATCTTCCGGGTAATAGTAAAACTCCAATGGAACACCGCTGTTGGATGTTTCGGTTCGCTTATCGTAATTTCCAATGGCAAGCGCCACAAGGTAGCTGCTCATCGGTTTATCCATATTGAAATGCCATGTCTTGATTGAATCTTTTTCTATTACATCAACCAAATTTCCGTTTGCCACAACTTCATAATTGGCATTATATGAAATCGATAGATCAAATTCGATTTTGTCGTTCACATCGTCGATGCTTGGCAACCAATTGCTGGTATATTTACCCTGGCCTTGCGTCCAAATTTGATCGCCAACAAAGTACAGAGCCTGCTTGGGTTGGACAACCCAATCAATAAACAATTTATGGGTTTCTCCAGCTTTAAAATGCGATTTTACGATAATATGCCTGCCGTCATAAATATGGCGCACTTCAAAGTCGTCCAACGAAACTGTAGAGTGCTTGAGATTGACCGCATCCAAATAAACAGAATCAATATCTTTTAAAATTTCAAACTCATAAACCACTTTGCCCATAACGGATTTTTCAGCCGGATCTAGCGCAAGAATGTGAGATGTTCCTGATTTAAAATCCACATATTCTGTTTGTTGCGAAAACGAAACACTGTTAAGCAAGTAACAAAACGCTAAAAAAAATCTGTTCATGGGCCTAAAAAACAATGGTTAGGCCAAAATAAGAAAATTTCAGGTTTCATCTTTGGCGCAGATGAATTATATTCGTGATGATGAACGAAATGCTTCAAACACCCATAGAATATTTGAAAGGCGTCGGGCCCAATCGGGCAGATTTGCTCCGAAACGAACTCGGCATTCGCACTTATCAGGATTTGATGAATCTTTTCCCAAATCGTTATATAGACCGAACCAATTATTACAAAATAAACCAACTGCAACGAAACAATTCGGATGTTCAAATTATTGGTGAAATTACAGAACTCAAAGAAGCAGGACAAGGAAAAGGCAAACGGTTGGTGGCGACGTTCAGAGATGACACGGGTTTAATGGAACTTGTTTGGTTTCGAGGCCATAAATGGATTCGGGACAGCATCAAAACAAACAAGCCTTATGTGATTTTTGGAAAAACCAATTGGTTCAATGGCATATACAATATGGCTCACCCTGAAATGGAACTGCTTGAAGACCACGAAAAAAGCCTCCGTTCGGCCATGCAGCCCGTTTATCCATCCACCGAGAAACTATCCAGTAAGGGCATTAGCAACCGTGCAACAAGCAAAATCATCCAGCAATTGTTTGTCCAGACGGGCGGCAGATTTGAAGAAACCCTCTCGCCACAGCTCATCTCCGAACTTAAGTTGATTCCAAAAAGCGAAGCGCTCCTCAACATCCATTTCCCGAAGAGCCAGGAGTTGTTGGCAAAGGCACAATTTCGCCTGAAATTTGAAGAGTTATTTTACATCCAACTTCAACTAATCATCAAAAATCTGATCCACAAATCAAAGATCAAAGGACTCCCTTTTGAACGGGTGGGGCATTATTTCAACACGTTCTACAAAGAGCATTTGCCATTTGAACTGACCAATGCCCAAAAGCGCGTTCTGAAAGAAATAAGGTCCGACTTGGGCAGCAATGCACAGATGAACCGCTTACTACAAGGCGATGTAGGTTCAGGGAAGACGATCGTGGCACTAATGGCAATGCTCATCGCACTTGACAACGGTTTTCAGGCGTGCTTGATGGCGCCAACTGAAATTTTGTCAGTCCAACATTACAATGGATTAGTTGACATATGCAAAAAACTAAATATCAGTATTAAACTATTAACTGGTTCAACCAATACTTTAGATAGAAGAGACATTCACGAATCGCTCGGAAATGGCAGCCTGAACATCTTGATTGGCACACATGCCCTACTTGAGGATTCAGTAAAATTCAAAAATTTGGGGTTGGCCGTCATAGACGAGCAACATCGTTTTGGTGTCGCCCAGAGAAGCAAATTGTGGAGCAAAGGCCCACCTCAATCCTCCCAAAGGGAGGAAGCCAAAACGATACGTCAAAAGTATATGACGGCTCGCCCATCAGTCTATAAATTATTAAAAGAGCTTCAGGTAGAAAACAAAAAAAATAGCACACAAGCAGAGTCTATTTTATGGGAAAATTTAAGGGCAAAAAAATTAGATCACAAATTCAGAAGGCAGCATATTATAGATGAATTTATAGTCGATTTTATCTGTCTTGAAAAAAACTTAATTATTGACGTTGATGGCGGCTATCATCATACCATTGAACAAAAGGAAGCTGATGCAATGCGAACCAAAATATTAAATGATTTAGGTTTTAAAGTCATTCGGTTTACTAACGAGCAAATCATCGGAGATATTGATAACGTCATCATTTATATAGACAAAAAATTGAAAAGTCTCCCCTCTGGGGAGATTAGTGGGGCATTGATTCCGCCCCATATTTTAATCATGACCGCCACGCCCATTCCGCGCACCTTGGCAATGTCTGTTTATGGCGATTTGGACATTTCTGTTATTGATGAGCTGCCGCCAGGAAGACAAGCCATAAAAACGGTGCACCGTTATGATAAAAACCGGCTGAAAGTATTCGGGTTTATCAGGGAAGAAATTGCCAAAGGCCGCCAAGTATATATTGTATATCCGCTCATTCAGGAAAGCGAAGCTTTAGACTACAAAGATTTGATGGATGGTTATGAAAGTATAGCCAGAGATTTTCCGCCGCCAAAATATCAGATTTCCATTGTTCACGGTAAAATGAAACCCGCCGATAAAGATTATGAAATGCAACGTTTTGTAAAAGGCGAAACACAAATTATGGTCGCCACAACCGTAATTGAAGTTGGCGTGAACGTGCCAAATGCTTCGGTAATGATTATTGAAAGTGCCGAACGTTTTGGGCTATCTCAATTACACCAGTTGCGTGGTCGCGTGGGCCGTGGTGCCGAACAAAGCTATTGCATCTTGATGACCGGGCACAAATTGAGCGACGACAGCAAAACCCGACTTGAAACTATGGTGCGCACCAACGACGGCTTTGAAATTGCCGAAGTTGACCTGCGATTGCGCGGTCCGGGCGATTTGATGGGCACACAGCAAAGTGGCGTGTTAAATCTTAAAATTGCCGATATCGTCAAGGACAAAGACATCTTACAACATGCACGCCATTATGCAAAAATCATCTTAAACAAAGACCCACATTTGGCATTGCCAGAGCATGCCCAAGTGTTAAAAACCTACAACCAACTCATCAAATACAAAAACATCTGGAATTATATTTCTTAAACCATTATTAATAAAAAATTATTTATTATCTTTCTCATTTTCAGCATTAAAACTTACGGTCAAAAATATTTTATCCCTTATGTTGAAAATGACAAAGTGGGATTAATCAACGAAAAAGGCAAAAAAGTAATTCCTACAACATACGATGCTATTTCTTGGGGCGAAGACAGTTTTTTTATTGCAGAAAATGAAACGTATGTTACTGATACTTTAAATATTGACAATCATTATTACATTCGCCAGAATGAGAAAACCGTTCGATATTCAATCATCCACAACGGAAAAATCATTCTCGACAATTTACCGCACTCCCGTTACGAATTCCTGTTAAACAAGTTAGTAATAGCCCAATTTGGATCTATTCAAAATGCACATAACGAACAAATATCGCATTATAATTTGCCGCAGCGCGAATGTATCACGCTGTTCAATACCAAAGGCGAAAACCTTTATCCTGAACATTTTTATAAACTCCAGAAAATAGATACCTCCGGCATACTTCATAAAGGCCACTTAAAAACCAGGTACATATTGTTTGCCTCTATCGATTTACAACAAAAATACAGCCTGTTTGCTTATGATTTGGAAACAGGAAAAATTTCGGATTGGTTTATTAAAAATGCTGAAAAAATCCATTTCAAAGATGTTGATTACCAATCCAAAAGCATCTTATTTGAAATTACCGACGAAAATTACGTGACGAGTTATAAAACATTGAACTACCTTCATTCCAACTTCAAGCTTATCGATACCATTGACAACCATTTGAGTGAAGGGACACGTGACTATCCCGACGAACGCTACGTTAGCGTGACCGATTATGATGGTAGCAGCATGCAGGTAGGCGAAGACAGTGCGAAGCCTTCTTACACCCAAAAAGAGCTTGTTGCCAATACCCAAAAAGAGCTTTTTCCAATTTTAAGAGTTAACCAAGATTCTTTATTCTTTTACCCTGACAGATACGATTACAAAAATAAAAAACATGTTAAATTAAAAGACAATCAGCGTATTATAAACAGAAACAACAACAATTATACCGCTGTTATTATTCAGGAAGATGCACAATTCCGTTTTTTGGATCTTAGAGAAACATTGTCAAAAGCTTACGACTCGTTGTTTTATTACGGCAATCATTTTGTGGCAAAATTGGATGGGAAATTTGGTATTATTGATGAAAACGATATTGCCGTGATTCCGTTTGAGTTTGACAAATTTCAATTCAATTTATTAAAATTGGAATTAGATTACAAAGATGACGGTTTCCAATTGATTCACAAAGTGCCTTACGATTATTCCAGAAACAAGCCAAACACGTTTGAAATCACATCAAAAGACTATATTCAAGCCCATAAGAACGGGAAAGTAGGCGTGTTTTCTAAAAATTTCAGACTGCTACTGCCAGTAGAATACGACTATGTAGTGAAGAACGGCATACAATACATGAGACCACAACACGAAACCCGATACATTGCCAAAAAAGGAGATAACTATTTTGTTTTCAATAGCATGGATGTAAATTCAATCAAAGAGCAATCCATACCTTTTAATTATATCCCTATCTATTACTACGAAAATTATTACGGAATCAAAGGCATGACGGTATTTGCGCTTTATGACGACCAATATAACTTCAAAGGGTTTGTATCGAGCGAGGGAGAAAAATATTACAAATAACTATTCTGTAAGCAATTCCGTTACAAAACTTTCAAATTCATTTTTGAATGTCACATACTTTTCTCCGGTTGCAGGACCGTTAAAACCCGTATGGATTTTGCGTACTTTTCCGGTTTTGTCAATATAAATGGTTGTCGGAAACGAAAGCAGTTGGTTAAGCATCGGCAGCTTTTCTTGCGCAATGGTCTTGTCCGTAGTACCGTACTGTGCCAATAGTACCGGGTAATTGATGCCAACATCATTTTTAAGCCGATCAATACTTTTAAATGCAGCTTCTGGGGTATTGGCATATTCAAAAGCGAGAGCAACAAATTCTATGTCCTTGTCATTGTTTTCATTATAGAAATCCGAAAAATATCTGCTTTCGTCCAGACAATTCGGGCACCATGTACCCATAATCTGCACAATGGTAACTTTGCCCTGAAAACGTGCGTCATCGAGCGAAACCATATTGCCATTACTGTCCGGGAACGAAAACGATATGTTTTCATAACCGGGCTTTAAAAACATAAGGCTGTCGGCTTCGGGGAGTTCATAGACATCGTTGCGTTTAGCAGAAAAAGTATCGGTGTAATGGTTACCGGAATAAAAAGTACCGCTCATCGTACTATCGGTCACGGCAGCAACAAAGAGATAAGCGTGAGAACCATCAAAAGCGGAAAGCTTCAGTTGGTCACCATCCACAACACCTTCCAAAAATCGGTAATCGCCAGTTATTGACCTGAACGTTCCCGTAACCTTATTTCCATTTTGGGAAAAAATTCCCAAAGCGGCGGCGGCTCCATCGTCTTTGGCAAAAGTCGTTTCCCACCGTCCCGATATATCATGATAGGGATTGTCTTGCGAAACATCAAAACGTTGTGTAACGCCCCATCTGGCCACAAAGGGTATGGAACGTCCGAGACCGTCATTGTTGTAATGTCCAGATATCAAGGTGTCATCGTATTTCAACACAAAATAACTTTCAAAAACCGGCATTCTAATGGTCACGGAATCTTTGCCGTAGGTCATATCATCAACAAAAATAATCTCTTCACCATTGTAAATCTTAATTGCCCTCTTGGCAGTTACCTCAAAATTAAATGGCAACACCTCTGTTTCAGAAATGACGAGTTCGCCTCGCCAAATACCTGATTTTATGGGTTTAGCCAAATAATCGTGATTGCACGATAACACGAAAAAAAATAAAAAAACACAGAAAATTAGCCTCATATATTGATTTAATAGCCTTCAAAAATAAAAATTAATAATAAAAATCGCACAAATAAAAATATTTAGCATTTTCATTCCTGTTTCCTATCACTTATCTTTACGCCCTTATTTTGTTAACAACATGAAAATATCATATAATTGGCTCAAACAGTTCGTCAACATTAATTGGCCTGCAGAAAAAACAGCAGAACTCCTTACAGATCTGGGCCTTGAGGTGGAAGGCATCACAAAGTACCAATCTGTAAAAGGCGGATTGCAAGGCGTTGTGGTAGGGGAAGTTTTGACCTGTGAACAGCATCCCAATGCGGACCGGCTCAAAGTTACGACGGTCAATGTAGGTTCTGGCGCGGCGCTCCAAATTGTTTGTGGCGCTCCCAATGTGGCCGTCGGGCAAAAAGTGGCTGTGGCTACCGTTGGCACGACATTATATACTGCCGAAGGCGAAGCCTGGACCATAAAAAATGGAAAAATACGAGGCGAGGACAGCCACGGCATGCTATGCGCAGAAGATGAACTTGGCCTTGGCACTTCGCACGAAGGCATTATGTTGCTTGATGAAAATTTGCCAGTAGGAACACCGGTTTCAAAAGTGTTTGAAATAGAGAATGATGAAGTGTTTGAAATTGGACTGACACCAAACCGCGCCGATGCCATGAGCCATTTAGGGACTGCCCGAGACCTTCGCACCGGATTGATACAAAGAGAAATAAACCCAGAACTCATTACACCATCGGTAAGTGCGTTCCATATAGACAGCCGAATGTTGAAAATAGACGTGGAGATTGCCAACAAAGATTTGGCACCCCGTTATTGTGGCGTAACGGTTTCGGGCATTAAAGTGGCAGAATCGCCCATATGGCTCCAAAACAGACTGAAGGCCATCGGCTTAACACCAAAAAACAACGTCGTTGACATTACCAATTACGTACTCCACGAGCTCGGCCAACCCCTGCATGCTTTTGATGCCTCAAAAATAAGCGGCAACAAAGTGGTGGTCAAAACATTGCCAAAAGGCACAAAGTTTACCGTACTTGACGGAAGCACCGTAGAACTCCACGAAGAAGACCTCATGATTTGCGATTCTGAAAAACCAATTGGCATCGCCGGGGTGATGGGAGGCCTGGAATCCGGAGTCACAAAAGAAACAAGGAACATTTTTATCGAAAGTGCATACTTTAATCCTGTGAGCATCAGAAAAACTGCCAAAAGGCACGGTTTCAGTACCGATGCTTCCTTTAGGTTTGAACGTGGCATTGACCCCAATATCACAGAGTACGCCCTCAAGCGAGCGGCCTTGTTGGTCACGGAAATCGCAGGCGGCGAAATTTCGTGCGATGTCATAGACATCTATCCGAAAAAAATAGAGGACGCCCAAGTGCGTTTGAATTTTGACAATGCCCAAAGGCTGATTGGCGAAGCACTTCCCCGCGAGGTCATCAAACGAATCCTCATGTCATTGGACATTAAAATCAACAGTGTGACAGAAACCAGTCTGGGACTTATGGTCCCGCCCTACAGAAACGATGTGACCCGTGAGGTCGATGTCATTGAAGAAATCCTGCGGGTATATGGCTATAACAATGTAAAGACAACCGAAAAACTCAACGCGAGCATATCCAATACATCACGGTTTGACGACCATAAACTTCAGAATGTCATCGCAGGCCAATTGGTATCACAGGGCTTTTTTGAGATGATGTCCAACTCCTTGACCACTGCCAACTATTTGCAATTCAGTACCCAACTGAAAGAAGCGCACAACGTAGCCATGCTAAACCCTTTGAGCAGCGATTTGGGAGTGATGCGCCAAAGCATGCTGTTTTCCGGTCTCGAAAGTATTTCAAGAAACCTCAACAGGCAGAATTATGACCTGAAACTGTTTGAATTTGGCAAAACCTATCACGATTATAACGGCAACAAAGCAGAACATAAACACCTGTCATTATTTGTTACGGGCAACAAGGCGAAACAGCGTTGGAACACTTTGTCCCAACCCAGCAGTTTTTTCTTTCTAAAAGGCACCGCCCTATCCGTTTTGGAACGTTTGGGATTGCAAAAACGCAGTGTTTCGCCAATTGAAAGCGATCTTTTCAGCGAAGGTTTGACGGTTTCGGTTGGCAATGATCGATTGGTACAGATGGGGTTGGTACAGAAAAAAATCCTTAAACACTTTGGGATTGAACAAGAAGTACTTTTTGCTGATTTTGATTGGGACAAAATCCTGTTGAACGCCAAAAACCAGAAAATCAAGTTCAGGGAAGTTCCAAAATATCCCGAAGTGCGTCGCGACTTTGCTTTACTCCTCGATGAGCATATTACCTTTGAGCAAATAGACAACATCGCCATGCAAACCGAGCGAAAGCTCCTAAAAGATGTTGACCTTTTTGATGTATATCAAGGTAAAAACCTTCCGAACGGCAAAAAAAGTTACGCCGTGAGCTTCATACTCCAAGACGAACAAAGCACCCTGACCGACAGCAAAATAGACAAGGTAATGGAACGATTGAAGACCAACTTTGAGAAAGAACTTGGAGCGGTATTGCGTTGATAGGTTAGGATTGAGCGGTTATTGAGGAAGCTTTTATTTATTTCGTTCAATCTCCGAAGGACAATATTTATATTGATAGGTTCGCTTATCGCTATAATTTTTCCTTCACAACGGACAATCAACTTTTTACATTTTTTTGTAAATTCCTTTTTATTTTACTCGGTTTTTGCAAATAATTTTAAAATCGGAATTTATATCCCAAAAAACAGATATTCAGATGAAAAAGCAAATCTTCACTTTAATACTGGTTTACCTAAATTTAACTTGGGCAACAGCACAAACAAAAAGCATTGATTCTTTTGTAAAGATAGATTCTGTCCAAGTCTTTCAAGATGATAATTATACGGGCAAGGGCAATAAAAATGAACCCATTCTTCACGCGGTCGTCACCATCCAGGGCGAAGGCCACATGACTGTTTCAGAAATTAGATTAAACCTTGAGGGAACAACGAATGTAAAAGACATTAAGGCCATCAAGATTTACAATACCGGAAACTCGGATAGCTTTGACCCCAGAAATCCTTCCGGTGAATTGCTGGCAACATCCAGGGCTTCGAAAGGAATCATCAAGGCAAAGACCAATGGAACACTTGAACAGGGAGTTAATCATATTTGGATAGCGGTCGATGTGTCGGAAAAAGCAAACGAAGGTCATAAAATTGATGCTTCTTTACTTTCAATAAAGATTAATAATCAGGATTTTACACTTGCAAATGGTAATCCTGATGGAAGTCGCGAGGTGCTTTTGAAGCGGGTTTTGGTACTTGCCCCTGGCGATTATGGTTCAAAAAATTATCGTATCCCGGCAATTATCACAGCCGACGATGACGCTCTGGTCATTCTTACGGATAAAAGAAAGTTCAACAGTGTGGACTTGCCGGAAGATATTGATGTTATCACACAAAGAAGCACCGATAACGGTAAAACATGGTCAGAGCCTGTTACGGTAGCACAGGGAAAAGGTAGAAACAAAGGTTTTGGCGATGTGAATATAATCAAGACCAATTCGGGAAAACTGATTGCGCTTTTTGTGGGAGGCGTTGGTTTATGGAATTCGACTTCCGAAATTCCCCAAGGTCATTTTATGAGTGTAAGCACCGACAATGGAAAAACATGGTCGGCTCCCAGAGAGATTACCAATCAATTGTATGGAGCTCATTGCGACGATTCTGTTCGTAAAACTTGGCAAGCTTCATTTTTTAGTTCCGGGCAAGGTCTAACGCTTCGCGACGGTCGCATTATGGTGGTTATGGTGGTCAGGGAATCATTGGAAAATCACAAACTCAACAATTATATCGCTTATTCGGATGACGAAGGGGAAACTTGGAAAGTATCTGAAAAAGCGATGGATGGAGGCGATGAAGCCAAAGCGGTCGAACTGAATGACGGAACCATATTATTGAGCAGCCGGACTACCGGAAACCGGCTTTGGGCAAAATCTACCGATCGAGGCCAGACCTGGGGAGAAAAAAAATCATGGACAGAGATTTGGGGCAATGCCTGTGATGCCGATATAATAAGATATACTTCCACACTGGATGGGTACGATAAAAACAGGATTTTACACACCTTGCCCAATGCCAAAAACCGAACGAATGTTACCATGTGGGTAAGCTATGACGAAGGGACGAGCTGGCCAGTAAAGAAAACAATCTGTAAAGGAGAATCGGCCTACTCTTCCATTACCATTCTGCACGATGGCACCATAGGTGTTTATGTTGAAGAGGATGAAAGTGTACCCTATAAAATGTACTTCCTGAATTTTAGTTTGGATTGGCTGACCGACGGAAACGATATTTATAAAAAGCCAAAAAAATAAGTGCTATTAAAACGGGTTTACTGCGTGAAGGATGCTCCTTCACTTTTAGTATAAATTGAAAGAAAAGATAAAAGAACAAACCGAAAGCACCAATCCGAAAAAAAAAGCGATTACAGTTCAATGTAATCGCTTTTTTAATGATATCCGGAAGTTACGCTAACTCTTATGGAAAGTTGCGAAACTACACGTGCTTGCTATGAAAATTTACTTCTTTTAAGCAACCAATGGTCCAATGAGATTTTCCCAGGGCCGGTAAGGGTTAGCACAATAAAGGATACCAAATAAAAGAATACCAATTCCAAAGTGTCAAATCCGTGACCTGCCGTTAGATGGAAAAACAATACAACGATAAAATTACCAGATAATATGGCAGTGGCAAATCTTGAAAACAATCCGCCTACCACGAAAATAGTACAAATACCTTCAGCAAATCCTGCTAAATAATAGGAAGGCACTGCTCCGATACCAATAGGGTCCATAAAATTAATTTCCTGTCCGGAGAGAATGACAGAAAGTTTCTCAAATCCATGCCCGTACATTAGTGCTATACCGGCCACGAAACGCAATAGGAATAAGCCAATATCATTGCCTCCTTTCCAGTCTTTTGTTAGAATACTTAAAGTTTTCATCTTTTTTTGATTTTGAGGTTATTATACACACAAAGTAAGTTGTTATTAATCTTTAATACGAAACAAAATAGACATTTCCAGATATTGCATCGCTTAAACTCTGAATTATATCGACGAATCCATTTTTGAATGTAAATACGTGTCAAACAGTGCATAAGCGCTTTTCATAGCCTCATTAAGGACTATTTTTTTTCATCTATAAAAAATGGTGTTTCGTCTTGAAAATGCCATTGAACTTCCATTTGGTTTTATAGGGCTAACAATTTCATCAAACTTTGCAGTGTATAAAATTGAAATCGACATGAAAAACTTAATCATCACACTAATGCTAATGAGTAGTATCTACGCAAAAGCACAAGATACAGAACCCATAAAGGGATCGGTAATGTGGAGTCTTCGGGAAAGTATCAACTATGCTCTGGACAATAACATCCAAGTGAAGAAAACAGTGTTGGACCAACAGACAAGTGAGGCAAACCTTTCGCAACAGAAATACAACAGATTGCCATCGGTATCCGCGTCGGCTGGACTTAATTTTTCCAATGGCAATTCGATTGACCCAATTACCAGCAACTTTATCAATCAATCCATTATTTCAAACAGTTACGGTGTTTCAAGTCAGATAACACTCTATCAAGGCAATAAACTCAACCTGCAAATTGAACAAAACGAATTGCTGGTGAACCAGAGTGAACTGTATCAACAACAAGCAGAAAACAATATCGTGCTGGACGTTATTCAGAACTACCTCCAATCGCTCTATTATGCCGAAGGTATTACCATTGCCCAAAATGCACTGGAAACCGCCGAAGAGGAAATGCAACAGGCACAAATTAAATATAACAATGGTGCCATCGCACAATTGGAATTGGCCGATCTGAAAACCCAGTTCGCCGCGGCACAATATGCCGTCATTAGTGCTAAAAACCAATACGATCAACAAGTATTGAAACTAAAGCAATTGCTGGAACTGGATCCTGATGTGGATTTTCAGATTCAACCCGTGGCACTTTCAGAGATGCAATCCGTGATTCCGGACAAACAGACTGTATTTGAAGCAGTAACCAACTTTTTGCCCGACCTGAAATTATATGATGTACAGGGTGAAATCTTGGAAAAAGAACTATCGATATCCAAAGCAGGCTACAAACCTACGCTTTCATTGAGTGCGGGATTGAGTAGCGGATATACAAACTCACTGGATTACAGCTACAACACGCAATTGCGCAATAATTTCAGTCCACAGGCAGGCCTGACATTAAGCATCCCTATTTTCTCCAAGAATCAGAACAAAACCAATGTTGCATTGACTAAAATAGAAATAGAACAAAATAAATTGGACAAGATTGCCGTAGGCAAATCACTTTATTCCAATATAGAAACAGCATGGCAAAACGCCATAGCCAACCAAGCACAACAGGAATCAGCCAAAGTGGCGCGAGATAATGCAGAATTATCTTATGAACTGGCTCGCAAAAAATTTGAATACGGAAGTCTGACCGCAACAGAACTCACAGTGAGCAGAAGTAATTTCTTGAATGCAGAACAAACTTTATTGCAAACAGAATACCTCACAGCATTATATACTGCTCTTTTAAATTTTTATCAGGGCAATCAAAATTATTGAACTAAATAAACAATTAATATCATCAATATCATGAACAAGTATTTTAAATATTCTTTAATAGCAGTGGCAGTAATTATCATAACCTATACTGCATTTCTATTGCTTGGCAATGGTCAGGCAAAGGTGATTGGTTTGCAAACCACAGAAGTTCAACCAACTTCTATTGTAACATCCGTAACGGCTACTGGTACAGTGACTCCTGTTGATGAGGTAGAAGTAGGTACCCAAGTATCCGGATTGGTCAGCAAAATCTATGTGGACTACAACAGTGAAGTAAAAAAAGGACAGCTTTTGGCCGAACTCGATAAAACGACCTTGCTGCAATCCGTTGAGAATGCAGAGGCAGCATACAATGCCGCACTGAATGAACATCAATATTACCAACTAAATTTTACAAGGCAGCAAAACATGTACGATGCAGGTGTCATTAGCAAAGCCGATTATGAACAAGCCACTTATCAGAAAAACAATGCGGCCGCCACTGTAGCACAGCGCAGAACGGCACTCACTCAAGCAAAATCAAATTTAGGTTATGCTAGTATTTATTCGCCAATCGATGGGATTGTTATTACAAAGGAAGTGGAAGAAGGTCAAACAGTAGCTGCTTCCATGAGTACGCCCACTTTATTTACCATTGCCAAAGACATCAATAAGATGCAGGTCGAGGCCGACGTGGATGAAGCAGATATAGGTGAAGTAAAAGAGGGACAACGCGTTTCGTTTACCGTAGATGCCTATCCGGAAGAACAGTTTTCGGGAAAAGTGAGACAGGTAAGGCTTGGTGCTACGACAACTTCAAATGTCGTTACCTACACTGTTATTATAGATGCAGATAATCCTGATAAAAAGTTAAAACCTGGACTAACTGCCACCGTCACTATTTATACCTTGGAACGCAATGATGTACTGGCGGTTGAACAACAGGCATTGAATTTTGTCCCCGATATGGAATTGTTGAGCCTCTATTATTCACAAAACAAAATAACCAAAAATATACCAGAACCATCGACCAACCGAACCGGAAAAAAAGTCGTTTGGTTGAAGGAAAGCGATGGTAGCTTGATCGAGAAAGAAATAACCACGGGAACAAGCAATGGTATTCAGGTAGAAGTAACCGATGGCTTAAAGCAAGGCGACCAGGTAGTGTTGAGTATGGAAAGTGGAGTTGTAGCGAATGCATCGAATAGTGATTCAAACGGAAGCAGTCCTTTTATGCCTACACCACCAAAAAGAGAAAACAAAAAAGCCAGTGCACAATAAATTTTGAAATCATGAAAAATGCAATTATTGAAATAAAAGATCTCCACAGAAACTTCAAGATGGGCGATGAAATCGTGCATGCCCTTCGGGGTGTGAGTCTGGAAATATTGCCGGGTGATTTTGTTACCATCATGGGGTCAAGCGGTTCGGGAAAATCCACCCTGCTAAATATATTGGGTTGTTTGGACAAACCATCAGAGGGCGATTATTTATTGGACGGAATTAATGTAAACAGTCTTTCAAAAAAGGAATTGGCCGGAATTAGAAATCAAAAAATAGGTTTCATTTTTCAATCTTATAACCTGTTGGCACGAACCACAGCAATCGAAAATGTAGAACTGCCATTATTGTACAATCCGAAAGTGTCTGCGGAAGAAAGAAGACACCGAGCTGCAGAAGCCCTAAAACGTGTAGGCCTGGAAAGCAGGATGAAACATGTGCCCAGTCAGCTTTCCGGTGGTCAGCAGCAGCGTGTGGCCATTGCCCGATCGCTGGTAAACAATCCGGTAATTATACTTGCTGACGAAGCCACCGGTAATCTGGATACCCGCACTTCCTATGAGGTGATGGAAATTTTCCAGGAGTTGAATGATAACGGCATCACCATTGGATTTGTAACCCACGAGCCCGATATTGCCCAGTTTAGTAAACGAACCATTGTCCTGAAAGATGGAATTATTACACAGGACAGCAAGGTACAAAATCGTCTTTTTGCGAAGGCTGAATTGGCTTTACTGCCAGAAATTAACTAAAATTATAAGGAAATGAATATTGTCAATTTATCAAAAATAGCCTGGAAGGCCATTCTGCTCAACAAAATCAGGGCCGTATTAACCATGCTGGGTATTATCATTGGTGTGGCAGCGGTAATCGCCATGCTGGCCATAGGCGAAGGCTCCAAAGAAAGCATCAAAGAAAATATATCCAAAATGGGTGCCAATATGATTACCATAAGACCGGGTGCGGGTATGATGCCCGGTGGGGTCCGCGACCTCAGCAGCATGCAAACCTTGAAACTTACCGATTATGAAGCTTTGAAAGAAGCCGCTATGCTCAAGGCCGTATCACCCTTGGTCAGCGGAAACGGACAGGTTATAGCCGGCTCCAACAACTGGGCTACCAGTATTTACGGGGTTTCTCCCGAATATACCGATATCAGGGAATGGGGATTGGAGCGCGGTGCGATGTTTACCGATGAAGACGTAGATCGGATAGCCAAGGTGGCTGTAATTGGTAAAACCGTTCAGGAAAATCTTTTTGGAACAGACGAAAATCCGATAGGAAAAATCATTCGTTACAATTCCACTCCTTTTACCGTCATCGGTGTATTGGAAGAAAAAGGCGAGAGCACTTTTGGGCAAGACCAAGACGATATTATTCTGGCTCCCTATACAGCGGTTCAAAAAAGAATCCTGGCCCAAAATTATCTCCAATCTATCGTCGCTTCGGCCATTAGTGAAGACCAGGCTACAGAAGCTGTAAAAGAAGTAACTGCCATTCTGGAAAAGACTCACAAGATTCCCGAGTATCTTGACAATGATTTTAATGTGTTCTCGCAACAGGAGCTGATTACGACTTTTAGCTCTACCAGCGAGATGCTGACTATCTTGTTGGTCGCCATAGCAAGCATTTCACTGCTTGTTGGCGGTATAGGCATCATGAACATCATGTATGTTTCGGTAAAGGAAAGAACACGCGAAATAGGTTTGCGTATGGCTATTGGGGCAACTGAAAGTTCTATACTGCTGCAGTTCCTTATAGAGTCTGTATTGATCAGTATTACCGGTGGCGTATTGGGGGTTGTTCTGGGGCTTTCGGCAACTTACTTTGTTTCTACGGTTATCGGATGGCCGGTATCAGTTACGGTTTTTTCTATTGTAATTTCTTTTTTGGTTTGTACCTTTACGGGAATCTTCTTTGGTTATTATCCCGCCAGAAAGGGAGCAGCTTTAGACCCGATAGAAGCTTTACGTTATGAGTAAGAACAGGTATTATAAAAGCCGGATAGAAATTGCCATTCATGTACTGATATGGGTGATGCTATTTTTTATCCCCGTAGCTTTGAGCTCGGGCACCGACCTCGGGATAAGGGAAATTGCATTGATGTATTGGTTGCAATTGTTTTTTATGGCCATCATCTTTTATTCCAACTATCTTTGGGCTGTAGAACGCATCCTGTTCAAACACAAAAAATGGCTGGTTTTCATCGCAATTAATTTGTGTCTTTTTGCTCTGTTATATTGGATCAAGCACGAAATATTCACCAGTGGTTTTTTAAATTCACCTGAAGATGGGCGCAAAGGGCCTCCTATTGCATTTATCTGGTACTCCGATTTCTTAATTTATCTCATTCCCATCGCATTTGCCATTGCCATTAGATCAGGAAAAAGGTTAACCAATTTAGAAATCTATCGAACAGAGGCAGAAAACACCAAATTGCAGGCAGAACTGCAAACGCTCAAATTTCAGTTACAGCCCCATTTTTTCTTTAATGCGCTCAATAATATCTATTCGCTGATAGAAACAGAGCCCGAAAAGGCTCGAGACTCCATCCATAGCTTGAGCCGCCTGATGCGCTACTTGCTGCGGGCTTCAGATATGCCCACCATTTCACTAAAAGAGGAATTGGATTTTTTGAACAAATACATAGCTCTAATGCAGGTAAGACTGACCGATACTACAAATGTGACTACGGATTTCCCTCCCTCCATCCCCGATATCCATATCGCACCATTGTTATTTATTTCTCTGGTAGAGAACGCTTTCAAACACGGAGTATCTTCCAAAAAAGCCAGCGATATTTATTTTGGTCTCCAGATAACTAATGTTAAAAAACTTATCTTTATATCGAGAAATCCCGATTTCCCAAAACCGAAACATGACTTAAGTGGTTCGGGTATCGGACTGGATAATCTTAAAAAAAGATTGGCTATACTGTATCCGGACAAACACAGTTTTTACACAACTATCACCAACGGACAATTTGAAACTGAATTACAGATTAACCTCCAAAGCCCAGCACAATGACAGAATCGCTTAGCTGTATCATAGTAGATGATGAGCCCGCAGCACTCAACCAGTTGGTGCGTTATGCAGAAAAAACACCCTTCTTAAAAATTGTTGGGGCCTTCAACAGCCCATTGGAAGTTCTCGATTATTTGCAAAATAACGAAGCACCACAATTAATTTTTTTGGATATTCAAATGCCGGATTTAACCGGGCTGGAATTATCCAAAGTACTTCCTCCGGATATCATGATTATCTTCACCACCGCATTTGAACAATATGCCATATCGGGTTACAAAGTGAATGCCATTGATTATTTGCTCAAGCCGATAGATTATTCGGAGTTCCTCACTGCGGCCACCAAAGCCAAAAGCCGTGTGGAAGAAAAAGTCGTTCCCAAAAACAAAGCCGATGAAGATTACATTTTTTTAAAATCAGAATACTTACAGCTCAAAATTAATCTTTCAGAAATTATTTATGTGGAAGGGATGAAAGACTATGCAAAAGTATATTTAACCACCGCTCCCCGACCGGTATTGTCCTTGATCAGTTTGAAAAAGCTGGAGGATAAATTACCGACGGATCGTTTTATGCGAATCCATCGTTCGTTCATTATAGCTTTGGACAAAATCGACCATATTGAACGCAGTCAGGTCATTATCAAAGACCAACGCATTACCATTGGTGAACAATATCGAACCGAATTCATGAAATTCCTGGACGAAAAAAGTATGTAGCATTTCAGACAAACCTCCATCTTTTGACACTGTTAAACAACCTAAACAAGCTGTCACCCAACCGCGTCTCCGACCGAATTTTTAGCGTGGCAACTTGACGGCCAATTACTGCACGTATCGGCATAACCGAACAACTTGATTATCTCTAACCCATTGTACAGGATGAAATGGGCAACCGCTCAACGCAATTAAAAAATTGATAAATCCTTATTCCTGATGTTCGATATTCAGGTAGCACAATGAACTCGTCCTGACTTTTTTAATTGGTTAATAAAGTTAAGATGAGTTCAATATCTGGATTAAAAACCCTACGTTTCAAACAATTAGCCTTTTATTGATTAACCGAAATATTATTTGCACAATATAGGAAGCCAAGATCGAGTTTTAAGTTATATCATTTAACCCCAAAAGCCTTTTTTAACATTTTATTTATGGCTTCGTCTATATGTTTACCGTGTTGGTCTATTTCATTGCCACCCCATCAACCAAATATTTTAATCTTGTATTATAAATTTTTCAAATATTATGAACTAAAATCAAAATCATGACAAAAAGAATTCACTTTATGAACTACAGGTTCATAGCGGCCCTGGCAACAGGCATCGTCATTTCAGTTGTCTCCTCGTCCTGCTCTCAAGACGATGATACAGTAGATGTAAATTCTACAGACTCTGTTCAGATATTAGAGGTATCTACAACCAGTTCGGCTGTGGAGGGCAATACTGATAGTGCGTATAATGCCAACGACCTGGTTGAAAATTCCACATTTAGCAACACGGTTTCCATTGCATTTGGCACAACCACTACGATTGATAACCCGCTTGAATCTTCAGGAGTCGCTATTGTTCAGGACGGTGATGACATTACCATCACCTCGACCGTGGCAGAAGTGGCTTATGAAGTCTCGGGTACTACCACTAACGGTTCGGTAAAAATTTATAGTGACAATAAGTTTAAGCTCACCTTAAATGGCGCCAATATTACCAACAATGACGGCCCGGCCATTAACATCCAGTCTGGAAAAAGATCCTTTATTGTGCTGGCGGATAATACCACCAATACCCTGACCGATGGAACAACTTATGTCACCAGCGATGATGAAGATATGAAAGGAACGTTCTTCAGTGAAGGACAGATGATCTTCAGCGGCAGCGGAGCGCTTACGGTAAAAGGAAATTACAAACATGGCATCGTGAGCGACGACTATATTCGTATCCGGAGTGGCAATATAACTATTACTGGTGCAGTAAAAGACGGGATCCATACCAATGATGCCTTTATTGCAGATGGCGGCACCTTAAACATTACCGCCACCAGTGACGGAATCGAATGTGAAGAAGGCTACATCGTGATCAACGACGGCGACTTTACACTAAATGTTGGTGATGACGGTATTGCGGCATCATACACAACAGACGATACCATAGATCCTTATGTGACCATTAACGGCGGCACCTTTACCATTAACACCACCGAAGGGGAAGGCATTGAAAGCAAAAGCACATTGACCATAAATGATGGAACCATTAACATTAATGCCTACGATGATGGTCTTAATGCCGGTACCGCTCTGTATATTAATGGTGGTGAACTGTATGTGTACAGTAGCACCAACGATGGTATCGATTCAAACGGAACGCTGACCATTACCGGAGGGACAACAATTTCCGTAGGGTCAGGTGCCCCGGAAGGTGGGATTGATTGCGACAACAATACCTTTAAGATTACAGGTGGGATTGCCATAGGCATCGGAGGTGCTACCAGTATGCCAACGGCCAATGTTAGCACCCAAAGGTCCGTTCGGCTTGGCGGAGGGTCGGCCAATCAGCTTTTTCACATTGAAGCTACAGATGGCTCGGCAGAAGCTCTTACTTTTTTAATCCCCCGCACCTACAACACTATGATATTTACAAGTCCCAAGTTGGAATCCGGTACATCCTATACCGTATATACCGGGGGATCGGTTTCCGGCGGGACAACGTTCAACGGCTTGTACACCAGTGGAACTTATAATAAAAGCGGCGCAACAAGCGGCACCACGTTTACTACCTCATCCATGGTTACCACTGCCGGGGGAAGTGCAGGCCCTGGAGGGTGACAAACATCGTATATCCTGCAGTTGCTTTTATAGAGTGGCTGCAGGATTTAATTTTCAAACAACTGATCCCGTTCAATTACACACACTTTGTGGTTAGGCAACTAAACAAGAGCCGGATCACTGATTACAGTTGGCACTAAAGCAAAAAGAGAAAAAAGTGAGAAGGAACTGCGAATTTCAATTTCAAAAATCGTTATTCATTGTTTTCCAAAACACCTTTTAAGGTTTTGGCTATTTCATAAGCCATTAGTGGCGGTACGGCATTGCCTATCTGCTGGTACTGGCTCAATCCCTTTTCCCAGCTCATTTTGGTGCGCATCCCTTTAAAAATAAAATCGTCTGGGAACGATTGCAATCGTGCACCTTCCCTGGCGGTAAAGTTGCGATGCAGATGCGGATGTATGAAATTACTCTGAAAACTGGCCGCTATTGTGGGTGCTGGCCTATCGGCAAACAGCCGCTGGTTGTTCTGGCTGAATTTTATCGTCGATTTTTTCTGTGGATTGCCACGCTGGACCGCTCCGTGCGTATCCCAAACATCCAGAAGATTTTTTCCTGGGGCAATGGCCTTAAAACGTTCTACCAACCGTTGAGTGTGCTTCATGGCTACGTGGTTAAAGACCGCTCTGGAATTTTTGCGCATCATTTTTTGGTAGTCGTTCTGCGGTTCCAGACCGTAAGGCATCATTTCGCCGCCCTCTCCTGCCTCAATTCTCGGAAGGTCTGAAATGGCCGCTTCAACGGTAACTTCGTTTTCCGAGGATTTTTCGGGAAAAACGGGCGCACAGTCCAAATCTTTCCTTATCCCAATGATAATGACCCTTTCTCTTGATTGCGGAACTCCATAATCGGAAGCCTTCAAAATTTTATACTCCACACAGTAACCAAATTCTCCTGCATTTTCAAAAACTTTCAGTATTTCCTTGATAACACCACCAGATTGCATTGACAGAAGTCCTTTGACGTTTTCCATAACAAAGGCCCGTGGATTGTACCAAACAATGGTTTTTACAAATTCGTAAAAAAGTTTGTTGCGCGGATCGTCGGCAATTTGGTTGCGCCTCTTGTTGGCAAGGCTAAAACCTTGGCATGGCGGTCCTCCGATGATAACATCGATTTTTCGACCATTGAGGTGCTTATCAAAATCTTCTTTTTTGAATGAAGACAGGTCACCACAAAGAAATGGCGTATCGGGAAAATTCGAAGTAAAAGTCTGGAGGCAGTTTTCATCGATGTCTGAAGCCAGAACGGAATCAAAGCCGGCCCAGGCAAACCCGAGGGTCATCCCACCGCAACCGGAAAACAAATCTATGGATGTGAGCATCATCAATGGTTAACGGTGGCAATAATACTAATTTTATCTACATTGGCGCAGATTCCATATCAGAGCTTTTTCAACAATTATGTTTTTTTTAATGGTTTTGATTTAAAATATTACTTAATTTTAACGTTCACTTTAAAAATAGATATTATGGCAACCGTAACACTCCACGGAGATAAAATAAACACGTCCGGCAACCTGCCCAAAAACGGCAGCAAAGCCTTGGATTTTAATCTAACAGCAACCGACCTTTCCTCCAAATCCCTCAAAGATTTTGACGGCCACAAACTTGTACTCAACATTTTCCCAAGCGTGGATACTGGCACTTGTGCGGCTTCAGTGCGCCAGTTCAACAAAGAAGCAAGCGCACTTCCCGATACCAAAGTGCTTTGCATTTCGAGGGATTTACCATTTGCCTTTTCAAGGTTTTGTGCCGCTGAAGGCTTGAACAACGTGGTATGCCTTTCCGATTTCAAAAACGGTAATTTTGGAAAAACCTATGGATTGGATTTTGTGGACGGCCCATTGGAAGGGTTACTTTCGCGCTGCATCGTGGTCATCGACAAAAACGGAAATATCGTACACACACAACAGGTAGAAGAAACGGTAGATGAGCCCAATTATCAAGCTGCAATAAATGCTTTGCAATAATGGCTTATGCAACAAAAAAAAGATTCGTTCCTCGTCAACCGACTCAAAAGCATACGATATGCCTTTAACGGCGCACTTTATTTGTGCAAGACGGAATCCAGTATCAAGATACAACTTTTCATTGCTATTGTTGTGACATTGGCAGGGTTCTATTTTGAGATTTCAACTACCGAATGGATGTTTCAAGTAGCCATGATAGGCCTGGTAATGAGCATAGAAGGCATCAACACGGCCATAGAATACATTGCCGATTTTGTGCATCCCGGGCTTCACGAAAGCATTGGCCGCATTAAGGATATTGCCGCCGGGGCCGTGTTCATTTCTTCGGTTGCTGCCGTTATTGTTGCCATGATTATTTACATTCCAAAGTTTTTTTGAAACGCTTGCAAAGCCGATAACCCAAAACTTTTACCAAATAATTTTTGCAAACACACCAAATAAAACATACGAACTACAACCCAAAAAACGTTTGATGCTGTACCAATAGTACATTATATTTGCAACCACAGATGTGCCTTTTCGTATTAAATTAACAAAATGTTTAAAGATTCCATGAACACCATTGAATGCAAAACATTCATCTTCTGCAGAATCCTACTTATTTTTTAGAAGAAAAACTATCTGTGGACTTATGACCAAACAAAAAAGTTAGATTTTTGAATGATTTGTTTTTTTATCGATAACACACTACGGTCAACCTGTATAAATTTGTATTTTTGTTCCAATCTAACCAGGCATTGATGGCGAAGAAGCAAACCCAAACAAAAAGTACCAAAGATACCAAACTCAAAAAACCAAGTTTTAAACTCACAAGCCAACAAAAATTGATCCTTGGGAGTTTTCTTACCATACTTGGAATTTTGATGTTTATCGCCTTTCTGTCGTTCTTCTTTACCGGAAAAGCAGACCAAAGTACATTAACAGAGCTTGCCTCGCGTGATGTCAAGGCCGAAAACTGGCTTAACAAGCTTGGCGCATGGGTCAGCGACCTGTTCATCACCCGAGGATTTGGCATTGGGTCATTCATTTTTTCCGGATTGGTATTCTTATCGGGCATCTATGTCACCCTCGACCTGAAGAAAAACAAACTTTTCAGTTATTGGATCTGGGGCACACTTATTGTCATCTGGTTATCCATTTTCTTTGGTTTTTTTACCCATCAATTTGATGCGCTTGGAGGTACCATTGGTTTTGAGATTAACAGTTTCTTCCAAGATTATATCGGAGCCATCGGCACGGCATTACTGCTGCTTTTTGGGCTAATCAGCTATTTTGCCATCCGTTTTAAAATTACCGGGCAACATTTTGTAAGCCTTTTTAAATCAGCAAAAAAAGAATTTAAAGATGAAAGTTTCCGACCTATAACCGACGATGACCACTACATCCCAATTGACAACGACCTAACCGCAGAAGCCGAAGATATAAAATCGGCCTTTGACCTTTCGCCCACAACCAACATTCCGGTGACAACCGCACCCAAACCGGATCCCAAAACCATCCATCTCGAAACCGAAACACCCGAAGACAAACCGGAACAACCAAAAACTGTGGACAATGATGTAGCCATCGAAATAGAAGAAATAGCCGAAGAAAAATCAGAAACCGACAACCTTTCGAACAAATTGGTAGAAGATTTCGGACTGTTCGACCCTACCCTGGAGTTGAGCAAATACCAGTTTCCGCCACTGGACTTATTGAAAAAATACGACTCCGAAGGCATAACCATCAACCAAGAAGAACTTGAGGACAACAAGAACAAAATCGTAGAGACACTAAACAATTACAGTATCGGGATTGCCAGCATTAAGGCCACCATTGGTCCTACCGTGACTTTATACGAAATCGTACCAAATGCCGGTATAAGGATCTCAAAAATCAAAAACCTGGAAGATGACATCGCACTTTCGCTTTCTGCATTGGGAATCCGTATCATAGCACCGATACCCGGCAAAGGCACCATCGGGATCGAAGTGCCCAATAAAAATGCGACCGTCGTCTCTATGCGTTCGGTAATCGCCTCGCAAAAATTCCAAAAATCCGAAATGGAACTTCCCATAGCCTTTGGCAAGACCATTAGCAACGAAACCATGGTGGTGGATCTTGCTAAAATGCCACACCTATTGATGGCTGGAGCTACCGGACAAGGAAAATCCGTGGGATTGAATGCCGTATTGACCTCCCTGTTGTACAAAAAACACCCAGCCGAAGTCAAATTTGTTTTGGTCGATCCAAAAAAAGTAGAACTTACACTTTTTAACAAAATTGAGCGCCATTACCTTGCGAAACTTCCCGATAGTGAAGACGCCATAATTACAGACAACACAAAGGTAATCAATACCTTGAATTCGCTCTGCATCGAGATGGACAATCGGTATGAGATGCTCAAAAACGCCATGTGCCGCAACATCAAAGAATACAACGAAAAGTTCAAGGCACGAAAGCTAAACCCTAACGATGGACATCAATTTTTACCTTATATCGTACTGGTGGTCGACGAGTTTGCAGACCTGATCATGACGGCAGGCAAAGAAGTGGAAACGCCCATTGCACGATTGGCCCAACTTGCACGTGCCATCGGCATCCATTTGATAATTGCCACTCAACGCCCATCGGTAAATGTCATCACGGGCATCATCAAGGCCAACTTCCCTGCCCGGATAGCCTTTAGGGTAACTTCAAAAATAGATTCGCGCACCATTTTGGACACTTCCGGTGCCGACCAACTCATCGGACGCGGCGATATGCTCTTTACACAAGGCAGCGAACTCACGCGCATTCAATGTGCTTTTGTGGACACGCCAGAAGTGGAACAGATTACAGAATACATCGGAAACCAAAAAGCGTACCCCAATGCATACCTACTGCCAGAATTTGTGGGCGATGACGGTGACTATGGCACAAATCTTGATATCGACATTGCAGACCGTGACAAACTGTTCAGGGAAGCAGCAGAGATCATTGTGACCGCCCAACAGGGATCGGCTTCACTATTGCAACGAAAACTGAAATTAGGCTACAACCGTGCAGGAAGGCTCATTGACCAACTAGAAGCCGCAGGCATCGTTGGAGCCTTTGAAGGCAGCAAGGCACGACAAGTATTGATTACAGACCTGGCTAGCCTCGAACAATTATTGGCCAATGAAGAACCTGAATAAAAATTAAATTTTTAGAGATATGAGAACCCTAATGATGGTTGCCTTTGCCCTTTTGATTTCCTTGTCGTCCTTGGCACAGGACGACACCAAAGCCAAGGCACTTTTGAACGAAGTGAGCCAAAAAGTCAAGGATTACAAAAACATTACCATTGACTTTAAATATGTTTTGAAAAACAGTGCCGAAAACATCAATCAGGAAACGCGCGGCGATGTTGTCATTGAGGGAAACAAATATCTTTTGAAAATTTTGGGCGTGACCCGCATCTTCAACGGCACAACACTATACACCATCAGTCCAGAAGACGAGGAAGTAACCATATCAAAAGACAACTCTGATGACGGCAACTCCATCACTCCCAACAAAATGCTCACCTTTTACAATAATGGCTACACAGCAAAAATGGACATCATCCAAAATGTGATGGGCAGAAAAATCCAGTACATTAAACTCATCCCTAAAGACTCAAATTCTGATATCAAGAATATACTTCTTGGCATCGATGCACAGACAAAACACATCTACAACCTCATAGAAGTTGGAAAAAACGGCACGCAGACCACCCTAACGGTCAATTCTTTCAAGACCAATGAACCAATTTCCAAAAGCTTGTTTACCTTTGACAAGGATAAATACAAAAACTACTATATCAACAAATTGGATTGACAATAACATATCATCATCTCTTGTAACTGGTAAATGATTCCCATACCAATGGGAAAAATATGAAGATATTAGACAGATACATACTTACCACTTATCTAAAAACATTTTTGAGCGTGTTTGTTATACTCATGCTCATTTTTGTTTTACAAACGGTCTGGCTCTACATCAGCGAACTTGCAGGCAAAGACCTGGACATGGCAACGGTAGGTAAATTCCTGCTCTATTTTATGCCAAAATTGATGCCTCTTGTATTGCCGCTAACCATCTTACTGGCATCCATCATGGTGTTCGGTAGCTTTGCCGAAAATTATGAGTTTGCCGCCATGAAATCCACTGGGATTTCGCTGCAAAGAGCAATGCGCAGTTTGAGCATTTTCATCGTCGGGCTTGCCATTACCGTTTTCTTTTTTGCCAACAATGTCATCCCTTGGGCAGAATTCAATTCTTACAACCTTCGGAAAAACATCGCACAGCTAAAACCTGCACTTGCCATTGCCGAAGGTCAGTTCAACGAAATAGGCGACATAAACATCAAGGTTGAAAAAAAATCTGGCGACCGTGGCCAATACCTTAAAAATGTGGTCATGCACATCAAGCAACCTAAACGTACCGGAAACTATAAAGTCATCGTTGCCAATAATGGTGAACTTATAGGCAGTGAGAATTCCAACCTCTTGCAATTGGTGCTTTTGGACGGCCATTATTACGAAGAAATTTACTCCAAAGATCCAAAAGAAGCTCTCAAACGGCCACACGCCAAAAGTTATTTCGAAAAATACACCATCAACGTAGATCTTGAAGCGATGAACCAAGTGGATCTCGAAGAAAAAAGCTTTACCGATCGTTTTAACATGCTCAACGTACAAGGGCTGACTTTTACCATTGACAGCCTGAAAAGGGACAAAACAAAAGAACAAAAGGAATTTTCAAATATACTGTTCACCCGAAGCAGTTTCAACAACTTAAATGTCAACATAAGACCAAAAACGGACACCATCATTAAGGGTGATTTCTTACAACTCTATGATGCCAAGACCAAATCGCAACTGCTGAACCTTGCCCTAAATACCGCAAACAGCACCAACCAGATCATTGATACCAAGGCTCAAGGTTTACAAAACAAAACCAAATTGATCAACAAACACCTTGTAGCACTTCATGAAAAATATGCATTAGGGTTTGCCTGCATCATCCTGTTTTTTGTGGGTGCGCCACTGGGTGCACTGATCCGCAAAGGCGGACTCGGGCTGCCAATGGTCATTGCCATTCTGCTGTTCCTTACCTATCATTTTATTGGCATCTTTGCAAAAAACAGTTCACAGGACGGTACGCTAAACCCAATATTCGCCACTTGGCTCTCCACACTCATAATGCTGCCGCTGGGCATTTCACTGACCAGGCGCGCCACCAGAGACCGGTCTCTTTTTGAGTTTGACAGTTACCTGGAACCCATCAAGAAATTCCTCAAAATAAAGCCAAAAGAAATATTCGACACTGATGGCAACGATATCAGTTACAATTATTTTGAAGGTTACACCAATGATAAGTTGATGGACATCATCAAGCATCCTGAAGCCTTTGACTATTCACCATACTGCAAGGCAAAAGCTTTTGCAATCCTCTCAAAACGCAGCGTTTCTTTTAAAACCCTTTCAGAAAACGGTATTTGCGTAGATGAAAACTTGATAAGTGCTGCACCCAAGGCAAAAGATGTGGTGGAGTACTCAAACTTTGCAATGATTTTTTATATCGCCGCCACCATTCTGATCATACTCCACTTTGTGTTCAAAAACAATAAAATGCCCGAACTGGCAGCCATATCCATAGATTTGGGCCTGATTGCCCTATTTGTGTTCTTGTTGTATTTTGTGGTCACACTCGTAACTTCCATAAAGTTCTATAAGCACCTCACCCTAAAGGTAAAGCCCGTCAATATGCTGCTGATGCTCTTGGGACTCCCCTTTTACGGTGTTTCACATTTTCTGTTGAAAAACAAGATCAATGAAGATCTTAATTCGAGTGCAATAGATAGTTTAAAATAACACAGGTACAATGTATATTTGATAGACAGGTCCGTTCAACGAACAGCCCTGTTTTTTAAAGACCCTTTGTGTTGAATAGCCAATAGATTGTGCATGGACATGCTCAAAACAATACATTTGAAGTAATTCCCTTATATATTTTGTCTTTCGAAATACATAACTCATGTTAAAATAGCCGTATCTTTGCCAATAATTCCACCAAATGAAAACAACAGTTTTGCAACCCAAACTCCAATTACATACTATAGAAGAAGCCATCGAGGATATCAAGCAAGGTAAAATAGTGATTGTGGTCGACGATGAAGGCCGTGAAAACGAGGGTGATTTTATTGCCGCTGCAGAAATGGTAACTCCGGACATGATAAATTTCATGGCAAAAAATGGCCGCGGACTTATATGCGCACCACTTACCGAAGACCGATGCAATGCACTCGACCTGACCATGATGGTGCAGAACAATACCGTGCTTCACCATACACAGTTTACGGTTTCGGTTGACCTGATAGGTCACGGATGCACGACAGGTATTTCGGTACATGACCGTGCCAAAACCATCAAAGCCTTGGTGGATGACTCTACCAAACCTTACGATTTGGGCCGTCCCGGTCATATTTTTCCGCTTAAAGCCAAAAACGGCGGTGTTTTACGGCGCACAGGTCACACAGAAGCTGCGGTTGACCTCGCACGACTGGCCGGATACAAACCGGCAGGCATTTTGGTAGAAATCTTAAATGAAGACGGTACCATGGCACGCTTGCCACAATTGGTAGATGTCGCCAAAAAATTCGACCTAAAGATAATTTCAATAGAAGATTTAGTGGCGTACCGTATGGAACACGACTCGCTGATAGTCAAAAGAGAAGATTTTGATATCGAGACCCGTTTTGGATTTTTCCGGTTGCGTGCCTATGAGCAGACCACTAACCATCAGGTACACATTGCATTGACCAAAGGCTCTTGGGATACCGATGAACCGGTACTCACAAGGGTAAACGCCACATTGGTAAACAACGATATCCTTGGCACGCTCACCAACAATGCTGACAAAAAACTGGACGATATGTTCAAGGTCATCAATGATGCCGGCAAAGGTGCCATCATCTTTATAAACCAACAATCAGAATCGATGAACCTGTTAAACCGTCTTCACGTTTTAAAATCTTTACAGGTTAAGGGCGAAGTTATAAAAGCACCCGGGATTGAAATGGACAACAAAGATTTTGGCATTGGCGCACAGATACTCCATGATTTGGGCATTCACAAACTACGATTGATTTCCAACAGCCAACAGACCAAACGTGTGGGCATGATAGGCTACGGACTGGAAATTATGGATTACGTAAAATATTGATTTGCAGCTATAGCAAACGTTATTCGAGCATCTTTGTATTCTCAAACGTGCAATACGTAAATTGCAAATGAGCAAGCGAACTGAACCAGAAATCCTTTTTCCTTACATAAAGGGCGAAACCAATCGTACGACCTTTTCGGCCACCTGCCTGATTTTAGGTCGCTGTTGCCATTGCTCATAGATAATCTGGGACGAATCTTTCAAATCGTCATAAAAAGCATTGCGAACCTGCTTTGCAATCTCTTCGTCATAAATTAATGCCGAAACTTCAAAATTCAAATCGAAGCTTCGCATATCAAGATTGGCGGTTCCCACTGAAGCAAGCTGGCCATCCACCACAAAAACCTTTGAATGGACAAAGCCTTTTTCGTAAAGATAAATCTTCACTCCCGCGCGCAACAAATCCTCAAAAAAAGATTGTGTGGCGGTATTTACGACTTTAGAATCTCCCTTTTTTGGAACAAGAAGTTTGACGTCAATACCGCTCAACGAAGCGATGACCAAAGCTTCTTGCAAAGACGTATCCGGAATGTAATAGGGCGTGGCAAGCAACACTTCCTGTTTCGCCAAATTTATCGACTGAACTACTGAATATAAGATATTTGGCAAATCGGAATCTGGACCGCTGGACACTATTTGGGCATACAAACTTTCAGGTCCTTCCATATCTTTAAATGGAAAATAATTGGTGTTAACGGGTATATTTTCGTTACTGCAAAAGTTCCAATCCGAAAGGAACACCCGCTGCAATGCTAATGCCGTATAGCCTTTGACCATCAAGTGTGTATCTCTCCAAAAGCGTTTGCTTGTAGGTTGATTGATGTATTTATCGCTCACATTGATACCGCCTACAAACGCTGTTCGACCGTCAACAATCACAATTTTGCGATGGTTTCTGTAATTCATGCGGTTAGCCAAATGTATCAGACGGATTTTATGAAACGGAAATGCCTGAATGCCTGCCGATTTTAGTTCTTTAACTATAGTTCTTCGGATAGATCGACTGCCAAAATCATCGTAAATAAAACGGACTTCGACACCCTCACTCGCCTTTTGAATGAGCAACGCTTTCAGTTGGTTGCCGATGGCATCATCTTCGTAAATATAAAATTCGATGTGGATGTGTTTTTGTGCTTTTCGGATTTCGTCGAACATCAACGGGAAGAGATTCTCGCCGTTGTTCAAAAGCTTAATTTCCGAATTTGGGAGAACCATCGAACTTTCGGCGCTTTGGCTTGACAGCAGTTGGATCAGTTTTCTGTTGTCCAGAATGGAACTTCGCCGCAACGCCAAAATTTTCTGCTTGTTTTCATTGCGACGTCCTTCAAATTCTTTTAAAAAATGCCGGTCTATCTCCAGTTTTTTATTGTAGATCTTTCGCTTGCGGTAATTGATCCCGAATGAAAAGTAAAAGGCCATTCCCAGCACCGGAACAAATATTACCAACATCAAATAAGCCAAAGTCTTGCTCACGGAGCGTGTGTCCCAGATGACACGCACGCATACCGCAATGGTGAGCAACAGATAAAGAAGCTCGAAGAGAAGCACCCATTTGGTCTGTACAATATGCAACTTTGCTTGGTTTTGTGTTACCAACCACCAAAGTACGAAATTTCATCATGAAAAAGTCCCGGCATCGGACAATATTCCGAACGATTGTGTCGCTGAATTATTGGGCCTCTGAATTTGTTGAGGGCAAATCGCCTGTTAGGGCGAATGGAAGAATGGGAACAAAGAATCCTGACCAGCAGAATTTTTCAAACCATGATCATTCTACTCGCTTAAGAGCTTCCATATCGGTAATCTTGATGTGCTTGCCCATCGTGGCGATGTACCCTTTGTTCTTGAATTCCGAAAGCACTCGTATTGCCGATTCTGTAGCTGTTCCGACAATGTTTGAGAAATCTTCACGGGAGAGAACCAAATTTAGAGCACCCTGGCTATCGACCCCGAAATTATCATTCAGATAAATCAAAATCTCTGCCATGCGCTTCTTTACCGACTTTTGGGCCATGTTCACTATGAAGTTGTCCGAAGATTTTAGGTCTTGTGCCATTTGGAGCATCACGTCCATAGAAAAATTGGGGTTTTTTTGAAGATCCCTGATGATTTCTTCCTTGGGGATAAAACACACCTCCATGTCGTTGAGTGCCACGGCGGTCAAATTTGTAGCTTCGCCGCCAAGTAGCGAACGACGCCCCAACAGATCGCCCTTCACGATCAACTTCACAATCTGGTCTTTACCGTTCTCACTCAATTTGGACAGTTTGCACACGCCGTCCTTGACGCAATATACGCCATTGAGCGTATCGCCTTCTTCAAAGATCTTTTCACCCTTTTTTACAAATTTTGAAGTCTTACAGGCTGAAATCCTTATCAACTCTTCCTTTGTAAGTGCCCTAAGTGAATTGAACTGCCTTACAATGCATTGTTCGCACTTGCTCATACCCTATTTAAGTGTCTTGCAAAAATACTCAAAACCTGACAAATATCATATTTTTTATTATATTTGAGAAGGATCTTTGTGACGGGTAAAAAATGAGCAAATTTTATGGAGCAGAATTCGTGTTTCCATTGTGGCGATGCGTGCACCGCCGAACATGTGGTTTTTGACGACAAGGATTTCTGTTGCAATGGTTGCAAAACGGTTTATGAAATCTTTTCCGAAAATGACCTGACCTGTTATTACGACCTGCAACAAGCACCTGGAGCAACGCCCAAAGAAATTCAGGGCAAATACGATTACCTTTCCGATACTTCCATCATTGAAAAACTTACGGAATTTGACGATGGCAAACACCAGATAGCCACCTTGTCCATACCGCACATCCATTGCAGTTCGTGCATTTGGATACTGGAAAACCTCAACAAGCTCAACCCAAACATTACTTTATCACAAGTAAACTTTGGGAAAAAAACGGTCAGGATTACTTATAAGTCCGAATTTTTTTCACTCAAGGAAGCCGTATTGCTATTAAGCAAAATCGGGTATGAGCCATACATTTCACTTGAAGATTTCACCACGGGAAAAAATAAGGTAAACCGCAGCCTTATCTACAAACTGGGTATTGCCGGATTTGCGTTTGGGAACGTAATGTTCCTATCCTTTCCCGAATATTTTGAAGTGGGCGAGTTTTGGCTTGAACAGTACAAACCTGTATTCCGCTGGTTGATGTTTGCCTTTTCACTACCTGTTGTTTTCTACGCATCCCAAGACTATTTTATTGCAGCGTACAAAGGTCTTAAATCAAAATTGCTGAACATAGACATTCCGATCGCCTTGGGGATTTTGGTATTGTTCGTCAGAAGCACCACCGAAATTATTCTCGATCTGGGCACCGGATTTTTCGACAGCCTTACCGGCCTTGTGTTCTTCCTATTGCTAGGAAAATATTTTCAGCAAAAAACGTACGCTTTCTTATCGTTTGAGCGTGATTACAAATCGTATTTCCCCATTGCGGTTACAAAAATTTCTAACGGAAGCGAACTGTCCATCCAAGTATATGACATAAAAAAGGGCGACCGCCTTTTAATTAGAAATGAAGAGCTGATCCCCGTTGACGGTATCCTCATAAATGGCATGGCCAATATAGATTACAGTTTCGTTACCGGCGAATCAGAAGCCGTAAGGAAAATTTCGGGCGACAAACTTTTTGCGGGGGGCAAGCAAACTTCGGGCAGCATAGAAATGGAAGCCCTCAATGCGGTTGAGCAAAGCTACCTCACCCAACTCTGGAGCAATGACGTTTTCAACAAAAACAAACAAGAAAGTTTTACCACGCTCACCAATGCCATCAGCAAACGTTTTACGATAGCTGTTTTGGGTATCGCAACAATAGCAACACTTTTTTGGCTGGTTGTTGATAGCTCAAAAGCACTGAACGTTTTTACCGCGGTACTTATCATTGCTTGTCCGTGCGCCATAGCACTTTCTGCACCGTTTACCCTTGGAAACCTGCTCCGCATTTTCGGGAAACTGAAATTTTACTTGAAAAATGCTTCTGTAATTGAGCAACTGGCAAAAATAGACACCATCGTTTTTGACAAGACAGGCACGATTACTTCTAATGCCAAAAGCGAGACAGCTTACCACGGCGAAACACTATCAATAAGCGAAGAAGCACTGCTCACAAGTACTTTGAGACATTCGAACCACCCATTGAGCCGTTCGCTGTACGATGTCCTCCAAAAAAACAATATCGTAACGCTCGACCATTTTGAAGAACATCTGGGGCAAGGTATTTTTGGCACTTTTGACAACCAATCCATCAAAATCGGGTCGGCCAATTATGTCGGGCAACCCCAAACAGAAAAAAAGCTGAAAACTGCTGTACACATCAGCACCAACAAGGGATACAAAGGGAAATTCACGTTTTACAACGCATACAGAGAAGGTTTATCGCAGCTGTTCAACAAGTTAAAAAAAGAGTACGATTTGGTCATCCTTTCGGGAGACAATGCCAGTGAAACCGACAATCTGAAAAAATTGTTGCCCACCAAAACCAAGCTTATCTTTGACCAAAAACCAAACGATAAACTCGAATATATAAAACACCATCAAAAAAATGGCGCCAATATCCTTATGGTCGGCGATGGCCTGAACGACGCTGGCGCATTGGCACAAAGCAACGTGGGCATTGCCATTTCTGAAAACATCAATGTGTTCTCGCCTGCCTGTGATGCCATTCTGGACGCGACAAAATTCAGCCAGCTTTACAGTTATCTGAAAGCTTCAAAAACAGCCATACAAATCATAAAGTGGAGCTTTGCATTTTCGTTTTTTTATAATGCGATCGGGCTCTACTTTGCCGTAACCGGACAATTGATGCCTGTTGTGGCTGCAATCTTGATGCCTTTAAGTTCTATCAGCATAGTGGTATTCACCACGATTGCAACCAATATTTTAGGGCGAAAATTAAAATGAGAAAAAAAATGAAACCTGACAAATATCATAAAATATGCGAATGTCCCAACGTAATTTTGAATCATAACTTCAAGTAGGTATGAGTGTTATATATGTATTATTGGCAATCAGCATTGTCATAGCTGTTTTGTTTTTTATTGCTTTTATAAGAGCCGTAAAATCAGGGCAATATGATGACGATTACACACCGTCCGTACGCATGCTATTTGACGACGAATTGGTGAAACCAAAAACGAACAAAACCATTAAAAAAAACTAAAGCTAATTAACTATTTATGGAAGTACAACAATTTTACTACGACAACAAGATTGTGAAAAAGTTCCTTCTGGCCACCATGATATGGGGTATAGTAGGAATGGCAGTAGGCCTATTGCTGGCCTTTATGTTCTTGTTTCCCAACCTGACCGACGGCATATCGTGGTTGAGCTTTGGACGCTTGAGGCCGCTTCATACCAATGCGGTAATTTTTGCCTTTGTGGGCAACGCCATCTTTGCGGGCGTGTATTATTCTTCGCAGCGATTGCTCAAAACACGTATGTTCAGTAATTTCTTGAGCAACCTGAACTTTTGGGGCTGGCAGCTGATCATCGTTGCAGCAGCAATTTCACTGCCCTTGGGTTATACAACCAGTAAAGAATATGCCGAACTTGAATGGCCCATTGACATTGCCATCGCAGTGGTTTGGGTCGCTTTTGGTTGGAATTTGATCGGCACCATTTTAAGACGAAGACAACGCCACATGTATGTTGCCATTTGGTTTTATCTTGCCACATTTGTAACGGTTGCCGTACTTCACATTTTCAATAGTTTGGAACTTCCCGTTAGTGCCATGAAGAGTTATTCCGTATATGCAGGCGTGCAGGATGCGCTGGTACAATGGTGGTACGGGCACAATGCCGTGGCATTCTTCCTTACCACGCCGTTTTTGGGGTTGATGTACTATTTTGTGCCAAAAGCTGCCGATAGGCCCATTTATTCATACCGCCTTTCCATCGTGCATTTTTGGTCCCTGATATTTATCTATATCTGGGCAGGACCACACCATTTGCTATATTCCGCACTTCCTGAATGGGCTCAAAACCTTGGTGTTGCCTTTTCTGTGATGTTACTTATGCCTTCTTGGGGCGGTATGATCAACGGTTTGTTGACATTGCGCGGCGCTTGGGACAAAGTTCGTGTCGATCCTGTACTCAAATTCATGGTCGTAGCCATCACAGGTTATGGTATGGCAACCTTTGAAGGACCAATGCTTTCACTCAAAAACGTAAATGCCATTGGCCATTTTACCGATTGGATCATTGCCCACGTGCACGTAGGAGCCTTGGCATGGAACGGCTTCCTTACTTTTGGTATGATATATTGGTTAGTACCAAGATTGTTCAAAACAAAACTACACTCCACTTCGCTCGCCAATCTGCACTTTTGGATAGCAACACTTGGTATCGTCTTATATGCATTGCCAATGTATGTTGCCGGTTTCGCTCAGGCCAGTATGTGGAAGCAGTTCAACCCTGACGGCACTTTGGTTTATGGCAATTTTTTGGAAACCGTAACGGAAATCATGCCAATGTACTGGATGCGTGCCATAGGCGGTTCAATGTACATCATAGGGATGTTCATCTTGGTTTACAACATTATTGTGACCATGCGAAAAGGTAGTGCCGTAAGCGATGAATTGGCCGAAGCTCCTGCCCTACAACATGTGTCAAAAAGACGTATCGCCGGCGAAACATACCACTCTTGGTTAGAACGTAAACCGGTACAATTGACCATTTTGGCAACGATAACCATTTTGATAGGTGGTATCATACAAATCATTCCAACCATAATGGTAAAATCGAACATTCCAACCATTGCAAGTGTCAAACCCTACACGCCCTTGGAATTGGAGGGGCGTGATATTTACATCCGCGAAGGTTGTGTGAGCTGCCATTCACAAATGATACGACCTTTCAGAAGTGAAGTGGAACGTTACGGCGAATACTCAAAGGCAGGCGAATATGTGTATGACCATCCATTCCTTTGGGGAAGCAAGCGGACCGGGCCGGATTTGCACCGTGTAGGCGGAAAGTATTCCGATAACTGGCACCTCAACCACATGTACGATCCTCAAAGCACGTCATCAGGATCTATAATGCCAGCTTATCAATGGCTTATCCGAAACGAATTGGACAAATCCAAAACCGAAGCCAAAATGCGGGTAATGGTAAAATTGGGTGTTCCATATACTGAAGAAGATATAGCCAATGCCCAAAAAAGTATGGCGGAACAAGGCGAACAAATTGAAAAAAACCTACATTCTGACCCGGATTTTGTGGCAAGCTATCAAGCCGACAAAGAAGCCGCCGGTGAAAGTTTCGTAGAAATGAGAAATAGAGAAATAACAGCCATAATCGCCTATTTGCAACGTTTGGGAACTGATATCAACGCCCAAAATATTGAAGCTGAATTAACGACCATCAAAAACCAATAATCATGTTGAAATTTGTAAAAAACCACATGGAGAGCATCATGGGCATAGAAATATATCCCATGATCTCGCTATTGATCTTCTTTATTTTTTTCGTTATCCTATTCTGGTGGGTATTGACGGCTAAAAAAGAGTACATAAAAACAGTCAGCGAACTGCCTTTAGATAAAAATCCTAACAATACAACACTATGAGACAGTACATTCCTTCCTGGTTACGTGTGATGATCGTGTTTTTTGCGATTGCACTATTGGTAGAATATTTTGTAGATTCTGGCGACCTGCCGGCGTTCATAGAAAATCCATACGTTTCTCTATTCTTGGTCTTGGTACTCCTTTTCCTTATAGCTGTTGAGGGGATTCTTGCTGCTCTGGAAAACACGCTTTACCAAAGCCTTAATGCCGAAGCCAAAGCAAGGTATGATGCAAAAAGAGCCGAAACCCCTGCATTTATCGGATGGATACAGGATACTTACAAAAAACTTCTGGGATCCAAACCCATGGAGCAAGAGCACGAAATCGTATTGGACCACAACTATGACGGTATCAGGGAACTCGACAACTCGCTCCCACCGTGGTGGCTGTACAGCTTCTACATTTCCATTATTTTTGGGGTTGTGTATATGTTGCGCTACCATGTGTTCAATGGCGACAACCAATATGACGAGCTTGAAACAGAATATGCCGAAGCCAAAATAGCTATTGAAGAATACAAAAAAACAGCCAAGGATCTTGTAGATTTCAATACAGTTGAAATGCTTACCGGAGCTTCAGATTTGAACAACGGCCGAAAGCTGTACGATGCCAATTGTGTGGCCTGTCACAAGTCTGACGGCGGTGGCGGTATCGGCCCAAACCTTGCAGACAAGCACTGGATCTTGGGAGGAGGCATCAAAAACGTGTTCCAAACCATTTCCGAAGGTGGACGTAACGGAAAAGGCATGATCGCATGGAAACAAAGCCTAAAACCCTCCGAAATAGCACAGGTGGCAAGTTATGTCCTCACCTTTCAGGGAACAACTCCTGCAGAGCCCAAAGAAGCCGAAGGCGATATATGGACTCCCGAAGGCGGTGTGGCCGAAAGCAATGATATAGAAACAACCACCACACAAACTGATTCAACTTCGGTGAATTAGATTATGAAAGATGAACCAAGAACAAGGACATAATGAAAACTTCAGGGATTCCATCGGCACCATAACCGAAGAAGGTAAACGTGCGTGGATCTATCCCAAAAAACCAAGTGGGAAATATTACGACAAACGCAAGTTGGTCAGCTATTTCCTACTTGCCTTTTTGATTGCTGCGCCATTTGTCAAAATCAACGGCAACCAGTTTTTATTGTTCAATGTCCTTGAACGACGTTTTAATATTTTCGGGCTTCCGTTCTGGCCGCAAGATTTTTATCTGTTCGTCATTTCCATGATCATTGGCGTACTGTTCATTACCCTTTTTACGGTTGGGTTCGGTCGCATTTTCTGCGGATGGATATGTCCGCAAACCATTTTTATGGAAATGGTTTTCAGACGTATCGAATATTGGATCGATGGCGACCGAAACAAACAGCGAAAACTTGACAACCAAAAATGGGATGCCGAAAAAATCAGAAAGCGATTGCTCAAATGGTTTATCTTTTTGGTAATTTCATTTTTGATAGCCAATGTCTTTTTAGCATACCTTATTGGCAGCGATAAACTGTTGCAATATATCATTGATGGTCCTTCAGCCCATTTGGGCACGTTGTTCCCCTTGTTGATTTTTACGGCGGTGTTCTATTTTGTTTTTGCGTGGTTCAGGGAACAAGTATGTATCATTGCATGTCCTTACGGAAGGCTACAAGGCGTATTGCTGGACAACAAATCCATCGTAGTGGCCTATGACCACAAACGCGGTGAAGGCGAAAACGGGCGAAAAAAATTCAGAAAAAACGAGGACCGAGCCAGCCTTGGACATGGTGATTGTATCGATTGCTTCCAATGCGTGCATGTCTGCCCTACGGGAATTGACATCCGTAATGGCACGCAATTAGAATGTGTGAACTGTACAGCTTGCATCGACGAATGCGACCATATCATGGAAAGCATCAATCTGCCCAAAGGATTGATCCGTTATGCCAGTGAAGATGAAATTGAAAAAAAGGAAAAATTCAGGCTAACGGCAAGAATGAAGGGTTACATTGCCGTATTGGTTATCATGATAGGTATTCTTGTCGGCATGCTTTTGCTTCGGAGCGATCTGGAGGCTCGCATATTGCGCCTACCGGGACAATTGTACGAGAGAAAAGAAAACAATATGATCAGTAATGTATTTACGTACAAGATGGTCAACAAAACCACAAGGGACTTTGACAACGTAAGCTTCAAAATCCGAAACTTCAAAGGAGAGGTCAAACTTGTGTCAACAACCGAGGACTTCAACGTTCCCGCTCAAGGCATGGCCGAAGGAACCTTGTTCATCGAAATCAGCAAAAACGACATTAAAGACGACAAAAACAAACTTATCATAGATGTTTATAGCCATGATAGATTAATAGAAACCACAACGGTCAACTTTTTGGGGCCGAGAAGTTATCATTAATCACAATGCCATAAGTACTGTTAAAGTTGAATAAACTGCTTGAACCATCCCGCCATAAGCGGAGGCATTCTATATCAACCTGAAACCCAAAACATCAAAAATTGAGCCTTTAGCATTGAGAATTGAGCTTTGAACCTAAAAAAAACAACATATTATGAAATTTAATTGGGGCACGGGCATTGTACTTGCATTTATCTTTTTTATCAGCTTCATCATGTATTTTGTGATAAGCATGAGCATCAATGACAAATATAACCATGAGTTGGTTACCGAAGATTATTACAAACAAGAGCTGGATTTCCAGAACAAAATCAACAACGAAAAAAATGCCAAGCTGCTAAAGCAAGACATCGTCTGGGAGAAAACAACAGACGGCCTTTTGATAAAATTCCCCAACGATCTCGATACATCAAAAATATCTGGAAAAGTGTTCCTATATAGACCATCCGACAAACAATTTGACTTCGAAACTCCTATTTCACTGTCAAACCACAATTTGCTCATACCTGACAACCGTTTGTTGGATGGTCGCTGGAACATTATTATAGACTGGGAATATAATAAAACTCCTTATCGTTTCAAAAAAGAGATTATTTATTAATTCCATATAAGGTTCAGTTTGTGTTTCTCCGCCCTTCCTGCGACTATCAATTCTGGAGCTTTACCAAGTCATTTGTACAGGCTCGTGACGGGAAGCATCGCTTGACGGGTTCTTAATAAACATATAATTACTTAAAAATTGCTTTGGTCAGCGTTAATATTGGGTTTCTTGGGTAGTTTCCACTGTGTTGGGATGTGTGGCCCTATTGCCTTTATGCTGCCGGTGGAAAGGAACAATCCCATAAAAAAAAATATCCAGATAGCAGCCTATCACATTGGTCGCCTGTCGGCCTACAGTCTTATGGGGGCAGCATTTGGATTAATCGGGAAGAATTTTTATATTTTCGGGTGGCAACAACAACTTTCTATAACCATTGGCGTACTTATGATCGCCATTACCCTTATCCCACATAAAACCCTAAACAAATACAACCTGTCAAAACCAATGTACAGGTTTGTGGCAAATGTCAAAAGCAGCATGGGTGCAGCCTTGAAAAAGAAAACGGCAGACACATTTTTTACTATTGGTTTCCTAAATGGATTTTTGCCTTGCGGTTTGGTCTATATGGCCATATTTGGCAGCATTGTAAGTAACGGTATTGCCCAAAGTGCTATATATATGGCCTTGTTTGGCCTTGGCACTGTCCCCCTTATGACCACTGCCATCTATCTGGGTAAATTTTTGAACAACACCATCAAACAGCGCATACGAAGGACCGTTCCCGTATTTGTGATAATCATTGGCGTATTATTCATCTTACGTGGCTTGGGGCTGGGTATCCCCTACATTTCGCCTGCACCCATTGTTGAAATGATCTCCAACAACATTGATTGCCATTGAGCGCAACACTTTTGGGTTTATACCATAAAGATTTACACCAATATAATATTAGATGACAATAGGAAAGAATTTGTCATGACGGACATATGAGCGAAATGAATATTCTGGGAATACCTATAAAACCTAAAGCCCATAAACCAAACAAATCCTATTTTATATCAGGGATCGCTACTCTCTATCGCAATAAAAATATGACAAAGTTAGGTACCAAAGGTGCATAACCATCGTATTATCTCCAGAGAAACAACCCTTTAAATCAAGAAGCCTTTGGATTGTTTCCCAAAAGGCTTCTTGATTGGTTGTGTTAAAAGTCTCACATTATAGAGAGACAATGGTCATATCTTGAAAGTCATCACCGGATAATCGGCATGGTTTGCCAAATCTTCAGAAATACTGCCTTCAAAAATATGCGACAATCCCTTGCGGCCATGCGTAGGCATCACAATCATATCGGCATTGATTTTTTTGGCATAATTGAGGATTCCCCTTTCTACCGAAATATCGGCCACATAACGAACTCTGTCCAAACGGTTGAGATTACCATCAGCTTTTTGAAGAAAACCAGAAACTTGTTCTTCGAGTTCGGTAGTGCTCATAAAATTTTCACCCGGAACATTTACGTGCAGCAAGTGTACCTCTGCTTTAAATTCTTTGATCAAGTTCATTGCGTTTATGTAAGATTTTATGGCTTCATCCTTAAAATCGCTGGCAAAAATGACGTTCTTGAAATCAAGATTTTTGGGCTCGCTCTTAATGACCAGTACAGGAATGGTAGAATGACGTATGACTCTTTCGGTATTTGAGCCCACAAAATATTCAGAAAAACCGCTGGCGCCGTGAGAACCCATAACAATCATATCTGCGCTGTGGTCTTCTGCCACTTGATTGACCTCACTGAACACCTTAAAATGCTTCACAATTGGCACTACATCAACGCCTTTGAGATACGGTTTATCAAGAAAATCATCAAACCGCTTCTGGGCAAGCCGTAAGAAATAATGTATTTTTTCGTGTTGCTCAACATCTGTGGTGGTCAGTACGGAGTCTGACATTTCGAGCATATGTAGCGCCAATATCTGGGCATCATTGCTTTTTGCAAGGATAGCAGCCGCTTTGAGGGCATAATCGGCATACTTTGAAAAGTCGATGGGTACAATAATTTTTCTCATTTAAGTAGATTTTTATGGTTTTACATTAATGCTGTTTGACACTATTAAATTACGCAATTTTATTGGGATAACAAACAAAAAACCAATTATTTTCGAAAAGGAAATCTTTAATAATGCATAGGTTCAATCAGTGAAATTTTTCTTAAATAAAAGCAAACTTTTGTTGTTCTGTCAAAATAGCTTTAATTTTATAGCAAACGCAAAACTAAAACATCATGAAACGCTCACTCTTCATCCTATCAATTTTTGCCATCGGATTTGCTACATCCTGCAAAAGCGATAAAAAGGACAGCGCCCCTGCCGACGAACCCACTGAAATAAACGAGCCTTCTGGCAATGAACAAGTCACATCCAATGAACCTAAAGTACTGACCATTACCCTTGAAGCCAAGAGCGGTAGTAACGCAACCGGAACCGCGGTCTTTACCGAGATGAATGGCAAAGTAAAAATGGTTGCTGAACTCACTGGCCTCAAAGAAGGCAAACATGCCATTCACCTCCACGAAAAATCCGATTGTTCGGCTTCTGACGGAACATCTACAGGTGGACACTGGAACCCAACCAATCAGCCTCACGGTCAATGGGGAAGTCCCGAAGGCTACCACAAAGGCGATATTGGCAATATGAACGCTGATGCTAATGGCAATGCAATCATTACTATCGAGACCAACGAATGGTGCATAGGATGTGGCGATCCAAATAAAGATATATTAGGTAAGGCCGTCATTGTACACGAAGGCGTGGATGATTTTGTAACACAGCCAACTGGCAATGCCGGTGGAAGGGTAAGCTGCGGCGGCATCATAGAATAATTTGATCTAACCGGATTTCGCCCTAAAATAACGGTCAGGCCAAATTTGACAGTTTGCAGCAACCCGTTTTACCATTCATTGAAATCACTGATAATTTCCATTTTCCATAACAAAACCCAACCCAACAACTCGTTGGGTTTTTTATTTTAATATTTATTACATTCATTTACAGTGTTGTATAATAATAAATATAGATTTTTCAATAAAATAATTTGTTTAGTTAGGATTCCTTACTATATTTGTATCGGCAATAGTGCCAATAACAACAAATAAATCATTCAAATCATGGCAAAATCAGTTTTCTATCATGCAGGATGTCCAGTGTGCGTCAGCGCAGAGCACGACATTATCGATCTTATTGGGTCAAACGGTGTTGAAATTGTCCACTTGGGCAATGACCGTTCCCGTATAGCAGAAGCAGAGCAATCAGGAGTTAAATCCGTTCCGGCTTTGGTAACTCCAAATGGCAATGTACTTCACATCAACTTTGGTGCCTCTATGGCTGATGTTAAAGGTTAAACCATTATCAAGCAGAAAGTAAGTAATCGCGTTCCATAGCGGTTACGCTTTCGTTTTAATCATTAAAATCTTATAAAAATGAAACATTTGATGCTTATTCTTGCGTTTTCGTTATTTACCTTCAAAGGTTTTTCTTGCGACAAATGCACCAACTACAACAATGACGACTTTCAAATCAAAAGTGTGAACGTACGTCATTCTGTCGATATTGCTGCCACCATTTGGGAAATTACCGTAAAAGGAACAGCTGGGAAAACAACCCCAACCCCCGCAGGACAACTAAACGGTGCTCCTGTATTGGGCTATGTTTTTCCGACAACCTTAAATCCGACCGATGTAGGTTTTGGCAATACCGAAGGAATAGTGGCGCTCGCCCTGACATCGCACCCCGACTTTGACGACACGCCTCTTTGGGATGAAAATGCTGACCGCAATTTTGACAACGACGGTATCGTCTGGCATCCTCATTGGGTCGTACTGGTCGAAGACAAACGTGTAGATGGCGGTCTGGCCGTAAAACAATTTGACCCCAATGATAAAGGCGTGGTATTGCCCCCTACCAACCCCGGAATGCCCATGTATATGGACTCTCCAGGATTTCAGGTCATTACCGCGGGCAACATCATAAGAGTTGTGGTTCCAGACTATAGGATGAACAACAGAAAAGATTTTTCTTATGATGGCGTTGCGGCTTTTATGCAGGTCAATACAGGAGGTAGTGGTGGCCATGGCGGTACAGACAAACCGATGCTCGGTGTGTATAAGGTATATTCTGTGGCCAGTGGCGACTTATCTCTACCCTACAGTGTAAATTAATTTTTTTTTGCCCCGTACGGTTAGGATTCCTATCTTTACGGGGCTATAATGTATCCAAAACAAAAACAGATAATCATTTTGATGAGCTTTGCTATTTTGATTTGTCCTCTGGTAAAGCCTAATCAAAAAATAAAAATGAAACGAATATGAAAGTAGCAGTATGGGACACATATGTCACTAAAAAAGATGGGAAAATTATGCATTTTGACATTATTGCACCTAATGAAATAAAGGATGCAACCATAATTTATGGATATGGAAAAGACTATCTCAAAACCAAAGGGCAAGATGGGCAACCCCTGTCATCCAATGAGTGCCAGTTTTGCCATATTGAAACATTAAGACCCGAATGGGAGCACGAAATCGCTCAAAATGGGTATTTTATCATTGAAATGGAAAATTGCAAATGAAACATTCTGCGTTTAACCTCAACGGACAGAACCAAAAAATTGAAAGCAGGATTGTTGTTGCTTTGGAACGGATTTCCGAAGCATTTAGGGTATTGCTATGGAACGAGAGCAAAGAAAACGCCTTAAGCCCAATTCAAATCCAAATTTTGATTTTTGTATATTTTCATTCGTCCGAAAAGTGCAAAATAGGTTATTTGGCCAACGAATTTAATATGACCAAAGCCACTGTGAGCGACAGCGTCAAAGTCCTTCTCTCTAAAAATTTGGCCACCAAAGAAATAGATCCAACAGACACAAGAAGCTACTCCCTCACGCTTACTGCCGAAGGAAAAAAAATTGCTGAAAAAGCCTCTTTTTTTGCTTCTTCCATTGAGGAACCCATTGAAAAGTTGACCCAAGCACAAAAGGAAACCATGCTAAACGGGTTGCTAAAATTGATTTATGACCTTAACAAATCAGGGATCATTACCATACAGCGCATGTGTTTTACTTGTGTTAACTACCAACTTGAGAATGGCATACACTATTGCAAACTCTTAAAGAGCCGCCTTGCAGAAAGCGAATTGCGCGTAGATTGTCCAGAACACGAATTAATATAACGATAATAACTATTTGAAATACAAAAATTACAGCCAATAAGCACATAAATAGAATTGAGAAACCTAACCTATTTTTTTTTTACAAACGCCGAACCCTTAACAAACATACCCCGCAACAGATTACCCCATACTATTTTTCCAATCCCTATATTTGCAAAAAACATTGTCCAAATGAACCCTTCTGCAGATGGCTGGATAAAAAAACTGCTTAAAGACGTTTCAAAAAACGAAACGTACCTAAAGCTTCCTCTTGATGCTTTTTACAAACAGCTGAAACACAGTGGCTATATTTATGGCAGCAATGTAGGCGTACTGTTTGGCGTATTTGACAAAGGAGATTGGACCGATGAAGAACTCTGCAAAGTCAATCATGTTTTGGTACTCTACTATATGTACCGAAACCATTCAACAGCTAACAATTTTGTGGAGCAAACCATCCAGTTTTACAAATCTATCGAAGACTACAAACAATCGTTCATCGAAGGTATATTTGGAAAACGAAAATCCGGTCTTTTGTTGGAAAGCATCATCCACAAACGCATACACATTGACGACAATGTCATAACCAAAAACTTCAATTATTTTATTACCAATGCATTACTGTTCATAGATGTATTGGCATTCCAGAAACACCTCACAGGCAAGACCATCAATGAAAACTATTTCAAACAGATGGAACTCGCCGTAGAAACGATAGCGCTTACGGTATTCGAACTCAAGGTCAACAAATCGGAATACGACAAAAGTCTTATAAAATTGTTTGAGGTTTCCTTAAGATACCAACCCGACAATAACAAAGATTATAAAGACATCATAGTAACACTCATCGAACCCTTCGAGAAACTTTATGCACTCGACATAGCCTGTATGGCCGCATGGAGCGATAAAGAATTGGACAATAAGGAATTGGAATTTTTGGGCGCATTTTCAAAAGACATGCACCTTCCAGACGATATAGTCCGGACCGCCATTGCCGACATCAACTCATTTTATGTGATCAACAAAGACCGTGTTGCCCTGCTTAACAACAAAAATATGGTGCAGAGTTTCTATGACAACAGCAGTAAAATGGTCGTAAAGCTCATCAACAGGAACAGCAAGCGGTTGTTACGGGAGCTCAAGGAAAGTAAGGAACTAATGGCCCTTTTGAGCAAATCCACCACAAAATCGCTAACTCCCGAAGAAGCCAAAAAAGTACAAAAACAGCTCATGGACATCATAAAATCCATCCCAAGTCTGGCCATCTTCATGTTGCCCGGCGGAGCCATCCTATTGCCTCTCTTTGTCAAGTTCATCCCAAAATTGCTCCCATCATCCTTTGACGAAAACAGGATCGAAGATTGAACCCCGTCCCAAAAATTTAACAAAAACCCAATAAACAAGACATTTTTAATCATTCTTTACAATAATTAAAACTTTGTCAAATGTTTTTTGAGATTTCACTAAATATTCAACTTACCTGGCAATCCGCTTCATTTTTCCCCAAAAAAAACTATATTGTGATCATATTTTAAGAACTTTTTTAAACTTTTCCAATAAAACAAGTTCTTACTTAACCCTTAACATTTCAATCTTGAAAAAAGAATATTTTAAATGGTACTCACCTACCCTGAACATCGATATGCAAATGTACGTGTTTGGGCATGCCGGCTACCCCGTTATCCTGTTTCCAACCACAATGGGCAAGCACAACGAATGTTATGACATGAAACTGATAGATTCCGTGCAATGGTATCTTGATCAGGGTATCGTGCAAATCTATTGTCCTGACGGCATAAACGAATTGAGCTGGTACAACAAAAAGATACATCCAGCAGAACGTATCAAAAACCACATCTGGTACGACGAGTTCATAATGAACGAACTGGTACACCGCATCCGTGAAGAGAAAAAAATACCAAAAGTAGCAGTTGCAGGACCGAGTTTTGGCGGTTACCAAGCGGCAAATTTTGCCTTTCGCCACCCAGAAAGTGTCAGCCACATGTTCAGCATGAGCGGTGCCTTTGACATCAAATCATTTTTGAACGGCTATTACGACACCAATGCCTATTTTAACAACCCCATCGATTACATGCCCAGCAACAACCATCCCGACCTATGGAACATGAAAATTGTTCTTGGCGTGGGCGAATGGGACATCTGCCTCGATGCCAACAAGCAAATGGCCGGTATTCTCCAGGCTAAAAACATACCGTTCTGGTACGACGAACGAAGATGGGCAAAACACGATTGGCCACTTTGGCGTGAGATGTTTCCGCACTATTTATCAAAACTTTAATCCATATAACTATTATGAAAAAAATCGGAATTTTATTTGGAATGGAAAACACTTTCCCCTGGGCGTTCATCGACAGGGTAAACGAAAAAGGAGGTAAAAATATACAAGCTGAACCCGTGAACATAGAAATGGTAGAGCAAGCCAAGCCTACCGATTATGCCGTCATCATTGACCGTATTTCACAAGATGTACCTTTTTACAGGGCTTTCCTAAAAAACGCTGCCATTTCCGGTACAGCCGTTATCAACAACCCATTTTGGTGGAGCGCAGATGAGAAATTTTTCAACAATGCCCTGGCAGAATCCGTTGGCGTCCCCGTACCAAAAACGTTTTTGCTTCCTACATCGCACCGCCCACCAAACACACAGGAATCCTCTTTCAGGAACATGAAATTTCCATTCAACTGGGAACATATGTTCAAAACTATCGGCTTTCCGGCATACATGAAACCCCACGACGGTGGCGGCTGGAAAAGCGTATATAAAGTAGAAAGCCCCGAAGACCTTTGGAAAAAACACGGGGAGACCGAACATCTGGTCATGATGCTACAAGAAGAAATCGTTTTTGACTCATACTTCCGTTGCTATGTGCTCAATACAGACAAAGTTCACATCATGCAGTACGAACCAAGAAACCCGCACCATTTGAGATATGTGGTCGATGGGCCTCCGGCACAAAAGAAACTTCTGGCCTTGGTAGAAAATTATTGCATCAGGCTCAACAAGGCGCTGGGCTATGATTTTAACACTGTAGAATTTGCCGTGAAAGACGGCGTACCTTACGCCATAGATTTTTGCAACCCCGCACCAGACGCCGATGTCCATTCTGTAGGTCAGGAAAATTTTGACTGGATTGTTGAAAATGCCGCCAATATGGCCATTGAAAAGGCAAAACAATACAAAAAGGGCAAAATGAACCTCACTTGGGGCACATTTATAAAAGACCAGATCACTGGCAAAAAGACATCGTTCAAATAAGTTACCTAACAATCATTTTATATGGATTTTACTTTAGGCATCGAAGAAGAATACCAGGTCATTTGCCCAAATACCAGAGAGTTGATATCGCACGACCAACAAATAGTCATCGAGGCGGCCAAAGTTCTGGACGAACAGGTCAAGGCCGAAATGCACCAAGCAGTAGTGGAAGTCGGAACTAATATATGCCGCAACATTTCTGAAGCAAGGAGTGAAATTTCCAAATTGCGAAAATCCATCTCATCGATTGCCAACGAACTTGGTTTTCAGATTGGTGCCGCAGGAACGCACCCTTTCAGCAAATGGGAAACGCAGCTCATCACTCCCAACCCAAGGTATGATGAAATCGTGAACGAACTGCAAGACACCGCACGTTCCAACCTCATTTTTGGACTTCACGTACACGTGGGCATTTCAGACAAGCAAATGGCTCTACACCTCACCAATGCCATGCGCTACTTTTTGCCACACCTTTATGCGCTATCAACCAATTCGCCTTTTTGGGAGGGGCGCAACACGGGATTCAAATCGTTCCGATCAAAGGTTTTTGACAAATTCCCTCGAACCGGGATTCCCGGCGTGTTCCAAACCGTTGCAGAATACGAACATTATGTCAATCTATTGGTAAAGACCAACTGCATCGACAATCCGAAAAAAATATGGTGGGACATTCGAATACACCCATTTTTCCCCACCCTTGAAGTACGTATCTGCGACGTGCCGATGACCATCGAAGAAACCTTGAGCATTGCGGCCCTAATCCAGGCATTGGTGGCAAAACTCTACAAACTCCGCACCCAGAACCTCAACTTTATGCTCTACCACAGAGCACTTATCAACGAGAACAAATGGCGGGCAGGACGCTATGGCCTTGACGGAAAAATGATTGATTTTGGTAAAGAAACCGAAGTGGATACACGCCTCCTGATGATGGAACTATTGGACTTTGTGGATGATATGGTCGATGAACTCGGCTCCAGAAAAGAAATAGAACATGTAAAAACAATGCTTGAAAAAGGTACCGGAGCCGACCGACAATTGGCTATCTTTGCAGAAACAAACGATTTGACCAAAGTGGTGGACTACATCGTAGAACAAACCATCTTGGGCGTTTAGACGAATTGACCATGCAAAAGACAAAAACCAGAATGGCCATCCTGGACATGAACAATGATGAGCCAAACCAAGGGTTGAGGTGCATTGTGGACATCGCCAAGATGTTCCACGATGATATCGATTTCAAGATATTCAACGTTAGGGCCAAAAACGAAATCCCCGACCTTTCCTATGACATCTATATTTCGAGTGGAGGCCCCGGAAGCCCATTGGAAGACGGCTCTTGGCGGAAACCCTATCTTGACTTGATGCAAAACCTTTGGGATTTCAATAAACAACATTCTGAAGAAAAGAAATATGTGTTCCTGATTTGCTATTCCTTCCAGGTGATGTGCGATTATTTTCAATTGGGCGAAATGAAACCAAGAAAGAGCACCTCTTTTGGCATCTTGCCGGTACACAAAACAAAAGACGGCCTCAAAGACCGCTTGCTCGATGGTCTGGACGACCCTTTTTATGCCGTCGATTCCAGAAACTGGCAACTGATTCAGCCCCGCCTGAAAGTGTTCAAGGAAAAAGGCTGTTCCATCTTAAGTCTGGAAAAAATACGCACCCACGTAGAATACGAACGTGCCATTATGGCCGTCAGGTTTTCTGAAGAATTTGTGGGCACACAGTTCCATCCGGAAGCCGACCCTGTTGGTATGTACGCCCATTTTAGCGAAGAAGCCAATCGCCAAAAAGTAATTACCAATTTTGGCGAAGCAAAATACAACGATATGATGGACAAGATGGACGATGAAGATAAAATCATACGTACTTACGGCATCATCCTACCAAAATTCATCACAGAGGCCATCCACCACCACTTACACCAGTTAATATAATATTTTGCAATGATACCACAATTCCGCAAAGCTTTCAATGCCCAGTTCAGCGAAGCAAAATATCAAAAGCTTCTGCAGGAAATAGAAGATACCTATCATTACAAACCCGCATTCAAAATCAGTGAGACGCCGGTATTCATCCCAAAAAGGCTCAAAGAGCAACTTGTGACGGCCTGTGACGATATTATGAAAGTCATCAAAAATCCCGATTTTAAGGCACGTACCGAAGCGGCATTTTATGACGATGGCTTGAAAGTACCAAATGAAGACGCACAATCGAAATTCATCCAATTGGATTTTGGCATCTGTTTGGATCCAAACGGCAACCCTATCCCAAAACTAATTGAGTTACAAGGATTTCCATCTCTGTATTTCTTCCAAGAATTGCTCGGACGCATGTACCGCAAACATTACGAAGGTATCCCAGAAACGTTTTCGCAACATTTACATGGACTAACGAGCGACGATTACCTTGAGCTTTTGCGGCAGGAAATCATTGGTGATACGGACCCGAAGCAGGTTATCCTTTTAGAAATAGAACCCGAAAAACAGGCTACGGCCATCGATTTTTTTGCAACTGAAAAAGCATTGGGAATCAAAGTACTGTGCATTACAAAACTTATCAAAAAAGGACGACAATTGTTTTATACAGACGAAAATGGCCAAGAAATTGCCATTAGACGTATTTACAACCGCATCATTTTTGATGAACTGCACCAGCGCACGGACCTGATAACCGATTTTAGCTTTCAGGATGACGTTGATGTAGATTGGGTGGGCCATCCCAATTGGTTTTATCGCATCAGTAAGTTTACAATGCCTTTGCTCAAAGGCGATTACGTGCCAAAATCGTTCTATCTCGACCAGCTTGAAACCATCCCGGCCGATTTGGAAAATTATGTCTTGAAACCCTTGTTTTCTTTTGCAGGTGCCGGTGTGGAAATTCACGTCACACGAGAAATGATAGATGCCATAGAGAACAAATCCAACTATCTGTTACAGGAAAAAGTTGCGTATGCCCCTATTATCCAAACGATGGACGTCCCGGCAAAATGCGAGATACGCATGATGCTATTGCACAACAGCAAAACCGATAAAACACAGATTGTCAGCAACCTTATGCGCTTAAGCAAAGGCGAAATGGTAGGCGTCAAATACAACAAAGACAAAACTTGGGTAGGCGGTAGTACAGGATTCTTTGAAAACTAAAGCCTATCGATGCGATTTATCGGGTGCAGTGGTGGCGGCGGATTAAGGTACACAAAAATCAAAAAAGGGGCAAAAGATATTTGCCCCCTTTTTTGATTTTTGCATTTAAAACAAGAACTACTGTTTTACGAACACGTAGTACCCGTCAGGGATGTCTATCCTCGCATTGGGGTTGTCCCCCATGGTGGTATAGTCGTAGATGCAGGCCTCCAGCTTTTCAACCCCATTGTCGTTTACGTAGCGAAGGACGATACGACCCTCGGTGTATTCCTGTGTTGGATGGTTTATGAACAGTTCTATCTTTATTTCGGCCGGGATGCTGTTGTTTATACAGTAGTTGGGCAACCAAGGCCTGTGCGAAAAAATTCGACCACTTATTTTATGTTTATATCCTGAAATAAGAAGATTGTCAAAATCCAACAAGGTGTTGGCTTTTTCAACTCCGTTCTGAATATATTGATATTCGCCCACCAATAAATCTACATAATTGTAATTAGAGGCGGCTTGATAGTGTTCTTCTTTTTTTAGCTTAAAGATAATCTGGGTGTTTCCGTTTTGGTATTTCCAAGTCCCGGCAAACTTGCCAAATTCATTGTTCACGTCTTTTAGGTAATAGTTTGGAGTTTTTTCAAAATCTTGCCCACTCCCTAAAGGGACAATGATGGTTTGCGCTTTGCAGGACAATATAGAAAGCAATAGCAATATGTTTAATATCTGTTTCATTTTTATGGGTTTAAGTATTAGTTACAGGGTTCTTTTTCGAGGGTTTCCTTGTTTATTTTTTGCCAATCGCTTATAAATCCGTTGGCATCGTAATTGGCCTGATATAGGGACATGTTTAGGTTGTACTTGCCCAAAAGTTTATAAATATGCCTTTGCTGTTTAGCAACGGTGGTAGTGGACTGGTACAACGGCGGGCCCGATTTGTCACTCTTAAAAGCATCTTCTAAATCATCTTTAAAATCTTCTTTTTTGTCTTTATCCTCATAAATATCCCGCAGTGTCTGTACGCTCGCGGCATCATCAAACCGTATAGCAAAAGTCATGCCGTCGGCAATGAGGATATGGGCGATATCTATGGGGTTCACCACGGGGCTGAAGGTGCTCTGTACCATTTTTACCATCTCGCCCATCTTAATGATGTCCGGCCCGGCAAACATGGTAAAATAGCCGTCCCCGCTTGGTGGGTGGGTGTGGGCTATTGCCTCGGTAAAGGGGTTGACGCGTATATTGATATGCGCAGTCCCGTTGTTGCTGTCCAAAATCTGCGAGGGTTTGTATGCCCCGTCGTTCGGCTGCTTGTCCACCCTCAAGCCCTTCTCGGCGTTGCCCCCGTTCACTTTCATGGTGTTCAGGCGCGTCCTTACCAGTGGCGTGTCGGTCAGCTCCTTCAGCTTTGCGCAAGGGTTCTGTGTTTCCCCCTCAACCACCGGGTCGGCTATCACGGGGAGGTCATCGTCGCCGTTGCCGTTGCCATTGTTTCCTGGGTGTGGCTGGTTTACGGGTCAAAAATCCGTGAGGCCCTCCATGGGGGAACTCTCATGCCCGTAAATAAAGCCACAAAGAATGTTGAGTTGCTAAAACCGCTTTTTGGCTGTGCAAAAAGCGGTTTTTGCTTCCATATATGGTTTATAGTTTGTTCAATACAAACTCGGTCCTTCGGGGCATTGAGAACTCCCAATCAAAGGGCGGCTCGCCCGGAAAGGTGAACTTTGGCCCTTCGTTGTTTACCAAATAAAATTTGATTTTGGTGTTGTTGTCCAACAGCGTGATATAC
>JAKQHT010000013.1 GCA_029557895.1 Bacteroidota bacterium | reverse complement strand
TAACAAAAATACGACCGTCAGTAAAAAATACTTGTCGTCCAATTTGTGTTTGTTCGTCCCAACCTGCTTTTAGTACGGCAGGCGTAATAAATTTTTCGCTAATGTCCGCCTCTGAAAGGTCTTTTTTGTTCATACTGACGTTGTTCTATAATCAAGTCGCTAAAATTACGAAATTAATTTCAATGACTACGTTTTACGCTACGGTGGTCAAACCATAGCCTATAACGGTTTGCGGCTTTGCGTTCGGGCGGGGTTTTACCACGAAACTTCCTTACGAAGCCGAAACTTCAAATTTACGAAAAACTGTCATACGAAGCCGTTTCCCCCGCCTGACGCAAAACCGCTGTTATGTGCTGCCCTTCTTGTCATTTCGTAAAATGGTCTTTATACATTTTAAAACTGTCTTGTAAAATTTCAATAGCCGTCTTTCTATCAAAAAATTCTTCTACTACAACAGTTTTGTTTTCTAATTTTTTGTAGTCTTCAAAGAAGTTACGCAGTTCGCTGATGAAGTGCTGGGGAAGTTCCGCAATGTCGTTGATATGGTTTACACTTGGGTCACCTGCACTCACAGCAATGATTTTATCGTCTGCTTCGCCATTATCAAGCATTCTCATTACGCCTATTATTTTGGCAGGAACAATGCAAAGAGGAACAACGTCAATTTGTGTCAAAATCAATATGTCCAACGGGTCTTTGTCATCGCAATAGGTTTGCGGAATAAAACCATAATTTGCAGGATAATAGACGGAAGAATATAAAACTCTGTCCAATTTTAGTAAACCGCTGTCTTTGTCCAATTCGTATTTTGCCCGTGTCCCTTTGGGAATTTCAATTATTCCGTTCACGATGTCAGGTATTTTGTCTCCAGGTGATACACTATGCCAAGGATTAAATTTGTCTTTTATCATTTTATTATTTTGTTAAGGTTATTCCTATAAAAACCGCAAACAGGCTAATCAAAACACTTGACGCTATGTAAACGAAAGCAGTCAATGAATTGCCTGATTGAAACAAGTTGATATTCTCTGAGGCAAAAGCCGAAAATGTTGTATAGCCACCGCAAAAACCTGTTATCAATAAAAATTTCAGGTCAGGATTTGTTAGTTGTTGTCGTTCAAAAAGTCCAAGCAATATACCTACGATTAGGCAACCAATGATATTTACTGCAAATGTTCCCAATGGAAAAGTTGTCTGGACATATTTTGTAACGACCACAGAAGTCAGGTAGCGGAAAATGCTTCCAAGTCCGCCACCAAGTCCTACTAAAATTATTGCTCTTGTCATTGTTGTTCTGTTGTCGTTTTAGGGTTGCACATAACGTGTTTATACACGCCACCAAATTACGCAAATATCCTTAATATGGTTGGCTTTGCGCAGTTTTTTGCTACATATCCCCTGTGGTGATTTTGATGTGTAGCAGGGTTTTGTCGCGGTAGAGCACAATAAAAAATCCCAAGACAAAGCTTGGGATCCATAATTTAAAAAACTTCGTTGGTTCAGCCTTTTAGGCTTGCTTTTAAATATTCGCGGTTCATGCGTGCAATGTTTTCAAGTGAAATGCCTTTAGGACATTCCACTTCGCAAGCACCGGTATTGGTACAGTTGCCAAAGCCTTCTTCGTCCATTTGTTTTACCATGTTAAGCACGCGGTCGGTGGCTTCTACCTTACCTTGCGGCAACAGGGCAAACTGCGACACCTTTGCAGATACAAACAACATAGCCGACGAATTTTTGCAAGTTGCTACGCATGCGCCGCAGCCAATACAGGTCGCAGCTTCAAAAGCTTTGTCTGCATCATGCTTGTTAATCGGAATGGCATTGGCATCAATGGTGTTTCCGGAAGTGTTTACAGAGATGAATCCGCCGGCATGCTGTATGCGGTCGAAAGCACTTCTGTCAACCACCAAATCTCTGATTACCGGAAATGCATTTGCCCTAAATGGTTCGATATAAATGGTGTCGCCATCCTTAAATTTTCGCATGTGCAACTGGCAGGTGGTAATGCCCCTGTCAGGGCCATGGGCCTCTCCGTTGATATATAGCGAACACATGCCGCAAATACCTTCACGGCAATCGTGGTCAAACGCAACAGGACTCTCGCCTTTGTTGATAAGCTGCTCGTTGAGCACATCCAACATTTCGAGAAAAGACATATCGGGCGATACATCGCTTATTTGATAGTCCACCAGTTTGCCTTTGTCAGCAGCGTTTTTCTGTCTCCAAATCTTTAGCGTAAGATTCATAATGTTTTGGTTTTATTAGCTTTTCGAAAAACAATTTTAGAAGCATCTAATTTTTGTTCTTCTGTCTTGATTCTTTTATCTTGGTCCTTTTGTCTGAAAAATTACTTATAAGAACGTTCTTTAACTTCAATACTCTCGTATACCAAATCTTCTTTGTGCATTACGGCATCGCTTGGTTCACCTTTGTATTCCCAAGCAGCCACATATTGAAATTCCGGACGGCGCAATGTTTCGCCTTCGTCGGTTTGGTATTCTTCCCTAAAATGGCCTCCGCACGATTCCTCACGATGCAATGCGTCTTTGGCAAACAATTCGCCAAGCTCCATAAAGTCTGCAACACGAATGGCTTTTGCCAATTCTTCGTTGTATTCGTTGGCCGTTCCGGGAACCCTTACATTGTTCCAATATTCCTTGCGTAAAGCTTTGATTTCGGAAATCGCTTCGGTCAGGCCTTGCTTGTTGCGCGCCATTCCTACTTTATCCCACATGATTTTACCGAGTTTTTTGTGATAATAATCTACCGAATGTTCGCCGTTGTTATTGATAAAATGGTTGATGGTGTCCATGACGTTTTTCTCGGCTTGGTCAAACTCTTTGGTGTTTGTAGGGATTTTTCCGGTACGGATGTCATTTGCCAGATAATCGCCAATGGTGTAGGGCAACACAAAATAACCGTCTGCCAGACCTTGCATCAATGCCGATGCACCCAAACGGTTAGCCCCGTGGTCAGAAAAATTGGCTTCGCCTATAGCGTAAAGCCCTTGTACGTTGGTCATCAAATTGTAATCTACCCACAATCCGCCCATGGTATAATGCACGGCAGGATAGATCATCATTGGTGTTTTATATGGATCCTGGTCAACGATTTTTTCATACATCTGGAACAAGTTGCCGTATTTGTTTTTAATGACTTCTTCACCAAGTTTTTTTACCAGAACGGCATCGTTTTCATCAAGGTGTTTGATCCTTGCCTGCTCTTTTCCGTAGCGCTCAATGGCAGATGCAAAATCAAGATATACCGCTTCGCCTGTTTTGTTGACGCCAAATCCCGCATCGCAACGCTCTTTTGCGGCTCTCGAAGCCACATCGCGAGGCACCAGGTTTCCAAACGCAGGATAGCGGCGCTCCAGATAATAGTCTCTGTCTTCTGCCTTAAGGTCTGTTGGTTTTAATTTTCCGTCACGTATGGCTTGAGCGTCTTCCAATTTTTTTGGCACCCAAATTCGCCCGTCGTTTCTCAACGATTCAGACATCAACGTTAATTTTGATTGGTGATCGCCCGACACGGGAATACATGTTGGATGGATTTGCGTATAACAAGGATTTGCAAAATAGGCGCCACGTTTGTGTGCTTTCCAGGCAGCAGTCACGTTGCTTCCCATAGCATTTGTTGATAAGAAAAACACGTTGCCATAACCACCGGTACCTAAAACCACGGCATGTGCCGAATGGCGCTCAATCTCGCCGGTTACCAAATTTCTGGCAATGATGCCGCGCGCTTTTCCGTCAACGATAACCACGTCCAGCATTTCGTGGCGGTTGTACATTTTTATTTTACCGCGACCTATCTGTCGGTTCATGGCAGAGTATGCGCCAAGCAGCAATTGCTGTCCTGTTTGTCCTGCCGCATAAAATGTTCTGGAAACCAATACGCCTCCAAAAGAACGGTTGTCCAACAATCCACCATATTCGCGGGCAAACGGTACACCTTGCGCCACACATTGGTCAATGATATTTGCAGATACTTCTGCCAAACGGTACACATTGGCTTCGCGCGAGCGGTAATCGCCGCCTTTTACCGTATCGTAAAACAATCTGTATGTTGAGTCGCCGTCGCCTTGATAGTTTTTTGCAGCGTTGATACCTCCTTGAGCCGCAATAGAGTGCGCACGCCTTGGCGAATCCTGAAAGCAAAATGCTTTTACATTATATCCCAATTCTGCAAGTGTGGCCGCAGCCGAACCACCGGCCAACCCGGTTCCTACCACGATAATGTCAATGTTTCTCTTGTTGGCAGGGTTGACAAGGTTGATATGGTTTTTATAGTTTGTCCATTTATCTGCGATAGGACCTTTTGGTATTTTTGAATCTAAAGCCATATAAAATATGTTTAGTGAGCGTTAAAATGATGGAATAATGCAATGATGATAAATCCTAACGGCAAAATGATGGCATATGCCTTGCCAAAACCTTTGAGGCATTTGGTGTATTTGTTATTCGCGCCGACAGATTGAAATGCAGAGCTAAAACCGTGCAATAAATGCAGCGACAAAAACACAAAGCCCACGCAGTATAAAGCAACGCGCCACATTGGGGCAAATTTGTGGGTCAACTCTTCATAATATCTGTAACCCTCACCGTCTGCCAACAAGCCGGACATATCGCCTTGAATGTATTTTACATTGATTTCAGGAATCCAGAAATCAATAAAATGGATGACCAAAAAAACAAGTATGAAACCACCGCTCCAAATCATGTTGCGGCTCATCCAGGTAGAATTGGAGGCACCGTTGTTTTTGGCATATTTGATTTGGCGCGACCGGTTGTTTTTAATTTCAAGGACAAATCCCATTACAAAATGGAAAATCACGCCAAAAATCAAAATGGGCTGCATAATGTACTGAATGAGCCAATTGGTGCCCATAAAGTGCGATATTTCATTAAATGTACCAGAACTTATCACGGAAGAAAAGTTGATGATAAAGTGTTGTAATAAGAAAATCATGAGGAAGAAAGCCGAAAGCGCCATTGCGAACTTTCTTCCAATCGAAGAATTTAAAATTCCACTCATAAGGTATGAAGTTAGTTTTGTTCAAACAAAGATACGCCTCAAAGCTTTGAAAGCCAAAAAATAGATTTATTAATAAAGCCATTGGGCAAATATTTAGAATCATTTTAAAAAAAGAACCATCTACAAAACCACATTTGGGCGGTTTTTTTAAGAACACCCGGGCTTCAAAACAGTATTTGCCATCAGCATTTTAATGGCAACTCCATGGTCAATCGCTATTTTTTCGCCACAAAATCAACAATATAGCAAATTTTTAACTATTTTAGTTTTGTATAACCAATTAAAACTTAAAAAGATGGGAGAGTACTTACCTTTGATCATTCAGTTAGTAAGTGGTGCCGTGGGTGGCAACATTGCTGGTTCATTGATGAAAAACGCATCACTTGGAACACTGTGGAATTCCGTAGCTGGTATTCTCGGCGGCGGTCTGGGCGGACAATTATTGGGCATGATAGGTCTGGACGGTGCTGAAGCTGCCGCAGCATCTTCAAGCATGGATTTGTCCAGTATTTTAGGAAGCGTTGCCGGTGGCGGCGTTGGCGGTGGTGTGGTAATGGCAATTATCGGCCTAATTAAAAAATCAATGAGCAAATAAAGATTTTTGGTCATTTATTAATTTTTAATGGTGCGCAATTAAAATTTACGCACCATTTTTATTTCCCCAAACGAAACCTTACCTTTGTGACAAACAGTAATTCTCGAGAAATGCCCGTTAACATTTAGTTATAAGTTAACTAATTTGTCAACAAGGACATTGCATCGGTCCTTTAAAAACAATAAAATAGTATCAGATGAAATACCACGCTATAGACAACCAACTTTTCATTGCCAACCGCAAGAACTTTACCTCACAGATGAAGCCCAACAGTTTGGCGGTTTTTAATTCAAACGACATATATCCCGTGAGTGCCGACAGCACCTTGCCATTTGAGCAGCATCGCGACATTTTTTACCTCAGCGGCGTTGACCAGGAAGAAAGCATTTTGGTGCTTTTTCCTGATTGTCCCAAAGAAAAACACCGTGAAATCCTCTTTTTAAGAGAAACCAATGAGAAGATTGCAATCTGGGAAGGCGAAAAACTAACCAAAGATGCCGCCTACCAAACCAGCGGCATCAAAACTGTGTACTGGCTTCAGGACATGGAAAAAATCATGTTTGAATTGATGACGCAATGCGATACCGTATATATAAATACCAATGAGCATTACCGTTCGAGCGTAGAAACCGAAACCCGTGAAGACCGTTTTACCAAATGGCTCAAAAACAAATATCCGGCACATTCAGTGGCAAAAAGCAATCCCATATTGCAAAGGTTGCGTTCCGTAAAAAACGACATAGAATTGGAGTTGATACAAACCGCCTGTAACATTACCGAGAAAGGATTCCGACGTGTGTTGAACTTCGTAAAACCCAACGTTTGGGAATATGAAATTGAAGCAGAATTCATCCACGAATTTTTAATGAACCGCTCCAGAAAATTCGCCTATACGCCCATTATCGCAGCGGGAAATAACGCCAATGTGTTGCATTACATCGAAAACAACAAACAGTGTAAAGCCGGCGATTTGATTTTGCTGGATGTCGGCGCCGAATATGCCAACTATTCAAGCGATATGACCCGAACAATTCCCGTTTCCGGCAAATTCACCAAGCGACAAAAAGAGGTTTACAATGCCGTTTTGAGAGTGAAAAACGATGCGACAAAACTACTCGTTCCGGGAACCGATTGGGCAGAATACCATGTTGAAGTCGGTAAGCTTATGACATCGGAATTATTAGGATTAAAACTACTTGACAAGGCCGATGTCAAAAACGAAAACCCCGATTGGCCGGCATACAAAAAGTATTTCATGCACGGCACATCGCATCATCTCGGACTGGACACGCACGATTATGGCATTTTGACAGAACCCATGCAACCCAATATGGTATTTACCGTTGAGCCGGGCATCTATATTCCAGCAGAAGGTTTCGGTATTAGATTGGAAGACGACGTGGTTATCCAGAAAAAGGGCGAACCGTTCAATCTAATGCGCAACATTCCCATTGAAGCCGATGCCATTGAGGATTTGATGAATTCAAAATAAATCAATAACCCGATGCTATTTGAATTTAAAGACATTCCTGTTTTCTATTCTGATGAAGGAAACGGAAACGTCATTTTGTTGCTACACGGCTTTCTTGAAAGCAGCACCATGTGGCACGAGCTCAAGCCGGTACTTGTCCAAAATAACAGAGTTATCACCGTCGATTTGTTGGGTCACGGAAAAACAAGATGCTTGGGCTATATTCACACCATGGAACTCATGGCAGAAACGGTTGACGCCGTTTTAACGCACCTAAATATTGATTCGTTTACGGTAATTGGGCATTCCATGGGTGGGTATGTGGCATTGGCGCTGGCAGAAACAACCTCAAAAACCATAAACGGATTGTGCCTGATGAACTCGACCGCCCAAGCAGATTCTGAAGAGCGAAAAACAAACAGGGACAGAGCCATTAGCGCGGTTAAGCAAACCCACAAAGCGTTTGTGGGCATGTCTATAGCCAACCTTTTTTCTCCCGATAACCGGGAACGATTGGCCCAAGAAATTGAACGTGTCAAAGAAGATGCTTTGAAAACATCGGTGCAAGGTATCATTGCCGCATTGGAGGGCATGAAAATACGCAAGGACCAAACCCAATTACTGCGCGACGCATCTTTTAAAAAACTGTTTATCATCGGAAAAAAAGACCCTGTTTTGGACTATCAAAGTTTGTTGGACGAAGTACGCGATACCAATGTTCCAATGGTCGAGTTTCCCGATGGACACATGAGTTATATTGAGAATTTTACAGAATTATCTTACAATTTATTGCAATTTGTCGAAAAATAATACATTTTGACTTGATTATTCATTCATTTTTTTAATTTAGAGCGATTAACCAACAGCCCCAAAAGATGAGTACTATAGCAACCCCCATGAAGCTTTATTGCAGCCTATTTGGCCACAAATATGAAATCTCAAAAAAAGTAACTTCCCACGTCAAGGAATATACCTGTACTTGCTGTAAGCGCCAACTGACAATCAACGGCAATGGCAATTTGGTAGAACTTACCCCGAAATTTAAAGAAATCAACGCCGTACTTGGAGAAATCTACAGCAGGCGCAGGCTCAAACTCAACAAGAAGACGTTTGAAGGCGAATTGTACTTGGGGAATGCTGTCTAAAATTCGGAAGGCTACCCATATTGGTTTGTTCCAAATGTTTTAAGCATTTTCAAACGAATTCCAGCCCTTGGCTATCAATGGGATTGCGGTTTCTGCTCGTGTCACCAAATGCATGCCGCGTTCTTTTTCGGTCATAAAGCCTATCACGGTCAGATGGGGATTGGCCTTTATCTTTGGGAAATCGTCTTGTGAAATGGTCATTAACAATTCATAATCTTCACCACCGTTAAGTGCTACCGTTGTGCTATCGATGTTAAACTCTTCACAGGTAGAAATCACTTGCGGGTCCAAGGGAATTTTGTTTTCGTACAGCTCGACACCCACGCCACTTTGCTTACATAGGTGGATAATTTCCGAAGAAAGACCGTCGCTTATATCAATCATGGAAGTAGGCTTTACGCCCAAATCTTTCAGCAGTTTCACTATATCTTTTCGGGCTTCGGGTTTTAGCTGACGTTCTATAATGTACGTATAAAGGTCCAAATCGGGTTGGTTGTTCGGATTCACTTTAAACACTTCTTTTTCACGCTCCAATACTTGCAATCCCATATATGCACCGCCCAAATCGCCTGTAACCACAAGTAAATCGTTGGGTTTTGCGCCATTTCTATACACTACATCTTTTTCTTCAACAGTACCTATTGCCGTAACAGAAATAATCAATCCGGTGGTTGATGAGGTTGTGTCGCCACCTATTACATCCACACCGTAAATCTTTGCGGCAAGGGCGATTCCGGCATACAGTTCCTCTAGCGCCTCCAAAGGAAACCGGTTGGAAACCGCAATGGAAACCGTTACTTGCGTAGCGTTGGCATTCATGGCATACACGTCAGACAGATTGACCATTACCGCCTTGTAGCCCAAATGCTTTAAAGGCATATAGCTCAAATCAAAATGCACGTGTTCAATCAACAAATCGGTGGTAACGACAATTTGTTTTGTGCCAAAATTTAAAACAGCGGCATCATCGCCTATGCCTTTAACGGTTGAAGCTTGTTTAATTTCAAAATGTTTGGTCAAATGGTCAATCAAGCCAAATTCGCCCAATGCGCTCAACGGCGTGCGTTGTTGGTTTTTATCTTCTATCATTTTGCAAAGTTACGGATAAGGCGAAGAATTCGTAAGAACTTTTTTTTATGAACGAATTGCTGTGAAGTTTTTGGGAAACTGGGTTATTTAGTCCTGATGGCGCCTGACACACCGATAGTTAAAAATACAACATCAAAATTTAAACAGATTATTAAATTTTCACAAATTTAAGGTTGACTTCCTGCCCGTTGTCTGTAACCAATGTTGCGAGGTATAAACTTTGGGACAGTTGTTCTACGTTGATTTGGTTGTTTTGAAGCTGCTCTGTCATTACTTTTTTACCGTCAACGGTATAAATTGTTATATGGTCAAAAACAACATTGGATTTTATGTACAACATACCGTTAGTGGGATTGGGATAAAAACCCGTGTTTTGGAGCTCAAAACTTTCGTTGCCCAACAAGGTGCCTATTTTAAGGGCATAAGCACGGGTTGCTCCTGCAGGACCGGTAAGACCAACAGCTATATAGCCATCATCATCTGTTTTTACAATATCGTATAAATTTCCTTCTGTTAAACATAAATTCCAGATAGTTTCATTGGCGGCATTAAATCGCTGAATATTAAAATAATTACTTGAATAACTTTCAAAACAATCATTATGATTCATCGTGCCTATGGTATAGCCTCCATCGGGCTCTGCAATTATGGACGATTCTGTAAATGACAAAAACCCATTGGTAATGATTTGTTCCGAAAGCAAGTTTCCATCGGTATCGGTTATAACCGTCCATACATTCATAAAACCTTCATTGTTTGACACATCGCCATCAGATGAAATTGTTGCACCCGCACATATATAATTCCCGTTTGCCAATTCCGTAACTGCCCAAATATCTTCATTTTCACTACCGCCATACTCTTTTTCCCAAATTAGATTTCCAAAAGTGTCTAATTTAGCTAAATAAAAATCAGAAGTTTCATTTTCGTTCGATTTATAACCTGCAACCAAAAAATCACCATCAGTGGTTTGGGTAGCTGTAAATAGGGGCTTACCATAATCAGAACTTATCTCTGTTTCCCATTCCACTGTTTTAGCTGCACTTATTTTTGCTGCCCAGCCATTTGCCAGCCCTCCGCTTTCGGGTGTTGTTTTGCGTCCTGCAACTAAAAAACCGCCATCTTGGGTTGCTACTAATTTTGTAACATATAATACATCGGCATGAGGGTAGCTCCATTCATTTGTTAAAACACCATCATTATCATATTGAGATAAACTAAAAGTACTTGGATTTGGCGGATTGGAATACGTTACGGTATAAATATAACCGTCATTTTGCATAACAACACCCTTTGTAACGCCGGAGCCTATATTGTCATTTTCCCAAATTAACTGATTATTGGTATCAATTTTAACCGTTAAACGCCCACCACCCGCATAGGGGTAATAACCTCCACTTAAAATAAATTCTCCACTGTTGGTTTTTAAAATACTATAAAAGTTGGAACCTAAATCTCCAAACTCTTGCTCCCAAAGCACAACCGGTGTTTGGGAAAAAGAGAAATTAATAAAGAAGAAGACAATGATGTGTGTTTTAAAATTCATAACCGCTTTTTTAATTATCTACTATCACCAATGTATATTCAATAACACCACCCGTCAAAAATTCATCATAGTAACCTGTTGTGTCTGTTAATACCACCGGAGATGTACCCATAGGGCTTGTGCCTAAATTACCGGAACCGGAACCATCATCATATTTTATAAAATGAAAAACTTGGTCTGGACCATAACCAAGAGCTGCTAAATTTGCTGACATTGTTATATAAGTTGTAGCGGCAGTTTGAACACCCCAAGTTGGAATTAAATAGGGAGGAAGAGCAAGTGGGTCTGGCGCATTAAATGGAAACCTTGTTGTATGTCCCGTATAAAGTTCAAAAGAACCTCCTAAAGCAGGAATTAAAATACTTGGGCTGGCATTCACATTCGGGTAAGCATTGGTTGTGTGCTTTGTTTGAATAAGTCCTACATTTACATTATAGCTTGAAAAATTATAGATCAACAGTTTTTTTTGAGCAAAAGCACCAAGCGACAAAGTTATTATCAGTAAGGTAAAAAAATATGTTTTCATGATTTATACAATTTAAAATTCCATTACGGTTAATTATTTTTTAATTTTGACAATGCTTCAGCATATTGCTTTAATGTGTATGAAATTAAAGATTCCGGCGTTACGGCATTTTTATCAATTTCACTTTCTATGACACCTATAGAAGACAAAAGCACTCTTGATTGTTTTACAATCACGGCTTCATTTTTTTTAAAATTTTCTGAATTTTCACTTTTGGATGTAAAATAATCTTTTAGTGACTTTTCAAAATCTAACATTTCAGTTGATTTGTTTAAAGTAATTTTCTCTGATTTGTTTTGAATTGCCAAATCTTCACTGGCACATGAGACTGCCAAGAAAATTACCACAAGGAGTTGTAGAATAATGTTTTTCATAAGTTTGAATTTTCTCAAATTTACAAAAATAAAACGAAAATGCATCCTTGTTTTTGGAACACTTACGTTCTTAAAGTTTGTGTTTTCAAGACCCGACAGGTTTTTAAAACCTGTCAAGTCTGAACTGAAATTTTATCACTAAAACCTATCAAATCATTTACTAATATAATGAAGTGTATATGGAAAAACGCTACTTATATTGTATATTTGCAGAAGATTTGAAAAAAATCACATCAGGTATGATCAAAGTTTCCGAGACGGCCAAGAAAAAGGTCATAGAGCTCATGGGCGAAGATGGCTATGACGCATCTACCGACTTTATCCGTGTTGGTGTAAAGAGTGGTGGGTGTTCCGGGCTGTCATATGATTTGAAATTTGACAAAGAACAGCGCGATGGCGACAAAGTCTTTGAAGACAACGGCGTAAAGATCATCGTTGACAAAAAAAGCTTTTTGTACCTTATTGGGACAACACTTGAATATTCGGGAGGGCTCAACGGGTCGGGTTTTGTGTTCAACAACCCGAACGCAAGCCGTACCTGCGGGTGTGGGGAGAGTTTTTCGCTATAAGTCCCGCCTCCCGATAGCTGTCAAGACTCCACAAAAGTGAGGAGATATTGCGAGACATGAAATAAATAATAGTTTAAATATTCAAAAGCCCTTTCAATTGAGGGCTGTGGAGACAAATGAATAAATACACCGAAGACGATTTAAGGGAAGAATTAAAAACCAAAGAGTACGAGTACGGTTTTTATACCGACATTGAGTCGGATACACTGCCCATTGGCCTTAACGAAGATATTGTCAGGGCCATCTCTGCCAAAAAGGAAGAACCCGAATGGATGACCCAATGGCGGTTGGAATCGTTCAGGGTATGGCAAAGCATGGTAGAACCCGAATGGGCCAATATCCAATATGACAAACCCGATTTTCAGGCCATTTCGTACTATTCGGCTCCAAACAAAAAACCAAAATACAACAGTATTGATGAGGTTGACCCCGAACTGCTGGACACGTTCAAAAAATTGGGCATCTCGCTCGATGAACAAAAAAAACTCGCCGGGGTTGCCATGGACGTTGTGGTCGATTCGGTTTCTGTAGCCACCACCTTCAAAAAAACCCTTTCGGAAAAAGGCATCATTTTCTGTTCCATCAGCGAAGCCATCAAAGAACATCCGGATTTGGTAAAAAAATATATGGGCACGGTAGTTCCCAAAACCGATAATTTTTATGCGGCCCTCAACAGTGCGGTGTTTAGCGACGGCAGTTTTTGCTACATCCCCAAAGGGGTCAAGTGTCCAATGGAACTCTCTACCTATTTCAGGATCAACCAAGCCGGAACCGGACAGTTTGAACGCACCTTGGTCATCGCCGACGAAGACAGCTATGTCAGTTATCTCGAAGGCTGTACCGCACCGAGCCGTGACGAAAACCAGCTCCATGCCGCAGTAGTGGAACTGATAGCTTTGGACAATGCCGAAATCAAATATTCTACCGTGCAAAACTGGTATCCCGGTAACGCCGAAGGTAAAGGAGGCGTTTACAATTTTGTGACCAAACGCGGCCTCTGTGAGAAAAACGCCAAAATCTCTTGGACACAGGTCGAAACAGGCTCTGCCATCACATGGAAATACCCAAGTTGCGTGCTTAAAGGTGATAATTCCGTTGGCGAATTTTATTCCATTGCCGTCACAAACAATTTTCAACAGGCCGACACAGGCACCAAGATGATCCACCTGGGCAAAAACACCAAGTCAACCATCATATCCAAAGGCATTTCTGCGGGAAAATCACAAAATTCATACCGAGGATTGGTAAAGATAAGCCCCAATGCCGACAATGCCCGTAATTTTTCACAATGCGACAGTTTACTTATGGGCAACGAATGTGGCGCACACACTTTTCCGTATATAGAAGCTAAAAATAAATCGGCAAAAATAGAACACGAAGCCACGACAAGTAAGATTGGCGAGGACCAGATTTTTTATTGTAACCAGCGTGGCATAGACACCGAAAAAGCAATTGCGCTTATAGTCAATGGCTTCAGTAAAGATGTGCTGAACAAACTCCCAATGGAATTTGCCGTAGAAGCCCAAAAACTCTTGGAAATAAGCCTTGAAGGATCCGTAGGTTAACACAATATCAATTGAACAAATGAAAAAATATACCATCCTGCTGTTCATCGTCATCCTTGCTTATGGATGCAAAAACGATAAAAATGACCAACCGGCCATTGAAGAATCGGTACAGACCGAAGCCAATGCTATAAAACTCATGTCGGGAAGCTTTACATACTATGCTGATGCTGCCGTTTTTCAAACCAATAACGAACTGTATGGAGTCATCGAAAACGACCAGCTGACGGATCTTGTCGTCCAGGCAGAAACATTAAAAGAAGCACCCACAGACGAGGTCAAAGTGACCTTAAAAGTAAAAGTATCCAAAAAGCCGGAACTCGAAGAAGGATGGGAAAACAGGATTGAAATCATCGAAATTGTCAATGTCACAAAATCCAACCCTAAAGATAATAGTATCATAACATTAGGAAATAACAATAGTAATGCTGAAAATCAATAACCTACACGCAAGTGTCGAAAATAAAGCGATCTTAAAAGGCATCAATCTGGAAGTAAATCCGGGCGAAGTGCACGCCATCATGGGGCCTAACGGCTCCGGAAAAAGTACCTTGGCATCGGTAATAGCCGGACGGGAAGACTATGAAGTAGAGGCAGGCGAAATATACCTCGACAACGAAAACATCAATGACCTATCGGCAGAAGAACGCGCCCACAAAGGCATATTCATGTCGTTCCAATATCCCGTAGAAATCCCCGGCGTTAGCGTTACCAACTTTATGAAGGCAGCCATCAACGAGACCCGAAAGGCCAAAGGATTGGAAGATATGCCGGCAAACGAAATGCTCAAGTTGATCCGTGAAAAATCGGAGCTTTTGGAAATCGACCGGAAATTTTTGTCCCGCTCGCTCAACGAAGGCTTTTCCGGTGGCGAAAAGAAACGCAACGAGATCTTTCAGATGGCCATGCTGGAGCCAAAATTGGCAATTCTTGACGAAACCGATTCCGGATTGGATATCGATGCCTTGCGCATTGTGGCCAATGGCGTCAACAAGTTGAAAAGCGATGCCAATGCCGTAATCGTTATCACGCACTACCAGCGTTTGCTCGACTATATTGTGCCCGATTTTGTACACGTATTATACGATGGACGCATCGTCAAATCAGGACCCAAGGAACTCGCCCACGAGCTCGAAAAGAAAGGATATGACTGGATCAAGGAAGCAGTTGTTTAGCGGACAGTGTTGAGAAACAGTAAAATTGAACTTGAACAAGCGTACCATGCTACGCTTCATTATACCATTTAAGATGGTAAACATTGAACAAAAATGGAACTAAAGGAAAAACTCATAGCATCTTTCATGGCCTTTGAAAACACGGTCGATCTGAACTCGCCCATACACGACATACGCAGTGAGGCCATAAAGACATTTGAAAACCACGGATTTCCAACCAAAAAAGATGAAGCCTGGAAATACACCTCGTTGAACAGCATTCTAAAGCACAACTATAGTGTGTTCCCAAAACATGAAAACACCATAGCGTTCAATGACGTCAAGAAGTATTTTATCCACGATATCGACTCCTATAAAATCGTTTTTATAGACGGAAAATATTCCTCATACCTGTCGCAGACCACCCACGACGGTATCGATGTTTGCTTGATGTCTGCCGCATTGACAAAACCCAAATACAGGCCAATCATTGAAAATTATTTCAACACGATTGCCTCCAAAGACGGTCTGATCGCTCTTAATACTGCATTCTCACAAGAAGGTGCCTACATCTACATTGGCAAGAACAAATCTGTGGACAAGCCGGTTCAGATTCTGCATTTTTCCACAGGGGTTGAGGCAGCATTGTTGTTGCAGCCACGCAACTTGATCATCGTGGACCAAAATTCACATTTACAAATCATCGAGCGGCACCAAAGTCTGACGGACAATCCCGTACTAACCAACAGCGTTACCGAGATTTTTGCCGATAAAAGAGCCATCGTTGATTATTACAAGATACAGAACGACAATGAAAATGCCTCGCTCATCGACAATACCTTTATAGACCAAAAGCAGGAGAGCGTCGTTTCGGTACATACCTTTTCGTTTGGAGGCAAGCTTACCCGCAACAACCTCAATTTTTACCAATACGGCGAGCGCATTGAATCCACCCTAAAAGGTGTTACCATTTTGGGCAACAAGCAGCACGTTGACCACCATACTTTGGTACGCCATACAGAGCCCAATTGCGAGAGCCACCAAGACTACAAGGGTATTTTTGGCGATGCCGCAACAGGTGTTTTCAATGGCAAGATCATAGTCAACAAAGAAGCTCAAAAGACCAATGCCTACCAAGCCAACAACAATATCCTGTTGAGCGACAAGGCCAGTATCAACACCAAGCCACAATTGGAGATTTTTGCCGACGACGTCAAGTGCTCACACGGTTGCACCATTGGGCAACTTGACGAAAGTGCTATGTTTTACATGCGTTCGCGCGGTATTCCCGAAAAGGAAGCCAAAGCCCTCCTTATGTACGCCTTTAGCAATAACGTGCTGGAAAGCGTAAAAATCCCGGAGCTGAAACAGCGTATCAACAAAATCATCGCCACAAAACTTGGGGTCAATATTGGGTTTGATTTATAAGAGAAAGTGTTATAGGACAAAAATGGGTGGAACCATACCCGCCCTTTGTACACAACCAAAAGGCGGTTATTTCTTTTATAGCTTGTTCAATACAAACTCGGTCCTTCGGGGCATTGAGAACTCCCAATCAAAGGGCGGCTCGCCCGGAAAGGTGAACTTTGGCCCTTCGTTGTTTACCAAATAAAATTTGATTTTGGTGTTGTTGTCCAACAGCGTGATATAC
>JAKQHT010000009.1 GCA_029557895.1 Bacteroidota bacterium | reverse complement strand
CCATCAACACCCAAGGTACAACAGTCGTGACCTGGACCTACACAGACGTAAATGGAAATTCAGCAACGCAAACACAAAATGTGGTCATTGCTGATATTACGGCACCAACTCCGGACGTAGCAACATTGTCTGACGTGACCGCAGAATGTGAAGTTACCTCGCTGACCGCACCAACCGCTACCGACAACTGTGGCGGCACGGTAACCGTGACACATGATGCAACGCTTCCCATCAACACCCAAGGTACAACAGTCGTGACCTGGACCTACACCGACGTGAATGGAAATTCAGCAACGCAAACACAAAATGTGGTCATTGCTGATATTACGGCACCAACTTTTACTTTATGCCCTTCAAACATAACCGTATCCAACAATACCGGTATATGTGGTGCTTTAGTTACGTTTGCAACACCTACTGCTACCGATACCTGCGGTACCGTAACCGTAACCCAAACAAGCGGATTACCTTCAGGAAGCACATTTCCGGTTGGGACAACCACATTAATTTTTACTGCCGATGACGGTAACGGCAATACTACAACCTGTACATTTTCCATCACTGTCAACGATACCGAAGCACCGCAGATTACCTGTCCGGCAGACGTAACCGTCAATGCCGATACCGGCTGTGAAGCCACAAGCATTGTGCTTGGCACACCAGCAACAACCGACAACTGCGGTATTGCTTCTGCAACCAATAACGGTCCTGCAACATATCCTTTAGGAACCACACAAGTGACCTGGACGGTAACAGATATTCATGGCAATACAACTACCTGTATCCAAAACGTAACGGTAGTGGACAATACACCGCCAACCATTACCTGCCCCGCAGATATTACCGTAAATACCGATGTCGGACAATGCACTGCCAGTGGTATCAACCTTGGTACACCTATAGTTAATGACAATTGTGGTGCAGGTTATAGCAACGATGCGCCTACGGTATTCCCGATAGGCACCACAACCGTTACATGGACAGCTACCGATGGTAATGGTAACACAGCTACCTGTACACAAACCGTAACCGTAATAGACAACCAACCACCTGTGGCAGTGTGTCAAAACATTAGCGCGCAGCTAAACCCTGCAACAGGAACAGTATCTATAACAGCCAACGCTATTGACAACGGCTCTTCTGATAACTGTGGTGCAGTAACATTAAGTTTATCACAAACTAGTTTTGATTGTAGTGATATTGGAGCCAATACCGTAACGCTTACCGTTACCGATGCTGCAGGAAACAGCGCAACCTGTAACGCCACCGTTACCATTACCGATGCGGCGCAAGGTGCTTCTGTAAGTATTGCCTCAAACCCTGTCTCGCCGGTTTGTGAGGGTACACCGGTAACCTTTACGGCAACACCTGTAAATGGTGGCAGTACACCCGCATACCAATGGTATGTAAACGGCAACCCTGTAGGCGGTGCAACCAATGCTACTTATAACACTTCAACATTAGAGCATAATGATGAGGTATATGTCACCATGACCTCAAGTGCCTCTGTATGTGCCACACAGCAACAGAGCAATACCATAACCATGGCGGTAAACCCATCGCTACCGGTATCGTTTACCTTAAACACCACTGCAAACCCTGTGTGTACCGGAGATTCTGTAACATTTTTTGTAACCAACTTAATTAACGGAGGCAGCAACCCTACATACCAATGGTTTGTTGGCGCAACACAGGTAGGCACAGGCACTACCTATACTACAACAGCCAATGCCGCTTTAAACGGCGCAACAGTTTCTGTACATGTTACCTCCAACGCCACTTGTGCCGCTCCTGTACCTCAAATAGAAAGTTTGGTTATGACGGTTAATCCATTACCTACCATTACAGCTTTTGCAAATGGCAGTAGTAACAACATCACTATCTGTGAAGGAGATTCTTTAACCCTAACAGGAAATGGTGCAGCCACTTACAGTTGGAGTCACGGTGTTGTAAATGGCGTAACTATTACTCCTTCTTCGGGAACACATACCTATACAGTAACTGGAACAGATGTTAACGGCTGCCAAAATACAGATACCATCACCGTTACCGTAAACCCGAGCACCTCAATAACCCTACTTTCTGCAAGTGCCGACCAAAGTGTTTGTCGTACTGGAGGAAATCCAATAGGAACCGTAGAAAACATTGATTTCAATGTGGTTAACGCCACTTCAGTAACAATAACCGGTCTTCCTGCAGGCGTAAATGGTGTTTATAACCCTGCTCTCAACAGAGTAAGAATAAATGGCAATCCAGATAATAGTGTAAGCGGTGTGTTTAACTATACAATAACTGCCACAAATAGTTGCAATACCGCAACGATGACCGGTACAATAACCGTATATTACGGTACACCTGCAAGACCGGGGCAGATTAACGGACCCAGTTCATTTTTATGTCCCATTAGCACAGCCATTTATTATGTTGCCTATGATCCTAACGTAGAATACTATACTTGGACCGTTCCAGGTTCAATGACTATCACTAACGGGCAAGGTACTAACCAAATAGAAGTGGAAATAACCGGAAATATCACATTTTTACAATATATTTCTGTAACAGCCAGTAATGCTTGTGGCACTTCCCCATCAAGGTCATTAGGCGTATTAATTAGTTATTCAAATAATCCTATTGATGCCGGTCCCGATATTTATGTGTGTGAGGGTACGCCTTCTGTTACAATGAACGGAAATGTGGGTAGTTTACAACCTTATGAATGGGAATGGAGTGACAATGGTGTAGGAGGAAGTTTTTCTATCATAGGAACATATCAACCGCCTCGTTATTGTACAGGCATCCCAATAGGTAATTCTTGCTATTTTGGAAGTTGGGTGTATCCTCCTGCCAGAGATTTATATGCCACAAACAGTACCTACACACTACCTGCTGGTGCACAAGCCGGTGATGTTATCACTATACGTTTGGTATCAAATAATGTCTGGAATCCGTTTTGCGACCCGATTGTGAGCACTATGCATATCTATGTCATCGAAAACCCAACAGCCACTTTTACCAATCTGGCAACTATATGCCAAGGAGACGATGTAATAGTTACAGGAACTCCCAACACAACCGTGTCTTACAATTTTAACGGTAATCCAGCTGGCACATTTAATATTGGTGCAACCGGAACAGTAACATTCCCTGGGCTTGGTGCAGGAACTTATACCTTAACTAGCATTCAATACACAAATGCTCCTAATAGTAATGGCGTGGGCTGTGTTAATCCATTATCAGAATCGGCAACCATTAATGCACCTGCAACAGTAACAATTCCTGCAGACACCACGATATGTGAGGGCGATACTGTAAATTTATCATCTGCTTCTTATGGTGGCACTAATGCTGTTGCGGTATGGAGTACCTCGGGCACGGGTAGTTTTTCAGGAACAATTTATACACCAAGTGCATATGATATTTTAATAGGTACAGTAACATTAACTTATACTAACACCCCAAGCGATGGCATTTGCGGTTCGGTAAGCGATAGTATGGTTGTCACTATTAATCCTGCTGCTACGGTTTACGCCGGCACAAACCAAATTATTTGCAGTAATGGCAGCATTACCTTAAACGGCAGTATTGGCGGTGGTGCTACTACTGCAACGTGGAGTGCACCAAGTGGTAGTTTCTCCGATGCCAATGCTTTAAACACCACCTATACGCCTACTATAACGAGTGGCACGGTAACACTAACGCTAACCACCAATGACCCGGCAGGTCCTTGTACTGCCGTGATGGATACCGTAGTCATTACCGTAAACCCGGAAGCCACCGTGAACGCAGGAGCAGATATAACCATTTGTGAAGGTGATGCTGTGCCTTTAACCGGTACTGCTTTTGGTGGCGGTGCTGCTTCGGCAACATGGAGCACCTCGGGAACAGGAAGTTTCTCCGGTGGTAATTACAACCCAAGCCCTGCCGATATTGCCAACGGCACGGTAACGCTTACCTATACTACCAATAATCCACCGGGACCTTGCGGTTCTGTTTCTGATACCAAAGTAGTAACCATCAACAGACAACCGGTAGTCAATGTCGGTGCAGACCAAACGGTGTGCGCTACAGGTACAATCAGCCTCAATGCTACGGTAAGCAGTGGTACAACCGGTATTTGGACAACTTCGGGCAATGGTTCATTTGACAACGATACGCTTGTAAATGCTGTTTATACACCAAGTGCCAACGATATAGCCAACGGCTCGGTAACATTAACCTTTACCAGTAACTCTGCAATTGCACCTTGTAGCAATGACAGCGATTATGTAACCTATACCATTATACCTTTTGAAACAGCTACGGCATCTATTGCTACTCCGTCAACAGATTGTACAGCTCAAATGACGCTAACTGCCAATGGTAGCGGTCAATGGTCGGCAGTATCAATACCAGCGGGAAGTAGTTTTAGTTTCTCAAACATAAACGACCCTAATGCGGTGTTTACAGGAGAAAGCGGTGCTACGTATAACCTTACTTGGACATTGTTTAACTCGGCACCTTGTGGCAACTCACAGGCAAACATTACAAATGTTAATTTCCAGGCTTGTGCCGATGACGTAATTGACTTTGACGGTATTAACGACAATATTTCCTTTGAAAATAATTTTAACCTTTCGGGTAATTTCAGTATTGAAATATGGGTGAAACCTAATGTGTCCAACGGTAACGTTAAAACCATACTTTCCAAAAGAAATGCAGACAACCTGAACACTGGTTTTGACTTGCGCTATGTGAACAACAACATCCAGTTTAGATGGGATGCAAGCGGGCAAATCTCGGCAAACAACGTAAACACCGACCGTTGGCACCATGTAGCCGTAACACGCCATAGTTCTACATACCGTATTTATATCGACGGTATTTTAAAAACTACTGCTACCGGTACTGCGCCTACAAGCAACACCATGGACTTTTTATTAGGTGCTATGGACAGAGCTAACAATACGCCATCCAACTTTTTTAATGGCTGGCTTGATGAGTTGCGTATATGGAATGTAGCATTGACACAAGACCAAATACGCGAAATGATGAACCAAGAAATCCAAAACAATGGCAGTACTGTAAGGGGAAGCATTATTCCGCGTGACATCGCTGGATTAAATTGGGCAGATTTAAGGGCGTACTACCGAATGAACCAAGCAACCGACCTTTCGGGAGGTTATTTGACCAACAATACGGGAGGAATAAATGGTAGATTGCGCAATATTCTTTCTACCCAAGAAGAAACAGCGCCATTACCATACCAATCTGTTACTAACGGAAACTGGGACACTCCAACAACTTGGAATGCAAGTAGTGCACAACTAATACCTAATACAGATGGTATCAATTGGAACATCGTTAGAACAAACCACAACGTAACCTCAAACAGAACGACCACTGTGCTCGGCTTGTTGGTGGACAGCAACAAGTACAGTGTTACCAACGACCAGCGCTTGGACGTTACCAAATACCTGAGAATTGACGGTGTTTTGGATTTAGAAGGCGAATCGCAACTACTACAACCAGAAGGCAGTTATGTTGACTATAACGGTTCAGGGACTTTGGAAATAGACCAGCAAGGCACAGGCAACAGGTATAATTACAACTATTGGGGAAGTCCCGTTAGTACAGCCGGAGCTACAGGGATATTGAATTCTTCCAACAACAGGAGCTATACGCTTAACAGTATCCTGTATGATGGCAGCAGTCCAGTACAATGGACGAACGGTCAAAATGGGAGTAATACCACCTCTCCTATTACATTGAGCAACCGCTGGCTCTATCTTTTTAATGGCCCGGCAGATGACTATGATGCCTGGATAGATATTGACCAATCTACATCCATCAATACTGGCAGTGGCTATTCAATGAAAGGTACGGGTGGGGTTGGAAGTCCAGACCAGAACTACAGCTTTAAAGGACAGCCAAACACCGGCACGATTGAAGAAACCGTGGCCACAGGCAATGAAATCCTGATTGGCAATCCATATCCATCTGCCATTGACGCACATGAGTTTATCAAAGACAACTATCCTGGAGCCCAAGCCAATGCGGGTAGCACGCAAAGCATTGATGGCACTATCAAATATTGGGTACAATCCTCTACCAATAACTCCCATTATTTGAGCCAATATGAAGGTGGCTATGCCTATTATAATTTGAGTGGTGGAAACCCAGCATCCACGCCCCCATCAGAAATCAACGGGATTGGCGATGCGGGGACCAAAACACCAAGGCGCTATATCGCAGTTGGTCAGGGATTTTTTGTGAACGGAATAAATGGTGGCACTGTACGGTTTAAAAACAGTCAAAGAACATTTGCTAAAGAATCAGGTGGCAACTCCATGTTCTTAAGAAATAATGGCCCAGAGAATACAGATATAGACGATACAGACTTGATAAAGCGCATTCGCTTCAATTATATCACACCGGCAAACAGCGCAAGGCACCTCCTGCTCGCTTTTACCCCCAATAACGAAGCAACAGATGGATTTGATTATGGTTACGATGCTTTAAATTCTGATGCTTACCCAAGCGATATGAATTTTATAATCGATGGAAACAAGTATGTCATACAAGGTGTCGGTAATTTTGACCCAGATAAAATGTACCCGATACAGATTGAACAGGCAGAGAGCGGCAATGTAGCCCTGACCGTTGCGGACATCGAAAACTTTGATGAAACCATTGACGTTTACCTGTATGATTCGTTATCAAACACTTACACTTTGATCAACAATGACTTTGGTTATCAGGCAAATCTACCGATAGGGTCTTATGTCAACAGGTTCTACATTACCTTTAAGGAAGACAATACTTTGAATATCATTGATAATCAACTCCAAGACATTATTGTAAATTATCTTCAAAGTCCACGAGAGATTTACATCAAGGCACCTCAATCTGTTGAAATAAAACAGATCTATCTGATAAATACTATAGGACAGACCGTGAGGTCATGGAATTCAACCAATACAACTCTCAATAATGAAATGCGAATTCCTGTAAGCCATGTATCCGAAGGCAATTATATTATCCAAGTTCAAACCGGAACAGGCAACATCAATACAAAAGCTGTCATAAAGTATTGATCGTAAATATTATAACTGAAAGCAGGGGCAATCAATAGATTGCCCCTGCTTTTTTATATCAAATAATTAAACGATTTGCCCATAGTGCGTTATCCATTAAAACACAGATTATTGATAATCATATTATTACTCTTTAACACGGACACACAGTTAATTTTTTTTTTAACAGGCACTATTATAATTTCATTTGACGGTTATTTTGAATGCAAAGCATTCTATTAAATCTGTGTATTTATCATTTAATTAAAATCTGCGCATTTGTGGCAAAAAACATAATGCACAACGGGGCAAACGATTAATAAAATACCTTACCGTAAACCTGAATTTGATCCGATATCATCCTACTTTTATGACCTGGTTTTTTATAACATGCCACTCTGATGGTTTTAAAATGTGAATGCAACTCAAATCTTAATTCGTAAACACAAAACCAATCCTAAAAAAATAGTCTGGAATGTGCAAAAAGACCTAATTCTGATCCAAAATTGCATTTCATCGAATTTTTTTGCACTTTATGGATGTTTTTGATTTTTTTTTCTTATGTTTGCTAAAATTTTCAAACGTTGACCCCAAGTCATACCTTAAAAACACATGAAAGCAACTTAACAAAGACTCCCTCACTTTATGGAATGCCAAAGCTGTAGCTTGTCACTCCAAAGATTGATTACTCCATTTTTACTTCCCTCATAACAATTTAATTAGTCTTGTACCTAAATAAACTGCTTATGTATAATATTACACGTTTTATAAAAAGAACAATCATACTTTCGTTAGTAGCTATATCGAACGTATCCATCGCACAAACCGTTATCACATCTGACAATTTCCATTCAGGCTGGGGAAACTGGGTCGATGGTGATGGCAATGGAAACGACTGCAGGCGTGTCAACAACACGCCTCTGAATCTCGGCAGAGCCGTAGAAATACAAAACGGTAACACAGGCTCCTATACCCGTTCAAAGAACCTCAACCTGACAGCTTATAGCTTAATAAACATTGAATTTAAGTTCAGGACTGCAAATTTCTCCAACAACGAGCGCTTTTATCTGGAATTTTCCAATAATGGTGGAAGTTCTTGGACAATAGTCAAAACTTATAGAAGAGGTAACGGCAACAACAACAACAATACCTTCTATTTCAGTAACAACACTAACTACACCAACACACAGACCTTAACAGATGACACTTATAATTTTGGCAATAATTCAAGGTTTCGAATCAGGTCGGCCGCAAACAACAATAATGATAAACTCTATTTGGATGATATAATAATCAGTGGTGTAGAAGCCAGTTCGGAAATTGATGTTCGGGGCAATAACATTTCCATACCCGATGGCGATACCACTCCCAGTATCGGCGACAATACCGATTTTGGCTCGGTAAACGTAGGTACCGTTGTGACCAAACAGTTCTCGATTCACAATTTAGGATCAGGGATACTGACAATCACAAATCCTATAACCCTTTCAAACTCCACAGATTTTGCCGTGATACTATCCCCATCGCCCACAATTGGAACTGGAAGCTCTACAAATTTCAGAATACGGTTCAAACCACTCACTGTTGGCCCAAAATCAACCACAGTGACCATAGTAAACAATGATCCGGACGAAAACCCTTACACCTTTGTTATCAATGCCATATCTAAGCAAAACTTTTTTGACAGTGACGGTGATGGCATTTATGACAATGTGGACATCGATGATGACAATGATGGGATTCCCGACCATATAGAAGAATCAAACTGTAAAAGATCGCCAACATCAACCTCGGTAAACTACAAGTTCCTTAACGAAACCTTTGGTACCGGTACCGGCAGGGCAACCATCAACACCAATAATTATGGAGCAACCACAACGTATTGCTTTGAGGATGGTATTGTTGGACCAAACACTCCGGAGTGTCCGTTCCAGAGCAGTTGGATCCTAGACGATGGTGAATACACGGTGGTTTCAAAGATAACCGGAAATTCGGCAAACGACCCCGAGAACATACATGGCGATTTGGCTTGGTACAACGGTCCCGACCATACACCGGGCGATGTCAATGGGCGTATGGCTGTATTCAATGCCAGCTTTAACCCGGGCGTATTTTACGAAACCAATATCAGTGGCGTTTTGCCAAACATCCCTATAACTTATAGTTTTTGGGCGCTCAACATCATGTCTAAAGCCTATTATCCCGGAACCATACTTCCTGACATTACCATACAGTTTCTAGACCATTCAGACAATATACTTGAAACGATCAACACAGGTCCCTTCGGCAGATGTTCTACTGATCCAAATGATAACTCCTGTGACCAAGGACAATGGCTACAGTTCACTACGAGCATCAATCTAGGCGATATCAGCGATTTTAAAGTCAGGTTTATCAACAACTCATCGGGTGGTAACGGAAACGATCTCGCTATCGACGATATCATCATCGCACAAACACTTTGTGATACCGATGGCGACGGCGTAGCAGATGTATTTGACCTCGACTCCGACAATGATGGAATTCCCGATGTGGTCGAAGCTGGTTTGGGGCACTTAAGTGGTGGCAGGGCGACGCTTACCAATGCTTCAGGATGGCAGGACACCAATGGCAATGGTATGCACGATCTGACTGAAGGCCATGTACCGCTCGACTCTGATAATGACGGCGTGCCAAACTATCTTGACCTGGATAGCGACAACGACTCCATTTTTGATGTGGACGAGTCCGGGGCTGGAAACACAGCCGATGCCAACTTCCAGAACGGTGACGGCGACATAGACGGCGACGGTGTGGGGGATGGACCAGATTCAGACGCCGTAAGACAAAAAGACTTTGATTCCAATAATGTTATAGAATATTTTGCTGATGGTATCTTGGATGTCTATGACTTTTTTAATGGCAACACAATGGCCACAGCTTATGGCAACTCCAACCAAGGTATTGGCAACACCTATTTTGTAAAAGACACAGATGGCGACGGCATACCGGATTATATCGACACCACTTCCGATGGCGTCACTTTTGATATTTCACACACACTATATGCACACCTGGATGCCAATAACGATGGGGTCATCGACGGAACAAGTGATGCTGACTGGGATGGAATCCCGGATCTGTTCGACACTGACAACACCCGATTCGGTTCTCCCAGAGATTTAAACCAAAAATTGCAGCTTTACTTTGATGGTCGCAACGATTATGCCCAAGACACATCGGTCATCAGCAATTGGCAACAGGCTACCATAATGGCTTGGATATTGGTTGATGCATCGGCAGGCAGTGAAATGAGAGTTTTGGGTCAAGATCAATTTTATATAGATATTACCTTAAACAAAATCGTTGCCCATGCAAAAGGAACAACCATCACAGGCCCAAGGATCAGCAAAGGCCAGTGGATGCACGTTGCCGCAGTTTACAATGGAGACCAGAACAGTTTAAAATTGTTCTTGAACGGCGACGAGGTGGCAAACAACAATCAGGTTTCTGGCTCCTTACCCGCAGATGGCTCTTTGTTTACAATAGGAAAATCATCTAGTGCCAATAATAGATATTTCAAAGGCTATTTTGATGAAGTAAGGATATTCAGCAAAGCACTTACAAATGATGAGCTCCGCAAAATGATTTATCAGGAAATTTTCAACAACAACGGCATCATTAGAGGAGAGGTCATCCCCCGGGACATTACCGATAACACAAATTCAAATAATATCATTACACCACTGGGATGGAACCATTTAGTTCGGTATTTCAGGATGGATACCTATAAGGGAGACATCATAGACAACCTCACAACGGCTACAATCGATGTAGGATCCGGGGCAAGAATATACAATACAAAAATCATCAAACCACAAACGGCTCCATTACCTTTTGAAACCAAACAAAACGGGAGCCTTCCGGTAGCAGTAGATGATTTTGCCAATGGCATTAATGGACAAGACGTCGTAGATATTGACTGGTCAATCGTCAGGATCAAGCACAATGACGTGAGTTATGATGATCATCAAAAACACCTTGGCTTGTTTGTAAACGAAATGGACAGCAACTCAAATCCAATCAAGTTCACGGTGGACAACGATTCTGAACTCAAGGTCAGCTGGTACCTGAAACTCGACGGATTTATAGACTTGGTCGGCGAATCACAGTTGGTACAGACCGACGATAGCATGCTCGATGTGTCAAGCAAAGGAAAATTGGAACGTGACCAGCAAGGTACCGCTGACAGGTTTACCTATAACTATTGGTCATCGCCTGTAAGCCCGCAAAGCACAACGTCCAACAACAACAATTACCGCGTTCCAGACGTGTTGAGAGATGGTGAAAACCATATCAATTTCTTGACATCCGGATACAATGGCACCAACACATCCCCAATAGGTATCGCCGATTACTGGATATGGAAATTTGCCAATCTACCAAGTGATGAATATTCCGCTTGGCAGCATATCAGGAGTACCGGTACGCTACGAGCAGGTGAAGGCTATACCATGAAAGGTCCCGGAACTGGTGGCGTGCAAGATGAACAGAATTATGTGTTTATAGGCAAGCCAAATAACGGTGACATTACGCTCACACTCAATGCAAACAATGATTACCTGGTGGGCAACCCATATCCATCTGCCATAGATGGCTACCAGTTCATTATTGACAATGGCCCGATTATCGCAGGCAACGGATCGACCACAGGCACACTCTATTTCTGGGAGCATTGGGGAGGCGGTTCGCATATTCTTGCAGAATATCAAGGCGGCTATGCTACCTATAACCTTTCCGGTGGCACACCTTCAGCTTCATTTGGCACAAACGACCCCGATGTAGGAACGGGTGGAACACCAACCAAAATTCCAGGAAGGTACATCCCTGTGGGCCAAGCATTCTTTGTTGTGGCAGAAGGAGAAGGAGGCACCATTAAATTCAACAATGGCCAGCGTATCTTTATGAAAGAAGGCAACAACTCGGTTTTTGTCCGAAATACCGAAAACAGCCCGTCAATAAATTACAATCCTGACGGTGAGGACTTGAGGGTAAAATTCCGTATTGGGTTCAACTCTGTCAACACCATACATCGACAAATCTTATTGACCATAGATGAAATGGCTACCGAAGGTATCGACTGGGGTTATGATGCAAAATATATCGACGATCAAATGGACGATATGTACTGGATGATCGAAGGCGAAAAATTCAATATTCAAGGCCGGAATGAGGTAACGGCTTCAAGTGTAGTACCTCTGGGATTGCACTTAAGGGATGGCGGTCAGAACAGGATTTCCATTGATTTTCTGGAAAATGTTCCTGATGACACACAGATCTTTATACATGACAAAGTATTGGATTTATACCACGATTTAAGACAGAGCGACTATGTGTTCAATTTGCCTGCCGGAGAATATCTTAACCGTTTTGAGATTACGTTCAATAACGGAGAATCTTTGAATGTCGATTCTACCGAGACGAACCCACTGACTGTTTATTTCAATAACGAGCAGGGCAATCTGGTATTGCTAAACCCAATGCTATTGAAAGTGAACAGCATTGAAATTTTCAACTTACTGGGCCAATCGTTATACAACATCAAACTTTCAGAGCCGAAACGCTATTCAGAATACTTGTTGAACAACATCAGCACAGGCACCTATATCGTAAAATTAAATACTGGAACAGGCATCCTTTCAGACAAGGTTTTGGTTAAGTGATCTCCCCAAATCGCAGTTGACCAAGGCTAAAAAAGCCCCGAATGATTCGGGGCTTTTGCATTTGTCGACAACTATCACAAAGTTCAAAACCTTGGAAATACCTGTATCAGGACTTCGACAAGTTCATCGAGCGAAAGCAGTTTCTGCTCACCAGTTGCCATATTCTTTAAAGCAAACATATTGGATTTCAATTCTGTATCGCCCACCAATACCACATACGGGATATGCCTTTTATTGGCATAATTCATCTGCTTTTTGGTGTTTTTGCCATCGGGATACAATTCAGCTTTGATGCCCCGTTCACGGAGTGTTTTAATAGCTTTCATGCATGCAAGAGCTTCTGCTTCGCCAAAATTAAGGAACAGTACCTGAACGGCATTGCCAATGGTATCGGGAAAAAGACCCATGGCCTCGAGCACCAAATAGATGCGGTCAAGTCCAAAACTGATACCGACCCCGCTCATATCCTTTAATCCAAAAATACCCGTAAGGTCGTCGTAACGCCCGCCACCTCCTATGGAACCCATGGCGACACTTTGGGGCGCAGCCACTTCAAAAATGGCACCGGTGTAGTAATTGAGCCCTCTTGCCAATGTAACATCCAACTGCAAAGTTGCGGTTTTCAACCCTATATCGGTGATGGCCTTATTGATGAATTGCAGTTCTTCGATTCCTGTTTTTCCTTGTTCTGATGAAGAAAGAATGGTTTTCAATCTTTCCATCTGCGTGCCAAAACTTCCGGATAAACTAAACAGAGGCTGCAATTTTTCAATACCCGATTGCGGAATGCCCTTGCCCAACATTTCTTCCTTAACTTTCTCCTCGCCTATCTTGTCTAGTTTATCGAGAGCAACAGTAAAATCGATGAGTTTATCCTCTGCCCCGATGACTTCCGCAATTCCGGCCAAAATCTTTCTGTTGTTGATTTTAATTGTTACCCCGTCCAGCTTTAATGCTGCAAAAACCGCATCATAGAGTTGGACAAACTCCACTTCTTGCCACAACGAAGTGGATCCGACCACGTCAGCATCGCATTGGTAAAACTCCCTGAATCGGCCTTTTTGAGGCCTATCCGCCCGCCAAACGGGCTGTATCTGGTAGCGCTTGAACGGAAATTCAATTTCGTTCTGGTGCTGTACCACATACCTTGCAAACGGAACGGTCAGGTCATAACGAAGTGCTTTTTCGGATATGGAAGCACCGATTTTATTGAAATCTTTATTACTTAAAGCAACTTCGTCAACCTTATCGAGAAAATTGCCTGAATTCAAAATTTTGAAAATCAGACGATCGCCCTCTTCTCCATATTTTCCCATTAGGGTTTCGGAGTTTTCAAAACTTGGGGTTTCTATAGGCTGAAATCCATAAAGTTCAAATTGCGAACGAATGGTGCCAAAGATATAATTGCGCCTTGCAACTTCTTCGGGACCGAAATCCCTTGTGCCTTTTGGTATGCTTGGTTTCTGTGCCATATTATTTCCCTTGCGGGTGGAAATCTGATTTACATTAAACTTACATCAAACAAAAATATCACAATTTTGAGAGGCTGTCGCAAGTTATTTTAATTTTATAGTAACTTTGGGTAACTTTTATCGACTAACCATACGATCACTTTACAAAAAGCGTTGCTATGTTCACAATGTTCCGTGAAAATGTCCGTATTGCCTTAAAATCTATCCAAACCCAATTGTTGCGGACCATCCTGACGGTTCTTATCATAGCCATCGGCATCACGGCACTTGTGGGGATATTGAGCGCGGTATCGGCACTCGAAAACACCATTTCGAGCGATTTTTCTTCAATGGGCGCCAATACGTTCAACATACAGCGGTACGAGTTCACAACACAGCGACAAAGTGGTCGCGAGGCGCAAAAAATAAACCCTATCATTAGCTACCAAGAAGTAAAGGCCTTCGAAGAATCTTATACCTTTCCCTACACAAGTACCTCCATTTCGTTTGTGGGTTCCGGTACTGCGGAAGTGAAATACGAGAACAAAAAGACCGATCCCGAAGTCGCCATTTTGGGTGTCAACGAGCATTATATCCAAAATTCAGGCCTCGATGTAGAAAATGGTCGGGAACTGAACTATTTTGATGTTGTCAACAACAACAGCGTGTGCGTGGTAGGGAGCGATATCGTGAAAGCACTCTTGCCAAACCTCAACCCCTTGGACAAGACCATAAGCATACGCGGTGCCAAGTTCAAAATTGTCGGGGTACTGAAATCTAAAGGTTCGACTTTTGGCAACAATTTGGATTTAAGGGTGCTTATACCCCTGCAAAAAGCGCGGTCCGTCTTTACCCAACCCGATATAAATTATAGTTTGAGCATAAAGACCGATAAAAAGGATATGCTTGATGGCGCGCAGGATGAGGCCATTCTGACATTCAGGAATATCCGGGGATTAAACCCTGTGGAGAAAAACAATTTTGGCATTGAGCGCAGTGATGATCTCCTCAACCGCATTGCTGACATAACCCAGTACCTTTATATTGCCGCATGGGTCATCAGCATCATTACCATTACGGGGTCTTCGATTGCCCTGATGAACATCCTGTTTGTTTCCGTTACTGAACGTACTCGTGAAATCGGGGTGCGAAAGGCCTTGGGTGCCAAGAAAAAAACGATCGCTGCCCAATTTTTCATGGAAGCCATTGTTATAGGTCAACTTGGAGGCATTTTGGGGATAATCCTCGGCGTTTTGATAGGCTATTTGGTGGCGTCGCTTGCTGAATTCAATTTTGCAATTCCATGGCTGGCCATGTTCAGTGCATTTACCATTGCCTTTATAGTTGCCATAGTTGCCGGATTGTTCCCTGCGGTTAAGGCGGCACGATTAGATCCTGTAGAATCGCTGCGGTACGAGTAATGATTGTTACGATTGAGAATTGGTATTAGAGTTATCTTGGTTCCCAGAGCCATTTTTAACGAGTATGGACTACTGCATCAACAATCTTTCAAAATAGCGGTACAGTTCACCTTTTGTAATGACACTTCCTTGCTGTATCAGTTTGAACTTGTCCAAAAGTTTGTCTTCCGTATAGGATTTGTTGGCCGTCAAAAACTCGACTTCGTCAGACATTAGATTGTTACGGAACCATTCAAATCCTTCTGGGGTTGTCAGGTCAGCATCGCCTTCTATGATCTTAACGGCTATAAGCTGCATTCCATTGTCATTGAGGTGGAACAAATGCATCTGTTGTGGCGAAATATGCTCCAGATAGCGGACTTGTCCGAGCACGCCTTCCCAGACCAAATCGCTGAACACATCGAGTTCTTGTTCTGCAACTTCAGGCTTGTTCTGTTTTAGGTATGACCATTCATCGGCCGTAATGGATTGTGCGGCCAAAAAGTTGATGAATTCTTGGTGCAACGATTCAAACTGTTCTTTGGTAAGTCGTGCGTATTTCATTGGATGGTAAAAATCTTCCACTAAAGGAAGCTTTATTAATTGATCCTAAAAAAAAAGCCCCAACAAGTTGAGGCTTTTTCAGTAGGTAATATTTTTATTGTTGTGTATCTGGAACGACATCAAACTCCAATTCTGCGGCAACGTTCCTGTGCAACCTTACAACAGCGCCATAGGTTCCCAAACGCTTTACGGTACCGCCATTGATGGCTATGTACTTTTTGTCGATGGCGTGACCTGCTTCATTAAGCACATTTGCAAGATCGATGTTTGATACGGAACCAAAAAGTCTTCCGTCAGCACCTGCATTGGCAGATATCTTGATATCCAGAGCTTTGATGGCTTCAGCGGTTTTCTGTGCCTCGTCAACAATCTTTTTGTCTTTGAAAGCTCTTTGTTTCAGATTTTCAGCCAAAACTTTTTTAGCTGATGGGGTGGCCATAACGGCCATTTTTTGCGGGATCAAATAATTTCTACCATAACCGTTCTTAACTGTTACAATATCGTCTTTAAATCCTAAATTCTCAACGTCTTGTTTTAATATAAGTTCCATAGTTATGTGTTTTTATTTTAACAAATCGGCTACGTAAGGCATCAACGCAAGGTGGCGTGCCCTCTTGACGGCAGTCGATACTTTTCTTTGGTATTTTAGGGAAGTACCCGTCAAACGTCTTGGCAGGAGTTTGCCTTGTTCGTTCACAAAACTCAACAAGAAGTCAGCGTCTTTGTAATCGATGTACTTGATGCCCGACTTTTTGAAACGACAATATTTTTTGGTTTTGCTTGTGTCTATGTTCAATGGTGTCAGATACCTGATCTCACCATCTTTTTTTCCTTTTGCTTGTTGTTCTATTGATGACATGGATTAAGCTTTTTGTTTGTTTCTGTTCCTTCTTTTTTCGGCCCAAGCAATAGCGTGCTTGTCCAATTTAACGGTCAGGTAGCGCATGAAACGCTCATCGCGCCTGAACTCCAATTCGAGTTGAGCGATTGCATCACCTTCTACGGCGTACTCAAACAAGTGGTAAAACCCACTTTTTTTGTTCTGGATTGGGTAAGCCAATTTTTTGAGGCCCCAATCTTCTTTCGATATCATCTTCGCTCCTTTAGAAACAAGAAAGTCTTCGTATTTCTGCACTGTTTCCTTTATCTGTGTGTCAGATAAAACGGGATTCAAGATGAAAACAGTTTCATAATGGTTCATAAAATAATGTTTTTTATTAAAAATTGGCTGCAAAAATACACATATTTTCCATTTCTGGCAACATTTTTGTTAGTAAAAATTTGAGTAAGAAAGAAGTGTTAAAATATTGTTAAATTAAACAGTTTACCGATGTTTTTTGGTTTTTATCCGAATTTTTCGTACTATTGTCGATATCTTAACCTAATAAATTGTAATGTTATGACATTAAACTGTGTAGTAGTGGACGATTCCGCAATACAACGGCTATCCATTGTGAAGCTGATAGAAGGGCATTCGTCCCTCAATCTGATTGCAGAATACAGCAGTGCACTCGAGACCAAGAACGGCCTGAACACCCACAAGGTGGATCTGATCTTTCTCGATATTGAGATGCCTGTACTCAACGGATTTGAGTTGCTCGACGTGCTCAACAACAAGCCCCAGATTATCTTTGTCACCGGTAAGACCGAATACGCCTTCAAGGCCTTCAATTACGATGCAACGGATTATCTTCAAAAGCCCATAACAAGGGAACGTTTCAATATTGCTGTAGAAAAAGCCCTGGAACAGCACAAATTGAAACTCGACTTTAACGAGGCTGACGGCGAACACATCTTCGTAAAGAGCAACCTCAAAAAACGTAAAGTATATATCAAGGACATCAAATGGATCGAAGCCCTTGGCGATTATGTGAAGTTGGTAACCGAAGAAAACAGCCTTGTGGTTCTATCGACCATGAAAGCTTTTGAACAAGAACTTCCAGAGGGGAAATTTTTGAGAATCCACAAATCCTATATAGTCAATCTTGATAAAGTGGATCGTTTCAACAGCAAAAACGTGGAAGTCGGGGCGTATGAAATACCCTTGAGCCGAAACAAAAAATCTGACCTTGTTGAAGCCCTAAACAACATTTAAACTTATCAGTAATTATCAACATTGATGATTACCCTTATTGCCCTAAAATCTTTGATACTCATGAAGCTATTGTGAATTTTCGCAATAGCTTCTTTCGTTTTTACCAGTGATATTTCCGGTGGTAACTTTACCAAAATATTGATATGGTATTGGTTTCGGATGCGCGGCACTGGTGGAAACTCGGGCCCAAGGACATTGGCGGCGAACATCTGTCGCAACGATCGGGCAAACCATTCGGCACCCATATTTACCCTGCCATAATCGTTGTGTCGCAGCGTGAGCTTTATCAATCGATACACCGGCGGGTACTTGAAGTTTTGGCGCTCTACCATCTGGTCGGCATACATTTCGGCATAACTGTTGGTTGACACTTGTTGCAAAATCTGATGGTGGGGATTGTAGGTCTGTATCAAGACCTTGCCGCGCACATCCGTTCTTCCGGCGCGTCCCGAAACTTGCGACATTAACTGAAAACTGCGCTCATGCGCACGAAAGTCGGGAAAGTTCAGCAAGTGGTCGGCATTCATGATGCCCACCAATTTTACGTTCCTAAAATCCAATCCTTTGGTCAGCATTTGAGTACCTACCAGTATGTCTATTTCCTGCTGCTCAAAGGCGGTTATGATTTTTTCGTAACCAAATTTTCCACGGGTAGTATCCAAATCCATTCTACCTACTTTTTGTGCCGGAAACAATGCTTTTACCTGTTCTTCAATCTGTTCGGTGCCAAATCCTTTATTATCCAGATCGACACTGCCACAGGCTTGACAATTTTGGACCATCACCGTATTATAACCACAATAATGGCAACGCAACTGGTTACGGTACTGGTGGTAGGTAAGGCTCACGTCGCAGTTGATGCATTGAGGCGAATGGCCGCATACGCGACACTCTACAATCGGTGAAAATCCACGTCTGTTCTGAAAAAGTATAATCTGCCTACCATCATTGAGCGCCAACTCCATCTCCTCAATCATACGGTCGCTAAAAAGGCCTTTCATGCGTTTGCGCTTATACTTGTCCTTTAAATCGACCAGCTCTATGTCTGGCATCAGCACATTATTGAACCTCCTGTGGAGCTCCACAAGTCCATATTTTTGCTGTTTCACGTTGTAATAACTCTCGAGGCTGGGAGTTGCGGACCCCAAAAGTGTTTTGGCCTTAAAACTATGTGCCAGAACAATGGCTGCATCGCGCGCATGGTAGCGTGGTGCAGGGTCAAACTGCTTGTAGGAGGTTTCGTGCTCTTCATCAACTATGACCAGACCAAGATTCTGAAACGGCAAAAAAACGGAAGAACGCGCCCCTAAAACCACGCTGGCCTTCTGTTTGCCATTCAATACATTGTACCACACCTCTACCCTTTCGTGAGACGAATACCTGGAGTGGAAAACCGACATCATATCGCCAAAATAAGCCCGCAACCGCCTGACAAGCTGTGTTGTCAAGGCGATTTCCGGAAGCAAATAAAGTACTTGTTGCCCTTTTGCCACCGTCTCTAGGATCAGTTTTACGAAGATTTCTGTCTTGCCTGACGATGTGACCCCGTGCATCATGACAACATTATGGATGTCGAAGGACGTTTTGATTTCCTCTAAAGCTTTTGATTGGTGTTCGTTGAGCTGTTTTGAATCGTTTTCTCCTTGAACCGAATAATCGACCCTATCGGTCTGTATGTAAAACTCTTCCAAAATATTTTTATCGACCAAAGTTTTGATAATGGAAGATGTTGCCCCGCTTTCGTTCAAGAGTTCAGAAACTTTAACCGGTTTTTTGGTCTTGGCAGATATGGAAAACAAAGCCATGACCACATCCCTCTGTTTGTGAGCTTTGCTCAAGGTTTCCATCAATTGCCGTAAAGAGTCGTGGGATGCATATTCGGGGCGCAATTTTACGAACCGTACCAATTTAGGCACGTATTTATCAAAGATTTCTTCCTGAACCAAAATCACATTTTTTTCAAGCAAACTTTTGATTACCGAGAAAACATTCTTTTTGCCCAAAATGCCCATAATATCCTCGATTTTGAGCGAAGAACGGTAATGCAACGCTTCATGCACCAAAAACTCATCGTCATTCAAGATGCCTTCATCAATATTCGCTCCGAGATTTTTGGAAACAATCGTTTCGCTTTCGAGAATAAAAGCACTTGGAAGTGCCGAACGCATCACTTCTCCCATGGTACACATATAATATCCAGACATCCACTCCCAAAATCGCAATTGGTCGCCTGTAACCAAAGGCATGTCGTCCAAGATCTGGTGAATGTCTTTGGCCTCATAATTCAATGGATTGACATTGTGTATCTTATAAACAATTCCGGTGTATATTTTTGATTTTCCAAACGGTACGGCAACCCTCATACCCACGGAAAGAAACTTGGCTTCTGTTCCGGAAATTTTGTACGTATAGGACTTTTCCAGCGGAATGGGCAATATGACGTCGATGAAGTGTGGCACCTTACTTATCTGATTTTTTGTTTTGGCGTTTCAACTGTCTTATCGTCGCATTGAGTTCAAATCCCAAAAGCAAGATATTTGAGTTGAGCCAGATGTAAAATAGCAGAATCAACAATGCGCCTATGGAGCCGTAGAGTTCGTTGTAGGTGGAAAAATAGGTCACATAAATTCCGAAAAGGTAGGAGAACAACATGATCAAAATGGTGGTAAATATCGCCCCTACCGAAAAAAACTTGGAGTACCGGCCTTCCTTGGTGCCAAAATAATAGAGCGTAGCTGTGGCCATATAGACCATGATCACGACAAAAACATATCGGGCAAGTTCGAACATAAAAATACCTTGCTCATGGGTTTCATAACCTTGCCGATCCATGATGTACAGCACCCTTTGGATGACATACAGTTGAAAATACCCCAAAACTGCAATGGTGACAATCAATAAAAACACCAAAATCAGGGCCACGCCCACCGAATACAGGTATTGCTTGACTATGCTGCGCGTCAACTGCTGGTAGTACGAGCTCTGGAATCCAGAAAATAGCGCACTGATACCGTTGGCCATCAACAGCAAGGCCAGAGCAAAAACCGTGGAAATAAGTCTGGCACTTTTGTCCGAATAGATGTTCTGGAAGATATTGTTGAAAAAGAAATCTGACGTTTGTGGCGGCAACAACGAATTGAGAAAATCTTTGAATTTCAGGTCAAAACCTTCTACCGGAATGTACGGAATGAGAATGATGACCAGTAATAAAAACGGAAATATGGCAGTAAAAAAACTAAAAGCAATGGCACTTGCCCTCGATGTTACGGCTCCTTTGACGATGCCTTTGGCATAGAATCTCAAAAAAGCGTACAAGGTCAGACCTTCAAGGGCAGGCAACCTAATTTTTTTTAGGAGCCGAACCAGATATTTGACCACGGGAAGCTTCTCAAGTTTGTCCTCGATTTCGTCCTCAATATTTTCGTTTGGCGCCTCACTCATAATCAGACAGCCTTTAAGCTCAAATCCATATTGTAAACCGAATGTGTCAGTGCGCCCGATGATATATAGTCCACACCACATTCTGCATACCCTCTTGCGGTTTTTTCATTGATACCTCCGGATGATTCGGTCTGGCATTTATCTCCAATAAGTTCTACTGCTTTTTTGGTATCTTCAAAATTAAAATTGTCAATCAAAATACGATAGACACCTTCATTATCAATGATTTCCTTAATTTCCTCAAGATTCCGAGCCTCGACAATGATCTTCAAATCTTTGTCGTTATCTTTTAGATACTGTTTGGTTTTGGTAATGGCCTTTGTAATACCACCGGCAAAATCGATATGGTTGTCCTTTAACATGATCATGTCGTAGAGGGCAAACCTATGGTTTTCTCCTCCTCCTATTTTTACGGCCCATTTCTCCAAAGCACGAATTCCGGGGGTGGTTTTTCTGGTGTCAAGGATTTTCGTTTTGGTACCTTCCAGCAAATCGGCAAACACCTTGGTCTTGGTAGCTATGGCGCTCATACGCTGCATGGCATTGAGCACCAAACGCTCGGCCTTCAAAATTGATTGTGAGCTTCCTTCCACGTAAAAAACAATATCGCCATAACACACTTTAGAACCATCCTCTTTCAGCACCTCTACTTTGAGGTCTTTATCGATGTAGCCAAAAACCTGCTTGGCAAACCCTACACCGGCAATTATGCCTTGGTCCTTGACCAGCAACTTGGCCTTGCCCTTTGCGCCTGCCGGAATACAGGCGAGCGAACTGTGGTCGCCATCGCCCACATCTTCACGGATCGCATTTGATATAATATAATCTATTTCTTTTTGAAACTGTGCTTCTGAAATCATCTGAAAAATCTTTAGTGTAAAAATAAGAATTTGAAATTTGAAAAGCTGAAATTACAAATGTCAAATTACAAATATCAATAAAATCGTAATTTTGTTCCATGCAAATAAAACTCCTCGCTATCGGCAAGACCGACAACACGCAATTGCAGTCATTGATTGACGAATACCGGAAACGACTTGGCCATTACATCAAGTTTGATTTTGAAATCATCCCTGACATAAAAAACAGCAAACATCTGCCTGAAGATCAACAAAAACAGAAGGAAGGCGAACTGATTTTAAGCAAGTTGTCATCGAGCGATGTGTTGGTTCTTTTGGATGAAAATGGCAAACAGATGGACTCGGTCGGATTTTCTGCATATCTGCAAAAGCACATGAATTCCGGTATCAAACAATTGGTGTTTGCTATTGGCGGTCCTTATGGGTTTTCACAAGAAGTTTACGCAACCGCTTTTGGGAAATTATCACTTTCAAAAATGACTTTTTCCCATCAAATGGTACGCCTGTTCGTCATCGAGCAGCTATACCGCGCTTTTACGATTTTGAAAAATGAACCGTATCATCATCGATAGTTGGTTTCAAGGTTCAAGATTCAATGTTCAAAGTTGTTCCCGCATCATTTTCCACGAATGTTTTTCCGTTCATCGCGAAAAATCAATACCCTTTCGGTTTTTTCTGAAAATGTTGGGCATTTGCCGTCACCCGTACCCTTGATGCCACCGTCTGGCGCACAGACAAATTCGCAATGGCTGTCATAAAGTTCACTAAAAAAATCGCAGCACGGCGCATTGAAATAATAGTACAGCTCGCTACCGGACTTCCATTGCCACACTTCGCCCGGCGGATTTTGAACGGGTTCGTTTTTTATTTCCTGAATCTTGGCAAGTACGCACTCTGGCAGACCGGACGTTGTGCCTTCGGAGGATTTGCAACCAAATATGACAAGGAAAAAAATTCCTACTAACAGAGTAGTCCTTTTAGAATAAGTCATCACTTCCTATTTTTAAGAATACAATTTAATGATTTTTCAGGAATCGGTTTTGACATTCAATTGCTAAATTGTTTTTTTTGCCAATACCAAACCTATAGTAATCAATTTTTTTGTTTTAACCAATAGGGTTGTATTTTTGAAAAAGATATTTTTTTCATGATTCAACTCGTTTTTGCCACCAACAACCCCAACAAATTAAAGGAAGTCCAGGCTTTGCTTCCTTCAAATATCAAACTTTTGAGTTTAAGCGACATCAACTGCCACGAAGACATCCCGGAGACGCAACCTACAATTGAGGGAAACGCAATCCAAAAGGCCGAATACCTAAAACAAATGTATGGTTATAACTGTTTTGCCGACGATACAGGTTTGGAAGTTGTTGCTTTGAATGGCGAACCTGGCGTGTATTCTGCCCGTTATGCCGGGCCACAGCGAAATTCTGATGACAATATGGACAAACTATTGTCCAACCTTGAAAACCGACAAAACCGAAAAGCGCAGTTCAAAACCGTCATCGCCTTGCATCTGGACGGTGCGCTACATACATTTACAGGGATTTGCAAAGGCAACATCACTCTTGAAAAACGCGGCAACAAAGGTTTTGGCTACGATCCTGTTTTTCAGCCAGACAACTATGACAAAACGTTTGCCGAAATGGATTTGGAGCTAAAAAACACCATTGGACATAGAGGAAAAGCCACAAAGCAACTGATTGATTTTCTTTCAAATTTATGAAGCTCAATCTTATGCCAAAATCATGAAACTCCACAATAATGAATGAACAACGGTCGAGATTCCGGCTTTCCGGGAATAGCATGTAACAATTTATTACGTATTGCGTCAGATAAAAAGCGAATATTTATCTTGCAAGCAGGAATAACCAATCCATACAAACCATGAACAGCGTTATACACATCAGAAACATCATCCGTAATTTTCAAATGGGCAATGAGACCTTACATGTGCTCAAAGGCATTGACCTAGACATACAACGCGGTGAATATGTAGCCATCATGGGACCTTCCGGCTCTGGAAAATCCACGCTGATGAACATCCTTGGATGTTTGGACACACCTACTTCTGGACAATACATCCTCAACGGAAAAGATGTCAGCCAGATGAGCGATGATGAACTTGCCGAAATACGCAATAAGGAAATTGGGTTTGTTTTTCAGACTTTCAATCTTTTGCCACGCACTACGGCCATTGACAATGTTGCCCTGCCGATGGTATATGCCGGTACTTCAAAATCCGAAAGAACAGAACGTGCCAAGGAAGTGCTAACCAGTGTTGGGCTTGCCGACCGTATGGATCACAAACCCAACGAACTGTCGGGTGGCCAGCGTCAGCGTGTGGCCGTTGGACGGGCTTTGGTCAACAAACCATCCATCATCCTTGCCGATGAACCTACCGGAAATTTGGATTCCAAAACCTCTTTGGAAATCCTTCAATTGTTTGATGATATCCACAATGCAGGCAACACAGTGATTGTGGTAACACACGAAGAAGATGTCGCGGAGCGTGCCAAACGCGTTATCCGATTGCGCGACGGTATCATTGAAAGCGATACATTGAATTGATTTAGTTCGATGTTTGTAGCAGCCTACTTGAGTTTATGTTAACTGGTTATTAGCAAGCTATCAAGATTTTTCACTGCAAAAATCAATTGTTAAAAAGCATCACCGTTTTTTGAGGTGGGAACAACCCTAACCAAAAATTCCCTCTTGGATGTATTTTTTTTTTAAATTCACATCCGAAAATCATGGAAAAACCATTACATGACCATATTTGTGAGGAGCGTCTCTTTTCGGCATTGTTCAAAAGATACGCCAAAGACCTCCATGATTATCTGTACTATAAATTTGGCTCTGGCTTCAACCCAAAGGACAAGGTTCAGGAAGCATTCATCAAGCTTTGGGAAAATTGCGCCAAAGTACCTCCCGATAAAGCCAAGAATTTTGTGTTTACCACTGCAAACAACTTGATGCTCAACGAATATGCCCATCAAAAGGTAGTGTGGAAACACCAGCAATCCCCAACAAAAAAACACACTGACGAATCTCCGGAGTTTTTGTTCCAAGAAAAAGAATTTGGACAAAAACTGGAAAAGGCCATTGCCAAACTTACGGAGGCACAGCGCGTTGCTTTTTTAATGAACCGTGTAGAAGGCAAGCGATTTAAAGAGATTGCCAAAATCTTGGACATCTCGACCAAAGCAGTCGAAAAGCGAATTTATGGCGCATTAAAACAGCTCAAAAACGACATTGACGGCCTATAAAACAGCATTTGAGACAATTAGGGTAGGAATTTAGCGCCCAAAACTGTTATAGAGTTATCAAGCAAATTATGGACAAAGAACAACTGATACAAAAGTGGCTCGACCACAACCTCGACGCTCAAGAACTGGAAGCCTTCAAAAAAATCGAAGACTATCCTTTACTGGAGCAGATGGATGCGGCACTAAACGGTTTCAAGCCCGATGAATACCATGCAGACACCGAACTCAAACAGGTATTGGAACGCATTGGAAACAAAAATACAAAAAAGCGATGGCTACCCTATGCTGCGGGACTTGCAGCGATTTTTCTGATAAGTTTTGTCCTGTTCCGCTACAATCAATCTTTGGACAGTACGTTAAGTACATTAACGGGGCAAAAAACACTTGTTGTTTTACCCGATAAATCATCGGTTGAACTCAATGCCCTATCTACATTAAATTTTAATCCAAATACTTGGGAAAGCAAAAGGGATGTTTGGCTTGAGGGCGAAGCTTATTTTAAAGTTGCGAGCGGATCTACCTTTACGGTACATTCGGGCAATGGATGGGTCAAAGTACTTGGGACTGAATTCAATGTGAAACAACGTGAAAACAGCTTTGAAGTGGTATGTTATGAAGGTCGTGTAAAAGTCAATTACAAAAACCACAACATAGATCTACTTCCGGGCAGCCACTTTTTGATAAGAGATGGGAATTTGATTGCAACCGAAAAAGAACACTCCAAAAAGCCGTCTTGGACCAATGGCAACAGTACATTCAAAAGCGCCCCATACACAGAAGTCCTTGCAGAGTTTGAACGCCAGTATGACGTGACATTTGCCATAAAAGAGGTAGACACCACCCAGCGGTTTACCGGAAGTTTTGTCCACGACAATATCGAACTCGCATTAAAATCCATAACTTTACCACTGCAACTGACGTACAGCAAAACAAACCGTACGATTGTGTTGGAGCGTGGCAAACTTTAGATTATCCATTTTAGTTTTATTGGTTGTTTGTTCAAACATACTTTTGGTATTCCCCCAGAATCCAAACGAAAAAATGCCATTGGCTGAACTTTTAAAAACCATTGAAACCCATTTTGATATTCATTTCACGTATCTGGACCAAGCCATTGAAGGAAAAACAGTGTACTTACCAGACATTGACAATACTCCACTTGAAAAAGTGCTCAACGACCTTTCTGCCCAAACCAATCTCGATTTCATCAACATAGACCAAAAAAGTATTGTGATCAGCATACGCAGCAACCCTTTCAGCGATTTGATTGTACAAAGACTGGAAGAGGTGGTCATCCTGAACTATCTGACACAAGGCATCTCAAAAAAGAACGATGGCAAGATTTCTATTGAAAACGACAAATTCGGGATACTTCCGGGATTGACCGAACCGGACGTGTTGCAATCCATACAAGCACTACCGGGAGTTTTGAGCGCTGACGAAACCGCATCCAACATCAATGTGCGCGGTGGAACTCCCGACCAAAACCTGATGCTTTGGGATGGTATCAGAATGTACCAGTCAGGACATTTCTTCGGGCTTGTGTCCGCCTATAACCCATACCTTACCAACAAAGTTGACGTGTCAAAAAACGGCACTAGTGCAAAATATGGTGATGGCGTATCGAGCGTCATTGACATACAACAGCCCAATGCCCTTGACCAAGACTTTAAGGCAGGTGCGGGTTTCAACCTCTTGAGTGCCGGAGGGTTCTCAAAAATTCCCATTTCAAAAAAAACAGAATTGCAGGTAGCCGCAAGGCGTTCAATCACCGATCTTGTCTATACACCCACCTATGACCAATACCGCAAACGTTCCTTTGAGGATTCTGATTTGATCAGCGGACAGTCGAACAATAGTTATAGCGGCAATGAAACCTTCTATTTTTATGATGTTTCCGCCAAACTTTTGTACGATGCTACACCTTCGGACCAATTTAGGGTCAATCTTGCAAGCATCAACAACAAACTGGAATATGATGAATCATTGATCAATGGTGCCACAGTTGAAACCCTTAATAGCAATTTGGCACAAAAAAATCTTGCTGCCGGCATTCAATACCTAAAATACTGGAGCAGAACCATTACCACTACCGCCCAAGTCTATCTGTCCGATTACAGCCTGGATGCAACGAACGTTAACCTCTTGGACGGCTTTATACTTGACCAACAGAACAAGGTCAAGGACATGGGCCTAAAGCTCAATATTACCAATCACATTGACAGCAATTTAAAATTACATAGCGGCTACCAGTTCAATGAAGTGAGCGTGATAAACTCTGAAGCACTGGCCAATCTAACATACACAAATTATAACAGGCACATTGGGCGCAACCATGCCATCTATGGTGAAGCAGAATTTACTTCGGAAAACCAAAACACGTATGCGCGTATCGGGTTGCGTATCAATTACATGAACAAACTCGGCGAAATATTCACAGAACCAAGAATTGCGGTCAGCCATAAATTTGACAACACCTTTAGGCTCGAATTTTTGGCAGAACTCAAGAGCCAGACCATTTCGCAGAACATCGGTCTGCAACATGATTTTTTGGGAATCGAAAATAAGCGATGGGTACTTTCTGACGGCGACCTGGTACCTATCATAGAGAGCAAGCAGGCGTCAATTGGGATTTATTATGACAAAAACAAACTGCTTTTGGGTGCAGAAACTTTCATAAAAGATGTCCGGGGGATTACAAGTGGCGGCCAAGGCTTCAGGAACCAATACCAGTTTGTTGATGCCGTTGGCAGTTATCAAACCAAAGGCATCGATTTGCTTGCCAATCGTCAGTTTGGGAAATTTGGTTCATGGGTAAGTTATTCGTACAGCGTCAATGACTACCGTTTTGAAACACTTAACAATGGTCATGCTTTCCCAAACAATGTTGAGTTTCGACATTCGGCAACAATTGCATGTACTTACAGCCCCGACCCTTTCAAAATTGCCTTGGGCATCAATTACCGTTCCGGGATTCCATACACAAAACCATCTGTAAATCAACCAAATGAAGTTGCAATTGAATACGAACAACCTAACGCTGAACACCTGTCCGAATATTTACGAATCGATATCTCTATGACCTATCAATTTGCAATTTCAAAACGCGCCAAAGGCATTTTTGGCACTTCGATTTGGAATGTATTTAACAGAAACAATATTCTGGGCAGGCATTACATCCTCAACAACGAAAATGACATCGTGAGCATCACCCATAGAGCTCTGGGCATCACTCCAAACATGAGTTTTAGGGTGCTATTTTGATTATCACATGCGATCCGGGACAACAATGCCGAGCATGGCAAATGCGTTCTTGATGGCATAGGCCACCGCACGGGACAATTGTACCCTGAAATCCTTTTGTGCGTCGGTATCGGCTGCCAAAATAGGAATGCTTTGGTAAAACGAATTGAACTCCTTGACCAAATCGTAAGTATAATTGGCTATCAATGCGGGGCTATAGTTTTCTGCAGCATTTTGAACTACTTCCGGAAAGTAAAACAGTAATTTTATTAGTTCTTTTTCCTTGTCGAGCAACACGTAGTCCAAATCGATTGTCCCTCCAGGCTCAATATTCGATTTTCGCAAAATGGATTGCACCCTAGCATAGGTATATTGGATAAATGGCCCGGTATTTCCTTGAAAATCTATGGATTCCCTCGGATCGAACAAGATGCGCTTTTTGGGGTCTACTTTCAGAATGAAATACTTTAGCGCACCAAGACCAATGGTTTTGTAAAGTTCCTGCTTTTCAGTTTCGGAATAACCCTCGAGTTTGCCCAATTCTTCTGAAATCTCTGCGGCGGTCCGTGACATATCTGCTATCAAATCGTCTGCATCGACAACCGTTCCTTCACGTGATTTCATTTTTCCAGAAGGTAAATCAACCATTCCATAAGACAAATGATACAGATTTTCCGCCCAAGAATACCCCAATTTTTTCAAAATCAAAAATAAGACTTTGAAGTGGTAATCCTGTTCGTTTCCAACGGTATAAACCATCCCGTTTACATCGGGATAATCATTTACGCGTTGAATGGCTGTTCCGATGTCCTGTGTTATATAAACCGAGGTTCCGTCCGAACGAAGCACTAATTTTTCGTCCAATCCCTCGTCTGTCAAATCAATCCAAACCGAATTATCGGGTTTTTTGTAGAAAACGCCTTTGGAAAGCCCGTCTTCAACAACGTCTTTTCCGAGAAGATACGTGTTGCTTTCGTAGTAATTACAATCAAAATCAACGCCAATGTTTTTGTATGTAACGTCAAATCCATCATAGACCCACGTGTTCATTTTGTTCCAAAGCTCCAATACTTCGGGATTTCCTGCTTCCCAATCCAAAAGCATTTGTTGGGCTTCCAAAATAATTGGCGCCTGTTTTTTTGCCTCCTCTTCAGATTTTCCTTTAGAAATTAGTTCGTTGATCTGATGCTTGTATTCCTTGTCGAAGGCCACATAATAGTTTCCGACCAGTTTGTCGCCTTTTAACCCGGTAGTTTGTGGCGTTTCTCCGTTTCCGAACTTTTGCCAAGCCAGCATTGATTTGCAGATATGGATCCCTCTATCATTGATAACCTGTGTTTTATATACTTTTTTTCCTGATGCTTTCAAGATTTGAGCTACCGAATAGCCCAAAAGCACATTTCTGATATGTCCCAAATGCAAAGGCTTGTTGGTGTTGGGCGATGCATACTCGACCATGACGGCTTTTTGGCCTTTGTTTTTGGAGGAAATTCCAAACTGTTGATCGTCCTTAATCTTGTTAAACCCATCAAGATAATAAGAATTGTGTATCTCGATGTTCAAAAAACCCTTGATAACGTTGTATCCTTTTACAACATCGGCATTATCAACAAAATAATCGCCTATTTTTTGCCCGATTGCCACAGGATTGTCCTTGATGTATTTTAACAATGGAAAAACCACAAGCGTGATATCGCCTTCAAATTCCTTACGGGTGACCTGAAATTCGAACGTATCACATTCGACACCATAGAGCGATTTTACTGCCTTTTGCGCATATTTTGACAAGATTGTTTCGAGGTTCATCGACACTGAATAATTTAAGGTTGCAAAGATAGCTTTTTTATCATAAGTTTGAAGTTTGACTCAATTTCCCATTTACCATTACCATGAAAAAAACATTGCAATACGTCTTTTTACTGATATCTTGTTTCAGCTTGGGTTGCAGCGGAAGTGATGATTCGGGGCAAAGCCCAGACCCAGACCCGGATCCGAGTGCATATTTTTGCAAAGGTATGGATTTATCGTTTCAGCCAGAGCTTGAAAATTACAACGTAACCTATAAGGATCCCAACGGCAATCCCATAGAATTACTCGATTACGTAGCAGATAGAGGCACAAACCTGGTTCGCTTGCGACTATGGCATACTCCTGTCAATGGCCTGAACGGCCTGGATGCTGTCAAAGCATATTCACAACGCGTTAAAGCAAAAGGCATGGACGTTTTTCTGGATATCCACTACTCCGATTCTTGGGCCGACCCTGGACAGCAAACACCACCCTTAAGCTGGCAATTACTTACATTTGAGCAAGTTAAATCAGAAGTTTATCTTTACACAAAAAATGTCGTGCAACAACTCAAAACCCAAAACACTTTGCCAAAAATCATACAGATCGGCAACGAGACCGACAGTGGTTTTTTATGGGACTATGGGCGTGTATGGGATGCATTTTCAGACAATTGGCCCAACTATGCCACTCTGGTGAACGAAGCCATTAGAGCGATCCGAGAGGTGGACACACAAGACCAAGTAAAAATCATGCTCCACCATTCGAGCGTAGAAAATGCCATTTACTTTTTTAATGAAATCAAAGATTTCAATCTGGATTTCGACATTATCGGCTTATCATACTATCCTCAATTTCAAACACACAACTTATCGGTCGTACAATCCAAAATGAACCAACTGGCCACAACTTTCGACAAAGACATCCTATTGGCCGAAGTCGCTTATCCTTTTACTCTGGAGTGGGATGACAACGCCACAAACTACATTGGAAACACAAGCCAGATATTGAGCGAATTTCCTGCAACGCCAGCTGGCCAAAAGGCTTATTTTGAACGGTTGACCAACATCATAAAAAACATTCCCAACAACCGTGGGATCGGTTTTTGCTATTGGGCACCAGATTGGGTAGCCTTTGATGGCAACGGCACCACTTCCACCGGGGGAAGCGCCTGGGAAAACCAGTGCGTGTTTGACTTTGAACACAAAGCACTACCAGTGTTTGAAGTTTTTGAAAACAATTAGTCATTAATTAACGTACTGGTTTGTCACACTATTTTCATGATGCATTTGATTGCCAATCATTTAAAAAACGAGTGATTGACACAGTGATATTTTTTGTATATTACCCTGTTAATAAATCCAATAAAAGTGTATCATGACTCAATGCCTATTTATGAAAGTGAAGTTGCAAAAATGTTTTCTTTTGCAAGACCTTATCAAAAAGAATTTGATTTTAAGTTAAAAAGATATTCAGAACAGTTTGAAGAAATCAAAAAAGCATACGAACAGATAGACGAATTAAATTTTATTCCGAAAACAATAGAATGTTTTGATCAAACATTTAAAAACAATAAATTATCCAAAATGAAAAAGTTGGATTTTATATTTTGGTCAGCAGGAAAAATTAAGACAAGACAACAACAATGAGCAGAAAAAACATTCAACATATTACGTTAGAGCAATCAAAAACTCAACAGTCAGTCATCCTGAGCTTGTCGAAGGACAATACTCAAAACTTCTTAACAGCTGAAGGAATTGAAGTAAAACAATCGTATTCTGAAAAGGATTTGGAAGACTTGGAACATTTAGGATTTGCAGCTGGTTTTGCTCCAAATTTAAGAGGTCCATATTCTACGATGTACGTACGCAGACCTTGGACAATCCGTCAATATGCAGGATTTTCGACAGCTGAAGAAAGTAATGCTTTTTACAGACGAAATTTAGCTGCAGGGCAAAAAGGCCTTTCGGTTGCTTTTGATTTAGCTACACACAGAGGCTATGATTCCGACCACGAACGAGTTGTGGGAGATGTCGGAAAAGCGGGAGTTGCCATTGACTCGGTTGAGGATATGAAAATCCTTTTTGACCAAATTCCTTTGGGGGAAATGTCGGTTTCGATGACAATGAACGGAGCTGTTCTCCCAATTATGGCTTTTTATATCGTAGCAGCAGAAGAGCAAGGAGTAGATAAAAAATTACTTTCAGGAACCATTCAAAATGACATTCTGAAAGAGTTTATGGTTAGAAATACCTACATCTATCCTCCTACACCATCGATGAAAATCATTGCTGATATTTTTGAATACACGAGTAAGTATATGCCTAAATTCAACTCGATTTCTATTTCGGGTTATCACATTCAGGAAGCGGGAGGAACGAACGATATTGAGTTGGCTTACACGCTAGCAGACGGATTAGAATATGTCAGAACAGGATTGGCAGCAGGAATGGATATTGATAAATTTGCTCCTCGTTTGTCATTCTTTTGGGCTATCGGAATGAACCATTTTATGGAAATTGCCAAAATGCGTGCAGGAAGAATGTTGTGGGCTAAATTGCTAACACAATTCAACCCGAAAGACGAAAAATCATTGGCTTTACGTACGCATTGTCAGACATCAGGTTGGAGTTTGACAGAGCAAGATCCTTTTAATAACGTAGCTCGAACAGCTATCGAAGCAATGGGAGCAGCACTTGGAGGAACACAATCTCTACACACAAATGCACTTGATGAAGCGATTGCTCTTCCAACGGATTTTTCAGCTCGAATCGCAAGAAATACACAAATTTACATTCAGGAAGAAACCAAAATTACGAAAACCGTTGATCCTTGGGCTGGAAGTTATTATGTAGAAAGTCTGACAAAAGAAATTGCAGATAGAGCTTGGATGCTTATTCAGGAAGTAGAAGAACTAGGAGGAATGACAAAAGCTATTGAAGCAGGGATTCCGAAACTCCGAATCGAAGAAGCTGCAGCTCGAAAACAAGCAAGAATTGATAGTGGACAGGATATAATCGTAGGAGTAAATAAATACCGATTGGAAAAAGAAGACCCGCTTCATATTTTGGAAGTGGATAATCAGACAGTTCGCAAACAGCAAATCGAAAGGCTGAATCAGATAAAAGCGACTCGTGATAATACCAAAGTAAAAGAATGTTTGGACAGAATTACGGAAGCTGCCAAAACAGGCAACGAAAACCTTTTGGAATTAGCTGTAGATGCAGCACGACACAGGGCAACACTTGGAGAAATCAGTGATGCAATGGAAAGTGTCTTCGGAAGATATAAAGCACAAATCAGAAGTTTTAGCGGAGTGTATAGTAAAGAAATCAAAAATGACGAAAGCTTTGAAAAAGCAAAGCAGTTAGCAGACGAATTTGCAAAAAAAGAAGGTCGAAGACCTCGTATTATGATTGCAAAAATGGGACAAGACGGACACGATCGTGGAGCTAAAGTAGTAGCTACAGGATATGCAGATGTTGGTTTTGATGTGGATATCGGACCACTTTTCCAAACACCACAGGAAGCAGCAAAACAAGCCGTTGAAAATGATGTTCATATTTTAGGAGTTTCTTCACTTGCAGCAGGACACAAAACACTTGTTCCACAAGTTATCGAAGAACTTAAAAAATACGGACGTGAGGATATTATGGTAATTGTTGGAGGAGTAATTCCCGCACAAGATTATCAGTATCTGTTTGATTCGGGAGCAGTAGCTGTCTTTGGTCCCGGAACAAAGATTTCCGAAGCTGCGATTAAGATATTGGAGGTGTTGATGGAATAATACTACACACCTGACAGGTTTTGAAAACCTGTCAGGTGTAAGAACAATATGACCCAAACCTTTGCCAAAAAAGTAATTGACTTTAACCGAAACCTGCATTATTCGGGAGAATTGCCCGATGGTTTTCAGGTGTTTTTTAAATGATGGTTACGCATAGTTTGCGTACATTTTTTCACTAACTTTGTTTGTACGGATTTTAAAAACAGAATTTTATGGAAGCGATAAGACAATTTATAGAAGTAAAGGACAATTCTATTAAGGTAATTCTTCCAAAAGAGTTTACTTTCAAAAGAGTTGAAGTAATTATTCTGCCTTCTGACGAAGAATTAAGCGATGAAACAAAAGCAATACTTGACAGTCGCTTAAAAGATTATTGCGAAAATCCTGATGATGTAGAAGATTTTGAAGCTCTTTTAGATGAATTGGAAAACAAACTATGAGTTACAAAATAATTAACCGACCTTTTGTAAGACAAGATATTAAGGACGCTGTTGATTATTACAAAAAGATTTCCCCGAAACTTGCAAAAGAATTTATACAACGTATCAGAGAAGCCAAAAAAAATATACTGCAAAATCCGATGGGTGATGATGTGATGTATAAAAATATCCGAATGTGTATGTTGAGGCAATTCCCTTATCATATTCATTATATAGTGGAAGAACAAAATAAAACAATCGTGATATTAGCAGTTTTTTTTGCCAAAAGAGGTAATCTTGATTTTAGTGGAAGATAAATGACCTCAACTACACCCCAAACCTTTGCCAAAAAAGTAATTGACTTTAACCGAAACCTGCATTATTCGGGAGAATTGCCCGATGGTATTCAGGTATTGAATCCGTATTTGGATAATCCTGAAACGATGGAGGTAATGCAGATGTTCTATCACAAATATTATAATGACAATAGGCAGAGAAAATTCATAATCGGAATAAACCCAAGCCGAAACGGAGCAGGTGTTACGGGAGTTCCGTTTACGGATACCAAACGTTTGGAATCGGTTTGTGGAATAAAAATGAAATCAGCTCATACGCACGAAATTTCGTCTGTTTTTATTTATGATATGATTAAAAATTTCGGAGGAGCAGAAGGTTTTTATAAGCAGTTTTATATCAATTCACCTTTTCCTCTGGCAATTGTAAGGAGGTCGAAAGAGGGGAACTTCCTCAATGCCAATTATTATGACGACAAAAATCTTTTTGCAAGTGTAAAAGATTTTATGATAGACTCCCTCGAAAAGCATATCAGCTTGGGATTGGATACTTCGGAGGTTTTTGTTTTGGGAAAGAAAAATGCCGATTTTATCCAAAAGCTAAACCAAGAGAAAAAACTCTTTGACAAACTAACGGTTCTTGAACATCCTCGCTTTATTCAGCAATACAAATCCAAAGAAAAACAAATGTATATTGATAAATATATTTTGGCTTTGAACAAAACAGTACTTTCTTGAGTTGATTAGATCAACTAAAATTTCAAAACAAAAAAAAAGGCTGTCCATCATTGACAGCCTCTCTTATTTAACGATTGGACGTTACTGGTTTTTAGCAATCTCCACTATTTCAATGATAAAGGTGAGATCCGTATTTGGCTTGATCGGGCCATAACCTCGCTCACCATAGGCCAAATGTGCAGGCAAATAAAAAAATCCTTTTTCACCAACTTTCAACAGCGAAAGCGCTTCTTTAAAACCTGCAATCAATTGGGCATCGGGCTTGACTGGCATTGGAACAGGGTCATATCCTTTTGCATCCATGCGCCTTTGATCAAAAGTTCCGTAATTTTCTGCTATTTCCTTGACGTTGGTGTCAAAAAGCAGGCCATCGGTAAAATAGCCTTCGTAAAAAACATTAACGGTACTGCCCTGTTTTGGCTTTTCGCCATTGGTTTTGTTAATTAAGTACATTTTAAGGCCAGAAGACAGTGCCTTCGCCTTGCTGGCATAATCGTCGAGGTGTACTTTGGTTTCCAAAGCTGCTGCTGCGGATTTTGCTTCCCTAATCTGCCTTTCTTCTTCAAGTTTTGCCAGGCGTTCTTTTTCCTTTTGTTCAGCTATGGCAAAATGTTCTTCAAAAGTTTTTGGGGCATCAAAGCTTTTGGCATCCTTCCCTTTTCTGATAATGTTCACCTCGTTCATTACTACATCTTGCAGTGGCTTGTCGCCGGGTTTTGATGTTTCAACTCCGGCCAAATCGTGCAAAACATCCTCGCCTTTTACCAAATACCCAAAAACATTGTACTTGCCATCAAGGAAAGGCGTTTCTTTTTCGGTAATGAAGAATTGGCTGCCGTTGGTATTAGGGCCAGAATTGGCCATTGAAAGCGTTCCCAATCTATCGTGCTTCAGTTCTGGTGAAACTTCATCATTGAACTTATAGCCTGGGCTGCCGCTACCCGTTCCGGTAGGGTCGCCTCCCTGTATCATGAACTCGTCGATGATACGGTGGAATATCAAGCCATTAAAGTATTTTTTTCCTTTGTAGATACTGTCCACCAAGGTATTTGTACCCTCGGCGAGCGACACAAAATTGGCAACAGTGATGGGCGCTTTTTTGTATTCAAGTTCTAACACCATTGTACCTTTGTTGGTTATGATTTCTGCATACATACCGTCTTTAAGGTCTGGATATTTGTCTTGGCAAGACGCTGTTGCCAAGAGTACAAAAAGCGTAAAAAATGAGATTACTTTTGTCATAGATTTCATTGTTATTAATCGTTTTGGGTTTTTATAATTGAATTAACGGTAACTTCGCACATAATTGGCACATTGGTACCTATTCTGTTCTCGTCACCATAATATCCAAATGCTTTTTGGGACGGAAACAAAAAAGTAACAGTCTCACCGGGCTTCATCAGTTTGAGGCCTTCACGAAGTCCGGTAAAGAGTTCTTCTTTGTCCATCCTATAATTTCTTGGTACAATTTCATCATCAGAGTAGATGGTTTGCCCATTGAGGGTTTTAACATTGTAATCAAAGTTGACCACATCACCAAAACCCGGCGTAATTGTGTCTTTTTCAACTTTGGTTTCGTAGGTGTACCAAAACCCGGTCTCGGAAGCAAGATATTCGCTCAAAGAATCCTGTTCGATAATTTGTTTAATTTTTGCTTCCTCTTTTTGGTTGAGTTTCCTATTTCTCTCTACGGACTCATTGATAAAAGAACCGGTTTTATAGGAAATAGGTTCTCGTGCCTCGGGCGATTTGCAGCCCAAAAGCACGATGGCGGGCAATATAATTGGCAAAAATCGTTTCATGAGTTCAAGGCTTTTTTATATTGGGGCAAGATAGCAATAAATTTCTTTAAGGTTTCGCTAAGATCCAAATCGGTTTTACCGCCGGCGGCATTGATATGCCCGCCTCCTTCAAAATGGGTCCTGGCAAATTCGTTAACAGAAAAATCACCCTTGCTCCTAAAGGAAATTTTTGTAATGCCTTCCTGAATTTGCTCGATGAAGATAACGGCAAAGACAATATTTTCAATGGACAACCCATAATTAACAAAACCTTCCGTATCGCCTTTCTTGTGCTGAAATTCATTGAGATCTTCTTGCGAAAGTGTTATGTATGCAGTGCGGTATTCTGGCAATACGACAAGATTTTTGAGTGCCCTGCCGAGCAATTGCAATCTTTCAAAACTGTTGGTGTCATAAACGGCATTGTGTATGGCCGCATTGTTGGCCCCTTTATCAATAAGTTCGGCGATGATACGATGGGTCTTGCCAGATGTCGACGGATAGCGAAACGAACCCGTATCGGTCATAATTCCTGTGTACAAGCAAGTTGCTATTTCAGGATTTAAATATTTTGACCCTCCAAGCATTTCGATGAAATTGAATACCATTTCGCAAGTAGAGGACATCCGAACATCCGAATAGGTAAAACTGGCATACCCGTCGGGCTGTTGGTGATGGTCTATCATGATTTTTACCGCTCGTGACGCTTTCAGAACAGATTCCATATCTCCGGTTCTTTGAAGGGCATTAAAGTCCAGCGTAAAAATCACTTCAGCATTGTTTATATACGTGTCTGCAATTTTTTCTTGGCTATCGTATTTTATCACATTCTTTTCAAAAGGCAGCCATTTCAAAAAATCGGGATAGTCATTGGGCGCAATGACTATGGCATCGTGGCCCAGTTGGCACAAATAGATGTACAATCCCAAACAGGAACCAACGGCATCACCATCGGGGTTTTTGTGCGGAACGATGACAATCGCTTTTGGCTCCGAAAGCAAGATTCCGATATCGGTTATTTCTCTTTCAGTCATAGAGGGCGAAGATACAATTTTTGGGGCGTGTTTGTATTTTTTTTAGATAAATAGCTTACTTTTGCCCGAAATTCAAAAATAAAAATGGCAACAAACAGAACATTTACAATGCTTAAGCCAGATGCAGTCGAAAAAGGACACATCGGTGCAATACTCGAAAAAATCAATGCAGCAGGTTTCAGGATCGTCGCTTTAAAATTGACTCAAATGACTACCGACGATGCCAAAGCTTTTTATGCGATACACAAAGAGCGTCCATTTTTTGGCGAACTGGTTGAATACATGACACGCGGTCCGATCGTAGCCGCAATTTTGGAAAAAAACAATGCGGTTGAAGATTTCAGGACGTTGATAGGCGCCACAAATCCAGCCGATGCTGCCGAGGGCACCATCCGTAAGCTTTATGCCGCCTCTATCGGTGAAAATGCCATTCACGGCAGCGATAGTGATGACAATGCTGCCATTGAAAGCGCATTCCACTTTTCCGGAAGAGAGCAATTCTGATTCCATGCAATACACAAGCCTGTTCAAGCGAACAGGCTTTTTTTAATAGTATTCTTTTTACTTTCACCAAAATCAAATTTCATGAAGCATTTTACTAAAATCTTCTCTGTGTTTTTTCTTTTTGCACTTACTGCAAAAGCACAAGATACCCAGATGACAATCAGCAATTTAAAAGCACAAACAGGTGCTGCCGTTTCCCTCAACAATTTCGGTACTGCCGAATTTGTGAGATTTCAACATGACAACGCTCTGGTCCTTAATGGCAATTCACTAAAGGAAAAAGCACTTGCGTTTCTTTCAACTTATAAAAGCATCTACAAAATTGGCTCTATTGAAGAAACTTTGGTTTTCAAAAACAATGCAACAGACAATTACGGACTGAAACAAGTTGTCTTTAACCAAGTTTATAAAGGCGTTCCCGTTTTTGACGGTCAATTGCGATTTCATTTTAATGCCAATAATGAACTTACGGCCATCAACGGCAATTATATCCCCGAAATTTCGAAGCTATCTACCGCAACGCAGATTTCACCAAGTGAAGCACGCAACATAGCTATTGAAACTGTCAACACCCAAAACCTTAACGGCTCCGGAAAACCGCTGGAAACAATTGCACCTGTCCTATACGTTTTCCCAAAAGGGTTGATCCAAGACCATGTTACTTCTTTACATCTTGCTTATGAAGTTGAAGTAAAGAACGAATTGGATGTCCGGGAGTTCATCTATGTAGATGCCCATAACGGAACCGTAGTTGAGCAATTTACGGGTATCGCCCATGCATTGAACCGAAGATTATACGAAGGAAACACCTCCAATTTGATCTGGCAAGAAGGCGATGCATTTCCGGGCGCCTTGACCATCTGGCAACAGAACGAAGTAGAAGTGTCACGCCACGTCTATAATTTTTTCAACAATGCTTTTGGATATGTGTCGTTTAACAATGCCGATGCAACCATGCACACCATCAACAACAATCCAAATATATCTTGCCCCAATGCCAACTGGAACGGCTACACCGTAAACTATTGTGACGGGACGGCTTCGGACGATGTTGTTGCCCACGAATGGGGACATGCATACACACAATATACCAGCGGCTTGATCTACGCCTACCAATCTGGAGCGATCAACGAATCGTATTCCGATATTTGGGGCGAAACAGTTGACCTAATAAACCAATATCAGGATGAAGGTGAAAATCTGACAATCCGAACATTGCCCTTCTGTAACTCACACAGATGGAAAATTGGTGAAGATGCTTCAGCATTTAACGGTGCCATCAGGGATATGTGGAATCCTCCTTGTAACGGCAACCCAGGCAGAGTAACCGATAATTGGTATTGGTGCAGCGAAAGTGATAGTGGAGGCGTGCACATCAATTCCGGAATCCCGAACCACGCCTATGCGTTATTGGTTGATGGAGGCACTTACAACGGTTATACCATTGCGGGAATAGGATTTACAAAGGCAGCACATATCTTCTGGCGTGCCCAAAGCACCTACCTCACTCCTACAAGCAATTTTGGCAACCTTGCAGACGCACTTGAGGCATCTGCAATGGATTTGTTGGGCATAAACCTGGAAGGGCTTTCTACCGAAGATGCTCCGGCAGGATTATCAGGCGAGGCTATTACCACGGCAGATTTAGAGAGTCTGGCCAATGCGATTTTTGCAGTGGAATTGCGTATTAACCCTGATGCCTGCGGTTTTGCTACTATATTATCGCCCATCGCCCCTCTTTGTGAGGCGGCAACTTCAAATCCGTTGTATATTGAAAACTGGGAATCCGGTATGGGCGCATGGACTGTAGAACAGTTACCCGTCCATAGTTCCACTTGGGAATCAAGAGATTGGGCGCTAAATTCTACTTTGCCGGGTGGTAGGACAGGCACGGCTATATTTGGTGCTGACCCCATTAACGGTAATTGTAGTTCGGATCTTCAAAACGGGATCATACGCCTGCAAAGCCCTGTCATTACGATACCAAATATCACAGAAGGCACTTTCAGCATGTCGTTTGACCATTATATTGCCACAGAAAAACAATGGGATGGCGGCAACATAAAATATAGGCACAACAATGGTCTATGGACCATTTTACCATCAAGCGCTTTCCTGGAAAATCCCTATAATAGCTTCATCAACACGGCATCGGCCGGCAATGACAATCCTATGCAAGGGCAAGTTGCTTTTACCGGCACAGACGGCGGTTCGCTTTCAGGTAGTTGGGGAACAAGTGTCATCAATCTCTCTGCCCTTAACGTAGTTGCCAACTCCACAATACAGTTCAGATTTGAGTTTGGAACCGATGGCTGCAATGGCAATGACGGGTGGTACATCGATGATATTGTCATCTTTAACTGTGCAACACCATTATCAATTGACGAATCCAACATTCTGAAAAACAAAGTTATGGCATATCCAAACCCTTCCAATGGGGTGTTCAAGCTAAAAAAGACCGCCATGATAGATTTGGTAAAAGCAGAGATTTTTGATATTAACGGACGCTTGGTCAAGACTATCGACCTTTCAGGGATGCAAACGGAACTCGATATCGATATGTCCGACGCTACTCCTGGAATGTACTTGATGTCTTTGGATGCCAAAGATGCCAAAACGGTTTTCAAATTGATAAAACAATAACCAAAACCAAAAACTATCAAACACAAAAAAACCGCGAAATTCGCGGTTTTTTTGTGTGTTTATAGATTGCATCAACGCAGCACAATTTTTTTTATCACGTCCCTACCAACGGCTTCGTTGAGCATCGCAATGATTTTCTCTTTGCCATAGCCCAATTCTTCTCTAAGCACGCTGCTGCTCAATTTCACATACAGGGTTTCACGCTCCAGCAGTATGCCTTCAGTGTAATTGTTGACGCCATTGCCCATCAGGTTTTTCCAAGCATCAATGATATTGACCTTGTCCAAACCCGGCTGAAGGCGGTTAACCTCAACAAACTCTTTGAGTACGTCGCCCAATTGCAAATGGTCGTTGTTGCGTTTGTTCATTTCTGTTAAATTGAAATATAAAGATAGTATTTAGGTCGCTAAAATCAAAAGGTTCAATCCAGATCCAATGGTTGGTATTTTTTGTAACTATAAACGATCTTTTGTTCGTTTTCGATAACCAACACTTCCCGACTTGCCTTAACCACTTTTTCTCTCCATTGGTCAAAAGGGGTTTTGCAGATCAGGTAAAGATTTTCGTTTTCAATGACTGCTTCGAGAGCTTCTGAATCTCCGTTGGTGGAAAACGTACCATCAAGGTTGGGCCGCAATTTGGTCCTGCTGCCCGACTCGCCAGCTTTTAGCTCAAAAAAATCAATGGTATCATTGTAACCGTAATCCTTCAAGGTTCCATCTGGCATCCTGACCTCGTCGATTTCCCAATAACCTCCAATGTACTGAATAAAATTTTCGGGGTTTTCGTTGCACCCAAAAACGGTAAAAGTCAATAACAATAAAACAATGTTTCTCAAAGCTTGAATATTTTATATGATTGATGTATCTGTTTCACAACATGTTCAGTTCTGTCTGCATGTGTATCACTGATGAAAATTTGCCCAAATGCCTCGTCATCGACCAACTTAATGATTTGAGACACACGGTTTTCATCAAGCTTATCAAAAATATCGTCCAAAAGCAATATTGGGGCAACGCCACTCTGTTGTTTGATGAAATCGAATTCAGCGAGTTTCAGTGAAACCAAAAATGATTTCTGCTGTCCTTGGCTGCCAAATTTCTTTACGGGATAGTTTTCTATCTCAAAGTTTAGGTCGTCCTTGTGAATGCCCACGCTGGTGTATTGCAGGCTTTTGTCCCTATTGATGTTTTCATTGAGCAATTCAGAGAGATTACCTTCATAAAGATCGCTTTTATAAACGATATCGACATTCTCCTTTCCATTGCTCACAGCATTGTAGTAGGCTCTAAAAATCGGCAGAAATGTATCCAAAAATGCCTTGCGTACCTCAAAAATTTCGGTGCCATAAATGGTCAACTGCTCATTATACACTTGCAGCGTTTGCATATTAAAGGTATTGTTGAGTACAAAATATTTCAAAAGAGCATTGCGCTGGGATAAAATCTTGTTATAATTGATGAGATTGTCGAGATAGCGCCTATTGCTTTGCGATATGACACTGTCAACAAACTTTCGGCGGGCTTCACTACCCTCAACGATCAGATCTCTATCTGCCGGGGAGATGATCACCAATGGAATAAAACCAATGTGGTCACTGAATTTTTCATACAGTTTCCCATTGCGTTTCATTACCTTTTTCTGCCCCTTTTTAAAGGATACGACAATTTTTTCTGCCCTCCCACTCTTTTGAAAAACACCATCTATCACAAAAAAATCCTCGCCATGCCTTATGTTTTGCGTAGCAATTGGGTTGAAATAGCTCCGTCCAAAAGACAAGTGGTGGATGGCGTCGAGCACATTGGTTTTTCCCACCCCATTGGATCCCACAAAGCAATTGATTTTGCCATCAAAAGAAAACGATTGGCTTTCAAAATTTTTGTAATTGACCAAAGAGAGCGAATTTAAGATCATTTCATTACTTTGTATAACGTGCGATGGCTGCGCCTGGAAGCAAAAGTTGTGCAAATTATCGAAAAATAACAAATTAATCTGTGAGGCAGTTAATATTTGTATGATAAAATTTGCAATAGCTGTTTTTTGAGCAAAGCAAGGCAGATTATATAGAAGTGAACGGATGTTATTCCAAAAAATCTATCATAATTGCAACCAAAAATTCACATAACTATAAAATTAGATAAATTTTAAACAAACTCTGATTTTTAAATACCAATAAAAATTTTATTTTTGCGGCGCATTAATTGACAAGAAATGGCAACATACAAGAAGAGAGGTTACAAGCCAAAAACAAAAGAAGAGAAAGAAGACGCTATCGAGCAGCACTCTACCACGGCCGAGGTATTTAACACATTGGACGACAAGGCGGGCAAAGCTGAAGAATGGGCCATCAAGAACCAAAAATACATCATGGGAGCAGTGGGCATCATTGCGGTTTTGGTATTGGGCTACTTGGGCTACAACAAGTTTGTGTCAGAACCCAAAGCGAGCGAGGCAATGAACGAGATGTTCAAGGCACAGCAATACTTTGATCAAGCGGTCAATAGCACTGCCAAAGATTCGCTATTTACCTTGGCACTCAATGGCGGTGAAGGAAAATTTGGAATGCTGGATATAGCCAAGGAATACAGTGGCACACCGGCAGCCAACCTTGCCAACTATTATGCCGGTATGTCCTACCTCAACCTGAAAGATTATAAGAACGCCATAAAGTATTTGAGCGATTTTTCCAGTAATGACGAATTGTTGGGCCCTATTGCCAAAGGCGGCATAGGTGATGCTTTTGTACAGTTGAACCAATTGGACGATGCACTTAGCTATTACGAAAAGGCTTCCTCCATGAAAACCAACACTTACACAACGCCAATGTACCTCTTTAAGGCTGCCAGCGTAGCGATGAAACTCGGTAAGACCCAAAAAGCATTGGACAATTACAAGCGAATCAAGGAAGAATATCCCAATTCATCCGAAGCTTCTAACATAGAAACCTTCATAGGCAAGGCCGAAGCAAGCCTATAAGGATCTGTTGCAAACAAATTTAAACAGATTCTAATAATGGCCACAAAAAACCAAAATTTATCATCGTACGATAAAGCTGCAATCCCAAACGCGAAAGAACTTCGGTTTGGGATTGTTGTTTCGGAATGGAATGCCAACATAACCGAGAATCTCTTTGAAGGCGCACGGTCTACACTTATTGCGCACGGCGCCGTTCCGGAAAACATCCACCTTCGGAGCGTGCCCGGCAGCTTCGAACTCATCTACGGTTGCAAGTTGATGCAATCCAAAGACCTCGATGCCATCATAGCCATCGGCAGCGTAATACAGGGCGACACCAAGCATTTTGACTTTGTGTGCCAAGCTGTCTCACAAGGCATCAAAGACTTGAACGTATTGGGCAACATCCCTGTTGTTTTCTGTGTCCTAACAGACAACACCATGCAACAAGCCATAGATCGATCAGGAGGCAAGCACGGCAACAAAGGTGTCGAAGCCGCCGTGACGGCCATAAAAATGGCAATGCTCCGCAAAAACGCATGAACCTTTTTTCCATAAGATTGTTATGTTAACAATTTTTGGCAAGTCAAAATTTACTTTTCCTGCTATTTTCAGTACCTTTGAAAAAGGTTTTAGTTTCTTAAAAAGTGGGATTGTTCACTCAACGCAAAAACAAACAATTTGGTTATAAGCCTCGCTACCTCCAAGACAGCGAAGCCCAAAATGGCGAAAATATGGGCGCAAAATGGCGTGGAGCCAAGCGGCCATCCGCAAAAAATGGCAAGTCACCCTCAAGGTTGGTAATCTTGTCGGTTGTTTTGATCATGGTCATTGTGATTTGGAAAGTACTGGACAACTATTAATTTTATCGCTATGGGGATTTTCAGGACACGCACCAATAAAAAATTCAACTACACGCCAAGATACCTTGACAGTGAAGGCAATCCGTTTGAAATAAAGCACAAGTTTGATGGTTACCGCAAAACCGTTGGCAAAACCAACCTCAAGGGAAAATTTGAAAACGCATGGGACGATTATAAAAATACACCCGACAGATCTGCCAATCGAAGAACCTTAATTATTGCCCTAATCCTGCTTTTGGTTTTCCTATTAATCATCGGGTTCGATTTATCCATTTTTCTTCCTAAAGGCTGATGGCAGATATCATCCAACTATTACCAGACCATGTAGCCAACCAGATTGCGGCAGGCGAAGTCGTGCAACGGCCAGCCTCTGTGGTCAAAGAACTGTTGGAAAACGCCATAGATGCCGGGGCAACAACCATAAAATTGATACTTAAAGATGCGGGCAAAACCTTGGTACAAGTCATGGATGACGGCATAGGAATGAGCGCCACCGATGCGCGGTTGAGCTTTGAGCGCCATGCCACTTCTAAAATCAGGACTGCCGAGGATCTTTTTGGGCTTCATACCAAAGGGTTCCGGGGCGAAGCTTTGGCAAGTATTGCAGCCATCGCACATGTTGAGCTCAAGACCAAGCAAGACACCGACGAACTGGGCACGCACATCATCATCGAAGGAAGCCAAGTGGCATCACAAGAAGTGGCAGTGGTTCCGAACGGCACGTCCATTTTGGTAAAAAACCTTTTTTTTAATATTCCAGCCAGACGTAATTTTCTGAAATCCAACACTGTTGAGTTCCGCCATATTATTGATGAGTTCCATCGTGTGGCTCTGGCACATCCCGATATAGCGTTTTCAATGTTCCACAATGGCAGCGAAGTGTTCCGCCTTGGCACGAGCAATATGCGTCAGCGCATCGTAAACATTTTTGGCCCAAAAACCAATGAACGCCTCGTGCCGGTTGAGGAAACCACGGAAATCGTCGCGATATCCGGGTTTGTGGGAAAACCAGAGTTTTCAAAAAAATCAAAGGCTGAACAGTTCTTTTTTGTCAATGGGCGTTTTATCAAGAGCCCATACCTGAACCATGCCGTCAAATCCGCATTTGAAGGTTTGCTCAAAGATGGTAACAATCCGACATATTTTATCAATCTAAAGGTCGATCCAAAATCGATTGACATCAATATACACCCCACAAAAACCGAGATCAAGTTTGACGACGAACATTCGCTATATGCAATTTTGAGGGCTTCGATCAAACACAGCCTTGGGCAGTTCAGCATTGCTCCCGTACTGGATTTTGAACGTGACGGTAATCTCGATACACCATACGAATACCGATACAAGAACGGTTCGTTACCTCATATAGAAGTGGATCGCACTTTTAACCCGTTTGCAGAGCAACCCAAAAATACCAGCAAACAGGCTACGGTTTTCAAATCGAAAAACGCAAATAACTGGGAAAGCCTCTATGTAGGGCTTGAATCTAAAGGCACTGATCCAGAAGCCGATTTTGGCCAAATGGTTTTTGAGAGCGAACAAAGTTCGGAAAGCCTATTTGACAAACAACCTACAATGGATGCAATCCACAAAACCTACCAATTGCACAATAAGTATATAGTGAGTACCGTAAGATCGGGGATGCTCCTTATAGACCAGAACCGGGCTCACCAACGCATCTTGTACGAAAGTTTTCTGGAGCGCATGACCCTGCGCAAAACCGTCAGCCAACAATTGCTTTTTCCTTTGCAGTTGCATTTTACAAATACGGAAATTGCCGTTTTGAAATCTTTAAGGGAAGACCTGGAGACTTCGGGATTTGTTTTTTCGGATTTTGGAACAGAAAGCCTCGACGTGGTCGGCGTGCCTATGGATGTATCAGAAAGCGAAGTGCAGCTTATTTTTGCGCAGCTTATCAGCGATGTGGAACAAGAAATCCCGGACAGCCATTTTAGCGCCACCGATCTTTTGGCCAAATCCATGGCAAGAAGCCTTTCCATAAAAACAGGGCAAACACTCAACAATGAAGAGCAAGAACATTTGGTAAACAGTCTTTTTGCATGCAAAGAACCTTCGGTTTCGCCAAACAATAAGCCTACATTTACAACCTTGGCATTGGAAGAATTAGAAAAGAAATTTATGTAAATCAAGCAAAAGAACAATTAATCATGAGAGGAATCACAGAGACTGTAAAACATTTGATCATCATCAATGTACTGATGTTCATAGGTACGTTGACCATTGGCAACGGCATATTCTACGAATATTTGGCACTTTACTTTCCTAAAAACGATTTGTTCCGGCCATGGCAATTGCTCACACACATGTTCATGCACGGTGGCCTTACCCACATTTTGTTCAATATGTTTGCCCTCTGGATGTTCGGAACGGCTGTGGAACAGGTTTTTGGTGCCAAAAAATTTATTCTGTTCTATCTGTTTTCGGGTCTCGGAGCAGCATTGATCATGATCGGGTTTTATTATTTTAAATATTTGCCATCGGAAGGTGTGCTTTTGGAATCCGGGATGTCCCTGAACGAAATACATCAAATATTGAGCACAAACAAAGTTAGCCAGACCATCACTGATTTACAGCGCATTGAGCTACAAAATATGTTCGATATCTTTAATTCTTCCATGGTCGGTGCTTCGGGTGCTATCATGGGAATACTTGTTGCTTTCGGGATGTTGTTCCCAGATTCGAAGTTGATGCTAATCTTTTTGCCCATCCCCATCAAGGCCAAATATTTTATCCCGGCCATCATTGCTTTGGATTTGTTTTCGGCCATCACGGGGCAATCTATCTTTAGCCCGAGCAATACGGCATTTGCGGCTCACGTAGGCGGTGCACTGACAGGATTTATCCTGATGTGGCTCTGGAAGAAAAACGATATGGACCGATACCGCTGGAACTAAAATGACCTCTTTCCCTCAAGACATACAATACAAACTCAAACGGCTCAATGTGCTGGAATGGATCATTGTTATCAACACAGTGGTGTTTGTTTATGGCTTTTTGGCGGGGACAATTTTTAGGGTTTCCGATAGCCTGAACTGGCTAAAGTTGCCCGTAGATTTCGTGGATTTCATCAAACGTCCATGGACGCTGCTCACGTATGGATTTGCACATTATGATTTTTGGCACCTGCTCTTCAACCTATTGGTGCTATTTTATGTTTCGCGATTGTTCCTGAACTTTTTCAAGCCAAAAATGGCATTGAGCGTTTATTTTATGGGCGTTTTTATTGGAGGGCTGGCATTTTTGCTGGTCTATAATTTGCTCCCTCCCCAGTTGCTGCATCCTGTTATTGGACTTATTGGCGCCTCTGCCGGAGTGAGGGCCTTACTGATTTTTCTCTGTACTTATATGGGAGAAACCGAAGTGCGAATGATATTCTTTAACATTAAACTGAAATATGTGGGAATTGCCCTCGTAGCCATCGATTTTATTGGCCTGTGGAGCAATAACCAAGGTGGCAGTGTAGCGCATTTGGGCGGAAACTTGTTGGGATTCGTATATGCAGCCCAATTGTCAAGGGGCAACAATATCGGTACTTGGCTCGAACGCATTATTGAGAGGATAGAACAATTGTTTAAAAAAAAACAACGCTCGCTGCTCAAAACCGTACATCGCAAAGCCTCTGGAAATGTTGCCGGACATAACAAAAAGGAATTTTTGGAGTTTAACAAGCAGAAGCAGGTTGATTTGATACTGGACAAAATCAGCAAAAGCGGTTACGACAGTCTGTCCAAGGAAGAAAAAGAATTTTTGTTTAAAGCAGGTAAGGAATAACTTCTGATGAAAAAGCTAAAACTGTTGGACAAGTTAGTGTTCATTGTGAACATCGTTTTTGCAATATTGCTGTTGCTGTCCTACATCCTGCCATATTTTGAGCCAAAAAAGTTTGCCCTCCTATCGGTATTGAGCCTTACCGTACCGTTGCTGATCATCGTGAACGTTCTGTTTTTTACATATTGGCTCCTGAAAGCAAAACGGCAGTTGTTGCTGTCTGCAATTGTACTATTGGTCGGATACGGGTATCTTACGTCGCTGTACAAATTTACCGCTTCAAAAACCATTGACGATGGCAATGATTTCTCGGTGATGAACTATAACGTCAGGCTGTTCAATGTGTTCAAATGGATTCCTGAAGAAGGCATTGACAAAAAAATAGTGGCATTTGTCAACGAAAAGCAACCTGACATTTTGAGCATTCAGGAGTATCGAAGAGACGAAGATATCCGACTGGACGGATACTATAAATTTGAGGTCATTTCCGGCGAAAAGGTAAAGAACGGACAGGCCATTTTTTCAAAATTCCCGATTGTCAACTCCGGCTCTATCGAATTTAAAAACACTTACAACAATGTGATCTTCATTGATGTTATCAAGGGCAGCGATACCATCAGGGTCTATAACGTACATCTACAATCCATGAAAATCGATGCCAACGGTGACGCCCTAACCAAAGAATCTTCAGAAAATCTGTTCCGGAAGGTCAGCAATACCTTTACCATGCAGCAATCGCAGACGGAGCTATTTTTGCAGCACAAAAACAAATGTCCCTATAAGATGATTATATGCGGTGACTTTAACAATACGGCCTATTCTTATGTTTACAAAGAGATCAAGGGCAATCTTCAAGACGCTTTTGTTGAGGCAGGAAACGGATTTGGCAAAAGTTTCAATTTTAAGTTTTTTCCTGTTCGAATCGATTTTATCCTTGTAGATAAAGCTTTTGAAATCAACAGTTTCAAGACTTTTGATGTACCGCTTTCGGATCATTATCCCATCATGAGCCGTATCAAGATACATTAACTATTGGTCATCATCCAGCAATCCACGGTATCGGCTATGATATGTGCCATGAGCCCAAACCCTAATATCCGTGTCTTTTGGTAAACCAACAAAAGCAAATAGACCGAAATTGCATAATAGGAATGTAACGGATGAAAGTTTATACTACATCTATTCGCTTCAAAAACAGGTGTTGCCAACAGATGGTCTGCATCTATGGCCATGCACGAGATCATGATAAGATAGGCAAATTTCCAATTGTTCCTGTACCATGCAAAAGCCACAGCCAAAGGGAGAAAAATGTGAATTCCGTAATGTATCAACGTTTGCCACATCATGCAATGATTGTTTGTGATTCCAGATAGAGCATGGCGTTTGGGCCTTCATTGCAGATCAGGTCCAAAATGCTCAAGTTCGGGACAAACCCGTGCCTATGGTCAAAAACCTGTACGTAAGGGGCAAAATCGTGTGCTTTTTCTTTTCTGTCGTCGGCAAGTATCCGCATGTCGGTCATTGTACCTGTATCGTTTTGATAGACTTTGGTAGTTTCAAAATTTGGTAAAAGCTCCAGGCAGTCATAAAGGATTTCGAGACACCTAAAGTTCAAATCTAAAAGATATTTGAATTTTGTTCTAAAAACAGGCACAAGGTCGTCTTCGTAAAACTCAAAAAAAGGCGAATTGCTATACGCTGCGCGGATGGATTTCCAGTGAGCATCTTGCCAGTTCTCATCATTGTATATCAAAACATCCTTATAGAGTTGACGATTTTTTTGGGTGTAAATGACGGGTACTGCCAAATGCAACTTGCCATTGGTGCCATAGATGTACATCCTGTTTCTATAGGTTTGCTTTTGATAATTACCACATACCTCATATGTCACGGACCTTGCATTGGCAATGGCAACAAAAGTGGCAATACTTGGGAAGTATGTGGGATGTAGCAGAATATTCATCAGAAAGTAACAAAAATCCCAAGTTCCAAATTTGAAACTTTGGGTTTTGGATTTTTATTTGATCATTTACGCTTTGTGCTTTTTCCGCCAAGTGTTCCATCCAAAGAACAATGCGGCCACAATAATGGTCGGTATCAGGTACGATACAGGCTTGCCACTACCGCCAACGGTAGTGAAAAACCGTTCCCAACGTGGTTTTTTGCCATCCCAGCTCATCCAGATAAATACTGGTTTTCCGACTACGTGGTCAAAGGGCACAAAACCCCAAAACCGAGAGTCAATGGAGTTGTTACGGTTGTCGCCCATCATCCAATAATAGTCCTGTTCAAAGGTATAGCGCGATGTGGGTTTACCATCCACAACAATCTGATTGCCCTTTACGACAAGGGTATGACCTTCATATTCAGAAATCAATCGTTTGTAAAGTGGTAAGTTATCAAGGGTAAGGTCAATGGTTTTCCCCTTTTGGGGAATGGTAATAGGGCCAAAAAAATCTGTATTCCAACTAAAAGCCGGGTCGTGTGGAAATATGGAGGCTTCCCTATGTCCTTGTTCTTGTTTTTTCAGTGTTATGCTTTCAATACCCGGGTGGTTTTTAATCTTGTTTGCCGCTTCCTCTGTAGCTTGCACAAAGGTTGTCCCAGTATTTGGGTCATATCCGATACCATCGGTGATGTCATATCTTTTAAGGGTTTCATATACTTGGCTTTCGGAGTTGAAGCTTCCTTTTTTGAATTGGATATTATAGGAAAACTGCAGCTTGGCCCTGTCCGGCAATTGGTTTTGTTTACCGTTGATATATACGTGGCCCTCTTTTATTTCAAGTTCATCGCCAGGAATGCCCACGCAGCGTTTTACCAAATTGGTTTTTTTATCGATAGGTTTGTAATAATTGCGGTCGGGATGAAAATCGTTCATATCCAACAAAGTATCTGCTGGCTGATTAAAAACCACGATGTCATTGCGTTCAATTTTTTCAAACCCTGGAATTCGCATGTAAGGGAATTGCAATTTGTTTTTCCATGAGTTACTGCCTTTATGGTCATCAAAAAGGTATGATTTGGTCTTTAATACCGGAATGGTATCGTGCACCATGGGTGCCGCTACGGTGGTCATAGGGACTCTTGGCCCGTAATGGATTTTGCTAACAAAAAGAAAATCGCCTACCAAAAGAGATTTTTCCAACGACGACGTGGGAATGGTAAACGGTTGAATAAAATAGGTATGAACTATGGTTGCGGCAACTATGGCAAACAAGATAGAACTTACCCAATCTCCCGAAACTGATTTTGGGTGCAAGCTACGGTCTTTAATATGCTTATTATCCGTAAAATAGTTGATGTAGTAAAGATAAAGACCCAGTGTGGCCACTGCTAAAAGTGTATCGATACCGGAATTTTTGCCAAAGCTTCTCGCCGTTTCTACCCAAACCACCGGAAACATCATTAGGTTTACAATTGGGATGAACAGCAGGATGGTCCACCACCATGGCCGGTTGATGATTTTCATCAAAATGACCGCATTATATATGGGCACAAACGCTTCCCAAACTTGGCGGCCAGCTATTTTGTAAAGTTTCCAAGTGCCAATGCCATGTATGGCCTGAACGACCAAAAAGAAGATAAACCATTGTGTAGGTGTCATTAATTCAGTTTTTTATGACCTGATCGCTCTACTTATTTTCAAAGTTAAATATACGAATCGGTTGGTCTGTGTTAAAGAATTTCAAATATAATCTGTTTGGGTTATTTTGTTGTCCAAGTTTTTCAATTTTTAACATTGGACAACTTAAATTTCAGAATTGTAGGACATCTTTCATGGTAAAGACACCTTTTTTGCCCACTATCCATTCTGCTGCAACAACGGCCCCAAGTGCAAAACCTTCCCGGCTGTGCGCCGTGTGCTTTATCTGGATGTTGTCCACATTGGACGCATAGGTGATTTCGTGAGTGCCCGGCACATTTTCAATACGTTTTGCGGTAATCCCGATTTGGTCTTTTTCGGTAGTTTGTCCCAACTGCCAAGTTACATAATCCGATTGTTCAATAATCTGATTAGCGAGCGAAATGGCCGTACCGCTCGGGGCATCCAGTTTTTGGGTATGGTGTATTTCTTCAATGGAAACACCGTATTGGGGAAAATCTTTCATCATTCGAGCTAATTGCCTGTTGAGCTCAAAGAAAATATTGACCCCAAGACTGAAATTGGAAGCGTAAAGAAAAGTACCGTTTTTTGCTTTGCAGAGCGCAACCATATCATCATACTTATTGAGCCAGCCTGTTGTGCCGGAAATTATGGGCACGTTGTTTTCCAAGCATTTTGTAATGTTGCCAACCGCGGCATTCGGAATACTAAAATCAATGGCGACATCCACGTTATGGAAGCTATAATCACTGTCCTTTTCATTGATTTTCAAAACAATGGTATGACCTCGGCTTTCTGCAATGCTTTCGATTGCCTTTCCCATTTTTCCATATCCCAAAAGTGCAATATTCATCTTTTAAAATTTAAAATTCAAGGTAAGCCCAAAATCCGTGGCATTTTCTTGTTCGTTATATTGAAAATGTGGTTTTAGTGCAAGATTATGGTCCACATTGTATTGTAGTAAATGAGCGTCTACATTGGCATCGATGATGTTCAGGGCATAAATGCCGAAAGTGATGAGGAGAGAAATCTCTTTGTTTTGCTTGAGTGTTTTTTGCGCTCTTTTCAGTCCTTCGAGTGTAACCCTTGGCGATCCTGATACCGAGCCATAAAACTCATCATCGGTATAGCCTGCAAGCCGTCGCTTGTATGCGTCACGGTATCGGTTGTACTGCTTGTCGTTGTGCTGATAGAAATAAATGCCAGTAGCTATACCTCCAATAGCAATAGGTATTTTCCAATATTTTTTGTTATATGCCTGGCCCAGACCGGGAAGAATGGCCGAGTAAAATGCCGCTCTTGAAGGCGCGAGCGGGTCGATGGCCTTTCTGGTCAAAGAATCTACCACGACGAGTTCTTTGGGAAGTTCGTCGGCAACCTTCACACTATCGGTTTCTACCTGTGAGAAAGAAAAAAAGCCCAACAGGCAAAAAAAGATACTATGGCAAAACCTATTTGGCACTCTGTACAAGTTTTTTGATACGGTTAAAATCTTCTTCGGAATGAAAAGGGATGGTTATGGTGCCCTTTCCTCCCTTACCGACCTTAACGCTGATCTTGTGGCCAAAGTATTCTGAAAACTCCTTGACGCCTTTTTTTATAAATTTGGGAAGTTCCTCTGGTGTGTCTTTTTTGGATACCGCAATCGTTTTTGTATCGTGAAAGTTCTTGACCAACAGTTCTGTATCTCTCACGGACAATTGCTCACTGATGATTTTTTCGTAAATATCGAGCTGTTTTTGCTGATCGTCAATATTAATGATGGCACGTCCGTGTCCCATAGTGATAAAACCGTCGCGCATGCCGGTCTGGATGATGGGATCTAGTTTCAACAGGCGCAAATAATTGGAAATGGTGGAACGTTTTTTTCCCACACGCTCGCTCATCTGCTCCTGTGTAAGCTTTATTTCATCAATTAGGCGCTGGTATGACAATGCAATCTCTATTGGGTCAAGGTCTTGCCGTTGGATGTTTTCTACCAAGGCCATTTCGAGCGACTCTTGGTCATTGGCTATACGGATATAAGCTGGAATGGTTTCCAGTGCGGCAATCCTTGCGGCTCTCAAACGGCGCTCTCCAGAGACCAACTGGTATCTTCCGAACTCCAATTTTCTGACAGTAATGGGTTGGATAACCCCAAGTTGTTTAATTGACGTTGCAAGTTCGCGCAATGCTTCCTCGTTGAAACTCGTACGTGGCTGGAACGGGTTTATTTCGATAGTGTCCAACTCAAGCTCCACAATGTTGCCGATAACCTTGTCTGCATTTTTGTCCTGAACGGATTTGATGTCGTTTGCAGGGTCTTTCAAAAGTGCCGAAAGCCCTCTGCCAAGCACTTGTTTCTGTGTTGCCTTCGCCATTACTTTTCCTGATTTTTGATGATTTCTTTTGCCAGATTCAAATAATTGGATGCACCTTTACTGCTGACGTCATAATTGATGATGCTCTCACCATAGCTGGGCGCTTCGCTCAAACGCACATTGCGTTGTATGATCGTCTGGAATACCATATCGCTGAAATGTTTTTGCACTTCTTCAACCACTTGGTTTGAGAGCCTCAAACGCGAATCGTACATGGTAAGCAACATTCCCTCAATGTCAAGGTTCTGGTTGTGGATACGCTGTACGCTTTTAATGGTGTTGAGGAGTTTACCCAAACCTTCGAGTGCAAAATATTCACATTGTATGGGGATGATGACCGAATCCGCTGCTGTTAATGCATTGAGTGTCAGCAATCCCAATGACGGAGCACAATCGATAAGGATGTAGTCATAAGATGTTTTCAAATGGCTTATGGCTTTTTTGAGCATGTACTCTCGCTCTTCCTTATCTACCAATTCTATTTCTATAGCCACCAAATCGATATGTGCCGGTATGATATCCACGTTTGGCGCATTGGTTCCCACGATGCAGGCTTCTGCCGATACCGAATGTTCTATCAATTGATAGGAACCTACCTCCACGCTTTCGACATCCACTCCAAGTCCGGATGTGGCGTTGGCCTGTGGGTCGGCATCAATAAGGAGCACTTTTTTTTCGAGGACACCAAGGGATGCGGCTAAATTTACCGAGGTGGTTGTCTTGCCCACGCCGCCTTTTTGGTTGGCAATTGCAATGATTTTGCCCATTGAGTTCATTTACTTATTTGAGACTGTAAAAATACGATTATTTGTGAGTTTTAAAAAAGTTAGTTGCCGAATAGCGAATGTAGCGTTTCGAAATTTTGGCGTTGCCACATCATGGTTGTTTCATGGTTTCACAAACAATTGACAATCAAATTATAAATTTGGAAAAAGAAATTGGCATGGTATGTTTCAATTTTTTGGAACAGCCTGCCGTTGGTCGCTATTATTTGGCAAGCATCAGCCTACTTATGGCTTTTACCGGTGCATTGCCATAACTTAAAAATTGTTCGTGAAAAGCCTTAAGATCGAAATCGGAGCCCTGAATTTCTTTCAAATTTTCTTTTAATGCCACGATTTCAACAAATCCGGCGAAATAACTGGTAAGTTGTACACTGGTAACATTCACGCGGTTCCATTTGCCTTCTGCTTCTGCAATTTCCTGAAAGGCTTCTTTGGTCAATAAGTGTATGGCTTCGTCTTTTGACATATTGTTGACGTGAACGCCGTAATCCAAGATGGTGTTGCAAACGGTTCGCAAATTCCATTTGTACCACATGAGCCACATTTCGGGTGTGTTGTTTCCATAACCGCTATTAAGCATCATTTTCTCTGTGTATACCGCCCACCCTTCTATCATTGCTCCGTTTGCCAAAATGGATTTTACCAAACTTGGCGATTGGTTGGCATATACCAACTGCGTATAATGGCCCGGGATAGCCTCGTGAATATTCAGGATTTGAAGTATGTAGTGATTGTACTCTCTCAAATAGCTTTCGGCTTTTTCTGCAGGCCATCCTTCAAGGCTTCCCACATTATAATAGGTTTTGGCTTCTTTGTCATAAGGTCCCGGTGCGCTTACAGATGCTCCGGCAACCCCTGCCATATACGCAGGTTCTTTTCGAACTACCAAGGGTTTTGACGGGTCAATGTAGAGCAGGTTTTTTTCTTTAACAAATGCGACAAGCTCTGGGATTTGTGCTTCAATGGCACTTTGAAATTCTTCAGGCTTTACGTGGTTTTCGGATACTTTTGAGATGACTCTGGCAATTAAATCCAGGTTGTTTTTCGGTTTTGGTTCATAAGGATAATATTTTGGCCACAGTTCTGCACTTACTTCCGCCATTTCTTGATGTAGATAGATTTTTCTGTTAAGTGCTTGATTGTAAAGTTCTTCAGCAGAAAATCTTGACTGTATGGAGTATTTAAAAGCAGCTTCATATAGTTCTTTTCCCAACCTGAAACTTGCCGAACTTTCTGGTAGTATGGCTTTTAAATGTGATACAAACCCTTTTACGGAAGCCAATGCTGTATCTGCCTGTGCCAACATTAGTGTTTTTTCAGATTCGGTCAAATTTGACTGATTGACAGAATCTTTCAGGGTGGTTTCAAACACATATTGCCCACCTTCATTTTGTTGAATAGCGAGATTTACCAACTCGGGAACCGGGTTTTTTAGGTTGCCTGCAGCAACTTTATAATAGTGAGATGCGTGTTGTAGTCTTTTTTGTATGTCTTTGAGCCGTGTTTCTATTGGCTCATAGGTTTCATTGAGCATAAAAGCGATCAATCCAGAAATGTTGTAAATTGACGGGTTCCATTCATGGGGTTTCAATGTAGTGTTTGACCATTGGGTGCTTTCCAAGTTGTTTTTTATCAGTTCGTAATCTATTTGATTGGACGGTTTGAGTTTTGTAATGTCATATTTGGCCAGGGAATCCAAATGAGCGGCAACAAACTCCAACGATTTTTGCAAACTTGCGCTATCGGGTATTGTCAGGACAGAATCGTAAGCGTGAAATCCCACATAGGTTGCCCATTCGGGATTATGTTTCCATAAATCGTCAATGAAATACTGCGCATATACCTCAAATTCAGCATCAAGAGCATTGGCTAACGATTGAGAAGCCTTTTCATTTTTGCAAGCTAAAAGCGTAAAGGCTACAAGAAAGAAGGCATAAATATTTTTCATAAATAGCAATCGAAAAAATTCTCCCTAAAGATACAAAAAAAATGTTGGAAAATCGATAACAGCCATAGAATCAAAATGTTTTAACAAGACAAGCCCGAACGTGCTGCCTTTTTTTGCTTCTTTGTTACAATGTGGCTTTTTATGATCAGTGACAACTCCACCATCAAGAATTTTTTCTTGCTTTGCACGTTTTTTTCTGCGACACCATCCATAGCTTTTTAGTCTTTATCACATAAAAGACAAAAAAATCCTGTTGCTTTGACAACAGGATTTTCTTCAAGCATAAATGGTTAATTATCCACATTTAGAAGACCCACAATCTTTACAGGTCAAGCATCCTTCCTGATACATCAGGTTGGTAGAATCACAGTTCGAGCATTTTCCTTTGGCTTGTGTTCCGTCTGGAACGTAGCGTTTCAAAGCTCGTGCTACTCCGTTTTTCCAAGTATTGATAGACTCGTTATCAAGTTGCAATCCGTTAATGAGTTCTACTACATTTTCGATTTCCATTCCGTGACGTAATGTTCCCGAAATCATTTTGGCATAGTTCCAAAATTCAGGATTAAAGCGGTACGAAAGTCCCTCAATAGTAGTTTTGTAGCCTCTTTGGTTGGCATACTGAAAGTCGTATCTGGTGTTGCCTTTTTCGTCTTTGTTTTTGATGATAAATCCATCTTCTACCCAGCGAGGGAGTAGGATTCCGTCTTCGTCATCAGCCAAACCGGTAAAGATTTCATACGGTTTGTCTTCGATTTTCCCGATAAAAGCAATCCATTTTTCTTTGTTGTTTTGAAAACGAACCACATCGGCTTCCAAAACTTGCGGACGTTTGGTTGGGAAAACCAATTTATAATCCACATCAATATCTTTGGGTTCTTTCTTTTCTTCTGCCGAAATCAAAACTCCCGAACGAGACCCGTCACGATACACCGTAACTCCTTTACAACCTTCTTCCCAAGCAGTCATATATAATTTGTCAACCAATTCTTCGGTTGCTTCATTCGGAATATTGATCGTAACCGAAATGGAGTGGTCAACCCACTTCTGGATAGCTCCCTGCATTTTTACTTTGCTCAACCAATCTACATCGTTTGAAGTCGCTTTGTAATAAGGAGATTTCTCTATCAGTTTATTGATTTCATCTTGTGAATAATTTTTGGTCGTGTCCATTCCGTTTACTTCCATCCATTGTTTGAATTTATGATGGAATACTACATATTCTTCCCAAGAATCCCCCACTTCATCAACGAAATCAACGCGAACTCCTTTGTCATTCGGGTTTACTTTTCTTCTTCGTTTGTAAACAGGCATAAAAACCGGCTCGATTCCTGAAGTTGTTTGGCTCATAAGCGAAGTGCTTCCGGTCGGAGCAATTGTGAGCAAAGCAATATTTCTTCGTCCGTATTCCTGCATATCGTTGTAAAGAGCAGGGTCTGCCTCTTTGATTCGCAACAAAAACGGATTTTTTTCTTCACGTTTAGCATCGTAAATTCCGAAAGCACCTCTTTCTTTTGCCATTTCAACAGACGCACGATAAGCCGACAAAGCCAATGTTTTATGGACTTTTACCGAAAAATCATTTCCTTGTTCGCTTCCGTAACGGATTCCCAGAGCAGCCAGCATATCGCCTTCGGCTGTGATTCCCACTCCGGTTCTACGTCCTTCTTCGGCTTTTTTTCTGATTTCGAGCCAAAGATTTCGTTCTACTCTTTTGGTTTCAGGGTCTTCAGGGTCGGAATCGATTTTTGCGATAATCGCATCAACTTTTTCCAATTCTAAATCAATAATGTCGTCCATCATTCGTTGAGCATAAGCAACGTGTTTTTTGAACAATTCAAAATCAAAATAAGCCTCTTTGGTAAACGGATTTACCACATACGAAAACAAATTGATTGCCAACAAACGACAGGAATCATAAGCACATAAAGGAATTTCCCCACAAGGATTGGTCGAAAGCGTTTTGTATCCTAAATCGGCATAGCAATCAGGCAACGACTCCCTGATAATCGTATCCCAAAACAGAATTCCCGGCTCTGCTGATTTCCACGCATTGTGAACGATTTTTTGCCAAAGTTCGTTGGCATTGGTATCTTTGGTAAACTTCGGATTTTGGCTAAAAATCGGATATTTTTGTGTATATGTCTGATTGTTTTTGACTGCTTGCATAAACGAATCGTCAATACGAACGGATACGTTTGCTCCCGTAATTTTTCCTTGTTCTAATTTTGCATCGATAAAATCCTCTGCATCAGGATGGTTGATAGAAACCGACAACATCAAAGCTCCTCTACGTCCGTCTTGAGCCACCTCACGAGTGGAATTGGAAAAACGCTCCATAAACGGAACCAATCCGGTTGAAGTCAAAGCCGAGTTTTTGACAGGTGAACTTTTCGGACGAATGTGTGACAAATCGTGTCCTACTCCACCTCTACGTTTCATTAATTGCACTTGTTCTTGGTCGGTTTTCATAATTCCTCCGTACGAATCGCTTTCGCCTTTGTTTCCGATTACGAAACAATTCGATAACGATGCAATCTGAAACGGATTTCCGATTCCCGTCATCGGACTTCCTTGAGGAATGATATACGTAAAGTTTTTAATCAAATCAAAAATTTCGTCTTCCGACATCGGATTTTTGTATTTCGATTCGACTCTTGCAATCTCCGAAGCAATTCTTCTGTGCATATCCTCTGGGGATTTTTCGTAAACATTCCCTTGCGAATCTTTAAGAGCATACTTGTTTAGCCAAACGCGAGCTGCCAAATCATCTCCTTTGAAGTATTTTAAGGATTTTTCAAAAACTTCTTCGTTTGAAAAAACCTCTCTTTTTTGTTCAACCAATGTTTCCATATATTGTGAATTTATGCTGTGAAAGTTCATGTACAAATGTAAATATTTTAAAACTGTAAAATAAATAATTTTAAAAAGTTTACAAAAAATATAATTTAAAATACTGGTTTAGTTTGTTTTAAAAAATCAATGAAAGTAAAAAGTTTACAAATTTTAAATTTTTTTACAAATAAAAATATGACAAATGTTAGGAAATAAGAAAAAATAAATTTTGGAAAAAATCGAGGAACTGTGCATTTTTCTGTCTCGAAAAAGAAGATCAACAATTAGCACCAACCGACATGCAGTCTGTTTTAACAATTTTGGATTTACTTTGAACCAGCCACCTGCAGTTCGCTCACAATACCTTTAGCTTTTAACTTTCAAAGTCCATTCAAAACTAAAGTTGGACACCTCGGCACCATCGGAGTTTCTCCCAATGGCATTGAGCCAAACGGTCTGACCTTCGCCAGTACGTATCGCTCGTTCGATAGCCGCATCTACCAAATGTCCTTCGACACATTGAAAAGTGATGCGCCCGGTAGCTTTTTTAGAAAATGAAGCCGTATTTGCCGCCACCAACATAGATATTTTCTTCCCGCTTGCCCTAATTTTCGACATTACCAAAACTCCTGTAGTGAGTTCGGCAGCCATGCCCTGCACTGCCCAAAACATGGAGTTAAATGGGTTTTGGTTAATCCAGCGGAACTTTACGGTGGCAATGCACTTTTCGGCATCTATATATTTGGCACGCACGCCACACAGAAATGCCGACGGCAACTTCCACATCAGGAAAGTATTGAGTTTTTGAGGCGACAGTTTCATTTTCAAATATTGTTTTGGCTAAAATATCAATATTTTCATCAATCTCATAATTCTTAAAATTTTGTTAAATTTAACTACTATGTTTTGCATAATACCTTTTTTTGGACATATATTTGCATAAGAAACTATTATATGCATCAATCAACCATGATCGACAACCATCAAAAAAACATTGCCACCTTCATACACCTCTCTACTTTTTCGAGGTTTTTGATACCGTTTGGGAACTTTATCGGGCCTATCGTACTGTGGACCATGAACCGAGCAAAATCAGAATTTGTGGACACCCACGGAAAAGCAGCCATCAATTTCCAGATCAGTGTACTTTTATATGCCGTGATTCTTGGCACGATTAGCATTCCACTATTTGTGTTCAGCCTGTTTGGCAGTCTGGATTTCATCGACTTTAACGGGTTGCATGATTTCCACATCAACATCGGCAAGCCTTCGCCATTGCTATATATAGGAGGCGGCTTGGGGGTTATTGCATTCATCGGGTTCATCCTGGAACTTGTCTTTATAATCAAGGCCAGCCTAAAGGCACGTGACGGTGAACGGTACCATTATCCATTGACCATTAATTTCATCAAATAAAAATTCATCAAAATCAATCAAAAAAATGAACAGTTTCACATTATTTAACCAAATCAGGATATGAAGATAGAAAACACAAAAGCACAAATGCGGAAAGGCGTTCTGGAATACTGCATACTATCGGTCCTTAAGGATGAAGATGCGTATGTTGCAGAAATCCTCGACACGCTTAAAAGTGCCAAGTTGTTGGTAGTGGAAGGCACCATCTATCCACTGCTAACACGCCTCAAAAATGCAGGGCTTCTCAATTACCGCTGGGAAGAATCCACTTCCGGACCACCACGCAAATATTACGGATTGACCGAAACGGGAAAGTTGTTCCTCAACGAACTGAATACCACTTGGAGCGAATTGCAACACGCAGTAAATTTAGTAACCACCTCAAAAAAACCTAAAGATGAATAAGACAGTCAACATAAATTTAGCAGGCATATTTTTTCACATAGACGAAGATGCTTACTTGAAACTGCAACGCTATCTGGATGCCATAAAGCGTTCGTTTACAGACTCACAGGGTCGATCCGAAATCATTGCCGACATCGAAGCGCGCATTGCGGAGCTTTTCAATGAACGCACAAAACACGACAAACAGGTCATTGGCAACAAAGAGGTGGAAGAGGTTATCGCCATCATGGGGCAACCCGAGGATTATCTGGTTGATGACGAAATCTTTGAGGATGTGCCGAATGCCCATCAAAGCCACAGCGCAAAAAAGCTATACCGCGATAGCGAAAACTCGTACATTGCAGGCGTTTCGTCCGGACTTGGGCATTATCTCGGGTTGGATGCCGTGTGGATAAGATTGCTCTGGGTATTACTGACTTTGTTTTCAGGAGGAACGTTCATCTTCATCTACATCCTGTTCTGGATTTTGGTGCCCGAAGCGGTGACCACGTCAGAAAAACTGACCATGAAAGGCGAACCTGTAAATATCAGCAACATCGAAAAAAAAATCCGTGACGGGTTTGACAACGTGTCGCAGACCGTTTCTGACACGGTAAAAAATATCGACCTGCCCAAACAAGGCAACAGACTAAAGTCTTCGTCAAAAACCTTTTTCGATACCATTGGTGATGTGTTCCTGTTTTTGTTAAAGATATTTGCCAAATTCATAGGTATCATCCTGATGATAATCGGAGCAGCAACCTTGATAAGCCTTATCATCGGTTTTTTTACGGTCGGTATCGCAGGCTCTCTGCACGTTCCGGGAATAGACTTTTTTGATGCCGCAAACGTGGCCTCTATACCCATCTGGCTCATGTCACTATTGGCTTTCTTTGCCTTTGCCATACCGTTCTTTTTCATTTTCTACCTCGGATTGAAGATATTGGTCAACAACCTAAAATCCATTGGCAATATCGCAAAATTCGTTTTATTGGGTATTTGGATATTGTGCATCGTTGGGCTGACCGTAATTGGCATCAAGCAAGCCAGTGAGTTTTCGGAAGAAGCCGTAGTGGCCAAAAGTGAAATCTTGGCCATCTCTGCCAAAGACACGCTCTATGTGGGCATGAAATCCAATACTGCTTTCAGCAAACAATTTAAAAGACACCACAATGACCTAAAACCCGTTTATGACGAAAACGACCGTAAGTTACTGTACAGCACCGATATAAAACTATCGCTCAAAACTACAAAAGACACGGTCATCATGATAGGCATCGACAAGAGCGCCAAAGGCAACAGTTACCAAAACGCAAAACAAAGGGCCGAAAAAATCAACTATTCGTATTTTTTGAGAGGAAACAGGTTGGAACTCGACAGCTACCTGACCACTGCTTTTGAGAACAAGTACCGCGACCAAGAGGTAGAGATTACGCTCTATATTCCCGATGGAACTGTCTTGTTCGTGGACGGCAACACCCATTCGTTCAGAAACATAAGATTTTGGTACGATAGCGGCAATTTTGGATACGACCACCCTTTTGATGACGGCCTCAAAGGGCATTTTTTGCAAATCCAGAACAATCAGATAAAATGCCTGGACTGCCCAATTGAAGAAGATTTTAAGTTGAAAATAGACCTGAAAGGCGATGATGATTCCGAATTCAAAATAGATGAAAATGGCGTACGCATCAACGATGAAAGTGCGCGTATTGGAATCAGCAAGGACGGCCTGAAATCGAGTTCGGAAAGCGTACGGGTGAATATCGACAGTAACGGCATCAACATCGAATCTGCCGATTAATGACAGTCCATCATCAATTTTCCACAGTTCGGCAACAATAAGATGGCATTATTTCCAAATAAACGGAACTTTGGATCAAAATTAATAATCAATCAAAAATCAACATTATGGCAACCATTTTCAAACTTTTGGCCGCTTTGGTCACAGCTTTTCTCCTAACCTCGTGCTGCATTTAGCACCACCGGAAACAACATAACATAATCCGGACAAGTAATATAACCACTTAACAACCAAGCCATTTCAAACTTTTGTAAAGTTTGGGATGGTTTTTGTTTATATTTCTTCTGATAACAAGAACTTGACAATTTGGACAGAAGCAAAGGCTTTATAATTTTTTTCAATGTGTTTGTGTATATTTACCCAAACTTATCGGATACGATAAAAATTAGTCCGTTTTGTCTTGATTATTTTTTACTTTTATAAAATGAACAGAACTATTTTTACGCTGTTTTTATTTTTTGTCTGCTCGGCAACTACCATTGCACAGGTTGACAACAAGGTCAAAGGTGACCGGAATGTGACCGTCAAACAGACATATATTGACCCCTTTTCCAAGATTATTGTGGGAGAGGGCTTTATCGTTGAGTTGATATACAACACCAAACCTTCGGTAGAAATAGAAACAGACGACAACTTGCACGAGTATATCGAATTTGGCGTTAGTGGCGGTGTATTGACATTCAAGACAACGAAGCAGATCACTTCGAGCAAAAAAATGAACATCAAAGTCAACTATGCCGACGGTCTCAATAGCATCGAAACCATTGAAAAAGGCGAAATCCGATCCTTGACCTCCCTGGAACTCGAAAACACATCCCTGAAAACCTCCGGAGCTTCAAAAACATATCTTAACATCAGAACAGGCAATTTTGAATTTACCGCCGGAGAAAAATCACGTTCAAAGTTGAATATCAACGCAAAAGCTTCTACCATCACGCTATCTGACAATAGTAAGGTTGAAGCACTTCTCAACTCAAAAACCGCAAAAATCGATATGTACCAAAAAGCTTCTGCAAATTTTGAGGGCGACGTCGATGAACTGACATTGAGAACAGATCTTTCATCAAGTTTTACCGGTAAAGAACTTTCTACCAACAATTGTATGCTTATCGCCGAAGGAAGCAGCAACGCAACAGTAAGGGTCAACGGCCTTCTGACCACGTCAATATCGGGCAGTAGTGAGGTGTATTTTTACGGTATGGGAAAAATCGCTTTAGAAAAATTCTTGGATTCGGCAAAACTCCAAAAGAAAGAAAAGTAGTTAGGCGTTTACCAAAATATAAAACGTTTCCAAAGCATAAAAACTCCGGAAACGTTTTTTTATCACAAAAAGCTACAATTATTCTGGGCATTTATAGTTATAGAACTATAGGCAATTTTAAAGACAGGAAACAAACTTATATCCCTGAATAACGTGCAATGCTTGTTTTCCTTTAATTATACGTTGGGGTAGTGACCTCGAGGTCTGCTTCTTTTGCCGCCAAGTAACGTTCAGCATCCAATGCGGCCATACAACCGGTACCGGCAGCGGTTATTGCTTGTCTGTAAACATGGTCAGCAGCATCGCCACATACAAAAACGCCCGCCACATTGGTTTTGGCCGTATCGGGAACATTGATGATGTAACCGGTGCTGTCAAGATTTAAGTAATCCTTGAATATTTCGGTATTGGGCTTGTGGCCAATGGCAACAAAAAATCCGGTTACAGGAATTTCACGAACTTCACCTGTCAAACTGTTCTTAACCCTAACGCCAGTAACAACCTGTCCGTCGCCCAAAACCTCTTCGGTATCGGTATTATAAAGAATTTCGATATTTGGCGTGTTTTTGACCCTTGACTGCATGATTTGTGAAGCCCGAAACTCATCGCGTCTTACGAGCATGGTAACCTTTTTACAAAGTTTTGAAAGATAGTGGGCTTCTTCGCAAGCAGAATCGCCGGCACCTACAATGGCCACCTCTTGGTTGCGGTAGAAAAACCCGTCGCAAATGGCACATGCAGATACGCCACCTCCGAGTTGAAGGTATTTTTGTTCAGATTCGAGACCGAGGTACTTTGCCGAGGCACCAGTGGAAACTATAACCGTATCACAGTGTATTTCTTTGGTATCGTTGACCCAAACTTTATGGACATTACCAGAAAAATCAACTTTAGTGACCCATCCGTCCCTGACATCGGTACCAAAACGCTGGGCCTGCTTTTGTAGCTCGACCATCATGGCGGGTCCTGTAATACCATCAGGATAACCCGGGAAATTTTCAACTTCATTGGTCGTTGTCAACTGTCCGCCCGGCTGCATCCCTTGGTAGAGAACCGGAAACATATTGGCCCTTGCCGCATAGATGGCAGCAGTGTAGCCTGCCGGACCAGAGCCTATAATAAGACATTTTACTTTTTCGATTGTATCTGACATGATTTTTTATGTTTGTTTATGATGCAAAAGTATGGTTTTTTGAAAGAATACTTTTCGATAAATTATCAAAAGTTTTTATAAGAACATAACCGCGGTTTATGCTACGGGACCAACTACCGAACTAAAAACTTCAAGGCAAAAAAAAACGGCCGAAATGGCCGTTTTATCCTATTTTTTTAATCATGGTTAAACTGTCAAAAAATCACTTCAACATTTTTTTGAGCACGACATACAACCCGTACTTCCATGCATATTTTGAAACCGTACCGATCCAATGTACGGGTTTTAGACTGTCTGCAAATTCTGATTTGGCACTTTTTAGCTGTTCTATGCCTATCTGTCGGTCCAAGCTTAAGCGCTTGAGGTCGTATTCGATTTCTTCAAAAGACGTGTAACGTTTCATAAGGTCAGAGGTCAAAAAATTTGCCCGAAAGTTTCGAAATAATAAGACGATTGATGAGCGCTCTTTTCAGGTAAGCCAATGCGGACAGCAACAAAAAGAAGGCTGCAACGATGACGTGTCCAAGCGCCACATTTCCAAGGGCGTCGCCTATGGCGAATGCTGCAGCAAATGCCAAGAAAATCAAACCTATAAACAACAACCCACCTATGGCAAGAACCTTGGCTATCATACTCAAGGAAATGCTCAACTGCTGGAAAACTTTGAGTTTGAAATAATCTTGTGTGTCCTTGATATATTTTTCGCCGATGTCTACGGCCTTATCGGATGTATTGTTTATAGATTCAAATATGTTTGGCATCGCTTTAGGACTTTTGGAGTTTTCGGTTCTTGTCCTTTAGTTCACCCAACTTTTTTTCTAATGCGGTGATGACATCTTCGGTTTTATAACTAACATCCGACAAGATATTTTCAACTCGATCCTCGATAGTGCCTTTTTTGGCCGATACGGTCTCTACTACCCGTTCTTTGAGGTTTATGGCGCCGTTAGCGAGCTTGTCTTTTGCCGCATTGGTTTCATCCACGATGCGCTGACGGGTGTTAACCCCTTTGTCCGGAGCAAAAAGAATGCCCAGAGTGGCACCAACAGCCGCTCCTGCCAAGATTCCCAAAATGGTATTACTACTATTGTGTGACATAATATATGTTTTTAAAAGATTAAACTATTTTTAAGCAAAAATTTAAGCTGTTTGGCCAAAGCTTCAACTAAATTTTTCAAATCCTCATTGATAAAAGCATTCTTGAAAGGCATCTGAAAAATCATAGTAAATTTACAACTATATCCTTAAAGATTAAAGGACTTTACAAACACTTTAACACTTGTGCGATATTCCTTCGGCATGAAGCCCAATTTTGGATTTTCGGGTCGTGGCCAAAACCTGAAACGCTCTTTAGACTTTTTGGGCAAAACCCCTCGATATTAATAACACATCACGGTAAGTGATTGGTTTTCATTGAAAAACCCTCAACCCATTTTGTTCAAAAAAATAGCCAAAAAATTTCTTGACATACAATAATAAGCCGATTACCTTGATATTCCTTACTTTTACAAAAAAACATAAACAACTTCATCATGAAAAAATTTTTACTTTCCATTTGCCTTATGACCTGGATGCCTTTCCTTGCGCAGATTTATACCACCCCAAACACAGGAGTCACTTGGACACTTGATGATATTGCGGCTCAAAGCCCTTCAACTGTTACTGTTTCAGGCAGTACATACACACTATCCGAAAACTTGACCGTAGCTGCAAATGACACGGTCCTCATCAATTCTGACCTTACCCTCGAAGTGGAATCCGGTATCCTGATTACGGTTTTTGGAACATTTAACGTTGATGCTGACAACGTGACCATTACTGCCGCAGATCCCAATGCGCCATATGAAGGTCTCCGATTTGAAGAATTTTCAAATATTAACATACAAAATGCTACCATTTCATACGGAGGTGGGTTGCGGGTATTGACAGAAACCTTTACTCTCAATAACTGCACCATTACCAACAATGTAGAAGGTGCTACGACCGGTGGTGTAATTTCACTTTCGAGAGGCAAGCCTCAGATTACCAACAACACTATCACGTTCAACCAACTTCCTGCCATAAGTTCCGGAGCGAACAATACGGTTTCGGCATATATTTTTAACAATTATATTGAGGGCAATAACCAAGAAAACTCAAACCGTCCGCAGATCAATCTCGGCTTGACAATGGCAAACGATACTCTCAAAATAATCCAGAACACAATAAAAGGCGACCGAAGTCTCAATATGGTAGGCGGGATTGCAGTGGCCAATTTTTTGGGCGGTAACATCCTGGCCATCATCGACGGCAATACCATAACCGACAATCGATATGGTATGACCATTGTGGGCAACAATGCTTTTGCCTACGTCAGGGACAATATTATCGAAAACAACGACACCCAGGGCCAGCCAAACCTTGGTGGAAGCGGCATATCGTTGAACACCACTTCTCCCCCAATGGAAATCATCGCTTCCGGCAATGCTTTCCGCGGCAATCTTTGGGGCATTACAGTCATCGGCCAAGCATCCATCAACCTTGGCGATGGTATAGAAAATATGGGAGAAAATGTCTTTGCAAATAACGGCAATGGCGGTTCTGTCTATGCACTCTACAACAATACGCCCAATACCATTCTGGCATTGAACAATTGCTGGGACGAAAACAATTTGCCCAACACTCTGGAAATTGCTGAAGACGTCATCGTACACCAAAACGATATTTCGACATTGGGCGAAGTGCTTTTCGATCCTGTAAACTGTAGCTTTTTGGGTGTTGAGGAAGTGGCTCTTGGGGAATTTAGATTGTACCCAAACCCAAGCGATGGCAATCTTTCGTTTGACAACCAAATGCGGTTTGACACTTTAAGGATTTTTGACCTCATGGGCCGTCTGGTATTAACTCCACAGATAGGACCGGGCAAAAACCACCTAATGTTAAACCTCAATAATGGAGTGTATTTTGCAGAGTTCAGCAACACATCCTCAAAATTGACAAAAAAGATAATCATCGAGTAATGACATTGAGTTAAAAGAAATTTTAACAAAATTGGACGTCTTTATACGTTTTTGGATTTTTTTTTGTAAGTTTAGAGACAATGACACACCATAATCCCCACATTATGAAAGCAACTGCACTCTCCCTTTTCTTTATGTTTTTTTTATATCCTGCAATAATGGAAATAAACAACTTGATGTACCAATTACCAGTGACACAAAAAAGAGTGAAACCCCCCTTGTGGGCGCATGGGAACTGGTAGGCTATTACAATTATGTCAACAATAAAGTGAGCGACACCTTTGAGGTCAGAAATGGCTACAGACAGGTAAAGATGTTTTCGCCAAGCAGGGTCATTTGGGCCAAGAAAGTACCTGCTGATTCCACAGAATGGTTTGGTTATGGCACCTATCGTATCAAAGATGGTAAGCTTATAGAAATACTTGATTATGGCTCTATTATGATGAGCAGAATAATACAGGAGAAGAAAGAATTTGTTTACGAGCTCCAAATTGACGGCAATACTTTTAGCCAAATAAACATTGATGATCAAGGCAATAGGTATTATTCAGAAAATTATATACGTGTAGAGTAAACATCCATTGGTTTACAATCTAGAAGCTCAATAAGCAATTGGATAAAAATTTGTTACAGCGTATTTTTAATGAAATTAAATACGGTAAAATCAAAGTAATTCTGTAAAGATTTTATAAATTAAAAGGACACTTTTTCGGTTTAAGAAGGGACGATTTGGACAAAAAACCTGATTGGCCTTTAAGCAAGGGAGATAGTACCAAACAAAAAAAGCCCCAACCATTTTGTAAAATGGTTGGGGCTTCAACTTGTCGGGGTGGCAGGATTCGAACCTGCGGCCTCCACGTCCCAAACGTGGCGCGATAACCGGGCTACGCTACACCCCGAGCCTATAATCTTCAATATTTCAAATTCCTACAAACTACCAGCGACGGCATCAAGGAATCAAGATCACATTCTTTCCCGAAAACGGAGGTGCAAATATAAACCTTTTCTTTAAATTGCAATATTAATTTTATTAAATTTAGATCAAACTAATGTTGTTATGAATTTTCGCATCCCTTTACCATCTGCCCTACTGCTGTTTGCATTGTTTTCTTGTGCGCAGGACAAAAACCCTGTCAATTCTGAAAACACCTATGAAATCATCGTTCCAGAATTGAGAATCCCATGGGGTTTTGCGTTTTTGCCGGACAATTCCATTCTTATCAATGAAAAAGAGGGCAAGATGATTCATTTCAAGGATGGTAAAAAATCTACCGTTGAAGGACTTCCCGAAATTTACAACCGTGGTCAGGGCGGCCTGCTCGACCTCGTATTGCACCCCGATTACCAAGAAAACGGCTGGCTCTATTTTACTTACGCCTCACCAGAAGGCGAGGGCAACGGTGGCCATACTGCCCTGATGCGGGCCAAACTGAACGGCAATCAACTAATTGAGAAACAATTGCTTTACAAAGCCACGCCAAACACTACAAAAGGACAACATTTTGGCTCCCGTATTGTATTTGACAACAACGGATATCTATTCTTTTCAATTGGTGAGCGTGGCCAAGAGTTTGTCAACCCACAAGATATTACCCGCGACGGAGGAAAGATATACCGATTGCACGACGATGGCTCCATCCCGGAGGATAATCCATTCTACAACCAACCCAACGCCAAAAAGGCTATATATACCTATGGCAACCGCAATCCGCAAGGCATGGCACTGCACCCATCAACGGGCGAAGTTTGGTCAAACGAACATGGACCTCGAGGCGGCGACGAAATCAATATTGTGAAAAAAGGTGCCAATTATGGCTGGCCGACCATCACATATGGCATCAATTATTCGGGAACAAAAATCACGGACGAAACCGCTCGCCCGGGCATGGAGCAACCTCTCCACTATTGGGATCCGTCCATTGCACCAAGTGGCATGGCTTTTATTACCAGTGACAAATATCCGGGATGGCAAGGCGATTTACTGATCGGTTCTTTAAAATTTGAATATCTGGACAAATGCATCCTGAAAGACGGCAAAGTCGTTCAAGAAGAACGCCTGTTGGATGGTTTGGGCCGTGTGCGTACGGTTCATCAAGGACCTGACGGCTACATCTATGTAGGCATTGAAAATCTCGGAATTGTCAAACTCCTACAAAAAAAGGAATGAAACCGCCCATGATTTCCATTTTTATAATATTGTGCGTTTTGCTGTCATGCAAAAACAACCAACACACACCACAAGATCCCGAACTCCAAAAGAGTATCCAGCGTGGAGCCATAGTGTATGAAGATTTCTGTATGCAGTGCCATTTGCCAGACGGCAAGGGAGTACCAAAAGCGTTCCCGCCACTCGACGGCTCCGATTATTTGGCCAAAAACCGTGATGCAAGTATCAGGGCCGTGAAATATGGAATGTCCGGCGAAATCACAGTCAACGGACAAAAATACAACACCACCATGGCACCTTTGGGACTTACAGATGAAGAAGTTGCAGACGTGATGAACTATATTTACAACACCTGGAGCAATAAAAACCCAAAAATGGTCACTGTTGATGAAGTTTCAAAAATTCAACCCTAAAATATTTATTGAATTGGTTAAATTTGCCCAATATCTTAACCAAACATTATGCTCATCATAGGAATTGCAGGCGGCACCGGCTGCGGAAAAACGACCGTGGTCAATCAAATACTGAATGAATTGCCCGACGGTGAAGTCGGCGTCATTTCACAGGATTCCTATTACAGGGACACATCACACTTGAGCTATGAAGAACGTGTAAAAATCAATTTTGACCACCCCCGCTCCATCGATTTCGAACTGCTTGAACAGCACCTGAAGGACCTCAAAAGCGGAAGAGAAATCCATCAGCCGGTCTATTCGTTCATCAAACACAACCGCACTGGCGATACCGTGCTTACCCGACCCCGGAAAGTGATGATTGTCGAAGGCATCTTAATACTTACCCATCCCGATCTTCGGGAACTTTTCGACATTAAGATATTTGTTCATGCCGACAGTGACGAACGACTGATAAGACGTCTTAAAAGAGACATCACTGAAAGAGGACGCGACCTTGACGAGGTGTTGACGCGATACCAGACCACCCTAAAACCGATGCACCAACAGTTCATCGAACCAACCAAAGAATTTGCCGACATAATAATCCCCAACAACAAGTATAATACCGTGGCCATAGACATCGTTAAAACCATTATCAACCAAAGGCTTTTATAACCATGGGTCTCAATTCAAAATACCTCAAGCCCTTCAAAAACATGTACGTGCTTGTTTTTGTGGTATTTGTTGTTTGGATGCTGTTTTTCGATGCAAATTCGTGGCTGATACACAGAGAGCTGAATGCCGATATCAATGATTTAAAAGACGAAAAGGAATATTATAAAAAAGAAATAGAAAAAGACAAAAAAGGCATCAGTGAATTGAGTACGGAAGAAGGACTTGAAAGGCTTGCAAGGGAAAAATATTATATGAAAAAAGACAATGAGGATATTTATATCATTGAATATGAGGATAGCCTGAAAAATAGCACAACAAATGAATAAAAAATTGTTCGGTGAGTTTGGCAAAATTTCTTCCAAACAGTGGAAGCAGCAGATACAGTTTGACCTGAAAGGAGCAGATTACAACGAAACCCTGATCTGGGAAACTCCCGAGGGAATTAAGGTAAAACCCTTTTACCACAATGACGAATTTGAGAATACAGTTTCTGTAAATACCGAAGCTTCTTCGTTTAAAATTTTACAGAAAATCTATGTTTTCGATGTCGAAAAATCGAACAAAAGAGCCAAAGAAACCCTAAATCGTGGCGCTGAAAGTATTTATTTCATTGTCGAAAAAGAAGATACGGATTTATCCGTTTTGTTTTCACAGCTTCCGAAAGATATTGTTTATTACCTGAAACCGTTGTTTTTGTCCGAGGATTTTTCTTTAAAAGTAAATGTTTTCGCCAAAACGAATGATTTACAGGTAAAATTATTGCTCGACCCAATCGGGCAACTTGCCAAAGACGGAAATTGGTTTACGAATTTGGATACCGATTTTTCTGTTCTGAACAACTTAAATCCCAAAGTTGAAATTCCGTTTTTGAGTATTGATTCAGGATTGTACCAAAATGCAGGAGCCAATATCGTACAGCAATTGGCTTATACACTTGCACATAGCAATGAATATTTCAACCGAATAAATCCTGTCCTTCCAAGCTTGTCGAGGAACCTAATCACTATTGAAGTTTCTGTCGGAGCAAATTATTTCTTTGAAATCGCCAAACTTCGTGCCTTGCGAATGTTGATTGACGCACTGAAAAAGGAATACAATCATGAAATTGATTTACATATTGTAGCTCAACCGACCAAACGAAACAAAACCCTTTACGACTACAACGTAAACATGCTCCGAACCACTACGGAATGTATGAGTGCAATTTTGGGTGGTGCCGATTCGGTTTCCAATTTGGCTTATGATGTGCTGTATCACAAGGAAAACGAGTTTGGAGACAGAATTTCGAGAAACCAGCTCTTGGTTCTAAAACACGAAAGCTATTTTGACAAGGTAGATAATCCGGCTGACGGAGCTTATTATATCGAAACACTTACCGAGCAATTAGCCGAAAAAGCATTGGAATTATTTAAGGATATTGAGGCAAACGGAGGTTTGATAACGCAACTTATCGAAGGAACCATCCAAAGAAAAATAGCAGAAAGTGCAGAGAAAGAGCAAAAACTGTTTGACGAGGGCAAAGAAATTTTGTTAGGAACAAACAAATACCCTAACAAACAAGACCAAATGAAACACGATTTGGAATTGTTTCCGTTTGTAAAGCAAAATCCAAGAAAGACACTGATTACTCCGATTATCGAAAAGCGTTTGGCTGAAAAATTGGAGCAGGATCGTTTGGCCAAGGAGTAAATAGTTGGATTGTACCCAAAAAAGAACTTCACGAAAGCAATTAGCCGGATTTTAAAAAGCAATAACTGTTTTAAAAAACGCTACCCAAACCACCTAAAAATTCCCTAAACAGTTTTGGACAAAATATCTGCTATGCAAATATTCATTTTTTAATTAAAGAGAAACCCTAATGGCATCGGCCATCTTACGTGCCCGCTCCACAACTTCAGCTTCAGTCCAGGACATTTTGATCAAACAAGAAATGTTCCTTCCTATATAGTGGTCCGACTTATCAAACGCTTTGGTTTTTAGCGATTCCAAACTTTTTTTGACAGTTTCAGAAAATGGATAAATAGACTTTGCTTCCATAAGATGTTGCCACCTTCTCACATAATGCCAATTGTTGTCAAAATAATGAAAACAGCCGTCAATCCCGGTTTCTTTAAGCATTTTTGAAGCCCTCCGCGCTGTTTCCAAATCCGGCAGGAAAAAGTTCAGGAAAGCATAACTCTCTTCACCACCTTCCGGAACCGCACGAAACTGAACTTGAGGTATTGCTGACAACGCCTCTCGCAATATATCGTAATGTTTTTTTTGGATGTTGATAAATTCGGGCAAACGTCTTGCTTGCGCCAATCCCACAGCGGCATTGAGTTCGGATATCCGAAAATTATAGCCCAAAAAAGGATGTGCTTCCGCTCCCCTGTCATTACCCAAATGGTCGTGTCCATGGTCAGAAAAATGGTCGGCCAGCTGGGCATAAGCAGCGTTATTGGTAAGCACCGCCCCGCCTTCACCACAGGTAATAGTTTTGACAAAGTCAAATGAAAGACAACCAATATCGCCATAAGTACCGAGGTGTTTGCCCTTATAGGTTGCGCCGATAGCTTGGCAAGCATCTTCTACAAGTAGCAGTGCATGCGATTTACAAAGCCCCTGGAGTGCGTCAAGATTAGCCATACTTCCGCACATGTGTACAGGCATAACCACCTTGGTTTTGGCCGTAATGGCCGCTTTTACCGCGTCGATATCCAAGGTCAAAGTATCATCTACATCAACCAATATGGGCGTTGCACCAAGCATCAGCACGGCTTCAAAACTTGCGACAAATGTAAAAGCAGGAAGTATGACCTCATCTCCTGCGCCAACACCAGCAATAGCCAGTGCTACCGTAACGGCCGAAGTGCCACTGTTGACCACCTGCACGTATTTTGCCCCCAACTGATTTTGCAATTCGGCTTCAAGTGCTTTTGCTTTCCAATGGCCTTGTCGCGCGCCATCAAACCCATAGCGCATCAAAACACCTGTTTCCAGGACATCATTGACCTCTTTACGCTCCAAATTGCCAAACAATTCAAATCCCGGCATCGTTTTATTCTTAAAAAATTGAAAAATTGAAAATTGTGTGTTGCCATACAAATATAACGCAATATTAAAGCCTCACAATGCTAACACCTGTTTTTACTGCCAATCGACAACGGTATCTTCAAGTTGTTTTCTCACTTTCTTGAAACCCGAGAACATATCGTCATGGCTTCGATAACCCACAGGAAGAAGCAATACAGGGGCAAGATTATCATCACAAAGTTTTAGAACTTCATCAAACCCCTGTACATCAAAACCTTCCATCGGGCAGGAATCGATTCTTGCCATAGCACAAACGGTCATCAAATTGCCAAGCGCTATGTAGGCCTGACGTATGGACCATTCCTCCTTTTGTTCTGGAGTCATATCTTCTATAACAGATTTCAGGCTGGCTCTGTAAGGCGCCAAAATGGTTTCGGGAACGCTTCGTGTGGCACTTACATTGTCAAAATGTGCATCTACATCCGCAGACCCAATAACTTTTTGTACACACAATACCAAAAGGTGTGACGAATCGAGCACCTGACGTTGGCCATAGGCGTGTTCCAAAAGCTTATTCCTGACATCTTTATCCTTGATTACCAACATTTTTAAAGTCTGTAAACCATATGATGTAGCCGTAAGGTTAAAGGCTTCTTTGAGTAAATTAACTTGTTCTGGCTCAAGTGTTTTGGTTTGATCAAACTTTTTGGTAGCATAGCGCCATTTCAGCCGTTCGATGATATCCGTTATCATAGTGGAAAATTTTGTGCAAAGGTATCGAAAAGCATTAATAATTAATATTCGGCACATCGTTTTGAAAAAAACAAAATAGTTGACAACTAATACCGATTTAAAACCAATCACGTGCTCAAAAACCATAAATTTGCCAGACAATCAATTTTCATTACGCAATTATGGAATACAGAATAGAAAAAGACACCATGGGCGAGGTAAAAGTGCCGGCAGACAAGCTTTGGGGTGCACAGACCGAACGCTCAAGAAACAATTTTAAGATTGGCCCATCGGCCTCAATGCCCCTCGAAATCATTTATGGCTTTGCATACCTCAAAAAAGCCGCTGCCTATACAAACAATGAACTCGGCGTGCTTTCGACAGAAAAACGCGACCTGATAGCTGCCGTTTGCGACGAAATCCTGGAAGGCAAGCACGATGACCAATTTCCATTGGTCATCTGGCAAACGGGCTCCGGTACACAAAGCAACATGAACGTCAACGAGGTCATCGCCAACCGTGCCCAGCAACTCACAGGAAAAGCTATAGGTGAAGGCGAAGCAGCCATTAAAGCCAACGACGATGTCAACAAATCGCAGTCTTCAAACGACACATTTCCTACAGGAATGCATATAGCCGTTTACAAAAAAGTGGTCGAAAACACCATGCATGGGGTCATCCAATTGAGGAATACACTCCATAAAAAATCCATTGAGTTCAAAGACGTTGTAAAAATAGGCCGTACCCACCTGATGGACGCTACGCCTTTGACCCTTGGACAGGAACTATCGGGCTACGTAGCACAGTTGGACCATGGCATCAAGGCACTTCAAAACACCTTGCCACATTTGGCCGAATTGGCACTTGGCGGCACAGCAGTCGGTACGGGACTCAACACCCCCAAAGGTTACAGCAAACGTGTGGCGGAGTACATTGCCAAGTTTACCGAATTGCCATTTGTGACTGCTCCCAACAAGTTTGAGGCACTTGCCGCACATGACGCGTTGGTAGAAACGCACGGTGCTTTGAAACAACTGGCAGTGAGCCTCAACAAAATAGCCAACGACATCCGAATGATGGCATCCGGACCGAGAAGTGGTATTGGCGAAATCATTATTCCGGCCAATGAACCCGGCAGTTCCATCATGCCCGGCAAGGTCAACCCCACGCAATGTGAAGCCCTGACCATGGTTTGCGCTCAAGTAATGGGCAATGATGTGGCTGTAACGATAGGAGGCACTCAAGGGCATTATGAACTAAATGTCTTTAAACCGCTAATGGCCGCCAATGTGCTCCAATCTGCACAATTATTGGGCGATGCCTGCGTGAGCTTTGACGAACACTGTGCACAAGGCATCGAACCCAACCATAAGGTCATCAAACAGCTTTTAAACAACTCCCTAATGCTCGTGACGGCCCTGAATACCAAAATAGGCTATTACAAAGCTGCTGAAATCGCCAATACCGCACACAAAAACGGAACGACCTTAAAAGAAGAAGCCATCAATTTAGGCTATGTTACCGCTGAAGAATATGATGATTGGGTAAAACCCGAAGATATGATAAGCGGATTAAAATAATGTTGCCAACTAAAAATAAATCAGTATATTAGCAAAACAAAATTCTCTTTTCAATGAAAAAAAATATACTTTTTGCGTTTTTTTTAGGTGTTATTGCAAATTTTGCCAATGCACAACCTTTTACCTCTGTACACACAATTGACCCAAACGCAGGGATTGACCCCTTGGAAATAGCCTCTGGCGATCTTGATGGAGATGGTGACATCGATATCGTAATGGCCACCTATAATTATAATGGCGGCACTCCTGCTGTAGATTATATTAAATGGTACAAAAATGACGGGCATGGAAATTTCAGCATCGAACTCGTATCTTCAGACGTTCTTTGGATAGATGGCCTCACAGTCGCAGATATTGATGGACAATATGGACTGGATATAGTTGCCACTTCCGCATACCAGAACAAATTGGTCTATTTTTTAAGTGACGGTGTCGGGTTTGGTCCCGAAGTCGTTGTTGACGGCGCCCTTGGCGGTCCCGGAGAAGTCGTAGCAGGCGACATCAATAACGATGGCACCATAGATCTGGCCGTGGTATCTTATGACGAAAACAAAACCACATGGTATTCCAATGACGGTTCGGGCAATTTCACTATGGAAGCCGATATAGAAAACGGCTCTACCAATGGACCATATTATTTGGATTTAGGTGACTTTGATGGAGATGGCGACTTGGACGTAGTTGTAGGTTTTTACAATACACAAACTATCGAAATCTACTATAACCAATACGTTGAGAGCGGTACCAACACCGTGTCGTGGATAAAAGACACCACTCCCGTTAGCACGGGCAATTCGGCAATTTTGGCCGTACGCTTTGCCGATGTGAACAATGACGGTATTATGGATGTGATAAAAGCAGACAATATAACAGGCGACGTTGCATGGTACGAAAAAACTGTAAACGGACCATCTGTGGAACATATCGTATCAGATGAATCCATTATTGACAGACCCGGCATGGTCTATGTGGTGGACTTGGATGGCGACACCTACAACGATGTTATCGTCGTTGACGGCGGTGCTGCAGATGATGCCATCATCTATTTTAAGGGAGAAGCTAACGCAGCCCCAAGTGCCACACCTACTTTGGTAACAAACAACAACCATCAATATTGGGACATTACCGTCGGGGATTTCGATGGCGACAGCGATATGGACATTGCAGTTCCGGGCAGGTTTAACGACGCCATAGAATGGTCTGAAAACCTTCAGGTTGTACTTGGGATTTCCGATACCAATCTACCCGAATTGAGCATTTACCCTAACCCTACGAGCGGCATACTGCATTTCAAAGGCATTACTGACGGTACTTTGATTTCAATTTATGATACCATAGGAAAAAACATTCTTAATACGACCCTGGCCATTGACACACCTCTGGATGTCTCGGCACTTGAAAACGGCGTTTATCTTATCAAATTTGACGGAAAGGATAAAACGTTCAAATTCATCAAACGCTAAATAGCCGGTTCTCTTTAAAAACAAAATAGTCATAGTGCCGATAGTATCATTGCATCGGCACTTTTTTTTTAAAAAAACTGTTTCATTTTCAATTTAAAACATGTCCATACTCATCACCAACATCAAGGAACTGCTCCAGGTACGGGATACCAACGTAACGATTGTCAAGGGCAAAGACATGAAACTTCTGCCAACCCTAAAGAACGCTTACCTGCTGATTGAGCATGACACAATCGTGGAATATGGGATCATGGACGATTTTCCGGGCCACGAAGCAGACGATATCATCGATGCAACAGGAAAAACCGTACTTCCGGCGTGGTGCGATTCGCATACACACATTGTCTATGCAGGCGATCGATCGCAGGAATTTGTGGACAGGATAAACGGGTTGAGCTATGAAGCGATTGCAAAAAGAGGCGGCGGCATTTTAAATTCGGCAGAAACGTTACAGAATACCAGCGAAGACGAACTTTTCCAACAATCGCTACAAAGGCTGAACAATGTCATAAAAATGGGCACAGGAGCTATCGAAATCAAATCGGGCTATGGGCTAACGGTTGAAGCAGAACTGAAAATGCTTCGCGTCATCAAACGTCTTGAAAGGACATCCAAAGCCAAAATAAAGGCGACGCTCTTGGCCGCTCACGCTATTCCGAAAGAATACAAAGAAAATCCAAATGGATTTGTAGATTTGATAGTCAACGAAATGATACCCGAAGTCAGCAAGCACCAGTTGGCAAAATATATTGATGTATTTTGTGAAAAGGGCTATTTTTCACTTGAAGATACCGAAAAAATCTTAAAAGCAGGTACAGAACATGGCTTGGTGCCAAAAATACACGTGAACCAATTCAACGCTTTTGGAGGAGTTGGTCTGGGCGTGAAGTACGATGCCCTATCGGTAGATCATCTCGAATTGATGACTAATGACGATATCCATGTTCTCCAAAAATCAAAAACCATGCCCGTGGCACTGCCCTCTTGTTCGTACTTTTTGGGAATCCCCTACACGCCGGCAAGAGCTATTATCGATGCCGGCCTACCCCTGGCTTTGGCCTCGGATTATAATCCAGGCTCTACACCAAGCGGCAACATGAATTTTGTGGTCAGCACGGCCTGCATCAAAATGAAGATGACCCCTGAAGAGGCAATCAATGCCGCTACCATCAACGGTGCTTATGCTATGGGTGTTTCCAATGAATATGGAAGTATATGCCGAGGCAAAAAAGCGAACCTCATCATCACGAAACCCATCAACAGTTACTACAATCTCCCTTATGCTTTTGGCGACAACCTGATAGACAAAGTCATCATCAACGGCCAAATGGTTTCATGAAAAAAGCGTTAGAAACATATTATCTTCCCTGATAGTCTTCCTTGTATATTGTCCATTTATGGAGCAAAAGGAGCAGTGGTAATTTTTTTACAATCGCCTTTTTGGGGATCCTGATGTATTCCGTCATCATACCAACACTTCGTACAAGAAGTTCCATTAGGATTAGGGACACAACCTTCATTATCTGCACAAGCTTCTGTTACACATGTGATTCCCCCTGGTTTTAGAAACCCGTTGTCATCTGCTACAAGGAGAGTGGTCGCTGTTAAGCCTTCTTCATTTTTCATCCTTATATAATAAACCCCATCCAACTCTAATCCTTTCGCAGAGGTAAACTGAACAGCTTCAGCCGTAAAAAATTCCTCAGTTAAAACTGAAATAATGTTCTGCTCATCATTAGCTAACGAAATTTTCCCGTCTTTTAAAACCGCTAATACTCCTGAAGGAATATTTTTTGTGGACTTCTTATACTCATCACTACAGGAAACAAGCGAAAAAACAAGAATTATCGAAAAAATTCTGATTAAATTTTTCATATTGTCAAATATTAAAGTGTTAACTATCAACAAATATAATTTATTAATGATGAAAAAAAAAAAAAAAAAAAGGGATTATTTGTATAGTACCACAAAAAAAGCCCGGAGATTCCGGGCTTTTTTATAACTATCAAAACGGTTTCTTATTTCAATGTAAAATCGGATGTTGATACCAATTCTCTTGAATTATATACATTTACATTGTATTTCCCTTTTGGAAATGAACCGTTGGGCGCTACAAATTCGCAGATGTTCAAGCTTCTGTTCTCGTAGTTGAACTTGCTTACCAAACTGTAACTCACTATATCATCGCCCACATAGGTCTGTTCGTTGGCGCCAAGAACGTTACCGCTTGGGTCAGTAACCTGAACGTAAAGTTCTTTGTCGCCAGCGCCAACCAAACTGTTTTTGGCCACGGTATAGCACACTCTAATCTTGTCTGTCCTACCGGCTCTTTCGGTAGGGATAAGCTTTCCGGAACTTCTCTCTATGACGCCAAAACCTTTTAATCCGACGGTTTGAAGTACCGCAGCACTTTCAAGTACATTGGAAATCTCTGTGTTTTGGATTAACAACGAATCGGTAAATTTGGTACGCTCGGCCAACATGACGTTGGTGCTGTCCAAAGAAGTTGCCAAAAGCGAATTTTCGATTTTCAGCCTGTCGTTTTCGGTCAATAGTACGTTCATTTCCTCTTGTAGCGAAAGGAATTTCTTTTTGTACTGCCAAAGGCTTGCCACGCTGTTCTGTGACACTTTTAGCGAATCCATCAACCCTTGGATACGGTTTCGGGCTTCGACTAAATCTTTATTCATTGTTTCATTTTCACCGATGACAATATCATACTGTTTTGCCATATTGCTCAAATCGGCCATCACTTGTTGCTTTTCCTTAACCAAGGTCGCCTCGTTTTCTTTTTTCTCTTTGTAGAGTTTAGAAGTGTAAAAACCCGTGCCCAAAAACAAGGCCAATACAATTCCTAAAACTATTTTTAGGCCGACACCTTTACTGTTATTTGAATTTTCCATAAAATAATTCTTTTTAGTTTAAATTTGGTTAATTGTTTATTTTTGATTTTTGGCAGCTAATTTACAATCAAATTCCCAAAATGGACAAACTCATCCGCTTCAATAATGACGATTTAGCATCGCTCTTGAAAATCCGAACTAACGAATCCAAATTTGGGGAACAGGTAAAGTTACTTCCAAGTTCTGCCAATATATACGATTCCTTGTCAACTTTGGACGTCAAATATGTCATCTTTGGCATAAAGGAAGATGTCGGAGTGTTTGCAAATTACGGAAAACCAGGTACTTCCATGGCCTGGGAAGCTACTATCAAAGTTTTGTTAAATGTGCAAAACAATGCCCATACGCATCCTTCCAAAGTATTGCTCCTAGGTTATTTGGATTTTTCAAAAGTGATGGAAAAACTGGCGTCTTATGACCAAACACTCAAAAAAGACATCAACAAAGCCAGAAAAGATGTTGCCAAAATAGACAAGCACGTGGCATTTTTGGTGCACGAGGTTGTCAGGGCGGGCAAAATCCCGATTATCATCGGCGGTGGCCATAACAACGCTTACGGCAATATCAAAGGCACTTCTCTTGCGCTTAAAAAAATGGTAAACGCCATCAATTTTGATGCACATACCGACTTTAGGACAGAAGAAGGCCGGCACAGCGGCAATGGTTTTAGCTATGCCTATGCCGAAGGTTTTTTAAAGAACTATTTTATCTTCGGACTTCATGAAAACTATACTTCCGATTCCATTTTCAAACAGCTTTCAAGACTAAAAAACATTCGTTTCAACACTTACGAATCGCTCTGTGTTCGGCATGAAACAAATTTTGAAAATGCAATGAAAAAAGCTTCAGAATTTATTTCCGACAGACCTTTTGGGCTGGAAATTGATTGCGACGCCATCGAAAACATTCCCAGCAGCGCCATGACACCGAGTGGTTTTAGCGTGCAAAGAGCCAGAGAGTTTGTCCATCACTTTGGAAAACTCGAAAACGTCAAGTACCTGCACATTTGCGAAGCTGCCCCAACCCCAGAGACCGAAACAAAAGTTGGCAAGCTCATTACCTATCTAATCACAGACTTTATCAGGGCAAACCAATCTAAAATCTCGGATTGACGGAACATTCACTTGACATGAAAATTTTTTATGTCAAGAACCTGTAATATCTAATCTAAAAAACTGTATTTCAGACATTTTTTGTATTTTTGGTTGTATCCATACAACCGTCATAATTATTAACCAGCAACTTTGACCATATGAAACATCTATGCATCATTTTTCTGTGCATCCTTCTCTCTGGATGCAAGGAAAAAAGCCATCAATCCGATGGTTCGGCAGGAAACAACGAATCTGCCCCTAAATTCCAAGTCCCTGTAGAGTATTACAAACTGGATAACGGCCTAAAGGTCATTCTTTCTCCCGATGATACTTCGCCAACAGTCATCGTTGCGGTTTACTACAATATCGGTTTCAGGATTGAACCAAAAAACAGGACCGGTTTTGCCCATCTGTTTGAGCACATGATGTTCCAGGGTTCAAAAAACCTGGGCAAAATGGAATTCATCAACCTGGTGCAAAAAAATGGCGGTGTCCTCAACGGTTCTACCCGGTTTGATTTTACCAATTACTTTGAAATTGTGCCAGCGCACAAGTTAGAAACCATGCTTTGGGCAGAAGCCGACAGGATGAAGGGGCTTTCCATCACGCAAGAAAATTTGACCAATCAGCAAGAGGTTGTAAAAAATGAGGTAAAAGTCAATGTACTGAACCAACCATACGGTGGTTTTCCTTGGTTGGACATGCCGCAATATGCCAATACCAACTGGTTTAATGCCCACAATTTTTATGGCGATTTAGATGATTTGGACGCAGCCAATTTAGAAGATGTTGCAAGTTTTTTCAAAACATATTACGCACCCAATAACGCCGCCATTTCGGTGGTAGGAGATTTTGATACAAAAGAAACAAAACAGTGGATTGAAAAATATTTTGGTGGCATTCCATCTTCAGAACTGCCTGCCAAACCTGACATTTCCGAGCCCAAGCAAACAGACGAAAAACGTTTTGTAAAAGACGACAAATTAGCGAACAATCCCGCAATGGCCTTTGCCTACCACATGCCGGAGCGAAATACACCGGAATATTATGCCATGGGACTATTGGATCAAATATTGATTCAAGGCGATAATGGATTGTTGCGGCAGAAACTGGTTACTGAAAAAGGCATCACATCAAATATCAATGGCGGCATCAACTATCTTGGCAATATGTTCAATTATAATGGACCAATGCAATTGATGTTTGATTTTACATACGACAATGACAAATCTACCGAAGAAGTCATTTCAACGGTCGATGAGGTTATGGACAGTTTAAAGGACAACCTCACGCAAGAGATTATTGATAATGCCTTAATTAAAGTAAAATCGCAACTTTATGACAATTTCGGCGGCACCTTTAGTCTTGGGCGTGCCGACCTACTCTGCAGTTTTGCCCTGTTTGACGACAACCCCAACCGTATTAACGACATTGAATCCCAATTTGAGAGCATCACGCCAGACATCATAAAAAAAACGATTGATGAATTCTTGAGAAAAACCAACAGGACCATATTGACTGTCAATCCATTATTAGCTAACACTCAAAATACATTATAATGAAAAAACTAATCATACTCCTTGTTGCGTTAGCTTTTACACATAGCTTAATCGCACAAGAAAAAGAACTGCCACCAAAAGGCGGGACTCCCAAAGGTTTTACCTTACCCAAAAAAGAGGTCATCAAATTGGACAATGGCCTCAAATTGGTGCTCATCCCTTATGGGGCAATCCCAAAAGCCACCATCAATATCAGCATAAAAACGGGAAACATCCATGAAAAAGAAAATGAAATCTGGCTATCCGATTTGACGATCGATTTGATGAAAGAAGGCAGCCAGACAATGACATCCAAGGAAATTTCCAATAAAATGGCCGGAATGGGGGGCAACCTGGATATGACCGTTTTATCCCACACCACTACCTTGAGCACTTCGGTTTTATCAGATTTCTCGGACGACGCCATTGCCCTGATGGCCGATGTGTTGCTACGCCCCAAATGGCCGTCAAATGAACTACCACGACTCAAAAATGACAGAAAACGGTATTTGGAAATTTCTCTGTCACAACCACAATCTCAAGCTTCCAAAGATTTTTACGCTACCATTTACCCCGATCATCCGTATGGAAGAATTTATCCCAATGCGGAACAAATTGACAGGTATTCGATCGAAAACATCAAAAATTTCTACGATACAAATTTTGGTGCACAGCGCACTACTATTTATGTCGTTGGGAAGTTCAATAAAGATAAGGTAATAAAAGCGGTCCGGGCTGGCTTTAACGATTGGATAAAAGGCCCCGAAGTATCCTATCCAATAGCAACTGCAGTGACCGAGGGGAAAGTAAAGATTATTGACAGGCCCGGGGCTCCACAATCCACCATTATGTATGGATTGCCTGTTATTGACCCTTCAAACCCCGATTATACCGCTCTGGAGGTTATGAACTCAATATTGGGCGGCTCATTTGGGTCCAGAATTACCAGTAATATCCGAGAGGACAAAGGTTATACATATTCCCCATACAGTAACATAGACACCAATTACAAGTCGGGGGTTTGGTACGAATCAGCCGATGTGACCACAGAATTTACCGGCGCATCGTTGAATGAAATAAACAAGGAAATCTATCGATTGCAAAATGAACCTCCGACCATAGAAGAGCTGGACGGTATAAAAAACTATGAATCGGGTATTTTTGTATTGCAAAACTCAACACCCAATGGCATTATAGGCCAACTTAACTTTTTGGATGTACACAATTTGGACGACGATTATCTAAAAAACCGTGTGATGAATATATTGGCCGTCACGCCAGAGCAAGTCCAAGAAATGGCCAAGAAATATATAATACCCAAAAACATGACCCTTATTGTGGTTGGAGATAAAGAAAAAATCGAAAAACAGATGAATGAAACAATTAACCAAAAAGACAAATTAAAACAGTAATTTTCTATTTCACTTTATGAAAAAGCACTTCTTTTTGGAGTGCTTTTCTTTTTAATTCAAAATTTACATTTAATTGCCAGAAGATTTCAGAGAATCCAGGCGTCGCTGGAGTCGCTCAATTTCATCTGCATTTGTATTGACTTTAGAAAGGTCGATAGTATCAATTGCCCTTGGATTGATGTCCAAATCGGTTTTATCTTCTTCAAAATAATAGCCGATGCCCTCACTGGCGCGCCAAGTCTCATTGAGTTGGTCGTAAACAGTTTTGTCCCATTGGCTCGGATGTTTCACATCAACCCAAATGACATCGCGGTATTCACTATCTATCAAGGCAAGATCGGGGGTTGATGAACCATCAAATTTGGACGTTCCATCCTTAATGGCAGATACAGTGCCCAAGAAAAACATGCGTTGTCTTCCGGCAATGTTCTTGATGTATGGCCTAAATTCCACAGGTTTGTTCACGGACCAGTCAACTTCTTTCCTCGACTCTATCATTTTGAGCGGCATGGCAGAAACCCCAGCATAGCCTTGTTTTTTTGAAGCATGGTCGTAATAGTAAAATTTGTCAGTACCATCTGCCGGAACAAAAACACTATAGGACAGACTGGTTCGCTCGTCGCCAATTGGCTCCAAACCAAACCAATGGTAAAGCCCGTTGTAAGCATTCGTATCAACTTCACTGAAATCAAAATCGGTAACAAAAGGCTGCTGGTTCTGGTCGTCTGGAAGTAGCGGAATTTTTACGGCCGTTTCCATTTTCCATGGCAATGGATCGGTAAACCCTCCGAGGAACTTCAAGGATTCTGCCTGCAGTTGCGATACTTTTTCTGACATTATGTTCTGCTTGGACAAAAACGGATGAGATTTAATCTTGTCTGCACTTATATATCGTCCTTTTCCAATCAATACACGTTCAACGTAATCGTTAAAATCGTGCTCACCATTATCGATGACCATCACGCCACCAAATGATGGGTATGGAAAAAAGAATCCTTTCCATTTGATAAGGCTTACCACCTCTACCCATTGTCCGGAATCGTTTTTCATATAAAACGTGTCACCGGGTTCTGTGTTGAACAATTGAAAGATATTGAACCTTTGTACCACCGCATTGTATGTGTTCCGACTGAATTTCAGGGTTTCGCCAATGGAAAAGACCACGGAAATCCTGTTTTCGTTGGAAAATCTGGGAAACGGAGAGGTACTCGACACCGAAAAGACCTCTTCGATATTATCACTGATACGCTGCAATGTGTATTTTTCTGACGGCTGTACGGCCATGGTCCATCTGTTTTCGCCATCAATCCTTACCAAATGCGGCAAAGACACGTCTTTGGTCTCTCCGACAGATTCGTTGGCCATAGAAAAAATGTTTCTTAAAGGTTGGATGCGTTCGTTTCTTGTCAAGGGCAATTGGTGGATTTCAATACGGTTCAAATCCCTAAAAACGTTGTATGTTTTCATATAATCATACATTTTAAAGTGCCAACCAACAAGGTAAAGTACTCCAAAAAAAAGGGCTATCGAGCACAAAATTACCAATCGGAAGCCGGCACTTGCTGAATTTCTGAATTTACGCAGACCAAAATACAGCACCAAGGCACTCAACAAGATGATAAAAATAAATTTCCTTAAAAACAGCAGTGCCGGTTGGTAGTATTCGCGAAAAATAAAGAGCAGCAATACCAAGACCAAAAACACTATGATGGTGATGGTTTTTTGTTTTCTTCCCTTGTTCCAATAATTTTTAAGCATGATCTTGGTTTGGTTATATGGCGGGTTACTTTAAGAATCCTTTGTCCTTAAGCCTTTGTCGGGCACTTTTTTCTTGGGGTTCGGTATTGGTTGTGGTTTTGAGATCTATTGGTTCGGTATTTTCAGGTTGCACGTCCTTTAGGTCATGTACAAGCTTCTTGCCCTGCCCGATGGCCTTGTCCAATTTTTCTTCCATCAACTCCGCTTGGGCATCAATAACTTTTTCCGATTTAATGATAAAACCGCCTATGTAAGAACCCAAAAGGGTTCCAAAAATACAAGACAAAAACAATGAAATGGTAGCGAGGTCAATGGGTATCAAAAGCCGGACAATCGCTATACCCAACAGAAACAGCATGGATATGAACACCAAACGAAGAATAAATTTTTGTTGGTACAAAAATCCTGTTGGGTCATCTTTGGACATTTGCAAGCGCTTGGAATACATTAATTTATTGAAAAAACGGTACAAGCCGTTACCTGTAGACTCCCTCCAATAAAGAAGCATCCCAAACAAAATCGAAGCGATGAAAACGGTTATTTCAAGTGTCATGTCCTGTAACTTTTAAAATCGGTTGTATAAAAATAGTCTAAAATTGTCCAAAATTGTTACGGATGGTCTCAATGACCCAATCTTGCAAAGAATCGTCCCAAGAGTTGTAAGCTTTAAAAAAGTCCTCTTTGTCGTACCAGAAAAAAAACAGAACATCAAGAGGCGAAACATTGACCAACAGTTTCCACACAAGTTCTTGATGTTCAGTAGATAATGATGAATTTGGTTGGTGCAATGCCTGAAAAATCTTCAAATCGACCATATCTACCAACTTGTATTGGTTGCTTCTTTCAAGTTTTTCAAGATATAGCTCTACACCCATGATTTTTTTTCGTATGTCCAGATCGAACTTGTTCAGATAGCTTTTGAACAGTACGGCATCATTGAGAATATCAGACAACGGATGATCGGCAACCTTCAAATATTGTGCAAACACGAACTTTTTGACCCGATCGTACCTATCGGTTTTAACTACATTTTCCAGATTGTATTCAATGATGAGATGATCGCGCATTTTCTGGATCAGTTCGGGCTGCAATATATGAAAGATCAATACGTCGTGCACCGTATCCTTTATGGCGTTTCTGTACCAATCGATATCTTCAAAGACCACAATGGGCATAATAAAGTCCCGAAGCACATAAACACCATTGAAAGCCTTGGTATAGAACGAACTGACGCTATAATCCAAGCTATAAAGATCCAAATCCCTATTGCGAAGATCGCCATACATTTTGGCAGATTGCAACAGCTTGGCATGAATGTTTTCATCAATAAAATTGTTTCTTTTCTTGAAAGTTTCCACGAGCTGCAATTGTTCTTTCTGGGCATGGTTCAAGCGGTTGAGGAGCCTAAAGTTGATTTTGATATGACCGTATTTTAGAACATCGAGCGGTTCGTAAAAGGTATCTATCTGTTGGTCAAAATCGATACAAATGGCACAATCCCTTGTAATGTCGTTGATCTTTGTGCCATGTACCTCAAAAACCAAATTCATCATGTCTCTGTCAAAGGTGTGGAACGGATTATAAACCGGCTTGCGATGTTGCTGCGGTGTTATGATGATGCCCGATGGATTGGCGCCACCGATATTCAAATAATCTGCTTCATTTTTCTCATCGGCAACCTCTGGGCTCCAACCAATTCCGTCTATGGAAAACGTGGTCAGTCCGGTTGGACCGATACCCAACATTTTGAGGCACTGATTGTAACGGTCCACAAGTTTTCCGCTGATGGTCACCAGTTCTGTACGGTATAGTTTGGCATCTTCTAGTTTGTACATTTGTCGGAATGGTATTATTTTAAACCAATTGGTTCAACTTGGCATATTGCAGCAGCATTATGGTTTTAAAATCCTGTATCTCTCCGGAATCCATCATCTGCATTGCCTTTTCAAACGGCAGTTCAAGGACTTCTATTTCTTCGTTTTCGGCTGCCACACCTCCACCATCATTTACTTTCATCCCATCTGCATATTCGGCCACAAAAAGGTACATTTTTTCGGAAAGCGCGCCTGGTGATGAGTATGCGGAAAATACCTGTTCGGCTTTTTTAATTCTATACCCTACTTCTTCTTCTACCTCACGGATAACCGTGGCCAAAGCCGATTCTTTTTTATCAATGGCTCCGGCACAGACCTCAATGGACATGCCATCGGTTTCATCATTGTGATAGGCGGGCATTCGAAATTGCTTGGTCAGAATGACAGTCTTCTTTTCTCGATTGTACAACAAGATGCCTGTACCGTTGCCGCGGTCGTAGGTTTCTCTCGAAAGTTGTTTCCAGCTTCCGTTTTCAAAAAGATAGTCATAATCTATCCGATACAGGGTTGCCCAAGCTTTTGAAAGGATGTAATGTTTGATATTTTTGAGGTTTTTAATGTCCATTGTCAAACTTTTTTCTGGCTTCCATTTCAACGTTCAATTGACCGATACGTTCGTCAACCTTACGTTTAAAATCGGTATCGGCGATGGTTGCCACATTATCGAGGTATCGTATCACTTCCTGACGGCGGATGTCAGAAAAATTGAGCCCTTTCATATTGGCTTGCATCAGTTCTTTGAGCATGCTTAACTTGGTCGCATAATTTTGTTTAAAGTACGTTTCCGGATTGTGGAACCAGCTTTGGTCCAAATCGAAATCTGTGAGCCGCAGCGATATAGCCGATTGGATATTGCGTACATCCCTGGATGAAAAAAACGGGAATATCACCTGTATTTCTTTGTAAAGATTTGCATAAAATTTATGGTCATCGTAGCCAAAACGGCTTTCGGCTTTCTCAAAAACATCCAAAACCCGTGCTTCGGATGGTTTCTCCACAATTTTCAAAATTTCGCCCATGTCCTTTGCAAGTTTTTGGTCGCTCAAATAGGTATAATCTTTTGGGTCATCCATGTTTACAAATCCGGGTAAGGTTTTTTCGAACTTATGCCACCACAGGTAATCCTGGTCCAGAAAATCGTGTACGGTTCTGGCGCCGTCTATCTTGAAACGTCCCTGCACACGTGATATGACAGCTTTGTCCAGCATTTCCGGAAGATTTGTAAACAGTCCAATCGAGCTATTTCCGTAATTGACGGCATAGGCGCCTTCGGTATAGCGCAAAAACACGCCAATCACTTCCTTAACACCTGCTGAAACACCTTGAGCGGTTCGTTCTTGAAGATTATTTTCTGCATCATCAATGGGTGCAAAAATCAATTTTGATGGATCTTGCAAAGGTTTCATCCACTCCACCATTTTCTCGGCAGAACCACCTTGAAATGTCGAAATCAAGGTATCGGGCATCGGATGGAACAAAAACGGAAGCTCAAGATGGTCACAATGCTCCTTCAAACGAGTTGCAATGGCAGCAATGAGCATGCTTTTTCCGGTTCCCGGAATGCCATAACCCATAAACACGGGCATAAAACCGCCCAATTCCTGAAAAGGGTTCTTTTTTTCCGTGAAGTCATAGCTCAACATGCGCTCCGTGAGTCGGCGTGCAAAATGTTTTGCGTCGCGGTTGCCAACAATTTGCTCAAATTGCACTTTATTAAATTCGACGCTTATGGCAGAGCCGGAAAATATGTTGCTCCACCCGGAAATGGAAAAATCGGAATTTTCGAGTTTATATGTCCTGTCTACAATAGTTTCTTGATATTCCAACGTGCTTTTTCGCATCTGGATTTCATCAATAAGCGCATCAAAATAAACTACCGTAAAATCGGCAACATCTTTATCGGATTTGATGATTTCGGGATGTGAAAGGTATTTGTCATAATAATAAAGCGCACACGAAATGCCCTTTGAGGGCGACAAGAGAGAAACTTCGGGTATGCCGGCAAACTTTTGTTTCATTACCGATAGGTCTTCCGAAGCCACCGAACGGAGGTTGTGCAGGATGTTATATGCCGTTGCAAAAAGCATGAAAGCAGTAGCCGTGTGCATCTTGCTTTCATATTCGCGCTTTCCGCTACCGTCGATGGTTGCCTTGCGCTCGCTCAACGACGAAAGTCCCGATGCATCGTAATAACTGTCCTTTGCCCAAATGCCCAAAGCAATGGCTTCTTGAATGACATAAAGGGTCTGGTTGAGATACAAAGGAATGGCCACGGAGTCGGGAAGCAAGCGTTTTTTTAGTTCCAAAACGGTCTTGGATACCGAAACGGTAACAGCAGGACCGCCTCCGTTATTGGCTCTTGACAAATACAGCAGTATTGAATCGTCCCTCGAGTCCTTTTCCTTGTTTTTTGCCCTTTGACCCTGTTCCCATTGTACACTTTTTAGGTATGAGGTAGCTTCGTCCCTCAACATGGTGAGTTCGGACTGTTTTATCGGAAAGGTGGAATTTTGCTGCATTGGTCTATTTTTTTTAAAATCATTCGGGGATATCACTGACCTCTATGGGTGGTTTGTTAAGCTCATCCATTACCTGCGGTGCTTTGTTGTACAACAACTGTATAATCCTGTGCGGGGCAAACACATACTTTTGCTTAAGGGGTGGGCTCCATCTCTGGAGGGTCTGTTTTGAAAAATAGCCTCCTTCGGTAAACTCGCTGCCGGAAAAAACCTCGTCCACCTGCAAGGATATGGCAAAAGAAACCAAAGGAATATTTTTAAGCCCTATGCCTTGTAGAAGCGCGTGGGTAATCGCGTTTTCATCTTTGGCGAAAATATTGTGAAAAGGGCCCAAATCTATACGCTTGAGGTGTTTTGGTCGCATATCGGGCAACTTACGGTCGATGGCGTAGGCCATGGTATCGAGCGGCATTTCCCTATCGGCCACCACCTTTAACACCTCATATATTTTTTCCTTATCTTTTTGCAAATCACGATCTTTGTAATCGAAATAGAGAAAACAGATAAATGGCCTATTGCGTAACACATCGTAAAAACTCCAACTGGTCATAAAAGCGGTATTTGCATCAGGGGTCTCGATAATTTTGCCCTGAACAAATCGGTTGTATATGTACCGTTGCTCCACGGTGGTATAGTAAACAATGGATGATGCCTGAAACAATTTTTCCCTGTTTATGGGTTCTTTCTTTCGAAGCAATTGATCCAGGAATTCGTCTTGGAGCGTCCCGATGTCCTTTAACTTGCCAACATAGCTTTCCCGAAGCGACAGATCGTTGAACAAATACCTGAATTCCAGATAATTTGGAAATCCCGAATCTGTAAGATCCACTTTCATATTGTCTTCATCATCGTACATATACTTGATGCGCATGGCCTCGATGGAATAAAGCAACAAATCGCAATATTGCTTGAAAAACACCAATTCGCGCGATGTACAAAGGGCATTATTCTGAATTTTAACTATCAGCTCCTTAAGCACAAAATCGACCATTCTGTGATAGAACACATACTGTTCCTTTGAGTCGAGCTGTGCTGCATCTAATGGGGTTGCGATTTCGTTGATGGCCACTGGTTGCAAATGGTTTTCAGGTTCAAAAAAAATACGATGGCATTAAGACAACAGGTCTTCGTTCTGGTTTGTTGGGCGTTCCTGTTTTGGTGATGGTTCAGCACCCTGGCTTACATTTTTTTCTTTGTAATACTCCTCAAAAATTTCTTTCATGTCAATGCCGTATCGTTCGGCAAAATTCTTTTGGATATCGGCATCCTTAACCCTGATTTCCTGCAATGCCTCTGCGTAACTTCGATAAACACCCTGCATGACTTTTTCGTGCACGGGTATATTGTCCATCATTTCTTGACGGGCTTTGGCACTTGCCGTATGCATTGCAGCGAGGGTTTGGCCTATATGTTCATCGGTCTTGACGCCCAGGTGTTCAAGTATGGCTGCAAACTCCTGATCGGTTCTGGCTTTGAGGGCTACCACGTAACCGTCGTAATACTTTAAACGCTCTTCGGTATCCGATTTAAGTTTAGCACGATGTGTTTGCAGGTTGCTTCTTAAAGAAGTCAATACCTTGATGGTAAGGTTATGCTTATGTACGAAACTGTCTTTTGAAGCTGCCAAAGTAGTATATGCGTTTTTAAGTCCTTCCAGTTCTTCCACTTTTTGCTCAAGGGTCGTGACTTTGCCCACAGCTTGAGCATATTCAGCAGACTGTCTATCTACAATTTCTTCAAGTTCTTGCCTTGCTTGTTTGAGCAGGGCATAATGATCTTCAAGTTTTGTTTCCACCTCTTTCTTTTTTTCGAGTGCTTTGGTGTGGTTTTTTGTGGCCTCTACAATAGCGTCCTGCAATTTGTCTTCAACTTCTTTGATTTCGGTTTCTCTGTTTTTCAGTCTGGTAACGGCTGCCTGGCTCTTGAATGACAATTCGCTCAATAATGTCTGGACATCAGCATTTTCAATACGCTGTTGGAACATTGCCTTGGCCTTATTATCTGCAGCATTACGTGTCTTTTGTGCCTCTACTAATTCCTGTTCTGCCTTTTTGATCTTGCTCTTGCGTCCCCACAGGTTGTTCCACCAGGTATCGGGTCTGTTCTGGGCCTTATCCAGTGCTGCCTTTGAGGCGTCCAAAGCCTTTTGGGCATCATCGATAACTTTTCTCTCTTCGGCATTGAGCGATGAGAATTTTTCGAACAAGATACCCACCTCGTCTTGGTAATCGGTCAGGTCTTTGATTGCATCGAGCAATGAAGTCCTGTCCTTTTCGGCCATCTGCACCACATCGTCCAGAGTGGCATTCAGTATTTTCTGCCGTATCTCGGGATCGTCTTCTTGGGCCAGTTTTGACTTCATCGTGTCGATGGCCTTACCCCAATTTACTTCAACTTTTTCGTTTTTTTGCGTGGAATTGGTTTCCAATAAATCAAATTCGTCAGACATTGTGTATGTGTGTTAAATGGTAAAACTGAATTGTGAGCAGCAATTTCGTCAAAAAAAAATGAGTTTTAAAATTTATACCGCCAAAATATAGGTGTGGGATGTTATTAAATTGTTACAACGTTACAATAAATGCCCATTTTTGAGTATATTTATTGCAACCGCAAAAAAAATTGCACCATGAAAACAATCAAGTTAATAGGTCTGTGTTTTTTGGCGCTAACATTCGCAAGTTGTAAGGATAAAACGACAGCATCAACTTATATGGTTTCCGGAAACCCACAAGAAATCCATATAGTTGCCTCAACCGATTCGCTACAGATCATCCCCATCGGACACGCCTCTATGGTTTTGGTTTATGGCGATGACGTTATTTACATCGACCCAGTCGGAAGCCCAGATCTGTACAAAGATCAAGAACCTCCCGATTATGTCTTTATAACCGATATCCACAGCGACCATTTTGACCGAGAACTACTCAAGGCTTTGGATCTTACAAATACCACATTGTTTGCCCCAAAGGCGGTAACGCAACTACTGCCTTTACTTTCCTTAAAGGCAACTGTGACCATCCACAATGGCGAGATCCAAACTTTTGAAAATCTTATGGTCGAGGCCGTACCGATGTACAATTTAAGGGAAGAAGCCTTGAAATTCCATGAAAAAGGAAGGGGCAACGGCTATGTTCTGACCTTGGGCAACCAAAGGATTTATATTTCCGGTGATACCGAAGACATTCCTGAAATGCGAAATCTCAAAGCCATAGACGTAGCCTTTGTGTGCATGAACCTGCCTTATACGATGACGGTCGAAAAAGCTGCCGATGCCGTCCTGGAATTTAAGCCAAAAAAAGTTGTTCCATACCATTATCGCGGCACGGACGGATATAGCGACGTAACCCATTTTAAAACCCTGATAAACAACAGCGAGCCTGAAATTGATGTAGAATTGCTCAATTGGTATCGATGACCGTTCATCGGTCGAAAAGTCCGATTAAATGCATTTTTTTGATAACTTTTTTGATTTATCTCGCAATTGTATGGTTTAAAAACCGTATATTTGGGAAAACCAAATCTTCAAAAAAACCACACATATCATGGCAAAAGCAACTAACCTCAACCTCATGGTAAGTACAGAACAACTTACAATAGTACTTATTGTCACTGCCGCCATCTTTCTGGTATTCATTGCAATTGCCATCATAAAAATGTACAAACTAAAGGCCGAGAACAAGCGCCTTTTGGAATCTGACGCCTTTAAGACCGAAATCGATGAAAGCTATAAAGATTTTACCGATGGCCATTTGTACGATAATAAATAAGCAAAAGAAACTTGCTTTTTTACAAAAGCCACAGACACACAGATTTCTCGATTAAACTCAACCTTTGAGAATATCCATTTCAAATGGGCTAACTATATGAGGACCGCCATTATACGGCTCAATAAAACCAATTATATATTCTCAACACAGGATTGGACATTCTTCCAACTCCCACCGTTGATTACGGAAAAGCCGTTGCGTTGCAAAATGCCTTTGGCAGAAGCACTCCGCATGCCGCTTGCACAGAACACAACTACGGGTTTGTCCTTTTTAAGTTTTCCTAATTGATTTGATAATTTGTCCAAAGGAATATTGATAGAACCTTTGACATGGGAAGCAGAATACTCGCCAACACTGCGCACATCTACCATAACGGCGCCATTTTTAAGGAATTCAGTAAGTTGGGAGTCGTTTGTACCTCCCAACAAGTTTTTTAAAATCTTAAACATCGAATTATAATTATAAAATTTGAGGGTTCAAAAATATTTCGGTTTTCATCGAATTTGTAACCAAACAATTATCTTTTGTTTTTCCGATAACTTTTAAGGCCTTTTCGGTGTCCGTATCAGGATGTTCCAAAGTTACCACAGGTTCGATGATTGCCTCGGTGATTAGATATTTTCTTTCAACTATTTCCAGTTTACATACCGTTTTGCACGAAAAATCCTTGAACGATAACCGTGAATTTTCAGCTATCGCTAAAAAGGTAGTCATAAAACAACTGCTTATAGCAGCTGCGTAAAAATGTTCAGGCGACCAGATATTAGGTACGCCGTTTGAAAATTCGGGCGGTGTAGCACATTCGATCTTGGTGTCCAGGACAGGCGATGACAACTCACCGATCCTATGGTTTTTCCATTTTAGATTGACCTGATAAAGATGTTCTTGCGACATAATGTTCAATTTAACACCACAAAATTAATGCAATAAAACAATCTTTAAAGTCACATTGGTTACACAAGGTGATGTTTATTTCGTTAAAACCGAAACTTCACAAGCTACACAATATCAAACTTTCATTTTGTCTTACCTTTTATAGGTGTGATTTGGCCACATAAGGTCAACCTCAATTGGGCGATACGTTATTAATTATCAATATATTAAAAAAACATTTCTAAAGACAATTTGGCAATATGCAATAGTATCCTGAAAAGAATTTGAAGCTGAAATCCCGGATTTTGGACAATAAAACAAAAGTCTGCCACAAGAGACAACAGGTTATCACGACGATCAAATCTCGCAATACCTAAATATGCAGATGACCTTAATCATATTCTTGTTGGCATATTTGTTATTAACTTTGCAACCGTTATAATGTAAATCTTTGAATATGCATTACTGGAAAAAAATGACCGTTCAAGAAAGACGGAACAGAATAGCGCAAGCCCTACAGGAGAACATCAATTTTACGGATGAAATTTCGCTCGGATTTCCTGCCTCCAAATTGGACGGAAAAGTGTTTTATGACGATGCGCCATTCCTTAAAGACGCGCCCACCTTACAAGCTTTTGTAGCCAACCCTAATAACATTGGGTGCCATACCCTGGGGGTTTCCGAAAGGGTTTTTAAAGGAACCCAAAACATAGAAAGAGAAGTGCTCAATGTAATTGCAGTCGATATTTTTAAAGCGGCTCCCGGTTCGTTTGACGGATATATCGCACCCGGTGGCACAGAGGCTAACATTCAGGCATTATGGATGTACCGCAATCATTTCATCAACGAATATCATGCAACACCCAACGAAATCGCGATAGTTTCTTCCGAAGACACGCATTACTCCATCCCAAAAGGCTCCAATTTGTTGATGATTGACTGGTTGCGCATTCCTGTTGAGTTTAATTCCCGAAATATCAAAAAAGATAAGCTGGAGCAGATTGTCACCGACGCCAAAAACAATGGGAAAAAATATTTTATCGTGGTGTTAAACATGGGAACCACCATGTTTGGGTCTGTTGATTCGATAACCGATTATACTGACATTCTCGAAGCACACAACTTGGAATACCAACTGCATATTGACGGTGCTTACGGTGGTTTCGTTTATCCTTTCAGCAATAGTGACAGCAATCTGAATTTTGCAAATCCAAAAGTGAGCTCTATCACGATCGATGCCCACAAAATGCTCCAGGCACCCTACGGGACAGGAATTTTCGTTTGCAGAAAAGGGCTCATCGAAAACGTTTTGACCAAAGAGGCCGAGTATGTCGAGGGCATGGATTTGACAATTTGCGGGTCGCGCTCGGGTGCTAACGCTGTTGCGGTTTGGATGATTTTGTTTACGTACGGCCCTCACGGCTGGTTTGAGAACATAAGTGTGTTGCAGATGCGGACAGACTGGCTCTGCAAGGAGCTCGACCAAATGGGCATTGCCTATTACCGAAACCGGTTCATGAACATCGTGACTCTCAAAGCCGACCACATTACGGAAGAAATTGCGAACCGATTTCAGCTTGTTCCGCAAAAGCACGACAAAACCAACAAATGGTACAAGATTGTACTCATGACACACGTAGAAGTTGATGATTTAATGGCCTTCATAGAAGTTTTAAAATCAGAAAGAACTGTGGTTTAGACAGTTTGTTAGAACCTGAAGTCGGCCGGAGCATGCCACGGGCAACTTCCGATTGATTCAGGAGCCTTATTTTTCTATATTAGCTAACGGACCATTTTTAAATTAGTATCATGAAACACATAGTTACCTTATTGCTACTTTTATCAGTCTGTACACTTTCGGCCCAAAAAGTTTACAAAACACCTTCAGGAAAAAAGTACCATACCTCAACTTGTAAGTTCGTGAAAAATGTCTCAACAGAATTGGATATTTCCGAAGCAGAAAAAATACATCTTACGCCGTGTTCCCAGTGCGGGCCCAAAACAAAATCTGCAAAATCTATTTCAAACCCAAAGAATACATTGGGAATAAAACCTAACGAAGCAAAAGGAGCAAAATCAACTGCAACGCAATGCACGAGCATCACCCAAAAAGGGTTTCGATGCAAGAACATGACAAAAAACAAAAATGGATATTGCTTCAAACACGAACAGAACTGAAGGCTTTTACAACAACTTTATATCAGCCTACCAAAACAAATCTTCCCTGCTTCGCGCCTCCCAAATAGTTGCAAAAAAATTCTCCTGATCGTGTCCTTTTGCCCGACAAACAGCCGAAAGGCAAGTCCAATCCCGACAGAATTATGTAATATACACAAAAAAGCTTTGTTTTCAAATGTTTGTTGTCATCTTTTTAGGGTTAATTACAATTTAACTTTACTGTATGAAATAGGAATTTCCCTTTTCCAAAAAAAATAGTTTTTTTAACCTTTAAATCATTAAACACCATGAAACAAAGAGTTCCGGTATCACAGATCATGTCAACAGATTTAGTTGTACTAAACCCAATCCAAACACTATATGATGCGGAGAAATTATTCAAAAAACACGGTATCCGCCATATTCCTGTTGTTGACGGAAACAAATTGGTAGGTGTTTTGAGCTATTCAGATTTGCTCAAAATCAGTTATGCAGATGTAACAGAAACCGAAGAAGAGGTCGAAGCAATTGTGTATGATATGTTTACGATTCCGCAGGTAATGGCTAAAGTTCTTGTAACGGCCCATCCAGAAACAACCATCAAAGAAGTGATTGAAATTTTGGCAAAACACACGTTCCACTCGCTCCCTATCGTGGATGGCGAAAAATTGGTAGGTATTGTCACAACAACAGATTTGCTTAAATATTTTTTGGAGCAGTACTAAAACCACGTTTCCCGTTTGGGCAGTAAAATACTATATTTGACAGGTGTTGACCGTCTGAACGGGTTTTGCCGTTAAGTTTTGGGCAAATGGCCTTGCAATCAGAATACTTTGCTTGGCTAAACTACTTAAAATTAAAAGCATGAATCTAAAATTTGAGACAGAGCGTTTGATTCTTAAACCTTTAGAAATATGCGATATTGATGGTTTTTTTGAAATGAACAACGATCCCAATGTCAATCGATTTTTAAGAAATCCTATCCTAACAATGGCCGATGCAGAAAAATACGTCGCAAAAGTTATAAATGAATACAAAAAAAATGGTATTGGAAGATATGCGGTTTTTCTAAAAGATACCGGAAGGTTAATTGGTTTTTCCGGATTAAAATTCAGGGAATCCGAAGAAAACAACCAGTCTGATTTTTATGATCTTGGCTATCGCTTCTCAAAAGATTTTTGGAAAAACGGTTATGCAACTGAAGCCGCCCTTTTTTGGATCAATTATGGATTTACTACAATGAAATTAGATAAAATCCACGCTTGTGCAGAAAATGAAAATACTGCCTCGAATCATTTGCTGCAAAAATTGGGCTTTCAATTAACAAACCAATACTATGCGAACAATTTATTGCACAATTGGTACCAAATAAAGCAAGATTCCAAAGTTTTGGGTGTATGAATTGTTCTTTCCATACGCAATATATTTGGTTATCAATATGATGTATTTGAACGTCTGGTTCCATCCCTATAAGAATCGGGGCAGAACGTTTGGTCAACATGGCAATGATTTTTTTCTATCGTACCAATTTTTTGTACTTGATGCGCTTTGGTGTTACGTCGCCAAGGCGTTTCTTCCTGTTTTCTTCGTAGTCACTAAAACCACCTTCAAAGAAATACACTTCAGAATTGCCCTCAAAAGCTAAAATATGGGTACAAATCCTATCCAAGAACCAACGGTCGTGACTGATAACCACGGCACAGCCGGCAAAATTTTCGAGACCCTCCTCTAAAGCTCTCAACGTATTGACATCAAGGTCGTTGGTAGGTTCATCCAAAAGTAGTACGTTGCCTTCTTCCTTGAGTGTCATGGCCAAGTGCAAGCGGTTGCGTTCACCACCGGAGAGCAATTTCACTTTCTTGTTCTGCTCACTGCCACTAAAATTGAACCGCCCTAAATACGCCCTCGAGTTTACCTGCCTACCTCCCATCATGACCAACTCTTGCTCATCACTAAAGTTTTGCCAAATGGTTTTTTCAGGGTCAATACCGGAGTGGCTTTGGTCCACATAAGCAATTTTTGCCGTATCGCCAACGATGAACTCCCCTTTATCCGGTTTTTCTTCCCCCATTATCATCTTAAAAATTGTGGTTTTTCCAGCGCCGTTGGGCCCGATGACACCTACAATGCCCGCTTGAGGCAGTTTAAAATTCAGGTTCTCGTACAACAATTTATCATCATATCCCTTGCTAACACCCACTGCTTCAATAACGTTTGTACCAAGGCGCGGGCCATTGGGTATATATATTTCCAGTTTTTCGTCCAATTGCTTTTGGTCTTGGCTCAACAATTTATCATAGTTGTTCAAACGAGCCTTTTGCTTGGTCTGGCGGCCTTTGGTGCTTTGCCGTACCCATTCCAGCTCTCGCTCAAGGGTTTTTTGTCGTTTGGAAGCCGTTTTGCTCTCTTGCGCCAATCGTTTGGATTTCTGGTCGAGCCATGAAGAGTAGTTGCCCTTCCAAGGAATGCCTTCGCCCCTATCAAGTTCTAAAATCCATCCGGCTACATTGTCAAGGAAATACCTATCGTGAGTCACTGCAATGATGGTGCCTTTGTACTGCGACAAATGCTGTTCTAACCAATGTACCGATTCTGCATCCAAATGGTTGGTAGGCTCGTCCAGTAATAGAACATCGGGTTCTTGAAGGAGCAATCGGCACAAAGCAACACGACGACGTTCGCCACCGGAAAGCACCGAAATTTTCTTGTCCGCATCGGGCGTACGCAGGGCGTCCATGGCTATCTCCAACTTTGTATCGAGTTCCCAAGCATTGCTTGCATCAATTTTGTCCTGGAGCACCGCTTGTCTATCCATCAATTTCTGCATTTTGTCCGGGTCAGAATAGACTTCCTCAAGCCCAAACATATCATTGATTTTATTGTACTCGTCGAGAATGGCTACAGTCTCGGCAGCACCTTCCTTAACAATGTCAAGCACGGTTTTGTCCTCATCCAGTTGAGGCTCTTGCTCTAAATAGCCCACCGAATAATCCTGCAAAAAGGTTACATCGCCCTGATAGTTTTTATCGATACCGGCTATGATTTTCAAAAGCGTGGATTTCCCGGAGCCGTTCAAACCAAGAATACCGATTTTGGCTCCATAAAAGAAACTCAAATGAATGTTTTTCAATACTGGCGTATCAGCGCCCTTAAAGGTCTTTGTAAGACCCCGCATCGAGAAAATGACTTTTTTATCGTCAGACATAGTTAGTTATGGTTTACGATTGTTGTTTTACGATTTAATGAAATTGAAATTGAATTGAACGGACCACCACCAATCATCAAACCCTACCTTTCAGGGCATTAAAAACCCAAGCTATAGCAAAAAACCCGATGCCAACAGCTGCAAAACCATAGCCAGCAACCTCATAATAGCGAAAGGCGCCAAGCCCTATCAGCCCCAGTCCAACAATAATCATTATCCAAGTGGCCCAAGCCAACACGGTGTTTTTGTTCATTGCCATTATCTTATACTTATTTTAGTTAGCAAATACAAATATCGACATTTTTAGGCAAAAACATAATTATTTACACAGAGAACAATATTAAGACAAAAATGTCTTGTTTCTTGGAAATTATCCGTATTTTTGTTGAGAATTTTTACTGCTCATGTTTTCTAAAGCTTGTGAATACGGAATAAAGGCTACCATTTACATCGCTGTTAGATCCAACGAAGATAAGCGTGTGAGCCTCAAGGGAATTGCAAATCACATAGATTCTCCTGAAGCTTTTACCGCCAAAATCCTTCAAATGTTGGCGCGCGAAAACATCATCTTGTCGGTAAGAGGTATCAATGGTGGCTTTGAGATTGAAAAATCCCGATTGGAGCATATCAAACTGGCAGATATTGTAAAGGCCATTGATGGCGACAATATATACAAAGGCTGTGGCCTGGGGCTATCCGAATGCAATGAACTACATCCTTGCCCTGTACATTTTGAGTTCAAAAAAGTCAGGGACGATTTAAGGGAACTTTTGGAAACAACCAATCTAAAATCGCTGGCAATGGATGTCAGTTCGGGTGTTTCTTTTTTAAGAATATAGAATTTTTTTAAACCAAAATAGGACTTTTTTGTCCGAATAAAAATCACGATTATGAAAACAATACAAAAAAAAGCAACCAGGCAAATTGGCGAATTTGTAGCTGAAGACTACAGAGCGGCCGCAGTTTTTACAAAACATGGCATCGATTTTTGTTGCAAAGGCCACAGAACCATTGAAGAAGTGTGCCAAAAGAAAAACATTGACGAAGAAATGTTATTAAACGAGCTGGACGCAGCAATGAACGCAGATTCTGGACAAAACATAGACTTTAAGTCCTGGCCATTGGACCTGCTTACAGAATACATCGAAAAAAAACACCATCGTTATGTAGAAGAAAAATCACTGATAATCAAAGGCTTTTTGGACAAACTCTGCAAAGTACATGGCGACAGGCACCCAGAGCTATTTGAGATAAGCGAACTGTTTTTTGCATCTGCAGGCGAATTGGCTGCGCACATGAAAAAGGAAGAACTGGTGCTTTTCCCATTCATCAAAAAAATGGTAAATACATCCATCACAGGGCAAGAAATGCAAAAACCCGGCTTTGGAACGGTAGAAAACCCGATTGCCATGATGATGGAAGAACATGATACCGAAGGCGAACGCTTTAGAAAAATCGCCGAACTTACCGACAATTATACGCCTCCGGCCGATGCTTGCAATACCTATCGGGTCACATTTGCTATGCTCAACGAGTTTGAACTAGATCTGCACATGCACATACATCTGGAAAACAATATTCTATTTCCCGAAGCAGCCAAATTGGAGAAAAAACTTTTAAACCCATAATCCATGTTCGTGGTTTATAATGCAGTTTGTTTGATTTGTTGCCGAAACACCTTTCTATGGTAACCATTTATCAATAGGAAAATACCAGAAAGGTGTTTCTTTTATTGCCCCACCCGAATTTAGTCCGTAAATTAGACCCAAGCCTATGGTGAAGATAAACGGAACTTCTTAATTCTTTAATTTAAAGCCCATTAATGATTTATATACCCAAAAAGTTTGTAGCGACCTGTCTTCTTAATTTTTTGGTTGCCGCCTTGCTTGGCCTGTTGCTTCGCTATGCCATGGTGGGCGAGATAGGAATCAATTACAGATTTTTGACGCATGCCCATTCGCACGTTGCCATGTTGGGCTGGGTCTATCTGATGCTTTTCACTTTTTTTCTCTATTATTTTGTACCTTATAAAGGCCGTGTTTACAACCGCTTGTTCTGGCTGACCCAATTGTCCGTACTTGGCATGATGTTCAGTTTTCCTTTTCAGGGTTATGCCGCGGTTTCCATTTCCTTTTCCACGCTGCACATTTTGTGCAGTTATGCATTCGCATACCGAATTTGGAAAGACCTGAAAATCAACAATCCCTTGGTTGAAAGTTTTGTGAGATGGGCTTTGGTTTTTATGGTGTTGAGCACCGTAGGCGTTTGGTGCCTTGGACCGGCAGTAGGACTCATGGGAAAAACTTCGGCATTCTACCAGATTGCAATCCAGTGCTTTTTGCACTTTCAGTTTAACGGTTGGTTTTTGTTTGCCGTTATTGCCGTTTTATTCCATCAACTTAATATCGAAAAGACCAAAACATCAAAAGTATTTCTCTATGTCCTGATAGCCGCAACCATCTGCACACTGGCCCTGCCCGTTCAATGGTTTGCCCCGCATGGAACGCTACCATACATCAATGCCATAGGTGTAGTTTTGCAACTTATCGCACTTTATTACTTTTTAAAACTGATAAAAATCCCGTACAGGACCATTATCGTCAAACACCAAAAAATCTTGCGTGTTCTTTACGCGTTTTCGCTGGGATGTTTTATCCTAAAAATGGTATTGCAAACCACTGCTGTTATCCCCAATTTTTCGATAACGCTTATCTACCATAAAAACTTCATCATTGGGTTTATCCATTTAATGATGTTGGGCGTAATAAGCGGATTTCTGTTTGCTTTTTTGATTTTCTCCAAAACCATCAAACCCTCAAGGATTTTCAAACTGGGAATTTACAGTTTTCTTATCGGTTTTAGCCTGACAGAGCTTTTGCTGGCCTACCAAGGCGGTCTGCTCTATTTTGGAATGGGCCAACTGCAACAATATCATCAATTGCTTTTTTGGAGCAGTATGTTTCTTCCTTTGGGGATTGCCATCATATCAACATCTTATTTAAAACAAAAACACTATGTCCAACAAACCTCTTAAACGCCACAAAGCTTTACAACCTTTGAGCAGAGACCATCATCACGGACTTCTATTGTCTTGGAAACTTCGTGCTGGATTTAAGAAAAACATAGCAATCGAGCGCATGAAAACCTACGCTGATTGGTTTTACGACACACACCTGGAACCTCATTTTGAAATTGAAGAGACCCATATTTTTTCTTTGCTCGATGAAGATAACGAATTGGTAAAACGCGCATTGGCCGAACATAGACGGTTAAGACGACTGTTTAAAGACAAAGAGCATATCGACAAATCTTTGGCGCTGATCGAAGAAGAACTGGAACAGCACATCCGCTTTGAGGAACGCATATTATTCCCGGAAATCCAAAAGGAAGCCACCGAAGAGCAACTACAACAAATTGAAAAAGTACATCACCCGGACGAAAAATTCATTGACAATCTAAAGGATGAATTTTGGAAGTGATGAAACTTTTGATATTAACCAAAAAAAAACTGTCTCAAAACGTCTGACCTTGTCATTGTATCCCGACAACTATCGGAACAAAAACCTTACAACGCTATTTATTAGCTGTTTATAAGAAGTTGAAACGTTTTCAACTTGACAAAGGTTAGGTTTTGAGACAGCTTCTTGTTCAAAACTCGGTAGCCAACTTAAAAAGACAGTACCTCTATTTCGGTGCGTCTGTTGCGCTGGTGGTCTTCTTCAGAACACTTCACATTGTTCTTACAAGCATTGATCAATCTGGTTTCTCCATAACCCTTCGCCACCATCCTATCTCTGGATATTCCCCTCTCTACCAGATAGCTCACAGCAGATTGTGCCCTGTTCTGTGACAATACTTGGTTATAAGAATCCCTTCCACGACTATCTGTGTGCGAAGACAATTCTATTTTTAAGGTTGGGTTCTCTTGCATGATCCTCACCAACTCATTAAGCACAAGTTGGGCATCTTCCCTAATATTGTACTTGTCATAATCGTAGTAAATGCCTTCCAAAACAAATTTCTTGCCGACTTCGAGTACCGGTTTAAGGTTCAGGTTTACTCTAATCGTGTCATTTTGGGTAATGTGCTTGGTGCTCACGGTGAGAGAATCTGAATAGTACTCTTTCTTTTCTCCCAATAGTATGAAATCTTTCCCTGCCTCTACCTCAAAACTGAAAAAGCCGTTGGCATCGCTTTTGCTTTGTCCTATAAGAGTCCTATGTTCATCAAAAAGGTTCAAGCTTACATCTACACCGGCCATTGGAATTTTGGCATCAAAATATTGATAAGAAATACCTTCCAATACAACTATGATTTTCGGTTTCACCTCGTGGTAATTGAATGCATAAATGTCATCGTTGCCTTTGCCTCCTGCCCTATTAGAAGAAAAGAAACCGCTCAAAGTATCGTCTTGTACTTTGGTAGCCACAAAAGCAAAATCGTCGCCACCGCTATTTACGGGATATTTAAGGTTTTCCGGTTGGGACCATGTACCTTTACTGCCTTCGGATTTAAAGATATCAAGTCCACCCATACCCACAAAACTATCGCTCGAAAAGTACAGCACACCATCTGCGCCCAAATTTGGAAACAATTCGTCTTTGGTTCCATTAATGGCACCGGCATTTTTAGGTTGTCCCCAACTGCCATCCGATTGTTTTTCGGAATACCATATATCTGTACCACCAACGCCACCTTCCATATCGGACACGAAGTACAATGTATCTTCATCAGGGCTCAAAGCAGCATGTCCAACAGAATATTGCTGTATGTTGTTGTATGCAAAGGGCTGTTTGGTCCATGAATCTCCATCTTTTTTATATATAAACAATTCCAGTCTATTGGTCTTGTACGTTACCCTACCTTCTTTGTTTTTGTCACCATCTTTACCGGAATAGGTACGTGTGACAAAAAAAGTATCACCGGCCTTGTTGCTGCTTACAGGCCCAATGTGATACCTGTTGTCATCATTGAAAACGACACTCTCTGAAGTCTTGTTCAGCCCTGCGCCATCAACATTGGCTCTGTACACTCTCAAAAAAGACTGCCCAGTCCAACTCAAATTTTCAACCTTCTTAACACTTGCTTCTTCACCGGCATAATACACGTCATTACCAAGAACAAACGTTGCAAATTCAGAGAGAGGCGTATTTATACCTTCTTCGTTTACAATGTTATAAGGCAATGGGTTTGCCATCCATTCTGAAGCGGCATCACAACCAGCCAGTTCCGTTTCAACTTCATTTTGGTTACCGGTAACTTCAGCATAGCGCTTCAAGGCAACTTTGGCGTCAGCATAACGTGCTGTTTGTTTTAGGGTCTTTGCATATCGCAACAGATTTTCTGGAGCACTTTCTGAATGCTCTACCACTTTGGCATACCAGTTGGATGCATGCTCATAATCGTTAACCTGACTGTAACTGAATGCCAGATTTTCCATATCTTCCAATTTGGGCTCTTTGACATCTGTAAGTTTTTGATATAGCAATATGGCTTTTCCATATTGGTAACTGTTCAGGTAATCGACTGCTTTTTTTCGATTGCTGGACTGTTCTTGTGCTTGTACAAAAACAAAGCACATTAAACTCAATAAGAGAGATGTATGTATTTTCTTCATTTTAATCGTTTTAAACATTCTTAAAAGAACCTTGGACTTATAACGCGCTTGGTACCAACAGGGAAGGTGTAACCCAATGTAATCTCGTGAGAACCATTTTGGACATTGCCGAGTTTGTTCAACATGTGATCATAAGAATATCCCAAACGGAATCTTTCTGTAATGTAAAACTGAACGACACCCGCAATGGCATTGGTTGTTTCCAAATCTCCAGGACTGTAATCCACATAATCTCGGTCCCAAACAGAAACACCTGTTCTATAGCTGGCTCCAAACCAAAATCTTTCATTGAAAATCAACATAGCGTTGAGATCCAAACTGGTAGGTCCTTTGAAATCATCCTTGACAAGGATGCTTGGCCTCAATTTGAGGCTTGAGCTCAAGTCAAACACGGTTCCTGTTATGAAATACATATGCCTTCTTTGCACGACACTGTAATAAGCATCGTCGGTTCCAAAGGAGTTTTCTGAATCACCCAAAAGGTTCATTACCGAAATACCTGCATACCATTTGGGCCCGTAGTAATACACTCCGGCACGGAGGTTCCACTTCCACACGTTTTCTTTACCTTCAAAAAGCGAACCATCGGTTTGGTCAATTGGGGCAAACATAGAACCATCGAGTCCATAACTTCCGATTCCCGCACCAATACCAAAACTTAAACGTCTGGTATCCTCATCGTTCAATCTTAAACGATAGGCGTAATTTAGATAAAACGTGGTCGCTGTTTGCGGCCCAAGTTTATCGGATGTAATTTGAAGGCCGGCACCAACATTTCTTGTATCCGGGGATAAAATTCCATCTATGGATATTTGCCCGGTTCGTGGAGCCCCATCCAGGCCCGCCCATTGGTCTCTCAATGCCATTTGGGCAAACCATTGATCTTTATAACCTGCGTAGGCAGGGTTTACGCTCAATGTATTGAACATATATTGTGTAAACTGAATCTCTTGCTGCGCTATAACCTCTGGGGCTTTAAAAAGCACCAAGAGGATTAACAAATAATATACTTTTTTCATTCGCTTGTGAACTTCTTTAACAATAATCATAGTCTCAAGAATTAATCTTTTATGTAAATCCATCCTTCATAGTCTTTTACCGTACCTTGATTGTCGGTCAATTTTATCAAGTAATAGTAAGTTCCCTTACTCAATCCTTCACCTGAAAAACCGTTTGTATTTGAGTACGTATTATTCCTATAAACTTCATTACCCCATCTATTGTAAATCAGTACTTGAGCATTTCTATAATTCTCAATACCTTGTATTACAAAAGTGTCGTTATCGCCATCGTTGTTAGGCGTTATTACATTTGGAATAAACAAACCTGGAGGTGTCGGAGTTGGTACTTCGGTAACCGTTGGATCATCGTTGTCCACATTAGTTCCAGAAGTGTCCTCTACAGGATTTCCGTCTGGATCTTCACCTGTTGCAACAGCAGTGTTGATAACTTCCCCTTGGGCAAAATCGCTATCTGTTACTTGATATGTTACAGTAAACATATCGCTTTCACCCGGTGCCAAACTATCTATACTACCTATAATTCCACCCAACATAGGGTCAACAATTTCAATATTGAAAATTGTCAAGTTTCCTGTGTTTGTTACGGTAAACGTAAAGGTAATGGTTTGCGTTTCTGCATCATAACTACCTGATTTCACCAAGCTCATACTCGCATTAGAATCAGGGAAGGTCACTACCGTCACATCGTCCGGATCGCCATCGCCGTCGTTATCGGTATCGGTAGGGTCGGTGGGGTCATCCGAATCGTCGGTGACCGTGCCGCCGTCCGGGTCCGTGCCCGTAACAACTGCCTGGTTGCTAACGCTGCCGTTGTCTATGTCTTCC